>NZ_LT606949.1:0-1200000 GCF_900095215.1 Polynucleobacter necessarius | reverse complement strand
AAGGTCAATAATAAATGCTTTGCTCTGAGGCTCTACACCACCACTCTGTAGATTGCCTTGTTGCTTGGTCAAGATGCCTTGATCAATGAGCTCTTGAACAGTAAATTTCACTTGAGGTTCACCATCAGCCAGTGCTTTTGCAGCATTGATGCCACTGACATGAACCGGAAAGGAAATCGGCATCCCAGTTTGCCAACCATGTTTTTTCATGAAATTGGCAACGCTGGCAATAGCATCTTTAGGGCTTTGTTTGAGATCAATTTGCCCGTCATCATCTCCGTCGATCGCAAAGCTCCGTATGCTGCTGGGCATGAATTGCGGCAGTCCGATGGCGCCAGCGTAAGAGCTGTTTTGGTTTAAGCATGCGCTAAATCGGGCGCTATTCACGCCTTGACTACTGTTTTTCGCAGGCAGCTTGCCGCCAGCCTCTGTCCAGCACATCAGAATCAGTTCTTTGAGTTGATCTTTAAAGAGTTGTTTCCGTGCTGATTTATTGGGGGTTTCTGGATAGCTAAAGGCAAGGGTGGAGAGTGCGTCCTTCACTCTAAAGTTGCCTGTTTGGCGTCCATAGATGGTCTCAATACCAATAATGGCCACAATAATTTCGGCAGGCACCCCCGAGTCTTGCTCCACTTGGCTCAAAAAGGCCTGGTTTTGCTCCCAAAATGCCCTACCAGCCTTTAGGCGAACGGGTTCAATAAAGCGCTTACGATAAGCCATCCAGTTCTTCTTAAACGTCCCCGATGGGGGTAATACCAATTTGCGAATAGATGGAATCGTTTTAGCATCTAGAAAGCCGATTTCTAGGGTTGGGAGGGGGATTTCTTGGGTTTGGGAGACTGCCCCTAGTAGTGCGTTGAGGTTTTGGCTAAAACGCGCCTCGGTGACCGCATCATCCGTCTGGTTTACGATGGACTGTTGCGATTGGGTTGGCTGTGTGGGGTTGCTAGAGCAACCCGCTAACAAAAGAGCAAAGAGTAAGCAGGAGATGCGAAAGTTCATCTGGCAGGGGTTGGATTTTCGAAAGTTGAGCACGTTTTATTAGATTATAAAAATTACAAATTTGCTATTGAGGATTTTTGAGTAATGACAACAGGATACATAACTCATCCGGACTTGTTGAAACATGAGATGGGTAGCCATCATCCAGAATGTCCAGAACGAATTCAGGCGATCAATGATCAGTTGATCCGCAGCGGCGTTGACCGATTTTTACATCATTTGAACGCCCCCTTGGCAACTGAGGATCAACTGGAGTTAGTGCATAGTCCAGACCACGTGTCATTCGTGCGAGATCGCGCCCCTGAGAGCGGTTATTTCATGCTGGATGGTGACACCATCATGAACCCCATACCTATAGAGCTTAATTACGAGCAGCAGGTGCGGCCATTGCGAGTGTAGATGCTGTAATGAAGGCTGGGGTTGAAAATGTCTTTTGCGCGGTAAGGCCGCCAGGACATCACGCAGAGCCAACTCGCTCTATGGGATTTTGTTTGTTCGACAACGTAGCTATTGCAGCCCGTTATGCGATGGAAATGCGTGGCATCGAGCGCGTAGCTATTATTGATTTTGATGTCCATCATGGCAATGGAACGGAGGCCGCTTTTTTCAATGACCCCAATGTTTTAATGTGCAGCTTCTTCCAACATCCTGTTTACCCCTATAGCGGCCTTGATCACGTCAATAATATGGTAAACGTGCCTCTGCCTGCGGCGACACGCGGTGATGTAGTACGTTCGATTGTGGAAGAGAGATGGTTGCCAGCGTTGCGTACTTTTGAGCCAGAGCTTGTTATTATTTCAGCGGGCTTTGATGCGCACCGCGAAGACGGTCTGGGTCAAATGGGCCTGGTTGAGGATGACTATGTCTGGATAACTAAGCGCTTAAAAGAAATCGCTAATGACTACGCGCAAGGTCGAATCGTGAGCTGCTTAGAAGGTGGTTATAACCTTTCCGCCTTAGGTCGCAGTGTGGTGGCTCACATTAAGGCCTTGGCCGATATTTAATATAGTGAATGTAAATTAGTAAAACGAAATCGAAAGCTGAAAATGGCAAATATTTATGAACAGGGTTTGGATCGCAATCCAGCCAACTACACCCCAATCACCCCATTACTTTTTTTAGAGCGCTCGGCGGAAATTTATCCGAATAAAACGGCGATCATTCATGGGAAGTTGCGTCAGACCTGGAAGCAAACTTATGAGCGTTGCCGTCGTTTGGCAAGTGCCTTGCAAAAACACGGGATTGGCTTAGGTGATACGGTAGCGGTTATGTTGCCAAACACCTCTCCAATGGTAGAGGCGCACTTTGGTATTCCTATGGCGGGCGCGGTATTGAATGCCCTTGACACCCGTTTAGATGCTGAGTTAATCGCATTCATGCTCAATCATGGTGCAGCAAAAGGGGTGATTGTGGATCCAGAGTTTTCGGCTGTGATGAAAAAAGCGCTGGAGATTGCTCAAAAAGAATCCGGTCGTGCCTTCTTGGTGATTGACGTTGAAGAAAAAGAGTTTGATGTGCCCGGTGAAAAGTTAGGCACTCTCACTGATGAAAAATTACTCTCTGCAGGTGACCCTCAATTTGCGTGGCAAGTGCCTGCCGATGAATGGCAGGCGATTTACTTGAATTACACCTCAGGCACTACTGGTAATCCTAAGGGGGTTGTGTATCACCACCGTGGCGCCGCAATCAACGCGGTATCGAATGTCTTGGATTGGGATATCAATAAACACCCTGTATACCTTTGAACCCTTCCGATGTTTCATTGCAATGGTTGGTGTTTCCCGTGGACGATTGCTGCGCGCGCCGGTGTGAACGTGTGGTTGCGTCGCGTGGATGCACAACATATTTTTGCAGCCATTAAAGACCATGGCGTCACTATTGCGCTGCCCCTATTGTTCATAACCTCTTGGTCAACGCGCCAGATGAATTAAAGGCCGGTGTACCAACCGGTGTTCAAGGTTTAATTGCTGGCGCAGCACCTCCTGCGTCGATTATTGAAGGCATGGAAAAGTTAGGTTTTGACTTAACTCAGGTGTATGGATTGACCGAGGTATATGGACCGGCATCTGTGTGCGTTAAGCAAGACGAGTAGAATGATTTAGATATCGGCGAACGCGCTCGTTTAAATGCGCGTCAAGGTGTGCGTTATCACATGCAACAAGCAATCGCAGTTCTGGATCCAGAAACGATGAAACCGGTTCCGGCGGATGGTGAAACCATGGGCGAAATTATGTTCAAGGGCAATATCGCCATGAAGGGTTATTTAAAAAACGAGAAGGCAACCAAAGAAGCATTTGAAGGGGGTTGGTTCCATTCTGGTGACTTGGCTGTCATGAATCCAGATGGCTACGTCAAAATGAAAGACCGTAGTAAAGACATCATTATTTCTGGCGGGGGAAATATTTCCTATGTTGAGGTGGAGGATGTCCTCTACCGTCACCCGGCAGTCAATGCCGCCGCAGTGGTTGCTAGGCCAGATCCGAAGTGGGGGGGGAACCCCTTGCGCCTTCCTGGCAATCAAGCCTGGTTCAGAGGTCACTCCCGAGGAAATTATTGCCCATTGCAAGCAGCATTTGGCTGGCGTTAAGGTTCCTAGAGCGATTGTGTTCTGCGAGTTGCCGAAGACCTCCACTGGCAAGCTTCAGAAGTTTGAGTTGCGCAAGCAGGCTGGCTCTGCCACCGCTATTGATGTCTAGAACTTAGTCTGCGGGGCGGATAAAATAAATCGTTAACTATTATTGAGAATTCCCAATGAAAATCTTAGTAGTTGTAAAACGCGTTGTCGATTACAACGTCAAAATTCGAGTGAAGTCGGATAACTCCGGTGTGGATTTGGCTAACGTCAAAATGAGTATGAATCCTTTTGACGAGATTGCTGTTGAAGAGGCGGTGCGCTTAAAAGAGGCTGGCGTTGCCACTGAAGTGGTTGTCGTGAGTGCTGGTGCAATCCAGTGTCAAGAAACTCTCCGTACTGCCTTGGCTATTGGTGCAGACCGTGCCATCCTGGTTGAAACAGATGCCGACTTGCAGCCTTTAGCTGTAGCGAAGATTCTCAAGGCACTCTCTGAAAAAGAACAGGTGCAGATCATTATTTTAGGTAAACAAGCGATTGATGACGATAGCAATCAAACAGGTCAGATGCTGGCTAGTTTGTTAGATATCCCTCAGGCAACTTTTGCGTCTAAAGTGGTTGTTGCTGATGGTAAAGCTACCGTGACTCGTGAAGTCGATGGTGGCCTAGAAACAATTGCGCTTTCATTGCCTGCAGTTATTACGACTGACTTGCGTTTGAATGAGCCACGCTACGTGACTTTGCCGAATATCATGAAGGCCAAGCAAAAGGCAATTGATATCGTGAAGCTTGAAAAGTTGGGTGTGGATATTGCCCCACGCCTCAAAATACTTAAAGTAGAAGAGCCGCCTAAGCGCTCCGCAGGGGTGATGGTTGCTGATGTAGCAGCTCTGGTAGAAAAACTTAAACATGAAGCGAAGGTGATCTAAATGGCGGCGCTAGTTCTTGCCGAACACGATAATCAATCCTTAAAAGCTGCAACTTTAAATGCGGTAGCAGCTGCTTTGCAGTGCTCACCAGAAGTTGACGTTTTAGTAGCTGGCAATCAGTCTGATGCCGCTGCATCTGCGGCCGCTCAAATTCCTGGCGTTCGTAAAGTGATTCAGGTTGATGCGGCAAATCTGGCTGATCAATTGGCCGAACCTTTGGCTGCGCAAATCCTCGCGATTGCAAGCAACTATAGTCACGTCTTGGCCCCAGCAACTGCTAACGGTAAGAATGTATTGCCACGCGTCGCAGCTAAGTTAGATGTTGCCCAGCTATCCGATATTACTAAGGTAGTCTCGGCTGATACTTTTGAGCGTCCAATTTATGCGGGCAATGCGATTGCTACCGTGCAATCAGCCGATCCAATTAAAGTGATTACTGTGCGCACCACTGGCTTTGATCCTGCAGCTGCCACTGGCGGTTCAGCTGCTGTTGAGCAAGCTGCCGCTGCTGATAGCAAGGCGCAATCATCCTTTGTGGGTCGTGAACTCACCAAGTCTGATCGTCCAGAACTGACTGCGGCCAAGATCATTGTCTCTGGTGGTCGGGGAGTGGGATCTGGTGAGAAGTATCAAGAAATCATTACCCCATTGGCCGACAAACTTGGTGCGGCGTTGGGGGCTTCTCGCGCAGCAGTTGATGCAGGCTATGTTCCAAACGACTATCAAGTAGGTCAGACTGGCAAGATTGTGGCTCCGCAACTTTATATCGCCGTTGGTATCTCTGGCGCTATTCAGCATTTGGCGGGCATGAAAGATGCTAAGGTGATCGTTGCCATCAATAAGGATCCGGAAGCGCCAATTTTTGGCGTTGCCGATTATGGCTTGGTAGCCGATCTGAATACCGCTGTGCCAGAGCTGACAAAAGCCCTGGGTTAAGCGGTATTTTGTATCGCCAGAATATTTATTTGAATTATTGAATTTGAATTACAAGGAGTTGTAATGCCATACGTAGCGCCAGTGAAAGATATGTTGTTTGTCATGAATGAACTAGCTGGGCTATCGGATGTCGTTGCTTATCCGTCTTATCCTGACGCAGGAGCGGACGTAGATTTGGCGCCAGCTATTTTGGAAGAGTCCGCGAAATTCAATCAGGATGTAGTGGCGCCTCTCAATTGGGCGGGAGATCAAAACCCTAGCTCATTGAAGGATGGTGTAGTGACTACTACCCAGGGTTTAAGAACGCGTTTGAGCAATACGCTGCTGCAGGCTGGCAAGGCGCGATTCATCCGGCGGAGTTTGGTGGACAAGGTTTGCCAAAACTCATCTCAACTGCTTGTTTAGAGATGGTCAATGCCGCCAATCTTTCTTTTGCACTCTGCCCATTGCTCACTGATGGCGCTATTGAAGCCTTGTTGACGGCCGCGAGCCCAGAGCTGCAGGAGCAATACGTTCCGAAGATGCTTGCTGGTGAGTGGACTGGAACGATGAACCTCACCGAGCCACAGGCCGGCTCAGCCCTGTCAATGGTGCGTTCTCGCGCGGTTCCGGAAGGCGATGGCACTTATAAAATTTTTGGCATCAAAATCTTCATCACTTACGGTGAGCACGATATGGCCAAAAATATTGGCCATTTGGCGTTAGCAAGAACGCCTGATGCGCCTGAAGGCGTGAAGGGGATTTCTTTATTTGTGGTGCCGAAGTTCTTGGTCAATGCTGATGGTTCATTAGGTGAGCGTAATGATGTGCATTGCGTTTCGATTGAGCATAAGCTTGGTATTAAAGCGAGTCCAACAGCGGTGTTGCAGTTTGGTGATCACGGTGGCGCGATTGGATACTTAGTTGGCGAAGAAAACCGTGGCCTTGAATACGTGTTTGTGATGATGAATGCCGCGCGCTTTGCGGTTGGCATGCAGGGTGTAGCGGTGGCTGAGCGCGCATATCAAAAAGCAGTGCAATACGCTAAAGATCGCGTCCAAAGTCGTGACTTAGCTGGTTCTCCTAGGCCTGTGGCAATTATTCATCAGCCAGATGTGAAGCGCATGCTCATGACAATGCGCGCCTATACCGAGTCATCACGCGCATTGGCTTCTATGCCGCATCTGCTTATGATGCGCAGCATGCAGCTCCAGATGAGGCTGTACGCAAAGCCAACCAGGCTATTTATGAATTTTTAGTGTCGATTGTCCAATGCTTCTCTACAGAGATGTCTATTGAAGTTGCTAGCCTAGGTGTTCAAGTCCATGGTGGCATGGGCTTTATTGAGGAAACTGGCGCCGCACAACACTATCGCGATGCTCGTATCCTGACAATTTACGAAGGTACTACCGCGATTCAGACAAACGACTTGGTGGGTAGAAAAACAGTGCGCGATGGTGGCGCTATTGCGAAAGAGTGGTCTCAGAAAATTGCCGCTACAGAAAAAGATTTGGCGGCAAGTGGTTCGGCTGATGCTCAAGCCGTGTTGAAGCAGCTTACTTTAGCTCGCGCGGCATTTGATCAGGCAGCTGCCTACATTGTTGCAAATGCAAAGACCGACACGAAGTCGGTTTACGCTGGTAGCTTTGCTTACCTCCGTTTGTCGGGCTTGGTATTGGGTGGCTGGCAAATGGCTAGAGCGCTTTTGGCTGCGGAACGTTTGCGTGATGGCGACCCTCGTTTCTATAACGCAAAGATTGCTACGGCGCGTTTCTTCGCGGAGAATTTAATGCCGCAAGCACAAGCCTTGGCTACATCCATTGTAGAAAGCGGTCACTCTACTAATGCCTTAGAAGTAGAGCAGTTCTAAACAATCTAAAAGAAAATAAAAAACCGCCACTAAGAGAGCGGTTCGCGCAAAAACAAAGCTATCTGCAATTATTGGGATAGCTTTTTTGCTTCGTGGATTTGAGAAATAAAAAATTGCTCAAAAGATACGGCTAAAAAAGTCATCATCACACCTGCGCCAAAGACCAGGGAGAAGATGACGGTCAATATTTCTAGCCAACCCGAGCGGCTGCGACGATGCTCCTCAATGCCGGGATTAAATTGCGCATCCCACTTTTCATCTAGACGTAAGCCATATGCAATCGTAGTTAACCAGCTCGCTTCAATGGCGATGAAGCCAAAGGTAATAAGCACCCATCCTGGAGCCGAATGAAAATGAGCGTCTTTTAGGATCACCCAGCCCGCTGCGCCACCAATTAAAGAAAATAACTGAACCCATGCCCAAAAAGATTTTAGTCCTTGCAGGTAAAAGCAGTGGAGGCCACTTCCAGGTAAGAGTAGTCCGAGTGCGCAAAAAAGAAGTTTGGATTTTTTCATGAATGTTTCTGTAAATTTTTGATGCTTATTTATTTTGTTTTTGTGTAAAGCGGAGTACTTCGCGATCAGTGCCAATCATGAGCAATTGATCGCCATTGCGCACAATGCTGCGATAGTCATTGAGTTCATAGAGAAAGTCATTCTCCAGTTCCATGCGTTGCGGGCTACAAGCCATCTTAGTGCTCGCGATTTGTTTGAGAGAGAAGCCGCGAGCGTCTTCATCGAGTGTGGCGGTAAAACGATTGCATCCTGTAGAGCCGCTGACACGCTGACCATTGGCGTCAAAAATAATTTGAATGGGGTTGCTGGCATCACCCTGGGGAATCTGGCGGGTACGCACCTCTCCATTGCTGTTGGGGGGTAGATTCCAGCGAGTGAGTTCCCATTTAGTGTTTTTGAGTTCGCTGCTTGGAGGGCTGATTTTGGCTCCACAAGGGGGTATCACGTTAGCGCAGCCCCCTAAAAGCCCCAGGCCAAGACAAGCAATTAGCGGAAAGAGCTTATTTATATGGCTTCTAATGTAGTTCGAATGACTGGATTTAGCGATCATATTTGTCTAAGTTATTGTTTTTAATATATTGTTTATCTTTGCCCGCATTCTATTTTACTGTCTTGTCTGCGTAAATAGGTGGAAAAAGTAGGGGTTTTCGTGTAAAATATGAGATTTTCCGCTCCACCGTATCTGTGTATTTGGTGAACTGGAGCCCAAAGTTTTTTTGTAGAAATTTCATTGGGTTGTAATTAACCTGTTTTCATTTTAGATTTTAAGGAATAAGTATGGTCGTCATTCGACTGGCACGCGGCGGTTCTAAGAAGCGCCCTTTTTACAGCATCGTTGCTACTGATAAGCGCAACCGTCGTGACTCGAACTTTATCGAGCGTATTGGGTATTTCAATCCACAAGCAGCGGCTACTGAACAAGCAATGCGTATTGCTCAAGATCGTTTGACTTACTGGACTGGTGTTGGTGCGCAAATCTCCCCAACGGTAGTGCGTTTGATTAAAAACAATCCAGCTGTTTAATATTCTTTTGCTACAAACTTCATCGTTGCGGTGGAGTTTTTAGTGGCAGAATGTCTTGTAGTGCTATTTTGGGAAAATAAGGTGTCTTGCAAATGAGTACGCCTTCCTTAAATGATTTAATTGAACTTGGCGCCATCTCTGAGGCGCAAGGTTTGCAGGGTCAAGTGAAGGTAAGACCTCACTCTTCAGAACCTGTAGCACTTCTTTCTTCTAAATTGGTTTGGTTATCTCTTATTCCGCGTAGGGATTCTGGCGTTGCTGTGTCTACAGAACAAGCTTCATTGACGCAATACAAAGTCAAGAGCGCCAAGATGCATAGTGGAAATGTGGTGCTCGCATTGGACGGCATTACCGATCGCGATCAAGCGCTTGCATTAAAGGGAGCTCGTATTCTGGTTGCGCGCGATGCCTTTCCAAAGGCGGATGCGGATTCTTATTACTGGGTAGATCTCATTGGATGCAAAGCAATCAATCTGCAAGATGAAATCTTAGGTGATGTGATTGACGTTACTGAAAATGGCGCACATGGCGTGATTGCGATTGGTGATGCGCAAACAAAGACAATTCAATATTTAGTGCCCTTTGTAAAAGAAGTGGTGCAAAACGTCGACCTGCCCAATAAAACAATCACCATCGACTGGCAATAAATCGAGACTGATATGCGCTTTGATGTTGTGACCTTGTTTCCAGAAATATTCTCCGCTGTAACGCAGTGGGGCATTACTGGTCGAGCATGCGAGCAATCCTTGGCAAGCGTGCATCTTTGGAATCCCCGAGACTTTTGTTCGGATCATCGTAAAACGGTGGATGATCGTGCCTATGGCGGTGGTCCTGGCATGGTGATGATGGCCAAACCCTTGGAGGACACGGTTGTCGGAATTCGGTCAGCTCATCAAGCTGCAGGCATCGAAAGCGGGCCAATTTGCTTGCTAGCCCCACAGGGAGAGCGATTTTCCCAGAAGATAGCGACAGATATCCTCAATTACGGTAATTTAAGCTTTGTTTGTGGTCGATATGAGGCTGTCGACCAGCGTTTTGTTGAGCGAAACGTGGATTTACAGCTTTCTATTGGAGATTTTGTGCTTTCTGGTGGTGAAATTCCTGCAATGGCGATGATGGATGCAGTCATTAGGCTGATTCCAGGGGCTCTTGGAGATGGCGAATCAGCCACTCAGGATAGCTTTATGAATGGTCTTTTGGACTATCCCCACTACACCCGTCCAGAAATATATGAAAATTTATCTGTTCCAGACGTGCTTTTAGGCGGACATCACGCTAAAATAGTGGATTGGCGTCGGCAGAAGTCTTTAGAGCTGACGTTCAGGTTAAGACCGGACTTAATTGAATCGGCCAGAGCCAAAGGGTTGCTAACCCGAGAAGATGAACAATTTCTTTGCTCGCTGTAAATACTTTTAGTAGTTGCGGAAGTGAATGGGTGGTTTGGTTTTTGGTTTAGTGAAATTGTTTTAACTGCATCCTCTATTAGGTCCGTTGACTTCGGTTTCGGGATTAAACGTTAATATGATGTTTAAGGATTAAAAATGAATTTGATCGAAAAAATTGAGCAAGAAGAAATTATTCGCTTAAGTGCTAATAAAGTATTGCCAAGCTTTGTTCCTGGCGACACTGTAGTTGTTAGCGTTAACGTAGTTGAGGGTACACGTAAGCGTGCCCAGGCCTTTGAAGGCGTTGTGATTGCTAAGCGTAATCGCGGACTCAATTCCAGCTTTATCGTTCGCAAGATTTCTTCTGGCGAAGGCGTAGAGCGTACGTTTCAAACTTACTCACCATTGATCGCTGGTATTGAAGTGAAGCGTCGCGGTGATGTACGTCGTGCGAAGTTGTACTACTTGCGCGATCGTTCAGGTAAGTCTGCGCGTATTAAAGAGAAATTGCCTGCACGTAAGACTGCAGCAGCAGCTCCAGCCTCAGAATAAATATCGGATCGAAGTAAAACAGGCGGCCTCGGTCGCCTTTTTTGTTGCCTTAGAATATGAACATGCCCAAGACCCCAAGCCCTGAAGATGATGCAATCAATGTTGCCGCACCTCCCGGATTTGATGCGCAGGCAATTCCAATTCATCAGGTATGCGCTGATGAAAAAAAGGTAGCAAAAGAGTCCTAGAGCCAGCGGGTTTGAGAGCGCGTCTCCAAGCGCTGCCACAATGGCAACCTGAAATTACGGATGAGAACCGTCATGTTATTGCGGCAGATATTATTGCCAAACGACAGGCTGCGGGAAAAGTGACTAAAACAGCGGTGCTCATTCCTCTTTTATGAAAAGAGGATGGTTTATCGGTATTAATAACGCAAAGAACGAACCATTTACGTGATCACGCTGGGCAGATTAGTTTTACCGGAGGTCGGATGGATCCTAAAGATCAAAGTCCTAATGACCCTGCTTTACGTGAGAGTCAGGAGGAAATTGGGCTCGATCCCGATCGGGTGAGATTATTGGTCACTTACCTCAGTATTTAACTGTTTCTGGCTATAGTGTCACTCCGGCAGTAGGATTAGTCCAGGCTCAGGCAGAATATGTCTTGGATGAGTTTGAAGTGGCTGATGTTTTTGAAGTGCCCCTGAGTTTTTTTGTTAGACCCCGCTAATCATCAAGTGAGGTTGTGGCAAAGTGAGCAGGGTGGACGACGTTTGCATTCAATGCCTTATGAGGACCGCTTTATTTGGGGTGCTACTGCGGGAATGTTGTGTAACCTTTATCATTTATTAAAAGTATGACTTTCTTTTCTATTCTCTGCGCCCTCATTGCTGAGCAATATCGCCCGGTGACGTCAAACCATTGGATTGCGCGTATCTGTGCTCGCTGGTTAGATTGGGTCGCCGCTGAGTTCGGTGGCAAGTCTGAGGAGGGTGCAAGTCCTGTCGGCGCTCGCATGGCCTGCATGGTGGTGTTCATACTGCCAACCTTTTTAGTCTTCATTGTCTACGTTACCTGTATGGTGACGTTTCCTATCTTGGGTTTCATCTGGAACATCGTCATTGTGTATTTATTTTTTGGCTTTCGTCAGTTCAGTCATTCGTTTACCGTGGTACATGAGGCGATAGAGGCGCATGACTTGCCTGCCGCTCGTGCAGCGTTGGGTGAGTGGTATGGTCCTGAATTAGATGCATCTAATTTAACTGAGACGGAAGTGATTTCATTGGCCTTGGAGCGCGCCATTATTGGTTCGCATCATCATGTCTTTGGCGTACTGTTCTGGTTCATGATGCCAATGGGTCCTGCAGGCGTTGTGCTTTATCGCTTGGCGGATATCGCTGCGCAGCGCTGGTCTGATCGCGGGGATTTCAGCTTAAGTGAATCTGCTCGTCATTTCTTCTACGTGTTGGATTGGGTTCCCGCTCGCATTACCGCCATGGGCTTTGCAATTGTGGGTAACTTCGAAGGCGCAGTATATGGCTGGCGTTACCTCACGCAAAAATGGTCTTATGCATTATCAGCAGTCATTTTGGCAGCCGGCAGTGGCGCGCTAGGCGTTCGCCTGGGTGCACCTATGAGCGAGCCTGACAGTGATGAGGCATTGCGTATGGCTGAAGCGGGTGAGCCAGTAGTGTATGAGGTGGGTCTTGAGCCCACTGAGCGCACTATGCGTTCCGCGGTAGGGTTGGTATGGCGCTTGGTTATTGCTTGGATGGCGTTGTTGCTAATGCTGACCATCGCTCTTTGGCTTGGCTAATTCCCTGAATTTGCACATCGGCTGTTTTTGAAGCCGAATGCAGCTGTCTAAATAGCGCCAGTCTTTCTGGCGCTATTTCATTTCTGTCTACCGCTTCTCGTACCGCGCAATCAGGCTCAGATAAATGGGCGCAGTTATGAAAGCGACATTTACCGAGTAGGTCTTTGAATTCTCTAAACGCATGCTGCAATTCGCTGACTGACATGTGGGCTAAACCAAACTCCTGAAAGCCTGGAGAGTCGATCAGTGCGCCAAGCTTACCAGTTTCACCTCTACCCCAAGTTTCTGGTAGTTCAAAGTAACGACAGGCAGTAGTAGTGTGCTTGCCGGTATCTAAACGCACGGAATATTCTTGAGTTAGCGCAGCGGCATTTGGAATCCAGGCATTGAGCAAGCTGGATTTGCCCATACCAGACTGGCCCAAAAAAACAGAGACCTTGCCTTGCAAGATGGGACGCAATGCATCAATAGAGGCTGAGTCAAATTTGGCGGAGACTTCACTTACTTGGTATCCCATGCGCGCATATGGTTCAATGATTTTGCGCGCTTGCACCAAATTATCTTTGAAATCGCATTTATTGAGCAAGATGTGCAAGCCAATTTGATTGGCTTCGGCAGCTACAACCGCTCTACCCAACAGGTCGGGTGAGAAGGCGGGTTGTGTTGCAAGCACTACCAGAATTTGATCCACGTTTGATGCGATCAACTTGCTCTTAACCGCATCCGAGCGATAGAGTAAATTTTCGCGAGGCTCAATTTGAATAATGCGCGCTTGATCGGCTGAAGTCATTTCCAACAACATGCGGTCACCCACAGCACCAATGTGTTGCTTGGCTGGCGTGCTGACTTGAATTAATGGGCCGCTAGGAGAGTCATGACCACAGGCATCAGTAATTAAACGCTGCGCTAAATAATGCCTTCCATAGGAGGCAATCAGTAGCGCATGAAACTGTTCCATCGTTAGGAGCTAAACCGTTGTAAGTTGGCGATGCGCAATGGAGCAGGGGGATGCGAGCTATAGAAGGCGGTATAGATCGGATCTGGCGTTAGGGTTGAAGCATTGTCTTGATACAGCTTTACTAGCGCGGTAATCAGATCCTTTGCAGAAGATTTTTCAGCGGCAAAGTCATCGGCTTCATATTCATGTTTGCGCGATGCTAGGCTAGAAAGAGGTGTAAAGAAGAAGCTAAACACTGGTGATACCAACATAAAGAGCGCCAATGCGAGGCCGCCGTTATAGCCGTTGAGATTGGGTATCACGCCTAAGTCATAGAACCAGGCTTTAGTGCTGATCCAGCCCAAGAGGGCGAACATCGCAAAACTCAATACAAATGAAACCAAGAGACGTTTGCGAATGTGTTTGCATTTGAAGTGGCCCAGCTCATGGGCGAGGGCCGCCTCCACTTCGCCTGGGTTGAGCTTTTCAATCAAAGTATCAAAAAACACAATGCGTTTGGCTTTGCCCATGCCGGCAAAGAATGCATTGCCATGAGCGCTACGCTTACTGCCATCCATCACGAACAACCCTTGGCTCGCAAAGTCACAGCGTGTGAGTAGTGCTTCAATTTGCGTCTTTAAGGCCCCGTCTTCTAGGGCTTGAAATTGATTAAAGAGTGGGGCGATAAAAGCGGGAAAGACCCACTGCATAAGAAAACTAAACGCGGTTAAAGCCGCCCATGCCCATAGCCACCATACATTACCTGCCTTCGCCATTAAAGTCAAAATCACCCAGAGTAGCGGAATGCCAATCGCGCCGCCAACTGCCATGCCCTTAAACATATCCGAGAAAAAGAGTTTTTTGCCCATCCGATTAAAGCCAAAACGTTCCTCTAAGTGGAATTGCTTGTACCAGGAGAAGGGAATATTTAGTATCCCGGAGATGATCACAATGGATACCAATAAGGCGATCTGCTGGTCAATGCCTTCACCCAAGAGCTGCAGCAATGCCATATTCAGAATTTGAAGTCCACCCAATAAGGTGAAGCCAATTAAAATAACGGCGCTGACTCCATTCTCTAAAATACCAAGTCGTAATTTAGCGATAGTGTAGTCAGCCGCTTTTTGATGTTCAGCTAAAGTTACATTTTCAACGAAATCCACAGGAACGGCATCTCGATGTTGCGCTACATAGCGAATTTGGCGTTGAGAGAGCCAGTGGCGTAGGCTAAAACTAGCGATAAAAGCGATTAGAAAAATAATTGTGAATGTCATGAGATCATTATAGATATGAGCGAGCAAATTAACCCTTCGGCAGTACCAAAACGTAAACCGGCGCCAGCCAATGAGCATCTCATTTGGGTGGATATGGAGATGTCAGGCCTCAATCCCGAGAATGAGCGGATTTTGGAGATTGCCATTATTGTCACGGACGCCCATCTCAATACCATCGCCACGGCGCCCGTTTGGGTAGTGCATCAAGAGGATGCGGTTTTGGACGCGATGGATGCCTGGAATAAAGGCACTCATGGGCGCTCTGGTTTGATAGATAAAGTGAAGGCATCTACTCAAGATGAGGCTACTGTCGAGGCGGAGTGCATAGCCTTCTTAAAAAAATACATTAAACCTGGCATTGCTCCAATGTGTAACAATACGATTTGGCAGGATAGACGTTTTATGGCGAAGTACATGCCTAAGCTAGAGGCTTACTTTCATTATCGAAATATCGATGTATCGACGCTAAAAGAGTTGTGCAAACGCTGGCATCCGGAATTGGTTAAAGGCTTTACTAAGAAGCAGGCGCACACTGCTCTGGCAGATATTGAAGAATCGATTGAGGAGTTGAAGTATTATCGCGAGAAATTTATCGTCCCGCTTCCGCAGTAAGTAACAAGAGATTAACTGGTTTGACGAGGTAAGAAAAAAGGTCCGCAATGCGGACCTTTTTTCATTGACTTATTTTTTTAATAGCACTCTTGGGTCTGAAGACTTTAATGACTGACTCATTCGCCTCGATATAAGGGCCGCCAATTAAATCGACGCAGTAAGGTACGGCGGCATAAATACCGGGAACAATCGATTTGCGGTCTTCATCTTTGAGGCCTTCGAGTGTTTCTGCAATCGCTTTAGGTTGTCCGGGAAAATTGATGACTAGGGCGGCATGCCCATCAATCTCCCGAAGGACGGCGGTTTGTCTCGACAGAATTGCGGTAGGTACAAAGTTCAAGCTAATTTGGCGCATTTGTTCGCCAAAACCGGGCATTTCACGGGTGCTGGCGTCGCGCGTCGCTTCTGGAGTGACGTCCTGTTTTGAGAGGCCTGTGCCGCCTGTGGTGAGCATCAGATCACAGCCCAGCTCATCTACCAGCTCTACGATCGTTTCAGTAATGATCTCGGATTCATCAGCAATTAAGCGCTCATGAAATACGCAGGGGTTGCTAATCGCCTTCATCAACCAGGTTTGTAGGGCAGGGATGCCTTCATCTTGGTAGACGCCCTTGCTGGCGCGATCTGAGATGGAAATGAGGCCGATTGTGACCTCATTTTGGCTGTTTCGTTTAGGGCTTCGGTATGCTTCATGTTTCTATTCTAGCTATTATTAGGGTATGTTTACATACACATCTAACCAGTTTCAAGAAATCATCGATTTCATGCTCAAAGAGGCCAAAAGAACGGGTGCTTCAGATGCCGTAGCTGAAATTTCTGAGGGGCAAGGCCTCTCGGTTACCGTTCGCAAAGGCGAAGTGGAGATCATTGAGCAAAGCCTAGATAAGCAGGTAGGCGTTACTGTGTTTTTGGGGCATCAGCGAGGCAATGCCAGCACGAGCGACTTTTCGAAAGAATCTTTGAAGGCGACGGTAGACGCCGCTTATCACATTGCGCAACATACAGCGGAAGATATTTGCGCGGGACCGGCTGAAGCTGAACTCTTAGAAAAAAATCCACTAGATCTCGATTTATTTCATCCTTGGAATATCGATGCGGCCGGCGCTATCGAAATCGCGCGAAGCGCCGAAGGCGCTGCATTTTCTGTAAGTAAGCAAATTCAGAATAGTGATGGCGCTTCTGTATCTGCGCACCATGCGCATTTCATGATGGGGACAACACATGGATTTATGGGCGGATATCCATTTTCTCGCCACTATATTTCTTGCGCGCCAATTGCTAGCGAAGGTGGTAAGAAAGCGCATATGCAACGCGATGACTGGTATTCCAGTTCTCGCATTCCTGGGGAATTGGCTGACCCTGTCGCCATTGGGAAATATGCGGCAGAGCGAGCCCTGTCGCGTCTTAAGGCGAGGTCATTAACGACACGACGTTGCCCTGTGATTTTTGAAGCGCCTTTAGCTGCTGGTCTATTGGGCGGCTTGGTGCAGGCTGTATCAGGGGGTGCCTTGTATCGTCGCTCTAGTTTTCTGTTCGACAGTTTAGGTAAGCAGGTATTGCCAAAGCATGTCAGCTTGTTTGAAGAGCCGCATTTGAGGTCAATGATGGGTAGTGCACCGTTTGACGAGGAGGGTGTCAAAACCTCTGCCCGTACTGTCGTGGATAGGGGAATCCTGGAAGGATATTTTTTATCGACTTATTCCGCTCGTAAATTGGGTATGCAAACTACCGGTAATGCTGGAGGCTCACACCATCTCACATTAAAGAGTAAGAAACCCCCAAAAGGGGGTTTGCCTGCCTTATTAAAAGAAATGGGCACTGGATTATTGGTCACTGAGTTAATGGGTCAGGGCGTCAATTACGTCACGGGCGACTACTCTCGCGGCGCATTTGGTTACTGGGTGGAGAATGGTGAAATTCAATATCCTGTTGAGGAAGTAACAATTGCCGGCAACTTGCGAGACATGTTGATGGATATTCAGCTCATCGGCAGCGACACACTCATTCGTGGCACTAAGGAAACAGGATCGATTCTGTTGAGCTCCATGACAGTTGGTGGAAAATAAACGCAGTAGCTAAATACAAACTTACTATTTTTTTAAAGGGGAGAGCGGTAATGCAAAGACGTTCATTTTTAAAGAAAGCCACTATTGGTGCTGGCGCCGCAGCGTTAGCTGCCCCATCGATAGCGCAAAATTTACCAACCCTAAACTGGCGTTTGGTATCCAGCTTCCCTAAATCATTAGATACTTTATTTGGCACGCCAGAAGTATTTGCAAGCGCTCTACGTAAAGCAACTGATGGCAAATTTAATGTCAAAGTATTTGCCGCTGGAGAGGTGGTCCCAGCGCTTCAAGTACTCGATGCGGTGCAAAACGGTACGGTGGAGTGTGGGTATACGGCGAGTTATTACTACTTGGGTAAAAACAGCGCTTTTATATTTGATACTGCCGTCCCTTTTGGAATGACTGCTAGACAACAGTCCGCTTGGATGCTTCATGGCAACGGCATGAAGTTGATGCGTGAGCTCTACGCTAGTTACAATATTGTTAATTTTTTGGGTGGCCAAACTGGTACGCAAATGGGCGGCTGGTTTCGTAAAGAAATTAAATCACCAGAGGATTTAAAAGGACTGAAATTCCGTATTGCTGGTTTTGCGGGGCAGGTGCTCTCAAAACTCGGTGTGGTTCCACAGCAGCTACCTGCGGGCGAGATTTATTCCGCCTTAGAAAAGGGCACGATTGATGCCGCAGAATTTGTTGGTCCATATGATGATGAGAAATTAGGCTTAGCAAAAGTAGCGAAGAATTATTACTATCCAGCCTTCTGGGAGGGCGCAGCCGGGCTTTCATTTTTAGTTAATAAGAAGCAGTGGGACTCTTTGCCGCCGGCTTATAAGGCTGCATGGGAGGCCGCCTGTTTTGAGGCGCATACCGATATGTGCGCCAAGTACGATGCGCTTAACCCGCCTGCATTGCAGCGACTGTTGCAAAATGGTGCTGTACTGCGTAAATTTAATACCACTGTTTTGGATGCTTGCTTTAAGGCCAGCCAGGAAACTTATGCGGAAGAGTCTGCAAAAAATCCTCAGTTTAAAAAGATTTTTGAAGACTATCGTGCATTCCGAAACATGGAGGCTCAGTGGTTCAATGTAGCTGAGCAAGCTTTTTCAAAATATAGTTTTAGTAAGAAGCTTTAAGGGAAAACTCTCTGGAAAAAAGGCTCCATGTGAGCCTTTTTCTTTTAATTGATTTTGGTTTTAACCACAATCAGGGATACACTAAAACAATGATCGCCTCATCCTTTGGATTTACTTCCTTTGTCGCCCACATTGGCGGTCCACCAATTACGGTTTATATGCTGAGGGAAAAGCTGTTGCCAATGGTCTATACATCGACCTGGGGTGTCTTTTTTACCATCATCAATTTTGGAAAGTTAGGTCCTTATGCTTATTTAGACTTGCTTAACTACCGGCAATTAGCAACCTCAATCATCCTATTGCCTTGTGTACCTATTGGCGTCTATTTTGGATTTTATTTGGCAAAGCGAATCTCAATGAAGGGGTATTACCGTATAGTGAAATTCTTTTTGCTGATTGCTGACGTTAAATTGATTGCAGATGGACTTATGTAGTTGTCAGTACTCGCTGTAAAAAGCGAGAAATATCCATAAGCTCTTCATGATTGACAGAGTGCTCCATGGGATATTCATTCCAATCTACCTGAGAACCCATTGTTTCTAGCATGACATGAGATGCTTGAGCGCGATCAAATGTCACCACGGGATCAAAAGTGCCATGCGCCATAAAGATGGGTGTGCTTGAGTTAGCCGAATGCTTTTCAATATTAGCGGTCATTGCTAAGGGTAGGTAGCCTGATAAAGCGATGATGCCTGCCAGCTTGTGTGGAAAACGCAAGCCAATATGTAGCGCCATTGCGCAGCCCTGTGAAAAGCCCGCCAAGACAATCTTGTGATATCCGCGATCAGCCTCTTTTTTTGATTAGCTTAATGATGGCTGTAGCTGATTTCTGAATACCAGCAGCGTCTTCTTGATCCATGAGGTTTCTGCCGATAATGTCATACCAGGCTGGCATTACATAGCCGCCGTTGAGGGTAACTGGCATGCTTGGCGCACTCGGAAATACGAAGCGAATTCTAGGGCATCCGGTGAGTTTTAGTTCGGGGACGATCGGCACAAAATCATTGCCATCAGCACCAAGGCCATGCAGCCAAATAATGGCAGCGGTTGGGTGGGGGTTGGTTTCTAATGCAATACAAGGGAGCATGTTGCTCTTCTGTTGATGGATGTGACTTGAGCATTATCGACTCATATAGATTTCTTCGTTGTAAGGGGATACCCAATGCGGTCTGAAAATCAGCAAAATCGCCAAAAGCATTCCAGATAAAGAGCCCTCCATAAATGCAATAATCATTAAGAGCCAAATAACCAGCCTTCAAGATCTAATTGCCCTGCTTCACCAATTACCAGCACAAGGACAAGTAAGAAGGTGCCCGAGCAAATCACGCTCACAAAAGTGGTCACATAGCCATTGCCCAAAATGAGAACAAATAAATGCTTTGGGATAAACCGTTGAATAATTTGTATGGAGATATAGGCGAAGAATGTGGTGAGTACGCAAACCATTAAATAATGTTGGGCGGCAGCTTCATAGCTACCCTGAATGAGGTAGATCCCAAAAAAGGCTACGGGAAAAAGAATGGATAGGGCGATCGCTGGTCCAAACATGGCAGTGAGTAAGGAAGCGCCATAAAAGTGAAAGATGAGGCCATAAAACTTCCCGGGAGGCTGGCCAGGTAGCGTGGGTGAAATATTCCAGGCAACTACGAGGAAGATGATGGCGACCGGAGCCAGCCATGTGAGGGGCGGCTTTCCGAAGGCGCGGGGAGGGCTAAAAACTAGTGCACCCAGGAAAATGGCTGTTGCCAAGCCTAACCAAATCATATTGTCTTGAGCCATGAAGGTGAGTGATTTACTCAGTCTAACCACAGTAGAGCTAAAATCTCTCGGCACTTTCACTAGGGAAGGGCGATAACTGAGTAGAATCTCGTGATGCATTTCAATTGTCTATAGGCCATTCATGAATTCTAAAAAGCTAACCAACTTTATTTTTTGGGCAATGGTCTTGGGTGTGCTGGCCGGCTACTTAGTGAATTTATATGGTGCCGGAACCACTTTCCCCGAGCAGTATGTGCGCTACATTTCCATTGTGACGGATGTATTTTTGCGTTTAATCAAAATGATTATTGCTCCATTGGTATTCGCTACCTTAGTTGTGGGTATCGCCAAAATGGGGGATGCCTCAACGATTAGTCGTGTGGGTTTAAAAACCTTTGCCTGGTTTATTTCTATGTCTTTTGTATCCCTGTTGCTTGGATTGGTGATGGTCAATATTTTGCAGCCAGGCATTGGAGTTGAGTTAACTTTGCCTGAGATTGCAGCGAGTACGGGCTTAAATAAAAATGGCTTGAACCTGCCAGACTTTGTGCGACACATTTTCCCAGTCAGCATCTTTGATGCAATGGCAAAAAACGAGATATTGCAAATTGTTGTATTTGCTCTTTTCTTTGGCGTTGGCGTCGCCGGCATCGGATCGCGAGCCGATGAATTTATTCGTAATCTCGACATACTCTCGCACATCATGCTGAGAATTACTACAGCGGTCATGAAGCTTGCACCAGTCGCCGTATTTTCGGCTGTCTCAGCCGTTATTGCCGAGAATGGCATCGGTATCTTGATGACTTACGGCAAATTTATGCTCAGCTTTTATGCGTCAATTTTCGCTCTCTGGATAGTGATTATTTTGATTAGTGCGTTGATATTGAAAAAGCGCACTTTACATTTAGTAAGCATGCTGCGAGAGCCAGCGCTACTCGCTTTCACTACTGCTAGCTCCGAGGCGGCCTATCCGATGACATTGGAGAGGGTTGAGCGTTTTGGCTGCAAAAATAAAATCGCCTCTTTTGTTTTACCTGTTGGCTATTCATTCAATTTGGATGGCTCCATGATGTATTGCACTTTTGCCGCAGTCTTTATCGCGCAGGTATATGGTATCGAGATGGAACTCAGTCAACAGCTATTAATGCTGTTGGTATTAATGATTACATCCAAGGGAATAGCTGGTGTGCCACGAGCCTCTTTAGTGGTGATTGCGGCGACTTTGTCGCAATTTAACTTGCCGGAAGCAGGTGTTCTATTAATTCTGGGGGTAGATCACTTCCTGGATATGGCGCGTTCCGCAACGAACGTCCTGGGCAATGGCTTGGCGACGGCCGTTATCTCCAAATGGGAAGGTGAGTTAGAGGGTTAGTAAATGCCCCTAATTCGGTCACACTTGAAGAGATCTCGGGTGTAATATGGACGCATTCTTTGATCTGCATGGAGGGCGCTTGTAATGAAGCCGTTTTATATTGATTACCCTCAAGAGAAGAGCGAAGAGCATCAACATACATATCGATGCCTGCACTGCAAAATTCCAACCACTATCATTTTTGGTTTGCTGGAAAATCATGCTGAAGATTGCTCCTATCGAATTCACCAAAGCAAGTGGGTTCAGATGGAAGCAAAGCTCAAGCCTAAAAAAGCGCACTTTGATGAACCCCATGTTGATGAGGTGGACTAATGAAAACGTATCCCATTGCTCTTGAGCTCACTGTTTGGGAAGATCTAGGTTTAAATCAATACGAAGTCACAATAGACGAAGTCTCTAAGATCTCCATTAAACGCACGGATGATGTGCTGCGTACGCGAGAGCTCACTGGCAACGAGGTCAGTACATTAATTGCCGCCATTGAGTCACTGAGGGTTCCGGTCAGCGAAGAATCGAAAGAGGACGGCAATAAACCTTCAATCAGCTACGAGTTGATTGTGGAGTCCGCTCATTTCTCTCTGGAATTTAACTGGGAGGATTTGGATGCCCAAGGGGCGCATTCAAAAGCGTTTGTGTCGGTCACCGCTTTAACGGCTGTCGTCGAAAGTTTGGACTTAGAGTATTAATTTCAAAAGACTCGCTTACTTTAGGCGAGCGCTCTTTCGAGTCTTTTCGTAAAACGAGTTTGGCTTACTCTCAACCCATCGAATAAATTTCTTCATCTTCGGATGTTCCTTCAATATTTCAGGGTGCGGGTATTGCTGAGCTAACTCCGTCTCGGTGAGTAGGGCGTGGATTTGCTTGTGACAAATGCGATGGAGATATGCCGTTGTTTTCCCACCTTTGGAGTTGGGAATGAGGTGATGCGCATCCTTTTGCGATTCCGGAATGGGTCGTTCGCAGATTGCGCAAATGACATCCACAGGTCTTTGCGAGACCGGTTGGTCTAAGGCAATGAGTTTTTGACGAATTTTTCCAATCATGTCATCGGTTCGAGTGTGCGGCCAATCAAAGTTATGGGTTCAAGCTAGTTTAGTAAATAAGTCTTAAACTTGCCGAGTGTCAAAACTTACCCATACAACTCTAGTGAAACAGCCTGAGCGATTCATTCTGATTCTTGGCGATCAGCTTGATCTGCGGAGTGCTGCTTTTCGCGATTTGAATCCGCAATCCGATGAAATCATCATGATTGAATCGGCTAATGAAGCGCAGTACGTTTTGTCTCATAAAGCCAAGATTGCTTTATTTTTATCGGCGATGCGTCACTTTGCATGCGCTCTTGAAAAACAGGGGTATCCGCTTGTCTATATTCAAAATTCTCCACTGCCGATCATCGAGGCCATCAAAGAGCAGAGTTTGGAAAAGAAGGTAGGGCGAGTGGTCTGTATTGAACCCGGTGAATGGCGTCTTAAGCGGGCGCTGGAGGAATTGGCGCAGGGGCTAAGTATTGATTTAGATATGCGCGAAGATGAGCATTTCTATTGCCCGAATCGGGAGTTTATTGAGTGGGCTCAGAACAAAAAAGAGTTTAGGTTGTGGTATTTCTATCGCTTGATGCGTAAGAGGCACAACGTGTTGGTTGATAAAGAAGTCAACCCCGAGGGCGGCCAGTGGAATTTTGATCAAGATAATCGCAAACCTTTTCCGAAAAAGGACCCGGCATCATTGATGCTCCAGCCTCATTTGAAGTTGACGCTATTACACAAGAAGTATTGGACCTGGTGCAAAAAGTCTATCCAGATCACCCTGGCTCTCTTGATGCGTTTCATTGGCCTGTCACTAGAAAGCAAGCGATACAAGCCTTGGAATATTTCGTTGAATATCGCTTAAGAAACTTTGGTGTTTATCAAGACGCCATGTGGACAGATACGCCGTTTGGGTGGCACTCCATTTTGTCGAGCGCATTAAACCTCAAGTTGTTAAACCCTCGCGAGGTGGTTGACGCGGTATTGGTGGCGTGGAAAAAGTACTCCTTAGACCTTTCAACGTTTGTCCGCGGCATGTATTACCTAGATATGCCGCAGATGGCACAAGATAATTACTATCAGCACGAACGTTCCTTGCCTCAGTGGTATTGGACTAGGCAGACGCAGATGTCTTGTATGAAAGATGCGATTGGTCAAACACTGCAATATGGATGTGCGCATCATATTCAGCGTTTAATGGTGACGGGCAACTTTGCTCTATTGGCTGAAATATTGCCGCAGGAAGTCTGTGAGTGGTATTTGGCGATTGATGTCGACGCAATTGAATGGGTTGAACTACCCAATACGGCAGGGATGGCTTTATTTGCGAACGGTGGTCGATTTACTAGCAAGCCATATATTGCAAGTGGCGCGTATATCAAGCGCATGAGTAACTATTGTGACTCTTGTAAATACAAGCCCGAGGTTCGCTATGGAGAGCATGCCTGCCCCATCACGAATTTGTATTGGAATTTTTTGATCAAGCATCGCGATCAATTTGAGACTAGTCCAAGAACAAGGTTAATGACGGCCAATCTCAAGCGAATTAGTGATGAGGACCAAAAAGAGATTACGCTGCATGCTCAACAGATTTTGAATCGATTAAACGACCTTTAATCACTATGAATAAAACATCGTTTACAGGTAATAAAAGTTTTCTGCCGACTAAAGTTTGCGCCGTTTGTACAAAAGAAATGACCTGGAGAAAGTCTTGGGCGAAAAACTGGGAAGCGGTGAAATATTGCTCTGATGTCTGTAGGCATAAAAAGGCAACTTAGGGCTTGGACGCAGAATTATTATGTTCGCTGGCGCAGCTACATCTGCTGGCGCTCATGGCTGGATGGGTGGTTACTACTATGGTGGTCATAGTGGTGGCTGGCATAGAGGCTGGGCGCCTTTCGCGGTCGGCGCGGTTGTCGGAGTTGCTATTGCAAACGCCTATTACAGACCTGCACCCCTTTATTACGGCACTCAATACGTTTATCTGCCGCCAACTCAAACTGCCGCTTATTGCCCTGAGAACGGGCTTTACTATCCACAAACTCAAGCCTGTCCAAGCGGCTGGCAAAGAGTAAATTATTAATTGCCAGCTGTACTTCTAAAAAAATAAAGGCCACTCGAAGGCGGCCTTTATTGCTACATCACGTTGCTGCTATTTCTGAGTGATTTGCCGCATGGAAATTTGCCAGCCAAGAAACGCAAAACGCTATCTGCAGCTGGTTCAGTTGCATACTTGGTATTTGCTTCTGCCCAGCTAACAAATTCTTGTATCACTTCTTTGCGGGTTGGTGCAGGTTGCTTGACACAAATAAATTCAGGGGCTGCTTTAGGGTTACGCGTGACTAAATAAGTATCGTAGACGGCTTGACCATAAATTTCGCAGGTAATAAAAGTGCCATTCGTACCTTTACAGTCTTGCAATAGCTCTTGTGTGCTGATCATATTGGCTGCTTGAGAGTGGCTTGAGAAGCCCAAAACAGCGCTAGTAATTGTCGTTAATAAGATTTATTTTTTTCATGATAGTTCTTTCGTATTGGCCTTAATTTTTTAAATTGAATATGTTTGACTTAGCGTCTGCCTCTAAAGCCACCACCAAAGTGGTCGCCGCCTGAGCGGGCACCGCCACCGCCAAAGCGATCACCGCCACCGCCAAAGCGATCACCGCCGCCGTTAAATCTAGCGCCGCGGGCATCGCCAAAGCCGCTGGAGTCATTTCTAAAGTTGCTTCGTCCATCATCGCGATTACCTAGATTGCGGTCACCAGAGCGATCGTTCTGTCCTAGATTTCGATCTCCACCGTTGCGTCCGCCGTCGCAGCTACCTAGATTGTTGCGATCATTGCCGTTGATGCTATTTTTTGAAGATTCTGGCGTAGTTGATCACGCTCCGCATCTCGATTGGTACCACCTCCACCAATATTGGCATTGCGACGTTGTGTATCTGGCTTCCATTCATTTGAACCGCTTCTATTACTCGACCAGTTGTTATTGGTGTTGCGGTTGAAGTTATGGAAGTTATTGTTATTGATAGTGAGTGAGTTTCCACCACCCCAGCCGCCGCCCCAATGACAGCCGCCCCATAGTGCTGCGCCAACTGCCATACCCACGCCAAAAGAGAGTAGCGCGGTGCCGGCTACATAACCCGGAGGATAGTAAGCAACTGGTGGATATGCTGGATAAGGCCAGACACCATAGACCACGGTTGGGTTATAGGATGGCACATAGACTATTTGTGGATTAGCCGGCTGAATCACAATCGTTTCAGACGAGCCGCTTCCTTTGGTTGTGACAGTTTTTTGGGAGTTCGATTGCAGCGCTCCAGTTTTTTTGGCTTTGGCGCACAAAGCTTGAATTGCAGTCATCGTATCTGATTGCTGGGCTAATACAGCATTACCCAAATTGTGAGTCCAGCTGCGTTGCGAGCCCACCATTTCCAAAACTGGTGGAAATGAAACGAGAGACTTCACGCTTGGATCCCAGTTTTGTTGTTGCAGGGCGTTATTGAGCGCATCACCCTTGATGGTGCTGTTATTGCGCAACCAATTGGTAGCCTCAGATACCTCCAGAGGATAAGTGGAGGCCATCAGTATTTGCGAGACTAATGAATCTGGATACAAAGCGATTGGAGCAACGAGCGCTTCTCTAATTGCGATCGGGACTGCTTACTTGCTTTGGCTTGGCCGCTACTTTGAGCAAAAGCAGCTGGTACGACAGCGGGCAGGCTTAGTGCGATCATTAAGATTCCCGCTAGTAATTGAGAGGGAATTCCTCGTTTTTTTGTGCAATCATTAGCGCATCCTTGTGTGTGAATAGAAAAATTATTCTACTCAATCTTGAGATACTCCATAGAATTTTGGAGCAATCCACTGTAAGGTGCTAAAGAGGATTTAAAGTGGGTACATTTTGTTTATTTAAGCGCCATTTCAATGATTTTGTATTCCTATCGCCGCTGCCCTTATGCAATGCGAGCGCGTATGGCCTTGAAATACGCAGGGATTGACGTCGAGCATCGTGAGATTGACCTGCGCAATAAACCCCAATCCATGCTTGCGCGATCCCCAAAGGGAACTGTGCCGGTGCTTTGCATAGGCGATGTTGTTCTTGAGCAAAGTGTCGATATCATGCGTTGGGCAATTGAGCACTCTGATCCTGCTGGTTTGGGCAATGTGGATGAAGTGATTGCCCAGAATTGGATTAATCAGAATGATGGTCTATTTAAGATCTTGCTAGATCAATATAAGTATCCGAATCGATATCCAAACTTAGATCAAGAGGCGGTTTTGAGTGAGGCGCTTAAAGTGATGTTGCTGCCCATGCAGCAGAGCTTACAAAACGCTCAGTATCTACTTGGAAGCAAAATGACCTGGGTGGATGTGGCAATCTTTCCTTTTATTAGACAGTTCTCCATGGTTGATCCAAAACGATTTGAGCGGCTACCCATACCAGCAATTAAGAGATGGCTAAACCAACATTTGGCATCTGAATTATTTAATGCAGTGATGCACAAGCATCCAGTTTGGATGGATTAGCCAGAATCAAGAATCAATATTTACGACTTGATAATCTCGAGTCCAGCCTTAAAAGAATCATTTTTTGCGGTTTCTAACGATTCAAATGCCAGCATCTCAACCGTTAGAAGGAATACTCCAGATGAGCCAAGCCGATGAAGGGCGATATCTCGATCCAAAGGCCTTCTTGAGCCAATTGCATCCACCAGAATGGAAACCTTAAAACCTTGCCGCAACAGTTCTAAAGCGGTTTGCATAACGCATACATGGGCTTCACATCCGGCAAGAATAAGGTGTTCTCTATTTTTGGACAGCGCATTGACCAAGCCGTCCTGGCAAGCATCGAAATGTTCTTTTGATTGATATGGTGGTTTGGCAAAAGCGCGCGATTTCTTCCGTCTTGTGATCGAGACTTTTGGGGCTTTGCTCAGTTCCAATGATAGGTACATGCAGAAGTTTGGCTAGCTTAGAGATCTTGTTGGATTGTTTAAGAACTTCATCACCCTGGTGAATTGAGGGCATGAATCGACTTTGTAAATCAATTAAAACAAGAGTAGAGCGACTTGGAATTATTTTTACCATTGTAAGTAAGGGTCTTTTCAGTCAGCCGTTCTTTGTTGTTGATTGGCGAAGGGAGATTGCTTCACCAATAAAACAGGTTGTTTTGCAGAGCCGGAGACACGCTGCGCTACAGAGCCAACCAGAAGATCCAGTAAGCCACTGCGTCCTTTGGCGCCCATAACAATCAAATCCACTTTGTCTTTGTTAGCCAAATTCATGATCTGTTCAGCGATATGTCCGCATTTAATAGCCATATTGTGTTTAACTCCAGCGGCATCGAGAACTTTGTGCGCCGGTTTTCATTTTTTTTCACTGATCTCGCGTAAATAGTCGTCAACTACGCTTTTGGATACGAATTGTTTGAGATGATTAAGGCCGATATCGTCATGGACACTAACTAAAGTAACCTTGGCCGGGCTACGAGAGTTTTTGGCAAGCTTAGCGACATATTTGACTGCATTTAAAGAGGATTTGGAGCCATCAACTGGAAGTAGTATTTTCATTTTTATACCTTTCTTTGTTTGTGATTATCTAAGTTGGGTTTAAGTCAACGCAGTTGGTTGGTAATCATTGTTTCAAGGTCTATAATGTTTAACTAGCCCCTCAAGTTCATAAGCATCTTTTTTGCCATCCAGTACTGCGATGCGCTTGCGCAGTTGCGTTACCTCCTTACAACTTAATTTACGGAGTTTCTTGGAGTCAATGCCATAGGTGTAGATCAATCGTCTGCGACGAGCAGCGCATATCTGAAAACGGACAATCCAAAATAATGCAAATAATGCTGGAGAGAGAAGTAAAAAAATAATAGTCATGTTTTCATCTGATGCCTATCCGCGGAGGATGTCATGCAAATTAGCGCCAGAGAAAAGTACTCAGGAATTTTGGTCTTAACTACCCTAGTAAATGCTGGCTCAGCAGGGCGGTAGCTGGGGAGTCGTTGATGTTGGCCTTAGTGGCCACAAGCAGGTTGCGCTTTGCCCAGGCATCTTGCAGACCAATCACTTTTAAGCCCATGGCTTTGATTTGAGCGGTGCAGGCCTGGATTGGCAATACCCCACGCCTAAGTTGACGGCAATCATCTGGCACATCGCATCGTAGCTTCGAGCCTGAATGCGTAGGTTCATTCTTTTGCCGAGTTTCTCGGCGCTGCGCGAAGTTAGCTCGAGTAATGAGCTGTCTCTATTGAGACCCACAAAATCATATTGAAGACATTCTTCAAACGAAATTTTTTTTCTGCTGCTTAATTGGTGATCTCCGCTGCAGGCGATCACCAATTGATCGCTCCCCATGATGTGTGTATCTAAGCCACTGGTAATAGGGCCTTCAGCAAATACGCCGATATCAGCTATTCCATCCATCAAGGCTCGCACAATATCACCGCTGATCTGCTCTTCCACCTCTACTTGTATTTCTGGATAAGGCTTTAAAAAAACTGGCAAGCGCTGATGGTAAAAATTCTGTTAAGGCGCACATATTGGCCCATAGCCCGTAGCCTCATATGCCCTTTTACGCCTTTGGAGTATTCCTCTAATTCATTGCTCAGTTGTTCAAAACCCTGAAATAGTCGTAGAGCATGTTGCATGACGGCATGCCCAGCATGTATCAGCGTGACCCCTTTGACGGTGCGATCCAGTAGCGCCATGCCAGCCGTTTCTTCAAACTCAGAAATGGCGTCTGCTGGCGGCTGACATGGCTAAATTGCACTCTTTGGCACCCTTGGTAATGCTGCCAGACTGCACAATTGAACAAAATAGTTGGAGAGTAACAAAGTCCACTCTGGCGTGGTTTAGCGAGGATTTCATCGATTTATTTTACCTATACCTTCGCAGAATGAGAAGCATACCCCTGTAAATAGCAATTTTCAGCCACTATCAAGAAGGGTAAATTGGTGTCAAAGCAAATGCAGGAGATTTCATGGAGCCATTGGCAAAATTAAAAGTGATCGAAATGGGGCAGTTAATTGCTGGGCCATTCGCCGCTAAAACATTGGCGGATTTTGGTGCTGATGTGATTAAGATTGAGCCGCCTAAAGTTGGCGATGCGCTAAGGAAGTGGCGACTTTGAAAAGATGGCACATCAGTATGGCGGCAAGTACAGTGTCGCAACAAGCGTTCACTCTCTTTGGATTTGCGGCAAGCTGAGGCTCAAGACATAGTTCGCACTCTGATTAAAGAGGCGGATGTTTTAATTGAAAATTTTCGTCCTGAAACATTAGAAGGTTGGGGTCTTGATCCAGAGAAATTACTCGAGCTCAATCCCAGATTAATTGTTCTACGCATTAGTGGTTATGGTCAAACCGGCCCTTATAGAGATAAGCCGGGATTTGGCGTAGTTGCGAGGCAATGGGTGGTTTGCGTCATCCAACCGATGAACCTGGTAGGGTGCCGGTGCGAGTGGGCATCAGCATTGGCGATACTCTGGCCTCCTTGCATGGTGTGATTGGTATTTTGCTAGCCTTGCAGGAAAGGCATACTAGCGGCAAAAGTTAAGTTATTGATATTGCTTTGTATGCAGCGATATTTAATTGCATGGAGAGTTTTCTTCCTGAGTACAGCGCGTTCGGCGAGGTGCGTGAAGCGGCTGGCAGCGCATTGCCGGGCATCGCACCAACCAATGCTTACCAGTGCGCTGATGGCGGCTATGTATTGGTTGCTGGTAATGGCGATAGTATCTTTAAGCGCTTGATGACATTGATTTGGCGCGAAGACTTAGGTAAACCCCCAGATAGAAAATAATGATGGTCGTGTGAAGCGGATTGCTGAGCTGGATCAGGCAATTGGCGAGTGTACCAAAACACTGAGTACCACCAAGGCTGTGGAGATGCTTGATTCAGTTGCAGTACGATTAGGCCGAATCTATACCGTAGCTGATATTGTGAGCGATCCTCATTACACAGCTCGAGAAAATATTCAAATGATTCGGATGCAAGATGGCACAACGTTAGATGTTCCTGGGGTGCTTCCAAAGCTATCGCGTACGCCAGGCTCAATTAAAACACTTGCGCCCGATATTGGTCAGAACACGGATGAAATATTAAATAGCATTGGTTTGAGCAAAGAGCAGATCGCCTCTTTAAAAGAGCGTGGAATCGCTTTTACGAAATCAGAACCTCACTCAGAATTCGAATAAAAAATAATAGAGAAATCAATAGAGAAAAAAGCCCTATGACCAGAATTTATTTCAATGATGTAGTAATGAGAGATGGTTTTCAGATTGAAGCCAATTTTGTACCCACTGACAATAAGGTGAGATTGGTTGATGAGCTGAGCGAATGCGGTTTTGCCAAAATTGAGGTGACCTCTTTTACTTCGCCCAAGGCTATACCGATGTTGTGGGTGATGGGGCGCATCAAGCGTGTACCTGGAGTCGAGTACAACGTGTTGGTGCCAAACCTTCGAGGGGATGAGCGCGCCTTTGAGTCAAGGGCCGATGAATTTAATCTGGTGATGTCTACTTCCGAGACTCATAACTTAGCCAATTTGCGTATGGGTAGAGAAAAGAGTTTTTCTGGATTGGTAGAAGTCATTGAATATGTTGATGTCAGAACGCCGATTAATGTTTCACTCTCCACTTGTTTTGATTGCCTTATGGAGGGAGAAGTTCCGCAAACGGTTGTCGAGGAATTTGCACAGCGTTTTGCGGACCTGGGTGTGAGGGGGCTGACGATTTGCGATACCACCGGTACGGCAAACCCAGATCAAGTAAAGAGGATGAGTGAGGCCCTACAAAAACGCTTTCCCAATTTGCAGTTGACTATGCATTTTCACAATACTAGAGGCATGGGTCTGGCGAACGTATTGGCTGCCGTGCAATCAGGTATTGTGCGCTTTGATGGTTCTTTAGGCGGTTTGGGTGGCTGCCCTTATGCGCCTGGCGCTAGTGGCAATATTTCTAGTGAAGATGCGATTCATATGCTCGATGCTATGGGTTATGATAGTGACATGAATATTCTGAGGTTGCTGCAACTTGCTATAGAGTTGCCGAAAATTGTGGGACACGAAGTTCCGAGGCAAGTGGCTAAAGCAGGTAGCACCTATACCTTGCATCCAGAGCCAAGTTACGTAGATAAATTGCGTCGCGCTCAATAAGATAAAGGAAAAGATCATGATTGACCATTTAGATCGCTTGGTGATTACTGCTGCAAAAGAGGCAGAGTGCGTTGATTTTTATACTCGCGTGATGGGCATGAAGTTAGAATCTTTTGTTGTCGGCACTCCACCTGTTGAGCGCAAGGCCTTGAAGTTCGGCAATCAAAAAATTAATCTGCATATCAAAGGCAAGGAGTTTGAGCCCAAGGCTGATCTTCCAACCCCAGGATCTCTTGATCTTTGCTTTATTGCGGACCGCCCACTTGAAAAAGTCATTGAACGGCTGGCGGCAGAGTCAAGGCCAATTATTGAAGGTCCCGTCACCCGTACTGGGGCGAGACAAAAAATTAACTCTGTATACGTTCGTGATCCAGATCAAAACCTGATTGAAATATCGGAATTAATTTAAATCCAGATGCTCTAGGTATTGCAGTGACCATCCTTTGCCTTGTTGGATGCCGCAGTCAGGCTCTTCGGATAAAAATTCTTCAATGAATATTGGATGGCTTGAAGGGTTAGCTTGAAGACGCGTTTTAGATATAAAACTTTAGCTCTATATGGCCTACTGAAGTGGCTTAATACTTTAGTTCTATGATATGTGTTTGTCATGATTTTTTGCGAATTTATGAATTATTATTCTCCCGGATCGAGAAATTAGCTTTCATTTTTTTAATGTATACGGGGCAGTAAAGTGAGCAAACTTAGTACAAATGTCATCGTCGCTGTATCTGCATTCTTAATCGGATTCGCAAGTGCCTCAGCCTTCAATAAATTCAACGCGGATGAGCAAATCCATGCTGTTCCAAGCGCCCACTCAGATGCGATGGGTAATGTGCGCAATACTCAGGACTAATACTTTAGTTCTACCCACGTGGAATATTGATTCGGGTCAAGTTTCCCGCGGTTGTTAGGCCTTATAAAAGAGGCTCCTAACTATTCACATTTCCATGACAGATATTTGAATATTGCTAACCACCTTTCGAGGTGGTTTTTTTTCGACTACGCTAGTATCTGCAGCGTTTAGAAATGATAACCAACACCAAAGATGAAATCGTACCCAGTGGCATCGGCTGTAAATCTAACAATTGCTCCGCTATCAGGTTGGACCGATACCGCTTGTGATCTATTTACAGCATAGTTTCCTTCGCCGAACGCATAGATGAATTCAGTGATGAATTACTGGTATCCTAGGCCGTAAACAGTGCCATTTACTCGATTAGTTTGTTGATGGTAGTTTCCTGGAGAGTTGGAATTGAGAGTTGATCCTGCATATCTCCTATCTTTGTATAAATGAGATGCGTTTGATTAATTACATAGCCCGGGAGAAGGGCAACGCTAAATACATTTGACACATCATATGTTCCAGGTTTTATAGATGACCCGCTGGGTAAAGTGCTTGCAAGAGTTGAGCCTACTGATCTTGAATGCCCTGGGTACAAGGCCGCCCCTATTCCAAGTACATAGTTTTCGCCAATACCAAATTTATAACCAATGCGGATATTCGCAGCAGGTCCATTTGCATGGTTGGCAGTTGCGGTGTTAGGGAATGCATAGCTGCCAATTGACGTTGTGCCGCTAACACTTTTAGGAATATAGCTTTCGTAGCCAATAAACTTCCAATTTGACCGTAAGCCCCTACCCAAGGATTTGACTTTGAGTCTGCATAAACATGGGTTGATACTAATGTGCTTAGCAGAGCTATGATGAGGCGAAATTGAATGGCGGACATTTTTATCTTTGGTTTTGGTGATTTTTTAAAAGCAGCGTAATTGCCTCAACAATCTCACTGTAGCCAATGGGTTTGTAGAGCATATCGATGCTTAATTCTTTGAATAATTGAATATGCTGCGGTGAGGTATCGGCCGTAATAATGATGGCAGGAATTTCCATCACAAAACTATCGCGAAGTTGTTGAATGATGAGATCACCGGTAGTGGTTGCCAGTCGATAGTCACTCAAAATACAGTCAATGTGATTAATGTCTGCTAGCTGTCTCGCTAGTGCCTGGCTATTCTCCGAAAGAGACAGAACCTGGAACCCATTCTGGGTTAAGGCTTGTTTGTAGGCATCAAAAATGGTGTGGTCATCCTCAAATACCGCAATCGTTTTGGCTTCCAAAAGGTGGTCTTGCGAGTCCGATATTTTGCGAGGCATATCGTTAGTTAGCGATTCAACGTTATCAGGCAAGGCATTGTTCGGATAGGGTGTTTGGAGGTTAAAGGTCGTGCCAGATCCCAGTAGCGACTTCACAGATAGTTCTGTATTGGAGATTTTGCAGAGTCTTTTGACAATTGAAAGACCTATGCCGAGTCCATCATCCATATTGCGGGTACTGTCCACCTTAAAGAACTCATCGACAATTTTATCGAGTAATGCAGCGTCAATTCTGTACCCAGTATCTTCAATCGTGATATGCAAACAATCGTTATTAGACGCTAATTTAACAAGAATGAATCCCGAGGCTGTGTATTGAATGGCGTTTGAGATCAGCTTTCCCAGCAATTGCTGTAGAAGTAATTTATCGCCATTAACTCCCATATTCATAAATTCAAACTGGAGAACCAATTTCTTGTTATTGGCAATCGGGGTGTAAGTATTTGATAAAAATCCAACAAGCTCTATCAATTCAAATGGTTTTTCAAGCTTGTAAGAAGTTCCTGCATCTAACTTGCTCAGGTCCAATAGGGACTTTAACATGGAGTTGAGGGTCTGAATGCTTTTCCTAACCTGAAGAAAATTAATTTTTTCTTTAGAGAGCCGAGTTTGTTTGGTTCAAATAAGTCCAAGTAAATATTGACCGCATGAAGTGGTTGTCTCAAATCATGGCTAGCAGTGGCTATAAATTTTGATTTTGCAATATTGGCGGCAATTGCAGTATTGCGTTCGTCCTCAAGTGCCTTATTGAGAGATTGGTTTTGTATATGCAAGCTAACCGTCTTTACCCAGGACTTCGAAAAATAGGAAGCCATTTTGATGGTGTATAGGAAGAATGCAAAGTTACCTAATTGAATAGGCCACGGAAACATGATTAGGGGAACAATCGATGCGATAAATTGACAGCTAAAGATGGGTAGCGCAAAGCAAAGAACGGTTGAACGCTGCACAGAGTAGCCATACAGGCCAACGAATACCGCTGTGGAGCTCATTAATAAATACATTGCAAACTAAATGGTAAGACAGTAGCCGCAATCAAACAGCCCAAAACCCAGCAGGCTGTGACAGAATTTCAAGACCTCAAAAATATTAAATTTCCAGTCCTGGTTACGGATGGTCGTTACGATGTGATTGATATTCCGAAAAACTCTCAGTTGATTGCAAGTCAAATTCGTTATGCGTGGTTAGCTTTTTATGATGGTGGTCATGCATTCGTATTTCAACAGCACACTCGTTTTTCAGAAACTGTTAACGCATTTCTGAAATAAATCAGACTTAGATATTTTTAAAACCACCTTCGGGTGGTTTTATTTTGTCCTGTAACTTGATGCTTTGGCGTGGCAAAATTCAAGCTCTGGACAATAGAGCATGGAGGAGTAGTCGTTTGCCTAGGGTATTTTTTGGAAGGTGTGCTTAATCAAACTATCCCAGCATTGTTTTTCTGTATAGTGAAATGGGTTGTTTTTGTAATTCAATTCATTTTCGGGCGATCTATGAAATTTAAAAAATTACGAGTCTGCCAGTCATTGCCTTCTCTTTGCTGGTACCGGAGATTGCATTTGCGCAGTGGATTTTTGTGGCTATACATGCCATAGGTCGAATTGAGCAAGTTACTCAGAACCAGTCATCACCCGATAAGCCTCTTGCTAAAGTTGTGACGGTGATACTAGATGCGCCGGCACAACGTGTATTTGATGTAGCAATAAATACAATTCAAAAGAATCAGAATGTCAACATCGTCAATTCAGATCAGCAAAAACTAACGCTTAACATTAGTCAGTGTGCTCAAGCGGCAACTTTGGCTATTAAGCCACTAAAGGATGATACGTCTCAGTTAATTATTGTTGGATCGACAGTGTCTGGTCGTACTCCCCAGACAACACAGATTGTTGATGGCGTGATGCGTCTGTGTAATGAGCTTGGTAAGCATTGTAAATTGGCGAGCTAGATTTCTCTAGAGACTTTTGTATAACTGGTGTGTCGGGCGAGAAACAAATACCGGTCTGTCATAATATTGTTTGAAAATTTAAGAGCTCTTTAGCGGAGGTAATTCGTGCGCTACAAGATATCTATTCAAAATATGAGTTTAGTTTTATTGGCTTTTCTTGCCTCTCATTTCAATATTTCTATTGCCGCCAATCATTCTGCAGACACTATTTTTTATGGTGGCTCCATTTTGACGGTGAATGCGAAGAACGAAGAAGTCCAAGCGCTTGCAGTTCAGGGCGGCAAGATTGTGGCTGTAGGTAGCAAACAGGCTGTAACTAAAGAGTGGCAAACAAACACTACTAAGGTGGTTGACTTGCAGGGTCAAACGTTGATTCCAGGTTTTGTTGAGCCTCATATTCATATTCTGGACACCACTATTGGTGAGGTCATGGGCTTAAATCTATCGAACTTCACTATGCCTTATGACACAATAGATGGTGGGTTTTTGTGTTGATCCATCGCGAACCACGCCATTTATGGCAGAACTCAATGCTGACGTATTGGATAAGGTATCGACTACGGTATCTATTTTTATCGTCAAGCAATCTGGTCATATTGGATATGTCAACCATAAAGCTCTAGACCTTGCTGGTGTGAATGAGAATACGCCAAACCCGAATGGCGGTGGCAAGTATCTAAAAGATGCCAGCGGAAAATTAACAGGTGTGTTGATTGAGCCGCCTACCTATGCGCCATTTATGGCAAAAATGCCCGCACCAACTCCGTCTGAATTGGCTGGGGCTTTTAAGCAAACTACAAGAATGATTGCTGCGGCAGGCGTTACTACCTCTGCTGAAATTACCTTGGGATTTAATCTTGGTCTTGAGAATGAATTAAAACTTTGCAAAGAGTTATCTGCTAACGAAGGGTTGCCAATTCGTATTCGCGCATACCTCTACGGCCCAGCCATTCCAAAGGAATGTAACTCAGTTAAACCTGGAGATGGGGATGATCGCTTGAGATTTGTTAGCGTGAAATATATTTCTGATGGTTCGACTCAGGGATTGACTGCCGCATTAAATCAACCATATAACTATCCAAAAGATACGACCAATCGTGGCGATCTTGATTTTGGAACAGAGGATTTATATGGCTAAATAAAACAATATTTTGATCCAGGTTGGCAGATTGCGGTACATGCCAATGGTGATGGTGCTATTGATCAAACTTTGGGTAATTATGAGAAATTGCTTGCAGGAAATCCAAACCCAGCTAAAAGACGTTTGCGTATCGAGCACTTCACAATCAATAGAGCTGATCAGGTTAAACAAGCAGTGAAGTTAGGTGTGATACCTGGATTTACTATTGGGCACGTTGATTATTGGGGCGAGGCTTTCCATAATCAGATTGTTGGCCACGATAGAGCGGATCGTATTGATCCATCGGCAGACTTTAAGAGGGCTGGCGGACGCTTTGCCTACCATAGTGATTCCCCGGTCTCAAATGTAGGACCTTTGAATTACATTTCTGAGGGTGCGGGACGTTTATGGCAAAAACCACCTCGTCAGGTTTTGGGTGCCAATCAGCAAGTCACAGTTGATAACGCTATTCGTGCAGTTACCATTAATGCTGCCTATGAAATGTTCTCCGATGACAAAATAGGAAACTTGGAAGTTGGTAAGCAGGCTGATTTAGTGATGCTGGAAAAAACGCTTATGGTCACCCAGCGTAGACCATCCCCACTAGAAACATCTAGTAGATCACCTATTGAGTCCTGAACAGTCACCGCATTTCCCCAGCCTAAAAAGAAAAAGCCCCTAGATTTCTCCAGGGGCTTTTATATAACTAGTGAGTCTGGCGAGATTGACTGCGTCGAAACTTCGTTTTCGAACTCGCGACCAACGGTGCTTAGGCGCTAAGTTAGCGCTGCTTAATCAGTGCCGCGGCTGGGATCCTGACAATCTTGCCATCAATCATGGTTACGATTGCAGTGTTTGTTTGAATGGCTAGGTCAATCGCTGCTTGCCCAGCGCGTTGCATTGCAAGCGATATCGGGATCTGGTGCATTGCGAATGTCTTTGATGGTTGATGCTCTCTTTTGCGAGATCGTTAAAGACTTTTCCGGTGAGTTACTTTTTTCCATATGCGGCATCATGATCTGGTGCAATTAATAACACGCTGAGGAAATGAGCTTCTCTAAAGCCAATTCCTCGGATTGATTTGCTAACTCGAAATGAGTAGAGTGCATCAATGCCTTTTGGTGCAGGAATGCTATGAATATTTTCCCATCTCAATCCCTTGTCGCGATAAACCTGGTTCCAGGTCAATTGCGTGATTTGCTCAAAAGTAGCAAAAGCTTTCTCTTGCTCGGTTGGCTCTAGGCTCTCCCAAGTAGATTGGAAGATAGGGCTATTTAGATCAAGCTCAACTAAGGGCTCAGGCTTTGCGTTTCGCGCCATGAGCTTTAGCCATTTTTAATTTAGAAAGGTCAGTTGCTTTGGCTGGTGTTTTTTGTGCCAAAGCCAATGCTGCTGATAAATCCTTTTTAACAGAGGGTGTATGCATCCAGCGTTCATTATCGGGAACAACCGTGGCGGTTCGAATTACCCAAACGCCAGGTTCGGGAGTTTCTACTAATACTTGGCGTCCCGCATGCTCTTTACCAAGCGAGATCTGTCCACTAGATCCAATGGATTTAATGACTTGATGATCAATGACTGCGCCCATGGCATTCTCCTCTATATTCATGCAGCATGATTTCATCATAGCATGATTTTAAAAAAGTGTTTGAATGTTTCAATGGAAAAGGGCTTTGTCAATTATGTTGCTTGGCAAAAGAAAAAGCCCCTAGATGTCTCTAGAGGCTTTTGTATAACTGGTGGGTCGGGCGAGATTCGAACTCGCGACCAACGGATTAAAAGTCCGCTGCTCTACCGACTGAGCCACCGACCCAATTAAGCCATGAATTATAGCAAGAAGTTTGTTTGCGTCCCTAAGGTCTGCTAGGTCAGCCCGTCAGCCATTGTAGTTACAAGTGGCTTATGAATTTACCCGTCTGGCGACTGGTGGATTTTTGGAAAAATAGTCCTTAATTCCATTCAAAATAGCTTCTGCGATCCTGTCCTGGTAGCTATCGTCGTTTAAGCGGGCCTCTTCCTGTGGGTTGCTGATAAAAGCGGTTTCCACAAGGATGGAGGGGATGTCTGGGGCCTTTAAAACGGCAAAACTAGCTTGCTCTACTTTGGGCTTGTGTAGGGGTGCAAATCCCCCGATTTGTCTCAAGATGGAGTTGCCCGCTTGCAGAGAGTCTTTAATTTGCGCGGTGGTCGACATATCGAGGAGTAGATTGGCAACCTGCCGATCTTGAGTTTTGATATTAATGCCACCAATCAAGTCGGAAGCATTTTCTTTATTGGCCATCCAGCGTGCGGTGGTACTACTGGCTCCCATTTGCGAGAGTGCAAATACGGAAGCGCCTTTGGCATTTCTTTCAATAAAGGCATCCGCATGAATGGAAACAAATAAATCCGCTTCAACGCGTCTGGATTTTTGTACTCTGACATGCAGTGGCACAAAGTAATCGCCATCTCTGGTTAAGAAAGGGCGCATATAGGCTTCGCCTTCAATCTTGTCCTTGAGTCTCTTTGCAATGGCGAGCACGACATTCTTTTCTCTAGAGCCCGCCGCACCAATGGCGCCAGGATCTTCACCGCCGTGACCAGGATCAATCGCAATCGTGATTAAACGTTTATATTTAGCACCCGCTGGAGCCTCTTTAATCTCTGGAATCGATTGAGAAACTAGCGGCGCTGGAGTCTTGGCAAGCTCTTTTTCTTTCTTGGTGGCGAACTGCGCAATCAGATCGATTTCTTCATTCGATTTTTCGAGTGCGCTTTTTTTTTTGGCGCTGCTTCTCACTAAAGCCATTAATGGATCGGGTGGAGTAGTGGGGTATAAGTCAAATACCATGCGGTAGTTATACTCACCAATGGGATCCAAGGTGAAGAGTTGTGGTTTGATCGGTTCTTTTAAGTCAAACACCAAGCGCACTATCCCTGGCTGAAATTGCCCCACCCGAACTTGAGAGATGTAGGGGTCGTTGGGTTTTACTTTGGCCACTAAATCTTGCAGCGTGGGATTGAGTTCTAAGCCCTGAACATCCACTACAAAGCGATCTGGGTTGGTCAGTATCTGCTGGGTAATCGGTAGTGGTGTATCTGATTCCAAGGTAACGCGGGTGTAATCCTCAGAAGGCCAGACGCGCACACCAAGAATCTTAGCGCCCCAGGCAAGATCAAGCTCTGTAAGTAATAAGGCAAAGCTCAAAAACTTCGCTGAAGTCTTGAGTGCCTGTCTTTTCGAGAGATTTATTGTCTTTGCGGTCATGTATTGCAAATTCATTACTTGCGCATTGCTTTGAGTTCTTGTAATGCCATTTTTCCAGATTCAGTGATGGCATTGATCTTGATAGCGCGTTCGTTTTCATCCGCGCCAGCAGACAGTTGAATCTGAATATCAAAATCTGGCAAAGTACCTTCCGCTTTTTCTGGCCACTCAATCATGCAGATGCCAGGAGCATCAAAATGCTCAGCAAATCCTGCCTCTTGCCATTCGAGTGGATCACGCATGCGATACAAATCAAAATGGTGAACGGTAAGAACTTGATCTTTTAATTGCAGTGGATAGGGCTCGCACAATGTATAGGTGGGACTCTTTACTTTGCCATCATGACCGAGTGCCTGGATCAGATATCTGGCAAAAGTAGTTTTGCCGGCGCCCAAATCACCCTCTAAGGAAATATTAAGGTGAGAATTCGCCTGTTGGGTCAGAAATTTCTCGAGGCTGGCGGCCAATTGTTTGGCAAGGATGGCGGTACCAGTTTCCTGTCTACAATCGAGTTCTATTGCAGTAATTGGAGAGGGGATTATCGGTGTTTGAACCATTCCCCTAGTTTATTCAATGATTGCGCTACATTCTGTATTTCATATGCCACTATCTGCCACCCCTCAATCCTTAGATGCGTCTAATCTCCGTGATTGGCTTGATGGTCAGGCTTTGGCATTGGGGTTTCATGGCGTGCGAATTACCGATACCCATTTAGGTCCTGCAGCAGAGCGTTTGCAGGAATGGCTGGCTGACGGTCGTCACGGCCAGATGGAATACATGCAGCGTCATGCTCAATTGCGTTCCAATCCTGAGCTTTTAGTTCCTGGTACGGTGCGGGTCATTTGCGTCTCGATGAACTACTTGCCACCAGAAACGGATTTTGATGCTGAGTGGCAACGACTAGAAGATCCAACTCAGGCCGTTGTCTCAATCTATGCCCGAGGGCGCGACTATCACAAGGTGCTGCGTAATCGCTTACAAGAATTTGCCAAACTCATTGAAGAGCGCATTGGCAAGCTCGGTTATCGTGTATTTACTGACTCAGCACCTTTGATGGAAGTGGAGTTAGCGCGTAAAGCTGGCTTAGGTTGGCGTGGTAAGCACACGCTTCTACTTAATCGAGAATCTGGCTCGACTTTTTTTTTAGGTGAGATCTTGGTGGATGTGCCGCTACCGATTGGCCAAGAGATTGAAGTGCATTGTGGCACTTGTACGTCCTGCATAGATGTCTGTCCAACCAAAGCTATTACCGCGCCATATCAATTGGATGCGCGTCGCTGCATTTCTTACTTAATCATTGAAAATCCTGATGCCATACCAGTTGAGTTCAGAAAAGCCATGGGTAATCGCGTATATGGCTGCGATGATTGCCAGCTGATTTGTCCATGGAATAAGTTTGCCAAGAGAAGTCAGTTACCTGACTTTGCCAAACGTAATGGTTTAGGTCAGGCAACACTCTTGCAGCTATGGTCTTGGACCGAGGAAGAGTTTGAGCAACGTCACGAAGGTAGCGCTATTCGGAGAATTGGCTACAGCCGTTGGCGCCGCAATCTGGCGGTAGCAATGGGTAATGCGTTAGCGAATGGAGTGGAGGTGAGTGCCATTGCCGAGGCATTAAGCGCAGCGCTTCCAAGCGCTGACCATTTAGTGACTGAACATATTGAGTGGGCTTTAGGTCAAAAAGCCCGGTCAGCATAAATATTCACAATCTTTTACAAGGATTCCATGTCATCCCAAGACCAGCCATATATTGATCCTAGTGAAATCGCGCTAGAAGAGGCTATGGTCCAACGCTTCAAAAATGCCAGTGATGCTTTTTGGTCTGGCATACGCGATGCCGCAGGCGCTCCCGCAATCGTACTCTTTGCCGACATGGTGGGTTTTGGGGCGATGGGTAAAACCAATGGCTTTGATGTTTGGTTTACGACCTTCACTTCATTTTTTATGTGCGCATTACCGGGGCAGGTTGTCTTGCTTGAGATGGCAATTACTGGATCATCTGTTTTTGCGATCGCTCTGGCGGGCACATTAACTTCGACACGTTTTATCACCATGACGGTGACGCTCTTTCCGTAGTTTCATCAAAAAGATCGCAATCGCAGTCTATATGCCTCAGTGCATTTGTTGGCAATGACAGCATGGGCTATCTCGATGCGCGAGTTTCATGCGATTGAGATTAAGCATCATCTGGGCTACTTTGTTGGGCTTGGCTTGCTGTGTTGGTTAATTTCAATTCCGGGCACCATTCTGGGTTACTTGTTGGCTGGCATGGTGCCTGCCTACATCACTCTTGGCCTTGTATTTATTAACCCACTATTTTTCTTGCTCACTTTTACTGAAGTAAAGCCTTGGATTAATCGCATTGCACTTTTACTGGGCTGCATCTTTGGCCCAATCTTCTTCATTGTCGATCGTGATACGAGTTTATTAACCTCTGGTTTAGTGGCGGGCACGATTGCTTACTTTATTGATCGCAAGTACTTGCGCAAAAAAGCGGGAGTGATCGGATGAGCGGGGTAGCTGATACTTTGAAGCACATGAGTGATGCCCTCTCTGGTTGGGGTCTTTGGATTGCCTTGATTGGGGCATGTCTTGGTACGTATTTCTGTCGCGCCATTGGGGTATGTTTGTCGCAAAGCATTAATCAGGACAGCGAGATCTTTCGGTGGCTGGCTGCTGTAACTTATGCAATGGTTGCTGCACTCACAGTCCGTTTGATTATGATGCCGCTCGGTCTGATGGCAACCGTACCTTTGTGGATACGCATTTTGATTTGCGCCTTGGCGATTGCCGTGATGGTCTCTAAGCTTACTAAGCGATTGGTCCTAGCCTTGTTGACTGGAACCTTGTTGATGGTGGGCTATGGCGTGATTCGCTAATCACACCATCTCTTGCCTATTTCTTTGATTGCTTTATAAGTGCGCCGCCAAGATTCTGGCGATATGTACCGCTTCTCTTTGGGTGCTATCAGCAATCTGGTGACGACAGCTTTTGCCATCAGCTATTACCCAGCTATCTGGCGACTTACAGATACTAGGCAAAAGACTGGCTTCTGCCATTTGCTTAGACACATCAATGTGCTCTGTCTCGTAGCCAACACTACCCGCCATACCGCAGCACGATGACTCAATGAGTTTGGGCTCTGCATTGGGTATGAGTTTGAGCAATTCCATTGCGGGGGTAACTGCAGCAAAGGGCTTCTGATGACGGTGACCATGAAACAGCACTGATTTATCAGCTGCTTGCAGGTTTAGCTTGAGATTGCCAGCCTTTGCTTCGTTCGCCAACACTTCTTCTAGCAACTGTGCTTGTTTAGAGACAGTAATCGCACGTTCGCCAAAGCCCATGACCAATGCTGCATCTTTTAGAGTAAATAGACAAGAGGGTTCTAAACCAATAATAGGGGTGTTCTTTTCCGCAAAAGGTGCCAGATGATCAACCAGCTCACCCAAAGTGGTCTTAGCTTTATCAACCATGCCTGCTGCTAAATAGGTTCTACCGCAGCAAAACTCTTTAGAGCAAGTATTGTCTTGATTCTTATTTTGCTGGCTCTTGCTTTGACTCTCACATTGACTTTTATGCGGGATATGCACGCGATAGCCTGCGGCATTAAGTACTTTCAATGCCGCTTGGCGGTTTTCATCTTCGAAGTAGGCGTTAAACGTATCGCCCAATAGCACAACGCCTGTACCATGTTCATTGCTTGCCAATTGTTCAGGAGTGTATTGATAAGTATCTTTTACCTTTTGGTTTCAGAATGTTTTGCTCTTCCAGATCGGCAAGCTCCTTTGTGCTGAGATGCCCATAACCCATTCTTGGAGCCTGGCGATCGGTGTAATGTGATTGCGCAGATTAAGAAGGCTTGGCAAAAATGGAATATTGCTAATCGTGCTGGCGTCCTTAGGAAGATAGGCAACCGCCAAATCACGCAATGAGTGACCCGCACGCTTTTTGTAGGCAGAAAGAAATTCAATCTTCATCTTCGCCATATCCACACCAGTGGGGCACTCACGGCGGCAAGCCTTACAGCTGACGCATAGCTCCATCACTTCTTTGATGGCCTCGCTGGCCAATGGAGAAGAATCGGTTGTGGTTCCGCTCTTTAGATCGAGCTGATTAGATAGCGCAAGACGTAAGGTATTGGCTCGACCACGAGTAAGGTGTCTCTCGTCACGGGTAACGCGATCACTAGGACACATCACTTCCGCATCAAACTGGCGGCAGTGACCATTGTTGTTGCACATCTCGACTGCTTTGGCTAAACCCATAGCTGGATCGCCGCCAGTGCCTGGTGCGGTAGTTTTTTCTGTAACGGGATCGTTTTGTACGTTCCAGGCAGACCAGTCGAGTGCTGGCTGCAATGGAATAACTTTATAACTTGGCGGAAATCTAAAGTTGATGGAGTCATCCATTTTTGGTGGATTGACGATCTTGCCTGGATTAAATAATCCATTGGGGTCGAATGCGTATTTGATTTCTGAAAGGGCTTCGGTGATCTTAGGGCCAAACTGCCAGGAGATCCAATCGCCACGGCATAGACCATCACCATGCTCACCACTATAAGCACCTTTGTATTTACGAACCAACGCTGATGCTTCTTCTGCATATCCAGAATATGGCGTATATGTAATATCCCTACGGATGCGTGGGCATACCAAGTGCCACGCGAGCCATATTGGGCAAATACTTCTGTCAATGCTTTGGTGTAATCAGCAAGACTCTCAAGCGGTACGGCACAGTCTTCAATAAAGCTCACTGGTTTGCCATCCCCTTTGAGGCTCATCATGATATTGAGCCCCGCCTTGCGTACTTCCCATAGGTGCTTCTGTAGGCTAGCATCAGGCATCGACACAACGGAGTCAGGTAAGCCCAGATCGCTCATGAGTTCTTGTAAGGCCTTAAGCTTTTCCAAAAGCAGTGCATGCGCTTCGCCAGAAAACTCCACTAACAAAATAGCTGCAGGAGTTTGCGCTGTGTGATCGATTAAGGTGGTTTCAATGGTTGTCTTAAAACTGGGATTACTGCGCGCCAAATCAATCATGGTCCGATAAACCAACTCAACAGCGGTATGGCCTAGCTTCACACTATGCTGGGCACTATCCATTGCCTTATAAAAGCTCGCAAAGTTCACAATGCCTAGTACTTTGTGTTGGGGTAAAGGCGCGAGTTTGAGTGACTTGTAATAAGCCAGGATGCCTTCACTGCCCACTAATAAATGGGCTAAGTTCATACTGCCATCTTGGGTGTAAGGCAATTCACTTTGGGGATTGAAGATATCGAGGTTATATCCTGCAACCCGTCTCAATACTTTCGGAAAGCACTTCTCAATCTCGGGGGCCAGTGTAGTGGCTAGATTTTTAACAGGGTCGCTCAATTGTTGTGCGACCGCAGTGCTATTGGCGTAATTACCAAACTGCGCTACTTGTCCATTGGCTAACCATGCATCAATACCCAATATGTTATGCGCCATATTGCCGTAAGCAATGGAGCGACTACCGCAAGAGTTGTTACCAGCCATGCCACCAATCGTTGCTTGTGCCGCAGTAGAAACATCTACTGGATACCAGAGGCCATGTTGCTTCAATAAGCTATTGAGATGGTCCAGCGCGATGCCTGGTTCAACTTCAACATAGCCTTTATCAAGATTGAGGTCTAAAACATTTCTGAAATATTTGGTGTTATCAATCACCAGTGACTGCGCCAGTGGTTTGACCGCATTGGCTGGTGCCACCACCGCGGGGTAGTACAGGCACACCCATTTCAGCGGCAATCTGAATCGCACTCGCGATATCTTGGGCAGTCTTTGGCACAAACACAGCAACCGGCATTGCTTGGTAGATGGAGGCATCGGTTGCGTAACGGCCACGACTGGCGCTATCGGTCATTACTTCGCCAGAAGTCTCTTGGCGCAAGCGCTTAGCTAGCTCGGCCTGTTCTACCATGATTCTTTGAGGTCTATAGGCTTATTCATAACTTGGTTATCTCCGCATCTTTTATTTCTGCTTCTGATTTGAGTAATTGCACTACAACATCGCGTTTGTTCATCACATGCTGAATCATGATCTTGCGCATGCGTGCAGCATCCCTGGCTTTAAGGGCGTTGAGCATTTCTTGATGTTCTTCAACCGCCTTCTCCCATTTGACGCCATCTTGATTGGAGCGAAAGCGTAAGGCTTCGATGCGCGCATTGACTTGTGTGAAGAGTCTAGAGAGCACTGAGTTATTTGCTGCTTGATTAATTAGATGGTGGATACGCAGATTGAGCTTGTAGTAACTCGATAAATCACGACGCGCATAGGAAGCCATCATTTCATATTGGAGGGCCTCTAATTCAGAGAGGGCGGCATCGCTAATATTGTTTGCCGCTAGTTCACAAGAAAATCCTTCGAGGTCAGCGATTACATCAAAAGTGTGAATGACATCTTCCAGGCTAAGTTGTACTGCGATGGCGCCACGATTGGCAATGAGTTCAACTAAGCCATCAGCAGCCAGTCGACGAATGGCCTCTCGCATAGGAGTGCGAGAAACATTTAGGCTCTCAGCGAGTTCTCGTTCATTGAGTTTGCTCCCGGGCGCGATCTTTCCTTCGACCAAGAGCGATCTGAGCTTCTGAAAGGTGGCCTCATGCAAGTTCTGAGAATTAGGCTGTTCTATGGCTACCATGTTGGAATCCCCTAAATTCTATATTTGTATACAAAATTAAGCATCAGTCATCATAAACCATAAAGATGGGCTTTAAATGCCTATTTTTTCTTTTATTTATAGGATTATTTTAAATAATTTGTATACAAAATGGAAAATTGGCAAAAATTGTCATACACTAGTGCCAGAAATAACTCCCTACTCACGATCTATAAAGCCACCATATAAAAGTGAGACCAAGCATGTTGAAACTTGATAACCATGCATCAGGACGCCATTTTTTACACATTCCTGGCCCCAGCCCTGTTCCTCCACGCGTACTGCGTGCCATCAGCTACCAAAGCATTGAYCATCGCGGACCTGAGTTTGGCGCCTTTGGTCTGAAGGTTTTAGAAAACATTAAAAAGATTGTTAAAACTGAATAGCCTGTGATTATTTATTCCGCTTCCGGAACGGGTTCTTGGAAGGGTGCTTTGGTAAACGTACTGAGTCCTGGTGACAAAGTGTTGTTCTACGAAACTGGTCAGTTCGCGCACTTATGGCGCGCTTTTGGTAAGCGCCTTGGCTTGGATGTCGAAGTAGTTGGTAAAGCTGGTCATGAAATCAAAGCCGTTTGTGTTGTGCATAACGAAACCTCTACTGGTGTCACATCAAACATCGCCGCAGTGCGTAAGGCAATTGACTCCTTGAAACATCCAGCGCTATTGCTCGTAGACAGCGTATCTGGATTGGGTTCAGCGGACTATGAGCACGACAAGTGGGGCGCTGACGTCACCATCTCTGGCTCACAAAAAAGGTTTGCTGTTGCCTCCAGGGATTGGCTTTAATGCCTTGTCGCCGCGCGCAATTGAGGCAAGTAAAAACAACAAAATGCCTAAAGCGTATTGGGCTTGGGATGAAATTCTCGAATCCAATAAAACGGGTTACTGGCCAACAACGCCAAGCACCAATTTAATGTACGGCTTGCATGAAGCGATGGACATGATGATGGCCGAAGGGTTGGATACGACCTTTGCGCATCATCAACGTTTGGCTGCGGCTTGTCGTGAAGCGGTAAAAGCTTGGGGTGTAGAAATTCAGTGTCAAGATGAAGACTGCTATTCACCAGTATTGACCTGTATTGCGACGCCTGAAGGTATGAATGCGGATGTATTGCGCAAGCATACATTGGAGAAGTTCAACCTCTCATTGGGCACTGGCCTTGGAAAAATCCAAGGCAAAGCATTTCGTATCGGTCATTTAGGCGATTGCAATGAATTGAGCTTGATGGCCGCCTTAAGTGGAGTAGAGATGAAGTTGGGGTCTATAGGTTATAAGCCGAAGGCTAGCGGTGTGGTTGCCGCCCAAGAGTTCCTTAACTAACCTAAAGAATCCATTCATTTTGAGGAGACAGGATGTAGCAAGGCCTCTAGACCGGAGTCGGGCTACACCCCTTATAATTCAGGTGCTCTGTATAGATAGCACTTTCATCATATAAAACATATTCGAGACAAAGAAAGATTAACCATGTTGGCTACTAAACCTTATTTAACTCAAGCTGATGTTCACAAGATTTTGGACGCGGCAGATAACACGCTGCTAAAAATAATTGGGCAGTGACGATTGCTGTTGGTGATGATGGTGCTCATATGTTGGGTTTGATTCGTCGCGATGGTTGCGCTCCGGTGTCTGCTTGCATTGCTCAAGAAAAAGCACGCACTGCCGCAATGGGTAAGTGTGAGAGCCGCGTCTATGAAGAGATTATTAATAATGGCCGTACATCCTTTTTATCTGCCCCACATATTTCGGGCATGTTAGAGGGTGGGGTCAATATCGATGTAAATGGGTTTACTATCGGCGCAGTCGGCGTTTCCGGCGTTAAATCGACCGAGGATGCTGAAACTGCTAAGGCTGGCATTTCGGCCATCCTATAAGTTACCTTGACAAATACTGCTACTGAAATAAATTCATCTACAGGGGTTAGCGAGGTCGCTACCCCTAGTGTTACTAACGCTACTACTGCTGATACTTCCGCAACAATCACTTTTGCTGACTTTGGTTTAGACTCGAAAATTCAAAAAGCGGTTCTGGAGCAGGGCTATACCACACCAACTCCGATTCAAGCCAAATCCATCCCACATGTTTTAGCGGGCAGTGATTTGATGGGGGCTGCGCAAACCGGTACTGGTAAGACGGCCACCTTTGTATTGCCGATTATTCAAAAGATTTTGCGTCACGCCAGTAATCGCGCGTCACCGGCACATCATCCAATTCGTGCGCTGGTGCTAACGCCAACACGTGAGCTCGCTGTGCAGGTAGCTGAGAATGCCGCTAACTACTCCAAATACACCGACCTTCGCGCCACAGTGGTTTATGGCGGCGTGAATATGAAAGAGCAGGTTGGTATTTTGCGTAATGGCGTGGAAATCTTAATTGCTACTCCAGGACGTTTGCTTGATCACATTGGCTCTAAAGTCGCAAACCTATCTCAAGTAGAAATCTTGGTATTAGATGAGGCTGACCGCATGCTTGATATGGGTTTTTTACCTGACTTGCAACGCATCATTAATTTAATTCCGGCGCAAAGACAAACGCTTTTGTTCTCGGCGACTTTTTCGCCAGAAATTAAAAAACTGGCACAAAGTTATTTGCGCACTCCAGTTATCGTTGAAGTGGCTCGTCAAAATGCGGCTGCTGACACTGTCAAGCAAGTAGTGCATATGGTCTCGTCTGCAGACAAACAGCGCGCAATTGTCGATGTATTGGAAGCGCGCACACGTGCCGGCTTATCGCGTCAATGTATCATCTTTACCAATAGCCGTTTGGGTTGCGCAAAATTGTCACGCGCATTAGAGCGTGATGGCATGAAAGCGGGCGCGATTCATGGCGATAAGAGTCAGGTTGAGCGAACCCTAACTTTGGATGCATTTAAATCCGGCGCCATTGAAGCTTTGGTGGCAACGGACGTAGCTGCTCGCGGTTTAGATATCCCCGACATGCCTTGCGTGATTAATCACGAGCTGCCATTTAATGCGGAAGACTTTGTCCATCGTATTGGACGTACTGGCCGCGCAGGTAGTCAGGGTGACGCCATTGCCCTGGTTGACCCCAGTGAAAAGCGCTTGCTCGATGAAATTGAAAAGTTGATGCAGCGCAAATTGGATGTGAAGCCATTACCTCAAGGGGTGTCGTCATCAAGTTGCTCACATTCTGGCTGTGCGTCAGCCAAAATGTCTGACCCTTTCTTCTATAATCCTTATGAGCCTAGCGCTCCTTCTGCGTCTGCTTCGGCTACTACAGAGGCGAAATCAGAAGAGAAAAAAGTAGGCATCACACCCGCTAAGCCAGCGGTGGGTGCTTTGCTCGGTGGCTTTAAGCAGAAATAAAGAAGGAAAAACTAAGTTCGTTAGATTTTCCATGTATGAGTGGCTGCTAACAGCCACTCTGTCATCGTGACATTCTCTCCATATGGCAAGTTGTTCAATCCTAAATGTTTTGTCGCTTTGCGCAATTCCATTAACGCATGCTTCTCATCTTGCGTATTGATTTGAGTTGCTAGAGTTTGCTTGCTGAGTTTTTCGCCATGCTCATCTAGCACTAAAGGTAAATGCAGGTACTCTGGTCTTGGGTATCCGAGTGCTTCTTGTAAATACATTTGTCTAGCGGTGTTGCTGAGTAAATCTTGTCCACGAACAATGTGCGTGATGCCTTGCTCGGCATCATCAACAACAACGGCTAGTTGATAGGTAAATAAACCATCGCTTCTGCGCAAAACAAAATCACCCACTTCCGTGTTGAGGTTTTGGCTTTGTGGACCTAGGGCTAAATACTCAAATTCAATATGACAATTTTTGGGCAGGGCTATGCGCCAGGCTTTCTTTGTATCCCTGAGAATTTCTGGGGGATTTTTGGTGAGAGTGGCGGGCCTACAAGTGCCTGGGTAGACCATTTCTTGATTACGGGGAGCGTCTATTCCTAGGTTGGCTAGGGTATTGGCGATAGTTTGCCTAGAGCAGATGCAGGGATATAGTGATTTGGACTCATTCAAGCGCTCCAAAGCCCTTTGGTAGGCCTCTTGGTGCTGTGACTGGTGCTATCCCCTCATCCAAAATAAGGCCGCAGGCGAGCAGCTGCGACTGTATTTGCTGGGCTGCCTCGGGGATGCAACGAGGGGTGTCCAAATCTTCGATTCTGAGAAGCCATTTACCCCCATTTTTACGGGCATCTAGCCAGCTTCCTAAGGCGGTAGCGAGCGATCCGGCATGGAGAGGGCCGGTAGGAGAGGGGGCAAATCGCCCGCGATAGCCGCCGGCTGGGGATGGAAGGTTTTTGGGTGTCGGCACAGCTAAAATCATCTCATGGCTTTACCCCGTTTTATACATCTTCGCGTCCATTCCGAGTTTTCAATTACGGATGGGGTTGTTCGCATTGATGATGCGGTCGCAGCGGCCGTCAAAGATCAGATGGGTGCCCTGGCCATGACGGATTTGAGTAATTTATTTGGTTTGGTGCGTTTTTATACTGCTGCTCGTTCTAGCGGCATTAAACCGATTGCCGGTGCCGATGTCTGGGTTAGCAATCCTCAGGATCCAGATCAACCCCATCGTTTATTACTCTTGGTGCAAAACCATTCTGGTTACCTGAATTTATGTGAGTTGCTCAGTAGGGCATCTTTAGACAATCAATCCCGCGGCCGCGCCGAAGTCGATTCGGCTTGGTTTAGTGAACCTGCGGCTAAAGCAGAAGATAAGGCTGCCAAACGTACCCTTTCTTATGGATTAATTGCGCTCTCAGGCGCACGTATGGGTGCGGTTGGTGCGGCATTATTGGCTGGCCAAGCAGGCCAAGCTAAGATCGCCGCTCTACGCTATGAAAAGCTCTTCCCGAAATCCTTCTACATTGAAGTGCAGCGTGGCGGCAATCCTCAAGATGAAAAACAGTTGCAACTCGCTTGTCATTTGGCCAGCGAACTGGATTTACCGGTAGTGGCAACCCACCCAGTGCAGTTCATGCAAAGAAGTGATTTCACGGCGCATGAGGCCCGTGTCTGTATCGCTGAAGGAGAGTTACTCGGCAATCCACGTAGAACCAAAAAATTTAATGAAGAGCAATACTTCTTAACCCAAGAAGAAATGGAAAAGCGTTTTGCGGATTTGCCAGCTGCATTGGCGAACTCAGTTGAAATCGCTAAGCGCTGTAATCTATCTTTGGTCTTGGGTCAGCCACGTCTGCCGGATTTTCCAATACCGCCTGGAATTACTTTGGAAGACTATTTGTTGCAGCAATCCGAGATTGGTCTGAAGCGCCACATGGAGCGCAACTTCCCGGATCCAGAAGAGCGCGCAACAGAAATGGCGCGCTATCACGAGCGTTTGGTCTTCGAGGTTAAGACCATCTCTCAAATGGGTTTCCCAGGTTACTTCTTAATCGTGGCGGACTTCATTAATTGGGCTAAAAATAATGGTGTGCCAGTTGGTCCCGGTCGTGGATCTGGTGCAGGCTCTTTAGTAGCGTATTCACTCGGCATTACCGACCTTGATCCCTTGCGTTACAACTTGCTTTTTGAGCGCTTCTTAAATCCAGAGCGGGTATCCATGCCCGACTTTGATATCGACTTCTGTCAGCATGGTCGCGACCGTGTGATTCAGTACGTGAAAGATAAGTACGGTAAAGATGCGGTGAGTCAGATTGCTACCTTCGGTACGATGGCTGCCAGAGCGGCGATTCGTGATGTGGGGCGTGTTCTAGAGCAGGGCTATAACTTCGTTGACGGTATCGCTAAGCTCGTACCGAATAAGCCAGGTCAGTACATGACCATTGAAATGGCAAAGAAGGCAGAGAAACAATTAGCCGAGCGCGAAAAGAATGAAGATGAAGTGCGTCAATTGCTTTCTCTGGCGCAACAGTTAGAAGGTATGACGCGTAACGTGGGTATGCATGCGGGTGGTGTCTTGATTGCTCCAGGACGTCTCACCAATTTTTGCCCGCTCTATACGCAAGAAACCAAGGATCAAGACAGTAGCTCCGTCATTAGTCAGTTCGATAAAGATGATGTGGAAGCAATTGGTTTGGTGAAGTTTGACTTCTTGGGTTTAACAACACTCACCATTTTGGCGGCGGCAGAGCGTTGGATTAAAGCTTTGCATGCCGACCGTAAGGATTGGAATATCGGCGAGATTCCGATCGATGATGAAAAAGCATTTGACGTACTAAAGCGTGCGAATACGGTTGCTGTGTTCCAGCTGGAAAGCCGCGGCATGCAAGGCATGCTTCGTGAAGCCAAACCAAACCGCTTTGAAGACATTATTGCTTTGGTGGCTTTATATCGCCCAGGCCCAATGGACTTGATTCCAGACTTTATTGAGCGTAAGCACGGTCGCCAAAAAGTGGAATATCTCGATCCGCGGATTGAACCTGTTCTCCAAGAGACCTACGGCATCATGGTCTACCAAGAGCAGGTGATGCAGATGGCGCAGATGATTGGTGGCTACTCATTGGGTGGTGCGGATATGTTGCGTCGCGCGATGGGTAAGAAAAAGCCAGAAGAGATGGCGCAGCATCGCAAGATCTTTAGTGATGGTGCAAAAGCTGGCGGCATTTCTGAGAGCAAGGCGAACGAAATCTATGACTTGATGGAGCGTTTCGCGGGCTACGGATTTAATAAGTCCCACGCTGCCGCATACGCGCTCTTAGCGTATCAAACTGCTTGGCTGAAGGCGTATTACCCGGCTGAATTTATGGCGGCCAACTTATCACTCGCCATGGATGACACCGATAAGGTGAAGATTCTCTATGACGACTGCTTGGTTAATAACATTCGAGTGTTCTCGCCAGATATTAATACTGGTGTTTATGAGTTTACGCCATTACGCGCGACAGATGCGGCGCCAGATTCTCCAATTAGCCATGTGCGCTATGGATTAGGGGCGGTTCGTGGCACAGGTGAAGCGGCGATTGCGTCAATTGTCAAAGCGCGTGAAACTGGCGGACCATTTAAAGATCTGTTTGATTTCTGCGCACGCGTCGATCGTAGACAAGTCAATCGTCGTGCTATTGAAGCGTTGATGCGCGCTGGTGCCTTCGATAGTTTGTATCGCGATTCGGTACCGGCTGGTGGAAATTTATACGACATTCGTTCCACCTTGCTGGCTTCTTTAGCAAGGGCGATTGAAGCCGCAGAACAGGCGGAAGCATCGATACATCAAGTGAGTCTGTTTGAAGTGGCGGGCGAAGAAAATCGCCATCTGCCGGAGCTGGTGCGTCAGCCAGTGTGGTCTGAGAAAAAGCGCCTGCAAGAAGAAAAAACCGCTTTAGGACTCTGTTTAACTGGCCACATGTTTAATGCCTATCGTGAGGAGACCTCCCACTTTATTCGTCAGCCGCTAGCCAAGATTACCGAAGGCAAGGATCAATTGATTGCCGGCATTATTACTTCCGCGCGGATGTTGACCGGCCAGCGTGGCCGCATGATGATTGCGACTATTGATGATGGCACCGCAGCTCTGGAAGTTACCTTGTATAGCGAAGTGTATGAGCCTAATCGCTCATGGTTAAAGGAAGATGAACTTTTAGTGGCCAAAGTGAATGTCACTCCCGATAAATTCTCTGGCGGTATGCGGATTGTGTCCGAGGCGGTAATGGATATCACGGGGGCGCGCATGCGCTTTGCCCGCAATGTGCATGTCTGTATCGATCATGCGATTGATATCAAAATGCTCAGCAATCAAATTAATCCTTATCTCATGACAAATCGCGTCAGAGATCCAAAAGTCAGCGCTGCTGCTCCAGCTGCATCAGGATCTAACGATGGCATGCAGGGTTTAATGTTGACTGCTGCCGTTACCACCAATGGAGGGGCTTGCTTAATGCAATTCCCAGAAGAGCTCCGAATTTATCCAGATGACGCTTGCTTACACAGCCTCAATCAGATATTGGCTTCTAAGCAAAAAGATCCGGTGCAAGTTCAGTATCACTAAGCGCTAGCGTTGCTCTAACTTGCTAACGCTTTCTGAATTGCTTCTATTGCTTGTTGCGGTTCGAGTAGATCCAAACACTCGCTATAACTATCCGCTTTATCAAGGCATCCCGCTTTACGACATGGAACGCAGTCGCCAGGGCCTTGCAAAATAGTGACATGACCGACGGTTTGTGTCCGAGTGCGTAATTGGTAAGGTTGTTCGCCAATAAAGTCATTAGGCCATGGGCCAAAGTTAGTGGGTGGCGTAGCTCCAAAGAGGGTAATCGTTGGGGTGTTGCAAGCTGCAGCTAAATGCGTGATAGATGTATCAACCCCAATATATAAAGCTGCGCTCCGAATAAGTGTGCCTGCTTGTGGAATCGATAATTTACCCGCAGCATTAATCACTTGCTTTTTTGTTTCCTCATTAAGCAAAGAAATAATGTCGTGATTTAGTTGCACATCTTGTTTGGCGGGCGAGGCACTCAAGACGACCTGCAAACCTTGGCTCGCAAGCCAGGTAATTAACGTTTGCCAGTAAGCCAGCGGCCAACGCTTGTACGCGGTCAATGGCCCTGGATGTACTACAATGTAAGGTTGTTGCAGTTCACCTGCAATCGCTGGGGTTAATGGCTCGCCAGCGGGAGGCGTCACTGAGATCGGTTTGGAAAATAAGTCAGCAGGATTCTTGAAGAAAGTTTCTAGTAATCTTAGTTTTTCAGCGATGACGTGTTGCTTAAAGTAATCAACATCCACAGTGTGCATGCAAATGAACTTCTTCCATGCGTTTTGCTTTTCACTCTTGCTGCGCTTGTGTGGACCTTGAGCATCTTTGCCTTGAGGATGACCACCAAGGATGCCAACTCTTCTAAAGGCGGCTACCAGGCCATAGAGATAAGCTCGATCACTCGGTTGAGTCACTACCGCTAGGTGATAGCGCTGGAATAAGCGATTAAAGAGAGTGAGATATTCACTAAAGTCTGGGCGATCGGAGGTCTCGATGATTTCAGTGATATCGGGATTGCCGTGCAACATGTCTAATTTGCCGCGATAGCCCAAGAAGTGAAACTCTGCATCTGGCCACAGCTCTCTAGCTTTGCTAATGAGTGGGGTGGTGACAAGCACATCACCAATTTGCCTGGTGGCGATGAATAAGACTTTTTTGGGTTTTAGCTTAGAGTAGGTGGTCATGCTTGTGGACAGCTTATAGCGCCTTTGCCAAAATCTTTTCACGCACGCGCCGTGTGTTCTCGGCGGCATTGCTTTGATCGTTGATTTTATGAAAGAGGTGCAGGACTTCTGTGGACAAAGAGCCTGATTTGCGGCGAATGCCGTTATGCTGCAATCTAAAGACAAAGTCCGCATCTTCATGACCCCAACCGGTCATGGTTTCATCAAAGCCGTTGATAGCCGCTGCATCCACTTTCCAGCAGGCTAAATTACAGCCTTTAATCCGACGCCAGACAAATTGTTTATAGTCACGCCAGGCGACGTTACCCAGCTTTATTTTGAGAGGCCAGTACTTATTAATGCCGCCGCTCAGTCTTTTGTTAATCAGATTGGCGCTAAAGCGCACAAAGTCCCAGTGGGGCCAGGCGAGCAATTCCTTGGTAAGGCTTTCATTTAAAAGCACTCTGCTGCCGGTGACCAAATATCCTTTTTGTGCCAGCTGACGATGACGCGCCACAAAGTCGGGCTGCACAATGCAGTCGCCATCCAGAAAAACCAAATAGTCGCCGTGAGCTGCGGCAATGGCTTTATTGAGGATCTGGGTTTTTCGAAAGCCTTGATCCTCTTGCCATAGATGGGTGATTGCAATGGAATGCAAATCTCTAAAAGTATTAATAACTTCTTTAGTGTTTTGGGTGGAGCCATCATCTGCAATGATGACTTCAAATTTCTGATCGGTTTGTGTAGCAAGGGATTCAAGACAGAGCTTGAGTGCTTGTGGCCAGTTGTAGGTGGCCAGCAAAATCGAAATCATTTGCTTGCTTCCTGGTTAAGGTGCCAGAGCTTGATATAGCGATAGTAAGTCCCTTGACCGTTTGATATTGCTAAAGAAAATCCTTGGCCCCCATCTAAAAATCCCGCGCGAATAATGTAAGTGCGAATAAAGGCCCAGACGCCATGCAGAACTGCTTTAAAGGGACCGCTTGTTTTGCCCCTGGCAAAAGCGTGCTCTGCGGATGCAGTGGAATAGCGATCCAGCTTTTGCAGAACTTGAGAGTAGTTCATAAAGCTGTAATGCAGCATGGGATTTTTGAGCTTAGCCACCTGGCCATTCGGGATTAGGCGTTCATGAACCAGATCATCCGAGAAGCGTGCGGTGCCACGCTTAAAAAGACGATCGACATAGTCTGGACTCCAGCCAGAGTGACGGATAAAGCGACCGCAATACCAGGATAGCCTAGGGATTGCAAAACAATCCACATGAGCGCTGTGATGAATCGCTGTCAGAATTTCCGATTTGATGGCTGGGGTGAGTCTTTCGTCTGCATCTAAGGATAAAATCCAATCACCAGTCGCAAGATCTAGGGCGCGGTTCTTTTGGGGGCCAAAACCAGGCCAGTCAGGCGGCTGAGATAGGGTAGCCCCATGATTTTTGGCTATTTCGAGGGTGCGGTCCGAGCTATTGGTATCGACCACTACGATCTGTTGCGCCATCCCCTCTAGGGAGGCCAAACAATCGGCCAAATTGGCCTCTTCATTGCGGGTGATGAGTATGACTGATAAGGTGGGCATAATTCATTATATGAATGCTCAAGACCGTACCGCCCTAAATCGCTTAATTACCTACCTCAAGCCCCATATTAGCCTCATTATCGGCTCGCTTTTAGCTATGGCTCTGGTTGCTGGGGCTGAAACCTCTATTCCAGCCTTAATGAAGCCTTTGCTAGACCGAGGCTTTACTGGACAACTAAATACTAAGCTCTGGCAAGTACCCGTTTTTCTAGTTGGTTTAGCCTTGGTGCGCAGTTTGGCCCAATTCTTATCTAACTATCTGTTGACTCGAGTTATTAATGCTGTGCTCCTAAAGTTACGCGAGCAAATGTTTCGCACACTATTGCATGCAAAGACCGCTCTTTATCAGCAGAGCTCAGCGTCCAATTTAATTAACGCTGTTGTTTTTGAGGTGAATAACGTTCTCTCGATTATGGGTGGAATGTTAATTAGCCTGGTACGCGACTCGCTCACCGTAGTGGGTTTAATGGGATATTTGATTTACTTAAGCTGGCAACTGACATTAGTCGTCTTGGTTATTTTTCCAGTGATCGCTTTTATTGTGAGCAAGATTAATCGCCGCCTTAGATCGCTTAATCGAGAGCAGCAAACATTGACTAGTGAGCTTGCTTATATTGTCGAGGAAGCTGCTGCTGGATACAAAATCGTCAAAGTACATGGCGCAGAAGATTATGAGATGGAACGCTTTAAGCAAAAGGCGGAACGCTTACGTCAGTTTGCTCTAAAGTCTGCTGTGGCAGGGGGCTTAAATCAGCCCATTACTCAACTGATCGCCTCAATGGCTTTATCTGTAGTACTTGTCATTGCGTTAATGCAGTCCACCACAGAAGGTACGACAGTCGGTGGTTTTGCGGCCTTTATTACCGCCATGATGCTGGTGATTTCTCCGCTAAAACACCTGGCGGATATCAATCAGCCGCTACAACGTGGACTCACGGCTGCAGAAATGATTTTTTCTTTAATGGATCAGCCGTTTGAAGAAGATGAAGATCGCAAGTTAAATATGCAATCTTTAGAAAAAGCAAAAGGCGCGATTCGTTTTGATGATGTCGGCTTCGCGTACGAACAAGAGGCTGGACGAAAAGACGCATTGCGTCATATCAATCTCACAATCAAGCCAGGCGAAGTGGTTGCTTTTGTAGGGCCTTCTGGGGGCGGTAAATCGACTCTCGTCAATTTATTGCCGCGATTCTTCAAGCCCACGAGTGGTCATATTTACCTAGACGATATTCCATTAGAGGATATTGTTCTATCTGATGTGCGGCGTCAAATCGCTTTTGTGAGTCAAGATGTGACTCTTTTTAACGATACGATAGCTGCCAACGTAGCTTATGGCGCTTGTGATCAAGAGAGTATTGATCGCGGCCGCGTGACGGAGGCTTTGGAGGCCGCTAATTTAACCTCTCTGATTAAGGAGTTGCCAGAGGGGATTAATTCGATGGTGGGTGATAACGGCAATCGCTTATCTGGTGGGCAACGTCAGCGCATGGCTATTGCCCGTGCGATCTATAAAAATGCCCCAATTTTGATTTTGGATGAGGCTACTTCCGCGCTGGACTCGGAATCTGAGCGTCAGGTGCAGGATGCGCTTGATCGTCTGATGTCTGGCAGAACCACTCTAGTCATTGCCCATCGCTTATCTACTATTGAGCATGCTGATCGCATTGTGGTTTTAGAGCACGGGCAGATTGTTGAGAACGGCTCACACGAGGATTTAATCAAGCGGGATGGACTGTATGCGAATTTACATCGCATCCAATTCTCAAACGCTTAATATTAATTAGTGAAAGCTACTTAACTAAGAACAATATCGTATTGCTCTTGGCGGAAGCTGCCCTCAGCTTGGAGGGTGATTGGCTTGCCGATAAAGTCGCCTAATTGCGCTAGGAATTGATTTTCCTCTTCCAGGAAGAGGTCAATGACATCGGGTGCAGCTACGATCCTAAATTCTCGAGGGTTAAATTGGCGATGTTCACGCACAATTTCTCGCAAAATCTCGTAACAAATAGTTTGCGCGGTTTTAACCTCCCCCTTGCCAAGGCAGGTAGCACAAGGCTCACAGGTGATATGGGCTAAAGATTCACGGGTGCGCTTGCGAGTCATTTCCACCAGACCTAAAGCAGAGAAGTCGCTCACTGAAGTGCGAGCATGATCGCGCTCAAGATTGCGTTTGAGTTCATGTAGCACAGATTCTTGATGATCTTTGTCAACCATGTCGATGAAATCAATAATGATGATTCCACCTAGATTGCGTAAGCGAAGTTGACGTGCGATTGCTTGAGCGGCTTCAAGATTAGTGTTGAAAACAGTGTCATCCAGATTACGCGCACCAACATAGCTACCCGTGTTGACATCAATTGTCGTCATGGACTCGGTTTGATCAATCATGAGATAGCCGCCAGACTTGAGGTCTACTCGACGACCAAGCGCTTTATTAATCTCAGCATCAACATCAAATAAATCAAAGAGGGCGCGCTCGCCGCGATGCAATGTCATCTTGCCACCGAGGTTGGGCATATAGGCATTGGTAAAGGTTTTTAGTTTCTCGAAATTTTCAGCGGAATCCACGCGGATCTGGGTCGTCGCTTCTCCGGCAACATCTCGCAATACCCGCTCAGCTAGGCTCAGATCCTGATAGAGCAGGGTGGGTGCGGGATTGTGTTTCATGGCCGCATGGATGTTGTCCCAAGTGGTGCGCAGATAAAGCATATCGTGCTGAAGTTCGATATCTGATGCGTCTTGTGCGCTGGTGCGAACAATAATCCCGCCCTTTTCATCGGGCGCCATTAGGTCAGCAAGACGGGCTTTGATCGCTTCGCGTTCTTCGGGCTGGTCGATGCGCTGAGAGACGCCGATGTATTTTTCAGTGGCGGTGTCGCTACCCGCAGGGGGCAAATAAACTAAATTGCGTCCGGCAATACTGAGTTGGGTTGTGAGTCGTGCGCCTTTAGTGCCCAAGGGATCTTTCAGGGCTTGAACTAAAAGTGTTTGACCTTCAAACAAGAGCTTTGCAATTTGCGCCTGAGGATTGTTTTGAGTGATATCCGCGACGTGCATAAAGGCCGTGCGTTCTAGGCCGATCTCGATAAATGCGGAGTGCATTCCGGGCAATACACGTACCACTTTAGCTAAGTAGATGTTTCCAACGATTCCTCGTTGACGAGTACGTTCAATTTGCAGTTCTTGTACTGCTCCTTGCTGAATGAAAGCAACGCGCGTTTCTTGTGGAGTGATATTGATCAGTATTTCTTCATTCATACGCGAGTCAGACCGGCAATTTCAAGTAATTGTTGGGTTTCGTAAAGTGGCAGGACCCATGATACCGCTATAGCTGCCCTGAATTGATGGAATAAAAGTACCCCCAAGACCCTGCATACCATAGACCCCCGCCTTGCCAAAGGGCTTACCGCTGGCGATATAGGCGTCAATCTGTGTGGGAGATAAGACTGTAAATTCAACGCGTGAGATCTGGACTAAAACGATCGGTTTTTGTGCGGGGTTCGCGGTAACGGCAACCGCCGTTAATACTTCGTGAACTTTGCCGCTCAACATGTTCAGAATACGCGCAACATCCGCAGCATTGCTCGGCTTACCCAGAATTGCACCATCTACGCTATTGGGTAAACTCACTGTAGTATCCGCGCAGAGGATTGGAGCCCACGGTAGACAACTTTTTTGCCAACGAGATAGCGCTGCGGCACTTTTGGCCAAGGTAACACGCTCTACATAGGCGCGTGCTTTTTCGGAGGGCAGGGGGATTTCAATGCCCTCGCTATCTTCTCCTGGGGCAGGCAAGAACATTTCAAAGTGCACGCCAATTTGTTTGAGAAGTTCTTGGCGACGCGGACTTTTGGAAGCGAGGTAAATAAATGAGTTCGCTGGATTCAATTGTTTACTCACGATGGTAGGGGTGACCTTGCAGGATAGTCCAGGCTCGATAGAGTTGTTCCACTAGCAATACTCTAGCCATAGCATGGGGCAGTGTCAGGCTGGACAGACGCCACATCGCTTTCGCAGTGGTTTTCAAGCTCGGATCCAGTCCATCTGCGCCTCCAATCAAGAAGGTGATATCAAAGTCTTCTTGACGCCAGTTGGCTAGCTGAGTGGCCAAATTCTGAGTGGTTTGATCTTTGCCGCGCTCATCTAGAGCGATGACTCTAGAGCCCTTCGGAATAGCCGCTGCGATTTTGATGGCCTCTTTATCTGGTGTGAGGTCTGGCTTGATCTCTTTGATGTCGATGCTGCAGTCTGCAGGCATTCTCTTGATGTAGTCATGGGTTGCGGTAGCAACCCACTCGGACATCTTATGACCAACTGAAACTATCGTGAGGCGCATTGATGCGGGTGACGACGAACTTATTCGCCTTCTTCAGATTCGCTGGCTTTGGCAAGACCTTTGCTACCCGCCAATTTGACGCGCACGGGCTTGGCGCCCCACATACCTTCAAGTTGATAGTAAGAGCGTAGTGTCGGTTGCAAAATGTGCACGACGATATCCCCACAATCTACCAATACCCATGCACCAGTTTCAAGACCCTCAATAGCAATGACCTCTCCACCTTTAGTATTCACGGCTTCTTTGACGGACATTGCTAAAGAACGGGTTTGGCGATTGCTTGAGCCCGTGGCGATGATCACGCGATCAAATAACTCGCTGAGTTTGGAGGTGTCATAAACGCGAATATCTTGTGCCTTTACATCTTCCAAAGCATCAATCACGACGCGTTGTAATTTACGTAAGTCCATATTTTCCAGGCAATAATTTTTTTATATTTAGGGTGATCTTAGCTTGATTACTGATACAAGCCTAGATTTGTAATGATTTCTAGGGTGTGGGTTGGAATTTGCTCAGATGCAACAGTGCTTCTAGAGCTGGATTTCAGGCGGTTTCGTAGAGCAGTAGAGGACAGATCGACATTCACGCTTTCATCAATGTATATTAGGCCTGCAGCTTGGTTTTCAAGAGCAGCAGCGTCCTTTGTCTGATGTTCTTGCAAAAATTGACTTACTTCAGGACTGGTTGGCTCATTTAAGTCGTGCTGTGGCCTTGTGGCAACCGCAAAATTAACGTATTGACTCAGTTTGTCCCATGAGTTCCAGCTCGGTAGTACATGCAAAGAGTCTGCCCCCATTAGCCAAATGAGACTGGCGCTTTCTCCAAAGCGCTCGCGTAGTGCTTTGACGGTATCAATCGCATAGCTAGGGCCAGCGCGATCCACTTCTATGCGATCAATGCCAACCTGGGTGGAGATTTTGAGATATAAAAACGCACGCGCTAAATCAATGCCAGCAGCCTCAGTTAATTGCAAGCGGATTTCTGCTGGAGTAATGCCAAAACCTTTTTGCCATGGCTCACCACTGGGGATGAGTAATAGCGCATCTAGGTGCAGTAGCTTGGCAAAATGCGTGGCTAGTTTTAAGTGGCCGATATGAGGAGGGTCAAAGATGCCACCAAGAATGCCAATTTTTTTAATGGTGCTCAATGATGGGTGCTTAGGCTAGCCAGTCGCGTGGCTTAAGGTAGTGGTCATAAAGCTTGGCTTCAGACGTGCTGGGCTCGGGTTGCCAGTTGTACCACCATTGAACTACGGGTGGCAGTGACATCAGAATGGATTCAGTGCGACCCCCAGAGTGCAGACCAAAGATAGTGCCACGATCGAAGATGAGGTTGTATTCCACATAGCGACCACGGCGATATTCTTGAAATGATTTTTCTTTTGGTGTGAAGCTATCTTGATAGCGGCGTTGCACGATCGGCAAATAGGCAGTAATAAATGCATCGCCAACAGCGCGAGTCATCGCAAAGCTCTTTTCAAAACCAAGCTCATTAAAGTCATCAAAGAAAACGCCGCCGATACCACGGGGCTCTTCCCGGTGCCTTAAGTAGAAGTATTCATCACACCACTTTTTAAAGCGGGGGTAGAGTTCTTCGCCAAAAGGATCTAAAGCGTCCTTGGCGGTTTGATGAAAGTGCTTGCAGTCTTCATCAACGCCGTAATAAGGGGTGAGATCAAAACCGCCGCCAAACCACCATACCGGTTCTTTGTCGGGTGCTTGCGCAATGAAACAGCGCACATTCATATGTGTGGTGGGCACTTTGGGGTTGTTTGGATGAAAAACAAGAGAGACACCCATGGCCTCAAAGCTGCGACCTGCGACTTCAGGGCGATGATGCGATGCGGAGGGTGGCATTTGATCGCCGCGAACATGGGAGAAGCCTACGCCCCCTTTTTCTAGGATGTTGCCGCCATCCAAAATGCAAGTGCGGCCATAACCTTTGAGTTTGCTGTCTTCAGGCTTGTGCCATTCATCGGAAACAAAGACCTTTCCATCCAAACCGCTCATGGCGCTGGTGATGCGATCTTGCAAGCCTAAAAAATAATCTTTTAAGGCTGCGATATCGATTTGAGTGTGTTGATCTGACAAGAGTGCTCTCACTGTAAAAATTACTTGATAGCGCGATAGCCAATATCTTTGCGATATTGTATGCCATCGAATTTAATGTGGTTGATTGCTTCGTATGCTTTTTGTTGGGCGCCCCGAACTGTATCGGCCAGTCCAACAACACACATCACACGTCCACCCGAGGTCACTATCTTGCCATCTTCTAGTTTTGTGCCAGCATGAAAGGTAATTTGATCTTCAGTATCGGCAGGAATGCCGGTGATGACATCACCGGCGCGAGGAGTGTCTGGATAGCTATGGGCGGCAAGCACAACCCCTAAGGCAGTGCGACGATCCCATTCCAGCTCTACTTCATTGAGTGTGCTATCTACAGCATGATTAAGTGCGTTCACGAGATCGCTGCGCAGGCGCGCCATGATCGGCTGTGTTTCTGGGTCGCCCATACGGCAGTTAAATTCCAAAGTCTTGATCTTGCCATCGGGCGCAATCATTAAGCCTGCATAGAGGAAGCCGGTATAGGGAATGCCATCGGCTTGCATTCCTTTAACGGTAGGCATGATCACTTCACGCAATACGCGCGCATGAATTTCCGGGGTAACCACTGGAGCAGGAGAATAAGCGCCCATGCCGCCAGTATTAGGGCCTTGATCGGCATCGAGTAAGCGTTTGTGATCCTGGCTGGTAGCCAATGCAAGCACATTTTTACCGTCAACTAAAACAATGAAGCTGGCTTCTTCGCCGGTGAGGAATTCTTCAATCACAACACGTGCGCCTGCATTGCCGAGTTTGTTATCAGCCAACATCATGTCAACCGCAGCATGCGCTTCTTCAAGGTTCATGGCAACAACAACACCTTTACCAGCGGCAAGCCCGTCTGCCTTGATCACAATCGGAGCGCCTTTGGCATCGATATACGCATGTGCTTCGAGTGCATTAGAAAACGTTTGATAATCCGCTGTTGGAATGCCATGGCGTTTCATAAAGGCTTTAGAAAAGTCTTTTGAAGATTCCAATTGCGCCGCTAATTGAGTTGGTCCAAAAATGCGTAGGCCGTTATTGCGGAAGACATCCACAATGCCAGCGGCAAGCGAGGCCTCAGGACCAACCACGGTCAAATGAATCTTCTCGCGTTTCGCAAAATCAGCAAGCTCTTGCAATCCAGTGATTGGCAAATTCTCAATGTCTGCTGCAGCCTGCTTGGCGGTTGCGGTGCCACCATTACCAGGGGCAACGTATACCGTTTGCACTTGAGGGGATTGAGCCATCTTCCAAGCCAATGCGTGTTCGCGTCCGCCAGAGCCAATAAGTAGAATTTTCATAACAAGCTATCTAATATTTAAATAAAGTAATTAAAGTGCGGCGTTCGTAAATACTTCTTGAACGTCATCGAGGTTTTCTAGCGAATCTAATAATTTCTGCATGCTTTCCGCCTGTTCACCTTCTAATGCAATCTCCGTCTCAGGGCGCATGGCGACTGTTGCTAGTTCAGGTTTGAGACCTGCTTTGCCAATAGCATCTTGCACTTTAGAAAAATCAAGTACAGGGCACAACACTTCCAGGGATTCGTCATCGTGAGTGATGACATCTTCAGCCCCGGCATCTAAAGCCACCTCCATGAGTTGGTCTTTGCTAGTGCCTGGAGCAAACAACATTTTTCCGCAGTGTTTGAATAAGAAAGCTACCGAACCTTCGGCTCCCATATTGCCGCCATTTTTGTTAAAGGCGTGACGCACTTCCGCAACAGTACGGGTGCGGTTATCAGTGAAGCAATCAACAATAATGGCGGCGCCATTCATGCCGTAGCCTTCATAACGAATTTCTTCATAGTTCACGCCTTCAAGTGAAGCGGTGCCGCGCTGAATCGCTCTTTGCACGTTGTCGTTTGGCATATTCGAGTCTTTGGCTTTATCAATAGCCAGGCGTAAACGAGGATTGGTTGCAACATCGCCGCCACCCAATTTGGCGGCAACGGTAATTTCTTTAATGAGTTTGGTCCAAATCTTGCCGCGTTTTTCGTCCTGACGACCTTTGCGGTGCTGAATATTGGCCCATTTCGAATGGCCGGCCATACGGGTGATTCCTTTTAATAATTTGGCTAGAAGACCTCATTTTAAGGGGTTCTAGACCTAAGGTATGGGGTAAGCCCCAATTTTTTGTTAAACTCTTATGTCTTAGCAGTAACAAAGTAGCAAAGTTTTAAGCAGAATTTCCACTGCAAACACCTGCCTCGGTGATGGAATTGGTAGACGTGCCGGACTCAAAATCCGGTGCCGCAAGGCGTGGCGGTTCGAGTCCGCCCCGAGGCACCACTCACATAGCTAATCAGCTATTGATCCCAATTAAATCTCGTAAGTATCGGATTCATTCGACATTGCTTGCTCAACGATCTTCTTTGTTAGCGTTGTCGAAAAGAGCTCAATGAAGGGATAGAAGAGCGCAAATAAGCGCCTTGTTTGACACCGAGATGGGTGACGTTATTGCCAAACAAGTGTCCTGCCGGAATGACTTTCAAATTGCGATCTCGATCAGGGTCGTAAGCGTGGCCCGCCACAATGCCGATACCCATGGCAGTTTCTACATAGGTCTTGATCACGTCGGCATCAATTGCTTCCAAAATAATATCGGGCGTGATGTTTCGTTGCGCAAAAGCGGCATCAATTTTGCTGCGACCCGCAAATGCTTTGTCATAGGTAATGATTGGGTATTTGGCGATCTCTTCCAGAGTCAGTGTTGCTTGGTTTAGGAGTGGATGACTCAAAGGCACCATCAATACGTGCTGCCACCGATATCCAGGGAGAGCGAGCACGCCTTGGGTATTGGCAATGCCATCAGTGGCGATGGCAATGTCGGCGCGATCATGTGTCAGTAGTTCGACAATTTGACCTGGACTACCTTGCTGAATGCTGACCTTCACCTTTGGACAGCGTTTCGTAAATTCGGAGAGCACTTTTGGAAGGGTATAACGGGCTTGAGTATGCGTAGTGGCAATCACAAAACTTCCTTGGTCTTGGCTGGCAAAATCTTTGCCTACTCTTTTGAGTGTTTCTACTTCATCGAGAATGCGCTCAATCGAACTCAAAATACGTTTACCTGGCTCAGTGAGTGACCGAATGCGTGTGCCGTGGCGACGAAAGATCGCCACACCCAATTCGTCTTCCAATTCAATAATCGCTTTGGATACGCCTGGCTGAGAGGTAAAGAGCGCCTTAGCGGCAGTCGTTAAATTGAAGTTTTGCCTCACGGCTTCCCGCACCAAACGGAATTGATGAAGATTCATGAGGATTCCTATCTATATATCTACAAAGATATAGGAATCACATTCTAAATTATCTTTGGGTCTTAAGCCCTTGAAACCCGGCGCAATCCAAGCAGCCCCAAAAAGAAATAGAGCAGGGGAGGGGTAATGGCGGTGAGGAGGGCTGGCCAATATCCCAAAAGCCCCATATTTGAGAATAGAGAGTGAAATAGTTGGAAGCTAATTCCCAGAATGATGCCACAGAAGACCTTAATGCCAACGCTACCAGCACGTACTTTTAAATAAGCAAAAGGAAGCGCGAGAGTGAGCATGACGAAAATCGTGAACGGGTAAATCACTTTTTGCCAGAAGGCAATGGAGTGGCGTTGCGCATCTTGCTTTTTATCCCGCAGATACGAGATAAAACGACCCAAACTTACGATCGACATTTTTTCTGGGCTGATTAAGAGAAAATTCAGAATCTGTGGAGTAACTTCGGATTCCAGGGTGACAATTGGGTGCGTAAAAGTTTGCGCAGTGAATACAGGGTTCAGTGGATCGGACTGCTTGGTTTCTTTAAAGCGAGTTTCTGTCACATCATTGAGAACCCAGATGCCGGTTTCATCAAACTGACCAGAGACTGCGCTTCGAATGGAGAGGAGATGGTAAGTGTCATCAAACTCGTACATACGGATATTGCGAATTTCATTATCTTTATCAACCTTGCCTACGTTGACATAGCGCACGCCTGGCCGAACGGGGCCTCTTCCATCTTCATCTCGTAGACAATCCTTTACCCAGACACCCGTTCTAAATTGGGATGAGTAGGCCGACCCCATTGCTTTCATACGAATCTGGTCAGATTTGGCTTCGGTATATGGGCCAACCCATTCACTCATGATGAGTGTTAGCGCTATTAAAGGAAGTGAAATTTTGGCGAGGGTAATGAGACCGCATTTGACATCTAAACCAGCGATACGCAAGATGGTGAATTCAGACTGACTGGCGAGCATGGCAAAAACATAGATACTGCCGATTAAGCCTGCAATCGGAATGATCTCAGAGATACGGCTAGGCGCCTTGAGAAGAACATGGAGTAAGGCAAGGGGAAGTGTATAAGCGCCTTGCACAGAGCCGAGCTCACTCAAAATATCAAAAAACAAAAATAAAGCCACCAAGGCAAATAAGATAAAGCCAAAAGCAGCGTAAATCTGCTTGGCTAAATAGCGCTCATATATAAAGGGGAAGAGCAACTTCATTTGCGAGCCATCGAAGCGGGTAATTGACGAAGCCACCACTTCAATGATGGATTGATGCGATTGCGAATTAAGACTGTTGCAATCAGTAGAGCCAGCAAATGAATTGGCCAGATCGCAACAAAGACGCTGACCTTGCCTTGTGAGACAAAGTTTTGCGTCAGATTCAGCAGGTTGCTATAAATTAAGTAGATCAGGACCGCGTAGAACATGGCGGTGTAGTTACCTAGGCGTGGGTTGACGTAGGCGAGGGGTATCGCAATCAGCACTAGACCTAAAGCCATCAAAGGCAAGCCAATGCGCCAGAGTAATTCCGCGCGATTGGGATTAATGGAGGCTGGGCTGGGATCATTGAGAAGTTCAGTAACCGTCTTCTCGCGGTCTCGCGGTGCCGGCGCTAAGGCATCTTTGCTGCGGATCTTGGTGCTGTATTCGTTAAATTCCAGGATTCTAAAATCGGGCTGAGTAGGTTGTCCCTCATAGCGCCTGCCGTTATGAAGGATGATAGATTTTTCACCGCCTGCAGAATGTTGAATATAGCCTGTAGATGACGCCGCAATGCTGAGGCGACCATTCTTGGAGTCGGCCACAAAGATATTCTTTACCTCGCTCTTATCCACATCAAGCTCTTCAATAAAGAAGACCCGCTCCGCTTTTGCCGATTCTTTAAATTGTCCGGCGCTCAGCATGGACACATCATCACGTTGTTGAAAACGCTGACTCATTAAAGTGGATTCTCGATTTGCCCAGGGCCAGACAAAGAGGGCAAGTAAAGCGATGATGATGATGAGTGGAGTGGCAAATTGGAGAATGGGGCGAATGAGATTGGTAACGCTTAAGCCACTCGCGAACCAAACAATCATTTCTGAATCTTTGTACCAGCGCACCAACACAATGAGAGTGGCAACAAACAAGGAAACGGTTAAAAGAACCGCTAGGTATCCCAAGGTGGCTAAGGCGATTAAAACGAGCGCATCTTCGGGATTTACCACGCCATTGGCGGCGTAACCCAAAATTCGAATCACTAACGTAGTCACCATAATGGTGACTAAGACCAAAAAGACCCCACCAGTCGTCAAACTGAGTTCGCGGCGAAGGACCTGTTTAAAAATCATGAGAAATAAGGTTCTGGATTCTTGGGGTGATTGAAGTTAGTAAATGGCTTATATTGCTATGGATAAGGGGATTATTCTTATATCGGAGGATAATGGATAAACCTACCAGATTAGCAATTACCCCTCTTTTGAAACGACCAAAGCACCGTAATAGATTATGACAATTCAATTTAGTACCAAGATTTTCCATCAAGCCGACCTTCAGAGTCCAAAACTCCAGAAATCTAGCCTTCAATTCCTGCTTGGCCACAATACCGACTGTTTGGTGATGGCTTATTCAAAGGTCGATTTTGATGGCTTTTCCGGAGTCAAGGGCGCCAAGGCAAAAGCGGGATTGTTGTCGGCGCTTGATCTATTACTTGGCGGGTCGGTGAATCATGCCAATATTGTTGGGGACTTGGATTCCAAGCAGGCATCTGTTTGTATGTTGCGCGCAGAAAAGTCTTGGGCTACCAATGGCGTGAAAGCGAAGCGAGTATTGCTAGTTGGTTTAGGTGATATTCACCTTGCTAGCGAACGAAACTTGACTACGTATTCCAAGGTAGCGCGCGCTGCGTTGAAAGTGCTTAGTGGCGGATCGATTGAAAACGCGCTTTGGTTTACTCCGAGTTTTGCGCTTGCCCATACGGCTGAATTTATCGCTGAAGAGGTTCGCCTGACTATTCAATACGCTGGCGACCAAGCTTATCGCTTTGGGGTTCGTCAGCCGGCAATGAAATTTAAAGCCAGAGATAAAGCGGATACTTTTAAGCAACTCACGTTTGCGGGCAATGATGCTTGCGCCAAAGAGTTGAAAGCTGCTATTGATCAGGGTATGGCCATGGTTGAAGGTATGAATTTGGCAAGGGATTTAGGCAATCTTCCACCGAATATTTGCACGCCAACTTACTTGGGTAAAACCGCACAGGGCTTGAGCAAAAAGACTGGCTTAAAAGTGGAAGTACTGGGTCGTAAGCAAATTGAAGCTTTTGGAATGGGCTCATTCTTATCAGTTGCCAAAGGTTCTGATACGCCGCCACAATTTATTGTGATGCGTCATCAAGGTGGTAAGGCTGGCGAAGCGCCGATCGTCTTGGTTGGCAAGGGTATTACTTTTGACACTGGCGGCATTTCGCTCAAGCCAGGTGAAGCTATGGATGAAATGAAGTACGACATGTGTGGCGCCGCATCCGTAATTGGTACGATGTACTCCGTTTCTTTACTGAAGTTAAAGAAAAATGTGATTGGCGTCATTCCTACTTGTGAAAATATGCCATCAGGACAGGCTACACGTCCTGGCGATATTGTGAAGAGCATGTCTGGTCAAACAATTGAGATTCTCAATACGGATGCCGAGGGTCGTTTAATTCTGTGTGACGCGCTAACCTATGTAGAGCGTTTTAAGCCGGCCGCAGTCATTGACGTTGCCACTTTAACTGGTGCTTGCATTATTGCCTTGGGGCATGTTCACAGCGGTTTGTTTTCTGAGGATGAAGGCTTAGTTAACGAGCTCACCAAAGCGGGTCATGCTTCCTTGGATACTGTCTGGCGCTTGCCTTTGGACGCGGTCTATCATGAGCAACTCAAATCCAATTTCGCAGATGTGGCCAATATTGGCGGACGTCCAGCCGGTAGTGTGACCGCGGCTTGTTTCTTGTCGCGCTTTACTGAAAAATATAAATGGGCTCACTTGGATATCGCAGGAACCGCTTGGAGGAGTGGTGCCGCTAAGGGTTCCACTGGTCGGCCGGTTCCTTTGTTGGTGAATTTCTTGCTTGAGCGTAAGTAAGCAGTTTTGAATTTTTAGAAAAATACTCCATGGCGCGCATCGATTTTCATAGCAATGTCAGTGACAAGCTGGATTATGCCTGTCGTTTAACGCGCAAGATTTGGAGCGCTACGCCAGAAGGTGAGCCGGTTCGAAATATCGTGATGGTGGGGGAGAGGGCTGACTTATTCAAGTTAAATGACCTCTTATGGTCGTTCAGGGGCGCAGACTTTTTGCCAAACTGTTTTATTGAGGATGAGGCTGCGGCGGAAACGCCGATTGTCTTGACTGATGATTTTGCCTCTCCAGCCTTAGCTAGCGTGCCTCACGCCGATGTCATGATTCATTTGGGTATGCGTATGCCTAGTGATATTCCAGCCCTTGTAGCGCGCTTCCCCAGAATTGTTGAGGTAGTTACTGTGAATGAGGCGGAGAGTTTGGCTGGACGCGAACGTTACAAAGCTTATCGAGATTTTGGTCACGAGTTGCATAACTTTGACCAATCTAAAAGTTAAGACCTATGTTGATTCATCCCCAGTTTGACCCCGCGGCGATTCGCATAGGTTCTTTTGCAATTCATTGGTATGGCCTGATGTATCTGATGGCCTTTGCTCAGTTCTTGCTTGTAGGTCGCCTGCGTATTCTGGCTTCACGTTATCAGGCATTAGGCTGGACTTATAAAGATCTAGAGGATTTACTCTTTGCAGGTGTTCTAGGTGTAGTCATTGGGGGACGCTTGGGATATGCCTTGTTCTACATGCCCGGTTTTTACCTAACCCACCCTTTGAGTATTTTCAAAATCTGGGAAGGCGGCATGTCTTTTCATGGAGGGTTGCTGGGGGTTCTTGCCGCGCTTTATTGGTTTGCAAAAAAACGGAAGACCACTTTTTTTGTCGTGAGCGACTTGGTTGCTCCACTGGTTCCCTTTGGCCTTGCGTTTGGTCGTCTAGGAAACTTTATTAATGGAGAGCTTTGGGGTAGACCCACGGATCTTCCTTGGGCGATGGTATTTCCGTTGGTAGATACGGTGCCGCGTCATCCCTCGCAGATTTATCAGCTGTTGGGCGAGGGTCTACTGCTTGGGGTGGCGCTATGGATCTATGCGGGCAAGCCCAGGCGTGTTGGTCAAGTATCAGGCTTCTTTTTATTGGGTTACGGAATTTGCCGCTTTCTAGCGGAATACGCGCGCGAACCAGATGCTTTTCTAGGTCTTCTGGGATTGGGATTATCCATGGGTCAATGGCTGTGCGTGCCAATGATTGTGTTTGGCGTGTACCTGATGACCGCATTTAAATCCAAGAGTCTTTAATAGACGCACATATTTATGTTGAATGAAGAGCTCACGCTACGTAAGTTAGAGATTCTTTGTTCATTTGTACGCACTGGCAATCTTTCTAGAACGGCCGAAGAGTTACATTTAAGTTCAGTCAGTATTCACAAAGCACTTCATTCATTGGAGTCGGGGATTGGTTGCCCTTTGTTTATCAAAGAAGAGCGTCAATTAAAGGCTTTGCCAGCCGCACTCTACTTGGATGAAGCAAGTGTGGATTTATTGGCTGATGTAGATCGCATTCTGAAAAAGACGAGAGCAAAAGCAGGGGTGGAGAGTGAGCAAATTCGTTTGGGTGCAATGTGCTCATGGACTGCCAATATCATTCTCCGTGTGATTATGGGTACGAAAATTCGTAGACCGGACTTGGATATTGATTTGTATCTGGGATCTAATGAAGAATTAATGAAGCGATTAACCGAGGGTAGCTTGGCTGCAGTGGTTATTGCAGTGCCCTCGCAAAATCTTCCCGAAGGAGTGCAGGTGGTACCCCTTTTTGAGGACCAACCGTATTTAGTTTCCTCAAAAAATAGCAAGCCCACTCAAGCCGAAATTGATTGATCTGAGTATCAGAATGAAAAATTTCTTACCCTGCAGGATGGATTTGCGACAACCTCAGGGTTTTATGAGGCATTTCAGTTGGCGGGGTTTAACCCTAATGTGGTGATGAAGGTTTGTGACATCTTCTCACTCATGAGTATGGTCTCAGGCGCTCTCGGTCGCTCCTTATTGCCGGGAAGGGTGAAGGCATTAATGGGTGATGCGATTGAATTTACCCCTTTACCGCCCAAGTACCAGGTTACCCAACGAATTGGTTTACTGTATCTTCAGGCTAATGAACCCAATTCGAATATTGTTGCCTTAGCGGCTGAAGCCCGCATGTTGCATCGCAAAAACCTCTGATATACCACGAGGTCGTATTGTATTAATTAACTTTAAGTTAATGAACATTCATTTAACTTAATTGATTTTGCCTATCATGGGTACTAAATTGAATTTGATCGTATTTTTATCGTTTTGCTTTTGTGAAAAGATGACATGCTCGAAAAATTAGCAAAAGCTCGCAACCTGTCTAAAGCAAATAATGCTGTCCAGCGCTTAATTTCCGAGAGAGGCGAAGCGAACGCAGTCAGCATGGCAGATGATGTCGTGAATAACTATCGTAAGCTTACAAAAGATCAGCACCCCCCTTTTTTTACTTGCCTATTTGAGAAATTAAATCCTCAAGTGGATGCGGTTCTGAAAGCCGCCCAAAATTTCGCATCCGAAGCAACAGCGCGTAATTACATTCACCTACAAAAAGTTTCTGAGTCACCTCGCAAAGAATTATTTCGTCTCTTAAATCGCGCCGACCATGGCACTGCCGCAGCGGTGCAAATGTGTCGCGATCTTTTGCAGATCTTAGATAAAAAGCCGGAACTTGCTGCGGTTGATTTTGATATGCGCCACCTTTTGACATCTTGGTTTAATCCAGGGTTTTTGAAGATGCATCGCGTGGACTGGAAATCCCCAGCAGAGGTTCTGGAGAAGTTGATTCAGCATGAGGCGGTACACGCCATTGATGGCTTGGATGACTTACGTCGTCGACTGCAGCGAGATCGTCGTTGCTTTGCCTTGTTCCATCCGCAGCTACCAAGTGAGCCGCTGATTTTTGTGGAAGTCGCTTTGTTGCCGGAGATCCCAACGGTGATTACACCTTTGGTGGACAAGAAGGCAGAGACGGTTGATCAGCCTTCACACTATAAAGTGGCGGTTTTCTATTTCATTAGCAACTGTGAGCCTGGGCTTCGCGGTGTTTCGATGGGGCACTGTTTAATTAAGCGCGTTGCCGAGCAGCTGTATGCTGAATGCCCTGGGCTGAAAACATTTGTCACCTTGTCTCCCATCCTGGGATTTATGGATTGGGTATCGGCAGGAGCTAATTTAGGTGAGGATGTGCCAGCGGAGCGATTCAAGCCTAACTTAAGAACGGCTCGTGATCACGCTTTGGCTGCGTTGAAGTTGGATGCGCAATCTTGGACGGAGAAATTAAGTGCGGGGTGGCATCCAGATTTAGCTTCACCTAAAGAGCAAGAGGCTTTGCTTGGCTGCTATTTATCTTGAACTTGGTTCAACAGGGCGTAACGGCAATCCCGTGGCTAAGTTCCATTTAGGTAACGGCGCAAAGCTGCATCTAGTGAATTGGGCTGGAGATTTATCGCGTAAAGGTTTTCGTCAATTAGCCGGCTTGATGGTGAATTATCTGTATGACTTGGGGAATGTCGAAGAAACCCATGAGAAATTCGCTAATGGTGAAATTGTGTATTTAAGATCTGTTGGCCGCTTAATGGCGCCATGATGAGAAATTTTGGAGGAGATGCTCTCAAGCAGGGTCCAAAGAGATCCACTTAAGGGGTACAGGTAAACTGGACGCTAGGATCCAGGTAGTATGGTTGGCGATTTTGCGGTATTCATAATGTACATAGCCATGAATAGTGGCAAGTGGAGGAGACGAGATGTTTAAACAGTCATGCTTTTCGGTAAGCCTGAAGAAGGCGATATTTTTAATCTGCGCAGCACCTTGATTGGTGTGCGCTCAAGAATGGCCTAATAAGCCGATTACGGTGATTGTGCCGTTTCCAGCGGGTGGCGAACAGATGCGTTTGCTAGGCCTTTAGCAGCTCAATTAACCAAGCAATTGGGTAAACGGATTGTGATCGATAACCGTGGCGGCGCTGGAGGTACTTTGGGTGCTTCAATTGCCGCCAAGGCTGCACCCGATGACTACACTTTTTGCATGGGCGCCGCGCATCACGCAATCGCTCCTGCTATGTACCAAAACTTGGATTACGACATTGAGAAAAGTTTTATACCTGTAGCCATGGTCGCAAACCCACCTCAAGTGATCGTGGTGAATCCGAAAAATGTTCAAGTTAAAAATCTCAAAGAGTTTATTGAGCTTCTTAACAAGAATCCTGGCAAATTTAATTATGCGAGCGCTAGCAATGGCTCCTCACATCATCTTGCAGCTGAGCAGCTTAAGATGCTGACAAAAACATTTATCACCCATATCCCGTATCGCGGAGCGGGTCCAGCTATGCAGAATTTGATTGCCGGCCAAGTGGATATCGAGTTTGACGGGTTGGGATCTTCTGCCGCGCAAATTAAAAATGGCTCTATTGTGGTGATTGCAGTGGCTTCTCAAAAGCGCGCACCAGGATTTCCGGATGTTCGAACTGCCGCAGAGTCTGGTTTAGTAGGTTACGAGGTTTCGGCCTGGTATGGCCTGTTTGCTGCAAAGGGAACGCCTCAGCCCATCGTTGACAGCATGATTGTCGAGGTTCAAAAGGCGCTTAATACTCCTGACTTAAAAACGATCTGGACCAATAATGGTTCTGATACGCCTAACTTATCTGGCCCTGCTTTTGGCAAATTTGTGAGTGCCGATATCAAGCGTTGGGCTGCCGTAGCTAAAGCTTCAGTCGTTAAATTAGATTAAGAATTTTTATGAAATATTGCCCCTTGGGTTTGAAGTTCAAATGAATTTATATTCGCTATTGGAAAAAGGTTTGCCAAAAGATAAAAAAGCGTGTGCTCTCGAGACGCATGATGGTCTTTATTACTCCTGTGGCGACCTGGAAGCAGCTACAGCAAAGCTGGCAAATTTACTTGTCAGCTTTACGCTTCCGAGGGGTCTAGGGTTGCAGTGCAGGTTGAAAAATCTCCAGAAGCGCTTTTTCTGTATCTCGCTACGATTCGTGCCGGGTACATTTATTTACCTCTCAATACCGCCTATCAATCCGCTGAAATTCAATACTTTTTAGAAAACGCAGAGCCGGCGGTAGTGGTTTGCGGTGGTAAAAATCTTTCTTGGGTGTCTAAAGTATCCGCCAAGGCTGGCACTAAGCATGTCCTTACCTTGGATGAAAACCGCACTGGTACCTTATTGGAGCGCGCCGCAGGATTGAGCGACAAATTTAAAACGGTTCCCGCTAAAGACGATGATTTAGCGGCAATTCTGTATACCTCCGGTACAACTGGCCGCAGCAAGGGCGCCATGTTGACTCATCAGAACTTGGGCAGCAATGCTCAGGTGTTGCAAAAATTCTGGGGCTGGAAAAAAGGCGATGTTTTACTGCATGCCTTGCCTATCTTCCACGTACATGGATTATTTGTGGCGGCTCATGGCGCGCTGATTAATGGCAGCAAAATGATTGGGTTGCCACGATTGGATACTGCGCAACTAAATTAAACATATGCCGCAATCAACAGTCATGATGGGCGTGCCAACATTCTATGTCCGCTTATTGGCTGACAAAGGTTTTAATAAGAAAGTGGCGCGCAATATGCGCTTGTTTATTTCTGGATCAGCTCCTTTGCTAACGGAAACGTTTAATACCTTCAAAGAAGTTATTGGTCAGCCGATTCTAGAGCGCTACGGTATGAGCGAGACAGTGATGTGAGTGTCGAACCCTTACACAGGTAAGCGAGTTGGTGGATCGGTTGGATTGCCATTGCCGGGCGTCAAAGTGCGCGTTGTTAATGAAGACAATAAGCCGTGCAAAGTCGACGAAATTGGCGGTATTCAGGTAAAGGGTCCGAATATATTTAAGGGTTACTGGCGTATGCCTGAGAAAACCGATGGAGAATTTACTAAAGACGGTTGGTTTAAGACCGGCGACGTTGGACGCTGGGGTGGCGATGCCAATGGTGGCAAGGCACCTAAGGATTATTTATGCATTGTCGGCCGTAGCAAGGATTTAATTATTTCTGGCGGCTACAACGTTTATCCAACAGAGATCGAAAGCTTTATCGATGATATGCCTGGTGTAGATGAAAGCGCTGTGATTGGTATTCCACATCCTGATTTTGGTGAGGCGGTAATGGCGGTGGTGGCGCCTAAGGCCGGTGCTAAATTAAATGCGGATACGATGATTGCTACTTTGAAAACGCAAATTGCGAATTTCAAAATCCCCAAGCGCATCGAAATTGTTTCTGATTTACCTCGGAACGCAATGGGTAAGGTGCAAAAGAATATCTTGCGTCAACAGTACACAGCTTAATTAAAAACCAAATGCTTTTCGGCTTTCATTGAACATGAAGGCCGCGAGCATGAGCAGCATTAATCCAAAGATGCGCTTGAGCTGCGCCACATTTAATGTGCGCGCCATCTTCGCTCCGATTGGTGCCGTGAAGATGCTGACCACGGCGATGCAGACTACCTCTGGCAAGTAAACAAAACCTAAAGATTGGGGGTAGGTTGGGGTGTCCACAGCTGCCATACATGTAGCCTACTGTAGCCGCTGCCGCAATCGGGAAACCCAAGCCAGAAGAGCTGGCCATGGCCACGTGTGGTTTGACATTGCACCAGAGCATGAAAGGAACTGTGATGAACGCGCCACCAGCTCCAACTAGCCTGGATCAGGCGCCAGCAAAAGATCCGAATCCAAACAAACCCAAGCGACTGGACAACTCTCTGCCGGGCTTAGGCTTTTTGTTGAGCAACATTTGGATTGAGGTGTAGACAATGAAAATGGCGAAAAAGAGTGAAAGCCAGGAGGTATTTAAGACTTCAAAGATTTCGCTACCACCAATTAAGTTGCCGATTACCAAGCCGGGACTCAGTGAAGCAACTAGCTTCCAGTCAATCGAGCCATGTTTGTGATGTGCCCAAACAGCGGATGTGGTTGTAAATAGGATGGTAGCCATGCCGGTTGCAATTGCCATGTGCACAATCACTTCTTGGTTAAACCCAAGGTGATTAAAAACAAGGATCATGAATGGCACGAGAATCATTCCGCCACCAATACCCATAAGTCCAGCTAAAAATCCCGAGCTGCTTCCGCATAACATCAAGATATCGTTTAGTGACATGAATTCCCCGCCTTAGCCGCTAGGCCGTCATCTTGAAGCCTAAGGTTCAAGGTGGAGCGGCTACTCTGCTTCGGGTGCATTAAGAGGTTCAGGGAGTGGCCAAGTCTAAGTTGGCACTGTGAACTTTCAAAACGCTCACGCCCACAAGGTAAAGATCGTTCCGGATGCTTGCGCATCGGTTCAAGGAACTATTGGCCTTGGCGAACCAGGCAGGGAAAGGGTTTGCATCAAAGAATCTACTTGATCTTCAAGGGCGCGAATCTCACTCTGCAGACGAGTGACTTCATCAGAGCTCACATTGGATGAAGTACTTTGATGCGACTGATTTTTTTGTAATGTGATGAGGTCGCCAGCAATTTTGAGCGCGGCCATCATACTGGCACGTTCAATGCTGCGATTGCCACCGCTAATGGCTAACTGAATTTGTTCATCCACCAGGACGCATGCAGCTCGCAATAATGGCTCATGTTCAGTCAGCACTGGTTGCTAAAGTAATTTTTTTCCCAGCAAGGCTTACTTCAATGCGTTGTTGGCTCATTGTCATCCTCTGGATTGTTGGGTGTGGCAACTTCGCAAAGTAGATTAAGTTGTCGACCATCACTTTGTTCTGGAAGACAACTTAAGATGTGCTGAACTCGTTTTTGAGCATCTTCAATTTTGTTTTCAAGTTGCGCTCGATTTTGATTGAGGTTTTGTACTGCCTCAGTAATCGATGCAATTTTTTCAGCCAGCCTAGCAATGGAGGCATGTAGCGAATCTAGGTCGCTGGAGTTATCGCTTGGAGGGATTGAGGTCAATTCGCTCATATTGGCATTCTAGCATAGCGAATACCGGCAAAAATATTTGAGCCAGGGGTATTGCTACCCATAAGTGAGTTGGTAGTTGCTATTGAAGATATTGTTCCATCTAGCAAAGGCGGTCCACTGACGATCAAACTCATAGCTAGCGTAAAGGTTTGCAAGTGCGTACGGCGCTATCCATGGAGTGTTAGTCGTTGAGGCAGGAGTTCCGTAACATTGGCCAGAAATGGTTACATTCGCTCCTATATCAAATTTATTGAGTCGATATTCGGCCCCTAGATTGACAACTTGTTTTGCGCGATTAGGTAAATCTAAATTTGTTTTTTTGATCAATCGCACTCAGAATATCAAAGGAGGCCTTGAGTGTGTAATTTCCCAGCCTTGCATTCCCACCAAGCGAAACCCCTCGAATTTGCACCAGACCATAATTGGCTGGCCCCCAGAGGCCATTGATATCACATGTTTTAGGTTGCCACTGGATGAGATTCTGAACATTATTTTGATAGGCAACGAGGTGTAAATCATAGACTCTTGTCTCATGCTGAAGTCCCGCCTCAATGTTTCGATTGGTGTCGGACGAGAGGGTGCTATTACCTGATCCGGAGTAATAAGCGCTCATTAAATGTAGGAGCTCTAAACCCTGTGCCGTAGTTAATATTTGCGCGCCATTGTCTGGTAAAGAAATATCCATATGCAATGCTTCCGGTTACTTTTGAGCCATAACTGGAGATTGAATCATTTCTAATGGATGCGCTGGCAAGATTGTCGCCCCTCTCTAGCTGGTATGAGCCAGCAATAGAGTCTGTAGTGCGGCTTTGGCTCACTATGCATGGGATATCGGGCATCCCCCATTGAGGGCCACACCCACCTTGGGTGCCATTTACAGAGTTGGATGCATATACGTACTGAATACGGCGCTCAGCTAGCACTTGCAGGGTATCTTGTCCAATGACAATATTATATTTTGCCAGTGCAAATCATATTCTGGAGTGTTTATTGTGTCATTGCTGTAGCCGGTCAGGTTCTGCCCAGTGCTATTCGAGCTGGACAGTTGAAAAATGCTTTGCCATTTTGCGTTTATTTGATTCTTGGAATAGGCGGCAACACTAAATAAATTATTAACTGCATTGTCTATAACGGGAATCATAGTTGACTCTGAAGAGTTTGAGTCATAGCCCGCCGACATTGGATATTGATAACTATTTTTTGTGGCGAAAAATGTTAAGCCTAGTGAGCAGCCATTATTCGGCGCTACCGTATTAAACCCTAGTGAGTTTTCTTGGATAACGCCAATTGAATAGGCGGTTTTATTAGCCCCATCAATTGTGCCGCTGATGCTTGGGTTGTTGATGCTCGTTCCATATGTGCCGTATCCTGAGGAGGCATTTATCTCAGTTCGATCGCCACCTTTTTTGTAAAGATCTGTATCACGCCACTCATTGCATCGGCGCCATACATGGTGCTAAGGGGTCCATAAATGATTTCAATGTGATCTATGGATGAGACTGGTATTGCATTCCAGATTGGCCCTCCAAGAGAGGATGATTCCATTCTTACACCATCAACAAGTACCAAGCTTTGGTTGTTATTTGTTCCACGTATATAAACGCTTGAAACATTTCCGCCACCGCCTGAGCCTGAGATTTGAATTCCCCTTTGTTGTTGAAGTAGTTCTGGAAGGCTTGTTTGAGCGGCTTGCTCAATTTCTTCAGGGCCAATATATGTATCGTCAGCCAAAACATTGTTTCCGGGTGTTGGCAATCTAGTTGCAGTAACAATAATTGGGTCTATTGTGTTTGGAGCTGTTGCAACCGAAACACTAGAGTTGTTTTGTGAAAATGCCGTGCTGCTAAAGGCGGGTAAACCTGCGCAAAATAAGGCGCTAATTTTTTTTGCTGTTGAACTGCTGCTTCATGACTGACTTTCTGTTATCGATTACCCATCTAACTTCCACGTTAGCTGGGTCGCACAGAAGTTCCCGTGCAGGAGTTCAAGCGTCAATGAGGCGCGGGTTGCGCATCATTGGCGCGCGAATATCCCCGTCCGTAAAATTCCACTTGTCTTGGCCGGTATCCGGGCTAGTAAATATCAGAATCTGGCCTTCCCATGCGATTGACGCGCACAGTGGCTTTGTCAGATTCCTGACGTCTTTGACGGCTAATAAAGACGCATTTTTTACCTACCGCTGCGGGGGCAGCACACGTTTAGTGTTTACCGTTTAACTTTATTGCACTGCAATAAAGAACCATGACCTTGGCATTCTAGCTGACCTATTGGGGTATTTGGTGTAAACCCCCCGATTTCAGGGGTAAAAAAGCCTACAATAGACGGTCTAGGCGTAAGTATTGATGACCGCATTAGATAAGCACCCCGAAAAAACCTGATTCATCTGCAGTTGAGTCAAAACTCAGTCTTAAAAAGCTTAGATTAGGCCACAATGGCTGAGTTAGAGCGTCCTTTAGACATCTCTGATCTGAAAAAATCGGAAATTCTGCTCCACCAAGGCGATCATCAGATGGAGCAATACTTCGTTTTGGATGGAATTCTGAAGCGCATTGTGTCTAGTTCCGATGCAAAAGAGATGATTCTGCGTTTTGCCATCGAAAATGATATTGAAACTAGTTATGCTGCTTGGCGCCTCAAGACGGCTGCCCCCTACAGTATTGCCAATGTTACCAAAGCCCGCGTGGCTCGCATACCATTGAAGAAATGGGCGGAATGTCTCGAGCAGCACAAGCCTCTCAAGGAAAGCTTTGCGTTTGAGGTGATGCGTCTCATGAGTGAAATCATGGCCCATACCATCACCTTGCATATGCTTGACGCCCCAGGACGAGTAGAGCGCTTCTTGCGTAAATACGAGGATTTATTTGAATTGCTTCCTAAAAAAGAGTTGGCAGCCTATCTCAACCTCTCTCCTGAGACCTTGAGCCGCTTGAAAACGAAGCACAAAGAGCTTTTTGTCTAAGTCGATATCTGTCCTGTAATTACGGGATTTAGGGGGAAATTGACCGAAGTCAATGATGAACCCCACTCCCAAGTCTAATATTCATCTCAGCCTCAGCGGGAAGCAAAACCCTTTGTGCGATTAATAACTAAATTGGAGACCTTAGCGAAAGCTAAAGTTGCTCAAGCTCTTTGCGAGCCTGGGCAATTCACATAAAAATTTCTATGACAACAGATAACCAAAACACACAATTAACAGATGGCTTCCATCTCGTCATTGATGCATTAAAGGCGAACGATCTCAATACGATGTTCGGCTTAGTTGGTATTCCAATTACTGACTTATGTCGCTTGGCTCAAGCGGAGGGAATGCGCTTTATTGGTTTCCGTCACGAACAGTATGCAGGTAATGCTGTGGCGATTGCGGGTTATATGACGCAAACGCCAGGTATTTGCATGACTGTTTCTGCGCCTGGTTTCTTGAATGGTTTGACAGCGCTTGCTAACGCGACTGTGAACTGCTTCCCAATGATTTTGATCTTTGGTTCAAGCGAGCGTGCAATCGTTGACTTGCAACAAGGCGACTACGAAGAGATGGATCAGTTCAATGCTGCTAAGCCATATTGCAAACTGCATATCGTATTAATCACATTGAAGATATTGGTATTGGTTTTGCGCGCGCGATTCGCGCAGCTGTTTCTGGTCGTCCAGGTGGTGTGTATTTAGACTTGCCAGCTCAATTGCTGAGCCAGACTATGTCTGTTGAAGAGGCCAAGAAATCCATCTTCAAGGTAATCGATCCAGTTCCACGCCAAACCCCAGCGGCTGATGCGGTTGCGCGTGCGTTAGACGTACTCAAGGGTGTGAAGCGTCCGTTGATTTGTGCGAAGCGTCCGTTGATTTTGTTGGGCAAAGGCGCTGCTTACGCGCAAGCCGATAAAGAGATTGGTGATTTGATTGAAAAATCAGGCATCCCTTACGTGCCAATGTCGATGACAAAAGGTTTATTGCCAGACAACCATCCACAGTCCGCTTCTGCGGCGCGCTCATTTGTATCGGCCGAAGCTGATGCGGTGTTATTGGGTGGTGCGCGCTTGAACTGGTTGCTTGCGCGCGGTAAAGGTCACACTTGGGGCAAAGAGCCTAAGAAATTTATCCAGATTGATATTCAGGAAAACGGAGTCGATAGCAACGTACAAATTGCCGCTCCATTGATTGGCGATATCGGTTCATGCGTAGGCGAGCTCTTGAAGGGTATGTCAGCTGTTCCGAAGCCAAGCGCTGAATGGATTGCTGCAATTACTGAGAAGAAAGACAAGAACACGGCCAAGATGGCGGAGACATTGGCTAAAGAAGCAAAGCCAATGAACTTCCATGGCGCATTGCGTGTGATTCGTGATGTGATCAAGAAGAATCCAGATGTGAGCTTGGTAAATGAAGGCGCGAATACATTCGACTATTGCCGCGCAATCGTTGACATGTACAAGCCACGAAAACGTTTTGACTCTGGTACTTTGGGCATCATGGGTATTGGTATGGGTTATGCCATTGGCGCAGCCGTAACTAGCGGCTTGCCAACCGTAGCGGTTGAGGGTGATAGCGCGTTTGGTTTTAGCGGTATGGAATTAGAAACCGTTTGCCGTTACAAGCGTCCAATTACTACCCGTTGTGTTTAATAACAATGGCGTATATCGCGGAACTGACGTAAATCCAACTGGTGGTGCTGATGTTGCGCCGACAGTATTCGTTAAGGATGCGCGTTACGACAAGATGCTTGAAGCATTTGGTGGTGTTGGTTACTACGTAACTACGCCAGCAGAGTTGGAAGCAGCGTTAATTTCTGACATCATGGTTGAGAACTTTGCACCGGGTGCGCTCGATCGCATGGGATTTTCTTGGGAGCGTATTCAAGAACTCAACCCAATGATGATCATGGCTTCTGTAAAAGGCTTTTGTCCTGGCCTCTATGAAGATTGCAAAGTGTATGAGAACGTAGCGCAATGTGCAGGCGGTTCTGCATCAACAACTGGTTTTGATGATGGCCCTCCTATGGTGGCCGGTGCGTAAATCGGTGACAGTGGAACGGGTTTGCATTTGGCCTGTGGTATCGTGACTGCGCTCTATCAGCGCACGCACTCTGGCCGTGGGCAAAAGGTATTGGCGGCTATGCAAGACGCGGTATTGAATTTGTGCCGTGTGAAGCTGCATGACCAGCAACGTTTGGAGCGCAACGGCTTGATGCAGGAGTATCCGCAGTTTCCGAATGGTGAGTTCGGCGACTCCGTACCCCGTGCTGGCAATGCTTCTGGTGGTGGTCAGCCTGGTTGGATTGTGAAATGTAAGGATTTGGAAACCGATCCTAACGCCTATATGTATGTCATCGTTCAGGCTCCAGTTTGGGAAGCGGTTTGCAAGGTAATCGGTCGTGAAGATTGGATTACGGATGTGCGGTTTGCATCACCCATGGCGCGTTTGCCACACCGCATGGAAATTTTCGGCGAGATCGAAAAGTGGGCCATGACGATGACTAAGTTTGAAGTGATGGATGTATTGAATAAATACGAGATTCCATGTGGCCCAATTCTCTCCATGAAAGAAATGGCTGAGGAGCCCGCGTTACGTGCTACTGGTACTGTGGTTGAAGTGGATCATCCGATTCGTGGCAAGTACCTCACTGTTGGCAACCGAATCAAGATGTCTGATAGCCCAACAGAAGTCACTCGTTCACGATTGCTTGGTGAGCACACTGATGAGATTTTGCATGAGCTGGGTTACACCACTGATGACTTAATCGCATTACGTCACGACAAGGTGATATAAGATGCGCGTTGCTTTGATTGGGAGTGCGGATTTTGGTAAAGCTGCTTTAGAGGCTTTGTTAGATCTCGGCGACGAAGTGGTCGCTGTTTTCTGCCCACCCGACAATCCCAAATAAAGCAAACCGGAAGTCTTAAAAGAAGCTGCGCAAGCAAGGGGCTTAAACCCCTTGCAGTTCGCGTCTTTAAAGAGTTCAGAGGCCGCGCAGGCCATGATTGATAGCAATGCAGACATCTGTGTGATGGCGTATGTGTTGCAATTTGTGCTACCAAGAGCTCTGTAAGATTCCGAAGCACCGCACTATCCAATATCACCCATCTTTGCTGCCTACGTACCATGGCCCAAGCGCCATTAACTGGGCGATTGCGCTGGGGGAGGAAAAGACGGGTTTAACTATCTTCCGTCCATCCGATGGCTTGGATGAAGGTGAGGTGATTTTGCAAAAAGAAGTAGCTATTGGACCTAATGACACCTTGGGAAAAATTTACTTTGATCATCTGTTCACGATTGGTGTTAAAGCGCTGCTTGAAGCTGCGGATCTTGTAGTTGCAGGCAAGCATCAAGAATTGGTGCAAGATGAATCACAGGCTAACTACGAAGGTTGGTTTGCGTCGAATGCCGCACAAATCCATTGGGCGACGCATATTAGTCAAATCTATAACCTCATCCGTGCCTGCAATCTTGCCCTTGGAGCATGGACTAAGTTTGGCGCACAAAAGGTGCAGATCTATGATTTCCATAAGCATGTTGCTGCCACCTTTGGCGCTGTTAAAGGCAAGCCTGGAGAGGTCACGCAAATTACCTTGGATTCATTCTTGATCACCTGTCACGGCGGTCAGATTGAAGTCCTCAAAGCTAAAGGTGCTGCAGGCAAGGTTACTGGTGCTGAATTGGCTAAAGAGTTGCATCTAGAAGTAGGGCAGTTCTTCGATCTGTAGATCTTTTGCGTGAGTGCCTAATTAATGCTGCGATGACCACCCAATCCAAAATAGATACTTCCATCAAAAAAAAAATCAAAGCTCTGAGGTGGCGGATGTAAAAAATGAGAGCCTTGAGATCCCCGCTGAAGATGAGTCGTCTCTAGGATATGAGCGCACTAATTCAAGAAGGTCATCATTAAGCAAGCGAGAGCTTATGGAAGAGCTCTCTAGCGCAAGATTTCCATGGGACGAGCAAGGCCCTAGAAAATCTACAGAATTAAATCTCTAGGTTATCAATCAGACGGGTTTTGCCAAGCTTGGCCGCTGTCAGAATAACGAGTGGCTCACCAGCCTGAAGTTGCTCGTTAGAAGCAGGGGCTAAATCGCTTTGCTGGCGAATAGCAATGTAATCCGGCTGCCAGCCACGTTTTGCTAAAGAGGCGCTTGCTACTTTTTCAATCTCAGAGATGGATTGGTTGGTGCGATCTTTAAGTTGGAGAACGCGTTCACGAACCTCTCTCAGCGCCTTTTGTAACTCCGGCGCTTCTGCTCGCTCTTCAGTTGAGAGATAGCCATTGCGTGAGGAGAGGGCTAGACCATCTTCCGCGCGCATCGTCTCGCCAGGAATAATATCCACAGGCAAAGCGAATTGTTTGGCCATCTGACGAATAATCATCAGTTGTTGGTAATCTTTTTTGCCGAACACAGCAACTTTAGGCTGAACGCAAGAAAAGAGTTTCAAGACAACGGTGCAAACCCCTTTAAAGAATCCTGGGCGGAATTCGCCTTCAAGGATATCGCCCAGTTGCTGCGGTGGGTCAACTCGGTATTCTTGTGGCTGCGGATATAGATCTCGCTCGGTTGGCGCAAATAAGATGTAGACACCTTCTTTTTCAAGTTTGTCGATATCTGCCTGCATGGTGCGCGGGTAGCTATCAAAATCTTCATTAGGACCAAACTGCAGGCGATTCACAAAGATGCTGGCGACCGCTGGATCACCATGCTGTCTTGCGAGGCGCATGAGCGAGAGGTGACCCTCGTGTAAGTTGCCCATTGTCGGCACGAAAGAGGCGCGATTTTGACCGCGTAAGTGGTCTCGCAGCTCTTGAATGTCACTAATGATTTTCATGCAACAGGGGTATAGGCAAGGCGCACATAAATTGGCGCGTACGGCTCAGCTTGCGTGATCTCTACTAGGGCTTCACGTGAGAGTTCAAGCATGGCGATAAAGTTCACGATCACCACTGGAATACCTTTGCCAGATTTGATGGCATCTTCAAGCAGCTCACCAAATTCCACAAATTTCGTGCTTTGCAAGCGACGTAAGATGCGCGTCATAAAGTCACGCACAGATAGCTCTTCGAGAGTAATAGTGTGATGCTGAGTAAGTTTGGCGCGGTGTAGAACATCGCGCCAGGCTGCTTGCAAGTCTTCTACATTGACATCAGGCCAAGCAATAGCAATGGTGGTGTCTACGTAGCCGTGAGCTACTTGGAAGTCACGACCTTGTTGTGGGATCTGATCCAGTTCTTGAGCGGCTCGCTTCATGCGCTCGTACTCTAAGAGACGACGAACTAGTTCTGCGCGCGGATCTTCTACCTCTTCTTCACTGTCTGCCTTCTTCATTGGCAAGAGCATGCGTGATTTGATTTCAATCAACATCGCAGCCATGAGCAGATACTCTGCGGCAAGTTCAAGATTGTAATGGCGGATTTGGTCGATATAACTCAAGTACTGTTGAGTAACCTGGGCCATAGGAATATCGAGAACATTGAAGTTCTGTTTGCGAATCAGGTAAAGCAATAAATCGAGAGGCCCTTCAAATGCCTCTAGAAAAACTTCCAGCGCATCAGGTGGAATATAGAGGTCAGCAGGAAGCTTAAAAAGTGGTTCGCCGTATAACTTGGCGAAAGCAGCCGACATGCCATCGGTAACCGATGGTGCGCTATCAAGAAGATCTGAAATCGGCTGAGCGCTAGGTTCAGTCATTCGAATAAACGTAGGCGCGTTGTTTGAGTTTGGCGGCTTTTGCGCGGCGCTGGTCTTCAACACTTAATGGTTCTTTATCCCACAGGAGGGCACGACCAGCTTGCTGCTCCGCCTCGAGGTGTGGTTTCTCGGATTTGAGTTCATTTAAGAACTGGGTGAATTCAGATTGATATCTTGCCATGACATTTCCTAAAATACTCAATAAATTCAATAACTTATAAAATTAATTCAAAAAGTTATCTAGGGACTACAACCGCCATTGTAGGTGCTTTTTAGGGGGCTTTTTACAAGTTTGCAGCCAGCAAAGCCTCAATTTGTGGGGCTTCTACCCGTGTCATGAGGTGTTTGTAGGGTTTCATCGGATTTTTGCTGGAAAGGGGGGTATTGATATCTGCCCAGTGCAGCGGGGATAACGATAAAAACTCCTCCACACCAGCCGAAACCTGCGGAATGACTGGCTTGAGGTAAAGGCTCAGCATACGGAATGCCTCAAGGGTAATACTGCAAACTTTCTGCAAATCAGCTGCACGCTCTGTATCTTGGGCAATTTCCCAGGGCTTATTCTCATCTACAAAAGCATTCACTTTATCTGCAATCTCCATGACGGTGCGCAATGCTTTCCCGTATTCACGTCCTTCATATAGTTCAGCAATCTTTTCACTGGTGGCAGCAATCTCTTTTAGCAATGGATTGCTCATCGCCTCATCAGAAACAATGCCGCCAAATCGCTTGACTAAGAACCCAGCGCTACGACTTGCGATATTGATGTACTTACCAAGTAAGTCGCTATTCACGCGCGCAATAAAATCTTGAAGATTCAAATCCAAATCTTCCATGCTGTCGTTGAGTTTGGTCGCGAAGTAGTAGCGAAACCACTCTGGATTAAAGCCGCACTCAATCACGCTGTTGGCTGAAATGAGAGTGCCACGTGACTTACTCATTTTTTCGCCATCAACAGTTAAGAAGCCATGAGCAAAAACATTGGTTGGTGTGCGATAGCCTGCAAATTGCAAGGTAGCCGGCCAGAATAAGGTGTGGAAATACAGAATATCTTTGCCGATGAAATGATATTGCTCGGTAGTGGTATCGGGCTGTACCCACTCATCAAAATTAAGGCCTTTAGCCTGGCAATAATTGAGGAAGCTGGCGTAGTAGCCAATGGGAGCATCGAGCCAGACATAGAAGTACTTGCCTGGTGCATCGGGTATCTCAAAGCCGAAATACGGGGCATCTCGGGAGATATCCCAGTCACCAAGCTTGCTCTCTCTAGGTTGGCCAACCCATTCTTTCATCTTATTGCGAGCTTCAGGCTGTAAAGGGGTTCTGACTTGAGTCCACTCGCGTAAGAATGCTTCGCAACGTGGATCTGAAAGTTTGAAGAAGTAATGATCAGAAATCTTTTTGATTGGTGTTGCGCCGCTAACCACTGAAAAAGGATTCTTTAAATCGGTAGGAGAATAAGTCGCGCCACATTTTTCACAGTTATCGCCGTATTTATCTTTGGCGCCACACTTAGGACATTCGCCTTTAATAAAACGGTCCGGTAAAAACATTTCTTTAACGGGATCGTAGGCTTGTTCAATTGCGCGTTTTTCAATCAGTCCAGCATCGCGTAGCTTGAGATAAATACTTTGGGCTAACTTTTCATTTTCTGGACTATCAGTGGTGTAGTAGTTATCAAATGAAATGTGGAAGTTGTCAAAATCACGCTTATGTTCTTTCCAAACATTGGCGATGAGTTCTTTGGGGGTAAGACCTTCTTGTTCCGCGCGCAACATGATTGGGGTGCCGTGTGTGTCATCGGCGCCAACGTAGTGCACCTCGTGACCTCGCATACGCTGAAAGCGTACCCAAATATCGGTCTGGACATACTCCACTAAATGACCAATGTGGATCTGACCATTGGCATACGGCAGGGCGGAGGTGACGAGAAGGCGGCGTTGGGAACTGCTCATGTAATGCGGACTTAAATAATAAGAAGGTTAAATGATGTGCAGCACTCAAGTATGCTGGCTTATGCAGTGATTTTAGTCTGCGGTTTAAAGTTAAGCACCGTGAAGCCTTCATAAACCCCGATAAACTTCACCTCAGTCCGACTTTAGAGAGTATTTATGGCAGCAAAACCGACCATTCAAATGTCCTGCGCGTCTGTGTCATTGGTGCACGAGGTCGAGGTCATGGATGAGATGTGGTACCTAAAAACCACCCATATTCCTGGCGAGCGCCCTGTAACTATTGACTTAGATAAGCGTGAAGTCCTGACCCTCATGACCTTGGGGAGCGCCCCAGAGGCACTGGTTCTGGGCTATTTGCGCAATCAGCGTTTGGTCGAGTCTCCGGACGATATCGAAAGCATCCAGGTTGACTGGGAAACCGATTCTGCTGCCGTTAAAATCCGTCGGAGTACGGTTGATATTGACGCCCTGACAAGCAAGCGGGTGGTGACAACCGGCTGCGGGCAAGGAACGATGTTTGGGGGTTTTATCGAGGAGATGTCGGAGATTCAGTTGCCTGAGGGTCCGGTACTATCCCAAGAGGCAATAGTTGCCTTAATCGACTCCATGCGAACCCATGACACCATCTATAAGAAGTCCGGCTCAGTGCATGCCTGTGCAGTCTATGAGCGGGATGGTCAAGATGGAGTGCGTCTACTGCACTTTATCGAGGATGTGGGTCGTCATAATGCGGTCGACTCTATTTCTGGTTTGATGTGGCTGGCCAATAAGCCGGGCAAAGATCTGATTTTCTTTACCACCGGACGCCTCACGTCGGAGATGGTTATCAAGGGCGCTCAGATGGGTATCCCCTTCCTTTGAACTCGCTCTGGCGTGACCTTGATGGGTCTGGAGTTAGCCCGTAAAACCAAGATCACCATCCTCTCCCGTTGCTCCGGTAAACACTTCGAGATCTATAACGCGCCAGAGAGGGTCGTTTTTAGCCAAAAACCCCAATAAATTCGTTGGCAGGTGAGGGCGAAGGTTTTACAATTCTGCCATGACTATTAAATCAGACCGCTGGATCCGCCGCCTGGGCGAGCAAGGCATGATCAGCCCATTTGAACCTGGGCAAGTACGCCAAGATGCCGTCGGCAACCAAATCGTAAGTTATGGCACATCAAGCTATGGCTATGACATTCGTTGCGCAGACGAATTTAAGATATTTACTAACATCAATAGCACCATCGTTGATCCTAAGAATTTCGATGAACAATCTTTCGTCGATTTCAAGGGTGATGTTTGCATCATTCCTCCTAATTCTTTTGCGTTGGCAAGAACGGTTGAGTCTTTCAAAATTCCACGTAGCGTTCTGACAGTCTGCGTTGGTAAGAGTACTTATGCGCGTTGCGGAATTATTGTGAACGTAACCCCATTTGAGCCAGAGTGGGAAGGTTATGTCACTTTAGAGTTTTCAAACACTACTCCATTGCCTGCCAAAATTTATGCTGGCGAAGGTTGCGCGCAAGTGCTCTTTTTCGAGAGCGACGAAGTATGTGGCACATCTTATAAAGATCGCGGTGGCAAGTATCAAGGTCAGCGGGGTGTTACCCTGCCCAAGACCTAGGCCATTACGGCAGTGCGTAAGTTCCATTTCAGTCGCCGTCCTGCGCGAATTAATTTAGATGAATATCGCGCGACTCTTTCGCGTACTGAAATAGCGTGTCCAGAAAACAATTTTTATCATTGGTTGTGAGGTACTAGCTGGGTCAGCTTTCTATTGCTGGTTATCTTTGTTTGCTTATCGACCAATCTGTGATTCGCTTTAGCTTACTTGGCTTGTGGCGATGGTGCGATAACCCACGCTGAGCCTGGCTCTTTGCTTGATGTCTTTTTCTTTAGCGTGCAAACCATGGCGACAATCGGTTATGGTCGCATGACGCCTGTCGGACATTGGGCGAACATGATTGTTACTTTTGAAGCGTTCTTTGGCATTGTGTATTCCGCGTTGACAATGGGTTTGGCAATTTCCCGTTTTACTCGCCAAACTGCGGGCGTGCGCTTTTCTAAGGTGGCTGTATAGTTGGTAGTCATGACGGCGTACAAACATTTAAATTTCGCGTGGATAATGATCGTAGTTCACACATTGTCGAGGCTCAATTACACTTGTGGTTGATTGCAGAAAGCATGACTTCAGAGGGCGAGCGATATCGTCGCTCTGTTGAATTGCCGTTGCATCGCTCAGAGAGTCCTGTCTTCTCTTTGACTTGGACGGCCATGCATAGCATGGATGAAACAAGCGCACTAAAAGCGTATCTTGGTAAAATCGATATTGAACGTCAATGGCATTTATTGATTACCTTTACTGGCTATCACGAGAGTTTGCCTAATCAGGTCTATGCCCGCCACGTGTATTTTCCCAAAGATGTGCAGCAAAATGCGACATTTGTTGATATAGTCACGGTATTACCAGACGGAGATCGAATCATCGATCTAACTAATTTTGATAAGTGGATTCCGAATACTTCGGATAAGTTAGCAGGGGATTTTTTATGAAATTTCGTTTTCCAATCATCATTATTGATGAAGACTTCCGCTCCGAAAATATTTCGGGATCGGGTATTCGCGACCTCGCTGAAGCTATCGAGAATGAAGGCATGGAGGTTATTGGTTTAACCAGCTATGGCGACCTTACTTCATTCGCGCAACAGGCTTCTCGTGCTTCCACCTTCATCGTTTCAATTGATGATGAAGAGTTTGTATCGGATTCTGAAGGTCACGATCTTCCCGCATTAAATAATTTGCGCGCTTTTATTACTGAGGTGCGCAAGCGCAATGAAGATATTCCGATCTTCTTGTATGGCGAAACCCGTACCTCGCGTCATATGCCAAATGACATCTTGCGCGAGCTGCATGGTTTCATTCATATGAATGAAGATACCCCTGAGTTCGTAGCGCGTCATATCATTCGTGAAGCTAAGGTGTATTTGGATTCGTTGGCGCCGCCATTCTTCCGCGCTTTAACCAATTACGCTTCTGAAGGTTCTTACTCTTGGCATTGTCCTGGCCACTCTGGAGGTGTTGCTTTCCTCAAGAGCCCGGTAGGGCGAATGTTTCATCAGTTCTTTGGTGAAAATATGCTCCGTGCTGACGTCTGTAATGCGGTAGAAGAGCTGGGTCAGCTCTTGGACCATACCGGTCCAGTGTTGCAGAGCGAGCGTAATGCCGCTCGTATTTTTAATGCCGACCATTTGTTCTTTGTGACCAACGGTACTTCTACCTCAAACAAAATTGTGTGGCACTCTACCGTTGCCCCAGGTGACGTTGTATTGGTTGACCGTAATTGTCACAAGTCCGTCATTCACTCCATCACCATGATGGGTGCGATTCCTATTTTCTTGATGCCTACGCGTAATCACTTGGGCATTATTGGACCAATTCCAAAAGAAGAGTTCGAGTGGAAAAACATCAAGAAGAAAATTGATGCCAATCCATTCATCAAAGATAAGAATGTAGTGCCTCGCGTCATGACTTTGACTCAAAGTACTTATGACGGCATTGTGTACAACGTTGAAATGATCAAAGAAATGCTTGATGGCAAAGTCGACTCCTTGCATTTTGATGAGGCGTGGTTGCCACATGCCGCTTTCCATCCTTTCTACAAAGATATGCATGCTATTGGCTCTGACCGAAAGCGTACCAAGAAGAGTTTGATGTTTGCTACTCAGTCTACTCATAAGTTGCTGGCCGGTTTATCTCAGGCCTCCCAAGTATTGGTTCAGGACGCGGAAGATGCCAAGCTGGATCGTGATTGCTTCAACGAAGCCTATTTGATGCACACTTCAACTAGCCCTCAATACGCCATCATTGCCTCATGCGACGTTTCCGCAGCCATGATGGAATCCCCGGGCGGCACAACTCTCGTTGAAGAATCCATTTCTGAAGCGATGGACTTCCGTCGCGCTATGCGGGAAGTGGATGACAAGTTTGGTGCTGATTGGTGGTTCAAGGTTTGGGGTCCCGATCATTTGGCTGAAGAAGGTATCGGCGAGCGTTCGGATTGGGTTTTAGAGCCATCCGCGGCTTGGCATGACTTTGGCAAGCTGGCCAAAGACTTCAATATGCTCGACCCAATTAAGGCTACGGTTGTCACACCAGGCTTGGACATTGAAGGTAACTTTGGATCTATGGGTATTCCCGCCAGCATTGTTACCAAGTACCTTGCTGAGCGTGGCGTGATCGTAGAGAAGTGCGGCTTGTACTCTTTCTTCATCATGTTCACTATCGGCATTACTAAGGGTCGTTGGAATACCTTGGTAACGGAGTTACAGCAATTTAAAGACCACTTTGATAAGAATGCGCCTTTGTGGAAAGTGTTGCCTGAGTTCGTGGCGAAGCATCCACGCTATGAGCGCGTTGGTTTAAAAGATATCTGCCAACAAATTCATGAGTTTTATAAGGGCCGTGATATAGCGCGTATGACTACTGAGATGTATACCTCGGATATGGAGCCAGCCATGATGCCTTCCGAAGCTTGGGCGAAGATGGCGCACAAGCAGGTAGATCGTGTGCCGCTCGATCAATTGGACGGGCGAGTGACCGCAATGTTGGTTACGCCATATCCTCCTGGCATTCCGCTACTCATTTCTGGCGAGCGTTTTAACAAGCGCATTGTGGATTACCTTTACTTCGCACGTGACTTCAATGAGAAATTCTCAGGATTTGAAACAGACATTCATGGACTAGTGAAAACTAGTATTGATGGTAAAAGCGAGTACTACGTTGACTGTGTAAGACAAGAGCGGGATTGCCAGCTGTAATCTGAAATGTTTTGAAAAATGCCCTGCTTGCGGGGCATTTTTATTTGATAGGCTTATCTAGCTGAAACGTCACCGGAGCATCTTCATCCACGTTGTTTGACGATGCATCGGTCTTGTCCTCGCCGTCTGTGAAATTGAAATCCTGACTTTGTATAACCGCCGCAGGCTTATCTAAGAGGGTGGTTACCAGAGCGGGGAAGGCCATTACTAGCACAACCATGACCAACTGCAAGCCCACCCAAGGTAGGGCGCCCCAGTAAATATCGCTACTCTTTACCTCTTTAGGTGCGACACCTCTAAGGTAGAAAAGAGCAAAGCCAAATGGTGGATGCATAAAAGAGGTTTGCATATTTACACAAAGCATTACCCCAAACCAAACCAGAGCAGCGCTAGCTGCTGCCTGGGGATTGCCATTCATGGAGTCGAGCAATACGGGCGATAGCAGTTTCACTGCTACTGGCGCCAGCATTGGCACCACAATGAATGCAATTTCAAAGAAGTCCAAGAAGAAGGCCAAGAAGAAAACAAATAAGTGCACGACGGTCAGAAAGCCAATCCAGCCACCAGGTAAATTAGAGAACAGCTCTTCAACACAGAACCCGCCATCCACCCCTTGAAACACGACCGAGAAGCAAGTTGAGCCAATGAGGATAAAGACCACCATGGCAGTAATACCCATAGTGTTTTGATAGGCTTCCTGGATTAACCCTTTTAAATTAGGAATGCTGTAGCGGCGCAGCCAGGCGAGCAGCAAGGCGCCCATTGCCCCCATGGCTCCAGATTCAGTAGGGGTTGCAATACCAGTCATAATCGTGCAAAGGACCAAGAAAATCAGCGCTGCTGAAGGGATGATTCCCATTAAGCACTTCTTCCAAAGTACCCAGCCTCTCAGGGTTAGATCGCTCTCTGGAACCGGCGGTAAATAGTCTGGGCGGACGCGGCTTAAAAAGAATGTATAGAGTGCAAAGAGGGCGATCTGCAAAAGCGATGGACCCCAAGCACCCAGATACATGCTGCCTACATCGGCACTACCGCTCTGAGTTTTGAGTTGATCGGCCAAGACAATCAACACCAGCGATGGAGGTACTAATTGGGTAATCGTTCCAGAGGCTGCCAAAACGCCCGTAGCGTAGCGCATGTTGTAGCCGTAATGCATCATCACTGGTAATGAGATCATCGCCATAGCGATCACCTGAGCGGCTACCGTGCCAGTAATAGCGCCCAAGATAAACCCGACGATGATGACGGAATAACCCAGGCCCCCACGTACCCGTCCAAACAACTGCCCCATCGAGTCCAGCATTTCCTCCGCAAGACCGCAGCGCTCTAGGATTGCGCCCATGAAGGTAAAGAAGGGGATGGCTAGCAGTAGATCGTTTGCAAGCACGCTACCAAAGATGCGCTGAGGAATAGCGTGTAAAAAAGCGACTCCAAAAAATCCCTCGCTCATCGCGATCAAGGAGAAAAATAAACCAGCCGCCATTAGTGAGAAAGCAACCGGAAAGCCGATCAGCATAAAGACGATTAGTCCAGCAAACATTAAAGGCGGCATCCACTCCAATGGAATCATTGCATTGGCTTTTCGTAATGAAGGTCTTCGGCGGGTAAGGCGATTTTCCCTTGAAGGGCGCAAATCCGTTTAATGATTTCCGAGAGGCCCTGCAGGCTTAGCATGAAGAATCCAAACGGCACGACAAATTTAATTGGATAGCGCGCCAATCCCCCAGAGTTCAATGAGTGCTCCATCACTAGCCAAGAGGGATAAAAGAGTGTGGTCCACGAGAGCCAGGAAAATAAGATGCAGGCAGGCATTAAAAAGAAAATCAAGCCAAATAAATCAACCCACAAGCGTCCGCGATCCGAGAGGTGGGAATAAATTAAGTCCACACGGACATGCTCATTGCGTTTTAGGGTGTAAGAGGCACCCAACATGACGGCTGCAGCAAAGAGATACCACTGCAGCTCTAGAGGCCAGTTATTGCTGATATCCAATCCATAACGAAGAAGAGCATTGATCGCGGATACGGCGCATGACAGCAAAATCAGAATGCTGGCTGCCTTGCCTAAAAACGCGTTTATACGATCAATGCCTGTGGAGAGTGTGAGCCAAAACCGCATGTGTTTTAGAGATCTGCGCGACCCCGTTTAATGGCGACAAGTACTTGAGCAGGGGCGGTGCCACCAGCATGTTGACGTGACTGCACTGAACCATCTACCGTGAGCACGGCAAACACATCGTCGCTAATGAGCTCAGGACGGCTATCAAGACCACAAGCAAAACGCAGCTCAGAGAGACTGAGATCGGTCAGCATGCAGTTTCTGCCAACACAAGCTTTTACGGCATGAGCCACAGCTTCATGAGCATCGCGGAAAGCTAATCCTTTTTTAGCCAAGTAGTCAGCCAAGTCGGTTGCGGTTGCAAAACCTTCTTCCGCAGCTTTCTTCATCACTTCCGCTTTGACTTCAATGTGGGGAATCATGTCGGCAAAAATGCGTAAGGTATATTGCACGGTATCTACCGCGTCAAATAATGGTTCTTTATCTTCTTGATTATCTTTGTTATAGCCGAGTGGTTGACCTTTCATCAAAGTCAGCAAAGAGATCAGAGCGCCATAAACACGACCGGTCTTACCTCTAGCTAATTCTGGTACGTCTGGATTCTTTTTCTGCGGCATGATTGAGCTACCAGTGCAAAAGCGATCAGGCAACTCAATAAAGCCAAAGCGAGGGCTCAGCCATAGGATGAGTTCCTCAGACAAGCGGGAGATATGCATCATCAAAATAGAGGCAAAGGCGCAGAACTCAATGGCAAAGTCACGATCAGATACGGCATCTAAGGAGTTATTGCAGATGCCATCAAAACCAAGCGTCTTAGCAACTTGCTCGCGATCAATAGGGTAAGTGGTGCCTGCTAAGGCCGCAGCGCCTAGGGGTAAGCGGTTAAAGCGAGTGCGTAAATCCGCTAAGCGACTTGCATCGCGGCTAAACATCTCGTAATAGGCCATCAAGTGGTGACCAAAGGTGATCGGCTGCGCTACTTGCAGATGGGTGTGACCCGGCATGATGGTGGATGCCTGTTTTTCAGCGAGATCCAATAGGGCCGTGCGCAAGGATTTCAGTGTGACGGCAATATCATCCACGCTACCACGCAACCATAGACGCAAATCAGTAGCGACTTGATCGTTGCGTGAGCGACCAGTATGCAAACGTTTGCCAGCATCGCCAACTAATGCAGTTAAGCGTGCCTCAATATTGAGATGAACGTCTTCAAGCGCAAGCTGCCAATGAAATTGACCGGACTCGATTTCGCTCTTAATTTGAGCCATTCCATTTTGAATGTCCGCTAAATCTTGGGTGCTAATGATTTTTTGGGCAGCCAACATTTCAGCGTGAGCCAGGGAGCCGGCAATATCGACCATCGCAAAGCGTTGATCAAAGCCAATAGAGGCGGTATAACGCTGAACCAGTTCGTCGACAGGTTCGGCAAAACGGGCCGACCAAGCTTGGGCTTTGTTGGCTAAGGAATTATTTGATGAGCTCATAAACGCAGTATATTGGTGTAGGTCTTTGATTATTTTAAATGTTATGTCCCAAACTCAGAATTCCACCCCCTTTGCCGCTCCAAAGCGCCTCGTAATTGCCTCCCGCGAAAGTCGTTTAGCCATGTGGCAGGCGGAGCACGTCCGAGATTGCCTTAAAAAGCTCTATCCCGACTGTGATGTGCAGATCTTGGGGATGACCACCCGAGGAGATCAAATATTAGATAAAGCCCTCTCAAAAGTGGGTGGAAAGGGTCTTTTTGTAAAAGAGCTCGAAACAGCCCTAGAAGATGGAAAGGCTGATTTAGCGGTCCATTCTTTAAAAGATGTACCGATGGTCATGCCTGAAGGATTTGACCTTGCTTGTGTGATGGCTAGAGAGGATGCAAGAGATGCATTTGTTTCGAATGACTTTGCCAGCCTTGAAGATCTTCCGCACGGTGCGATTGTAGGTACGTCGAGCTTGCGCCGTGAGTCGGTGTTGCGCGCGACATTTCCTCATTTAGTCATTCAGCCATTGCGTGGCAATTTAGATACGCGGATGGGTAAGCTGGATCGTGGCGAGTATCAGGCGATTATTTTGGCGGCTGCTGGTTTAAAGCGGTTGGGTCTAGAGTCACGCATACGCGCGTTCTTACCCTATGATCCTTACACTCCTGCGGCAGGTCAAGGCGCTTTGGGTATCGAAACTTTAAGAAAGCATCCCAACGTCAAACAATGGTTGGCTCCATTAAATGACTGGCCTACCTTATTTGCGGTTTCTGCCGAGCGTATGGTGTCGCGTCAGCTGAGCGGCTCCTGTGAAGTGCCCTTAGCTGCGCATGCGGTATGGGATCAAAATCAAATGCAGATTCGCTCCTTTGTGGCGAGTACGGATGGCAAAGCAATTTGTTTGGCTAAGGGAAGCGCTCAAGTGAAGTCGGTTGAAGACGCCGAGGCTCTGGGGCTTGCGGTTGCAAAGGACTTGCTGTCACAGGGCGCGGCTGATTTAATCCCTGCTTTACCTCAATAATTCAAGCACAAAGTCGCCATTGGCATGAGCACGAAAACCATCATTGTTACAAGACCGAGTGGACAGGCTCGTCAGTTGGTCGAGGTGCTTACTAGGGCAATTGAAGCAAATGGAGTCGCAAAGCGCAGCCTTCCAGAAATCCTTTCCCTTCCATTGCTGACCATTGTCCCCAAATCTGATGAGCATTTGGCTGACCATATCGCCACTGTATTGAGTGATGCCGATCTCACTATTTTTGTAAGTCCAAATGCGATTGAAAGTGTGATGCGTTTGCTAGAGCGGGATTGGCAAGATTTTTCCAAAAAGATTATTCCCATTGGTGTGATGGGGGGTAGTAGTTACCTGGCTCTGAAGAAGCATGGCATAGGTTCAGAGAAAAATCCGACGTCGATCATCGTTCCAGGGAACAATGAACATTGGGATTCCGAGGGTTTATGGCAGGAACTCCAATCCCTGCGATGGAATTGGCGGGATAAAAAAGTGGCGATCTTCAAAGGTGATGGCGGTCGCGACTGGTTGGCTGATACATTAAAAACAGCTGGCGCCACTGTGGAGGCTATTTCAAGCTATAGTCGCGTGCCTTTGGATATTGATAATCCTGCATGGCTTGCAATTCGCGAGATGGATTTGAGTAAATCACTTTGGTTGCTTACCTCTTCTGAGGCTGTGCGTTATCTTGGTGAGGTTATGAAAGACCAATTCATCCAAAACCTTAATGGCGCCAGTGCGCTGTGTTCACATCACAATATCACCGATGCAGCGGAGTTAATTGGCTTTGGAGAGGTCTTAACTAGCGAACCTGGTGATGAGGCCTTGATCAAATCAACGTTAGCTTGGCTAACAATCTAAAAGTAAAAGCGAATAGCTAAAACTGCGCAGCCTTCAATAAGGTGGGTAAGAAAATTTCATTGACCAAGATAGGGCGACCCTTTAAACGATAGAGGGTGCGTCGCGCCCATAATGGCGAGCTCAGACCAGGAAAGTGCTTAGCGCATTTTTTCCATCACTCACTACTTTTATCTAATCGAGCAATGTCGCGCGGAGGTTTGGCTTTAGAGTGTTTACGTTTTTTGCTAAACAGCACTGCACCTAGCGGCTTAGTGCCTAGGTGCAAAATGGCATGATTGCTGCCGCTAGAACTCAGGGTGGGAATGACGCTATGCGCCATCACTAAAGGAACTCCGTTGGAACAGAGCAATACTTCGCGCACTCTGCAGCGTCTGAGCTGCAAATGAAAATAGCGACTTTCGTCGCTATTGAGTGCTTGAGGGCAGTCACGCAAAACCTGAACTTCTAGTTTTTGCCCAATTGCCTTCTCAATTTTTTTTGGTGAGAGATCCGGTATCGCTTAGCCAGGGTTGCCACTCGCGTGGCGCCCGATGGATTTCACCGGAACCGACTCGATTCCATGCAGAACGGAGACGATTACGGTGAATCATTTTCAGTTGCCGCTAAAGTTGCGACGCTGACCGCCAGACTTAGGCTTCGCAAAACGTGGGCCACCTGCTGGGCGTGCTGGACGTGAGTCGCCAGAGCGACCACCACCACCGCCAGAGCGACCACCACCAGGACGACCACCGCCAGGACGACCACCGCCAGGACGACCACCGCCACCGCCAGAGCTTGGCTTGGCCTGTGGCTCAAGACCAGCAATGACTGAAGCGACGATATCTTGCTGTGTGAAGCGTTCGATATTACGAATCTTCGCGCGATCACGATGTTCAACCAAAGTGATAGCAACGCCGTTGCGACCCGCACGACCGGTACGACCGATGCGGTGTGTATAGTCTTCCGGTTTCATTGGCAAACCAAAGTTGATTACGTGACTAATGCGTGGCACATCAATACCGCGAGCTGCTACGTCTGTCGCAACCAAAATCTTGGTGTGACCTTTACGTAACGACTCAAGGCGACGCATACGCACCGCTTGAGGCATTGCGCCGTGAAGGGCGGTTGCTTCATAGCCGTTAGCACGCAATGTGTCAGCAATTTTTTCGCTCTCAATTTGAGTGCTCGCAAACACGACCGCTTGATCTAGGTCGGCAGCGTCCAAAATATGCTCAAGTAACTTGTGCTTATGTGACGTGCTGTCAGCCCAATGCAACTTCTGTTCAATGTTGGCGTGCTTTTCACCTGCGTGAGCAAGTTCAATACGCTTGGCATCTGTGGTCAACTCATTTGCTAAAGACATAATCTTTGGCGCGAAAGTAGCAGAGAACATCAAAGTTTGGTTGAGGCCTGCGCAGCGTTTATCAATTGCCTCGAGGTCGTCGGCAAATCCCATGTCAAGCATGCGATCAGCTTCATCGATAACGAGTTGTTTGACGTCGTCTAAGCGAATGGCTTTGCTGTCGCATAAGTCGAGTAAACGACCTGGAGTTGCAACAACTAACAATGCACCTTTTAACGCTTGAATTTGCTTGCCATAAGGCATGCCACCCATAACGGTTGCGATACGAATACCTTTCATGCCGCGAACTAAGTTCACTGCATCGGCGGCAACCTGTTGAGCCAATTCACGAGTAGGGCAGAGCACCAACACTTTGGGTTGTGCGCGACCTGGAACAGGTGAGCTGTTCGGGTTGTCTTCGATGAGCTGATTAATCAAAGGCAATAAAAAGGCTGCGGTTTTTCCGCTACCGGTTTGGCTGCTAACCAATAAGTCACCACCTGCTAAGGCTGCAGGAATAACCTGAGCTTGCACGGAAGTGGCTTGGGTAAAACCCAGCTCAGCAATATTTTTAAGGAGTGATGCCGCTAGGGCGAAATTCTGGAATTCATTTCCAGTACTCTTTGAGGCTTTCGACTCGTGTTTAGTTTCTTTAGAAAAAATCATGCTATTACACATCCCCTGTAAGGGATGTCTCCATATGTTGCACCCATAGTTTTTTACAGGGTGCGATGGTCAAAGGCATCGACCATCAGACAAGCGGCAGCGCGTTTTTGGAACTTCGGTGTTTATGACTTCACTTCTAAACGGTACGCTGAAATAGAGCTGGGGGGCGATGAATCAAATTGCTTAAAAAAGCCTCCAATTATGACAGTTTGAGAACCAGATTACAAGGGTTTTCCCGAATTAATTATGATATGGAGATGGAATGGCTCTCATTTAGTCTCTTATCCCCTAGCAACGCCGGAATTGTAGATTTCTCTAGTTATCTGCTCGGTACCTTATTCATTATTTTGTTGCCTGGCCCAAACTCTCTTTACGTCTTAACTATTGCGCTTCAAAAGGGTTGGCGTTCTGGCGCATGGGGTGCACTTGGCATCTTCATTGGCGATTCCATTCTCATGATGGCTGTCGTTTTAGGCGCAGCATCTATCTTGATCTCTTCGCCCATCATCTTCAGCATTGTGCGTATTGTAGGTGCCGCTTACTTGGCGTGGCTGGGGTATGGTCTGTTGCGAAGTGGTTTGCAACGTTGGTCCATGGGAGAGCAAGCGAAGGCCTATGAGATTCAAATGCGTTTGATGCAGTTACATCCACTTGTGGCTGCGTTAACGTTATCGCTGACCAATCCAAAAGCAATCTTTTTCTTTATTGCTTTCTTTTCGCAATTCATTCGTTCGGCTTTTCAGAATCCCGCGCATACCTTTTTCTATCTCGCGATAGTTTTGCAAATATTGAGTATGACGTATTTGACCTGCCTGATTGTCGCGGGGCAAATTTTTCTTAAATTCTTTCAGGCGCATCTCCGTGTTTCCTCGGCCCTCTGGATATTGGCTGGCAGCATGTTTATCGGGTTTGCAGTGCGATTGCTGCTGGCTTGAAGACTGACTTCAAATAACGCAAAAGCCACTCTGTCATTTTTCCATAAGGAGGGCGTGCGATTTTACTTCCCTTAAATAAATTTAAACCAAAGAAACCGCGCACTTCCAGAATCGATTTTTGATGACTGAACGTATAAAAACCCTGCTTTACCATGATAGCTGCCAATACCGCTTGCACCTACGCCACCAAAAGGCAAATCCTCAATGGTGATGTGTAGCAGTGTGTCGTTGACTGTAACGCCACCAGAGCGGGTTTCACTTAAAACACGCTTGAGATTCTGTTTGTCTTTACCAAACCAATACAAAGCAAGGGGATTGGGTTTGTGATTGACATAAGCAATTGCCGCAGTAGCATCGGCAATAGTCACGATCGGGAAAATAGGTCCAAAGATTTCTTCATGCAGTACTCGCGCCTCTGGTGGAACATTCGTTAGCGCTAGTGGCTCGAATGGTCTTGCCCATGCACCAGGATTATTTAGAAGGGGAATGGCTTTTGCTCCACGCTCTAGAGCATCGCTCTAAGTGCTGCCAGTATTCCAGTTGCTTCTCATTAATTGGACAAGTTAATTCTTCAGGGTTGCTAAATTGCGCTTGAGCTGCGGCCTGAAGTTCTGCAATAAAAGAGTCCTGAGTGCGGGGATCTAGCAAAACATAGTCTGGTGCAATGCAGGTTTGTCCGCCATTCAGCAGTTTGCCGTAGATGATGGCAGCGGCAGCATCCTTTAGTTTGGCACTCTTATCAACAATGACGTGGGTTGTCCCACCCAGCTCCAAAGTGACTGGAGTGAGGTTGTCAGCGGCAGCGCGCATCACTTTCTTGCCGATCGTTCCAGAACCGGTAAAGAAAAAGGTGGTCAAAAGGTAGCGTTGCAAATTGTTCTGCTACATCTGGCCCGCCAGTAGTGACACAAAATTCGGTTTGGTGGAAGTACTCCTGAATTAGGCTGGCAATAAAGCCTGAGGTGCGAGAGCTTCGTTCAGATGGTTTTAACGAAACGCGATTGCCAGCGGCAAAAGCGGCAATCGCCGGAATGAGCGCCAATTGCACTGGGTAATGCCATGGACTCAGAATGCCAACAACACCCAGCGACTGACTTTCAATCCAAGCTTGTGAAGCGCCCATATGCGAGGGAACCTCTATTTGCTCAGGCTTCATCCATTCTTTGAAGTGCTTGCGCGTATATTTTCATGCTTGGTAAATCATCTGGCATTCAGCTAGACGTGTCTCTATTGGATGTCGTACACCAAAGTCGGCCATTAAGGCTTTACATATTATCTTTTCTTCATTGACTTCAATCATTTTTTCAATGCGAGCTATGCGATCTAGCCTGACTTCAATTGTGGGATTTTGTTCGGCAGCATATGCTGCTTTAATTTCGTCGAGCTGGATAGTGAAGCGGTTCATAGTCTATTAATGGTGAGCGGGCATTTGAATAACGCATCATGATAAAGCCATGGAAACAAATTTAGATAAAAAAACCCCTGTTAGAGCGTGCCACCTTGGGTGGAGGCTGTTTTTGGTGTCTTGAGGCGGTTTATCAGCAAATTACCAGGGTGCAGTCTGTGGTTTCTGGTTATGCCGGTGGCGCTGGGCCTAATCCGACTTATGAGGCAGTTTGTACCGGAGTGTCAGGTCATGCAGAGATTGTGGATGTTTTATTCGACCCTAGGGTGATTTCATTGAGGGGTTTGCTCGAACTCTTTTTTGTCATCCATGATCCAACTACCTTGAACTATCAATGGAATGATTACGGTACACAAGATCGCTCGGTCATCTTCACTCATGGCGAAGAGCAGTTAAAGATTGCGCATGAGGTCATTCGGGAGTTAGAGGATTCTCGGATTTACTCTAATCCAGTTGTGACGCAGATTGAGGCTGCGCCAACGATTTACCCTGCAGAAGATTATCACCAGAATTATTTTCAGCAACATCCACATCAAGGGTATTGCATGGCAGTGGTTGCGTCCAAGCTTGCTAAATTCAGGACGAAATTTAAAGCGCTGATAGCACCTCAATATCTTTAAGGCTTTGACAGGTTAGGGAGCGAGGCGATTCAGGCGCCATTCTCCACCTTCTAGTTTGTAGTGCATGCGGTCATGCAGTCTAGAAGGTCGACCCTGCCAAAATTCAATTTCAGTTGGATGTAAACGATAGCCGCCACAATGCTCTGGGCGAGGAGGCTTTTCACCAAAAGCCGTTTTAAAGCGTTTTTCCGCTTCTTCAAGCAATTCGCGATTCGGTATGACAGCGCTTTGCGGGGATGCCCAGGCACCAATTCTGGAGGCGGGCGGGCGCGAATGAAAATAATCGTCGCTTTCAGCCGCGCTAACCTTCTCAACAATGCCCTGTATACGCACCTGGCGCTCTAATTCATGCCAATGAAAGAGTAGGGCAGCTTGCGGTCGAATAGCTAAATCACGCCCCTTTTGATTTTCGTAGTTGGTGAAAAAGGTAAAGCCGTTTTGATCGGCGCCTTTTAGTAAGACAATACGGGCTGATGGATTGCCTGCTTGATCTGCTGTCGCTAGGGTCATGGAGTTTGGTTCCGGACACTCCGCTTTTACTGCTTGATCAAACCAGAGCTGAAAAAGCGCCAATGGGTCGTGAGGAACCTCGGTGTCTGAGAGCTGACCAAAGGTTTTTGCGGAGTTGAGCAATGGAGTCCATTTTTTCAGTATAAAGAGAAGCTATGGCAGAAGACAAGGTAGACGGCAGCTTAGAAAATCGTCGTTTTGGGGGAGTCTCCAGACTCTATGGGCCCGAGCTGCGTGAGCGCTTTTTAAATGCAATAGTAGTGGTGGCTGGTCTGGGTGGGGTTGGCTCCTGGGCTGCAGAAGCTTTGGCGAGAACCGGTATAGGTCATCTGGTCTTGATCGATTTTGATCACATAGCAGAGAGTAATACCAACCGGCAGCTACACGCATTAGAGGGGCAATATGGCAAAGCCAAAGTAGAGGCGATGACTCAACGCATTTTGCAAATCAATCCAGAGATCAAGCTCACCGCTTGCGATGAATTTTTAGAGCCAGAAAATCTGGATCAACTCATTCCAGAAGATGCATTGGTATTGGATGCCACTGATTCAGTGCAAACCAAAATCGCTTTATCTGTCTGGGCGGTTAAAAATCAACGTGCTTTGGTCATGTGTGGTGCCGCAGGCGGGAAATCAGACCCCACCTCGGTACGCCGTGCAGATCTTTCGCGCACGGAACAAGATGCATTGTTGGCCAAAGTCCGTCAAGGGCTTAGGCAGGACCATGGTTTTTCTAGAAACCTAAAGAAAAAAATTGGCATTCGCGTCATCTATTCACATGAGCCACGCGCTGGCGCCTCTAGCGGTGGGCTTGCGTGTTCAGGTTATGGTTCAACTGTGATGGTGACAGCTGCTTGTGGCTTGGCCGCCGCGGCTGAAATACTCAATCTGATTGCTGCCCAGCAATACTCAGTAAAAACGCCTTAAATTCTTAAGGGGATTCCCTGTAAGAAATTACTGATTCTTTTGCAGTCATCAATTATTTATGGCAAAGACTGCCGTTGATTTAAAAGACATTTTTATTTTTATCTGATTAGATGTATTTATTAATTAGTCACTTGAGTAGTTTTTCTCCTCTAGTACTTCGCACTAGTTCTCCCTAGACTTTGCTCCGTTGAGAAGTTGCCAACGACAAATTGAAAGGAGGCCTCTCTTGCAGACTGAACATACTGGCTTAAAACGCCACCTCACAGCACGACACATCCGCTTGATGGCCTTAGGCTCAACGATCGGGTTGGGCTATTTCTTGGATCGGCAAGTGCTATTCAAATTGCCGGGCCATCCATTCTCTTGGGGTATCTGTTAGCAGGGATTGTTGCTTTCATTGTTCTGCGCACGCTCGGCGGGATGGCGGTTCATGAGCCGGTATCGGGCTCCTTCGCGGCCTATACCAATTCTTATGTCGATCCCTTGGTCGATTATATGGTAAGCTGTTGGGCATTGGACTTATTGGGTGGTGGTTTGGATTGCGGAAGTCACGGCAGTTGGTATTTATATGGGCATTTCGTTTCCAGAAACGCCGCAATGGCTCTGGGCGCTTTCCTCAATTGTGATGATGGGCTTAATCAATCTCATCGCAGTAAAGGTGTGTGGTGAATGTGATTTTTGGTTTGCTCTGATTAAGGTGGTGGCCATTGCCGCGATGATTGCACTTGGAGGCGCTGTGATTTTGTTTGACTTCACCAATGATTGGCAGCGGATAGGTTTGAGTAATTTATGGCAACACGGCGGCTTTTTTCCAAATGGCATTGGTGGAAGCATGACTGGCGTCGTTCTAAACTATTTTGTGCCCGACAAGGCGTTTCAATACATGATTGCGGCGGTGACCTTTACTGGCTTAATGGTTTGGATCGCAATCTTAATTACGCAGATTCAATTCCGTCGTTCCCTCTCGAAGAGCCAAGTGGCTGATTTAGCTTATCGCGCTCCTTGGTGGCATTATTCCTAGTGGTTTGCTCTGGCATTCATTGCCTTGGTAGTGGTGTTGATGGGCTTTCATGAGGATGCACGGATCGCATTAATTGTGTGGCCGTGTTTATTGGGTGTGTATCTCGTGATGTTTTATGTCATGGGCTTACATCGTAAAACAGCAATCAAGCATGCATTTAAATAATGGGAGATGGTAATGATTATTGGCGTACCTCAAGAGGTAAAAAATAATGAATTTCGGGTGGGCTTAACACCTGGTAATGTGAGTGGGCTTTGTAAACAGGGGCATTCCGTCCTGATTCAACGGGGTGCTGGTCAGCAGATCGGTTTGAGTGATGAGGCGTATCGACTTGCTGGAGCCAGCTTAATTAATAGCGCGGCAGAAGTGTTTCAAAAGGCAGAGATGATTGTCAAAGTTAAAGAACCTCAGGCGCAGGAGTGCGCGATGTTGCGTGAAGATCAAATCTTGTTTGCTTATTTGCATTTGGCTCCAGATCCTCAGCAAACTAAGGCTTTATTGCAGTCGGGCGCGACGTGTATCGCTTACGAAACGGTTACTGCCATGAATGGCGCCTTGCCTTTGCTGGCGCCAATGAGTGAGGTAGCTGGACGTATGTCGATTCAGGCGGCTGCATCGCATTTAGAAAAAACAAATGGCGGCCTGGGCGTTCTGATGGCCGGCGTTCCAGGAGTCTCGCCAGCGAAGATTGTGATTTTGGGAGGCGGTGTAGTAGGGCGTAATGCTTTGCAGATGGCGGTGGGACTGGGTGCAGACGTGTGTATTTTTGATCGCGATATTGAGCGTCTTCGACAAATTGATATGTTCTACGGAAATCGGGTGAGAACCTTTTACTCAGACAGCTTGCTAATTGAACAAGAGGTAAGCAAGGCTGATGTTGTGATTGGGGCGGTATTGCTTCCTGGTGCTGCGGCACCTAAGTTGGTAACACATAACATGATCAAAAAAATGCAACCAGGCTCAGTTTTGGTGGATGTGGCGATTGATCAGGGCGGCTGCTGTGAAACCTCCAAACCAACTACTCATGCAGACCCTACTTTTGTAGTGGATGGCGTGATTCATTATTGTGTCGCGAATATGCCAGGAGCGGTCGCAAGAACATCTACCTTTGCTTTAACCAATGCAACCTATCCTTTTGTTGAGGCTTTGGCCAACCGCGGGGTGCTGAAGGCGCTGTCGATAGATCATCATTTCCGCAATGGCTTAAGTATCCATAAGGGTATTTTGACTTCAAAGCCTGTTGCCATTGCACAAGGCCTGGACTTTGAAGCTGCTGAAGCCTTATTGGCTGCATAGGGAGTTATTTTCGAAAGGGAGTGGGTTCAACGTGGAGTTTGAAGCTGGATGAACCCGCTCTTTCAGGGTCGATTTTGAGAATCAGACCAATGACAACAAGTCTGCTGGTATAGACTTAAAATAGATTCATGAAAACCGATCTTCCCCAGAGCTGTCGTCGTCTCGAATACCGTCCGCCCGTTTATACCTTTGATCAAGTAGAGCTCGATATTGCTTTAGATCCTGCTCGAACTATTGTGAAGAGTCGGATTGCGGTATTGCCGGGGAAAAGTTTTGAGCTGGGCGCTCCTCTAGTGTTGACGGGGCACGAGCTCGAGTTTGTGAGCTTACGTATCAATGGCGAAGCGCATCGTCATTTTGAATTAACCCAAGAGACACTCATGATTCATTCTCTGCCTAATGAAGGTAAAGAAAAATTTGTCGTGGAAATGATTTGTGTCTGCGTTCCCGAGAAACAGACTACATTGATGGGTCTGTATGTTTCCAATGGAAACTTTTTCACTCAGTGTGAGGCGGAAGGCTTTAGAAAAATTACCTATTTTCTGGATCGCCCCGATGTAATGGCGCGCTATCGCGTCACCTTACGTGCTCGCGAGGCAGAGTGTCCAGTCTTGTTATCTAACGGTAACCTACTGAATGCAGAAGAGCTGCCCAATGGTTGGCATAGCGCCACCTGGGAGGATCCATTTCCTAAGCCGTCCTATCTGTTTGCTCTAGTTGCAGGTAAGTTGGAATGCATAGAGGAGACTATTACCACCACTAGCGGGGCAAAGAAGTTATTGCAGATTTGGGTCGAGCCGCATGATCTGAAGAAGACGCGTCACGCCATGGATTCGCTCATTGCCTCCATTCATTGGGACGAAAAGCGCTTTGGGCTGGAGCTTGATTTAGAGCGTTTCATGATTGTGGCTGTAAGTGATTTCAATATGGGCGCGATGGAAAACAAGGGCTTGAATATTTTCAATACCAAGTTTGTGCTCGCTCACCCCGAAACGGCTACCGATGCTGACTTTGCCAATATTGAAAGCGTTGTCGCGCATGAATACTTTCATAACTGGACTGGAAACCGCGTCACATGTCAGGATTGGTTCCAACTCTCGTTAAAAGAAGGTTTAACCGTATTTCGAGATCAAGAGTTTTCCGCTGATCAAATGGGTAGCGAATCCGGCAGGGCTGTTAAACGTATTGAAGATGTCAGACTATTGCGTCAATTGCAGTTTCCAGAAGACGCGGGTCCAATGGCGCACCCGATTCGCCCAAATGAGTACCAAGAGATTAATAACTTTTATACCGTTACCGTTTATGAGAAGGGCTCTGAGGTAGTGAGGATGTATCAGACCCTGTTGGGAAAAGAAGGTTTCCGTAAAGGGATGGATTTGTACTTCAAGCGCCATGATGGGCAAGCAGTCACTTGTGATGATTTCTTGATGGCTATGGCGGATGCCAATAGTAAGGACCTAGCCCAGTTTAAGAATTGGTATAGCCAGGCAGGCACCCCGAGGGTGAAAGTGCAGGAGCATTATAATGTCGCCAAAAAACAGTACCAGCTGACGCTGACACAGAGTTGCGCGCCTAGTCCCGGCCAACCGGAGAAAAAACCTTTTCATATGCCACTGAAAATGCGTTTGATCACCAAGGGCAATGATCAATCAGAAAAGTTGCTAGAGCTAACTCAAGAGACTCAAACATGGGCTTTTGACAATGTCGCAGAACGTCCAGTGCTTTCGATTAATCGAAATTTTTCAGCCCCAATTAATTTGGATTTTGAGCAAAGCGAAGCAGATCTTCTGACCTTGTTTTCTAGCGATGATGACGCCTTCAATCGTTGGGAGGCAGGTCAAAAACTGGCTATGCAAATGATCCTCAACAATCGTTTGCCAGATGCCAAGCTGATTGAGGCTTATCGCAATATCTTGCTCGATCCTGATTTAGACCCAACCTTCAAGGACCTGGCTTTAACGTTGCCAGCGGAGTCCTATTTGTATGAGCAATGCACCAGCGTTGATCCACAGAAGATTTTCAGTGCGCGCCGCGCTTTCCGCAAGGAAATTGCTAAGCAACTCCAATTGGAGTGGGCCGCCTTGTATCAGCAAATGCAAACCCCCGGACCGTTTAAGTCGGATGGGGTGGATGCCGGCAAGCGTGCGCTTAAAAATCTCGCATTGAGTATGTTGCTTGAGGCTGCGCCAGGAGTATGGGCTCCTATGGTCACCAACCAATATCACATTGCTGACAACATGACAGATCGCTATGCTGCTTTATCCGCGTTGGTAGTGCATGGTGCAAAAGCGGCAAAAGATTGCTTAATTGATTTCTACAATCGATTCGCTAACGATGCTTTAGTCATTGATAAATGGTTTGGCTTGCAGTCGAGTCGTCCTCCAGTAGATGGCCTTGACTCCACGCTCACGGAAGTGAAAAAACTTCGCGAGCATCCTGCATTCAAGTTAAACAATCCTAATCGGGTTCGTAGCGTGATTCATGCCTTCTGCGCCAATAATCCGGCAAGCTTTCATCAGGCCGATGGTAGCGGCTACGAGTTTTGGGCTGATAGCGTTTTGGCTTTAGATCCCATTAATCCTCAGGTAGCCGCACGCTTAGCCAGAGCCTTGGATCGTTGGCGCTTATTTGTCAAACCCTATCAAGGTCGCATGAAGGCGGCTTTGGAGCGGGTTTCAGCATGCCAAACGCTGTCTCCAGATGTGCGGGAAGTGATTGGAAAGGCTTTGGATAACTAGGCGCCCCAAATAAATGCAAAATAGAGTCAATTAGAGCCAAAAGACTCATCAGACCATATTGAAAAACTGGAGAAATACCTTTGTCCTCAAGTACTCATATCAATTTCAAGCAATATTTAGCCTCTGCCAAGCCAGCGGGCGCTGCCATTCCGGTTGGGTTGCAAGATTTGCTGACCGCAGTAGTTGATACCTGCTCCACTCTTAGTCATGAAGTGGCGCAGGGTGCGTTGATTGGCTTGTTGAGTTCCGCGGGAACGGGTAACGTGCAGGGTGAGGTTCAGCAGAAGCTCGACATCATTGCGAATGATTTATTAATTGAGGGTGTGCAGGGTTGTAAATCTCTCGCTGGACTAGCTTCAGAAGAGATGGAATTGCCTGTTCCAGTTCAAGGCACGGGTGATTACCTGCTGTTGTTTGATCCGTTGGATGGCTCATCGAATATTGATGTAAACGTCTCTATTGGAACTATTTTTTCAGTTCTCAAGAAACAAGACCCCAATGTACCATTGCAAACCGCTGACTTTTTATTGTCAGGTCGCCATCAAGTGGCGGCTGGTTATGTGGTCTACGGCCCACAAACTACGATAGCTTTGACCTTGGGTGATGGTGTGGTCATGTTTACTTTGAATAAAGTAACGGGCGAGTTTTTGCTGATTAAAGATTCGGTCAAGATTGCGCATTCCACCAAAGAGTTTGCGATCAATATGTCCAATATGCGTCACTGGGCTGATCCAGTACGCCGCTATGTTGAAGAATGCTTGGCTGGCGTGAGTGGTGCACGTGACAAGGACTTCAATATGCGCTGGATTGCCTCTATGGTGGCTGATGTGCATCGTGTGTTATCTCGCGGCGGAGTTTTCATGTATCCATGGGATCAGCGTGAACCCCATAAGCCTGGCAAGTTGCGCTTGATGTATGAAGCGAACCCCATGAGCTTCTTGGTAGAGCAGGCTGGTGGCGCCTCTACCAATGGCACAGATCTCATTATGGATTTGCAACCCACCGATTTGCACGAACGTGTTTCAGTCATGCTTGGATCGAAAGAAGAGATTGATCGTATTCAGCACTATCATTCATAATCCAATCGACCTGAACTAATAAAAAACCCAATCGCTTGATTGTGTTTTTTATTGTCTTCAAAATATTTTAGAAAATGCAATGAAGGGACTATGCTGGAAGAGCACTTTGTCTTACGGCCGTACCTTTTCTTTAAGGTAAGCAAGTGATTCCTCAACTTGATCAATAAGGATGAGGCAAATGTCACCAGCTGAAAGATCATTCAAGGCGGTATCAATGGCTTTGAATTCACCATGAATCTCTTGAACTTGCTTTGCTTTGGTAGCGCCAACCAAGCCTTCTTGCGGTAGCTTTAATACTTCACCATCCTCGCGACCACGTTGACAGGCATCTTGATAGAGGATCACGCTATCAAAAGCGTTGCCTAGAATGCGAGTTAAGTCGCGAATATCCTCGTCGCGACGATCACCTGCGCCGCTAATGACCAGGTGACTCTTTTTAGGCTTCATCGCTTCTACGGCGCTAGTAAGCGCGCATAGCATCGGGATTATGGCCGTAATTGGCGATGACTGTGGCGCCATTGCATTGGAATTGGTTAAAGCGGCCCGATACCGCATTGGGATCGCTTGCCAAGCTATGAAGTCCGTGGGCTATCCTTTCTGCATCCAGGCCAAAAGCCCAGGCGGCACCAATGGCTGCCATCGCATTTTCCACCTGAAAACCCAGGACGCCATTTTGCGTAAGGGGAATTTCGCTAACAGGGAATCGGAACATGACGCGTGAGCCTTTGGATGCAACAATGTAGGTGCCATCAAAGAAAATCACTTTTTTGTTTTTAGCGCGATGCGCGATAATCACCGGGTGATGTTGATTTTGCGAAAAGAAGATCATTCGATCAGAGTGTTTGTCACCCATCTTGGCGACCATTGGGTCTGCGGCATTGAGGACGGCTGCGCCGGTGTGGGCTACGTTCTGGACAATGACACGTTTGAGTACGACTCAATCCTCAACGCTAGTAATGTAGTTAAGGCCTAAGTGATCGCCTTCACCAATATTGGTAACGACGGCAACTTCGCAACGATCAAAGCCTAAACCTTCACCTAGTAAGCCGCCTCGTGCTGTTTCAAGAACGGCGGCGTCGACGTCGGGATGCATGAGTACATTGCGTGCGCTCTTAGGACCACTGAAATCGCCCGTATCAATTAAACGATGGTTGATATAAACACCATCTCTACCAGTCATGCCTACACGCAAACCCGTTTCATTTAATAAATGAGAGATAAGGCGCACGGTAGTGGTTTTACCGTTGGTACCAGTTACGGCCACTACCGGAATTCGGCCATCTTCACCTGGGGGGGGGACATCATGTTGACGATATCTTCACCCACTGGGCGACCCTTGCCATAAGAAGGCTTAAGGTGCATGCGCAAACCAGGCGCGGCGTTCACTTCTACAATACCGCCACCTTGTTGCTCTAATGGCTTGTAAATAGATTCACAGAGAATATCGAAATCAGCAAGATCAAGACCAATCATTTGCGCTGCTGCTACTGCGCTTATAGCTACATCTGGATGAACATCATCGGTAACATCGGTTGCTGTGCCACCAGTGCTGAGGTTGGCATTGTGACGCAACAAAACGCGCTCACCAGTCTTGGGTATATACTGAGGTCTTAAACCATTGCTCTCTAAGTGAGCGAGTGCGATATCGTCACAGCGGATTTTGGTGAGCGCAGTTGCATGACCGTCGTCTCGCAATGGATTTTTATTTTCTCTTTCTACCAGTTCAGCAACGATATGGGTATCATCACCCACTACTTGTGCAGGTTCGCGACGCGCTGCTGCGGAGAGTCGGTTGCCCACTACGAGCAAGCGGTAGTCAGCACCAGGAAGATAGCGCTCAACAATAGGTTCACGACCAAAGGCTTGCGTAACGATACAGCCGGCACGTACTTCCTCTTCGGTTTGAATGTTAGCAACAACCCATTTGCCTTGATTGCCATCTTTGGGTTTTAAAACAATCGGACCACCGATTTTTTGAGCGGCACGCCAAGCGTCATCTGCGGTAGTAACTACTTCGCTAAGGGGTACTGAAACCCCGGCGGCTGCAAGTAAGTTCTTGGTCAACTCTTTATCTTGCGCAATTGCTGAAGCGATTGCGCTGGTATCGCTAGTCTCCGCCGCCTGAATTCGTTTTTGCTTGCTGCCCAAACCAAACTGTACCATGCTGCCTTCAGTCATGCGGCGATAGGGGATATTGCGTTGAACAGCGGAATCCACGATGGATCCAGTGCTGGGTCCTAGGCGAACATCTTCGTACAACGCTTCTAATTCTGAGAGGGCGGCCGCTAGATCAAAAGGAGCGTCATTCAGAGTTGCTTGTATCAATGCGAAAGCAAAGTCAAAAGCCATGCGGCCAACTACTTCTTCGGTGTATTCAACGACTACTTGATAAACGCCGGCATCGATCGTTTGCACGGTACGGCTAAAAGTAATGGGGCAACCTGCTTGGGCTTGAAGACCGAGCGCCGCATGCTCTAAGGCATGAGCAAGTGAGAGTACTTCGTTGTGACCGCCGGACGCATACTACCCAATTGCGGAAAGCGTTCACGAATTTTGATTTCAAATTGAGGGATAGAGTCGATGGAGCGCTCTGACTCATCACAAGAAAAAATCGCTTCTAAAGCGGTGTGACGGCTCCATAAGTTTGGGCCGCGCAACATGCGAATACGGGTGATTTCCAATTAAGCCACTGTAGCAGTAGTGGCGTCAGGCGCAAGAGTGTCAGCGCCTGCTTCGATAACATTGAACGGAATTTCTAAAGCCCAGGCCGCGGCAATTGCTGCGCCTAAATTCATAGTCTTCAAAGGAGTAGAGCTGCTTGCTTCCGAATGACGTGGCACGGGAATGGATTTTTGATCCAACTTGCCAGCCTTCAAAGTAATTTGTTGTTTGCCGATCGCAACAGCACGTCCACCATTTTGCAGGTGGATCTTAACGACATCGGAGTCAGAGTTTTCGCTAAAGAAAATGACTTCACCGTCGCAAAGCTCGGCCATCTGAACGCACATGGCATCATCCGCATTAAGAACGGCGACACCCGTTGGCAGAACGACGTCCACTTGAGTGCGAACAATGCTAAAGACTTGATTTTCATTGTAGATCGCATACTGCGGAAAATTCGCCTTGGGATCCACGTTCAGCACTACGCCAACTTGGCAGCGATCATAGGCCAAACCTTCAATCAGCATGGATAGGTGATTATTTTCAATCACTACGGCTTCTACCGCGCGGTTGAGGAGGGTGCGACGGGCATTCTCCCAATTGGACGCATTGGAATTGGGGATGGTGCGATTGCGGAAAAATAAGCCCTTGCTGCAGGAGAGGCCAACATAGACGTTAGTCAAGCGCAAGAAGTGGGGAATCATTTCGGCAACGGGCGTTTTGCCACGTTCACCGCAAACACCAACCACGGGAATGCGGCAATCCGCGCCAGGAGGGAAGCGGTGATTTGCGATCTCTTTGCCAACAGGTTGGGGTTTGCCGCTCGCAGGTTTTACATGGATTAACAGGCCAGGCCCGGCATTCACCTCAACAATAGCTGCGTTTTGATCTGGCAGCGGCTTGCTAATATCTTGCGATACCAAATCAACGCCGGCGATTTCAAGGCCTACAACGCGAGCTGCTAAAGCCACTTGGCTGGCAACATCAGGATGAACCAAATCAGTCACATCAAATGCAACGTTGCCGTTACTTTGAATCAGTACGTTATGGTCGATGGCGGGAATGCTGTCACCAGTTAATTGTTGACGGGCTAATTCGAGCGCAACTGCGGAATCGATTCGCACTGGATTGAGTGGATGTTCTTCAGCGGTGCCGCGACGAGGATCGGAATTGATCTGAATTCGCATCAATTCATGGACTGTATGTTTGCCATCGCCGATAACCCAAACAGTTTCACCTTTTGCAGCAGCAACGACTTTATTGCCAACTACTAGTAGGCGATGTTCATCGCCAACAATGTGACGCTCAACGAATACGTCACCACCTTCATCAATCGCAACCGCATAGGCAGCTTCAATTTCTTGTTGGGTATAGACGTTAATCAATACACCGCGACCATGATTGCCATCAATCGGCTTTACAACCACCGGCAGACCAATATCTTGTGCCGCTTCCCAAGCATCATCAGGGCTAGTAACCGTTCTACCTTCAGGAGTTGGCACTCCGGCGGTGCGCAATAAGCTCTTGGTTAAATCTTTGTCTCGAGCAATAGTTTCGGCGATTGCGCTATTCTGATCGGTCTCAGCAGTCCGGATGCGACGTTGTTTGGAGTCGTATCCCAACTGCACTCAGTTGCCTTCAGATAAGCGTATGGCAGGAATGCCGCGCTCTTCAGCAGCATTAACGATGCAAGCGGTGCTCGGTCCTAACAAAAGGTCGTCGCCAAGATCGCGGAGCGTCTCAATGATGTCTTGTACTTCAACCACACAGTCTTTGGTATCTTGAGCTAATGCCAGGTAAAGATCGCGCGTGTATTTGAGGGCGGTAAGTGTTACCTCTTCATTAATTGCGCTGACCATCACTTTGTAAACGCCGCGTCTATCACCATCACGCGCTTTACCAAATCCACCTGGAATGCCGGCTAGGTTTTGTAGTTCTAAAGTCAGGTGTTCAAGAATGTGAGCGGGCCAAGTTCCTTCTTCGACGCGCTTCAACAATCCGCCAGTTTCGCCATAGCTGCAGCGATGTTCAACTAAGCTTGGGAGGGCTTTGACCAGGCGATCATCCAAGCCGGAAATTAGGTTAGCGTGGTAGTCCTCTAAATCGCCAATATATAGTGGAGCTGAATTTTTTAGATTTATTGCTCCTGTCAACTTTCAGAGCCCAAAAGCCGTTAAATTGTCTAACTAGGCCTGTTTATGTATTTTTGCTAATTTTGTGAGTTTTTCAATAACTACTAGAAACAGAGAGGCTGTCTGACGCGTCAACGCCAAAACTCTGGCGCCGACCATCGCAACACTGCATATATGCCCCAATTACTAGATAAATCCATTGAGATTCTCAGCGTTAAGCATCTCCGTGGTCCCAAGATGTGGACCTACCATCCTGTTATAGAGGTATGGCTATACTTTTACGGTCAATGAAGCCACAAATCCTACATTTTGCCCTCATGTTTCCAAGCCATTGGGAGGCTGTGTTGGCTGGTCAACACTCTCCGATAAAGAGTCTAGAAGCCCTGTTGGCCTGGGTTGAGCTGGATTTGGATGCAGATTTACGCTTTGAAAAAAGCCTATTGTTGCTGAGTGATCAAGGTTTATTTTGGACTGATGGCCAGGTGTTTGAATCCTGGCAGTTGTGGGAGGGCGCCCATTTAGTCCATGGCGATCATGCTGGAGTAGGTCATTTAAGGATGGAAACCGCCGAGAAGTTGCTCAAGTCTTGGACTTTCACTTTGGCTGTGAACCCGCAAGTACTTCGTTTGCAATCTAGCTTTAGGCAACTCAATCGTGGCGAAGAAATTAGCGCGGGTGAGGTCAGCGAGTATGACAAGCAGGTTTGCCCGATTTACCTGAGTCCCAAGCCCGCCAATTCCGATGTTTGTCCAACGTGTGATCCAGAGGATGATGCGCCACCATCTACGTGGAGCCTCTTCAAGCTTTGGCGTTTTGCTCGTCCTTACAAAAAGCAGTTACTGCTTGGCTTCGTATTAACACTGCTTTCTACTGCCGCGACTTTAATTCCGCCGTATCTCACCATGCCATTAATGGATCATGTACTGATTTCGTATGAGCGTGGCAACCAAATGATTTTCATTTGGCCAGAATGTATCTCTTGGCTTTGTTTTGTGCTGCGATCGTTGCGTGGGGTTTGGGTTGGTGGAAGACTTATCTGCTCGCTTTAGTGAGCGAACGCATTGGTGCGGATTTACGTAACACTACTTTTGAGCATCTACTCAAACTGTCGCTTGAGTATTTTGGCGGCAAGAGAACGGGTGATTTGAGTGCCCGTATTGGCGCAGAGACGGATCGCATCTGCGTCTTCCTCTCCTTGTACGCCCTGGATTTTGCAACCGATGTATTGATGATCACCATGACGGCGGCGATCTTGGTATCAATTGATCCTTTGCTCGCTTTGGTTACCTTGGCGCCGTTGCCCTTCATTGTGTGGATGATTCATGTGGTGCGCGATCGTTTGCGTTTTGGTTTTGAAAAGATCGATCGCATTTGGTCTGAAGTAACCAACATTTTGGCCGATATTATTCCAGGTATTCGCGTTGTTAAAGCGTTTGCGCAAGAAGATCGCGAGCTCAAACGTTTTGTGGATTCCAATAAACACGATTTACAAATCAATGATCGTGTCAATCGAGTATGGGGATTATTCTCTCCTACGGTGACGCTGCTGACTGAAACGGGTTTGCTGGTAGTGTGGGGTTTTGGTATCTGGCAAGTTGCTCATCAAAAAGTGACTGTTGGTGTTCTGATCGGCTTCTTGGCTTACATCGGTCGTTTTTTATATTCGTCTCGATTCTATGAGTCGGATTGTTTCGCATACCCAAAAAGCGGCGGCGGGGGCTAAACGAATTTTTGACATTCTCGATCACGTCTCCAGTATTCCTGAGCCGATTAATCCAGCGCCGCTGGGTGAAGTCAAAGGCCGTATCTCCTTGCGTGGCGTGGGTTTCCGTTACGGCAACCGTGCGGTCAGTAAAGGTATTGACCTCGATATTGCCCCAGGCGAAATGATCGACTTGGTTGGTCATAGTGGCTCTGGCAAGAGCACTTTAGTGAACTTGATTTGTCGTTTCTACGATGTGAGCTCCGGGTCTATTTCTTTGGATGGGCGCGATATCCGCAGCATCGGTATTGCCGACTATCGCAAATGAATTGGCTTGGTGTTGCAAGAACCGTTCTTGTTCTTTGGCACGATTGCTGAGAATATTGCTTACGGCAAACCCGATGCGACTCGCGAAGAAATTATTGAGGCCGCACGCGCAGCCCATGCTCATGAATTCATTCTTCGTCTACCGCTGGGTTACGACTCATTGGTCGGTGAGCGTGGTCAATCCCTATCGGGTGGCGAGCGTCAACGGATTTCGATTACGCGAGCCTTATTGATTAATCCAAGTATTTTAATTTTGGATGAAGCCACATCTTCGGTGGACACCACTACTGAGAAAGAAATTCAGCGCGCCTTAGAACACTTGGTTAATGGGCGTACAATCATTGCCATCGCGCATCGCCTATCCACTCCCCGCAAAGCTGATCGCTTAGTGGTTCTGGATAAAGGTGAGATTGTGGAAATTGGCTCGCACGATGAATGGAAGCCCTGGGCGCTTACTACATTTTGTATCAAGCTAAATTGCGTCATGCTGCAGAGTTGGTTGAGGGCGGCGCTATTGGTGAAAGCTTGGAAGAGCAACTAGCAGAAGTGGCTAAGAAAACTGGGGGCGGGGTATGAGTCAGGCTCATCAGCTAGAGCGTGATGCATTAGGCCGCCTTGTCTTTCTTGACAGTAAAGGTGAGCGTCATGTTGGCGTTCATCCGGTTAGAGCATTTCCAATTACTGCGCCGGGTGCTGGTATCGGCATCATGAATTAATCCGGCAAAGAGCTTTGCTGGTTCCCCAATATGGCCGCGATCTCTGAGGCGGAGCTGGGATTGATTGAGGAAGAATTGGCTGAACGCGAACTCATGCCGGTCATTGAGAAAATCACCAAGGTATCCACCTTTGCCACTCCCGGTATTTGGGATATAGAGACCGATCGCGGCCCAACCCGTATTCGCCTCAAAGGTGAAGAAGATATTCGCAGGATTGCAGGCAATACATTGCTGATAGCTGACTCTAATAGCTTGCAGTTTCTCATTAAAGACTCTACTCGGTTGGATAAAGCCAGCAAAAAACTGTTGGATCGATTCCGTTAGAATCAAAATAGATTTGCCGCTTGAGCTCAGTTGGTAGAGCAGTTCATTCTTCATGAAAAGGTCGCCAGTTCGATTCCGGAAAGCGGCACCATTTCATCAATGTATTAATGGGAAACTCTTGGTTTAGCGGAGATTAGCGGAGAATGAAAGAGCTGGCAAAAATCTGCATTTTTCCTTCAACGAATGCGGTTTTTTTTACTCGAGATGAAAGTACACTATCTACTGTCTTTGGCTTGATTTATAAGGGTTTCTACTAGATTTCAGAAGCCTATGTGTAACGATTTCGAAATTATTGATGGCAGTCAAGTTCTGCTTTTCCATCTTGTTTAAAAATCACTCTCACATTAGATAAGCCAATTTTAAATTGGTAAACCATTTCGGAGACATACTTTATGACGATGAGGTTAAAAGGGGCAATAATTTCTACCGCTTTAGCCCTCGGTGCAGTTGGTGTTTCACCTGCATTTGCAGCATGGGAGCCAAACAAACCAGTTGAATTCATTATTCCCGCCGGTCCTTGTGGTGGCGCAGACCAAATGGCGCGCATGATCCAAGGGATTATTACTAACAATAATTTAATGAAGCAGGCCATCATCCCTGTGAGCAAGGCAGCAGGTGCCGATGCTGAAGGTTTCTTGGCGATGAAAGAAACAAAAGGTGATCCCAATAAAATCGTGATCACACTTTCGAACTTGTTTACCACTCCATTGGCTACTGGTATTCCATTGAGCTGGCAAGACATTACTCCAGTAGCGATGTTGGCGCTTGATCAATTCGTTTTGTGGGATAACGCTGAGAAGCCATACAAAACAGCCAAGGAATATATTGATGCCGCTAAAGCAGCAGGCCCTGGAAAATTTAAGATGGGTGGCACAGGCTCAAAGTCTGAAGATCAAATTATTACTGTTGCGATTGAAAAAGCGACTGGCGCTACATTCACATACTTGCCATTTAAAGGCGGTGGTGACATAGCGGTTCAGTTGGTAGGCAATCACATTGACTCCACTGTGAATAATCCAATCGAAGCTGTGGCTCAATGGCGTGCCGGTAAGTGGCGTGCGCTTTGCGTATTTGACGATACTCGTATGCCATACAAAGAAAAGGTAACCCCAACACAATCTTGGTATGACGTTCCTACATGTAAAGAGGCTGGCGTGCCAACGGATTACACCATGTTGCGCGGCATCTTTATGGCTTCAGGCGTAACTCAAGAGCAAATTGACTTCTACGTGAACTTATTCAAAAAAGTTCGTGAAACACCAGAGTGGAAAAAATTCATGATCGATGGCGCATTTAACCAAACATTCATGACCGGTAAAGAGTTTAGAAATTTGCTTGCCTTGAATGAGGCTTTGCAAAAACAGTTAATGACTGAAGCTGGTTTCCTGGCTAAGTAATTGGAAGTAAGATAGAGCTTGGACAATATCTTAGGTTTTGAGGTTAACTAAAAAAAGGATGAATATGAAACGTAATACTTTAGCTGTGTTGCTCGTTACCTTGAGCATGGGTTTTTCAGCGCAGGCTCAGGAGATAAAAGCGGGCGCAATTAAGATTGAAAATGCGTATACACGCGCCACAGCTCCAGGCCAACAAGTGGCGGGTGGTTTTATGAAGATTGAGAATAAGGGTGTTGCCGATCAATTGATTTCTGCTAGCTCCCCAGTGGCTGGTGAAGTGCAATTACATGAAATGGCTATGGATGGCAATGTGATGAAGATGCGTCAAGTAAAAGATATCACCCTGCCTGCAGGTGGTGCAGTGGAATTAAAGCCAGGCGGCTTTCACCTCATGTTTATCAATATCAAAGCGCCTTTAACTGCAGGTGAAACTGTGCCAGTGAAATTGAAATTTGCTAAAGCTGGTGAGGTGGAAGTGAAAATGCGGGTGAATGCGATGGATACTGGCCATGGCGGAGCGATGAAGCACTAATAGAATCAATTGCTATATTCAGTCGTTAAGGAAATAAAAAGCCCCTAGTTTTTATTTAGGGGCTTTTGTTTTAAGGCGGCTATTTAATCGTTTAAGTTTAGATCGGTGATAGCGCCTTTACTTGCAGTGCTGGCTAGCTTGGCATATTTAGCAAGGAGGCCGCGGGTATAGCGTGGCTTCGGTTGCTTCCAAGCCGCGCGACGTTTGGCGATCTCCGCATCATCCACGTTAAGTTGGATGAGTAACTTATGGGCGTCGATGGTAACTGAATCTCCTTCGTTAATCAGGGCAATGGTGCCACCAACATACGCTTCAGGGGCTACGTGACCCACAACCATGCCCCAAGTTCCGCCGGAGAAGCGACCATCGGTGATGAGGCCTACTGACTCACCCAAGCCTTGGCCCACTAGGGCAGAGGTAGGAGCTAACATTTCACGCATACCAGGGCCACCTTTAGGGCCTTCATAACGAATCACAACAATGTCACCATCCTTAATTTTTTGCGCCATGATGGCTGTCATGGCGTCGTCTTCGGAGTCAAATACCCGAGCTGGACCAGTGATTGAAGGATTCTTGAGGCCGGTAATTTTCGCAACACAACCCTCTGGAGAGATATTGCCCTTCAGGATGGCCAGGTGACCTTGCTTGTATAAAGGATCATCTAAAGCGCGAATGACTTTCTGATCTGCGTGTGGTACAGATGGAACATCTTTTAATGTTTCGGCAATGGTTTTACCGGTAATGGTCATGCAATCGCCGTGGAGAAATCCACCATCAAGCAAAATCTTCATGACTTGTGGAATGCCACCTGCTTGATGTAAATCAGTTACAAGATAAGTTCCAGATGGTTTCATATCAACGATGACCGGCACGCGTTTACGAATGCGTTCAAAGTCATCGATAGCCCAGTCAATTTCAGCGGCGCTAGTAATGGCCAAGAAATGTAACACTGCGTTGGTGGATCCACCAACCGCCATGATCACGCTTACGGCATTCTCAATGGATTTTTTAGTGATGATGTCGCGTGGGCGCAAATTCTTTTTAATTGCCTCAACCAATACAACAGCAGAATCGTGTGCGCTAGCGACTTTTTCGGCATCTTCGTTAGCCATAGTGGAAGAGTAAGGAAGGCTCATGCCTAGGGCTTCAAAGGCGGAGCTCATGGTGTTGGCGGTATACATGCCACCACAAGATCCGCTACCTGGGCAGGCGTGTTGCTCCACCCCTTTTAAATCTTCCTCATTCATTCTGCCGGAGGTAAATTCACCAACTGCTTCAAACGCGGAAACAATATTAAGAGTCTTGCCTTTGTAGTGGCCTGGCTTAATGGTGCCGCCGTATACATAGATACCAGGAACATTGGTTCTTGCTAAAGCCATCATGCCGCCTGGCATATTTTTATCGCAGCCGCCAATGACTACTACACCGTCTTGCCACAAGCCATTGACGCAAGTTTCAATACTGTCGGCAATGACCTCACGTGAGACGAGTGAATACTTCATCCCCTCGGTACCCATGCCGATGCCATCAGAAACGGTCGGCGTGCCAAACATTTGCGCTTTTGCGCCAGCGCCCTCAAGTGCGGAAACCGCAGCGTCGGCTAATTTTTGTAAACCGCTATTGCAGGGGGTGATAGTGGAGTGACCATTCGCAACACCAACCATTGGCTTGACGAAATCCTTTTCTTCGTAGCCCATTGCGTAATACATCGACCGATTGGGTGCGCGAGCAACGCCTTCGGTGACATTACGCGAGCGTTCATTAAGGCGTTTCATGCTAATTACTCCAGAAAAGGTTTGTGTCGAAAGGCTCTATTGTGTCGTGAGATGGGTTTTAGGGTGTTTTAGAGGGGGTCAGGTAAATCAGGCCAATTGTTGCAATGCAATATAAAAATCTCATTAAATCATCAATATAAGCTCAGAATGCTAGCTTCAAACTTAATAGCTATGCAAAAGACGCTGCAGTACATTAGCCCATCTATTACTTTTCCATTTGAATTCAATGACTAAAGTCGGCCATATCTACCTAATTGATGATGAATCCATGCGGGTTTCTCTTTCCAGAATGCTCAGGGAATTGGGTTATCTCGTTGAAGACTATGCTTCGGCCGCTATTTTCTTGGAAAAATCGGTTCCTGTATCTCCTGCGGTCATTTTTTTGGATATGCAGATGCCGGCTTTGACCGGGTTTGATTTGCAGGAAAAGCTCCACAAATTGGGTCGCAAAACACCCATCGTATTTGTGATCGGACAAAGTCATCTCCATCGGATTGTTCAGGGATTAAAGAAGGGGGCTTTAGATTTCCTATTTAACCTAGAGGAGCTGCTGAAGGCGGTTTCTGATGCGATTGAGTTTGATGATCGTCAGCTCAGGCGGGTTTCCCTGGATGTTGAGGCTAAGAAGGATTACGCAAGTCTGACTCCTCGAGAGCGCGAGGTCTGTGGATGGCTCATTAAAGGCCTGCTAAATAAGGATATAGCGGTAAAGCTGGGCACTACGGATGCCACTATTAAAGTGCATAAGGCTAGGGTAATGGACAAAATGCATGCGGATTCATTGCAGGTGCTGGTTAAAAAGTATCTTGAATCCAATATTTAGAATCATCCTTTATAAATAGTGAGCTTTGTGGCTAATGGCTCGTGTAGTGCTGTGGTATTAGTATTAATAATGTTAATTCCGTATAAGATGATTACTGCATAGTGAATAAATCAGACAAACTTCCGCAGATACGTAAAGAAGCTTTTACAAAAGCCAGAGAAAGTCTTGGTTTAAGTACAAAGGACTTGTCTGGGATGTCTTGTTTCTCGGTTCGCCAAATAGAGCAAAGCGAAAGTGGTGAGGGTAGTAGTTTTTACGGCGATCAAAATAAGGTTACAGCCGCCAAAAAGGTCTCTGAATTATTAAAGCTCAAGCCCGAAGAGGCATTTGATTTTGGTGATGCAGTACAACCCGCTAAGACCGCTGACACAAAAGTAAATTTGCAGGAGGGGGCGAAGACTTTTGCCGTTGAGAACACCCCCAATGCTGAAAAAGCAAAAGTAGAAAAACAGAAGAAAAAAAAGAAATTGCTCCAGCAGAAAAAGTAGCGGCATCTAAGCCTGAAAAAATCAACAATAAAAAATATCCGACGGTATTGTTGATTACGGTATGAAATCTAAAACGCAGGCAAACCCAAAAAAAAGAAACTTTTTCTCCTAGTCGCTATTGGGACCGCAGTCGTTTTTTCTGTCGTGAACTTACGCCCCTTATTTTTTCCTGAGCCAGTAAAAGAAGAGGTAGTCATTATTCAAGAGATGACTCCAGAGGCGGCACCTCCAGCGGGGGCTGCAGATGCCAAGCCTGCCGCCGATGTTGCTGCTCCAGAGCCGGCTGCGGCAGTGGCTTCATCCGAATGCCCAGCTGCTGATGCGGCAGCTTTAAATTACAAGCCGGATGCGCCCAAAAAAGCGGGCGATATGGTTTATCTACAGTCAAAAACTGCTCAAACAGTTTGTTTAGTGGATGCTGCTGGCAAGACGCAGAGCAAAAACTTAGAGCCTGGTGTTGGTGTGAGTGTGTATGGCAAGCCGCCACTGAAGGTGTTAACGGGCGGCTTAAACCAGGTTTATCTGTACTACCAGGGCGCGAAGGTTCGCATTGGTAGTACAGGTAGCAAAACGATTATTTTGGAGCCGGCTGAAATGATTCAGCCTGTTGCTCCATTAAATTCAACTGACTCTCAGTTGCGTTGATTCAATAAAAAATAGTTCAAATCAAAACAGCGGCTAACTAAGTCGCTGTTTTGAATAATGGGCTGAAGCAGTTTTCAAACTGCTGCGTTATCGGTTGCGCCGGTACGAATGCGAATGACTTGCTCTACTGCGGTAACAAAAATCTTGCCATCACCAATCTTGCCGGTACGGGCTGCTTTGGTAATTGCTTCGATAGCGGCTTCCGCGCGGTCATCGGATACCACTGCTTCTACTTTTACCTTGGGCAAAAAGTCGACCACGTATTCAGCGCCACGATAGAGCTCGGTGTGACCTTTTTGACGGCCAAAACCCTTGACTTCAGTAACGGTCAAGCCTGTAACGCCTACTTCAGCCAATGATTCACGTACTTCATCGAGTTTGAACGGCTTAATGATGGATGTAATTAATTTCATTTATTCCCCCTAATGCAGTAATCATATCTAGAACTTGAGTGGCTTGCCAAAAATCCGGCAGTTTTTGGGTGTCTAGGCTCTAAATTGCGATGTGATTGGATAGCGCCAATCTCTGCCAAACGCGCGGGTAGTTACGCGGACACCCGGTGGTGCTTGACGACGCTTGTATTCATTTAACTTAATCAAGCGCGTTACCTTTTCGACACTCTCAGCATCAAAGCCTGCGGCGATGATTTGCGCAATTGATTGGTTTTGCTCCATATAGCGCTCAACAATGCCATCTAACACTTCATAGGATGGCAGGCTATCTTGATCTTTTTGATCGGGACGTAATTCTGCAGAAGGCGCACGGGTCAAAATCCGTTCGGGAATGACTGGTGTCAGACTATTGCGGTAAGCACATAAGCGATAAACCAGTGTCTTGGCGATATCTTTAATGACTGCGAAGCCGCCAGCCATGTCGCCATAGAGAGTGCAGTAACCAACAGCCATTTCGCTTTTGTTGCCAGTGGTTAATACAAGGCGACCTGTTTTATTCGAGAGTGCCATCAATCAAGTGCCGCGCACACGCGCCTGAATATTTTCTTCAGTAGCGTCTACTGGTAAATCTTTAAATTGTTCTGCAAGCGCTTCCTCTAAAGCGTCTACTGGGCCGCTAATCGGAATCTCATCGTATTGCACGCCCAAATTTTGAGCCATCTCACGCGCATCGATCCAGGAGATATCCGCTGTATAGCGAGAAGCCATCATGACGGCGCGCACTTTATCGGCACCCAAGGCATCTACCGCAATCGCTAGAACCAAAGCGGAATCGACACCACCAGAAAGCCCAATAATGACGCCAGGGAAGCGATTTTTGCTGACATAGTCACGCACACCCAAGACGAGCGCTTGATAGGCTTGTGCTTCAACGGATTGGGGTGGGGCAATGAAGCCTTTGTCTAGCTCACCGGAAGGTGAGACTGAAACAAAGCCCAAGCCGGTCTCAAACTGGGGCATCGCCATCATGACTTCACCTTTGCCATTTAAAGCAAACGAGCCGCCATCGAACACCAATTCATCTTGGCCGCAAACCGCATTGACGTAGAACAGCGGCATTTGAGTCTTTGCAATATGCTCACGCAATACTTCAATGCGTAACTCTTCTTTCTTGAGGTGATAGGGCGAGGCGTTGGGCACTAGTAATGTTTGAGCGCCAGCAGCATAGGCTTGCATAGCTGGACCAACATGCCACGCATCTTCACAGAGAATCAATCCGTAACAAATGCCTTCGCATTCAAATACGCAGGATTGATTGCCTGGCACGAAGTAACGCACCTCATCAAATACTTCGTGATTGGGTAATTCTTGTTTTGCATAGCCCGCAATGATTTTGCCGTTTTGTAAAACAGATGCGTAGTTTTGCAGGCCTGCTGATGTGTGTTTTGGGTGACCGACAATAACGGTCAGCTCGGAATATTGAGCGAGCTCTTTCATCAAGAGTTCAAGCTGCTGCTCTGCAGCTTCAATAAAAGCAGAGCGGAGCAATAAATCTTCAGGGGGGTAGCCAGTGAGCGAGAGCTCCGGGGTTACTACGAGTTTGGCGCCTTGCTTAAAGGCATCAAGAGCGGCCTTGTGAATGAGTTGCGCATTGCCATCCAAATCACCCAGTAATGGGTTGATCTGGGCTAAAGCAATCTTTTGTGCGCTCACTCCGTTTCACAAAGCCTTATCAATAATTTAGAAAATTACTTGCTCTCTTTGTTGTATCGTTCGATGCCTTCCAGAATTTCTTTATGCGCATCAGCAACATCACCCCAGCCTTTTACTTGTACCCATTTGCCTTTTTCGAGATCTTTATAGTGCTCGAAGAAGTGTTGGATTTGATTTAAGCGAAGTGGGTTGATGTCTTCTGGTTTTTGCCAGTGAGTGTAGATAGGCAAAATTTTGTCTTCAGGTACGGCTAACAATTTAGCATCTTGACCAGCTTCATCTTCCATGTGCAAGATGCCAATAGCGCGGCAGCTAACAACTACACCTGGAATGAGTGGGAATGGAGTGATTACGAGAACGTCAACAGGGTCGCCATCACCAGCGATTGTTTTGTTGATGTAGCCATAGTTACATGGATAGTGCATTGCAGTACTCATAAAACGGTCAACGAAAATTGCGCCACTCTCTTTATCTACTTCATATTTGATTGGATCCGCATTCATTGGGATTTCAATAATGACGTTGAAGCTTTCAGGGATCTTTGTACCTGGCTTGACGTTGTCGAGACTCATAAATACTCCGAATAGTGGTTAGTAAATACTCTGATCCTATATAAAGGGGGCGCAGGGGTGATTCTGCTACATACTGATAAAGCTTCAAGACCATAGTTTATAGCTTTCGCGAACCAGGTCTACCTAAGTGCGGGTTATGCAAAACAATAAAGATTAACAAATGATTAACTTTAGGGAGTTCAAGCATGAGTAATGTCACTTTAGGCTTGTATTTTGCCTTGGCGTGCGGTGTGCTAGCCGTAATTTACGGGTTTGTGATGCGTGGCTGGATCTTGAAGCAAAGCACTGGCAACGCCAAGATGCAAGAAATTGCCGAGGCGATTCAGCAGAATGCGGCGGCATACTTGTCGCGCCAATACAAAACGATTGCCGTGGTCGGGGTGGTTTTGACCGTTCTAATGGCGCTCTTCCTCGATTTTGCGACCGCGATTGGTTTAGCATTTGGTTCCTCGCTCATCGCCATCTTCGCGCGTTTAGGCTGTGGCATCTTTACTAAGGGTGCAGACGTTGGCGCTGACTTAGTAGGTAAGGTTGAGGCCGGAATTCCGGAAGATGATCCACGTAACCCTGCTGTAATTGCTGATAACGTCGGCGACAACATCGGTGACTGCGCAGGTATGGCGGCTGACTTGTTTGAGACTTACGCGGTCACTTTAATTGCAACCATGGTCTTAGGTTCGTGAATGGTTGCCGCTGCACCAGTAGCCGCGATTATTTATCCACTCGTACTTGGTGGCGTTTCGATCATTGCGTCGATCATCGGCTGCTCATTTGTAAAAGCAACTCTTAGTATGAAGAATGTGATGCCTGCTTTGTATAAAGGCTTGATCATCGCTGGCGGTTTGTCACTCATAGCGTTCTCTACTTCGTGACGAATTTCATCATGCCAGATGATGCTTTTGGCATCCCTGGTAGCCAATGGCGCTTGTTCGGTTTAACCGTAGTTGGTTTGCTGCTGACAGCGGGATTGGTTTGGATTACTGAGTATTACACTGGCACTCAGTTCAAACCAGTGCAACATATTGATGAAGCATCTACCAAAGGTCACGGCACCAACATCATTGCTGGTTTAGGTATTTCGATGAAGGCGACTGCTTATCCAGTGCTCTTTGTATGCGCAGCGATTTTGGCGGCGTATTGGTTGGCTGGTTTGTACGGTATCGCGATTGCAGCTACTGCGATGTTGTCGATGGCGGGCATTGTGGTGGCACTCGATGCCTATGGGCCAATTACCGATAACGCAGGTGGCATTGCAGAGATGGCAGGTTTGCCACAGGCGGTGCGCGATATTACTGATCCATTAGATGCCGTTGGCAATACCACTAAAGCCGTGACTAAAGGTTATGCGATTGGTTCAGCTGGTTTGGCTTCACTCCTACTCTTTGCTGACTACACCCATGCCTTGAAGAGTATTGGCCAGCAAGTGTCATTTGATTTGTCTAACCACATGGTGATCATTGGCCTCTTTATTGGTGGCATGATTCCTTACTTGTTCTGTGCAATGGCGATGGAAGTGGTTGGTCGTTGCGCTGGAGCGGTAGTTGAGGAAGTGCGTCGCCAGTTCCGTGACATTCCTGGAATCATGCAGGGCACTGCCAAGCCGGAGTACGGTAAGGCGGTGGACATGCTTACCTCAGCAGTGATTAAGGAGATGATTGTTCCTTCTCTCTTGCCGGTAGTGGCTCCAATCGTTGTTGGTCTCTTATTAGGACCTGCTGCATTGGGTGGTTTGCTCATGGGTACGATCGTGACCGGCTTATTTGTCGCGATCTCCATGTGTACTGGTGGCGGCGCTTGGGACAATGCGAAGAAATATATCGCAGAGGGTAACTTCGGCGGCAAAGGTTCTGAAGCGCATAAAGCAGCAGTAACTGGCGATACCGTAGGCGACCCTTACAAAGATACTGCGGGTTCTGCTGTGAACCCACTCATCAAGATCATCAACATCGTGGCATTGCTCATCGTACCACTCTTGCCAGTGATTTCTGGTTACGCAACAAAAGAAATAACGAAAATCAAAAGCAAGAAATAAGTAGTAGCAACAAACAAAAACGCCTAGCACTGCTAGGCGTTTTTTATTGGTATCGCTATTTCGATAATCTGGTTATTTCTTTAATGATTATTTGGTTTATGAAAAAATTTAAGTTAATTAGAGTAAGCGTGGATGTTACAAATTCCAAAACCTTTCCAAAGGGTTTTGTCGATATTGAGGCATTAAATCCGGTTACATAGATGCAAATCTTCGCGCATGAAATGGAGGATGATCTGGAGTGGGAAATGTTGAACAAAAGTTCACTCAAGCCCAATAATGGCGGCCATTCCCCTCAAAGGGGTTGAAATTAGATTAATTGCTATATAAGAGGGTCAAATTTTGGCTATTTCAACAGTGTTCACCAACAACCGTACTCAGGCGGTGAGATTGCCTGCAGAAATGCGATTTCCGGAAAATGTGCGCAAGGTTAACGTGCGCTCAAAAGGTCGTGAGCGCATCATTGCGCCTATAGAAAATATGTGGGACAACTTCTTTTTGACTGCAGAAGGTGTAAGCGAAGACTTCATGAATAAGAGAGGCTCTCAGGAGCAAGGCGATAGGAAACCTCTCTAGTGCTGAAGTACTTATTAGACACAAATATTGTTATTTATGTCATAAAGCGAAAACCACTAGAGGCGCTTAAAGTTTTCAACAAAAATGCTAATCGCATGGCTATATCAGCAATTACATTGGCAGAACTGATTTATGACGCTGAAAAAAGTGCGCATGTAGACAAAAATCTCAATGTTATTGAAGACTTTGTTAGCCATCTAGAGGGTTTGCCATATGACATTAATGCAACTCAGCATTATGGGCAAATTAAGGCTTTTCTAGAGCGCGCGGGTCAGCCCATTGGAATAAATGATATTCATATTGCAGCTCACGCCAGAAGTCACGGCTTAACTTTGGTTACTAATAATATGTCTGAGTTTAAGAGGGTTCTAAACCTTGCTCTTGAAAACTGGGTTGCAGCATCGCTCCCCTAATAGAAAAACGCCTAGCATACTAGGCGTTTTTCTATTGCGCAGTTAGAAAACTTATTCCAATGTTTCTAAATAATGTTGCGCATCTAATGCGGCCATACAACCAGTGCCGGCGCTAGTAATGGCTTGACGGTAGATGTGGTCTTGTACGTCGCCAGCTGCAAACACACCAGGGATATTGGTAGCGGTGGCCTTGCCTTCAAGGCCGGAGTGGGTCTTGAGATAGCCATTGTTCATATCAAGCTGGCCAACGAAGAGTTCGGTATTCGGTTTGTGGCCAATGGCAATGAAGGCGCCAGTTACAGCGATGTCTTCAGTGCTGCCATCTTGTTTCTTGATGCGTACACCAGTAACACCTTTTTCATCACCAAGAACTTCATCGAGAGTGGAGTTCAATTTGAGCTCCACTTTGCCTTCAGCTACTTTCGCCATTAAGCGGTCATGCAAAATTGGCTCAGCGCGGAATTTATCGCGACGATGAATCACGGTTACTTTCTTGGCGATCCCAGTGAGGTAGAGCGCTTCTTCAACTGCGGTGTTACCACCGCCTACTACGCAAAGATCTTGATTGCGATAAAAGAAACCATCACAGGTTGCGCAACCGGAAACACCACGACCCATGAATGCTTCTTCACTTGGCAGTCCAATGTATTGAGCAGAAGCGCCGGTACAAATAATGAGGGCATCGCAGGTATACGTTCCAGAATCACCGACTAAGCGAATCGGCTTCTCTTTGAGGGCTGCCGTGTGAATATGGTCAAAAACGATTTCGGTATTAAAGCGCTCAGCATGTTTCAAAAAACGATCCATGAGCTCTGGGCCTTGGACGCCATCAGCATCAGCTGGCCAGTTTTCCACGTCGGTGGTGGTCATTAATTGACCCCCTTGAGCCAGGCCTGTAATGATGGTAGGGTTTAAATTTGCACGGGCAGCGTAGACTGCGGCTGTATAGCCGGCAGGGCCAGAGCCGAGGATCAGAACTTTAGAGTGTTTTGGGGTATTTGTAGTCATATCCAAATTATAGATTTGCTTGTTTACAATGGTAGAACATGGCTAGAACCGCATACCCGAAGTCCAAGACTCCATTGAGCCCTGACCCCCCAGAAAATGGTGGGCAGGGGAGGATGCCCCGCCTCTTATTAGAGGCTCGCTGGTTCATCTCCCTGGTTCTTTGCCTGGGCTTCTTCGCCATTTTGCTGACCTATTCCAGGGCTGACCCAGCCTGGTCTCATGCCAGTTTTGAGGCGCCCAAGAACCTGGGGGGTCGTTTTGGGGCCTATTTAGCCGATTTAATGCTCTATATCTTTGGTATTTCTGCCTTTTGGTGGGTAGCCTTGTTTTGGCGTCGAGTCCTCGATGGCTGGCGTGAGCTGTGGAGCGTTCCTTTGCCGCCAGCCCCAGAGGCGAAGCCAGACTCCTTATTAATGCGTTGGTTGGGGTTTGGTTTGACCTTAGCGTGCAGCATGGGTCTTGAGTCCATTCGCATGCATTCGCTGTCTTGGCAGCTTCCTAGGCCGCCTGGCGGCATTTTGGGTGAGTTGATTGGCGACCAATTGCAAATGTCTCTCGGATTTACTGGCTCTACTGTAGTCTTGCTATTTGGCCTATGTGCTGGCTTATCTTTATTCCTGCATTTCTCCTGGTTAGACGTTGCGGAGAAAGTAGGACGTTTCTTAGAGGTGGCTTATCACCGCATTCGTGAGCGTCGCGATAGCGAGGAAGATCGCAAGTTAGGTGAAGTTGCCGCTGAAGAACGTGACGAGCTTGTAGAAGAGTTCCGCGGTCGTGTTGAAGTTGCAGCGCCTGTGCAAATTGTGCGCGCACCAGTCGAAATTCCAAAGAGTGCGCGAGTGGAGCGTGAGAAACAACAGCCACTATTTGTGGATATTTCGGATTCAGAATTGCCGCCACTGGCATTGCTCGATCCAGTGCCTGAAGCCAAAGAAACTATTTCTGCTGAAGTCTTGGAATTTACCTCTCGCTTAATTGAACGCAAGTTAGCGGAATTCAATGTTCAGGTAACCGTGATTGCTGCCTACCCTGGCCCAGTAGTGACGCGCTACGAGATTGATCCAGCGGTTGGCGTGAAGGGTAGTCAGATTGTTAATCTCTCACGTGACTTAGCTCGCGCACTAGGCGTAGTCAGTATGCGTGTAGTGGAAACCATTCCTGGCAAGACTTGCATGGCTTTGGAATTACCAAATCCAACACGTCAATCGGTATATCTGTCAGAGATTCTGACTTCACAGGTCTATAACGATAATCATTCATTGCTCACACTGGCTCTCGGTAAAGACATTTCCGGCAGCCCTATGGTGGCTGACTTGGCCAAGATGCCCCACTGCTTAGTTGCGGGTACTACTGGTTCTGGTAAGTCTGTTGGTATTAATGCCATGATTTTGTCGCTCCTGTTCAAGGCTAAGCCTGACGAAGTGCGTTTGATCATGATTGATCCGAAGATGCTGGAGATGGCAATCTACGACAAGATCCCGCATTTGCTGTGCCCAGTGGTAACAGATATGAAGCAGGCGTATAATGCGCTTAATTGGGCAGTACATGAGATGGAGCGCCGTTATCAGCTGATGAGCAAGTTCGGTGTTCGTAACTTAGCCGGCTTTAATAAGAAGATTGCGGAAGCGGAAGAGAAAGGTGAAAAACTCACCAATCCATTTAGCTTAACTCCGGATGATCCAGAACCAATTTACAAAGCGCCAGTGATTGTGATTGTGATCGATGAGTTGGCCGACTTGATGATGGTTTCTGGCAAGAAGATTGAAGAGTTGATTGCGCGTATCGCGCAAAAGGCTCGTGCAGCAGGTATTCATTTGGTATTGGCAACGCAACGTCCAAGCGTTGACGTGATCACTGGCTTGATTAAGGCTAACGTGCCAACCCGCATTTCTTTCCAAGTCAGCTCCAAAATTGACAGTCGTACGATTTTGGATCAGCATGGCGCAGAAGCATTGCTCGGTATGGGTGACATGCTCTACATGGCGCCGGGAACTGGCTTGCCAGTACGTGTGCATGGCGCATTCGTATCTGATGATGAAGTGCACCGCGTGGTTGAGTGGCTCAAAGAGAAGGGTGAAGCCAATTACATTGATGGTGTACTCGAAGGTGCTGATGAAGCCAATGTCCATGCCTTAACCGGTGAAAGTGGTGGCGAAGCCGACCCGCTGTACGATCAAGCAGTGGCCATCGTTCTCGAAAACAAGCGTCCATCCATCTCGTTGGTACAGCGTCATTTGCGCATCGGTTACAACCGTGCAGCCCGTTTACTTGAAGATATGGAAAAAGCGGGCCTTGTTTCTAAAATGGGTAACGGTGGTAATCGCGAGGTTTTGCATCGCCCCTCTGAGTAAGTATTCATGACAAGATTTCTAAATGTAGCAATTTTGACAATTGCCAGTATCTTTTTTTCAAGTGCAGCATTCTCCCAATCTGAAAGCGGCGTAGAGCAGTTACGTCAATTTGTACGCAACTCCAAAACTGCTGAAGGTGATTTTGTGCAGCAACAGTTACGCGCACCTAAAGCCAATGAGTCACAAGACAAGGGTTTAAAATTCGTACGCCAAACCCAGGGGCATTTTGTGTTTCAGCGTCCTGGACGTTTTATCTGGGATACCCAAAAACCATACGAGCAAAAGCTCATTGCTGATGGTAAGCAATTGATCTTGTGGGATACAGATTTAAACCAGGCAACCTTTCGTCCAGCAGGCCAAGCTCTCGCTTCAACACCGGCAGCCATTTTGTTTGGTGAAGCTTCCCTGGATCAGCACTTTGACTTGCTTGAAAGCGAAGAGCGCTTAGGCATGAAGTGGGTAGCCCTGACTCCTAAACAGGATCCTAGTGCTAAGAACAAAAATGATCTTCCCTATACCAAGATCTCCATCGGCATGACCAATGGCTTGCCCAAAGCGCTGGAGTTAACCGATGGGCTTGGAAGCGTAGTCCTGGTTACCCTGGATAAGATTCAACTCAATGTGAACCTGCCAGCCAATCGCTTTACGTTTACTCCGCCAGCTGGGGCGGAAGTCTTGCGCTTGAACTAGAGCCACCAGATTTACTAAATACTTAATCAGTACCGAACCAGACCCAAGTAAAGCTCCATATGATTGATCCGCAATTACTCCGCAAAGATATCACCGCAGTTGCTGCGCGTTTAGCGACTCGCAAATTCCAATTGGATGTTGAGAAATTCAACGCCCTGGAATCGGAACGCAAAACTTTGCAAACCCGTACCGAAGCATTGCAAGCCAAACGCAAGCAGTTGTCTAAAGCAATTGGCATGAAAAAAGGCAAGGGCGAGGATGCGGCAGCTGAAATGGCTGAGGTTGCACAAGTGAACACGGATATGGAATCTGGCGCAGCACGATTAAGCACGCTTCAAGCAGAGATTTCTGATTTCTTAATTGGTATCCCTAACTTGCCAGATGACTCTGTGCCTACTGGCAAAGATGAAACGGAAAACAAAGAAGTCAAGCGTTGGGGTGAGCAACCCATTTTTGATTTTGAGATTAAAGATCACGTTGATCTCGGTGGTCCATTAGGCTTGGATTTTGAAGTGGTCGCCAAGATCAGCGGTTCGCGCTTTGTGGTTCTCAAGGGACCTATTGCTAGATTGCACCGCGCCTTAGCGCAGTTCATGATTGATACCCACGCTACGGCACACAACTACCAAGAGGTCTATGCGCCATACATGGTGAACGCGGCTTCAATGCGCGGTACAGGTCAGCTACCCAAGTTTGAAGAAGATCTATTTAAAGTGCCTCGTCAAATGGGTGGTGAAGATACAAAAGGAACAAATGAGGGTGAAGCAAAAACAGAAAACTTCTACCTCATTCCGACAGCAGAAGTACCAGTAACTAATTTGGTTAGAGATGAAATCGTTAATGCCGATAACTTACCAATGAAATTCGTGGCTCACACACCATGTTTTCGCTCAGAAGCGGGCAGCTATGGTCGTGATGTGCGTGGCATGATTCGTCAGCATCAATTCGACAAAGTAGAGTTGGTGCAAATCACCAAACCAGAAGATTCTATGGAAGCATTAGAAGATCTCACAGGCCATGCGGAAAGAATCCTAGAGCTTTTAGAGCTTCCATATAGAAAGGTATTGCTCTGTACTGGTGATATGGGCTTTGGCAGCACCAAGACTTATGACTTGGAAGTGTGGGTGCCATCACAACATGCTTACCGAGAAATTAGCTCATGCTCCAGCATGGGCGATTTCCAGGCAAGACGCATGCAAGCTAGATTCAAAGAGGGTCAAGCCAAGCCAGAATTGGTGCACACCTTAAATGGTTCTGGCCTTGCAGTAGGTAGAGCATTGGTTGCCTTGCTGGAGAATAAGCAACAAGTAGACGGTAGCATTGCAATTCCTACGGCATTGCAGCCTTACTTGGGTGGTTTAGCAGTGCTCAAACCAATTTAATTAATACCGAGCTTCATCACGCATTTGTCTGATAACTGATTTACCCATTTTCATCGAGTCTCGAAGCTCTTTTGTTTCACGAAGAAACTTTGCCTTATTAAAAGGCGGTTTGGATGTTTTCGGGTTTGATTGTGATTTTTTGACCATGGATAATTATTGGGTTTTTGCTTCTAAGGTTCAAGAAGCCTTAAATCCCATAATCGTAAGTAGGGTATCCTGAATTGCTAGCTATAATTTTTAATCGATTCCGGAGAAGTGGCAGAGTGGTCGAATGTGCCTGACTCGAAATCAGGCGTACTAGCAATAGTACCGAGGGTTCGAATCCCTCCTTCTCCGCCATTGTCATGAATGATTAAAATAGAAAAAAATTAGGTGCATTCGTGAAAAAAACTATACGTATGATTGATTTGTTTTCTGGATTGGGTGGTACAAGAATCGGCTTTGAAAATGCATGTAAAAAACTTAAATGTACATACAGCATGCGTCTTTACAGGCGAAATCAAAGATTCGGCACTTACTACTTATAAAGAAAATTTTAAGAACTCGCATATTCATGGCGACATTACCAAAATAGACCCTAAAGAAATTCCCAAGTTTGACTATCTACTGGCAGGCTTTCCTCGTCAGCCTTTTAGTGCTGCTGGAAATCGCAAAGGTTTTTTGGATGAGAGGGGCCGCTTATTTTTTACAATTGTCAAAATTCTCAAAGAAAAATCTCCTCACGGATTTCTTCTTGAAAATGTAGAGGGACTGGTAAACCATGATGGCGGGAAAACGCTTGATACCATTCTCAAGACATTGAAAAAATTGGCTACCACGTGTCATGGGCTGTTTTAGATTCATCGAAATTTGGTGTACCCCAAGTTCGCAAGAGAATCTATATTGTGGGTGACAAGAAAGCATCTCCCATCATTAATGAGTACACTCCGAACCTAAAAAACCTGCTTTCAATTCATTCAGCACAATGTGAATGAGGGGGAGCCTTCCTTTGTGAAGCTTTTATTGAAAAAATATTCATTAAAAGATCTCGAGGGAAAGTGCATCAAGGATAAGCGTGGCGGAAGTAGGAACATCCATTCTTGGGACATTGACTATAAAGGCAAGGTAACACGCGAACAAAAAAAGTTGCTAGGTTCCTTGCTGAGAAAACGTCGCAGTAAAGAGTGGGCCGTACAAAAAGGCATTGATTGGATGGATGGGATGCCTTTCACTCTAAAAGAAATTAAGACTTTTTATGAATCCAAAACCTTAAAAGAGGACTTGGAAGATTTGGTGAGCAAGGGGTATTTGCGATTTGAGCACCCCAAAAAGAAGGTGATTCACAAAGGGGTTTCAAAGCGTGAGTTTGATTTAACTAAGCCACCCGGTTACAACATCGTCACAGGCAAACTATCCTTTCCAATTATGACCATTATTGACCCAAAAGGGTGTGCTCCAACCATAGTGGCAACCGAGGCTGGAAAGATTGCTGTTGTTACCAGTAGCTCGTTACGAAAAATTACGGTGAGAGAGGGCCTAAGATTTTCAGGTTACCCCGACTCTTACAAGATAGATTCCATCTCTTATAAGGTTACTAAGACGCTCCACTTTGACAGTTGCCGATGAGGTAGAAAACGCGCTTTCATACTATGAGTTCACATTTGTCGGTGATATTCCGAAAATTTATGCCCAACTAGAAAAGGTACTTGGTAAGGAAGTATCTTCGGCTTTCTTGCGAATGGGGCAATGGATAGGTGGCGACAGAGATGGTAATCCCAATGTAGATGCGAACTGTCTTGAGTATGCGATGCGCATCCAGGCACACTTAATAGGTCAGCATTATCTAAAGGAGATTTCCTTCTTAGTTAGAGAGCTATCGTTATCTGATTTTTTCGTTAATGTCAGTGATGAGCTTAAAAAATTATCGCAAAAATCGTCCGATATGAATCCACACCGCATTAATGAGCCATATCGCCGAGCGTTAGTTGGTATTGCTGATCGTATTAGCGTTACTTTTAGTGCATTTGAAAATAATGGCGATTCCTCTAAATTGGCATATTCCACTCCAGGAGAATTGATTGCTGATTTACCAATCATCAAGGATTCATTGGAGGCATACGCCCCCCAGGCATTAGCGGATGAGCGATTGAATACCCTTATTCGCTCGGTTCGTGCATTTGGATTTCACTTGGCAACAATCGATCTGAGGCAGAGTTCTGACAAACATCAAGAAGTGATAACGGAGCTGTTTAAAGTAGCTCAAATTGAGCCGAACTACGCAAATCTAAGCGAAGAGCAAAAGCGATCCGTGCTGATAAAGGCTTTAAAAGATGTTCGCCCACTTTTAATATCGGGTTATGACTATAGCGATCTAGCTAACTCTGAGTTGGCAATTTTCTCTACTGCTAAACGATTGCTGGGGTTATATGGTGGAGAATCAATTCGTCACTACATTATTAGTCACACTGAATCTGTAAGCGACTTATTGGATGGCCTAGCACTCCAAAAAGCAACTGGGATTTTTACAGGAGTCTTACGAGGAAATTCTCAAACCAAAATACTGGTATCACCATTGTTTGAAACCATTGACGACTTGCGTAACTCTACTAGCATCATGGAGGAATTCTACGAAATTCCTGGAATCTCAGATCTTGTTAAACAATCTGGAGCGCAGCAGGATATTGTTTTAGGCTACTCCGATAGCAATAAAGATGGCGGTATCGTAACGAGTAATTGGGAGTTGTATTGTGCAGAAGTTACCCTTTCAAAAGTATTTACACACGGCGCTTCTCAAGGTATTCAATTAAGGTTGGCACATGGAATGGGCGGAACAGTTGGCCGTGGTGGTGGCCCAAGTCACGATGCAATCCTAGCTCAACCAGCTGGAACGGCTTCTGGGCCAATACGCCTAACCGAGCAGGGTGAGGTAATCAGTTCAAAGTACTCTAACCCCCCCCGGTTAGGTCGCCATAACTTGGAGATATTGGTAGATGCTACTTTGGAATCCAGTTTGTTGCCAACAAATAAGAAAATTCCAGATGACTGTCTTGAGGCGGCTAACTTACCTTCAGCAATCAGCATGTCTTCTTACCGGGAGTTGGTTTATGAGACAGAGGGATTCTCTGAGTATTTTTCTAGTGCTACGCCTATACAGGAAATTGCCACATTAAATCTTGGATCAAGGCCGTCAGCTCGTAAGCAGGGGATGGCGATTGAAGATCTAAGAGCTATTCCCTGGGGATTTAGTGGGGCGCAATGTGGTCTGACCTTACCTGGGTGGTATGGATTTGGTTCAGGAGTGACCGAATTGCTCCAACAGTCTAATGTCGATAAAAAATTAGCGGTAACAACATTATTAAAAAGAATGTATGCGGAGTGACCGTTTTTCAATACATTAATTTCAAATATTGATATGGCAATGTCTAAAAGTGATTTATCAATCTCTGCCATATATAGCGAGTTAGTGGAAGATCCTAAACTGCGAGAACATATTTTCTCCATGATTAAAGCCGAATGGAATAAAACAACTCAGGCACTAGAGCTCATCACAGGTAATAATCGACGGTTGGCAAATGCTCCTCAGCTCGCTGATTCTATTAAACGCCGTATGCCGCATATTTATCCACTACATCGGTTGAAAGTAGAGTTAATTAAGAAAAGTCGCCAGGGTATAGCGGATGAGTCCACCCAAAGAGGGATTCATGTTGATATTCATGGAATTGCCGCAGGATTAAGAAATACAGGATAAATGGAGATAGAGAATGACTGAAGATAAAAATACAAGCTTTCTAAATAATTTGCTAAACGTTTCAATCGAGGCTGCAAACCCCAATTTTGTTGCTTTAAATGAGAATTTCCTAGACCGGTCAATGGTCAGACAATTGTTATGGGCGCGGGCAAAGCTTCTGGCCTGATGGCAAAGTCCTTTTAGGACGCTGCTAATTTATATTGGTCGCCAGAGGAATTTGCACAAATCGAAGGCCGAGGCATTGCACGCTATGGACACGCCATTTCTTGTGAACGTATTAAAGTGACTGAAGCAGCCCACCCCGTTGCGGATGATATGGGTGAGGTAGGTGTTCAGCAGAGATTAGATCTATTACACACTCTTAAATCTGATGATCAAGTGATTTGCTTGTTATCGGGTGGTGGCTCACCATTGATGGCCTTGCCTACCGACGGAGTTAGTGTGGAAGATAAGACGAGTATTAATACACAACTTCTAGCCTCTGGTGCCACCATTCATGAAATGAACTGTGTTCGCAGACATCTCTCAAAGATTAAAGGCGGTGGATTATTGCGGTATTGTGGCAATGCCAAGGTCAGTACCTATCTTGTTTCAGATGTTACGGGTGATGATCCGTCGGTCATTGCTAGCGGCCCAACTTTACCTGACAACACGACTTGTAAGGATGCGCTGGAAGTGATTAATCGCTTGAAGATTCAAGTCTCAGATAAAATTCGCCAAAAATTATTAATTGGCGAACTAGAAACATTGAAGTGTGGTAACCCTATTTTTGACCGCACTTCAGAGCCGGTAAACCAGCCCTCATCAATGCTGTGATTGATGAAACCGCAGGTACTGAGAGTGGACGTTTAACAAACTTAAACCCATCCACAGCAGCTGCTACGAAGTAATCCAAGACTAATTTAGAAGCAAACAAGAAAGACTTAAGGAGAAACAAGCATGACTAAACCATTAGACGGTATTCGCATTATTGACTTTACGCACGTACAAGCAGGTCCTGCATGCACTCAGTTGTTGGCTTGGTATGGCGCTGACGTTATTAAAGTAGAGCGTCCAGGCGCTGGCGACGTCACTCGTAGCCAATGACGTGATAGCCCAGGTGCAGATGCTTTGTACTTCACTATGTTGAACGGCAACAAGCGTTCTTTGACTTTGGATACGAAGACTTAAGAGGGTAAAGAAGTGTGAGAGAAGATGATCAAAATTTCTGACATCATGGTTGAGAACTTTGCACCGGGTGCGCTCGATCGCATGGGATTTTCTTGGGAGCGTATTCAAGAACTCAACCCAATGATGATCATGGCTTCTGTAAAAGGCTTTTGTCCTGGCCTCTATGAAGATTGCAAAGTGTATGAGAACGTAGCGCAATGTGCAGGCGGTTCTGCATCAACAACTGGTTTTGATGATGGCCCTCCTATGGTGGCCGGTGCGTAAATCGGTGACAGTGGAACGGGTTTGCATTTGGCCTGTGGTATCGTGACTGCGCTCTATCAGCGCACGCACTCTGGCCGTGGGCAAAAGGTATTGGCGGCTATGCAAGACGCGGTATTGAATTTGTGCCGTGTGAAGCTGCATGACCAGCAACGTTTGGAGCGCAACGGCTTGATGCAGGAGTATCCGCAGTTTCCGAATGGTGAGTTCGGCGACTCCGTACCCCGTGCTGGCAATGCTTCTGGTGGTGGTCAGCCTGGTTGGATTGTGAAATGTAAGGATTTGGAAACCGATCCTAACGCCTATATGTATGTCATCGTTCAGGCTCCAGTTTGGGAAGCGGTTTGCAAGGTAATCGGTCGTGAAGATTGGATTACGGATGTGCGGTTTGCATCACCCATGGCGCGTTTGCCACACCGCATGGAAATTTTCGGCGAGATCGAAAAGTGGGCCATGACGATGACTAAGTTTGAAGTGATGGATGTATTGAATAAATACGAGATTCCATGTGGCCCAATTCTCTCCATGAAAGAAATGGCTGAGGAGCCCGCGTTACGTGCTACTGGTACTGTGGTTGAAGTGGATCATCCGATTCGTGGCAAGTACCTCACTGTTGGCAACCGAATCAAGATGTCTGATAGCCCAACAGAAGTCACTCGTTCACGATTGCTTGGTGAGCACACTGATGAGATTTTGCATGAGCTGGGTTACACCACTGATGACTTAATCGCATTACGTCACGACAAGGTGATCTGATATCCATAGCAGGAAAACCCTATGTAAGTGCTTGAAATAATCTTGATATGAGTCAATGTAGAAATTGTCTAAGTAAGAATAATTACATGCAATCTTTTTAAAAATTAAAAATGGAGACGTTATGAACGATCAAGCTGCAGCAGGCCCATTTTGGGTAGATGGTTCCAATTGTTAATTGGAATTATTTGCATGTCCATGATTGCAAACTTGCAATATGGGTGGACATTGTTTGTTAATCCAATTGATGAGAAGTTTGGTTGGGGCCGCTCAGCGATTCAAATAGCATTTACGATTTTTGTCTTGACCGAAACCTGGTTTGTTCCGATTGAGGGTTATTTGGTTGATAAATTCGGTCCACGTCCGGTGGTATGTGGTGGGGGTATCTTGTGCGGCTTAGGCTGGATAATGAACGCCCATGCCGATGCCTTAACAATGCTTTACATCGCTGCAGCAGTTAGCGGTGTTGGCGCTGGCGCTGTATACGGTACTTGCGTAGGTAATGTGCTTAAGTGGTTCCCAGAGCCTCGCGGCTTGGCTGCTGGTATGACTGCTGCCGGTTTCGGGGCTGGTTCTGCATTAACCGTTATTCCAATTGTCAAGATGATTGCTGCTGATGGATATCAAAATGCGTTTTGGTATTTCGGTATAGGGCAGGGAGCAATTGTTGTGTTTTTAAGTCGCATGTTATCTAAGCCAGTTAAGTCTGCTATTACTACAGTTAAGTCTGCTATTGCTAAATCCCGCAAAGACTATACAACCATTGCAATGGTTAAGCAGCCTGTGTTCTGGATTATGTACCTGATGTTTGTCATGGTTGCAGCTGGTGGTTTGATGGCTACCGCACGGTTAGGCCCAATTGCTAAAGACTTCAAAATTGCTGGTGTAACTGTAAGCATTCTTGGTTTGGCCCTTCCAGCTTTGACATTCGCTTTGACTGTAGACCGAGTATTAAACGGTCTTACACGTCCTTTCTTTGGTTGGGTATCAGACAAGATTGGCCGCGAACAAACGATGACTTTATGCTTCTCTTTTGAGTGCGTAGGCATACTTGGGCTTTACTATTTCGGTCAAGACCCCGTCATGTTTGTATTGTTAACCGGTCTTGTGTTCTTTGCGTGGGGTGAGATTTACAGCTTCTTTCCATCTACCAATGCAGATACATTTGGCTCAAAATTTGCGGCGGGCAATGCAGGTCTTCGCTATACGGCTAATGGAACGGCTTCATTATTAGTTCTTTTATTCAGTGTATTGGCTGCAGTTACTGGTGGGTGGGAATCTGTCTTTTGGGTAGCGATCATCCTTAACGGTGCTGCTGCAATCTTGGCTTGGTTTGTATTGCGTCCAATGCGTCGCAAACTAATCGAGAGTTTCTCTAGCTAATTTTTATCTCCTTGACGGCCCTTGGGAGTCTATCCCGTAGTCGTTATTTTGAGACCCCATCTTTTGATGGGGGTTTTTATCTTTTTGCATCGTCCAACTTGGGAGGTATGCGCATCAGATTTGATTCAGTTAGCTACTAGTCATTTATGAGCTGTAGTAAGTTGAGTGATGTTGTCAGAGAGTTCAATCTGCCCACTAGTTAAACGTAGATTTAGTAATGCTGAATGGATGAGATTGGAGTAAATTTACCTTGCAAGCCATGTATTAGATCGGCTTTATAGGTAATGATGGACTTGCAGGGAGGGTGAATTTTTGGTCTCCCCCCCCCCCGCCAAAGGCTAATAAATTTTCGTACCATTGGATCTTGTTTTGGGATAGTGTTTACTAAGGTTTTTGAATCCCAATTCCACTATCCAGATCATGAAAAAAATACTCTCCACTTTGGCAGTTGGTTCTTTGGTAGGTATTGGCTTTTCTGCAGCTCATGCTGATCCCCAAATGCAACCTGTTTATGCCTCAGTCATGAAGATGGCGCCTGAAGGTAATCTAGGCCAGGTGATCCAGTAAGAAAAGATAGCCACTTCCCTGAAAGGGGCGCAGGCCTGGAGAATTGCCTACATTTCTTTTGATGTGGCTGGGCGAAAAACAATTGCCACGGGTACGATCATTGCTCCAGTAGGGCCTGCGCCAAAAGAAGGTAGGCCAGTTTTGACTTGGGCGCATGGCACAACCGGCTCTGCGCAAAACTGTGGCCCATCTCAAATCATCGATCCAACTCGCGCTTTGAATGAGTACTGTTTAATGGCTGGGGAGTCTTGGACAGATTTTGGTATTCCGAATGGTCAATAGTTGATTGATCAAGGCTATGTGGTGGTTGCAACGGACTATCAAGGTCATGGTGGTGGCGGTAAGCATCAATATGCTGTTGCGCGCACCAATGGTCGGGATGTGATTAATGCGGCTAGAGCAGCTGGCTCTACGAAAGAAGTGGGCGCAGGCAAAAAGACCGTTGTCTATGGTTGGTCACAAGGCGGTGGCGCTACGATTGCAGCCGCTAGCCAGCCTGAATACCTGGCGCAAAAAGGTACTGCTGCCGATGGTTTGGAGTATTTAGGTTTTGTTGCATTGGCGCCTGAAGATTTAGCAGTCATGCTGCCTAAAACGCTAAGTAATGATGAAGAAGCAGTCAAAATCATGAATGGCTTCACGCAGGCCAATGTTCCGAATGTATTTTTTATTTGCTCACTACATGATGGGTCTATTGGGAACGCAGGCGGCGTTCCCTGGTCTCAAGTTAACTGATGTATTGACTGATGAGGGTGCAATGGTGGCTGATAAGCTTTCCAGAAATAAATGCGTTCACGTGATGGCTGATCGCTTTACCTATGCCTATGGAGATCGTTATAAGTCCCTCATCAAACCTCAACCAAGTAATTCTTCAGCTTGGATAAAAGCGTTCATTGATGGCAGTGTTCCTCCTGTAAATCCAGCTGCCCCAGTCATTATTTATTCGGGCACAAAAGACACCGCTGTTCCTCCAGTAATGCATGAACTCTATCAAAAGCAGATGTGTGCTTCGGGTGCAAATGTGACAAGAATTCAGTTGCCAGGCGAGCAGACCCACTTTACGACTCCCGGTGTGTCGCCCATGTACCTTGATTGGATCAAATACCGCTTTGAGACCCCTTTAAGGCAGTTTTTGGGAGTCACGGACTTGTCACATAGCTGTCGCATTGTCGCCGTATCGTTCTTGTATCGCGCTCTTGCGCATATTCAATTTAAGGACTGGTTAAATGAAATCTTTTTTGAAAAAAGCCCTCGTTATTGGCGCTATTTCATTGGCTCCAACAGCATTTGCGGTAGACGTGACTGGCGCGGGCGCAACATTCCCGTACCCAATCTACGCTAAATGGGCTGAAGCATTTAAGGCCAAGACCGGTTCTAACTTAAATTACCAGTCCATTAGTTCATCTGGCGGTATTAAACAGATCAAAGCTAAAACTGTCGATTTCGGTGCAACTGATAATCCAGTGAAATTCGATGATTTAGAAAAGGATGGCCTAGTTCAGTTCCCGGAAATTATTGGTGGCGTAGTTCCTGTGATTAACGTTGATGGTGTGAAACCAGGCGAGATCAAGTTGGATGGCCCAACATTATTGGATATTTTCCAGGGCGTGATCTCCGATTGGAGTGATAAGCGTATTGCAATCATGAACCCAGGCGTCAATATTCCTAGTGGTCCAATTACTGTTGTTGTGCATGCGGATGGTTCTGGCACAACTGCGATCTTTACTGACTACTTGGCTAAAACTAGCTCGATGTTTAAAGACTCAGTTGGTTGAGGCGCTTCCGTTAAGTGGCCTGCAGCCTCCACAGTAGGTGGCAAGGGTAATGAGGGTGTAGCAGCAAACGTAACACGAGTGAAGCACTCTGTTGGATACGTTGAATATGCTTATGCCAAGAAAAACAAAATGACTTTTATTTCTTTGAAGAATAAAGATGGTCAATTTGTTGCTCCAGATGACCTTACATTCTCGGCTGCTGCAGCGAGTACCGATTGGGCAGCAATTCCAGGTATGGGTACATTTATTACCAATGCTTCTGGTGCTAAATCATGGCCAATTACTGGCGCATCATTTATTCTGATTTACAAAAACCAAGAAAATAAAGCGAACGTAGCTGAAGTATTGAAGTTCTTTGACTTGCCAGATAAAACAACTGACTGTATCCGCAAGCACGTTTTTAGCAAGATTATCACAAAGTAAATTTTGCGAATCGCGACTTATCTTCACAAAAATCAAACGGCTCCACTAAGGTGGGGCTGTTTGGCTGTATCAATATGCGCAAACTATGATGGACAACGCTCAATCTCATTCAGCTCCAACGCCACAGGCACTCAGCATTGCCAAGATTCAACGCGTGCAGGATTTCTTATTTCATGGCATTACGCAGTTTTTTTGCCTGTAGCGTTTTGATTGCCTTGTTGGGAATCATTATTTCGCTAGTAATGAATGCCTGGCCAGCGCTGCACACCTTTGGAATCGGCTTTTTCTTTACCCAAGAGTGGGATATTGTGAATGGGGAGTTTGGCGACTTAATTGCTATCTATGGCACCTTAGTTACTTCCATCATTGCTTGATTGAGTGCAGTGCCGCTGAGTTTTGGCATTGCTGTTTTCCTTACCGAGCTGTGTCCAGGTCCACTTCGTAGACCCCTAGGTACTGCAGTGGAATTGTTGGCGGCTGTGCCATCGAGTATTTACGGGATGTTTGGCTTCTTTATTTTTGCACCATTATTTGCGGAATACATTGAGCTTGCTCTAGCGGCTACTTTGGGAAAAATCCCTGGATTAGGGGTCTTATTTTCAGGCGCCTTCAATGGCATTGGCGTTCTCTGCGCAGGCTTAATTCTGGCAATGATGATTCTTCCATTTATTGCCTCCGTCATGCGTGATGTATTTGAGATCGTTCCGCCCGTTCTTCAAGAGTCTGCCTATGGTATTAGCGGCACCACCTTGGAAGTGGTTAAGAGTGTAGTGCTGCCTTATACAAAGGTAGGCGTTATTGGGGGTGTGATGCTCGATTTAGGTAGGGCGCTAGGGGAAACCATGGCGGTTACCTTTGTGATTGGAAATGCGCAACGTCTATCGGCTTCCTTATGCGCACCAGGTACGTCGATTGCCTCTACGCTTGCCAATGAATTTGGTGAGGCCGAGGCTGGAAATCATGAACAAGGCCACCATATCAACCCAGAAGTCTTTGCGCGTCGCAAACTCACTAATAAGATTGGCTTCACTCTATCCATGGCTGCCATGGGATTGGGTATGATTTTTTTTATTCTGGATTTTTAGTGTCTTAGTGATGAAGGGCTTCTCTTCTATTCACTTAGATCTTTTTACGCATAGCACTCCTGCGCCGGGATCTGACCGTGGTGGTCTTGCCAATGCGATTGTTGGTAGTTTGATGTTGATTGGCTGCTGTACATTAATTAGCACCCCGGTTGGAGTGCTTGCTGGACTTTATCTTGCCGAATACGGAGATCGCAGCAAGGTTGCCGCTGTTACGCGCTGTGTCACTGACATTATGTTGTCGGCGCCTTCTATTGTGATTGGATTGTTTGTTTATGCGTTTGTAGTTGCTCAAGTCGGTCACTTCTCCGGATGGGCTGGCACCATTGCCTTAGCTTTAATTGCGATTCCAGTTGTTGTGCGCACTACCGAAAACATGCTCCGTTTGGTTTCGGGTAGCTTGCGTGAGGCAGCTTATGCTTTGGGTACTCCAAAATGGAAGGTGGCCTTCATGATGACCCTGAGCGCCGCCCAGAGTGGTGTGATGACAGGTATTTTGCTCGCGCTTGCTCGAGTTAGCGGTGAAAAAGCTCCTTTGCTTTTTACCGCTTTAAATAATCAATTCTTTTCAACAAATATGAATGCGCCAATCGCTAATTTGCCGGTGGTGATTTTCCAGTTTGCAATGAGTCCTTATGACAATTGGGTTGACCTGGCGTGGGGTGGTGCATTGCTAATTACCTTTGCGGTACTTGGATTAAATATCCTTGCTCGCGTGGTATTTCGAGACAAGGTGCAGGGATGATGAGTAATCTGAAAACAATGTTTGACTTAAATCAGAGTGATAGTCAAGGGGGTAGAGTGGATACGTTAAATTAAGAGTCGAATCAATCGGCTATTAACGCTATTGAAGTGCGCAATTTGAATGTTTATTATGGTGCCTTTCAGGGTCTTAAAAAGATTAATTTGGATATCGAACAAGGCGAGGTAACTGCATTTATTGGGCCATCAGGCTGCGGTAAATCTACTTTGCTTAGCACTCTGAACCGTATGTACGATCTTAACCCTGGTCAGCGCGCGGAAGGGGAGATTAACTTCTATGGGCAGAATATTCTCGAGCCAGGACAGGATTTAAATTTGCTGCGCTCAAGAATCGGTATGGTTTTTCAAAAGCCAAACCCGTTTCCGATGTCGATCTATAAAAATATCGCCTTTGGTGTGCGTCTATATGAAAAGCTATCGCGCTCTGAAATGGATGAGCGTGTAGAGTGGGCTCTGAATAAAGCGGCCCTTTGGAATGAGGTTAAGGACAAGCTAAATCAGAGTGGTTTATCGTTGTCTGGTGACCGGCAGCAACGTTTATGTATCGCACGTGGTGTATCGGTAAAACCTTCGGTAATCTTCCTGGATGAGCCAACATCCGCTTTGGATCCCATCTCGACTGGTAAGGTCGAAGAGTTAATTCATGAGTTGCAGAATGGTTACACCATTGCCATTGTGACGCATAATATGCAGCAAGCAGCTCGCGTATCTGACTACACGGCCTATATGTACTCTGGTAGTCTCATTGAGTATGGCAAAACTGACGAGATATTGATTAAGCCTAAGCGTAAAGAGACGGAAGATTACATTACCGGTCGCGCCGGTTAATTGGAGACATATATGCCAGATAAACACCTATCCTCACAATTCGACGCCGATCTAAACTCACTCTCAAGCCGTTTGCTTGAAATGGGTGGTTTGGTTGAATCACAGATTGCAACAGCCATGCGCGCTTTTACGCAAATGGATATCGATACTTGTAATGTCGTCATCGAGAACGAAACATTAGTAAACGATCTAGAGATTCAGGTTGATCTAGCCTGTACAGAATTGATTGCACGTATACAGCCTACTGCGCGAGATTTTCGTCTGGTGATGGCGGTATCAAAGGCTATTACAAACTTAGAGCGTGCTGGTGATGAAGCGGAGCGAGTCGCTAATCGTACGAAGCGCTTAATTGAGTCTGGGCTCCCACATAACATTAACGTTGCCGAGATTCGTTTGTCGGGTCAAATGGCGATTTCTTTGCTGCGTCGAAGTCTTGATGCTTTTGCCCGTTTAGATACGATTGCGACTGCCGAAGTGGTTCAAGAGGACCGCCAGATTGATGAGGAATTTAGAGGATTTGTCCGTAAGCTGATTACCTATATGTTTGAAGATCCGCACATGATTAGCACGGGTCTTGATATGCTCACTATTGCTAAGGCAATTGAGCGCATCGGTGATCATGCTAAAAATATTGCAGAGTTTGTGATTTATATCGCAAAAGGCTCTGATGTTCGTCATATTCCGCATGAAGATTTAGTGCGCGAAGCGAACAGACAGTAATTAGGATCGCTAATAATGACTCACCGCATACTCATAGTTGAGGATGAGCCATCAATTGCAGAATTGATCGCGATTAACATTTCCCATGCGGGATATGAAGGTGAAAGGGCAATGCAAACGGATCTTGCCTTGACAATGATGAGGGATCAATTGCCTCATCTGATCATTCTAGATTGGATGTTGCCGGGGAAGTCTGGAGTACAGTTTGCTAAAGAGCTGCGTTCAAATGAGCCTACTAAATCTTTACCAATCTTGATGCTCACTGCAAAAAGCGATGAGGCGGATAAAGTTCTAGGACTTGATTCAGGCGCAGACGACTACGTCACCAAGCCCTTTTCGCCTAAAGAGCTTATAGCCAGTGTTAGGGCAATACTCAGAAGACAGATGCCAATAGAGGATACCGGACCACTGGCTGTCGGCCCTCTGAAACTAGATCCGAGTTCTCATCATGTATTGGCTATCTGGCCAAACCGGGAGCCAAGCTCAATTGCCTTGGGGTCAACTGAGTTTCGCCTATTGCAATATTTCATGGCTAATCCCGAACGAGTTCACTCACGGGGAAGTCTGTTGGATAAGGTCTGGGGTAGTGAGGTGTATAGCGAGGAAAGAACGGTTGATGTTCATATCAAACGCTTACGAGCCGCCCTCGCGCCATTTGACTGCGACCGTTACATTGAGACGGTGCGTGGCAGCGGTTACCACATTACCAAGACACCTGCCGAGACTTAAGTAGTCGCCCCTGGATTTTGAGCAAAATCACTAGGGGGTTCGAGAGATGCTCTAATATTGCAGCATGCTATCCGTTCTAACCCGTTTTTTTGTCATTATTTGTGTCGCATTGACTGCCGCGTTTATGGTGATGTCTTTTTGGGGCGCAGAGTGGGCCATTGCCTCAGGAAGCGCGGTGTTATCGATACCGCTTGTATATGCCTACATTAATCTAGCGCGCCTGAGAAAATATCTTCTTGCGGATTCGGTCGAAAGCATACCCTTGCCAAGCGGATTTTGGGAGGAGATATTTTTTAGACTCCAACGTCTTGTGCGGAATTTAAAGCAACGGATTCGCAATATTGAGCAGCAACACGATCACTTTATTGAGGCATTCCAGGCATCGCCTAACGGCATTGTGATGCTAGATGAGAATGACCCAATTGAATGGTGTAATAGTATTGCGGAAAGATTCTTGGGGCTGATATTTAAGCGCGATGTCATGCAGCGTATTAATTTCTTAATTCGCCGTCCTGAATTTATTCAGTATCTGAATAAACGCAATTTTGAAGAGCCTCTTTTGATGGAGCGCATGGGTTCGGACAGCGCTTTAAGTCTGATGTTGCAAGCCTTCCCTTTTGGTCAGAAGCGCCACCTTCTTTTGGTTCAGGACGTAACTGACCTGCAAAAAGCGGATGCAATGCGTCGGGATTTCGTGGCCAACGTTTCTCATGAAATGCGCACGCCGATTACGGTGTTAATGGGTTTTCTGGAGACGGTCCAATCCTTGGATCTCAAGAAAGAGCAGCAGGACTAGTACTTGACCATGATGATGTCCCAGGCGCAGTGCATGAAAAGTTTGGTTGAGGATCTATTAACCCTTGCCAATCTCGAGTCCAATGCATTACCAGCCACGAACACAGTGGTAAAAGTTGAAACTTTATTGGCGCTGTTAAAAAACGATGCTGAAGCCCTTTCTCAAGGCAAGCACGTACTAAATTTCCACGTAGATACAAGTCGAAATTTATTGGGAGGAGAGAGGGAAATTCTTTCCGCTTTTAGTAACCTAGTTTCAAATGCGATTCGCTATACCCATGAGATTGGCTCGATTGACGTGCAATGGGGTGTGAATGAACAGGGACAGGGTAAGTTTTCTGTGAGCGATACTGGTCCTGGCATCGCTTCTGAACATCTATCTCGATTGACGGAGCGTTTTTATCGAGTGGATAGAAGCCGTTCCCGAGAGACTGGTGGAACGGGTTTTGGCTTGGCCATCGTTAAGCATATCGCCAATCGACATCAAGCACAGCTGATTATTGAGAGCACGCCAGGAAGGGGTATCAAGTTTATGCTTCGCTTCCCTAAAGACAGAATAGCTGCTTCATTTTCAGTCTTTCTTTTTCTTTTTCTTCTTTTTGGATTCTTTCGGCAGCTTTTTTGCTTTGCCATTCGCATAAAGGACACCACACTTTGATCTCTTCAAATAACTCTACGAGATCTTCATGTGGAAGGTTTTTGAAATCAACCAGACCAATAGCGCCTGTTTCTTGCAATTGCTTTACTGCGTCTTCATATTGATATTTGCCAATATGGTTTCCATCTACAAATCAAGATAAGACCAATCCTAGCAAAGTAATATGACAAAACGGATTTTAGTGTTTTAAATCAGGTTTTATTTAGGCCTATCAGAGGCTTTGGATGTCAAAAAAGTCCTGATTCGCCCTCATCCTAAGTAAAGCTGCTAATTAATCATGCGGTCATCAGCGCGACATCACGCTGTCATGTTTGAACGCCAAAATAGACCTCTACTTTCCATTAAGGCTTCACAAGGGTGGGTGAAAGTCAATCTTTAATCAAAGGGGTGGCGTTATGGGAAAATTTATTTTACTGATTTTGCAGAGCTGGTATGAAGCGAGGCGGGCTTATGCAAAGCGCGATCTATCGCATAGGCTTGGAAGTTAATAAAACTGCCATAAACGAAGAATATGATTGCTCTGTTTTATGAATAACTTAAATGCTATGACTGAAAATCTCGTTAAGTATCTTTCAATCGCACTCAGACAAGGCGGAGATGCTCAGTCTATTGTAGCTAAGCAAGAAAAGATCGTTCTTGTTCAGAGGCAAGTAACTGATTTTGATGGAAAACAGTTTCTCGTATAAAATCGATTCTCTCTTTGCCTTGATGAAATTGTTTAGTCAAAAATATTTTTGTAAAAACAATGCCTAAACAATACAACATTCTATTTTTATGTACGGGCAATTCTGCTGGATCCATTCTGGTGGAGGTTTTAGCAACCACCTTAAGTCAAGGTCGTTTTATAGGCTATTTAGCAGGCTCTAAACCTGCTCGCTATGTTCATCCAATTGCGTTGCGTATGGCAAGGGAGGGAGGCTACCCGCTTGAGCTTCTTCGCAGCAAAAGCTGGGACCGAATTTGGTACCTATGGCGCTCCGAAAATGGATTTCATCATTACGGTCTGTGAGTCCGCTGCCGGTGAGGAGTGCCCTTATTGGCCCGGACACCCAGTCACTTCGCATTGGGGGTTTGCGGACCCTGCGGCAGTTGATTCCGGCGATGCCGACATGATAAATGCATTCAAGCAAGTAGAGATGGGGTTTCGTAATCGCATAGAGCTTTTAATGGATTTGCCCATAGAAAAATTGGATCATTTGCAAATTAAAGACCACTTGTAAGCTATGCATCACCGCCTCAAGTTTAGATAGATTGACGCTCGATATATAGATAGGACGGAGCAAGCTTCCCATGGAATTTATTAACAACATCAACTAGCAATCCTTAATAGATACGGCGATCAGTTTATTGGCAGCCTTTGCCCTGGGTGGTTTAATGGTCTCGAGCGCCAGTATCGCCAACGAACCGCAGGTTTGCGTACTAATATTCTCGTGGCATTAGGCGCCGCAATTTTTGTAGATGCCGCAAATCGCCTCACGGGTCATGATGGCGCTGTTCATGTGATGGCATATGTACTTTCAGGAATAGGCTTCTTGGGCTCTGGTGTGATCATGCGAGAGGAGGGTAATGTTAGGGGTATCAACACTGGCGCTACCCTATTGGCATCTGGTGCCGTTGGTGCATGTGCAGGAGCAGATTTAATTTGAGAGGCCTCGCTAGCCACGGTATTTATTCTGGCAGCCAATACCTTCTTGCGTCCGGTGGTGAACTTAATCAACCGTCAGCCGCTTGATACCGATGCTGTTGAGGTGACTACTTCCGTTTATATCATCACCCCAAAGCATGCTCAAAAATATGCATTAAAGGAATGCATCAAAACTTTAGAAGAGGCGGGCTATCAGACTCAAGATATTGAGGTGCATCAATTTGGTAGTGATGATGTTGAAATTCAGGCTGTCTTAACTGCTTCGGCTGTAGATGGCGATGAAATGGATCAGCTGATTGCAAAAATCGCCGATCAAGAGTTTGTCGCTCAGGCATTTTGGAGTCCAAGCACAACGGATTAAGCGGTTGATCTGTTTTGTCACAACCTTGAAATAATCGAAGTCCACTATGGCATGGTGAATACAAATGCTGCATTTTTAGAATCAATCGTTACTTGCCCTCATTGCCAAGCCTCAGAGGCTATCCATCTTGAGCCCGGCACTACTCAGCACTTATTTCGTTGTCGCTCATGTAGCGCCATTTTGAAGCCAAAGTCTGGAGATTGCTGTATTTGATGTAGCTTTGGCAATCGGGATTGCTCCAGCTCCGAGCAAAATCTAGCAGCCTAATCAGCAGGTCTGCGCCCAAGCTCTTGAGGCTTCCCAGAAATTTATCAATGTGTCATGGTTTATACATAAAATAGACATAATTGATGTAGCAATTCATTCATAGGAAGTCATTTGGCCGGCAATCCCGTAGATCCCTCAGCGAACTCCGTAGACCTTGTGGCTGCAGTGGATTTAGGGTCGAATAGCTTTCGCATGCTGGTAGCTCAGGCGGTTAATACTCACTCGGGGACCCAGCTACGTCCAATAGATACATTGCGCGAAACGGTGCGTTTAGCCGCTGGCCTTACGGAAAATAAACTACTGGGTAACGATGCCTATCAGCGAGGCTTAACAGCCATTCGGCGTTTTGGTGAGCGCATCCGCGGATTTGACTCAGCGAATGTTCGTGCGGTTGCTACGAATACATTACGTGTGGCTAAGAATGCTCAGCAATTTGTAGATGATGCTCAAGAGGCTTTGGGCTTTCGCATTGAGGTGATTGCCGGAGTAGAAGAAGCTCGTCTCATCTACATTGGCGCTGCGCATGAAGTGCCAGCCGTCCAAGGCAACAGATTGGTTGTGGATATAGGTGGAGGATCTACCGAATTCATTATTGGCAAAGGTTATGAGCCCAAGCTAATGGAGAGTCTCTATATTGGTTGCGTTTCTCATAGCATGCGCTTTTTCCCTAGAGGTAATATTGATGCTCATGCCTTCAAGGAAGCGGAGCTCGCTGCTCGCCGCGAAATACAGGTCATTTCAGGGGCTTATTTACAAAGTGGCTGGAAGCAGGTGATTGGTTCTTCAGGAACCGCTAGAGCCTTGGCTGATTTGATTGCAAATAACAATTTCAATGGTAGCGGCGATGGCTTGACCATGGGGCGCGTCAATGGCGCCAGTGGTCTGATTACCCGTGATGGTTTAAAGAATCTTAAAAAGCATCTGCTGAAGTATGAGCATGTCAATCAAGTTGAGCTCATTGGCCTAAAAGATGATCGGCGCGCTGTATGGCCAGGTTGCTTGGCGATTATGCTGGCCGTCTTCGATGAGTTGGGTATCGAAGCAATGGAGGTGACCGATGCCGCATTGCGCAGCGGTGTATTGTATGACTTGCTTGGTCGCTCGCAACACCATGACATGCGTTATGTGACTGTTGAGCAATTTATGCAGCGGTATGCCGTTGATCGAGAGCAGGCTGATAGAGTGGGTAACTTGGCGGCAGATTTTCTGCAGCAATTGCCGAAACCTGAGTCGGAGAGTAGGGCAGATAATGTGGCCTTATTACAGTGGGCCGCCAATCTACATGAAATTGGTTTATCTATTTCTCATAACGGTTATCACAAGCATTCAGCCTATATAGTTGGCAATGCTGATATGCCAGGGTTCTCGAAGAACGATCAGGCAAGGCTTGCCGCCTTACTCATTGGGCATACCGGTAAGCTTGGCAAGCTGGCCAACAATCATAGTTTTGAAGATTGGCGCATGCTATTTTGTTTGCGATTAGCGCAAGTATTCTGTCGTGGTCGTAGCGACGCGAACTTTCCGAAAGTAAAAGTTTCTGAGCATAATGGCTCTTATTTAGTGGGCCTGTCGAAAGAATGGGCTGCCGAGCATCCGCTAACGGAGTTTAGTCTTCTAAAAGAGGCTGCGGAGTGGGAGAGGATTGGCCGCTCTTATCAAGTGAGCTTTAGGTAATAGAAGCGCAGTGCGCATAAAAAAACCACTTCGTTCTGAAGTGGTTTTTAATTCATTGAAACTCAAAAATTAAAGCCCCAGGAAATGCTTGGCATAACGCGGGTTAATTTCTGAAAGTCTGAGCATCGTTTTAATACGTCTGCGGTATTAAAGTCTTAATCCCAGGCTGGAGCGCTACAAATTTTTGCTCCCAGTTTCAGGTATCCCTTAAGCAAGGGTTGGTGTTGTACATCGAGCCCGCCATTTAACTTCTCACGCGGCAAAGGCAGGCATGGGAAGGCATGAAACTCTGTGGGCGCCATTTGATCATTGCTAAGAGAGTTATAAAGGCTGACTGCAAGGTGACCACCATCAGCCATGGGGATGCTGGCGCAGCCCAGCATGATTTCATAACCATTCTTTTGCATATATTGGGCTAAACCACTCCATAGCGCCATGATCACAGCACCAGAACGATAGTCTTGGTGCACGCAGGATCTGCCAAGCTCTACTAATTTAGGACGGAGATGATCCAGCCTTGATAAGTCAAACTCAGAGTCAGAATAAAGGCGTCCGATTTCTTGCGCTTTATGGGGAGGTAATACACGGTAAGTGCCAACTACCTTCAAGCTATCTTGATCACGAATCAATAGGTGATCGCAATAAGCGTCGAATTCATCGACGTCTAAACCTTCGGCGTTGCTTGGTAGGTTTGCACCCATCTCTTCTGCAAACACTTTATAACGCAGCCTTTGCGCTTCTTTGATATCGCCATGGGTGCTAGCCCAGGTGATTTGAAAAGAGGGCTTTTTAGGTTTTTCTATTTGAATCGCGGGCTCGATATTGGCTTCTCTTAATTCAGCTCTCGTCTTCGTGACAAATTTCTTTCCAAACAGTTTTTTTGCTAACTTTTTGGGAAGTTTTTTTGAGGGTATTAGCCTTATTTCTTTTGAGAGATTTGACTTTCTTGGGGGCAAAAATTTCAAATGAGCCAATTGGGTTTGGGATATCAGACATGGTCAGCCTTGGAGAGTGATTGTTTAGTTAATGAGTTATTTAGATGATGACAATTAAGGGAATGCATACTGCGGACCACAAAAGTGCTGCCACTAAGAGGGCGAGCATGACGGCGGAGCTGCCAAAATCTTTTGCTCGCTTAGAGAGGTCATGGTGATCAAATGAGATGCGATCAATCGCCGCCGCAACACTTGAGTGTAGGAGCTCAATTACCAGAACCATTAGCAAGGAAGAGATGAGTCAAGACTTTGCGAGCAGCGTGATTGGCAGTGCAATCGCAATCGGTGTGAGCAAAACAAATAAAGTGAGCTCTTGCCTAAATGCACTTTCCTCTAAGAATGCATAAACCAGTCCGCACCAAAAGTTCTTAGCTGCGTGCCATGCTCTGGCAACACCTCTATTCCATTTGTGGGGATTTTGGTCTATGTGATAAGGGGGGGGTTCATGGCGCTTTCTTAAGCAAGTGCAGTAACGTGTACTTCTGGGGTGGGTACGGGCTTGAGATGATTTGCAAACTGTTCCGAAGCGGCTCTCCAGGAGAATTTTTCCGCATGTGCACGTGCGACTTCACGAGGCATCTTGAAGGCCTGCATGCAAGCTTCACGCAAATCTTCATTCATAGCGCCAGCATTGGAATTTCTGAGGACGTCAATAGGGCCGGTGACTGGATAAGCGGCTACTGGAGTGCCGTAAGCCATCGCTTCTAATAAAACGAGACCAAAGGTATCGGTTTTGCTTGGAAATACGAATACATCAGCGGCTGCATATACTTTTGCCAGCTCTGGCTGCTCCAGTACCACAAGGTAATTTACTTCCGGATATTTTTCTTTTATTCCGGCCATCACAGGACCGTCTCCTACCACTCATTTAGATCCTGGTAAATCAATTTCTAAAAATGCGTTGATGTTTTTTTCAATGGCCACCTGCCCAACATATAAGAAAATCTGGTGAGCAGTATTGAGTGCTTTTGAGTCTTGCATCTTGAAGATATCTAAATCAACCCCTCTTGACAAGAGCACTATATTGTTGAGGCCGTACTTTTCAAGATCATCTTTAACAACAATGGTTGGCGCCATGACTGCCATTGAGGGCTTATGAAACCAGCGAATAAATGCGTAAGTCATTTCCAGAGGAATGCCGGTGCGCGCTTTGACATACCCAGGAAAACGTGTGTGGTAAGCAGTGGAAAAGGGTAGTTGATTCTTGACTGCGTATGCGCGCGCAGATAAACCTAAAGGACATTCGGTCGCGATATGCATTGCATCGGGGGCAAATGCTTTAATACGGCAAGCCACTGCTTTGCCGGGAAATAGTGATAAAGCAATATCGGGATAGGTTTGGCATGGAATGGATTTAAATCCATTCGGCGTGATCATTTCTACTTCATGACCCATCGCGGTTAGTTCAGCGCGAGTTTGCTTTAGTGTGCAAACAACCCCATTTACTTGCGGATCCAATGCGTCGGTAATGATCATGATTTTCATAGTGCAGCCTCTTTGATGAGTGATTCGATAGCAGGTTGAAGGGTAAGTTCAGGAAACTCAACTGGCTCGCCTTTGATATGTGGCCAGTGAATGATTTTGAGTTCGCCAGTTTGTGTTTCTACAAGAGCGGTGAGACTCTCGACCCAGTCACCATCATTGCAATACAGCAGGCTATCGATTTCGCGTATTTCTGCTTTGTGAATATGTCCACAAACAACACCATCGCATCCGCGCAATCTAGCCTCTCTGGCCATAATGTGTTCAAAGTCCGCGATATAGCTCACTGCGTTCTTGACTTGATGTTTCAAGTATTGAGAGAGTGACCAGTACTGCAAGCCCATCTTGGCGCGCAGCATATTGAAGTAGCGATTCACGTAAAGGATGAAGGAATACATAGTGTCGCCAACGTACGCAAGCCACTTGGCGTATTGCATCACTCCGTCAAACTGATCGCCATGAGTGACCCATAGATGTCTGCCATCTGAGGTTATATGAGTAATCTCTTCTACTACTTTCACATCCCCAAAGGAGAGGCCAAAAAATTGTCTGGCGCTTTAATCATGATTTCCGGGAACGTAGAGCACTTCACTACCTTTGCGTGCTTTACGCAGGAGTTTTTGTACTACGTCGTTGTGTGATTGTGGCCAATAGAAAGACTTTGTTAGCCTACAGCCGTCGATAATGTCGCCTACAAGGTGGAACTGATCAGCCTCGTTATGCTTCAGGAAATCGAAAAGGTAGTTCGCCTGACACCCCGATGTTCCTAGGTGTACGTCTGAAATCCAGATCGCTTTGTAATGCATCGTGAAACAGTATTAAGCCAACCCAGTATGAAACTGGCATGACAGTTGGAAGTCAGTTTTATGACGACGCCATCTTTTCTTCAACTTGATTTATATTGCTAACCCATATGAGTAAGAATCTTCCATCAAAATATGCTGCATTTGCATCTTGGGCTATAGCTTGGCCCTGGGAACGGGTCTGGGTTCATGTTGGTGGCGGTTTGGCAACGCTATTTTTTCGTTTTCCATTTTCTGATAGAAAAACCAAAAAATAACTTGATTCAACAGTGGTCCAAAAAGTTGCTCAATATTTTTTGGCATTCAATTACAGTTAAAAAACGCAGACATTCTTCCATCTACTCCTTACCTGCTTGCGGCAAATCATATTTCTCGGATGGATATTCATACAATTAATGCCTATAAACCCATCCGTTTTGTCGCGAAGTCGGATGTGGAGGGTTGGCCTATTTTTGGTTGGACGGCAAATCAGCTGGGAACCTTATTCATTAAGCGCGACAACACTCGTCATGGAAGACATATCGCCAACGAGGTGGGTAAGGTTCTGGAAACCAAGTCTGTCTGCATCTTTCCGGAGGGGACGTCTACCGTGGGGTAGCACGTTTTGCCCTGCAAGCCGAATCTATTTGAATCTGCTGTGATTGCTCAAGTGCCCATGTATTCCCTGGCGATTTCCTATCAAACTCTAGAGTCCGACCAGGGAAGTAATGCAGCCGCCTTTGTCGGGGACATGGGTTTGCTTGAATCGATGTCAAAGATATTGCATGACCGTAAACTTGTCGTGGAGCTGATCTTTTGATCACCCTCCGGGGCTAGTCCAGCAGCACCCAAGGATCGGAAGTGGTTGGCTCTACATATCCAAGAAGCCATTTCCAGTCATTTAAATGGTAATCAGCGCCTTATGTAATAAAAATGTCATCATTTCTAGCTATAAATGTATTCTAGGAGTGAGAAATCAATGACATCAAAGCATACGGAAATGGCCGAGTGTTATCGCCGTGCTCAAGAAGAAATTCTGGATAGCATGGATGAAGAGCTTGAAATGGAGCTCGATGATGATCGCCTTTCTCCTGATGGCGACAGTCAGTCGCAAATTCCACGCAATGTTTACTTTCGAGAGCTTTTTAGGCTCCAAGGTGAGCTAGTAAAGTTACAAGACTGGGTGGTGGCTAATACACTTAAGGTTGCGGTCTTGTTCGAATGGCGTGATTCAGCGGGTAAGGGCGGAGCGATTAAACGCATTACTCAGCGACTCAATCCCCGTGTTTGTAAGGTTGTCGCATTGCCGGCGCCTAACGAACGTGAGAAAACTCTCAGTGGTACTTTCAAAGATATATCTCCCATTTGCCTGCAGGGGGTGAGATAGTTCTATTTGATCGCAGTTGGTATAATCGCGCAGGTGTTGAGCGGGTGATGGGATTTTGTACTGGCGAGGAGTATGAAGAATTCTTAAGAACCGTACCTGATCTTGAGAAGATGATGATTAGCTCAGGCGTGATTCTCATCAAATATTGGTTCTCCATTTCGGACGATGAGCAATACAACCGCTTCATGATGCGTATTCATGATCCATTGAAGCAGTGGAAATTGAGTCCCATGGATTTAGAAGCGAGAAGACTTTGGGAGGCCTATACCAAAGCCAAGGAAACCATGCTTGAGCGTACGCATATTCCTGAGGCGCCATGGTGGGTAGTTGCCGCGAATGATAAAAAAAGCGCGCCTAAACTGCATTACCCATCTGCTTAGTCAAATCCCATATGAAGAGATTGATCATCCGGTGATTACTTTGCCAAAACGCGTTCACAACCCAGACTATCTGCGCGGTCCAGTGCCTCCCGAGATGTACGTCCCAGAAGTTTTCTAAGTTTCTAAGACTTTATTTTTCGAGTGTCGAGATTTTTCCATCCCACTGGAAGGCGATCTCTTTATCAACCTTGAGTAGACTTTTATCTTTTCCAGGATACGAAGCCCTGGATAGCAGCTCTCGGATCAAATTTAAATTGGCTAACTTTTTATCGTTCGCTCTCACAATTGTCCAGGGTGCATCTTTGGGGCTGGTGCTTTCTAGCATGTCATGTCTGCATTGGCTATAGGCATTCCACTTCTTCTGAGCTTGCTGATCAATTGGACTAATTTTCCATTGCTTGCGCGGGTCTTGCTCCCTATCTTGAAGACGGATAGCCTGCTCTTTTTTGGAGATATCTAAATAATAGTTGAGTAGAGTAATGCCAGAGCTCACCAAGATGGACTCACATTCATTTACTGTCTCAATGAAGTTGGTGTATTGATCTTTGGTGCAAAAATTCATTATTCGCTCAACCACAGCGCGGTTGTATCAGCTGCGGTTAAACAAAACGAACTCACCCTTTTTGGGTAATTGAGCTACGTATCGCTGAAAATACCACTCGGCTGACTCGCTATCAGAAGGTTTGCTCAGCGCCACAACGCGAGTTTCGCGTGGGCTCAGATGTTGGGTGATGGCTTTTATAGTGCCATCTTTGCCCGCAGTATCTCGGCCCTCCAATATGATCGGAATTTGATCGCCGTTACTAATCAGATTATTTTGAAGTTTTACTAACTCAATTTGCAATAGTCGAAGTTGGGATTCGTAGCTAGACTGCTCTAGATTTTTTTTTCATTCTTCTGACCCATTAGACCGCTTCGATAGGTTTCGCTGTTTTGGCAGGAGCTTTTTCCTGGGAGTTGCTTTTTTAGCAGGCGATTTCTTTGCCGCTACGGATTTTTTTTTGGTCAGTGCTTTCTTAGCGGCTTCTTTTTTGTCCAACTTTTCTAATGCTTTATCTAGCTTATCGATCAGTTTCTCTCTATCAGACTCTAATTTATCGAGTTTTTTTGAAAAGCTGTTTTACTAATTGTTTTGGCTCATGATTATTCCTATATTAATTGCCGACTACTTGATCCTACGTTCTATCCTTTGTGTTTGCAAGCGAATGTGACGCTTATGTGTCTTTAATTAGGCTTTGATTAAAAGCTAATGGCTGCAATCAGTTTGATCACCCAGTTATCGCTATTGAGGTTGGTGCCTTTGCCTACACCAAAGTTAATGTTGAATTTATCAATCTTGCTATCGATGACGAGATAGGCGGTATTAAACCGCTGGGCCATGGGGAATACATTTGTCGTATTACTCATTTCGTTGTAGTACTCTCCGTCAACCGAGGTGTGTGGGGTAATGACGTAGGCAATTTTTCCAGTTGGGGCAAAGACGATACCACCGCTTTTATTTAAGCCAAAATCCACTGAAGGATTGATGGTGAAGCGCCATTTTTCTAGCTGCAGGGCCAGAATGGGTGTCATTTCGTAATAAAGTTGGAGGTCGCCTCCAATAATCCTTGAGGTACACAATTTCATTTTTAACCCCGTAGTGCCAGTATCCTTCTTCATCATGAGTGGGGATATACATCTGACTAATCTTGCCGCCATTCACATAAGTGATGTCGTTGTATCTGCTGAAGAAGCCATTGATAGCGATTTCGCTGCTCGGAGTAATGCCATAGGCATACTCCAGTCTAGTCTGAAATACATTGGATTTCATGCCTTGAGCGGCGCTTGGTTGGTATCAGTTGGTTTCTATTTCTAAGCCAGATTCATGATGCTCGGTAATAAGCTCGTCATGTACCTTGATTTCGACAGGGGCTGCCTGAAAATGTTGAAATGCAATACATAGCAAGAGGGGAATTGCTTTCGAGGTTATGAATCTAAATTGCACTTGATCTTTTTTTAGTGTGAATTTGCATTGCCAAGGAGGGTTTAGTTTAATTGCCATCTGAGGTTGGGCGCTCACATCCTTACGGCTAACCAAGAAGCGGACTGTTTCTGAAATATAGTGGATTAATTTATGTAAGTTATTGAATTTAATGATGTTTTTAGCCAATATTCAAGATAAATGAATCATCGTAAAGCCTTTCGTCGACTGCGATTTGGGTGCTTTAATATTGCAGTAACAGTGAGGATGCAATGAAAACCTTCAATAAAGTCATGCTGATGAGTATGGGCTTAGGCCTGTTTGCTTGTTCAACTCCGCAAAGCGACTTTGGTGTCTATCAGCAGTCTGATGGCATGATTGGTGTACATGCTCCTAAAGCGGCAAAAGAGAGCGAGGCTCAGGATGTCGCGCTTGCCGAATGCAAGAAGCAGGGCAAAAGAACGGTGGCGATTCTAGAAAGCAGAAAAACGGTCATTGACCGTTTTTCATTGACTTATATCTACCTTTGCAGGTAGTGGCGGTTAGTTAATTCACCATGGATTGACGTTTGATTAGCTGAGCAACCATTTTTTGATGGACTTGTTAACGCACATCGCCTCTAAAGCGAGACCAAAGAGCTCAGAGCCATTGGTAACCATGCTTTCGATGGCTTCCACCTTGCCAGACTTGATGCCGCGTAAATAAGTTGCTGCACGGTAGCGCAAGAAATGCTCGGTTTCGTCTTCTTCATTCTCGGTAGAGCAAAGTTCTAGACTGCCGTAGCGAGTTTCTGGATTAATGTTCAAAATCGCTAGACTCAATGCTCCAACCAATTTCTCAGGTACCGGAATAGGCACATAGGAGTAGAGGGAGATCAGCATTTCCTCTTCATCAACTTCGATGATGTGGTCAATATCTAACACATCTTTTTCTGTCAGTTCAGTCTCGCCAGAATCACCATCACCAAAAGTAGATTCAAACTGCAGCATCGCAGTATTGCTGCCTTTGGAGATTTCAATCATGTCAGGATAGCCAAGCAAACCTTTCCACCAATGCATCAAAGAGAAGGTGCAAGGCTTGACTTCAACTAGTCCCTTGTTGCTGGACTGCGCAAAATACAGGCCGTAAAATTCATCATCTTGCTCTAGACCATATTGATCTACCTTTGGCGCGTTGGATGAAGCTTGTTTTACCGCTTTCTTGGCAACTTTCTTGACAGCTTTTTTTGCAGGGGCTTTTTTTATCACCGTGGTAGCTACTTTCTTTTTTGCTGGAGACTTTTTTGTAGCCATGGCCTATTACCCTTCTTTTGGTAGTTATTATGCTTAATGCACTAGATGATATTACTGCAAATCCCATCGGGAAATTGTCTTTTCTATATGGGGTTTTTCCTTCGGATTACAAGGGGAGGGGCACAAGAAAAAAGATGGCAATAGGCATTGTTCTTGCAATATAGGATTGCTAAACTGAGCAAGAGCAGTTTTTACAACCAAAACTTCAAGAGGATCTATGTTGCCTGAATATCGCGAACTCATTACTAAGTTGAGAACGTCAGATCGTCACTGCTCCCATTTATTTGATAAGCACAATAATTTGGATCAGAAGATTCAAAGAATGGAAGCCCATTCCGAGCCAAGCACTCCAGAGGAGATTGAGATCCTCAAGAAAGAGAAACTTCTTCTCAAGGATCAGATCGACGCAGTTCTCAAAAAGGCGAGCGCCTAATCTTCTGTATAGAAGAAAGCCAGGCTCTGATGAGTTTAGGCTTTCTTCAAAAAGCAGGCTTTAAGCAGCATATTGCCTGCTTCGGTCTTGCAATCCACTTCGTGATCGCCCGGGACTAGGCGAATACCTTTGATTTTGGTGCCAACTTTGAGGGTAGTGGATGAGCCTTTGACCTTCAAGTCTTTGATGAGGGTAACGGTGTCACCATCCGCCAAAAGGTTGCCATTCGCATCTTTGACGATGAGTCCAGCCTCTACTTCTTCTGCGGCTGCTGCCATAGGCCATTCATGGCCACATTGGGCGCAAATGTAATTCTCCCCATCGGGGTAGGTCATAGCTTCCTGGCAGGCAGGACACTTCGGTAAATTATCGGTGCTCATGTGCTTATTTTAGTCTAGAGATGATTGGTGGCGGTTCGTAACCTATGCTCGTTTTAGAATGGCTGGATGAGCAAAGCCCTGAAAATTTCTCTTATTGCGTTTGTCGCTTTTCTTGCGACAGTTGGGTTCGGCACCAGATATGCCGCTTCGTTTATTAATCCTACTCAATTAACCAGGCTTCTGAGTGCTTCTGTCAAAGAAGCCACTGGGCGTGATTTAAAAATTACCAGTCCTGTAAGCCTTCATCTTTTCCCATCGATTAGTGTGAGTGCAGAGCAGATCTCCCTCAGTAATGCGCCATGGGCCAGAAATCCCAATATGCTCACGATTGGGAAAATTGATTTAGATATTAGAGTGCTGCCGCTATTTTGAGGAGGCGTGTTGAAATTGGCAAAATAGGTGTCACCAGCGTGGAGGTGAATCTGCAGGCCAATCAGGCTGGAGTGGGTAATTGGAATTTTACCCCGCCAACCATGGCGACATCCACCTCCGGAACTTCGCCCACGGTCAGTGACACCAGCAGCAGTGTGTTTGCTTCTTTAAGTGAGTTCGATATCGCAGATGCCCGCATTCACTATCAGGATGGCGGTCAGGCTGAGAAGTTATTCAAGCTTCCAAAGCTCTCTTTTAGCGGTCACGCCGGTAAGTCTGAAATTTTTATGGATCTGCAATACGCTCAGCACAGCCTGAATTTACAAGGGAAAACAAGCTCGCTTCTTGACGCCTACTTTGGATGGGATCAGACGCCTGTAAAAATGGATTTAGATCTGATTTTGACGCTCAATGGTAAGTCGCTAGCTATTGCAGGCAAAATTGATAAGAACCCGCAAGTATTGCCGCACTTGAATATCAATCTGCGCTCTAAAGCGTTCGATTTAGCGCCATTAGCAGGATCTGCGGCTATTGCAGGTTCCGCTGGAAAGTCCCACTCTGCTCCTGTCCGCCAAGCTCAGGGTAAATATTTTTTCTCAGATGAGCCGTTGCCATTTGATTTTCTGCCGTTGGCTGACGGCTCTATCAATATCAATATTGCTGAACTTGCCGTCCCAGGGCAAACCCCGTTCTCAAACTTCAAAACGACGTTGCAATTTAAGAAAAATAGCATTGATGCAAATGATTTCAGTTTTAATATTGGTAAAGGCAGTGCCCATGCCCAAATTGCCATCATTGCTTTTGATAGCCCGACTCCCAAAATATCCTTTAAAGGTCTCGCTAGCGGCTTTACCTTGGAGCAAATGATTGTCACTACAGATGCGAATGCGAAGGTTGCTGGTGGAAGTGCACATATGGCCTGGAATCTGCGGGGCAGTGGCGTGAGTCCCCATCAGTTACTAAGTCACGCTACTGGCGCTATCCAAGTATCTGTAGGCCTGAGCACATTGGATGCGAAGTTTCTTAATAAGGGTGGTGACTTCATCATCACTGTATTTGATGTGATAAACCCACTGTATAAAAAATCTAATCAAACCGTGTTGGAGTGTGCTGTTCCATATTTGCCAATCAATAATGGCATAGTGAATATTCAGAATTCGGTTGGAGTTGAGACTGACCGCTTGGGTATCACACTGTCTGGCTCGGTCAAGCTGGCAAGTGAGACTTTAAATATCAAGATCAACCCAAGAGAAAAGTCAGGATTAACAACGGGTCTAGATTTAGCGGGGCTCGTTAATATCGGCGGTACCTTGCAGAACCCTCAGACTGGGGTAAACAAGGCTGGTGTTGTTAATAGCGCCGTCTCGATTGGGCTCGGCTTTTTGACTGGTGGAATTAGTATCGCCGCTGAAAATGCCAAATCTTTGGCGACCAAGTCGCAGCCTTGTAAAGCAGCGCTGCGTCCTTGGTCTGATATCTACTCTGCGAGCAAGTAAGAAGTTCCCAGCTCGGGAAAGTATTTCTTAGACAACTAAGCCGCTAACAAAAAGGCTAAATAAAGAAATAAAGATGCTGGCAAAAAATGCGGTCCAGAAGCTAGAGATCGTAAAGCCACTGACCAATGCGGAAACGAGCATGAACACTAATGCGTTAATCACGAGCAAGAAAAGGCCCATGGTTACGACTGTTAGTGGCAAGGTGAAGAGAATGAGTAAAGGCTTCACTATCGCGTTAGCAAAGCCCAAAAGTAGGGCGGCGATCAATAGTGAACCACCATCTGCAAAGCGCAAGCCGCTGAAAATATAACTAGCAACCCAAAGTGATAGGGAAGTTAAGCCCCACTGGACTAGAAAGAGCGTTAAGTTACTCATAAATATTCCTTTATATGTTGTCAGGATTTATTGCCTTATGGCTATCTTAGCAGTTGATTAGTAGTGCGGCGGAATTTCATCTTTCAGACTACCGCCTCCACCACCAGTGCTGCTGGCCTGTTCTTTGATGGTCTTCAGTTCGCGATAGAGGAACTCAATTTGCTGTTGTTGCTTATAGACAGTCTCATTGAGCTTTTCAATAAGGTCTTCGGTAAAGCTGAGCTTGATTTCTAGGTTGGTAATGCGTTCTTCGGACATGATGACTGATCTTTCTTATTCGCTGATGAGTTCAAAGCGTCCATCTTCCATTTCTGCTTTGGGTCTAATCCAACAATCATGTGATTGCATGGAGTCATAAACATAGGCGGACTCGAGAGTGGCTTCTACATTAGCGAGCAAGACGACTTTATAAAAGCCGCCTGTCTTCACATGCCTGAGTTTGCTTCCTGGGTTAAAAAGGCCATCGTCAGGATCCGCTAATTTTGGTTTACTCATGTCAACAATGCGCTTTCTCGGTATGATCTAGCGATGGCAAATTCCATCCCATACTCCATTCTAGATATATCTCCGATTCCGCAGGGCTTTACCGCAGCGGATGCGCTTCGTAACTCATTGGACGTGGCTCAACACGCCGAAAAATGGGGCTATACCCGCTACTGGTAGCAGAGCACAACAATATGACAGGTAATGCGAGCTCTGCAACGGCAGTGCTTGTTGGGTATATCGCTGGAGGCACTACCCAGATTCGAGTGGGCTCTGGAGGGGTGATGTTGCCCAATCACGCTCCGCTGGTGATTGCTGAACAATTTGGCACTCTAGAGTCGCTCTATCCAGGGCGAATCGAGTTGGGCTTGGGTAGGGGCGCCTGGAACAGATCAAATGACGGCGAGGGCTTTGCGTCGTGATTTGCTGGGTAGTGATGATCGCTTGCCGCAAGACGTTCGAGAGCTCCAGCATTATTTTGGCCCGCTTCAAGATGGACAATCTGTCAAAGCTATTCCGGGCATGAACACCAATGTACCGATTTGGATTTTGGGATCCAGTCTTTATGGTGCGCAATTAGCCGCCCATTTTTGTTTGCCTTACGCTTTTGCTTCTCACTTCGCACCAGAACAATTGCTTGAAGCAATGAAAAGATATCGAGAGCTCTTTAAGCCTTCAGCCCAACAAGCCAAACCTTACAGTGCATTTGTGATGAACGTAGTAGCCGCGGATACTGATGAAAAGGCACAACACCTCTTCACCACTCTCCAGCAGAACGTGGTGAGAATGCGCCGCAATACTCGTGGGCAATTGCCACCCCCGATAGCAAATCTAGATGATTTTTGTGAGCCCCATGAAAGAGCGGCTGCAGATCACACTTTGCAGGTTTCAGTGGTTGGGTTGCTAGAGACCATTCAAAAAGGCATGCGTCATTGGTTGGATGCCACGGGTGCTAACGAGTTGATTTTTACTGGGCAAATATTTGACCATCGGGCGCGCTTAAGGTCTTTTGAGATTGTCGCACAAGCCGTGCAAGGTTTATAGAGAAAGTGCTGATTAGTCTGCGGTAATCAGGACGTGCTCCTGGATTGCCTTATGCGCGAACCGCAGTACCTCATTGTCTTTGCTGACTAAGGTGCAAGGTTTTGCCGTGAATGCCAGCTCCAAAAAGCCTTGATCATCGGTGTCTTGGCATATCCAGGGCGCCCTGATTAAGGTTTGATCATCCAATACTCTTGCTAAGCAATGCCACTGCAGGAGAATGTGTTCTCGCTGGGTTTTATCCAATGAAAACAAGGGGCGCGCAACCACATCAGCGAATTCTTCTAATGTGCTTGGGGTGGCTAGGGCATCTATCTTGCCCTCGATGAGTACTTGTTTTAGGTGAAGTATCCTAAAAGTTATTGAAGACGAATAGCTCTAACAAGACATTGTTATCGAAAACCACTACCTTCATCATCAGCGTCTATTGATTGTTACGCCAAATCTCAGGAGTAATCGTGACCTCGCCTTGATCGGAAGATACATAGACCTCACCATCTTGAATATTCACATGCAGGACCATACTGCGCTCAACCAATTTATTGAGATCTTCGGCCTGGTCTGCTGGAATAGAGAATACTTGTAAATTTCGGGCGCGGGTGAGTTTGTGCGCAATGCCATCCCACCAGATTTTGCTAGTGTGCCCACCATAACAATAGACAACCACTTGATCTGCGCGACCACAGGCTTTCAGGATGCGTCGTTCATCTGGTTGACCAATCTCAATCCAAAGCTTAATCGCATCAGTGAGGTCTTTAATCCAAAGATCGGGCTCATCGGTATCGCTCAGACCATTAGTAAATACCAAGTCCTCGTGCGCCTGCAATGCAAACGCGATGATGCGGATCATCATTCGCTGCTCAGTCTCTGACGGATGCTTGGCGATGGTTAATGAGTGACTGCCATAGTAGTGACGGGCAGAATCTGCGACATGAATGTCGGCTTTGTGGATAGTTGCGCGTAGAGCCATGACGCATTATCGCCTTTATGAATGAACTCCTGGCTGGAGTGAACCCATAACCAATATTATTTAAGCTGTAGCCCCCAAGGGGGCTGAAATGCCTAAATGACTGTGTGTTGAATAGCCCATGATCCGTATCACTGAATTGCGTCTTCCAATCGACCATGCTCCCGAAGCTTTGGAGAAGGCGATTCTTAAGCGCTTGGATCTAGATGTGAAGGACTTAATAGGGTTTGAGGTCTTCAAGCGTAGCTATGATGCTCGGAAAAATGTCGCCTTAGCGTTTATTTATATCGTGGATTTGTCTTCAAAGAATGAGGCAGTTCTGCTCCAAAAGTACGCGGGTGATATTCATGTCAGGCCATCTCCAGATACGAGCTATCACTTTGTGGCAAAAGCACCTGAATCTATATCTACAGGTCAAACACTGCGCCCCGTAGTGGTTGGTTTTGGACCATGCGGCATTTTTGCTGCTCTCGTGTTGGCGCAAATGGGTTGTAAGCCGATTGTGCTTGAGCGTGGCACACAGGTTCGTGAGCGCACTCAAGATACTTGGGGTTTATGGCGTAAAAATAAATTGAATCCAGAATCCAACGTGCAGTTTGGCGACGGTGGAGCCGGCACCTTTTCAGATGGCAAGTTATATAGTCAGATTAAAGGCCCGAAGTTTTATGGCCGCAAAGTCATTAATGAGTTTGTCAAAGCGGGCGCTCCTGAAGAAATCACCTATGTCGCCAAGCCCCATATCGGCACCTTCCGCTTGGTAGGTGTTGTCGAAAAGATGCGTCAAGAAACTATCGACTTGGGCGGCGAAATTCGGTTCTCGCAAAAAGTAATTGGCTTTGATATTGAGGATGGGCAAATTACTGGAGTTAAGATAGAAGGGCAGCTGGACTTGCCAGCCAGTCATGTGATCTTGGCTTTAGGCCACAGTGCACGCGATACCTTCGAGGCTTTGCAGCATGCGGGTGTTTTCATGGAGGCCAAACCCTTTTCAGTGGGCTTTCGGATTGAGCATCCTCAGTCACTAATTGATAAAGCGCGCTTAGGTCCTCATGCAGGCCATGAATTAATTGGAGCTGCAGACTACAAATTAGTTCATCACGCTAAAAATGGTCGCTCAGTCTATAGTTTTTGTATGTGCCCTGGCGGTACGGTCGTGGCTGCTACTTCTGAGCCAAATAGAGTGGTCACTAATGGTATGAGCCAATACTCTCGCAACGAGCGTAATGCGAACGCAGGCATTGTGGTTGGTATTACTCCAGAGGATTATCCAGGCGGCCCGCTGGCTGGTGTTGAATTTCAGAGGGCGATAGAGTCAAAAGCATTTGAGCTTGGTGGCGGCACTTATGAGGCGCCTGGGCAATTGGTTGGTGATTTTCTGGCAGACAAGCCCTCCACTCAATTTGCCAGTGTGCTGCCATCCTATAAGCCAGGAGTGCATTTGACCGATCTTGCGGATAGTCTGCCTGCTTATGCTATCGAAGCCATTCGCGAGGCGATCCCTGTTTTTGAGAAGCAAATTAAAGGCTTCTCCATGAAGGATGCCGTTTTAACTGGAGTGGAGACGCGCACATCCTCCCCCTTGCGAATTACCCGTGGCGCCAATTACCAGAGCCTGAATATCAAAGGCCTTTACTCAGCAGGCGAAGGGGCTGGGTATGCTGGCGGAATCTTGTCTGCAGGTGTCGATGGGATTACAGTAGCTGAAGCCGTTGCCCTAGACTATTTGTCAAAGTAAACACACAAGCCTTTTATGAGCTTCGCAGTGAACTTAGCAGCAAACCTTTCATCGATTGAAGAAAGGGAGGTGCTGTTTCATCCAGAGTTGCTGAAAAAGTTTGACATCAACGGGCCTCGCTATACCTCTTACCCCGGTGCCGATCGATTTCATAGCGATTTCTCTGAAGCAGATTACTTAGGCGCTCTAGAGCGAGTGGCCAAAGCGGACGAGCCTCTCTCTTTATATTTTCATTTACCGTTCTGCCCGAATATTTGCTATTACTGCGGCTGCAACAAAATCATCACTAAAGATCACGGTCGTAGCGCTCAATACATTAAGTATCTCGCCAAAGAGATGGCAATGGTTACTAAGGCCATGGGTGCCCAGAAGAAAATTCCAGTCACTCAGCTGCATTGGGGTGGTGGAACACCCACATTTTTATCTCATGAAGAAATGATTGAGCTCATGCACCATACTCGCGAGCATTTTGAGTTGTCGCCCGGCGGTGGGTATTCTATTGCGATTGATCCGAGGCGCGTTACCGAAAAAGATATCGCACTCTTGGCCGAGCTTGGCTTTAATCGGATTAGCTTAGGCGTACAAGATTTTAATTTGGCAGTTCAAGAAGTTGTGCATCGCATCCAAACGATTGAAGAAACCCAAGCGGTTATGGATTGGTCAAGAAATATGGGTTCAAATTGAGAAGTGTCTATTTAATCTATGGATTGCCAAAAAAACGCCAGCAACCTTTAAAGAAACAGTAGACGCTGTTCTGGCCATGAATCCCGATCGCCTATCTGTTTATAACGACGCGCATCTGCCTCATATCTTTAAACCGCAACGTCGGATTGCTGAGGCTGACTTGCCACACGCTGCGGATAAGTTGGATATTCTTTCCAATACGATTGAGCGCTTGGGTGAGGCTGGATATGTTTTTATTGGCATGGATCATTTTGCCAAGCCAGATGATGAGTTGGCTATCGCTCAAAAAGAAGGGAAGCTGCATTCCAATTTCCAGGGCTACTCCACGCAATCGGAGTGTGAGTTATTGGCTTTTGGCATTTCTTCTATTTGCAAGGTAGATGATTGCTATTCTCAAAATGTGCGCACTTTAGATGAGTATCACGAGGCCCTAGATCACGGGCATTTGCCAGTGCTGCGGGGTTTACGTCTGGATAAAGATGACTTGTGACGCCGAGAGTTGATTGGTGAGTTGATGTGTCAGTTTGCTTTAGATACCAAGGCTTTTGCGACATCGCATCAAATTGAGTTCTCGAAGTACTTTAAAGTCGAGATAGAATGGTTAAAAGGTCTAGGTGAAGCGGGGCTTTTAGATTGGGTGGGCGAGTCTATAGTAGTTCCCACCAAAGGTCGTTTATTGGCTAGGCGTGTGGCGATGACGTTTGATCGCCATCTCAGAGAGTCTCAAGCAAAAGGCACTTATTCCAAGGTTTTGTAGGTCAAAATATAGTGAATTTGATCTAGATCAAATAAGCCTTAAAACTGTGTTGCTTTTTAGCAAACCAAAAATCCCCATACCTCTTTCATTTGATTGCAATCAAACTACATTACGAATATCAATTCAAAAATGATTCCATTGCAATTGACAACAAAAGGGAAATCATCATGCGTATTAAGTCACTCGTAGCGGCAATGGCTGATGTAGCCTCTTTAGCTCCAATCGCAGCGAAAGCTCAAGCCCAAGAGAATCCTTGGATGGTAAGAGAATCCTTGGATGGTGCGTGTGCGCGCAGTGGACCTCCTTTGGCAGAATGGTCAAACTGGAGCTGTTCAGGCTTTGAATGTGAAGGCAAAGGACCAGTGGATTCCTGAGTTTGACGTTTCTTACTTTTTCACCAAAAACATCGCTGCTGAATTAGTGTTGACATGGCCACAACAGGTAAATATTACTGCTGGTGGCGCTAATATCGGCAAAATCACTGCATTACCACCTTCATTGCTGGCCCAATATCATTGCACGGACTTAAGCGCATTTAAGCCTTATGTTGGCGATGGTAGTAACTACACGATTTTTGGTAATCGCCAAAACTTCCCTGGCTATACAACCGCTGCATTACAGGTTGAGCCATCAAGCGTTGGTTTTGTAGGTCAAATTGGCGCAGATTACATGTTTGATAAAAACTGGGGTATTAACGTTGATGTGAAATATGCAACAATCGCTACTAACGTGCAGACTGTAAGCAATGGTGCAAACATTGGTAAGTTGACTTTGAACCCATGGATGCCAGCAGTTGGTGTGACTTATAAGTTCTAAGAACTCAGTTCTTTGGTCTTGAGATAGAGCTCCTGAGGGGCTCTATTTTTTTGTCCTTAGCTTTAGCGCTCATCACACTAAGTCTTCCATAAACTTCTCAAAATCACTTTCACTAAAGACTGAGTTATCAAATCGATGCAATGCAGAATGGGCTGGCGGTTCAGTTCTACGCTTGGTGTATTGCTTCCAGCGATCAAGCTTCCAGTTATCTCGTGGGTCAGCACGTTTTTCTATCCGTCGTTTAGCCTCAGATTCCTCTAGATCGATCCAGGCAATTTGAATAGTAGTTTGTGGTGGCAATCCACGCGCCTGAGCATCAAATATTTCCCCGCTCTGAATTTCTTTTGAGAAGGGTCCAACGAGCACCACATTAACCCCGAGTAGCAAGTTTTCTCTAGCAATATCAATGGGGCCTTGGTATTCCCAATCGCGTAGGTTTTCGAGGTAATAGGGGCTATCACGATCGTTTGGGTTGCCAGTAGTTAGCTGCATCACATGAGCGCTAAAGGCGCCATATGCCGTGCCTTTATCAAGAAAGAAAAAATCTTCTCCCGTCTTTTCAATTAAGAGTGGCAAGGTCTTTTTGGCCAATGTGGATTTACCTGTGCCTGCATGCCCAGCAAAGAGAATGAGGCGGGGTGCCGAATGGGTTAATTTGCAGGTCATATAAGAGATAGTCTCGCAGAAATTGACGGAAATATCTTATCTTTTGGCGAAGTGACGATAATGATGTCGCCATGGCTTTAATCGTACTCACTGATGCAAAACTGGCTTTTGGCCACGTTGACCTCCTCGCAAACACCGCTTTTTCACTGGAATCCGGTGAGCGTGTTGGCTTAATTGGCCGAAATGGCACTGGTAAATCTTCTTTATTGAAGATCTTGGCTGGTATAGAAAAAATGGATGATGGCCTCTTGCAATATCAGCAAGGGCTGCGGATCGCCTATGTTCCTCAGGAGCCTATCTTTGAGGCCGAGGAAACCATTTTTGATGCGGTTTCTAAGGGCGTAGCGCAAGCAAAAGCCTTGCGTGAAGAGTATGAGGCGTTGACCGTAGGGGAGTGGGATGATGCTTCACACCATCGCTTAGATGAAGTGCAATCGCAATTAGAGGCTGTGAGTGGTTGGAATTGGGAGCAGCGGGTTCATGAAACTTTGGATCGCCTGCATCTCGATGCGGAACTCAAGATTAATACGCTTTCTGGAGGAACAAAGAAGCGGGTTGCCCTTGCTCGGGCTTTAGTGGAGATGCCTGATGTTCTTTTGCTTGATGAGCCGACCAATCATTTGGATTTGGATTCTATTTCTTGGTTGGAGGCTTTACTCAAGAAATATCAAGGCTCGGTCATTCTGATTACCCATGACCGCGCTTTCTTGGATAACGTTTGTACGCAGATTGTCGAGCTCGATCGCGGCATTTTGCGCAGCTACCCTGGCAACTTTACGCACTATGAAGTTGTAAAAGAGCAAGAGCTCAGTGCGGAGTCTTTAGCGAATGCTCGGGCGGATAAATTGCTGACGCAAGAAGAGGTATGGATTCGTAAAGGGGTTGAAGCGCGCCGTACACGCAGCGTTGCCCGCATTGCGCGCCTAGAAAAGTTACGCACCAGTCGTGCCGAACGTAGAGATGCTATGGGGCAGGTAAAGCTCGCAGTTTCTGCTGGCGATCGCAGTGGCAAGATTGTGGCTGATTTGCAGAACGTTAGTAAGAGCTATGATCGTCCGATTGTGAAAGATTTCACGGACACTATTTTGCGTGGTGATAAGGTCGGTTTGTTGGGCCCCAATGGTGTCGGTAAAACGACTTTGCTCCAGTTGATTTTGGGTACGATTGCGCCTGACTCTGGTACTGCAACCATGGGAACCCGAATTGAAGTGGCTTACTTTGATCAAATGCGAGAAGGTCTTGATCTGAATGCGTCGCTAGAGGATTACATTAGCCCGGGTAGCGAATGGATTGAAATCAATGGTCACAAAAAACACGTTAAGAGTTATTTAAGTGATTTCTTATTCGCGCCAGAGAGAACCAATTCCCCCGTTAGCACTTTGTCTGGTGGTGAACGTAACCGCTTGCTTTTAGCTCGCCTGTTTGCTCGTCCTGCCAATGTATTGGTATTGGATGAACCAACCAACGACTTGGATATTGATACTTTAGATTTGCTCGAACAACTCTTGCAAGACTATAAGGGCACTGTCTTCTTGGTCAGCCATGACCGCTATTTCTTGGATAACGTCGTCACTAGCATTATTGCGAATGAGGGTGATGGCTTCTGGCGCGAGTATGATGGCGGTTACGAAGATTGGAAGATTCAAAAAGCGCGTTTAGACAAAATGCGCGCATCCAGCGCTAATGGGAAGTCAGGAGAAAAAGTAGAAGCCAGAGCAGAGGCAAAGCTGGAGGCTAAGGCGGAAGTAAAGCCAGTTGTAAAAAGTGGGGTTCAGAAACTGAACGGTCAAGAACGTCAAGCACTAGAAGCTCTACCAATACAGATTGAAGCATTAGAGACTGAGCAAGCAGACATCGGTATTGCAATGAGCAATCCGGATTTATATAAAAATGAGCCCGAGTTGGCGGCGAGCATGCAAGCGCGCGTGAGCGAAATTACATCTGATTTGGATCTGAAGCTACAGCGCTGGGAGCAGCTCTTAAGCCGCTCTGAATCCTAATTCGATTCCTTATTGACTCTCCGCGCTGAATGCGCGCGCCGAGTTGAGCAATTTCATCCAGCAGATCCAGCGCTAAGGCAGCGCCTGGCACATTCAACTCTAAATCGTGAGTGAGATGAGCTGCTGTTTTGGCTCTTCTCAGTGAGTCGCCACTAAAACGCCAATCCTCAGGGGAGGATCCTGCGGGGCTTAAGACGCCCTCTGAAACCCAAGTCATGATGAGGTCTTCTGGAGTACGCGAAGCATGTGAAAGTTCAAGCATTGTCATATGAACTTCATCTTCAACTACCTGGCCTTCAATCCAGGTGATATTGGTTTGCGTCATATTCATCATCCCTTCAAGTGAGATCTCGGGTTGAAATTAAAAGCCTTTTCAAATTGTTGGTAGGCCTCTTTTTCTGCGTCCGTTTGCGCGGGAGGCAGAGTAATCGTGGGGACGACATACAAGTCACCGGGCTCTGAGCTTGGTACGCCTTTGCCTTTCAGGCGAATCTTGCGACCAGCTACCGTACCTGCTGGAATTTTTAACTCCAGAGTACTGTGGGAACATTGACTGTTGTGCCTAGTGCTGCTTCCCATGGTGCCAAAGGAATATCGATGAACACATCCTTGCCCTCAACTCGATAGATGGGATTGGGGTGGAAATTGATTTCTAGATAGAGGTCGCCGGCAGGGCCTTCGCCAACGCCAGGCCCACCTTGTCCAGAGAGGCGCAGATTTTGACCGGCCTTAATGCCCTTGGGAGTGCTGACGTCTAGCTTGCGCTCTTGGGTGCTGACATGACCGCTGGCATCTTGCACAGACACATGCAGAGCGATAGTGCGCTTGCCTCCGTTATAAGCATCTGCGAGATCAATCAGTATTTTGGCGTGATGGTCTTGTCCTTTGAAGTTCATGCCCTGACGGGAATGGCCACCACGCCCACCTTGGCGATGTTTTCCTCTGCTAAAGAGGGATTCAAAGAATTCACTTTGATCGCCTTCAAAGCCACCACCATATCCTGGGTGGCCACCACCAAATCCGCCATCAGAATATTCAAAGCCTTCATTCCAATTTGGGGGAGGGGTGAAGGCTTGACCGTTTTTCCAATTCTCTCCAAAGCGATCATAAGCTGCGCGTTTTTCAGTATCTTTTAAAACGGCATACGCTTCGCCAATTTGCTTGAATTGCTCTTCAGCGCCAGCTTCTTTATGAACGTCTGGATGGTATTTGCGTGCTAGCTTGCGATACGCTGCTTTGATTTCAGCTTCAGTCGCGCTGCGAGGAACGCCGAGTGTGTCGTAGTAATCCCTAAATTTCATAAGCTTGTTTCAGTATCGCTTCAGTCTGGGTTTAGCTAATAGGATTAATTCTACCGTTCTCTTAGCTCATTACCCCAATTTGCCAGGGTACAAATTTATAGTCGCCCAGACCGAGAAGTTCACTCTTGGAGGGTTCACCTGAGGCGGTACGCAGAAACAACTCAAATATCCATTCTACCATTACTTGGACGGAGACAGTGCCATCTAATATTTACCCGCAATTGATTTCCATATCCTCAGTCAGACGTTGATACATCGGCGTATTGGTGGCCAATTTGGTTGCAAGGGCTTGCCTGCCCATTAATTTGCAGATCTCTACCAACGGAATACTCATCTTTCCACCAGCGAATACGGCTAATGAGTTTCTCGCAAACAGCCTTGCTCACTGCACGACGAGTGAGGTTATGTTCAACGCCATAGATCTCCGGCGTTTCCGAAAGAATGCCAGTGCCGCCATGACGCGACAAAATATCAATGGCCGCGCCTAATGCTGGGTTCTCTGTAATAGAGGAGAGGCCATCTGAACCGCCGCATTGCAGTCCAACGCATCAGTGACTGGCGGAAACCGTTGCCCGTTTTGCTTTATTAGCTTCTGGTAGCAATGCTTTGACTGCTTCAATACCCGCTTCGATCGTTTTGCGTGTGCCGCCTGACTCTTGCATGATGAAGGCATGTAAATTTGCACCCGCAGTCAGATCTTCCTGCTCCATTAAGCCCTTGAGCTGATTGCGTTCGCAACCCAAGCCTACAATCCGTGCGGCTGCGAGGTTGGGGTGAAGAGCATATCCAGCCATCGTGCGACGAAGTAACTCCATTGGCTCGCCACTCATTTCCATGCCGCAGCCTATGTCGTGACTAAACGCCACTACACCATCTATATTTGGAAATTCTTTTAATCGTTCTGGCGTGAACCAATCCGCAATTTTATTAACAACCGTTGCAGAGCAGTTGACGGTAGAAAGGATGCCAATGAAATTGCGCGTTCCCACTTCTCCGTTGGGTCTGACATAACCTTGAAAGGTGGCACGTTCAGATTCAGGTAATAGTTCAGTTGGTTTGTATTCGCCCGCATAAGCGTAGTCGCGATCAAATGCGCGAAACTCAGTATTGTGGCTGTGGACTAGAGTGCCGGCTTCAATATCTGTATTAGCAAAACCCACGGTGACGTTGTATTTGAGAATGGGTTCACCGACCCGTATTTTTTTGGATGCGATTTTGTATCCCGCTGGTATTTGGATACGACTTGTGAAATTTTCACTAGGCACTTCCGTGCCAATACCAACATCAACCCGCGCAACCACAATATTGTCGTTGGGGTGTAAGCGAATCATCGGTCCAGCTAGTTTCTTGTCGGAGATTTCAATCATGATTTTTGGGTCTCAGGCGTAATGACCAGATCGTATGCTGAGCTTCCGCATGAATTAATGACTCAAGTCAAAAATCAGCACTTCTGTATTAACTCCACCGCCTATTTTCAGGATGGATTCGTTCTCAATCAATAGGGCGTCTCCACTACTTAATTGCTGGCCATTAATGGTAATGGTTAGTGACCAGCGGATAAAGTGAGCATAGGCCTTACGCTTTGGATTAAGCGACAGTGTTGCTGATTGAGCGCCATTAAATAGTCCGGCATACACAATAGCATCAGCATGAATTTTTACGGCACCAGCATCACCGGTGGGCGAGGCAATCACACGTAATACCCCATCTTTTTCGATTACCGGGATAGCTTTTTGCTCATAGCTAGGCTCAATATCGAAAACATTAGGCTCTATCCAGATTTGTAAAAAATGGGTAGTTTGATCTTTGTCGTGATTGAATTCGCTATGCGTTACGCCACTGCCAGCACTCATGCGTTGTACGTCCCCAGGGGGGAATGGACTTAATATTACCCATGCTATCTTGAGGCGCCACTTCTCCAGAGAGCACATAGCTAATGATTTCCATATTGCGATGACCATGTTTGCCAAAGCCCATGCCTGCAGTAACACGATCCTCATTGATTACTCGTAAGTTACCCCACCCCATAAAGCGAGGATCATGGTAGCCGGCGAAGGAAAAGGAGTGAAAGCTTTTAAGCCAGCCATGGTCGGCATAGCCTCGATCTTGGGATTTTCTGAGAATGAGGATGATTTAAGGGTGTTCAGGAGCCAATTGAAGGGGTTTGGATAAGCCTATTATCATTAGCTTGAACTAAAATTGCTGATCGGTAGCACATGGGAAGTTTTAAACAAGATATCAAAGAAACATTCTTTGGTCTTTCTGAGGCTGCTCAGGAGAGGTGGAGTGACTTTACTCAGTTTCTTCAGGAGGCTTGGCCTCTGCTCCTGCTTCTCCTGGGCATCCTCATGGGGATCTGGTGGTACGCGGATCCTCCACCCCCTAATCACGTTCAGCTCGCAACTGGATCTGCTGGTGGGTCATATGAGGCTCTCGGAAAAAAGTATGCTGACTATTTTGCAAAGAAGGATGTTACGTTAGAGCTAGTGCCGACTAACGGTGCTCACGAAAATATTCATCGCCTAGCTGATCGCAACGATCCTATTTAGGCCGCTTTCGTTCAGGCTGGAGTCGCTCATACCAAAGAGGTAAAAGGGGTGCAATCTCTGGGCGCTATCGCTTACGACCCGATCTGGTTTTTTTATCGCGGTCCTGAAAGTAAGAATGGTGAAATAGAGGCGCATAGCGGGCACTTTAAATATTTGGCCAAAAAGACTATTTCCATAGGTGTGCAGGGTAGTGGCACTTATGCGCAAGCATCGAGGATTTTAGATGCATCAGGATTCGATCATCTTCCGCAGTTTGTATATCTGCCGGATGCCGAGGCGGTCAAAGCCCTAAGGTCAGGCAAAATTGACGGCGCTTTTATCGTGGATGCCTACGAGGCGCCAAATGTTCAGGCCTTATTGAGTGATCCTAATTTGCATTTGGTCACCTTTAAGCGCGCTGAGGCTGACGTCAAAATTATTCCTTACCTTCACATTTTGAATGTGCCTCAAGGATCATTTGACCTGAAGCGGAATTTCCCATCACAGGATATGAAGTTGCTTGCCACTACGACAAATTTATTGGTGGATGATCGTATGCATCCGGCGATCCAATTTTGATTTCTAGAGGCGGCTCGTGAAATCAATGGTCGTGGATCATTTTTCTCGGAGAGAGGAGAGTCCCCCTCCTTTAAGGACTCTGTTTTACCGGATAGCCCTCTATAGCAGTGCATTATGAAAATAATCATTACCCATTACTATCAACCTATGTGCCGTTTTGGTTTGCGGAACTGATTAATCGTCTGGTATTCATTCTGCTGCCCTTTTGCGCTATTGCATAACCTATTCTGCAGTCGCTTCCTGGTTACAGGACCAAGCGAATGCAAAATAAGATCAATCGCTTGTATGGCTCTCTGAACGCATTGGAATAGGAATTGCTTGATGGCTACAGTAGCGAGCAGAGAGATGAGTATCTAAAGAGATTGAATTTGCTCGAATATCAAGCGTTAAAAAATTAGGGTTTCGAAACGCATGTCCGGCGACTACTATTCCTTGCGCACTAGCATTGATTACATACGCAATTGCTTAAATAGGGGTGAACACCCTTATCAATATGCTGAGAGCGTTGCCTCCGACCTAAATTCTTATTCATTTTCCCCAGTTCTGCTGGGGAATTTGAAGGATGCGTAGCGCACCACCGCATTGGCTAAAGCCAGAATCAGAATGGTCAATCCCATAAAGAGGATGGGCATATCCGCTTCATGTTTGGTGTTGACTAAGTCAATGATGAGGCGAGTAACTGCAGTAATGGCTACATAGATTAAGAAGCGCACCGGCATGCGGTTGGTTTTGAAATAAATCCCCACCATGGTGCCAATTTCTAAATAGATAAAAAGCAAGAGTAGATCTTCAATGGAGATCGATGCTTTGTTGACCATTCCTCGGAATGCAACAGCCGCCGACCAAACGGTTGCCGCGCCAATACTAAATAGAGCGATTCGATGAAATAAAGAAACAAATAAATTTTCAATAGGAACAGTCCATCTTTCAATGGCGTCTTCTAATTTAGATGAATCTTTGGGTGAGGTAGGGGTCATGTTCATTAAGCCTCCAAATATTGAATATGTTTTCCTCAGTATAGGTATCTATGCGGCGATGTAAAGAGGCGCGAACGCCTCTTTTTAGAAGTGTTGAGTTAGATCAACCCAGACTATCTGCCCAGATGTTGTGAGCCCAACCCCAGGCGTAGACACCTTCCAGTGTTGAGGGTGCAGGGGATAAGCCGCCCGAACCAGGCACCGGCTTGAAAGTCTTTTCGGCTGCGTTGTACTGATGCACGCTTGCAACATGAATGACTTCTTTGTCATTCACAAAGCTATAGCAAGTATTCGTAAGCACAGGCGCGGGGTTTACCTCCCAGTCACTGAGTTCAGCCACAATTGCCGCGGCGGCAACTTTGGCATATTGGTTTGCCATATGTCCAGACTTGGGCATGGCTTGGGCTACTTGGATAGAGTCGCCCAGCACATGAATATCCTTTTGCGCTGTGGATTCAAAGTTGATGTAATTGACATTCACCCAACGCCCATTCGAATTGGCGAGACCCGTTTTGACGGCGATTTCACCGGCGCTCATAGCGGGAAGTAGATTTAAAACGTCCGCCTTGATGTCATCTTGCACTTCGAACTTAATCGTTTTCGTTTTTCCATCTACCGCAGTGACATTGTATTTTGGTAAGTACTCAATCATTCCTGGGTACTGCTCGGCCCATACTTTTTTAAAGAGAGCGCCCTTGGAGATCACATCCTGGTTTGCATCCAGGATCAGCACTTTGGATTTGGGTTTGTTTTGTTTGAGATAGTTCGCGACCTGACAAGCCCGCTCATAAGGGCCGGGGGGGCAGCGATACGGCGCTTCTGGAATGCTGATGGCAAAGGTGCCGCCATCACGCATAGTGGCTAATTGCTTGTGTAAAGCAGTCGTTTCAGGACCTGCCTTCCAGGCTGGCAAGGTAGCGCCTGATTTATTGGCCTGCGTCAAACCTTCGATGCTCTTCATCATTAAGGTCACCCCAGGCGAAACAATGGCTTTGTCATAGCGCAAAGTTTTGCCAGAAGCCAGTTTGACTATTTTCTTGGCTTGGTCAATGCCAGTGACGGTGTCTTGAATCATCTTGACACCATGTCGTTTGCTGAGATTGTCATAAGGTGTTGTGATGTCCGCAAGCGTGCGGGAGCCGCCTACGACTAAATTGGATAAAGGGCAAGAAACAAAAGAAGCGTTTGGTTCTATGAGGGTTACTTTTGCCGTGTTATTGGAGAATAAGCGCAGATATTTTGCGGCGGTTGCTCCGCCGTATCCTCCGCCAATGACGAGAATTTCTGCTTTTTGTAAATTAGCGCGGGCTTGACCAGAGAAGCCTGCGAGCAAGCCAAGCGCAGCAGCGCTTTGACCAATAAAGTGTCGACGATCCATGGTGGGCTTCCTCCTTATTGTTTCTTGCTAAGTTGATTGGCGATGGTTTCGAGTTGCTCATCAGAGTAGCCTTTGGCTAGTTGCGGCATGATGGTCCCTTCACGAGAACCGGTTTTGAATGCCTTAAGTTGAGTTAGCATCTGGAGGCTATTAATCAAAGGAATGCCACCGTCAACCACTCCTTTGCCATCAGTTCCATGACAATTTGCGCAGGTCGCAGCAAGACTCCGTTTGTATAGATTACTTGCATCGGCGTTTTGCGCGAGGGCAATGCCGCTACATTGGCCGAAACCACTCAATATAAAAGCTAGAGTTGCAGGTTTTAAATACCTTGCTCGCATATGGTCGTTCTCCGTTTGGGAAATTGCTAGGCAATCAGTTGTAGGTGATTTAGTTAACATCTTAAACAAGATGCGTCTAAAAATGGGCAATCGCATCAGAATCATTTCTTATAAGCTCATTCAAAGATATAGGTAGCAGTAGTTTGATGGCGGCTTCTTGTAAACCCTATACACTATAGCTATGCGCACCTTATTTGCTGACCGTTCTGCCATATTGATCCTGCTTTTAGGTGTATTTACCTATATTTATGGCTTGGATAGTCGATTTGCGCCCAAAAACGGTGATGAATATCCCTATATGCACATTGTGCGCATGACGGCTGATTCAGGAGAGTGGTTGCCGCTGCAATCCGAAATGGAGGGCATTAAAAATACCAAGCCACCGCTGATTTTTTGGCAGGGGATTGCCAGCTCTCACTGGGCGAAGGATTGGACTTTGGCTAATTTGCGTTGGCCGAGTGTTGTGTACACCGGCATAACAGCGTTCTTATTGTTTTTGGCGGTACGTCGCTTTAGCGGTAAAACACAAACAGGAATTTTGGCGGCATTGGTTTGGCTCTCCTTTTTTGCGACCTATCGTTACGGTCGTCCATTTTTAGCTGACCCCCCTGAAGTATTTTGGATTTCAGTGCCATTTTTTGCGATCTTGTATTGGGGTAAGAGTGCTTTTGAGTCGAAAGTCTTTTTCCCATTAATGGCGGGAATTTGTTTCGGTATCGCCTTATTTGCAAAATCATTTGCTTATATTGTTCCGACTTCATTTGCTCTGGGCTTGTACTACTGGCGTTGGCGCCAGTGGAGCATTCCACAAGTACTCATTCGGGATCTATATAAGTTAATCATGATCGCAGCACTCGCTCTAGGGGTTTTTGCCTTGTGGTTTGTCCTAGATCCCAACCCGAATGCGCTATGGAAAGAGTTTGTGCTTGGCGAGAATGCTGGTAAGTTTGCTGCGCGACAGTCCAGCTATGTCATGGATTGGTTTAGAGGGGGTGACAGCATTTGGCTGTTGGTATTGACTACGATTGCTAATGCAGGTTTATTTAGTTTCGTACTCATTTCCAGTTTGATGCAGTGTTGGCGCGTGCGACGCTTTCTCAATCTGGAAGAAGTTTTATTGCTGCTCCTGATCGCGGCATTCTTGATTGTGTTTAGTTTGCCTAGTCAACGATCGGGTCGCTACCTTTTGCCAGTGATGCCCGCATTTGCCGCATTGATTGCTTTGCATTGGGATCGCTTGCCGCTATGGGGATTTCGTATTGCCTTGCTGCTACAGCTGTTAGTGCTTTCGCTGCTGCTATGGATTGGAATCAATCTCCAGCATTCCCAGTTCATGGGTGATGCTGGGGTATGGACTTATTCCGCTTGTCATTGGATTGTGATGGGTTTTGGTTTACTCGTTGTGTTGCTTGGATTGTTTAGGCGTAGCCAAACAAAAACCCTAGCATTGGCCGCCTGCTTTCTGGTGTATTGCGCATTAACGAGTAGTCTCACTCCTCTTGAGGGGCGATTGGGGCGCTATTCCGCAGAAACGATTGCCCAGTTGCAGGATAAAGAGGTTTGGATTCCTTGTGACTATCGGGCCAAGGATGAGGAATATCGCTTGTTAATACCAGGAGCAAAATTGTATGGCTATTTGGCAAAAGACGCTGGTGATATTGATTTCTTGACGACACGCTATCCTCTAGTAGCAGTGCATGCGCCATTAGGAGCGCTGCCTGAGCTCTGTGAATCCTGTCAGATTGTTGGTCAAAGAATGGAAATGCGCGCGCGTCACTCTAATGAAGAAATTGTCGAGATGCTATCTGGAAAAATTGGTGAGCATTTATTTGTTAACGAGTATTTGATTGCTACCCCAGCTGCTATGCCGGATGCATCAAACGTGAAGGATGTTTGTAGATGAGTCATATCGTTGCCTTATGTTTCTTATTGCTTGCCGCAGTAATCGGTTTTTTACATATTGATAGTCGTCCAGCTTGGGCGCCATTTGCCACCCCTTCTTTAGCTCCGGTGGATGAAGTCTTGGATGAGGCCGCAACACTAAAGACTAAAAATTCATCTAAAAGCGCTGTTCCAGCCTCCCAATTTAATTGGCTTCCAGATACGGGCGCAGCCTCGGTGCATGCGGCTTCATTGATCGCCTTAAAGGATGGTGCGGTTCGGGCATTTTGGTTCGCGGGTAGTCGCGAGGGTGCGGCCGATGTTTCCATATACAGCTCCGTTTACGATCCTCAATCCGCCAATTGGAGTGCTCCGACTGCTGTGATGGATCGCGTTGTTGCCGAAAAGGGTTTATCGCGCTACATCGCTAAAGTAGGCAATCCAGTGCCCAGCAGGTTGCCTGATGGGCGATTGCAATTATTCTTTGTGACGGTTTCAATCGGCGGCTGGGCCGGCAGCTCCGTTTCCGCAATCACTTCTGATGATGATGGTTTGACATGGAGCAATCCTCGGCGCTTAATTGGTTCTCCTTTATTGAATCTCAGCACGCTCGTGAAGTCACCTAGCGTGATGTTTACTGATGGCTCACTGGGCGTTCCTGCTTATCATGAATGGATAGGGCGTTTTGGCGAGTTCTTGAGAGTAGATGCGGACAAGGTGATTGATAAGCGCCGCATGAGCTCGGGACGTAGCGCGATTCAGCCTTTAGTTTTTGTGAATGATGCTCAGGACGCCAGTGCTTATTTTCGGCAAATGCGTAGCTCTGGTCTGCCAAAGCAAATTCCCGTTAGCCAAACCCAAAACACAGGTCAAAGTTGGCAGTCATCCGCAGACTTGCCTATCGCGAATCCGAATTCCGCACTAACCGGCCTCATTCTTCGCAATGGAGTCCGCATTTTAGTTTTAAACAATATCGAAGCAGGACGATATCGGCTGGTTTTGTTAATGAGTAGCTCCAGATTGGGCAAGTGGCAAACCGTTGAAGTGCTAGAGGATGATGAGGCTTTGCCTGAAGTGCAGCGCAAAGAATTCTCATACCCTTATTTGATTACTGTAGATGGGGATGATGCGCATTTGGTATATACCTGGGATCGTAAAAAAATTCGGCACCGCTATTTCTCTGGCGCATGGTTAAAGCGGGCCCTCAGTAAAGCGCAAGCGCTTGAGACGGATGCATCTGGTCAGGAGGCTAAACCATGAATTCCTTAATGCAAACCTTGGCGTTAATCGAGTTATCGATATCGGTTGCGGTAGTGTGTATTTGGGCTGTGCAAAAATTCTCCAAAAACCCATTGCCATTTGCCTCTAAGCTGGTGCTCGTTCTACTGATCGGGAATTTATTATTTTGGCCACTAGGCTTGGGCATGGAGTTGCCATTGATCGCATACGTTCGTGGCGTTACTGGTGATTTAAGTATTGTGTTGACCTTATTGTGGTGGAGTTCATTGCTACCATCCAATAAGCAAACGCCTATGGCATTTAAATTGACAGTAGCCCTGATCGCCTTCTGTTTTTATCCCTTTGCTTTAGGTTTGGGAATGATCGATCCTTATGCATGGGGTTATGGCTCAATTCTCTTCTTGGTGACAGTCTTGGCATTCGCTGTGGTCTGCGCGTTGGTGAATTGGTCTAAAGGTGTTTGGATTATCGCGATTGCTATTCTGGCCTGGTCCGCCAATTGGCATGAGTCAGCCAATCTATGGGATTACTTGCTGGATCCATTCCTGGCAATTTGGGCGCTACTTTCTTGTATTGGAGCGCTTTACAGGAGGCGTCGCGATAAGGCGCGCTCAGGATATTTGTTCAGGCCAGGATAAGAATGGGATGGGCTGGCATTAAAAAAATGAAGCATCAAAATAAAAAAGCCAGCATAACGCTGGCTCTTGGTTGATTGCATTTCATTCTCAATCTGGAATATTCGATTTGCGAATGATTGAACCCCATTTATTAATTTCTGCTTCCAGATGTGATCTAAGTCCTTTGGGAGTCATTTTGTCTGGTGAGACGATATCAATATTGGCATCCTCAAGACGTTTTTTACATCCGGCGTATTAAAAGCGCAATCTTCAAAGCGGCATTCAACTTATCTAGGATTGGCTTAGGAACGCCTTGTAGTGTGTACATGCCATGCCAAACTTTAACTTCGAAGCCTTTTAAGCCTTGCTCACCCAAGGTGGGAACATTTTAGATGGCTGGCAAGCGTTTGAGAGTGGTTGTGCCAAACGCTTTTACACGACCATCTTTAATGTAGGGGATGGTTTGGGTAGTTTGATCGCAAAGCAGGTCAACTTGACCACCCAATAAATCCGTGAGGGTAGGGCCAGTTCCCTTGTAAGGAATATTGGTTAACTTCACACCCATACGGCTCTGAAATAGCAGTCCGCATAGCTGTGAAACGGCGCCAGGGCCCGCGTTGCCATCGTGACCTTTGAGCCATTCGCTTTGATATAGGCTTCGAGCTCTTTAAAGTTGTTGACAGGCAGGTCTTTCTTGCGTAAGAGGACCATTGGCACGTCGGCAACTTGGCCAATGTATTCAAAGTTGTTTAGCGTGTCGTATGGGAGCTTGTCATACAACGCGTTTGCCGTTGCCATTCCCATATGGTAGATGGTGTAATCATCAGGAGCAGCGCGCGCTACTTTGGTGCTGGCAATCGTTCCACCAGCGCCGTTGACGTTTTCAACGACAACGGTTTGTCCAGGCGCTTGACCCATAGGGACGGCAATTAAGCGTGCTACTGAATCAGTAGGGCCGCCAGCGGCAAATGGAGTGACTAAGGTAATGGATTTGGTGGGCCAATCTTTTTGAGCTAGGGCAGTGGTGCTGAGGAATGCGGTGGCGGCTATGGCTGCAGCAATTCCAGAAAACAAAAATTTCTTCATTTTCAGTTGGGTCTCCATCTTGTGTTCATGTAGACCAATTTTGCCATTTTTATAACTATTTTTGTCTTCGCTAGCCCTAGTGTTTACCAGTAATAGCTAAAGCCCTTTGAGCTAATAACACTACTGGCCTATCGATCATGCGGCCGTCTAGTTTTACGGCGCCGCCTTTGGATGCCTTGTCTGCTTCGATCACTCGATGCGCCCAAGCCAACTCTTCTTCGGTTGGAGTAAAGACTGCGACAACAATGCCAACCTGTTTTGAATGAATGCAGAGCTTGCCGCCAAGGCCCATACGCTTTGCGCGTTCCGCATCATCCGTAATGCGTTCTACATCGTCGGTGGAAGGAGTGACACTATCAATCGGATGTGCAATCTGCGCAAGGCGGGACGCTAAGACGATTTGATAGCGCGCGGTTTGTAGTTCAGCTTCTTGGCGATCACATACCATGCCAAGATCCGCCTGCAGATCGAGATTTCCCAAGGCGAGGCGAATGACCTGATTCGAGTTTGCAATTGCTTTAAGTTGATCTAAGCCAATTGCGGTTTCAATCATGGGAATGATCGCAGTGTTTGGAAGAATTAAAGCTGCGCCATTAATCTGATCATGCGATTCACTCTTCGGAATCAATAAGCATGCAACCTGAAGTTCTTGAGCCAGAATTAAATCAGCCGCATAAAACTGACTACCTGGAGAATTTGTGCGAATCACCAAGCGTTTCTTTTAGTCTGCGCTAAAGTTGGGCCATACACTGCGAATCGCATCGCGCGCTTTGACTTTATCTTCTTCGGCAACCGCATCCTCTAAGTCCACTACAACGCCACCAGCTCCACTATCAAGCGCCTTGATAAAGCGTTCTGGGCGTGTACCTGGGACAAAGAGGAAGTTGGTGCTAAAGCCCAGTGGCGTATTCAGTGGATTCATATCAAAGTAGAAAAATAAGTCAATTAAATAGCGGATACCGATGTCAGGAGAAATCCTATCTTGGCTTGTTTGCGGAGATTCCACAAGAGATCAATTGCTTGGCGCATCTCTTCTGGAGTTGCGCCATCGCTAAAAGCCGCTAGACGCATGGCTTTATCGGTAAGTTCTTCTCGTGATAGGGTATTACCAGGATCGCCCCTGGGTTCATCTACACGGCCCTCTAAAACCTGACCATTTTTCAAATGCACTTTGACTTTACCAATCCACCGCTGTGGATAGGCGCTATCCACAGCGGGGTCGATCTGCATGGAAACGCGTTCACGGAAGGCGCAGATTTCATCGTCATGAAAGTGTTGATCACACTCTTGGAGGCCGGCAAATTGATAGTGGGCAACTAAGGCCAGCACTGTACCCATAGAGAACTTCGACTGGTGAACGGTAGCTGGATCAGTGACTGGACCTAAAACATCAATAGCGCCCTGATGAACGAGTGTTTCCACTTGGGCGATATCACTAGGGATTAACTTATTTGTCAGTATTACTGGCAGCAAGGCATCCGCTGCAGGGTGGGTGTGTCGGCATGAGGCGTCATACTTAAAGCTGGTTTCCGCTAAAGCCCAGCGACTGCCTAAACGATCAACCAACTTACTTAGATCGCTATCGCTGGACATGCCGGCAGCAAGTCCTTGCTTACCTTTCAAAATGTGCTCGGCGCCAGTAAACCAAGCCTGTGCAATATAGGCTGACATCAAGCCAGTGGAGGCGGCGTGCGCCGTGTGTAATTGCTTGGAGTCCGCCGCATCACGTAGCAATTCCCAAAGGCCGGCTGATTGGGTGCCCTCAGATCCAAAGGCATTGAGCATTTGTTCTGGATTGAGTTTAAGAAGGCGACCTACAGTCGCTGCTGCAGCTAATGTTCCAGCAGTTCCGGTGGTATGGAGCACTTTGTAATGTAAACGACCTAAAATCACCAACTCGAATGCCAACCTCATAGCCTGCGACTGCGGCAACCAATAATTCTTCACCAGAAGCGCCAAGCGCTTGCGCGCAGGCAAGTGCCGGCGGAAAGACTACTGTATCTGGATGAAAGACAGAGCCATTGTGAACATCATCCTGCTCGGCAACGTGGGATGCGGCCGCATTAGCCATGGCAGCTAAAAAAGGGCTCGAAGATTTGCGGGAGATAAGAACCTCGGAGGGGCCGGTATTGCTTGCATTAAATCCGCCCATGTTTTGTGCGAATTGGGTAATGAGCTCGACAGGGCGAGAGCCTTTGCCAGCAATCGCCGAACCAAACCAATCGACCAATAAATCTTCAGCACGATTCATGACTTCGTTGGGAATATCCGCTGTTTGAAGGTTGGCTGCGAACGCAGCTAACTCGCGAGAGAAATGGAGATTGCTCATCATCGCCCCTATGCTAAAACGGCGGTGGCTTGCATCGTGAGCCAGCCTTCATGATCTTGCGCCCAAATCGAAATCGTTTTTCCGCTAGAATCTTTTTCTAAATCTGGTTTGGCGTTCACTTTGAAAATGTTGATATCAAAAGTGGGGCGGATGGCACGGAACTCAAAACTTTTAAGCCTGCAATCGGGAATGCTTTGTCGTACCAAGTCAACTAATAAAGTTGCAATTAACGGCCCATGCACAATTAACCCTGGATAGCGCTCCACTTCAGTCACATACTTGCGATCGTAGTGAATGCGGTGACCATTAAAAGTCAGGGCCGAATAACGAAACAGCAAGACATCATCCGGCGTAATGATTTTGCTCCACTTGGCGTCAGTCGGGGCGGGAGTTGGCGCTACAGGTTTATCGTCAGGTCCTGGCGCATCGCGATAGACGATGTCATGTTCTTCAATGATTGCGAGATCATTTTGATTGGAGATTTTGTGATTGACCAAAACGAAAATCCAGTTTCCAGTACGACCGGATTTATGGGTAACCGATTCAATCGTGGAGACCCGTTCAATCTCATCGCCAACTGCCAATGGCTTTAATCATTCAATGCGACTGCCAGCCCACATACGTCGCGGTAATGGAACTGGGGGAAGAAAGCCGCCATGTTTTGGATGACCATCAGGACCGATTTCTGATTCGCGGGCATACGGCAGAAAATACAGCCAATGCCACAGCTCCGGTAGAAACGTCCCTTTGCCAGGCGCTGGATCTTCGCGATCTAAAGTCGCCGAGAGAGCGCGCACAGGTGCCGCTGTAACGGTGTCCTGAATAGACTCAGTTTTACCAAGCCATTCTTGAAGGTGGGTGATGGTTTGAGGTTCGATCCGCATGACTTCCATTATGCCAATCCTGGGGAAGGCTTACCCCATCAAGACAGCGGCAAAGTGAAGTAAGAGTCCTGCTAGCGCAGAGCCGCCTAAAACGGTCATCACGCCTTTTTGAAATCTAAATAGGGCTAACGCTGCCAAAGCGCAGATCAGAATGGAGATCCAAGAGATGGGCCCCCAATTCTGCTAGGTAAAAAGACGTGATAGGCGAAAAATAGTCCCAGGTTGGCGATAACGCCAACCACTGCTGCGGTGATGGCGGTAAGTGGTGCCGTCAATCCGAGCTTGCCATGAGTGGATTCAATTAACGGTCCGCCAACCAAGATAAAAAAGAAAGAAGGGAGAAAGGTAAATCAAGTAGCAATGCATGCGCCAAGCACGCCAAACCAAAATGGCTTGTTTGCGCCTATTAAATGTTGAATATGACCTGCAAGGTAGCCAACGAAAGCGACCGCCATAATCAACGGGCCCGGTGTAGTTTCACCAAGCGCAAGTCGATCGATCATTTGCTTGGCGGTTAACCAGTGAAAGCGATCAACAGCACCTTGATAAACGTAGGGAAGAACTGCATTGGAAAGGCGAGATTCAGAATAAAGATAGTCAGGAATGAGCCGAATGCACTCCATTGAAGTGCTTGATTGTGAATAGTGCGTTTACCAATTCTGAATGCAGCAATATAGAACAATGGCGGTAACTGCTAGCTTTATACCAAAAAAAGATCGCAGCAATCCAGGATACTTGCCAAAAGGTGAGGTAGACCCAGGACAGACCAATCAGTATGAAGAGGGATGGTAGAACAAAAAGCGCGCCTGCCAGAATACCGCCCCAGCTGCGGTGCATTAACCATCCGATATAGGTAACTAGTTTCTGCGCCTCAGGCCCGGGAAGTAGCATGCAATAGTTCAGTGCATATAAGCGCCGCTCAGAAATCCAGCGACGCTTTTCGACTAACTCTTGGTGCAGAACGGCGATCTGTCCTGCTGGACCGTCAAAGCTGATGAAGCCTAGCTTAGCCCAAAATTTCAGGGCTTCGCGTAGTGGAACGCTCAAACTTCATCCATTCCGCCAACTACTTGGCTAAAGCCGTTATCAACATAAATGATTTCAGCGGTAATGCCGTTTGCCAAATCAGACAACAAGAAGGCCGCAGTATTGCCGACATCATCGATGGTCACATTACGACGCAGTGGCGCGGTTTGTTCTACGGCTTCCAAGATCTTGCCAAAACCTTTTATGCCAGAGGCTGCCAAGGTTTTGATTGGGCCTGCAGAAATAGCGTTAGCACGCATGCCTTTAGGGCCGACTGAGCCAGCGAGGTAGCGCACAGAAGCTTCTAAAGAGGCTTTTGCTAAGCCCATGGTGTTGTAGTTGGGTACATTTTTCATAGAGCCCAAATAGGTCAGGGTAAGCAAAGAAGATTTATCACGCAACATCGGTAATGCTTCTTTTGCCATCGCTGGAAAGCTGTATGCAGAAATGTCATGCGCAATCTTGAAGCCTTCGCGAGAGAGGCCCTCTAAGAAGTCGCCAGCAATGGCTTCGCGTGGTGCAAAACCAATCGTATGTACAAAACCATCAAACTGGGTCCAGGATTTGGCTAAATCCTTAAATAGAGCGCTAATTTGCTCGTCGCTGCCTACATCGCAGTCAAAAATGAGTTCGGTATTGAATTCTTTTGCGAAATCAACGATGCGGTCCTTAAAGCGCTCACCTACATAGGTAAAGGCCAGTTCGGCACCTTCGCGGTGACAGGCCTTGGCGATGCCATAGGCGATAGAGCGGTTCGAGAGGAGGCCGGTAATGAGAATTTTTTTGCCAGAGAGAAAGCCCATGATGTGTCCTTTGCTTCAAATATGATTAGCGATCTACAATTGTTGCATATATGCTCATACTCAATCCCATTCGCCACATTACCCATTACTTCTTGCTAGCCCTGCTAGTAGTGCTGGGGGCTAACGCCGCCATGGCGGGGCAGGGAATTGCGCAATATGGCAAGACTAAGTATCCCGAGGGATTTGCCCATTTTGAGTATGTCAATCCCAATGCTCCACGCGGCGGAACCTTGGTGTTGCCAAATCCAGGCCAAAGAACCAGTTTCGATAAATTCAATCCATTTACCCTGCGTGGCATTACTGCGCCTGGAATTGAGTTGATGTTTGAATCGCTGGCGGAAGGTAGCGCTGATGAGGTATCTAGTATTTATGGCTTATTGGCTGATGATATTCAGGTAGCTAAAGATCGTAGATCGGTGACATTTCACATTCGCTCGGAGGCAAAATTTTCCGATGGCAGCCCTGTTTTGGCGGCAGACGTGAAATACAGCTTTGATACTTTAATGAGTGGTAAAGCACATCCTCGTTATAAGACAACTTTTGCGGATATCAAAGAGGCGGTCATATTATCTGATCGCTCCATTCGCTTTGATTTTAAGAATGACAATTCAGAGTTACCGATCCTGGCGGGAACATTTCCAGTTTTTTCGCGTACCTGGGGCAAGCGGCCAGATGGCTCCATGATTCCCTTTGAGAAACTGGCTTTTGAGGCGCCTATTGGAAGTGGCCCTTATTTAATTGAATCTTTTAAAGCCGGTAAGTCGATTGTTTATAAAAAGAACCCAAACTATTGGGTAGATCAACTTAGCAAACCTTTAAATATTCGCGTTGGCTTTTATAACTTTGATCGAGTTATATACAAGCTGTACAGCGATGATGCCGTCAGGCTGGAAGCCTTTAAGGCAGGGGAGTTTGATGCATTAGTGGAGTATCGCGCCAAGATTTGGGCCAAAGGCTACGTCGGCTCAAAGTTTGATAAAGGAATTCTTTTAAAGAACGCGTTTCTCAATCATAACGGCGCAGGGATGCAAGGTTTCGCGATGAATGTACGGCGTCCCATCTTCAAAGATCCACGGGTGCGTGAAGCCTTGGGTTATGCGTTGGATTTTGAGTGGCTCAATCGACAAATATTTTTTGATCAATATAGTCGCATCAATAGTTATTTTACGAATAGTGATTTGAGCGCTAACTTTGACGGCCCACGCAAACCCACGGAGGACGAGTTGAAATTACTCAAGCCTTTAAAGGCAAAATATCCACAGTGGGTTCCTGATGCTGTATTTTGCCCAATGCCTGCGGCGCCATCAACAAAATCTCCTGGTAGCTTGCGCCAGAATTTAAAAAAAGCGCGTGAGCTTCTCATGCATGCTGGTTGGCAATATCGAGACGGCGCATTGCGCAATGAAAAGGGTGAGCCGTTTCGATTTGAGATTGTGGAAGACGGTGGATTTTTCTTAAGGGTTATCTCTTCCTATGTTCGTAATTTGGAAAAACTCGGGGTGCAGGTTGATATCCGCACAAGTGACTTGACTTTGCATCAAAAGCGTATGAATGAATACGATTTTGATATGACCACCGTTCGTTTTCAGGATTCTCAAAACCCCGGCAACGAGCTGTGGGATCGCTTTGGTAGCCAGGCCGCTAAAGAAAAGGGCTCTGATAATGTGATTGGTGTGCAATCGCCAGTAGTTGATGCTTTGATTGATGAAATTACCAAGGCTCAAAATCGGGAGCAACTGCGAACCGCTACTAGAGCGCTAGACCGTGTCTTGTGGAATAGTTTTTACGTTGTGCCGCAGTGGTACAATCCCACTCATCGCGTTGCTTTCCGTCACGAGATGCGTTACCCAGAGCCGCCTTTGTATTACTCGGCGGAGGCATGGATCATGCAAAATTGGTGGAAAGAGGGGTCTAAATAATGCAAGGTCAAATGCGCGCCTATATCTTTAAGCGCTTGCTTTTAATGATTCCTACGATTTTGGGTGTGTTAACCCTGACATTTGCGGTTGTGCAATTTGTTCCGGGTGGGCCTGTTGAGCAAATGGTCCTTGAATTAAAAGGCAATGGTAGTTCGGCTACTGGTGGTTCAGAATCTTCCGGATCTGGTGCAACATATCGAGGTCGACAAGGCGTTGACGCGCAGCGCCTCGAAGAGGTAAAGGCTTTATATGGTTTTGATCAGCCACCTATTGAGCGTTACTTCATGATGCTCGGCCGCTTTGCTCGATTTGACTTGGGTCAAAGTTATTACCAGCACGAGAGTGTTTGGAGTCTGGTGGTGTCTAAGTTGCCGGTGTCGATCAGCATCGGTTTATGGACCTTCTTTCTCACCTATTTAGTTTCAATACCTCTGGGTATCGCTAAAGCGGTGCGTGATGGCTCGCGATTTGATGCAATCACTAGCAGCATGATTCTGGTGGGTTATGCCATACCGGGATTTGTATTGGGAGTTTTATTACTGGTTCTCTTTGGCGGCGGTAGCTTCTTGCAAATATTCCCGCTACGAGGCTTAACGTCAGACAACTGGAGTGATCTCAGTCTGATTGGCAAGGTGATGGATTACTTGTGGCATTTGGTGCTCCCAATCACTGCATCTGTTCTGGGTAGCTTTGCGGTAGTCACAATGCTGACTAAGAATTCTTTCTTAGAAGAGATTCGAAAACAGTATGTTCTCACTGCTAGAGCGAAAGGTCTTACTGAAAAACAAGTGTTGTGGAAGCATGTTTTCCGCAATGCGCTCTTGCCGTTAGTGACTGGATTTCCGGCGGCTTTTATTGGCGCCTTTTTTACGGGTTCATTATTGATTGAGACCTTATTCTCCTTGGATGGGCTTGGCTTTCTATCGTATGAATCAGTGATGCGCAGGGATTACCCGGTGGTCTTTGGCACTTTATATTTATTCACCTTAATCGGCTTATTTACTAAGCTGATTTCTGACCTTTGCTATGTGTATGTTGATCCACGCATTCAGTTTGGCGCGGGAGGTGGTTCATGAGTCGTTGGCAACGGTTTAAAAATAGTCGCACGGGTTATGCCAGCCTATGGATCTTTTTGGCGCTTTTCGGTTTGTCGATGTGTGCCGAGTTGATTGCCAATGACAAGCCTTTGGTCGTTCGCTATGCAGGGCATTTCTATTTTCCGATCGCCAAGAGTCAGCCAGAAACTGTCTTCGGTGGAGATTTCGCCACACCAGCTGATTTCTTGGATCCAGATATTCGTAACAACATCACGAGCAACGGTAACTGGGCAATTTACCCGCCGATTCATTACAGCTACGAGACGCTCAACTATTTTTCTAAAGTTCCCAACCCGGCACCACCTTCTTGGGAAAATTGGCTTGGGACTGATGATCGCGGGCGCGATGTTCTGGCGCGTTTGATTTATGGTTTTCGCTTATCTATTCTCTTTGGTTTAGCGCTAACGATTGTCGGTGTGAGCGTTGGCATCATCACCGGCTCTTTGATGGGCTTTTTCGGTGGCAAGTTCGACTTAATCTCGCAACGTCTGATTGAGGTTTGGTCGGCGATGCCAGAGCTCTATTTGTTGATCATCTTTGCTTCAATATTTAACCCCAGCGTTTCTTTGTTGATTATTTTATTAGCTGCCTTTGGTTGGATGGGTTTATCAGACTATGTCAGAGCGGAGTTTTTCCGTAACCGCGCATTAGAGTATGTCCGTGCGGCGCGAGCATTGGGTTTAACGAATTTGCAAATTATGTGGCGCCACATTCTGCCTAATAGCTTGACACCAGTGATTACTTTTTTACCATTTCGAATGAGTGCCGCCATTCTGTCTCTCACCAGTTTGGATTTCTTGGGTTTGGGAGTTCCTCCCGGCACGCCAAGCCTCGGTGAATTGCTGTCCCAAGGCAAGAGCAATCTCGATGCATGGTGGATCTCTTTGTCTACCTTTGTTGTTTTGGTGGCAACACTACTGCTATTAACATTTATGGGCGAGGCATTGCGTAATGCGTTTGATTCTCGCAAAGCGGGCATGATGAGTGGAGGGCGCTCATGAGCTTGTTACGTTACGCAGATCTTTGTATTGCTTTTGGAGCTGGCCGACGTGAAAAATTCGCCGTTAATCATCTCGATTTAGAGATTGGGATCGGTGAGCGTGTTGCTCTGGTAGGGGAGTCGGGCTCAGGCAAAACGCTTACAGCCTTAGCGCCATTGCGATTGGAGCCTGAAGGTGCCAAGGTAAGTGGAAAGATTCTCTGGAATAGAAAAGACGGAAAGGGCGAGATGGATTTGCTCTCCATGTCTATTCAGGACATTCGGGAGATTCGTGGGCGTGAGATTGCAATGGTGTTTCAGGAGCCCATGACCGCGCTGAACCCGCTATTTACTGTTGGCAATCAAATCATTGAGGCGGTACAAATTTACCAGCCCTTAATTTCTAAAGCAGATTCGATTGATGCTGCGATAGATTTACTTCGTAAGACGGGAATCCCTGATCCTGAGCGCCGCTTTCATTCCTATCCGCATCAACTTTCTGGTGGCCAAAGACAGCGTGCGATGATCGCGATGGCCCTGGCATGTAAGCCTCGCCTCCTGATTGCAGATGAACCCACAACAGCGTTAGATGTGAGTTTGCGTTTGCAGATTTTGGATTTGCTCAAAGAGTTGCAAGAAGAATCCAAGAATGATGGCGGCATGGGGATTTTGTTAATCACCCATGATCTCAATTTGGTGAAACATTTTGCTCAGCGTGTCGCGGTATTAAATCAAGGCAATTTAATGGAGTCCGGATCCACGAAGCAGGTCTTTGAGCATCCTGAGGATCCATACGCTCGAGCTTTGGTTAATAGTGAGCCAGTTCGTGACTTGGCGCCACTCATGCCTTTAGCTCCCGTGCTGCTGAAAACCGAAGAGCTATCGGTTGCTTACCCCAGCTCAGAGTTAACTTCTTGGTTTAAAAAAGCGCCGCCTCATAAAGTGCTCAAAAAAGTGAGCTTTACATTAAAGCAAGGTCAAACCATTGGCGTGATTGGTGAATCGGGTTCTGGCAAGACAACGTTGGGAATGGCGGTGCTTGGTTTACTGGGCGACTCAGCGGCAGAAGTCTCTGGCGATGTGGACGTACTTGGCAATGCCTGGCAAACACTGAAGCCTGTCGAGAGAAGGGCGCTGCGCTCAAGCTTGCAAGTCATTTTTCAGGACCCGTTTGGTTCGCTCTCGCCACGTATGAATGTGTTTCAGATTGTTTCAGAAGGTTTGGATGTGCACTTTCCAAAGTTGTTTGCGGCAGAGCGTGAAGCTCGCGTGGTGGACATGCTAAAAGAAGTGGGTTTAGATCGTTCCGCACTATTGCGTTATCCCCATGAGTTTTCTGGTGGTCAGCGTCAGCGGATTGCTATTGCCCGCGCATTAATCTTTCGCCCACAAATTTTGGTTTTAGATGAACCCACCTCTGCTTTGGATGTATCGATCCAAAAGCAGGTGCTAGCCTTGTTAACGGAGCTACAGAAAAAATACAACTTGGCCTATCTCATGATTAGCCATGATTTAGCGGTCATCAGGGCAATGTCCCATGAGGTCATGGTTCTCAAGGGCGGCAAAGTGGTGGACTTTGGCGATACAGAAACCTTGATTAAGCACCCCCGTCAAACTTATACAAAAGAGCTTTTTGCAGCAGCAGAGCTGACTTAGCGAAGGGTAAAACCCCTTGAAATGGGCTAAATTGGTGCGCTAGCCCGCATTTTAGGAAAAATTATCTTTATAAACAAAGACTTAAGTAAATATTGAAGACTTGGTAAATTGGGTGTTCTTTGTTAAACTCGTCGCATGCTATTGAAAAAAACAATGCTTTCTAAACTCCTGGACTTTGGTCTGAGTGCCTTCATTTGCGTATCTGCGTATGCGGTTGACCCTGTGGTTGAAGCTAATTCAGAAACTGCTGTGCCAAAGGAAAGTATGTTTCAAGCTGGACGCTCTTACATTGCCCGCGTTTCAGATCGTCTGGCAGATACCGTTACTGGCAAATCAGAAGAATTGATTAATCGCGCCATGGAAGTGATTGGTGTGCGCTATCGCTGGGATGCTGAATTGCCGCAATCTGGATTAGACGGCAGCAGTTTTGTAGGTTATGTCTTTAAAGATAAGCTCGGATTTTTGTTGCCACGCAAATCCACTCAAATGAGTCGTGTTGGCAAGGCAATTACGCGTGAAGAATTGCAGCCAGGTGATTTGGTTTTTTTCAACACCATGCGCTTAACTTTTTCTCACGTTGGTATTTACGTCGGGGATAACAAATTTATTCATTCGCCCTCCAAAGGTACGAATGTTCGCGTCGATGATCTTGGCAGCCTCTATTGGGATAAGCGTTTTGACGGAGCGCGTCGTTTAGATGGTAGCGATAATCTGGATGACTCCGAACGCCAAGAACTTCTCAACGACGTTAAAAACCTAAAGCGTAAGTCGCGCAGCCTTTAAGCTAGCGTATGCTCTTTGAGCCATTGCTTAAGAGCGAAATCAATTCTGGTTTGCCAGCCATCTCCAGTGGCCTTAAATGTTTCAATTACATCACTTGATAGGCGGATGGTTGTCGAAACTTTAGTTGGCTTAGTTTGTGGCCCTCTTGTTTTTCGTGAAGCAAGTTTTTGCTGCAAAGACTTTGGTAGGGAATTAATTTTTTTAGATGCCTTGACCTTTGCCTTGGTCCACTCAAAGTCATCTTGATCACTCTTCCTCTTTTTATTCATAACTGGCAATCTCTCGTTTATTTGCTTTTCTAAAGCTAATGATTCGCATTCCATTAGGCGTTTCTGTAAATACCAGCGCATGAAGTCTATTGCCAAGATAGCCTAAGGCGCACCTTCGAATTTCTCTGTAATCTTTTCTTTTATCAACAGTAAAAATTGCTGTTTCAAAATCAAACTCTGCCACCTGTTCAAAGGATAGATTTCGGTGTCGAATATTGAGTAGATTTTTTGATGGATCATAAGTAATCTCCATACATCAAATTGTAGTTACAATTTGATGTATCGAACTATACCACGCTTTCAGAATGGAGATTAAATGCCTAGCTTTTCAGCGTCTCTTTAATCGATCCCATTTGTTCTTGCGCTGCAATTTCGCCAGCCAAAATAGCGGCATTTCTGGATCTGAAATCGCCACTGCTCATTTGTTTTAAATGCGGCTGAATGACAATGTCGGCACTTTTTCATGCATATTGATTAATGCTTCTTTGCATAACCGAAATGGTTTGTTGCAAAACGACCAAAGTTCCGCTGGCATCTTGGTGCACTGGCTCGGAAGAAATATTGACCGCAATCACCAGGGTTGCGCCCATCTGTCTTGCGTAGCTCACGGGTACTGGGGCAACTAAACCACCATCAACATATGCTTTTCCGCTAATGACTGTTGGTTGAAAAACTCCGGACACGCTGCAGGAAGCGCGTACCGCTAGACCGGTATTACCAGTTCTAAATAAAACCCCTTTACCTGACTGCAATTCGGTGGTAACAATGCCAAGCGGAATACGCATTTGCTAGATGGATTTGTTTTGCACCTCTCGGTTAACCATGTTTTGCATGGGTATCCCCTTTGATGAGTCCGCCAAAACGGCCAGCAAAGGGGAGGCCCCAATCGGTAATAGTCGCCTCATCTAGATTCAGAGCAAGGCGATTAAGCTCATTTCCAGTTGCGTCAGAGGCCAATAAGGCAGCAATGACACTGCCGGCACTACTGCCCACAACAATATCGGGTCTGATGCCTTGGGCTGCCCCGGCGCCCAAAACTAATCCCAGCACCGGTTTTTTGCGGCCAATCAGGCTGCAAGAGCGCAGGCCTGCGGCACCGAAAAGGCTGCCCATGCCAATTCCAAGACTCAGGAATCTGCGGCGCTCGTCGCAATCTGGGGCGTCAAGCATGGGGAAAGGGGGTTTAGCGAGTTTTTTGTGTATGTGTCTATTGTATTGAGCCTACCTTATAATGGGCGCAAGGTGAGCGAAAAGGATTTCGTTTCAGCGCGGGCATATCCCAATAAGAACTGATGAGATAGATTGTCCGTAGTAGCTTGAGAACACCAAAACCCATTACTGAAATACATTTTTAAAGCTTAATCAGGATTGCTCCTGGTAGCCAGACTTTTATGGACGATCACAATAAGCGCGTAATTGAAACAGCCATCCTATGCGCACAGGAGCCCCTCGCCGTTGCTGATTTGTCTCGCTTATTTGCTGAAGACATCACCACGGCAGATATTGACGAGGCATTGGTCGAGCTGCAGCGTGCTTGGGATGATAAGGGCATGGAGTTAGTGCATATCGCGACTGGTTGGCGCTTTCAGAGCCGTCTTTCGATGCGCGAGTATCTTGACCGCCTGACTCCAGAAAAGCCACCAAAGTATTCACGCGCCGTGATGGAAACTTTAGCCATCATCGCCTATCGTCAGCCAGTAACTCGTGGCGAGATTGAAGAGATTCGCGGTGTTGCGGTTAGTAGCAACGTAATGAAGCAGTTCGAGGATCGTGGTTGGGTTGAAGTTATTGGCCATAAAGAAACGATTGGTCGCCCAGGCTTATACGCCACTACTAAACAATTTTTAGATGACCTCAGCCTCACTAATTTACAAAGCTTGCCAATCTTGGAAGATGCTGCGCCGATGGCTGCTGCGGAACAATTGGGGCAAGCTGTGATGGAATTTGATCCATCGGCAACCGTAGAAACCGTAGTGATTGATGCAGAAGCGCAAGAAGTGAATGAAGCTGAAGCATCAGTAGAGATGGAAACTGCAGCAGTCGAAATTACAGAAGTAGAAACAACTGAAGTGGTTGTGGAAGAAGCAACTATTGAAGTTGCAGAAGAAGTTACCTCTGAGCCTGAAGATCAATCAGACGAAACCAAATAATTATTAATGACAAGCGCCAACGAAAACAATTCATCCACGGTAGTCAATCCATCGGCAACCCCTTCCAATTCAGACGCTGCGCCATCAAATGCTGATGGCCAGAAGGCTGAGGGTGGGGAGGGTGGAGAACGTCGCCCACGCCGCCAAGGCTCAGGCAAACGCCCATTTAATAAGAAGCGTCCATTCAATAAAGATCGGCCACGTCGTGAGGGTGGCGAAGCTAATGGCCCACGAGAGGGCGGCAATAACCCATCCTCCAAGTTGGTTCCAAATGCGGTAGAGAGCGAAGCCTTATTTGCTTCAGTAGTCTCCGGTGAATTTGATGCGGCTTTAGATGCGCCAGAAATTGAAGAAGCAAAAAATCCTGATGGTGTGAGCGAGAGCGAGATTTCTCATCAAACTGGCGCTGAGCGTCGCGCACAGCGCGCTCAGCGTTCGCGTGAGGATGAGGATCCGGATGCGCCAACAGAAGACGAAGTCAGTAGTTTGCAATTTGCGAATGTGGATGATTTACCGCTGAGTTTGCGTGATGAAGTTTGGGCAGATCTGGATGGTCTTGATGACGACGCTGACGATGAAGACACGGTTAAGTTGCACAAGGTCTTGGCTGATGCTGGCATGGGGTCACGCCGCGATATGGAGGACTTGATTATTCAAGGACGTGTATCGGTTAACGGATTGTCGGCTCATATTGGTCAACGTATCGGACCTACGGATCAAGTGCGTATTAATGGCAAGCCTGTGCATCGCAAGATTCAGACTAAGCCACCACGTGTAATCATGTATCACAAGCCTGCTGGTGAAATCGTGAGTCAATCAGATCCAGAGGGTCGTCCAACTGTGTTTGATCGTTTACCAAAGCCGGGTCAAGGGCGTTGGATTGCCGTAGGTCGATTGGACTTTAATACTGAAGGTTTATTGCTTTTCACTACTTCTGGTGAATTGGCCAATCGTTTGATGCACCCTCGTTATGGTGTTGAGCGTGAATATGCTGTCCGCATTTTTGGTGAGTTGAGTCAAGAAAACACATCCCTATTGAAGAGTGGGATTACGCTCGATGATGGCCAGGCTAAATTCTTGCGCTTGGCAATGGGTGGTGGTGATGGCGCTAACCGTTGGTATCACGTTGCATTAAATGAGGGTCGTAATCGCGAAGTGCGTCGCATGTTTGAAGCGGTGGGACATACAGTCTCTCGCTTAATTCGAACTCGTTATGGCATCTTCTTGTTGCCTCCACGTTTAAGACGGGGTAAATGGGAAGAGATTGAGGCTGGCGGTATCTATAACTTGATGAAGTCTGCTGGCTTAAAAATGCCGCAGCCACAAGACAAGGGTCGTGGCCCAAATCCAAATAATCGTGATCGTCGTCCTGCTGGCGAGAATTTTCAGCCTGATCCAATGCAAACCTCGGTTTCTTATTGGGGTTCTCGTGACGCCTTAACCTTAGCGAGCGGCCATAATGGCTTAACGCACCAGGGTAGAGGCGGCAAGTCTGGCGGCGGAGGTTTTGGTGAAGGTCGCGGGCCTTTCCGAGGTCGCACCCAGGGCGGTAGACCAGGTCAGGGTGGTCAAGGTGGGCGTAGTGGTCAAGGTTGGCAAGGCCAAAATCGCAGTAAAGGTGGCAAAGTTCATCATAGCCAGTCTGCTTTTGTGACTGGCAACCCGCAGACCCCTGGAAATGGCCCAAAAAGAGGTGGACCAAAAGGGCGCAAACCCTTGAAGAAAGGACATAGAAAACCGCGCAATCCAGGCGAAAGCTTCTGATTTGTATCGATTTTCTCTTAAATAGGCTATAATTTTGATCTTACAGCGGGATTCTGCTGTTTTTAGTTGTTACCGACTGATGTTGCGATCAACGTAAGTCGGTCTGTTCTGAATTTCGAGAATATGGGCTTTGAAGCCCATTTTTTGTTGCCATTTTGATATGAAGGGGTGTCGTGAAGGATCAGCAGGTTATTTCTGCAGAGCTGGAAAACTTGGGTTACACGCTAGTTGATATTGAGCGTGAAGCCGGAGGTTTGTTGCGCGTCACGATTGAAAACCCAGATTATGAGCGCTTGATTACGGTGTTGGATTGCGAAAAGGTGAGTCATCAGTTGAGCTATACCTTGCCCGTTGAAAACATTCCTTACGAGCGCTTAGAGATTTCATCCCCAGGATTGGATCGTCCGGTAAAAAGCGCTGCTGATTTTGAGCGCTTCGCTGGTATGCAAGTAGATTTGAAGTTGCGTGTTGCCGTTGGTAATCGCAAGAATTTTCGTGGTGAGTTGCAAGGCTTGCTGAGTGGTGAATTGAATTCACCAGACGCAAAGTTTGGTTTGGTATTTGAGGGTGCTGATGGTCAGCCTTCTCAATTGGAGTTTTCTTTAGCCGAAGTCGATAAGACTCGGTTGGTCCCTGTTATTGATTTCAAAGGAAGAAAGTCATGAGCCGAGAAGTTCTCATGTTGGCAGACTCGTTAGCGCGTGAAAAAAACGTTGAACAAGCTATCGTATTTGAAGCGCTGGAGATGGCTTTAGCCTCTGCAACTAAGAAGCGTTATGCGACAGAAGACGTGGATATCCGCGTTTCAATTGATCGCGATACTGGTGAATACCAAACCTTCCGTCGTTGGTTGGTTGTTCCAAACGAAGCCGGTTTGCAAGAGCCGGATAAAGAGATTTTGCAATTTGAAGCCCAAGAGCAACTTGCCGACATCGAAGTTGGCGACTATATCGAAGAGCAAATTGAATCTTTAGCATTCGGCCGCATTGGCGCACAAGCTGCCAAACAAGTGATCTTGCGGCGCATTCGCGATGCTGAGCGTGAACAGATTTTGAACGACTACCTTGAGCGTGGCGAAAAAATCATGACTGGTACCGTTAAACGCGCCGACAAAAATGGCCTCATCATTGAATCCGGTCGCGTTGAAGCATTGCTGCGTCGCGATCAAATGATTCCAAAAGAGAACTTACGTTCTGGTGACCGTGTGCGTGCATACATTCTTAAAGTGGATCGCGAAGCACGCGGCCCACAAATCGAACTCTCACGCACTTGCCCAGAATTTTTGATCAAGTTGTTTGAGAACGAAGTTCCAGAGATGGAGCAAGGTTTGCTCGAGATCAAAGGCGCTGCCCGTGATCCTGGTATCCGCGCGAAAATCGCCGTGATTACTTACGATAAGCGTATCGATCCAATTGGTACTTGCGTTGGTGTTCGTGGTACTCGTGTTACTGCTGTCCGCAATGAAGTTGCTGGCGAAGCAGTTGATATCGTTTTATGGTCTGAAGATCCAGCCCAATTTGTGATTGGCGTCTTGGCTCCAGCCCAAGTGTCTTCTATCGTGGTTGACGAAGAGCGCCATGCAATGGATGTGGTGGTTGATGAAGAAAACTTGGCAATCGCAATTGGCCGCATCGGACAAAACGTTCGTTTGGCGAGTGATTTGACTGGTTGGCAAATCAACATCATGACTCCTGAAGAGTCAGCTGAAAAAACAGAAAAAGAAGCTTCTTCTGTACGCCAATTATTTATGGATAAGTTGGATGTGGATCAAGAAGTGGCGGATATTTTGATTGAAGAAGGCTTTAATACATTGGAAGAAGTGGCTTATGTACCATTGTCTGAAATGTTGGAGATCGACTCTTTCGATGAAGACACAGTGAATGAGTTGCGTACTCGCGCCCGTGATTCTTTGTTAACGATGGAGTTGGCAAAAGAAGACCGTATTGGCGAGGTGTCACAAGACTTGCGCTCATTAAAAGGCATGACAACAGAACTGATTGCCAAGCTTGCTGAAAATCAAGTTCATACCCGTGATGACCTTGCTGAACTGGCTGTTGATGAGCTGGTTGAGGCGACACAAATTGACGAAGAAACTGCGAAAACGCTCATCATGAAAGCGCGCGAACATTGGTTTACTTCATGAGAGGAAGTAGTGCATGGCAACAACAGTAAAAGTACTAGCTAAAGAATTAAAACGTACCGCGCCAGACCTTTTAGAGCGGTTGAAGGCGGCCGGCATTGAAAAAGGTTCTGAGGACGATAGCATCACCGAAAAGGACAAAACTGTCCTGCTCGAGCATTTGCAAAAAGCACATGGCAGCGCAGATACTGGCGCTCGTAAAAAGATTACTTTAATCAAGCGTGAGAGTTCTGAGATTCGTCAGGCAGACTCTGCTGGACGTACTCGCACCGTGCAAGTGGAAGTTCGCAAAAAGCGTGTGCTAGTAAAAGCAGGGGATAAAGCTCCTGAAGAAACTCCAGCAGCACCAGTTAAAGAAACTGTTCCTGCCGCGCCAGCTAAGCCAATTATTTCTGAGGAAGAGCTAGAGAAGCGCGCAGCTGCAGCAACTCGCCAGGCTGAATTGCTAGCCCGCCAAGAGGCGGAAATGAAGGCGGCTGAAGAGGTGCGCCAAAAAGAGGCGGCTGCTCCAGTGGTTAAGGAAGTTGCTCCTGTGGATGAGGCGCCAGCCGCTGCCGCAGTTGTATCAGAGAAAAAGGCTGAAGCTAACAAAGTTGAAAAAGATTTAGCTGCTAGCAAAGAAAAAGAATTGGCAGATATTCGTGCGCGTCGTGCTGCTGCCGAAGCGGAAGCTTTAGCGATTCGCGACATGATGAGTGCCCCAGCTCGTGTTCTAAAAGCGCCAAGTGAAATTACTGCAGAAGAAGCGAAAAAAGGCACTTTGCATAAACCTGCAAAAGCAGAAGGCGCCGACGACAAAAAGAAAGCGGTCGCTAAAGTTGGCGGCAAAACGATTAAATCTTCTGAGACATCCTCTACTTGGCAAGAAGAAGGTGCCAAGAAACCTGGTGGCCTCAAGACTCGCGGTGATTCATCGGGTGGAGTTGGCGGTTGGCGTTCAGGCGGTGGCCGTAAGAAGCAACGTCAAATTGCTGAAGCCAACGTGGATACCAACTTCCAGGTTCCAACAGAACCAGTGGTACGTGATGTGCATGTTCCAGAGACGATTACTGTTGCTGAGTTAGCTCACGCAATGGCGGTCAAGAGTGCAGGAGTGATTAAGTTGTTGATGGGTATGGGCCAAATGGTCACCATTAACCAGGTACTTGATCAAGATACTGCTATGATCATCGTTGAGGAGATGGGTCATAAAGCCCATGCTGCCAAATTGGATGATCCAGATTTAGATTTGGGTACTGATGGTCATGATGCGGAATTGTTGCCACGTCCACCAGTAGTAACGGTGATGGGTCACGTTGACCACGGTAAAACTTCTTTGCTCGATAAGATTCGCGCTGCAAAAGTAGCTACTGGTGAAGCTGGCGGCATTACTCAGCATATTGGTGCGTACCACGTGGAAACCCAGCGCGGCATGATTACCTTCTTGGATACTCCAGGTCACGAAGCCTTTACGGCAATGCGTGCTCGTGGTGCCAAGGCAACCGATATTGTGATCTTGGTGGTAGCGGCTGATGACGGCGTAATGCCGCAAACCAAAGAAGCGATTCACCATGCTATTGCTGGTGGCGTTCCATTGGTTGTGGTGATCAATAAGATTGATAAACCAGAAGCGAACTCTGAGCGTGTAAAAACAGAATTGGTTGCAGAGCAAGTAGTTCCCGAGGAATACGGTGGCGATGTGCCATTTATTCCGGTTTCCGCTAAAACAGGTGAAGGCATTGATGCATTGCTCGAGAACGTTCTCTTGCAATCGGAAATTTTGGAACTCAAGGCGCCAAAAGAGGCTCCAGCACAAGGTTTGGTCATTGAAGCTCGTTTGGATAAAGGCAAGGGCCCAGTTGCAACTATATTGGTTCAATCTGGCACGCTCAAGCGTGGCGACATGTTATTAGCTGGCTCTACATTTGGTCGCGTACGCGCTATGATGGATGAGAACGGTAAGCCATGTAATGAGGCTGGCCCATCGATTCCTGTGGAAATTCAAGGCTTGGCAGAAGTTCCTGCAGCGGGTGAGTCAGTTCAGGTGGTATCAGATGAACGTAAGGCTCGTGAGATTGCATTATTCCGTCAAGGCAAGTTCCGTGATGTGAAGCTCGCTAAGCAGCAAGCAGTCACGCTTGAAAACATGATGGAAAACATGGGTGAAGGCGCGATTGAGGCGAAGTTGTTGCCACTCATCATCAAGGCAGACGTTCAAGGCTCTCAAGAAGCTTTATCCCAGTCTTTAATGAAGCTTTCTACTCCAGAGGTGAAAGTGCAAATCGTTCACGCTGCGGTAGGTGGCATCACTGAAACTGACGTGAACTTAGCAGTTGCTTCTAAAGCGGTGATTATTGGCTTTAACTCCCGCGCAGATGCAGCAGCGCGTAAGTTGGCCGAGAACAATGGCGTGGATATTCGTTATCACAACATTATTTATGACGCTGTAGATGAAGTGAAGTTAGCTCTGAGTGGTATGCTGACTCCAGATAAGAAAGAAGAAATCACTGGTCTCGTTGAGATTCGTCAGGTCTTCTTGGTATCTAAAGTGGGCGCGATTGCTGGTTGCTTGGTTGTTGACGGTATCGTTAAACGTACTTCAAGCGTTCGTCTCTTGCGTGACAACGTGGTTATTTGGACTGGCGAGCTGGATTCTCTCAAACGCTTTAAAGATGACGCAAAAGAAGTTCGTTCCGGTGTTGAGTGCGGTCTGTCATTAAAAGGTTATAACGACATCAAAGAAGGCGATCAGCTCGAGGTGTTTGAGGTAAATGAAGTGGCGCGTTCACTCTAAGCATTCTGGGTAATATGCATAAAACTAGCCCGCATCGCAACCAGCGTCTCGCCGATCAAATTCAGCGAGACCTGGCCGAACTGATTCCTCGTGAATTGCGTAGCCCCAGTTTGGGCTTGATTACTCTGCAAAGTATCGAGCTCACTCCCGATCTCGCGCATGCAAAAGTGTTTTTTACTGTTTTGGGCGCGGAGCCTGAGCATACATTAAAGGCGCTTCAGGAAAAAGCAGGCTACTTACATTCACTATTGTTTAAGCGTTTGCACATTCATACTGTGCCCACATTGCATTTTCACTATGACAGCTCGGTTGAGCATGGCATAGAAATGTCTCGATTGATCGATCAGGCCGTAGAGAGCGATCATAAAGACGAGACAAGGTAATTCATGGTCATCAGAATCGACGGCGTAGTGCTGCTAGATAAACCCGCTGGAATGAGTTCGCAGGGTGCGGTAACCGCTGTTAAGCGCGCCTTCAATGCGGATAAAGCGGGTCATGCTGGCACCTTGAATTCTATGGCTACGGGCTTATTACCAATCTGCTTGGGTGAGGCCACTAAATATTCACAGGATTTGCTTGAGGCTGATAAGACTTATATCGCGCGTGTGAAGTTTGGTTCGCGCACCGATACTGGTGATGCAGAAGGTCTCATTATTGAAGAGCTGCCTTTGCCTGTATTTGCAGACGAAGCGACAATTAAAACCGCATTAGATGCATTGCTTCCTCAATTTACTGGGGCGATTTCTCAGGTGCCGCCAATGTATTCAGCGCTCAAGCGCGATGGCAAACCTTTATACGAGTATGCTCGCGCCGGTGTTGAATTAGAGCGTGCCCCACGCGACATCACTATCCACTCCATTCGCTGGACAGAGATCCATTGGCCAGAAGCTACTTTAGAAGTGAGCTGTAGTAATGGTACCTATATTCTTGTACTTGCCGAAGATATTGGTAACGCACTGGGCTGTGGTGCTCATTTAGTTGGTTTACGCCGTACTGAAGTAGGGCATCTTAATCTTGAACAATCTTTTACGATTGAGTCTATTCAGAGTGGTCTGCAAAATAGCGCTGACTATATCTCGCCGGTGGACGCGCTCCTGCAAACCTTGCCACACTTAACCGTGGATGAGCAACAAGCTAAGCGTCTTGAGATGGGGCAACGTGTTCCACTCAATCTGCCATCTATCGCGCTACTGCTGCTACCCATAACTTTATTGACACTGCTGATTGGCGTTCTGGAGTTTTGCATCCAAAGCGCTTAATTTCACAGGCTCATTAATGAATCAATATTTATAACCCCTTTATTTATCTTTAACTGTAGAAGCTTCACATGACTAAACGCGCACTTCGTAACATCGCCATCATCGCCCACGTTGACCACGGTAAAACTACCTTGGTTGACCAACTCTTGCGCCAATCTGGCACATTCCGTTCCAATGAAAAAGTGACCGAACGCGTCATGGACTCAAACGATTTGGAAAAAGAGCGTGGTATTACTATTTTTTCCAAGAACTGTGCGGTGGAGTATGACGGCACACACATCAATATTGTTGATACCCCAGGACACGCGGACTTCGGTGGTGAGGTGGAGCGTGTTCTCTCGATGGTTGACGGCGTCTTGCTTCTCGTTGATGCAGTTGAAGGACCAATGCCACAAACTCGCTTCGTAACCAAGAAAGCTTTGGCTTTAGGCTTGAAGCCAATTGTGGTGATTAATAAAGTGGATCGCCCAGGTGCTCGCACAGATTATGTAATCAATGCCACTTTTGAATTGTTTGACAAATTAGGCGCTAGCGAAGAGCAATTAGACTTCCCAGTCGTTTATGCATCCGGTCTAAATGGTTATGCTGGCATGACTGATGATGTTCGTGAAGGTGATATGCGCCTGTTGTTCGATACCGTGTTAAAGCATGTACCAGTGCGTGATGACAATCCAGCAGGTCCATTGCAGTTGCAAATTACTTCTATTGAATACAGCGCCTACGTTGGTAAGATCGGTGTGGGCCGTGTAAATCGTGGCACAGTGAAACCAGGCATGGACGTAGTATTCATGGATGGTCCTGAGGGTGTGCAACGCAAAGGCCGTATTAATCAAGTATTGCAATTCCGCAGTTTAGAACGTGAATTGGTAGATGAGGCGCAGGCTGGCGATATCGTATTGGTAAACGGTATTGAAGATTTGGCGATCGGAACAACGATCTGCGCGCCAGACACCCCTGAAGCATTGCCTATGCTGAAGATTGATGAGCCTACATTGACCATGAACTTCATGGTGAATACGAGTCCATTGGCTGGCCGTGAAGGCAAGTTTGTTACTAGTCGCCAGATTCGCGAACGCTTGGATCGTGAATTGAAATCGAATATGGCTTTGCGCGTGAAGGACACTGATGATGACACCGTATTTGAAGTGTCAGGCCGCGGCGAATTGCATCTCACCATCTTGGTGGAAACCATGCGTCGTGAAGGTTACGAATTAGCTGTATCCCGTCCACGCGTGGTTTTCCATGAGGAAAATGGCGTGAAGATGGAGCCGTATGAGAACTTAACGGTTGACGTAGAAGACACTACTCAAGGCGCCGTAATGGAAGACTTGGGCAAGCGTAAAGGTGAATTGCTCGATATGGTTAGCGATGGTAAAGGCCGTACACGTCTTGAGTACCGCATTCCGGCACGTGGTTTGATTGGCTTCCAAGGCGATTTCATGACCATGACTCGTGGTAACGGTTTAATGAGTCATACATTTGATTCTTATGCGCCCGCTAAAGACGGCATCTTGGGTGAGCGTCATAATGGCGTGTTGATCAGCCAAGACGATGGCGAAGCAGTTGCTTACGCATTGTGGAAGTTACAAGACCGCGGTCGTATGTTCGTAAGCCCTGGAGATCCTTTGTACGAAGGTATGGTGATCGGTATTCATAGTCGCGATAACGATTTGGTTGTGAACCCAATTAAAGGTAAACAATTAACAAACGTTCGTGCTTCTGGTACTGACGAAGCGGTTCGCCTGGTTACTCCGATCGCCATGAACTTGGAATACGCAGTTGAATTCATTGATGATGATGAATTGGTTGAAGTAACACCGAAGAGTATCCGTATTCGTAAGCGCTACCTCAAGGAGCATGAGCGTAAAAAAGCCTCACGCGAGTAAGCTAGCTTAAGCTACACAATAAAAGTCACCTCCGGGTGGCTTTTCTTCTTCAGATAATGCAAATATTCCAAAAATAGAAACACATCAGAGTAAGAAAATCAAATACATGCTCCCATCGATTGAACAACGTCTTGCCAAAGAACTCTCCGCCAAGTCAGCTCAAGTAGCTGTCGCTATAGCTCTGATGGATGAGGGCGACACCGTTCTATTTATCGCCCGTTACCGCAAGGAGGCGACTGGCGGCCTAGACGATGCGCAGTTACGTTTACTAGAAGAGCGTTTAACGTATTTGCGTGAGCTGGAAGATCATTGTAAAATTATCGCTGCATCTATTGAAGAGCAAGGCAAGATGACGCCAGAGTTGCTAAAGGCCATTATGTTGGCCGAAGATAAGACTCGCTTAGAGGATCTCTATCTGCCGTACAAGCCTAAGCGTAGAACTAAAGCGCAAATTGCTCTGGAAGCTGGCTTTGAACCTCTGCCAAATGATCTGCTAAATAATCCAAAGCTGGATTCTGAAACAGAAGCCACGAAATATGTCAGGGAGGCTGTTCAGGTTGATGGCACCGATAACCCGGTGTGCCTGATACGAAAACCGCTCTTGAAGGTGCACGTCAAATTTTGATGAAGCGCTTTGCTGAAGATGCCGCTCTTGTGCAGTCCCTCAGAACGTATTTGCAAGATCATGGGGTCGTAGAGTCCAAAGTGATTTCTGGCAAAGAGCAAGAGGGTGAAAAATTTGCTGACTACTTTGATGGCTCTGAGCCGATTAAAGCCATTCCATCTCATCGCGCTTTGCCTCTATTTAGGGGGCGTCGTGAGCAAATGCTCATGGTGAGCTTGCGCTTAGACTCTGAAGAAGAAAAGCCCAAGTGGGATTCGCCACAAAATCCTTGCGAAAATCGAATTGCTAATCATTTCAAGATCAAAAACGAAGGTCGACCAGCAGATGCTTGGTTGGCTGACACCGTGCGCTGGACGTGGCGCATTAAGTGCTCCTTGCATTTAGAGTCGGAGTTAATGACAGCATTGCGTGAACGCGCAGAAACTGAGGCAATCAATGTATTGGCGCGTAATCTGAAAGACCTGCTTTTGGCCGATCCTGCTGGCCCTAGAGTCACTATCGGCCTAGATCCAGGCATGCGCACTGGCGTCAAGGTGACGGTAGTCGATGCTACTGGGAAGGTAGTCGACACGGATGTGATCTATCCCCATCAACCCAACAATGATTGGGCGGGCTCATTGCATACTTTGGCTAAGCTAGCCGAGAAACACAATGCGACTTTAAGTGCGATTGGTAATGGCACTGCCTCTCGTGAAACAGACAAACTTGCACGGGATTTTATTAAAGCAAAACCGGAGCTCAAGCTCACCAAGATCGTTGTGTCAGAAGCAGGCGCATCGGTTTACTCCGCCTCGGAATATGCTTCAAAAGAATTGCCAGGCATGGATGTCTCTTGACGTGGCGTCGTATCGATTGCGCGTAGATTTCAAGATCCACTGACTGAATTGGTCAAGATTGATCCTAAATCGATTGGCGTTGGTCAGTATCAGCATGATGTGATGCAAACTCAGTTGGCTAAATCGCTAGTGGCAGCGGTGGAGGATTGCGTAAATGCTGTTGGCGTGGACGTCAATACCGCCTCTTCGCCCCTATTGGCGAGGGTTTCACGGTTGAGTTCCACGGTGGCCGAAGGAATTGTGGCTTATCGAGACAGTAAGGGCGCATTCAAATCCAGAGCAGAACTCAAAAGCGTTCCACGTCTTGGAGATAAGACGTACGAACAGGCCGCTGGATTCTTGCGCATTATGAATGGTGATGATCCATTAGATGCTTCTGCAGTGCATCCAGAATCCTATCCATTCGTTGAGAAGATATTGAAGGACATTAGAAAGGTGTGAAAGAAGTCATCGGCGATAGCAGCTTGCTTAAATCACTTGCACCAGAGAAGTATGCTGATGGTCAGTTTGGCGTACCGACGGTAACCGACATCATCAAGGAATTAGAAAAACCAGGCCGTGATCCACGTCCGGAATTTACTACTGCCACATTTAAATATGGCGTAGAAAAAATCAGCGATCTCAAAACGGACATGATTCTAGAGGGCGTTGTTATCAATGTGGCCGCTTTTGGAGCCTTGGTGAATATTGGCGTGCATCAAGATAGATTGGTACATATTTCCGCGCTTTCCAATACCTTTGTTAAAGATCCCCATAGTGTGGTCAAGGCAGGGCAGGTGGTTAAAGTCAAAGTGCTTGCGGCTGATGAAAAGCGCAAGCGCATCGCTTTAACCATGCGATTAAGCGATGAGGCCACTAAACCGGGAGTCAAGTCTGAACAAAGAGCGCTAAATCGCCTGAAATCGACTGAAGCTAGAAGGCCTCAAGAGGAGAGAAGACAGGCTCCTCCTATAAATAATGCGATGGCGGCGGCTTTTGGCAAGCTCAAGAAGTAAACGGTAGATCTATGACAGGCCACATGGGGCCTGTCATATTAATGTCATATATTTCTATATAATTGGAAATATGAAAAATACAGATGCGGTACAGGCTTTTTTAGCGCTAGGGCAAGAGTCCAGGCTCAATGTCTTTCGCTTGATTGTGCAGAAGGGTGATGTTGGCCTTACGCCTGGTCAAATTATTGAAAAATTAGGTATCCCTAATGCAACCTTGAGTTTCCATCTAAAAGAGTTGGTGAACGCCAATCTCTTATTGGTTGAGAGGCAGAGTCGAAATTTAATTTATCGACCCAATGCTAATTTGGTACAAAGTCTGAGTGGATTTTTATTAGAAAACTGCTGTGGTGGAAAGGATTGCACCACGGTGAAAGTCACCAAGCGGTCTAAATCACTATGAAGCAGTACAACATTCTTTTTCTGTGTACCCACAATTCGGCTAGATCAGTATTGGGCGAGGCGCTAGCCTCAACCCATCCTAGTGGTCGATTCGTGGGGTGCTCCGCTGGATCTACTCCCGGCACGCGGGTAAATCCTTTTGCCGAAGAGATTGCAAAAGACTTGGGTTACCCTGAATCAAAACTCAGAAGCAAAAGCTGGGATGAGTTTAGTGTGCCTTCTGCGCCAAAGATGGATTTTATTGTGACGGTCTGTGATAACGCTGCTGGCGAGACTTGTCCTTTTTGGCCAGGCAGTCCAGCGACAGCGCATTGGGGCTTTCCGGATCCCTCCCAAGTTCAGGGTTCAGATGATGAAAAGAGAAGGGCGTTCAACGAGGTCATGATTGGCCTCAAAAAGCGACTCGATATCCTTGCAAATATGCCCTTGGAAAAGCTGGCCTCCATCTCACTGGAACAAATACATACGCAGACCTAAATACCTACATCATCATGAATTTAGTCACTCAAAAATTATCATTCTTAGATCGTTATTTAATAACGATTTGGATTTTCGCTGTCATGGCTTTTGGTATTGGTCTGGGTTCTTTCATTCCGGTGGTGGAAGGCCTCATTAACTCATTTCAGGTGGGGAGCGCTAATTATCCGATTGCGATTGGTTTAATTTTGATGATGTATCCCCCTGTTGCCAAGGTGCGTTATGAGGATTTGCCTGATGTCTTTAGGGATAAGAAGATTTTTGCCATTGCTTTTTTGATGAATTGGATTATTGCTCCAGCCTTTATGTTCATTTTGGCAATTACCTTTGTGTCCGATCAGCCTGAATACATGGCGGGTCTGGTATTGATCGGTATTGCTCCTTGTATTGCGATGGTGATTGTTTTGAACGATATTGCCAAAGGGTCTGCTGAATATGCCGCTGGTTTGGTTACATTCAATGCTATTGTTCAGGTCTTGTGCTTTAGTGTCTACGCCTATCTCTTTTTGACAGTATTACCGCCGTATTTTGGTTTGGCCGGATCCAATATCAACATTACGATTTCTGAAATCGCGACAACGGTCCTGATCGCGACAACGGTCCTGATTTACTGTGGCATCCCTTGCGTGGCTGGCATGCTCACCCGGTTTTGTATGCTCAAGTTTGTCAGTAAAGATTGGTACTACGCGCAATTTGTGCCTAGGATTGGAAAAATTACCTTAATCGCGTTGCTCTGCACTATCGTCGTGATGTTTAGCTTGAAAGATAAATTGATTCTCCAGCTGCCGGAAGATGTTTTCACAATCGCAGTGCCACTGCTCGTTTATTTTGGGTGATTTTTTTTAATTACCTTTGTCATTACTAGCAAAATGGGCATGGATTAAAAGCGCTGTTGCACTTTGTCTTTTACGGCCTCAAGCAATAACTTTGAGTTAGCCATAGCGGTGGCCATAGCGGTTTTTGGAATTCATTCTGGGGCCGCATTTGCTGCGGCGATAGGGCCCTTAGTGGCGGTTCCCATCATGATCGGACTGGTTACAGTGGCTTTATGGATAACGGAGCGATATTTCCTGGTATAAAAGCCAAAGTCTTGAGAATTCTCAAGACTTTTTCCCGCAAAAGTAACAAATTCTCTAAACTAGCGTTTTGTTTGTTTGACCATGAAAGGCTAGGATTACTGTGAAAATGTCCAAATCAATTTTCCGCATTGCAGCAATTTCCATTTGCGCAATAGGCGTTAATATTTCCGCTGCTAAGGCAGCTGATTTTCCGGGCGATCGCCCAATCACTTTGGTAGTACCTTTTTCTGCTGGTGGCCCAACCGATAAAGTAGCGCGTGAACTTGCCCTTGCTATGGGTAAGCAGCTTAAAGGCCAGGTCATTGTGGACAACAGTCCTGGTGCTGGCGGCACGATTGCCGCTAAGCGAGTCATCAACTCCAAGAATGATGGCTATACCTTGCTAATTCATCATATTGGTATGTCAACAGCCCCGGCTTTGTATAAGAATTTGGGCTTTGATCCAATGAATGATTATGAGTATGTTGGTCAGGTCGCTGACGTGCCGATGATTCTGGTTGGCAATAAAGATTTGCCACCTAAAAATTTCCAAGAACTTCTGCCATATATAAAGGCTAATGTCGGCAAGATTGCTTATGCCAATGCGGGTGTTGGTTCCGCTAGCCACTTATGTGGTTTGCTCTTTATGAGCCGTATTCAATTGGATTTGACGACCGTTCCCTATAAAGGTACCGCGCCTGCATTGACCGATTTGATTGGCGGTCAGGTGCAATTGATGTGTGATCAGACTACTAATCTCTCGGGTCAGTTGGCGACAAACGTAGTCAAACCTTATGGCTCAACAACCATGCAGCGCATTAAGGCTTTTGACAAGATTCCCACCTTGAATGAGCAGGGCTTGAAGAACTTTGAAGTGAAAGTTTGGCACGGTGTTTATGCGCCAAAAGGTACGCCTAAAGCGGAGATGGATAAGTTGGCTAAGGCATTGCAGGGCGCTATTCAGAATCCGCTCTACAAACAGCATATGGCTGAGTTAGGTGTCGAGATTCCATCGCAAGCAAATGCATCTCCAGAAGGGCTGAAGAAGCACCTGAAGGCGCAGATTGAGTTGTGGACCCCGATTATTAAGGCTGCCGGCATTTACGCTGACTAAATATTTACTATGTTTAAGAAAAGCCGCCTACGGGCGGTTTTTTTTCTTTTCTGATGAATGGAAAACTTGTCAATATCAGTTTCTATGTAGGCGTAATTTAAACTGAATTCTTAAGGCATCTACTAGTGGAGTTTGATGAAGGTTAATTCAGAAGGGGTCTCGGCATCGCGGGTATTTTTGCCTGGTGATCAAACCTATCCGAATTTACTGGCATTTTTTGTTGCTCAATTTCCTCATATCGAGACAGATGAATGGGAGCAACGCTTTAGTGATGGCTTAATCTTAAATCTAGATGGTCAATGTTTGACGGCAAGAGACGCTTGCCAGCCTAATACCCATCTGCTGTATTTCAGGAGATTGGCGAGAGCGCCTGAAATTCCGTTTCAAGAAACTATTTTGTATCACGATGGGCATATTCTGGTGGCAGATAAACCCCATTTTCTGCCTGTTACTCCGAGTGGTTTGTACTTGCATCAAACCTTACTTAATCGTCTTAAGAAGATAACGGGCATGCAAGATCTCAGCCCCATTCATCGGATTGATCGAGATACCGCGGGCCTAGCGATCTTTTCAATCAATCCAGGCGAACGAGCGCAATACCAAAATTTGTTCAGCGATAGGGCGGTTAGAAAAGTCTATGAGGCGATAGCGCCATATTCTCAAGATCTAGCCGAACGGCTACCAATGACACGTCAAAGCCGCATAGAAGAGTCAGAACATTTCTTGCAAATGAGCGAAGTTCCGGGCAAGCCCAATTCAGATACCCTGATTGAGCTTCTAGAGGTTAAGGTTGAGTGGGCAAAATATCGATTGACGCTTGGTAGCTGTAAAAAAACATCAACTGCGGTGTCATTTGAATGCTTTGGGTATTCCCATTAAAAATGATCAGATTTATCCCGTTCTCACGCCATACCAAGAATATGACTTAGATTTTTCAAAGCCACTGCAATTGCTGGCCAAAGAGGTCTCATTTGCTGACCCCATCAACAAAAAAGCAAGATTATTTACTAGTCAATTAATGCTGAGGCTAAATTAGTAATCTTTAATCAAATGGAGTAATTTGACTTAAATCAAATGATTCAATGATTTCTTGCTTGGTGAAGAGTATTCTTAAAAAATAGTCAATATTAATCATAGGAAGAATATGTAATTAAATCACGCAGCTATTTTGGTCGATCATAAAGACGCTCATGTCATGTTTTTGAGCGAAGAGGCTAGCGAGGCTGAAGTGATTCGCAGTAAAACCACTCACTCTCACTTGCACCACAAGGGCGGGGAAGTTGGAAGTGGTAAGGCGGCCCTAGATTCCAAATATTTGCATTCAGTTATTAATACTGTAAATGAATCCAAAGAAATTTTAATTCTTGGCCCGGGCTCTGTAAAATTAGAGCTGATTAACGACGCGCATCATCATGACGCGAAGATTGCTGAAAAGATTGTTGGCGTAGAGACTGTTGAGCATCCTACTGATAAAGAAATTCTTGTTTATGCGCGTAAGTTTTTCTATAAAGTAGATCAAATGCTCTAAATCAGAGGGCACAACAAATGACTAAAGAGGCGTTAGGACCAGATGGTCTTCCAGGGCACGATTATTTCTTGGATGCGGTAAATCACATCGATCAAGCTGTAGCCAGCAATACGATTGCCGCTGGAGCCGCAAAAGGACTAATTTTTAGTCTAGTAGAAACATTAGGCACCATGGTGGGTGATCCAGATCTCACCAACCATCTCAAGTCTGGTTATATCGGCGCTTTAGACCTTGCAGTTGAGCTAGAGGCCAAGTTATCTCAGTTGAAATCAATAGACTGACGTCTTTGTGAAATAAAGCTAAGGGCAACTTCGGTTGCCCTGATGCATTTAAAATGATGGTCAATCGATATTTATTGAAGTTCATGACTAATAGACAAAAGAAACGTCTAGCTGTTGCCCCCATGATGGAGTGGACCGATCGCCATTGCCGCTCTTTTCATCGCACGCTCACCAAAGAAGCTGTTCTCTACACTGAGATGGTGACTACTGGCGCTCTATTGCACGGTGATGTCCCGCGCCATTTGGATTATTCGCAAGACCAGCATCTGGTTGTACTTCAGCTAGGTGGTTCTGAGCCTTCTGATTTAGCAAAATCTGCCGAACTAGCGCAACAGTGGGGCTATGATGAGATTGATCTCAATTGTGGCTGTCCATCAGAGCGCGTTCAACGCGGCGCCTTTGGCGCTTGTTTGATGGCTGAGCCTAACTTAGTCGCTGAGTGCGTGCGCTCGATGAAAAGTGCTGTGAATATTCCGATCTCAGTAAAGCATCGTTTGGGTCTAGACTCAATGGATGCATTAAGTTCAAAAGAGGACTATCAATTTGCCCTTAACTTCATTCTTGCCGTGGTGGATGCTGGCGCAAGTCAGGTAACGATTCATGCGCGTAATGCAGTACTTAAAGGTTTATCTCAAAAAGAAAATCGCAGCAAACCACCATTGCACTATGAGGTGGCTGCGCAACTTCGTTTAGATGCGCAAAAACAATTTCCTGATTTAACAGTGCTACTCAATGGCGGACTAGAAACCAATGAGCAAATCGCGGGTCATTGGAATGACTTTGATGGTTTTATGGTGGGCAGGGCGGCTTATCATTTCCCGGCTTTGCTATTGGGTTGGGATGACATGATTAATACGGATGGTGATGCTGCTGGATACCTCTTCAGTGAAACCGAGTGGCATCGCATTCAAATCGCATTGGTGAAGCAAGTGCACGCTTGGTTTGATGAATGCCAAGCCAAGGGCAAACCTTTTTATATTGGCGCCTTCACAAGGCACATTTTAGGTTTAGCTCACGGTAGGGCGGGGTCGCGTTATTGGCGGCAGCGTCTGTCGGACCACCATGCCTTAGCTAAAGTTCAGAGCAAAGCGGCAATCACCGACTTTTTCATTGATGCGAGCTTATGCCTTGGGGATTGGGCTGCTTTTGAGCTTGAGGGTGCTTAAACCCCGCATCTGAGGCATTTTTGACAGGGTTTTGCCTCAAAAGCTATAATCTTGAATCTACTGTGGCGGACGTAGCTCAGTTGGTAGAGTCCCAGATTGTGATTCTGGTTGTCGCGGGTTCGAGCCCCGTCGTTCGCCCCATCAAATTCTGAAGTTTGAAAAGCTCCAAATCAGTGTTGCGGGGGCTTTTTTATTGCCCATTAAATTATTTAAGATCACTCTGGGTTCTTTATTTGAGCCTTAAATCAGCGCATACTTATACAAGTAATCATTAAATTTGGAACTATTTTATACGTACCGGTAAAAGTTAAATATATGAGCGCCCTTGCTTTTTCGTTGGCATTGGCGGGTTTYTCTATTTKTGCTTCACAGCCTTTGTATGCGGATTTAAGTCGTGAGATAGGGGCGCCTCTTGCCTACTTCTTAATTACTTTTATCGCGATCATTCCGGGCGGTATGAATGCTTTCGTCTGTGTCGCCCTGTTCTTTGATAAGCGTCCCAAGGTGATTGAAGAGCACAAATATCCTCCGGTAACCATTTTGATGGTTGCCTATAACGAGGAGACTGCTATTACTTCAACCTTGACTAGTTTATTCAGGCAAGACTATCCAGCCCCAATCCGAATTATTGTGATTAGCGATGGCTCTTATGACAATACGGTAGATTTAGTCCGTGACACTGCTAAAGAGTATCCGAATTTGCAATGAGATTATTTGATTCACAATCAATGGAAGCCTGCGGCTCTTAATCACGGCTTAACTCAGTGCAATACAGATATTGTGATTTCTGTAGATGCCGATAGTTATATTTTTAAAGATGGAGTACGCAAACTAGTGGGACGCTATCTCTCTGACCCCTCTGACACAAAGGCAGTGGCTGGAACGATTTTGATTCGGAACTCTCGAGAAAATTGGATTACCAAGGCGCAAGAGTGGGACTATTTCCTGGGGATTGCCAGCATTAAGCGGATTAAGCCCTTATTCCAAGGCACGCTAGTGGCGCAAGGTGCATTCTCCCTATATGACCGCAAAGTATTAAATGAGATGGGTGGCTGGCCTAAGATGGTGTGCGAGGACATTGTTCTTGCTTGGAAGATTTTGTTAGCTGGGTATCGCGTGGGGCATGCGGAAGATGCAAGAGCGTTTACTGACTGTCCCAATACTTTGAGAAAATTTGCAAGACAAAGGTAGTGTTGGTCTAGAGGCTTAATGGAAACCTTTAAAGAAAATCCAATGATTTTATTTAAACCAAGATGAACCACGCTGTATGTTTGGTGGAACACCATGTTCTTCTTGATGGATATCGCTTACAGCTTTGGTTTTATTCCCGGAATTATTCGGGCCTGCTTTGGAAACTTTTGGATTGTTGGCCCAATGACATTGGCTTTATTGCCAATGGCTTTCTTATTTAACTGGCAAATGTGCTTAAAAGGTCGAGAAATGTTTTCGGAGGAGAATTTGATGCTGAGGGCGAATATATCTGGTTTTTTTATTTTACGTATTCGCCTATGGGTTGATTTTGCAGCCAGCTTGCGTATTGGGCTATATTTCACAACTACTGAGCTTAAAAAAAGAGCTGGGGTGCAAAATGAGTGCTCAAGCTAAATCGACCCTATTAGCAGCATGTTTTGTTTTCATGTCTCATACATCTGCTTGGGCGCAAGAAGATACTCCTTCTAAATAAGCTATCTCCATTCCAAACGCTTATATTGCCTCTGATAGCGAGGGTTTTTCTACCTATAAATACAGCGCTGGCTACATGCCATTTTATGAGCACGGAGACAAAAATACGGGGTTTACTTATCAGCACAATTACTTCACGCAGGGTAATTGGGATTCATCGGCCGAGGTCTACGCCTTGTTCACTAAAGCCATTAACCCCAGAACTGGCTTGGGATACAACCTCAATATTGGCTATCACACCCAAAATGGATATAACTTATTGACTACCGATAGTAATTATGGATTTCGGGTGACAGACTAAACCAAGGCCGAAGTATTTGTGACTCGAGATCGTGTTGAGACGCAAAATTCTTTAGCTAATGGCATTTATTACACTTTTGGCGGCGTCAGTATTGAGCAGCAAATTGTTGAACGTCTCTCTGCGATTGTGATGGCTGGAAATATGTATTTTTCGGACACTAATACACGTCCCACTCTAAAAGCAAAATTAATTTATGACTTGCTTCCTGAATATGGCTTGACTGCGCAATTGCGATATCGCCAGTATCGCGACACTAATACGAATGTGGTGAATAACTACTTTAATCCAAACGACTATAACGAAACGATGATTGCTTTTGGCGCTAGAAAACGTATTGCTGGGTGGATATTGATTGGTACTGCAGGGGTTGGTCGACAAACGGTAAATCAAGATCCTAGCACGACGACTCAGCTATATGAGTTAGCTGCTACCAGTCCCGTTGCTTCGAATGATTACTACTTTAAGACGCGGGCAGGGTATGGTAAGTCAGCCGGATTCTTGTGTCCTAATTATTTCTATCGCTACATCATGGAAGAGTTGATATTCCTTTTTTAAAGGTCAGATTGCCTCTTACGGCTTACTTGTAAAGTAGCCATTTTTTTAGCGCCATAATGGAAGCATGAATATTAATCGTAAAGAGCTTGATAGCACCATGTACGAGGCTACAAAAGAGAGCTCGAAAAGCGAGGCTGGGCTTTATCTTCATTATCTTAAGCCGCTGCCGCTTTAGCTCGCGCGGATTCTGTCGATTTATTGGTGGCGGAAGTTTGTAGTGCCATTGCCGCGCAGGGGCCTTATGTATTAGCCTGAGTGGGAAAAGCTGAAGACGATTCAAATAAGACGGTTGCTGTTATTGGTGGGACTGGGTCGGCGCTTGCGTATATTAAAAATATTTCTGTCAGTTGGTCTGAGCAAAATGTTACCGGCCTGGTGCCTGGTGGCACTTGCATACGTACGGCCAAGCCGAATGTCATTAAAGATTCGGAGGTTGACGAGGGATTTTTGCCTTGGATGGTAAGGGCTCGCGAATATGGAATTCGTTCTGCTGTGGGTTGCCCCATTCCAAGTGTTGATGGCGGTCATTCCTATGGTTGTCTATTGGTTGATTCCAAAGTTCCAAATGCATTTGGTGATTCTGAGGTTCAACTCTTCGAAAGCCTGGCGCAAGAAATTGGGTTTGGCCTAAGACCTATAGAGCGTCAACATAAATTGGATGATCAGATACATGAAAAGCAATTAACCCAAGAGCGCTTGGACGACGCATTACGTGCAACTATCGAAGCTATGGCAAAAACAATGGAATGGCGTGATCCCTATACCGCGGGCCATCAAAAAAAAGTTGCTTCTATTGCAACGGCTATCGCTAAAAAAATGGGGATGAGTGATGAGACGGTTCAGGCGCTATATATGGCTGCAATGGTTCATGACATCGGAAAGGTGGCTGTACCGTCAGACATTTTAACCAAGCCAACACGCCTGACGGATCTTGAAATCAAGCTAGTACAAGGGCATGTTGAGTCGGGTTACCAAATACTTAAAGATGTGCCATTTCCTTGGCCAATTGCTGACATCGTTCGTCAACATCATGAACGCTTAGATGGGAGTGGTTACCCGTTTGGCTTAAAGGGTGATGAGATTTCTCTTGCAGCGAGAATCTTAGCTGTGGCCGATACCATTGAAGCAATGGCCACGCACCGCCCTTATCCTCCTGCAAAAGGTCTTGTAGCTGCCATGAGTCAGGTTCACGCGGAGGCTGGCATCTCATTGGATGCTAAAGTTGTTGATGCTGCATTTGCGCTTATGGATGGCGACAATGCTCTTCAGTCCACTATTGACATTGCATAAATAGCATGATTCTGGCAATCGTTGTATATGTGATTGCCTTAATCGCGCATTAGATCAGTTTTCTAAAGTAGATTCGGATAACTGGGGCCCTGAGTCGTTCGGAAACTTTTTCCAGGGCAAGAATAGAGATTGAGAGAGGTTTGCGTAGTGGTCATCCAATCTCATTTTTAATGCTGGATATCGACCATTTTAAAAATGTAAATGATCAGTACGGATATCCTTGTGGCGATTCTGTTCTGGCGAATCTTGTAAAACATTGTCGAGAACAATTGCGCATTATTGATATTCTGGGTAGGGTGGGTGGTGAAGAGTTTTTAGTTGTTTTGCCAGAAAGTTCCCAAGAGGATTGTTATGAGGTGACAGAGCGATTACGTCGGTGGGTTGCAAGCAACCCCACCCTTTCAGATCATGGTTCAGAGATTTTTATAACCATTAGTATTGGGATGTCAACCTATGATCCTCGATATTTTGGCGAGAATAATCCCGTGACCATTTTTAAAGCTTTTTATAAAACGGCGGATCAGGCAATGTATAAGGCTAGAATGGCCGGTAGAAACAGGGTAGAAGTATGGAGTGGTAATGTATAAAAATAAGAATATTTTTCTAGCCACTAAAAATGCGATGAATGGCTTGCGCGCCCTCTTGAAAGCGCGATCAGCTCAAAGAGAGTTGGTTCTTTTGCTTGTTGCTATCACCCTGTTTTGTTAACGGTTCTATCATTTGCGCTTTTGGCTGTAGAGGCTTTGAGTACCGCCATTGAAAAAATATGCGATCACTTAACATTAGATCTGCATCCCGAAATCAAAATCATTAAAGATCTTGTGGCGGCTGCGGTATTTATTATTGTATTGACAATCATCTTATTGTTTGTCAGATTTTTATCTCCATTCGCATAACTGAAAGCATCATAGCTTGGCTTTACAGCAATCAATCCCGCCTGAGTCTCAAGCAATTTTCAGTATTCGCGCTTGCAATCTGCATTTGGTCGATAAGTCTGATGCAAGCCTAGATCTAGCTTATGTTTTGGCGGTAACTGCTCTAATCAACGAGGAAATTGTGCGCCACAGTGGCAGCAAGCTCGCTGGCGATGAATCGCAAAGTCAATACCTCTTTAACGACACTCTCCTGGCCTTAAATTGCGCCGTACAACTACAACACAGAATAGATCTGTTAAATGAAACTCAGATTTTCGGGGAAATTAATTTGCTTTCGATTGACTTGGGTATCTATTCCGATGGATCGGCTTGGGCAAAGTTTTTATCTGATACCGCAAGTCCGGGAGAGATCAATCTTTCAGAGTCATTTCATGAGCAGGTTGCAGGAAAAGCGAAGACATTTAGCCGCTTTACCAAACAATTGTCAGACGGCGGTCGTTACCAGGGGTTGAATGTTTATGAGGCGTCCTGGAGCCCCAGCGAAGTCGAGGTTAATCAGCGGAGGCTTGAGGGGGTAGGGGCCATTGATCCCCATGCCCAGCCCGCCAGATCGTTCGGAATAAAGCTGATAATATTGATATTAATCGCCTTATCCGCCATCTTTGCCTTGATGGCTGGGTATCGCCCAGTATTACAGTTTTTTTACTCAGTTTTTCTCAAGATAGTCTTCTCAAAAAACCTGACAGCTGTTTAGATCTGCTTGCGGTTTACTTTATGGTTATTTGATATTGAATTGAACTATTTATGCATCACCGCTCAGTAAAAATTTTTGCGGCTTTATTCCTGATCGCGATCTTATTGATCGCTGCGGTCGCGTATTCTGAAGACATTCTTTCTATTATGGGCCAGATGTATCTCGGCTGGGGCTCATTTGCCATTATTTTTCTGATGTCTAACACTAAGCGCTTTAGTAAATAGCCGTGGCGCTCAGTATTCATCATTCTTGCTCTATTCGTTAGTTGTCGATATGTTGCTTGGCGAATTACCGATACTTTGCAGTACTCAGGCATTTTTGACTTTATAGGTATGTCACTGCTATTTTTGGCGGAGCTCTATGGATTCTCATTATTTTTTGTTTGATATGTTTGTGAACTTTTCACCGCTATCAACAAAATATGTGCCGCTACCTGCGGATACTAAGAGTTATCCAACGGTAGATATATTCATATCTACCTATGATGAGCCTGACAATATTGTCCGCATGACGGCGACGGCCGCCACTCAGATCAATTACCCAAAAGATAAGCGCAATATTTACATACCGGATGATGGGGGTACACATACAAAGCGCCATAGCCATCAACATGGAGTGGGGGCTTGGGTAAGACACTATCAACTACGCCGACTCGCAAAAGAATTAGGCATTCACTACCTCACTCGCGAAACGAATCAAAAGGCAACAGCAGGCAATATCAACAATGCCTTACAGCATACGAGCGGTGAATTGGTTCTTATTCTGGACTGTGATCAAATCCCCACCAAAGATATTCTGACGAATACAGTGGGCCAATTTTTGATTGATCCCAAGCTATTTGTGGTGCAAACCCCGCATTTCTTTATCAATCAAACACCGGTGAATTCCAATTTAACTGGAATGTATAACAAGCCAGACGAAAGTGAGATGTTCTATCGCAAGATTCAGCCAGCGATGAACTTTTGGAATGCCAGTTTTTTCTGTGGCTCTGCCGCGATTTTGCGCAGAACCTATTTAATGGAGATAGGTGGCATTGCCGTAAAGACGATTACCGAGGATGCTGAAACTTCTCTACAGCTTCATAGTCTTGGATATAACAGCTGCTATATCAATCGCCCTATGATTTGTGGGCTCTCGTCAGAGTCGCATACTGACTACCTGACCCAGCACTCACGCTGGGGTAAGGGGATGCTGTAGATTCTGATGCACTACAACCCTTTATTTATGAAGGGCTTAAAGTTTCCCCAGCGAATTGCTTATTTCACATCCTGTTACTCATGGTTGTTTGGATTTGCTCGCTACGTTTTCTTTTTAGCCCCATCTGCATTTTTAATATTGGGATTAAATGTCTACACAGCTAGCTGGATAGAGATGGTCTACCTCAAAATACCTTATGCGTTAAGCATATTAGTCGTGATGCCCTATTTCTTTGCGGGCTCTCGTCAGCTATTCTTTTCGGAGATTTACGAGACTGTCAGGGGATTTCGCCTGATACGCGAAATACTCCCTGTGTTGATCAATTCGTGGAAACAAAAATTTGTAGTAACGCCTAAAGGCAAAACCAATGAAAAAGAGCATTTAAGTGAAGATGCTTTTCCGTTGTTTATTTTTATAGGGATCAATATCATTTCTATTTTTATTGCTGCCGGTAGATGGGTCACCGAGCCCATGTGGCATCAAAACATTCTCGCCACCTGCGTATGGTGTTGCTTGAACGTTTGGCTAGGCATTATGTCTATCGGAGCTTTCTTGGAAAGAAAGCAAATTCGCTCTTTCATAGAATTTTATGCACCGGCAAGGTCGACGTGACATTTGTCCCTAATCAAAAATTAGTGCATGCTGAAGTGGTAGACATTTCCGCTAGTGCTATTGGCTTCAAGGCGCCGCTCGAGTTTCTGCCCATCGTTGGGGATAAGGTAGAGTTGCAGGTAAAAGATAGCTATGGCAAAGAGTACCTATTTCAGGGGCATTTGGCTAGGGTTCAAAAACGTGGAGATATGTTTTTCTGTGGAGCGCAATGCATACCTGAGCAAGCTGCTAATAGCTTGATTGTCACTAGTCGCTACTGGCAGTTGATACGAGAAGCTGCCGATGCAAATAATGCTGGAAATTACTCTCTAGGATTGGATAAGGCAAATGCCGCGATCAAAGTAGATGGCGAAGGGGCTGAGGGGTTGGCGCAATTGGGTAGGGCATATGCTGGCAAAAAGCAGTATTCCCAAGCCGAGAAATATTTTGGTGACGCCCTCCAGCTCGAATCGAATAACGACACGGCTTTGCAGGGCATGATCACTCTTTGCATTCAGACGGGCAGAAGGGCTGAGGCCTCTGCCTTGATTAATGCTGCGGCTAGGTTGTCAGGCGCTGATCCCAATCGGTTTAATTATTTACGTCTGCAATTGATGAATGCGGAAGTGGATGAATTTATCGCCAAGGGCGATGCCGATAAGGCTATTGGGGTTCTGAAGCGGGCGATTGTCTTGGATTCGAATACCCCTTGGCTGAGACTAAAGTTGGCAGATGTCTATAAGGATGCTGGCCACCCAGATGCTGGTGTTTTGGTGATGCGCGAGGGTGTCAAGGCGCTACCAAAAGATCCTGAAATGATTAAGGCTTCTGTTATTTATCTCTCTAGCATTAATCAAGAGCAACAGGCTGACGATGTCATTTCTGGCTATATTCGGACTACGCCAAAGCCATCGGCGGCCATTCAAATAGCGTATGCCGAATTGCTCAATCGCTTAACTTTAGATTCCGAGCTCTCCCCACTTTTGAATAGTCTCGGCAAGAAAACATTAGCGGGCGAAAACCGAACAGAATTTTTAAAAATTAAGCTGGCCTATGAAGTCCGCAAGGCAACTGAGTCTGGATGCAATGAAAGTCAATTAACCGAGTAAAAATTAGGTGTTAAATTGACTTGAATAGTTGTATAGCAACGCTATACAATATGTTATGATTAAATCGTTCCGGCACAAAGGATTGCAATTATTTTTTGAGACCGGAAGTCGTGCAGGCATCCAAAGCAATCATGCTCCTCGCCTTTCACGTCAGTTGGCAAGGTTGAATGAAGCGCGCAGCTGGGAGGACGTAAATATTCCTGGTTGGCGATTGCATTCTTTAGGCGGAAAACTGGTTGGCCATTATTCAATTTGCGTGAGCGGCAACTGGAGAGTGACTTTTAGATTTGAAGGTGAAGATGTAGTATTAGTAAATTATCAGGATTACCACTAATGATAAAAATGAGAAAAATGCATCACCCTGCGCACCCAGGACTCACATTGCGTGATGACGTTCTGCCCGCCCTCGGGATTACTGTGACTGCTGCTGCGGAGCAACTTGGGGTTACTAGAGCTGCCTTATCTCGAGTATTAAATGCTAAAGCCGCAATTTCACCAGAGATGGCTTTGAGAATTGAGGCATGGTTAGGTATTGAAAACGGTGGTAATGCAAGTATCTGGTTGGCTGAACAAGCTGCATATGATTTGTGGAAGGTTAGAAAGACTATTAAGCCTAAAGTGAAGCACGCCCAGATCCCAGATTTATTGGCAGCCTAATGATCACTGATTAAATAGGTCATAAATCACGGGGATAGCAACGACGCTGACAACGCCGTTCATACCCATAGCGAGGCTGGCATAGGTTCCCGCTTCTGGATGAATACTAAAGGCGCGTGAAGTGCCAATCCCATTGGCGCCCATTCCAATTGCGAAACCTCTTTGCCACCACGCTTTCATGCCTAAAGCATTGAGAACAAAGGGCGCTAAGATCGCCCCCAATATCCCGGTACTTACCGCAAAGATAGCAGTAAGGGTGGGTGACACGCCAATCTGCTCCGCAATATCCATAGCGATTGGCGCTGTGACTGATTTGGGATACATTGCCCAAGTAATGCTGGAGTCGACCCCAAGTAAAGTGGCAATACTAACCGCGCTGACAATGGATACGAGGCCGCCAGTGCAAAGCGAGACTATCAAAGGAATGGATCTTCCTTTGAGGCTGCTAAGACCGCGGTAGATCGGTATCGCCAAAGAGACTGTCGCCGAGCCCAATAGGAAATGAATAAATTGAGCGCCTTCAAAATACGTTGAGTATGGCATCTCAATGAATTGAATCGTGCTCGCCACAATCAGAATGGCGATTGCAACAGGATTGGCAAGTGGATTTTGGTGAGTTGCCTTTATAGATACTCAAGCCAATTTGATAGGCTGCCAAGGTAATAAACAAGGCAAATAGTGGACTTCCTGATAGATAGACCCAAATCTCGACGATAGAGTGCTGCTCACTCATGAGATTCTTTCTTGCTCAAAAGGCTCGCGACGAAAGCGCTGGAAGCGATCGTCAGAATGACGCTACCGATTAACGCGCTAATAATCGCTAGTGCATGGGCTTGGAGTTGAGGCAAGAAAAGTACTACCCCCACAGCAGCAGGTACAAATAGCAAGCCTAGGTACTGGCTAAAACCATCGGCAACCATAGCGAGTTCAGCTTGAATGCCTTTGCGCAATACCAACCAAATTACCAGTAGAACGAGTCCGATCACTGGTCCTGGTAGGGTGGGCAACAGAAATTTAGAGACCAGTTCACCAAGACTCTGAAAAAGGAGGATTTGTACGAGACAAAAAATCATTTAGCGATCTTACAGCGCCTGAATTTATGTTGCATAGCAATAAATGATTTCTTGGTTAAGATATTCACACGAATCAAAGGGGTATTTCTGCGCCCTGAAGACAATAAATAAGAAATAACAGGAGAGCACGCATGGCCGAACTAAATGTGAATGGTAAAAAGTACAAGCTGGATGTAGATCCAGAAATCCCATTGTTGTGAGTAATCCGTGAGTACGTCGGATTAACGGGTACCAAGTATGGTTGTGGTGTTGGCCAATGTGGCGCCTGTACAGTTTTTGTACAGTTTTATTTGAAGGTCAAGCCATTGGCAGCTGCTCAATCACTGTTTCTGCGGCTGAAGGTACAAAGATTGAGACTATTGAGAGCCTAGAGAAGAATGCTCAACTCTCCAAGATACAAAAGGCCTGGGTTGATAACCATGTCCCTCAGTGTGGCTAATGCCAGTCTGGCATGGTGATGGCAACCACAGCCTTATTGCGCAACACACCAAAACCTACAGATGCGCAAATTGATGCAGCTGTTACTAACATTTGCCGTTGCGGCACTTTCCAGCAAGTTCATGAAGCAATTCATGCGGCAAGCAAGGCCTAAGGGAATATAAAAATGACTACAAATACAAATACATCCCGGCGCCACTTTGTTATTGGCTCTGGCGCAGTTGCAGCTGGTCTAGCAATTGGTTTTGATTTCTCATTGATGTCTACCGCTCATGCCGCCATGGGTTCCGGCACTACCGCAATGACTCCATTGTCTACTCCAGAAATTGGTGTATGGGTAGTGGTAAAGCCAAATGATGATGTGCTTGTGCGCATTGTTCATTCCGAAATGGGGCAATGAACTATTACCGGTTTGGCGCAGATGGTTGCGGAAGAGTTGCAATGTGATTGGAAAAAAGTGAGCTATGAGTACCCAAGTCCGGCTGAGAGCTTAAAGCGCAAAGCAGCCTGGGGTAGTTATTCAACTGGTGGAAGCCGTGGTATTCGCACTTCAGAACAATATGTGCGTAAAGGTGGCGACGCTGCCCGCATGATGTTGATTCAGACTGCTGCCAATCAGTGGAATGTGCCCGTCTCGGAGTGCGTTGCAAAAATAGCGTGATTACACACACCTTCTGGTAAGAAAATGACTTTTGGCGCTGTTTCTGTAGCGGCATCTCAGTTGGAAGTGCCTAAAGAGGTGCCATTGAAAGATCCAAAAGAGTGGAGTCTCATTGGTAAGTCTGTTAATCGTATTGACGGGGTTGACGATAAAGTCGCCGGTAAACAGATCTATGCCATTGACTTGAAAATACCAGGCATGTTGGTGGCAACTATTCAAGAGTCACCTGTTTTTGGCGGCAAGGTAAAGAGTTACGACGCCGCAAAAGCGCAGAGCATGAAGGGCGTGAAAAAAGTAGTGCAAGTAGGCGATTCTGCAGTAGCAGTTGTCGCCGAAACTTTCTGGCAGGCAAAAGTAGCCTTGGATCAAGTCAGCGTTATTTGGGATAGCGGTCCCAATGTGAATGTATCTAGCGCCTCTATTCAAAAGATGTTGGAAGAGGGTTTAAGCGCCGATGACACCTTTGTTCACAATGCGAATGGCGATGTGAAGGCGGCAATGTCTGGTGCCTCCAAAACTCTTGAAGCTACTTATTTTTATCCATTCTTGAATCACGCCACCTTGGAGCCGCAAACAGCCACTGCTAAGTGGACCGCGGATTCTTGTGAGGTATGGGTTCCAACACAAGATGGTGAAGCATTCTTGGCCGCGGTGATTGCCGCGTGGGGCTTGCCTGCTGAAAAGTGCAATGTTTACAAGGTTAGTCTTGGTGGTGGCTTCGGTCGTCGAGGCGCTTTCCAAGACTACACCACACAAGCTGTGAATATCGCTAAACAAATGCCAGGCACATCAATTAAGTTGCTCTGGACACGTGCGGAAGATATGACTCAAGGTCGCTACCATCCAGTCATGATGTGTAAGATGTCTGCGGCGATTGATGATACAAAGAATGTGACAGCGGTCAATATGCGTTTATCTGGCCAATCTATTTTGGCATCTGTTCGTCCAGCGGTGGTTGCTGCGAACAAAGGTAAGGATCCATTGGCCTTCCAAGGCGTTGAGCCAACTGGTGAGCATGGTATTACCTATAGCTTCCCAAATTTAAATATCGATCACGCTATGCGCAACACCCACATACCACCTGGCTTTTGGCGTGGTGTGAATGTGAATCAAAATGCCATCTTTATTGAAACCTTTATGGATGAGCTGGCTGAAGTGACTGGTATGGATGCAGTTGAGTTCCGTCGCAAGCACATGGAGAAATTCCCGCGTGCAGTTGCGGTATTAAATGCCGTGGCGGATGGTATTGGTTTGACTAAACCGGCTAAACCCGGCGTCTACCGTGGTATTGCGCAAATGCGCTCCTTCGGCAGCTATGTTGCGGCAGCTTGTGAATTGTCGGTTACCAACGGTAATGAGGTGAAGATTCATCGTATTGTTGCGGCGACTGATCCGGGTTATGTAGTGAATCCTGCTAAAGTGGCTCGACAAGTATCTGGATCGTTTGTTTACGGCTTATCCGCATTGTTTGAGGAAGAGATCACGATTGAGCAGGGTGCTGTGATTCAGAAGAACTTCGACACCTTCAACTCCATTCGCCTTTATCAGATGCCTAAGGTCGAAACAATCATCATTCAGGGTGGTGGTAAAGACTGTGGTGGTGTAGGTGAGCCAACGATTGCGGTTGCGACGCCCGCTGTTCTGAACGCAATCGATCGTGCTACTGGTAAGCGTCTACGTACTGTGCCTCTGAAAAACAGCGGCATCAAGTTGGTTTAAGGCTCGGCTTGATGAAATTGCGTCCATGAGAAAGAGGGTTGCGCTAGCGTTATTGATGCTAGCCTTCCTCAATCTCTCGGTTGCGCAAGCTCAAACGATTGCAGGGGATTCGATTTTCGAACCCCTTTCTTCAGAGTCGGGTAATCCAGCGCGTGGCAGGGCGATTGTGACAAGGCGTCAAACGGGTTTGTGTTTGCTGTGTCACAGCTGGCCATGTCCAGAAGAATGCTTTCAGGGCAACTTGGCGCCTGAATGAAAAATGAGCGTAGCTCGCTTGAATATTCCGCAATTACGAGCTCGGATCGTGAATGCGGCGCACTTTAATTCACAAACTATCATGCCAGCGTATTTTCAAACGACTCATCTTAACCGAGTGACATCTAAATTTGCAGGCCAAACTATCTTGACTGGTCAAGAGATAGAGGATGTCATCGCTTTCTTGGCCACGTTAAATAACGAAAACCTGAAATGAAAAAACCATTCACCATCGCCGCTATTCGAGACGGCAAAGTCACCTTAACCATTCCCCCGTTGGTGGAAAATGGAAATTTAGTAGTCCTTAAAGTCAGTGTTGAGAGTCCAATGACAGCTAATGATTATGTCAAGACTATTCATGTGATTGCAGAGGGAAATCCGCTCCCAAATATTTTTTGCTGTTTACCTTACCCCTAGATCAGGCGCTGCGAATATTACACCTTGTGTCCGTTTGGCTGATAGCCAAAGAGTCTGGGCAATTGCGCAGATGAATAACGGCACCTTCTGGCAAGGCTCGGCTGAAACTCTGGTAACCCTTTCTGCTTGTACGGAGATGGTATGAGTAAAACCTCTCGCACATCCATCACTATGCCGACAACGGAAAAAAGATGTCATTATCGAGATCCGTGCAATTGCGCCGCATGATATGGAGTCTGGCTTTCGGTATACCGAAAGTGGCAAATGAATTCCTCGAGATATTATTCGCACACTCACTTGCACTTACAACAACGTTGAGGTGTTTAAAGCGGATTTTTTATTCTGGAATCGGCGCTCATCCATTAATCATCTTCACGACAGTTGCTGTAGAGTCTGGAACTCTCGAGTTCAGATGGGTCGGTGATAATGGATATGAGGCAGTCAATCACGCTAGCATTACTGTTTCGTGAACAAGCGACTTTTTCTTTTTCTGAGCGGAATTTGTTTGCTGCTAGCTGCTGCTGTACTTGAGCTGCTCAGTATGGCTAGAGGGGCTGTGCAACCGATAATAAAGCAAGCAGAAATAGCGGCGCTTATGTAAGTAAATAGCCTTATAAATACAGATTACTTAGCGCGACAGGCAACGTTATAAACCCCTGCTGGCCAGGAACCATTTTCAATCGTCTCGAACGGGCTATCTGGAGTTTGTTTTGCTCTTCCGCTACTTGTCCTTTGCCCATATTTCCGGTGAAGGCTTTAAATTCAATGGGGCGGTATTTCACAGTAGCGCAGTCGTATTCATTTAGGCCAATAATCGAACTCACTTTTTCTTTGGTGTTTGGATTTTGTCCAGGCTTTTTAAAATCCAACATGGATAAGATTTGAGATTTATCGCCTTATTTTTGAAGGGTTGCCGTATCTACAAAAACAGTAAACGCATCTGTTTTGCCAATTTCTTGCCATTCCGCGAGTGCGTTGCCTGAGCAGATCAAGGAGGCGCCTAAAGCAAATAGAGAAATGATTTTTTTCATGAGAAGCCCTTAAATGACCGGTAACAATGCAGTCATTTTACCTGCCCAAAGCAGGGGGTGGGATTTTTGAGGCTCGCCAGACTGCTACCTATTTACTAGCTCGAGTTGGCGATTGCTCGATTCAGGCTTCATTTGCAATGGAAGATATTCGCTATTTGCCCACATGGAGTTTATATTGCGATACAGCTTGCTTTGCACCCACCCAGACTGGCCTGTTTGGTATATGAAGACTGATTTTTCAAGATTCGATAAGTCGAAAATATTGCGCAGACTAGGGGCCTGCAGCGTTTCATATGGATTCTTGGATCGTAAACGTTCTAAACGTCCCACATTGACTGAAAAGCTGTCTCCCGGAAAAGGAGTTCTTATATTAAAAAACTACCAAGCAGTGGACTTTTTCTAAATGGGCGATGCTCAGAGATTGCTATATGCGCTTTGCCCAAAAGCCAAGTTTTAGGATCGTTGCCATATTCTTTGCTGAGGTATTCCAGTGCTTTATCAAGGGCAATGTTAGATGACTCTTGACAGGTTTCCACTTGCTCAGTTTTGGGGTCGTCACACCAGGGGCTGTTGGCATGCTGAACTTGATAAAGTAAAGGCGATCGATAGTTTCGCAATCCGTAGTTATCTGAAAATAAATAACCCAGTCTAGATAAAAGATTACGCGTCAATTGATCAGCCCAAGCGTTAAATATGAGAGCGCCTCCGCTATCTAATTTCATATCGCCATCAACGCTTCTACCAATTTCCATGGCTTTGGCGGTTAAGGGGTGTGAGGATTGACTGGACTTAAATAGATTTAAAAGTGGAGTGGCCGCAAGAGATAGGGTGTCGCCTTGCATTGTTTTCATATCATCAAATGAATGGATGTTTTTAGACTTGATGAATTCGACAATGCGGTTATAGCGCGCAGGCAAATCCCAGTCGCTGGTTAAGGGGTTGGGGTCGTTAGCAGCAATGATTTTTTGATTGGCGGTCGCTATCCAGCCTTTATCTGGATTGTTGCTAGCAGGAAGCTGTTCACATGGAACATAACCGTTCCAGTCATATTGACGTTCCCACCCGGGGGCTGATGCCACACCATACAAACCATGATGCAACAGTCTTTTGTGGGCGATTCCCGCGGCTTGATAGGCAATACTGCCATCTGTATCGGCCATCACCACATTTTGCATGGGCGCATAATTTTTGCGTAGCGCCTGTTTGCAATGATCCAAGTCGACTGCACGGTTCATTTCGAATAAACCAACAACCGATTGATGTTCAATGTCGAGCGCTGTCCAACGCAATGCTAGGGCATAGTGATCGGTATCAATAGCACGTTTAGCGCGTGCATACGAGTCAGAGATAACGGGGCCATGTCGAGTTTCTTTTACTAGAACAGTAAGGGACGGAGATCCCTTGATATCGATAATCTCTTGATGCACTTTGAATGGAAGTGGACCATCTGGGCCTCGATACATGCCAGGATTTTTTGCATCACTTTGTTCTATATATACATCTTGAACATTGGGGCCGGTATTTGTAAAGCTCCAGGCGAATTTCTCTGTTCTGCCCAAAACAATTGCTGGAATTCCGGGGAGCGTTCCACCGATCACATTTAATCCAGGGGCTTCAAGATGGGCGAAGTGCCAAATGGCTGGCGCAGATAATCCAAGGTGAGGGTCATTGGTCACTAGCGGTTTACCGGAAGCGCTTAGCTTGCCGCTTAAGGCCCAGTTATTAGAGCCAATACCGTCTTTACCGCCGAACTGATCCCACTGACCTAACTCTGTAGAAGGTAAATTTTGAGGTTTTTTCTGCGGGGCCTTGGGTTGGGTGAAAGACCCCGAGATCTCTATACAGCTTAGCAAAATCCATATTGCTGACTGGTTCACCGGGTTAGTTGGGTGGAGTGATTTCCCATACTTGTTTGGTGTTGAGATATTGAGAGAGTTCGAGTCTTTGCAATTCTTTTTGCCAATTCCCACCGAGGTCATAAGCCATCATCAGTATCCAGGCAAGGCTATCTGTTGGAGACCAGTGACCTGGTTTTGCTCCAGTTAAGAAGTATTCAATCGGAAGCGCCCATCCCAATTGCGCATTGCCAGCATTTACGCCATCCGCGTATGCTTTCAGCAGTCGCTTGGCAGAAACGGGATAGCGATCAAATTGACGTTCTGCTGCACGCTTGATACCCAGTGTGCGCACAAAGCGATCAATTTTTACGGTGTCATTGCCTAAAATTTCGGAGAGTCGTCCGCTAGCAATACGGCGATTCATTTCCATTGGCCAGGATCGTTCGCTGGCATGCAGATAGCCTAAGGCACAGTAGGCGTCAGCCTGACTTTTTGCTTTGATATGATGGATGTCGACTTCATCAAAGGTGATGGCTACGGAGTCTCCGAGGCCCTTAATCGTGCGCTTACCTGAAATGTTGGATTTGGCGGAATACAAATAGAGGATGGTAGCGGCCAAAGCTGCCAACAGACATAAGCCACTTAGCAATAGGGTAGCTTGTAAAAGCTTGCTTGCCCCACTTGATTTACCAAGTAAATTCATGAAAGTATTTTAATTGTTTTATCCACCCTAGGCTTGGACGGTTAGGTAAAAAAGGGCTCTAGGAGCCTATAGGGAGCTTGCATGCTAAAATTTCGCTTGTCTTGATTTATTTAGCACGGCTTTATGGTTCGTGCGAGCCCGAGTGGTGAAATCGGTAGACACAGCAGATTTAAAATCTGCAGACTCAAAAAAGTCGTGCCGGTTCGATTCCGGCCTCGGGCACCACAGACACTCAGTTCTCATTTATGAAATTACTCCAACTAATACTTTGCTCGTGTCTGTGCGCCTCATCGCTGCATGGGGTGTCGACGTACTTGAGTTCAATTGCAAACGTGCGGCAAAAAACTACACCGAAGACTATGAAATGAAAATCATACCTGCTTCAGGTTCTCAAAAGGCAAAAGTATTTTTAGATGGCCGCGATTTAGATCAGTCCGATGCGTTTGGGTCCCAAAGAGTTAAGAGTGTCGTTCTTGCACGCCCCAATATTTTGATTTCAATTGAGGCAAAGTTTGAGCCCCAAGAAGTAATGGGTGTTTCTTATCCGGCCGGCAATGTTCTAACCAATATTACCCTTGACCCTGTCACCGGCAAGTTTAAGAAGGTAGAGAAAATACACGGTGGTATTTTTGGCGAAACCATTGGAAATGGCACCCATACTTCCGAAGAGTCGTGTTTGCCCTCTAAGATGCCATACAAGAGCAAATAAACTTAGTTTGGCTCTGTCACAAATCCGAGCTTAGTTAAGCCCGCACGGCGTGATGCTGCAAGCACTTGCGCAACATATTCATACTTCACCGATTGATCGGCGCGAAGATTAATTTCTGGTTGAGGATCTTTTTGAGCAGCTTTCTCAGCATAACCATCAAAGGTTTTTAAATCAATCGGCGTGCTATTCCAGAAGATTTGACCTTTGGCATCAATTGATAATTGAACTGATTCAGGCTTCACTTCATTGCGTACACTGTTTGCTTTTGGTAGCTCCACTTTCACTGCTTGCTGAATCACAGGCAAGGTGATGATAAAGATTATTAACAGCACCAACATGACGTCAACCATTGGCGTTATGTTGATTGCCGACATGATGTTATCGTCGTTTTGGTCGTCCTGAATGTGAAAAGACATGATGATTCCCCGGAGTTAAGGCGGGCACCAGTGACAAAGTAGGCTAATAGGTCATTGCCAAAACGATTTAAGTCCGCAAGAAATAATTTGTTGGCGCGATTAATGGCGTTAAAGGCGAGAACGGCGGGAATCGCTACGGCCAGTCCAAGGGCGGTCATGATGAGCGCTTCGCCGATTGGTCCGGCAACTTGGTCGATCTGCGCGCTACCCGAGCTGCTGATGGAGATTAAGGCGTGATAGATGCCCCACACCGTTCCAAAGAGGCCAATAAACGGAGCAATTGCGCCTGTAGATCCCAAGAAGGTCAAGCCTTTTTGAAGTCCAGCGGCAACCGTATCAATGCTGTTTTTTTTCACGCTTCTTGCCATCCACTCTGAGTAGTTGAGTGTTTGCAGGAGTTCGCGGTGATTGGTGGATTGGTTTTGGTGATGGGTTGATGCCTTGGTAGCCAATTGCGCAATTTGATAATAAGGATTGGATGCGTGGTTGCTAAACGCTTGCAAGCCTTGATCAAATGATGTGGCACGCCAGAACCGCTCAAGCTCAGGTTTTAGTTTTCGTAGATTGCGTAAATCCCACAGTCTGGTTAGCAAGATCACCCACGTCACAATAGAGCAGGTGAGTAGAGCAATCGCTACAAATCGGGTAATCGCATCGTCTTCAATCCAGAGATTTGCAATTCCAAATGGTATGTTCATATTGATTAATGCTTGAGGTTAAATTTGATTAAAAGATTAGTGGAAATTCTTTGGGGTGAGCTATTTACTAAAAAAGGTTTGAAGCGATAGCGTTTGCCAATATCAGTAGCCGCGCGATCTAACCTAGGGAAGGTGCTTGATTGCAGTAACGCCACATCTTCTACGCTACCCGTTTCGTCAATAATCAATCGCACTACGACTGCGCCTTGTTCACCGGCACGTTTTGAGAATGAAGGGTAGTAAGCATCCGCATCTGGCTGGTAAAGCACAACTAGTTTACCAATGTCGGTTTGAATTGGAGTTCCGCTAGCACCCCCACTGGTAGCGGGGGCTACAGATGCATTTTGGGTCTGCGCATCCGATTTGCTCTGAGTTTGATTTTGTTGTGGCGCTTGTTGTGCCTGGGTGGAGCTGGGTTTATCAGTAGGTTTTTCTTTCGGCTTTTCCTGAATAGCTTTCTTCTCCTCTTTTGGTTTTGGCGGAGTAGCCGCAGGAGGTTGCTGGCTTTGACTGGCTAATTCTGGGCTGACCAAGTTTGCCATGACGCGCGCATCATCAATGTGCGTGGGTGCGTTTGCTCAAGTGCAAAAACTCTAAAGCAGGGAGGGCATGTAAAAGCAATACGATGCCAATAATGATGCGTTCAGTTTTATTGAATGGAATATAGACATCCACATTTTTCAGTAGAGCACTCATCCTGCCTCGCCTAAGATACGTGCTTGCACTGAATACATTGTCAAATCAGCAGACATTAAATCTTGCGCCATCGATAGCAGAGATTTTTCATCTTTACTGCTCATCAATAGAATCGATCCAAAAGTGGATTTGGGGTTGCTACTCTGTTTAATGGTTTCTAGTTGTCGCTTTAACTGCCTAACAACAGCATCGCTGGTATCAATTAAGGTAATCGACTCTCCAAGCAACTTGCAGATCGCTTTCCTTAAAAAAGGGTAGTGAGTGCATCCCAATACCAAGGTATCAGCGCCTGCATCTTGAATGGGCTCGAGATGCGTGGCTAGTAACTCTAAAGTGTCTTGACCATCGGCTTTGCCCGCTTCTATCAGAGGAACTAAGTCTGCTCCTGCTTGCTTAATGAAGCGACAGTCACTGGGCAGCGTTGCTAATAAGGCATTGAATTTATCGCTTTTGAGGGTTGCCTCGGTGGCCAAGACGCCCACAATATGATTTTGAGACTGCATTGCCGCAGGCTTGATGCCAGGCTCTACGCCAATGATGGGGATAGAGAGTTGCGCTCGTATTTGTTTAATCGCTTCAGCGGTTGCGGTATTGCAGGCAACCACAATGGCATTACACCCTCTACTTGCTAATAGTTTGCATAAGCTGAGGCTACGTGAGGCGATCCACTCGCTCGATTTCTCTCCGTAGGGTGCGTTAGCGGAGTCGGCAAGATAAATGTAATCGTGCTGGGGAAGCTGGTGTAGAGCCTCATCCAAAATGGATAAGCCTCCAACGCCAGAATCAAATACTCCGATGAGTGCCAATGGGGTGCCGGGTTTCGCTTAAAACTCTGCGAGCAAATGGACTAAGCAAGCTTGACCGGAATTCCGCCAATCTTCGCTTGCCATTCTTTCGGTCCAGTCTCGTGCATCGAAATGCCTTCAGAGTTGACTGCAACTGTCACAGGCATGTCTTTGACATCAAACTCATAAATCGCTTCCATGCCTAAGTCGGCAAAGCCAACCACTTTAGAGGTCTGAATTGCTTTAGATACCAAGTAAGCAGCTCCACCAACAGCCATTAAGTAAGCGGACTTATGTTTCTTGATTGCCTCAATCGCTACTGGGCCACGCTCAGCTTTACCAATCATGGAGATCAGCCCAGTTTTAGCCAGCATCATCTCTGTGAACTTGTCCATGCGTGTTGCTGTTGTAGGTCCCGCAGGGCCAACCGCCTCATCACGTACTGGATCAACAGGGCCAACGTAATAAATGACTCGATCTTTGAAGCTCACTGGTAGCTCCTCCCCTTTGGCGAGCATATCTTGAATGCGTTTGTGTGCCGCATCGCGACCAGTCAAAATTTTGCCGTTTAGCAATAGTGTTTCGCCTGGTTTCCAGCTGGCTACTTCTGCGGCTGTCAAAGTATCTAAGTTCACACGCTTGGATTTCTGAACATCCGGTGTCCAGGTCACTGTTGGCCAGTCAGATAGCGAAGGTTTGTCTAGCTTGGCTGGGCCATCACCATGTAAATGGAAATGCACGTGACGGGTAGCTGTGCAGTTTGGAATCATTGCCACAGGTAATGAAGCGGCATGTGTTGGGTATTCCATGATTTTGATATCGAGAACAGTAGCCAAGCCACCAAGACCTTGCGCGCCAATACCAAGCTTGTTTACTTTTTCATAAAGCTCTAAACGTAATTCTTCTGCGCGTGTCTTCGCTCCTCGAGCGATAAGTTCTTGAATATCAATTTGCTCCATCAATGATTCTTTGGCCATGAGCATGGCTTTTTCTGGTGTGCCACCAATACCAATTCCCAAGATGCCGGGCGGGCACCAACCGGCGCCCATCATAGGGACGGTTTTGAGAACCCAGTCCACAATCGAATCTGATGGATTGAGCATCACCATCTTCGCTTTGTTTTCTGAACCGCCACCTTTAGCGGCGCAGATGACTTCCACATCATCACCCGGAACGATTGCGTAATGGATTACTGCTGGAGTGTTATCGCCAGTATTTTTGCGTTTGCCTGCTGGATCCGCTAGTACGGAAGCGCGCAAGGTGTTGTCAGGATTGAGGTAGGCGCGACGCACACCTTCATTCACCATTTCAGAAACACTCATCGTGGCATCTGGCCATTGCACATTCATACCAATTTTGAGGAAAACCACAGCAATGCCGGTGTCCTGACACATTGGACGATGGCCTTCCGCGCACATCCGGCTATTGGTCAAAATTTGCGCGATCGCATCTTTGGCGCCGTGACCTTGTTCGAGTTCATAAGCCTTGCCCATGGCGGTAATGAAGTCCTTGGGGTGATAGTAGGAGATAAATTGAAAGGCGTCCGCAACGCTTTGAATGAGGTCGTTTTGTTTAATATTGGTCATGGTTTTTGGCTTATTTCCACATTATTAGTAAGGTTTGCCCCATTTTAAGGGTTTGCCATAGAGCAAATCCCAAGTGTTTTCACTTATCTGCTTAGATCTTGAGGGTGAAAACCTGTCATTTTGCGACATTTGCTCGCGTTTGTAGTTGATTTTAGATTATGGATGATTTGATAGAGGGCTGTGAAGCATGGAACCATTAAAGCAAGAAAACCGCGTTTTTAACCCACCGTCGGACTTTGTTAAGGGTGCGGCGATTCCGGGCATGGAAGCCTATAACAAGCTTTGCGCCGACGCTGAAAAAGATTACGACGGTTTCTGGGGTCGCCTTGCTAACGAGAACATCTACTGGAAAAAGCCCTTTACTACAGTATTGGATGAGTCCAAAGCGCCTTTCTATAAATGGTTTGAGGATGGCACAACGAACGTCTCTTATAACCGCTTAGATCGTCAAGTTGAGGCGGGTTTAGGTGATAAGAAAGCCATCATTTTTGAAGCCGATGACGGCACAGTAACCAAAGTAACTTACAAAGAGAGGCTGGAGCGTGTTTGCAAAATGGCAAACGTACTCCGTAAGATGGGCATCAATTCTGGTGACAGCGTCATTATCTATATGGCGATGACCATTGAAGGTATTGTTGCCATGCAAGCATGCGCTCGTATCGGCGCGATTCACTCCGTTGTATTTGGTGGCTTCTCTGCGCAAGCTTTGCGCGATCGCATTATGGACGTTGGTGCTGTTGCAGTGATTACCGCAGACGGACAGTTCCGTGGCGGCAAAGCATTGCCACTCAAAGCCATTTGCGATGAAGCGCTCTCGACTGGTGAATGCCCTAAAGTAAAGAATGTGATTGTGAGCAAGCGCACTGGCACTGATATTACGATGCAGGCAGGCCGTGACGTTTGGATGCAAGAAATCGTAGCGAATGAAACAACGACTTTCGATCCAGAGTGGGTAAGCGCTGAACATCCATTGTTCATTCTTTACACATCAGGTTCAACCGGTAAACCAAAAGGTGTTCAGCACTCTACCGGCGGTTACCTCTTGTGGGCCATTCTCACAATGAAGTGGACCTTTGACATCAAACCAAATGACGTGTTCTGGTGTACTGCTGACATTGGTTGGGTAACGGGTCACTCATATATTACTTATGGCCCACTCGCTGTTGGCGCCACTGAGATTGTGTTTGAAGGCGTGCCAACATATCCAAATGCTGGACGTTTCTGGGAAATGATTCAAAAACATAAGGCATCTTATACAGCTCCAACAGCGATTCGTTCTTTGATCAAAGCCTCTAGTAATGATCAAACTGTGCATCCAAAGAGTTTTGATTTATCTTCATTGCGTCTCTTGAGTTCTGTTGGCGAGCCGATTAATCCAGAAGCGTGGATGTGGTACTACGAAAATGTGGGTGGCTCACGTTGCCCAATCGCGGATACTTGCTGGCAAACCGAAACTGGTGGTCATATGATCTCCCCATTGCCTGGCGCAACCCCAATGATTCCAGGTTCATGCACATTGCCATTGCCAGGGATTCAAACGGCTATCGTTGATGAAGCGGGTGTTGATGTTCCAAATGGTCAAGGCGGTATTTTGGTTGTGAAGCGTCCATGGCCTTCAATGATTCGCACGATTTGGAATGACCCAGATCGTTTTGTGAAATCCTATTTCCCAGATGAGTTGGGCGGCACTTTGTATCTCGCAGGTGATGGCGCGATCCGTAATCAAGACACTGGCTATTTCACCATTACCGGTCGTATTGATGACGTGTTGAACGTTTCCGGTCACCGCATGGGAACGATGGAGATTGAATCTTGCTTGGTTGCTAACCCATTGGTCGCTGAGGCAGCAGTAGTAGGTCGCCCTGATGATCTGACTGGCGAAGCGATTTGTGTATTCGTGGTGCTGAAAGGCGGTCGTCCGACTGGTGAGGATGCGAAAAAGGTTGCTACTGAGTTGCGCAACTGGCTCGGTAAAGAGATTGGCCCAATCGCCAAGCCTAAGGACGTGCGTTTCGGTGATAACTTGCCGAAAACCCGTTCTGGCAAGATCATGCGCCGTCTCTTGCGCGTGATTGCTAAAGGCGAAGAGGTCACTCAAGACACTTCAACCCTTGAAAATCCAGCGATTTTGGACCAACTCAAAGAGTCTCTGTAAGCGCTTATAGCTGTTTTTAAGAGCAAACCCTTTCGGCAACCGTATAATCTGGGGCTGTACGGAATGGTGGATGAGCGGTTTAAGTCACACGCCTGGAAAGCGTGCGTAGGTTAATAGCCTACCGCGGGTTCGAATCCCGCCCCTTCCGCCAAGCAGTATTGAAACCACCTTCGGGTGGTTTTTTTTCTTTTATAACTTGCCGTAGTATCTTGGTGAGTAAGTATTAAAAAACCAATTAGCAGATGGATAGAAAGATGATTTTTGCAATCTTGTTGATGGATCGCCCTGGCGCTGCTGATTTGCGCGTTCAGATTCGGCCTGAGCACCGCGCTTATTTAGCGAAACTGGCTGATCGCATGGCTTTTGCTGGACCCCTTACCTCTGAAGATGGTCAGACTACTGTTGGCAGCTTGCTTGCAATTGATTTTCCAAGTAGGGGAGATGTAAATGCTTGGTTAAAGGACGAGCCTTTCACTAAAGCGGGTGTTTATGAGAAACCGGTTATTCACGTATTTAATAATATGTGGACTCAAAAAGTAGGCTTTCCACCTGCGCAGTAAATGATTTGATTGATTAAAGTTTTTGTATTGCATTCAATGGTTCTAAGTCAATTTCCTCGTCTGACTAAGTGGCTGATTCGATTCGCTGCCACAATGTTCTTGTGCGCAATGATTTTTTGGGCAGGGGCGCATCTAATGGTCCCAGGCTTTGTTAAAAAGTCAGTCGCTGAATTTGGCGACAAGATTGGCTACGACCTTGCTTACCAAGATCTCAGCATTTCTCCGCTAAGACTCAAGATTGAGCTTGATAGTCTTCATCTGGCAAAAGAGGGTGGCTCCAAGCTGTTGGAGTTTAAAAAGCTCGCCATTACTCTGAAATGGACCAAGCTCATATTGGGTGAATTAGGTTTTGATGAGATTTTGCTTGAAGACCCTAAGGTGCTGGTAGAAAAGCGATTACCTAAGAGCGCTCATTCAGGAGTGTGGAATTGGCAAGAATTCATCGCATCTGTTGAGAAATCATTACCATCTTCCGATCCGAGCAAACCCAAGAAGCCACTCAAAATATCCATTGATGAGTTATTGGTGAACTCCGCATCATTCAGCCTGCAGGATGACTCAAGAAAACTCAAGGAAGAGCTCAAACCTTTTACGATGAAGATGCTTGATGTGGCTAACTACGATAAGAATGGTGTGGTTACAGGAGTTCGTGGGCAATATGACTTTAATCTTGGAGCCTTGCAGATAGCGATACCCGGTATGAATAAGAGCGTTGCCTATCAGCACGTTGCCATTACTGGTGGATTGGATAATCCTCAGCCAGGTAAATTAGGCGCGCAATTGAATATGAGGCTAGATGATGGCAGAATCAACTCCCATTGGGATTTCAATACCGATTCAAAATCAGTATATGGAAAGGTGGAGATTCAGAACCTGTCAATGGCGCCCATTATTTCCTTGTTGCCGGCCAACAAGGAGTTAGTCGGTGAAAGTGGTGTTATGAATGCAGGGCTAACAGTTGGTATTGGCGGCAGTGCCGATGTGGTTTCTGGTGATATTCATATTTCAGACTTATCCGTCCTGGAGAAGGGGCAAAAAACGCCGTTGATTGTGTGGAAGATGGCGGATGTTCGTAAGCTTGAGTACAGAAGCCTTAAGTCAAAACAGAGATCGAGTAACGCGCTTGCCATTGACGAGATCGTGATCAATGCACCAACCCTCCAGTTTGAAGTTAATGAAGACGGTTTTTCTAATTTCAGAAGATTGTTTTCTAAACCCGCTGCTGATTCGAAACCTGACACTGTACATTCTTCTAAGCCAGATAAATCATCCGAATTCAATTTGGATATTCGTTCTATCAATTTGAGGAATGGTGAGGTGTTCTTTTCTGATTTAGCAATGCGCCCAAATTTGAAGTTGGATCTGAAAAAATTTAATGCCACGCTTTTAGGAGTTAGCAATACTCCTGGACGTTTTGCCACTGTGGCTATGGATGGGGCCGTTGTAGGTTCGGGAAGCATGCGGGCGAAAGGGCAGGCGTCTTTTGATGATCCAAGACGCAACCATGACATCACGATGACCTATCGGAACTTACCCTTGTCCGCTTTCAATCCTGCGGTGATGACATTTGCTGGCTATCAGATTGCCAGCGGTCGCCTCAATCTCAATTTAAATTACCGCGCTAAAGATGGCGAGTTAAATGGTAGCAATCAAATCATCATCAAGAAGGTGGTGTTAGGTGATGAAGTGCCGGAATTTACTGGCAAAAAGTTGCCCCTGGGTTTGGCAATCGCTTTGCTAGAGGATTCAGATCACACCATTGACGTAACGGTTCGCATCGCTCGTAATGTTGATTCTCCAGAATTTAGTGCGAGTGGCTTGGTGTGGCAGGCTATTAGCAATGTTTTGACGAATATTGCTACAGCACCGTTTAGGGCCTTGGCGGCCATAATGGGTCTTGGTGGTGAGGAGGACATCAATGCCGTTCCTGGCGAAGCCGTGTTCTTGGCGGCCGATCAAGATCGGCTAGAACAGTTTGGTGAATACCTGGTCAAACGACCTAACTCCAGTTTAGAGGTTATTGGTACTTACGATTCTGTACAGGACAGGAAAGAGCTTGCCAGGGCAAAAGCGGATACGGCTATTTTGAAGGATGCGGGATTCAAGTTAACTCCGGGTGAGCCGGTTCCCGCACCGAGCCTGTCAGACCCAAGAGTTCAGGCTGGCTTAAAGGCGGCATACGCTCAATATGTTGGACGCATCAAGTTGGGTCAGCGACTGTTGATGCTTCCAGATGGCGAGAAACGAAACGAGCAGTTACACGCCGAGTTAATTGCGGGTATTGAAGTAACGGACTCTGAGTTGAAAGAATTAGCAAAAACTAGGGCAAAGGCGGCTTATGGGTTTATGGTCAAAGCAGACCCCAGTCTAAAAGATCGCATTCAGCTGGGTGAAGTGAAGACGGTAGAGGCTGGGAAAGAGGGTATTCCTCTCGATGTTGCGATCAGCATCAAGTAGACTTGAGGTCATGAATTCAATAAAATTGCACATTTTCTTTATATCCATTGTATAGTTGCTCTTTTGGGTCTGGCTGGTTGTGGCTCGATTGAGCAGGCCGCCCAGGATGGCTGTACGTCTATCGGCTGGCAAATTGGCAGTAAGGGCTATCAAGACTGTTACAAAGCCAGACTATATGAGCGCAAGTTGGATTACTCTTTGCCGCCTGGCGACAAGTCTTCACCATCCCTCCTTTAACAGGGTAAACCCTGAATTCAAGTCCTGGAGCAACGTCAAGGACTTAGGGCATTAAATAACCCAAAATAAAGCGTTATTTTGCATATCAATGGATTTGCTAAGTATTTGGCTTAGCAGGGTTTTTGGTTGGCAAAACGGGATAAAGCGTTGCAGTGGTGCAAAGCAAAAATAGCAATAACTATAAAAATTAGAGACTACGAACTATGAATCATCCAAAGCCTTCTGGAGAGGTCAAAGTGGTTGCGGTTGCAACTTCAGGTGATTTGATGGAAACCATTCGCCGTAAGAGTAAGTTGAAGGGGCGCCAAGCGGATGATGCTTCAATCGCTGAAGTGCGTCAATTAATTGGTAACGCACCACATCGTCGCGACTTGCTGATTGAAAATCTTCACAAGTTAAATGATGAATACCTTGCCTTGCACGATCGCCACTTAGTTGCCTTGGCTAAGGAAATGAATTTGCCGATGGCTGAAGTGTATGAAGTAGCCACCTTCTATCATCACTTCGAAGTAGTGCGCAGTGATGATCCAGTTGCGGATATCATTGTTCGTGTTTGCGATGGCATTGCCTGTGAGTTGGCTGGCGCGCAAAACTTATTAGAAAAATTGCTAAGCATCCTGGGCAATCCCAAGATTAAAGTGGTTGCAGCCCCTTGCGTGGGTCGATGCGAGCAGGCGCCTGTAGCCGTAGTTCATCAATATCCCGTTTTGTTTGCGACGACCGACAAGGTGAAAGCTGCTGTAAGCAATAAGCTCACTACTCAGCCAATGGCAAAAGATGACGCCAACTTTGATCCAGCTTCATTGGCCGAGCAGGGCATTTCACCACAGGGTGAGATGCAAGCAGTTTTCCCTGATTATGTGGGTTACGAGTCTTATCGCGCTCAAGGCGGTTACGCTTTAGCCAAAGAAATTGATGAAGGCTTGAAAGATGCCGAGAGCATCATTCAAGCCATGGAGAATTCTGGTCTGCGCGGTTTAGGCGGCGCAGGATTTCCGGCGGGTCGTAAGTGGCGCATTGTAAAAGATCAAGTTGCTCCAAAGTTGATGGCAGTCAATATCGACGAATGTGAGCCAGGGACATTTAAAGATCGCACTTACTTGGAGCGCGACCCCCATCGTTTCTTATAGGGATTGTTGATTGCTGCAAATGTAGTGGGCATCGATGCTTTCTACATCTATTTGCGCGATGAATACCATGGTTGTCGAGAGTTGCTCGAGGCGGAAGTGGCAAAGCTCAAGGCTAATCCTCCATTCCAGTTGCCCCAATATTGCGTTGCGTCGCGGCGCAGGCGCCTATATTTGTTGTGAAGAGTCCGCAATGATTGAAAGTATCGAAGGAAAGCGCGGCGAACCTCGCATGCGTCCTCCATACATCGCTCAATTTGGTTTATTTGGTAGGCCAACTTTAGAGCACAACTTTGAGACGCTTTATTGGGTGCGCGATATTGTGCAACGTGGCCCCGAGTGTTAGTTCTTGCGGTCGTCATGACCGCAAGGGGCTGCGTAGCTTTAGCGTCAGTGGCCGTGTGAAGAAACCAGGAGTAAAACTAGCGCCAGCAGGTACTACCATCCAAGAACTGATTGATGAATATTGTGGCGGCATGCAAGAGGGTCACAAGTTCTACGGTTATTTACCAGGCGGAGCATCTGGCGGTATCTTGCCAGCAACTATGAACGACATTCCGCTCGACTGTGATACTTTGCAGCCTTATGGATGTTTCATCGGATCAGCCGAAGTCATGGTGTTGAGAGATAAAGAAAAAGCACGCGATATGGCGTTGAATGTCATGCACTTCTTTGAGCATGAGGAGTTGTGGTCACTGCACTCCTTGTCGCGTGGGTACAGGCAAGGCTGCGCAATTGATGCAGGCTAAATCCTGGGATCAGGAAACTTGAGCAGATCTAGCAACCGTGATGGTTGACGCTTCTATTTGTGGTCTAGGTCAAGCCGCTCCAAATCCAATCCGCTGTATTCATAAATATTTCCCGGAAGAAGTAGCTTAATAACAGTACATATAAAAATCAGGGAATAACGAGACAAACATGAACGCACCAACAAATCCTCAAGCACTCGAGTTGCAAACTGTTGAGTTCAACCTAGATGGCAAGACGATTGTTTCTTATGAAGGGGAGACAATTCTCAAGACGGCCAAGTGCCACGGCATTGATATTCCGCATTTTTGTTTTTAAAGATGGCTATCGTCCAGACGGTAATGTATTGCAAACACGCCGATTCCTTAGACAATACAAAAAACTAAATGACAAAATCGCCCAGGATGTCGATGACGCTGTAGTCGAGGTGGCTAAAAACCCACCATTGGAGAAAAAAGAAGGGCGACTTGTCTGAATTGTGGGTATTTCAGTTTAGAAGTGGCAACCAGCTTTATTTGCTTGGATATTCGGTGGATGGTGGGTTAAGACTAATTTATTTGGACTCTATAGGGTTTCATGAAAATTTCTATCGAGACATTAAGCGATAAATAAGCGAATATCTCGGACGACCTTTAGAATAAGACCTCGATGGCCAGTTCAAAACCCTCCTCAAGCTCCAGCAGTAAAGCTGAGCATCCTGTCCTCATTATTGGGGCAGGCTTAGCTGGTCTGACTGTTGCCTTGCACATGGCTGAATCTCAGCCCGTGATTTTGATGGCTAAACGCGGTCTAGGTGAGGCTGCTACAGCTTGGGCTCAAGGCGGTATTGTTAGGGTGGTAGACAAAGAGCATGACAGTATAGATTCTCATGTAGCTGATACTTTGGATGCTGGTGCAGGTCTTGTGGTGGAATCAACAGCCCGGTATATCGCTGAAGAAAGTGCGGAAGCCATGCGTTGGTTGGTTGAGCAGGGCGTTCCATTTACAGAAGATAAATCGGGCCTCATGGTTTTGCATTTAACCCGTGAAGGTGGCCATAGTCATCGTCGTATTGCGCACGCTGCAGATGCAACTGGCAAAGCAATTCATGAAGTACTCTTGGATAAAGCGAGGGCGCATAAAAATATTCAGATTCTGGAGCATTGGATTGCTATTGATCTCATTACTAATCGTCAATTAGATGCAAAAACGCAGCGCACCAAGCCGAATCGTTGTTATGGTGTGTATGCACTCGACATTAAAAATAATCGCGTAGAAACGATTGAAGCCAAATCGGTGGTTTTGGCTACTGGTGGTGTGGGTAAGGTTTATCGCTATACCAGCAACCCTGACATCGCCACTGGTGATGGTATTGCCATAGCCTGGCGCGCAGGCTGCCGTGTAGGCAATATGGAATTTATTCAATTTCATCCGACTTGTTTGTATCACCCGAGTGACCGCACTTTCTTGATTACCCGAAGCGATGCGTGGAGAGGGTGGTTTATTGAAGCTACCTAATGGCACACGTTTTATGTCAGAGCACGATGACCGCAATGAATTAGCTCCGCGTGACATTGTCGCTAGGGCAATCGACTTTGAGATGAAGAAGCATGGCTTAGATTATGTTCATCTAGATGCTACCCATTTTGGCGAAGCATTTATTAAAGAGCATTTTCCGATGATTTATGCACGCTGCATAAGTATCGGCTTAGATATCACTAAAGAGCCTATTCCGGTAGTGCCAGCGGCGCATTACACCTGCGGTGGTGTGGTGACTGATCTTAAAGGTCGCACCGATTTACCGGGACTCTATGCAGTAGGCGAGGCAACCTACACCGGTTTACATGGTGCCAATCGTTTAGCGAGCAACTCTTTATTAGAGTGTGTAGTGATCGGTAAAGCTGCGGCTGAAGATATTTCTTCTTGGAAGACGCCAGCAATGCCAAATCTGCCACTTTGGGATGAGAGTCAGGTTGAAGATGCGGATGAGCAAGTGGTGATTGCTCATAACTGGGACGAACTTCGCTCTCTGATGTGGAATTACGTCGGTATCGTGAGAACCAATCGACGTCTTGAGCGAGCGCTTCATCGCATTAAACTCCTCCGTTATGAAGTGCAAGAGTATTACGCTAACTTTAAGGTGACGCGTGACTTAATCGAGCTTAGAAATCTTCTGGAGTGTGCGGAGCTTATCGTTCGATCGGCGCTTATGCGTAGAGAAAGTAGGGGGCTGCATTACAGCCGCGATTACCCCGGTACTTGGGCAGTGTCTTATCCAACTATTCTGACTCCCCAAGTGGAAGGCGCTGAGAGCGATTCAGCTGCATAGAAGCATAAGACCAGGCTAACCCAGCTCAAGTTAAACCTCGACCAGATAAAACAGTGATTTTTGGTGCTAAGCTAGCAAAAGCAAACGGGGGAGTGTCATGGCTAGCTTGAAAGAAGAGGGCTACGAACACATATCAGCGGTTTACCAAACCGCTGCAGATGAGATTAAGGTTTGGCGTTTTAAAAGAAGTGTGGCCGCTGATATTTGTTCTTATTCTTGCTTTAACTGTTTTGATCTGGTTTGCAAAACCTGCGCCGCCCAATAAGGTGTTGATGGCTACTGGTTCAGGCGGCTCCTACAAGGTCCTGTGTGAGAAATACAAATCCTATTTTGAGAAAAAAGGAATTGATCTTCAGTTGGTGGAGACGCATGGCTCTAAAGAAAATCTCCAGCACCTGATAGATCGCAAAGACCCAACATACAGGCAGCCTTTGTACAAGGAGGAATGATTGCGGTAGAAAACTGAGCCGGTGTTCAGTCTCTTTGTAGTGTGGACCATGAGCCAGTATGGATTTTTTATCGCAAGGATGTCTTTAATGAGCGTGCTCATATTACTGACCGAGATATCGCTAAGCTGAAGATTAATATTGGACCGGTTGGCAGTGGCACACGTACGCAGGCGTTAAATATATTTAAGTTAAATAATTTAAATACTCATTCTCCAAATTTATTAAGACTTGGAAATGCCGATGGAGTACAAGCGCTAGAGTCGGGTCAAATCGATGGCGTTGTTTTAGTAGATGGCTTTGACTCTCCAAATGTCCAAAAACTAATTACAAATCCCGCTATTAGGCTGTCTACATTTCAGCGCGCAGATGACTATACTCGTTTATTGCCTTGTTTAGAGGAGGTTTCTGTGCCGATGGGTGGTTTTGAGCTAGGAAACAATATTCGCGATCACACTATCCAGCTCATCCCCACTACCACCAATCTCTTGATTGACGATCGCCTGCATCCCAGCTATCCAGGTGCTTTTTTTAGAGGCCGCCCGTGAGATTAATGGCCCCAAATCGTATTTCTCAAAGGCGGGGGAGTTTCCTGTCTACATGAATACCGAAGCACCATTGAGCGAAGAGGCTAAGTTTTTTTCTCAAAAAGGTATGCCGATTCTAATGAAGGATCTGCCATTTTGGTTGACTGAATTCTTGGAGCGCATGTTCTTCCTCTTGCTTCCCTTTGCGGCGTTTGCTTATCCCATTATTAAATCAATTCCCACTTACAGAACCAATTTGGCGAAGAAGCAGATTAATTCAATTTATAAAGAATTGGATAAATTTGAACAAACCACAATCGAGAATTTTGACCCTAATCGTAGAAGCGAATATATTGAGGTACTCAATGAGATGGAGCGAAGAGTGCTTAGATCAAAAGCGGCTAAGCTTGCCACTGCTGAGTGTTATAGCTTGAGAAGTAATATTGAGTTCATCCGTAACGCACTAGAGCGGCAGATGATTTATAGGGGTATGGGGAGGGCTAATTAGGCAAATGCTTTTAAAGGGAATAATTGCTATGAATCAAAAATCAAGACTGAAGCAAAAAGAGTCCTGAACGAGCTCTTAGAGCTAGCTGAATCCTTAAATAATTATGGCTTATTAACAAAGCATGATTTTTCTAATATGAAGACATTGTGTCTTGAAAAATCTCCTATGCTTACCCCTAGGAAGGTGACAAATATTCGTATCGCCAAGCTAAGATGAGTGAGTCTATATTTGTATCGCTACTAAATGCTTGAAGCCACTACAAGATGCGCATTGAAAAATCAACGGCGTTCACATCCTTGGTGAGTTTTCCCAGTGAAATGCGATCAACACCAGTGCTGGCAATAGCGCGCATTTGATCTAGATTGATGCCACCAGAGGCTTCGAGCAAAGCTCTGCCAGAAGTAATAGCTACAGCTTGTTTCATTTGCTCGGTATTAAAGTTATCTAGCAGAATGCTCTTGGCGTCTGCCGCTAAAGCTTCCTCCAATTCAGCAAAGTTTTCTACTTCAATCTGAATATCTACCCCAGCATTTAAGGCTTGCGCATTTTTCAGGGCGGCAGTTACGCTGCCAGCGGCAGCAATATGGTTCTCTTTAATGAGAATGCCATGCCATAGGGCTAAACGTTGATTTTTTCCGCCACCAACCAGTACTGCATATTTTTGTGCCTGGCGTAATCCCGGAATGGTCTTGCGTGTATCCAGCACTGCGCAGCCATTTGGATTGGGACTAGCACCAGCAATCGCATCTACGTGTTGGCGAGTAATGCTTGCCGTCCACGAAAGTGTTTGCAAGAAGTGAATGCAAGTACTCTCAGCAGAAAGCAGGGCCTGAGAGTCGGCCTTGATGTCACATACCTTGGTGTCTGACTTCATCAAGTCACCCTCAAGGTAATGCCAGGTCACTTTCGTATTGGGGTCGAGTTTCTTGAGTGTTCCTTCAAACCAGTAGACGCCGCAAAGCACGGCTTCTTGACGAACAATCAGCTGGGCTTTAACTGGTTTACTGGGAACTAGCTTTGCAGTCCAATCGCCAGTGCCAATGTCTTCCATGAGTGCATCTGCAATATTACGTTGGCGGGCTTGCTCGAGTGTTTCGTTATATTCAAATATGAAAAACAATATCTAGCTATAAATAAAAATTGCAAAAAATACATTCAAAAAGAATGAAGAGGTAAACAAGAAAAACAATAACTAAATTAAGCTGCGCCAATATTTTTTACAAAGCCATGCTGCGCTTTGGCAAGCAGGTCAGGGTGATGTTTCGTGACATCCAACATGCGCTCGATGCATCCTAATGCTTTTACGCGAATAGGCTCATCAATCACAATTTCACCAGAAGCATTCTCAAGGCAATTCAGAATTCCTTGTAAGCCATTCCTAGATCAAGAGAGCAGGTTGCATCTAAGTCCGGCATGAAGACCCGTTTTTCTGGAGACAAAATCTTGGCGGTTTCACCCATGAAGCGCACGCCAGCAACCATCAAATTTTTGGCGGGATGATTTGTGCCAAAGCGCGCCATTTCTAATGAGTCGGCAACATAGCCGCCAGTAGATAAAGCCAAATTTTGAATATCGCCATCGACGTAATAGTGGGCAACTAAAGCCGCATCTTTTTCACTCAACAATTGTTTGATGCGGGCAATCACAGCTGCCTTCTCGGAGCTATGAAGTTGGGGTGGGTCTTCGCCCAAGCCTGGGCAGTGCATGTGACTCCAGCAGAGTCTTGCTGGGGGTAATCAAATGAAATAGGGGTGCTGGCAGTTGAATTCATACGAAATCTTACTTGACACTAGATTTCTCTGTTGGATTCTTAAAAAGGCAACTTCGCATCCGGCTTAGCCGACAACAATACCGCCTTAAATTCTGCTTGAATCCGGGCAATCGCCTCATCGCTATCAGCCTCAAAGCGCATCACCACTACAGGAGTGGTATTTGATGGTCTAGCAAGACCAAATCCATCTTTGTACTCAACGCGTACACCATCAATCGTATTGATTGACTCTGAAGTGGGGAACTTGGCATTGGCCTTAATGGTCTCCAATAAGGCAAAAGGCTCACCCTCAGCGCAAGTCAGTTGTAGTTCAGGGGTGCAAATCGCATTTGGTAAGTCATTGAGTGTTTGATTCGGATCTTTTTCTTTAGAAAGAATCTCCAACAAACGAGCGCCTGTATACAAACCATCATCAAAGCCAAACCAGCGGTCTTTAAAGAAAATATGACCAGACATTTCACCAGCGAGAGGCGCGCCAGTCTCTTTGAGCTTAGCTTTTACCAGTGAGTGACCTGTTTTCCACATGAGAGGTTCGCCGCCGTGCTGCTTTACCCAGGCAGCAAGGTTACGAGTGCATTTGACGTCATAAATAATTTGACCGCCCGCATTCCGAGAGAGTACATCTTTAGCAAAAAGCATCAGTTGGCGGTCAGGGAAAATCACTTGACCATCGTTGGTAACTACACCTAAGCGATCGGCATCGCCATCAAAGGCTAAGCCAAGCTCATTGTCGGTTGTTTGTAAGTTCTTGATGAGATCTTGCAGATTCTCAAGATGCGCAGGATCTGGATGGTGGTTTGGAAAATGGCCATCCACTTCACAGAAGAGTTCTTGTACTTCGCAACCCAAAGCTCTGAACAATTTACCTGCAAATGCACCGCCAACACCATTGCCGCAATCGATCGCAATCTTCATTGGGCGAGTTAATTTGAGATCGCCAACGATGTGATTCAGGTACATCGGGAAGATGTCGAAAGTGCTTCTTGTTCCGGATCCAGTGGCAAAGTCTTTTGCCTCTATGCGCTTGCGCAGTTCCTGAATCTGATCGCCATAAATTGCAGCGCCACCAAAAACCATTTTGAAGCCGTTGTAGTTGGGTGGGTTATGGCTACCGGTAATTATGATGCCAGACTTTGGTTTTTTACCATTGAGCATTTGATTAGCGCCAAAGTACACCATTGGGGTGGCAACCATGCCCAGATCAATCGCATTAATTCCGGTCGATAGCAGGCCTTCAGTCAAGGCCTCAATTAAGCTAGGGCCTGATAGGCGACCATCGCGACCAATCACTATCTCCGTCTCGCCGAGATTGCGCATCTCAGTGCCAAAAGCCTGGCCAATCAATTTGGCAATCGAGGGATCTAAGGTTTGATCGATGATGCCACGAATGTCATACGCTTTAAAAATAGATGGGGACAATTGCATGGCAGATAGGTGATGAGTTAAATAATGGTTATTGACTATTTAGAAAATTTATTCGTGCTGCGGTGACTGCATCGATAAAGTCATTGGCTTGGATATCTTGTGAGCCACTGCTCAAAGCCTTTTCAATTGGTTTGGCAAGTACTTTGCCGTATTCCACTCCGGGCTGATCAAAACTATTGATATTCCAAAGCGCCCCTAAGGTGGCTACGCGATTTTCATAAAGCGCCAATAGCGCACCCAAGTAAAAGGCATTCAGCTCGGGCAGCAATAAGAGATTGCTAGGGCGCTTGCCGGGGTAAACATCATTTGGATTGGTGGCATCCTTGCCATGGGCTAAAGCCTGAGCTTGAGCTAAGCAGTTGGAGAGCAATATTCGGTGATGAGCAAGCGCTTCATGGCGCTCACTCATGGGTTTGCGTACCGCAATGAAGTCGATTGGGATAATTTCGGGACCTTGGTGGAACAGCTGGAAATAGGAGTGCTGTGCATTGCTGCCAGCGCTACCAAAGACCACCGGTGAAGAGTGTTTTACTGCTTTACCATCTTTTCCAATGCTTTTGCCATTGCTTTCCATATCGAGTTGCTGCAACCACTTCGGAAACCAATCGAGCGCATCAGCATACGGGATCGCAGCATAAGCTTTGATTTTGTGTTTTTCTTGCTGATGCAATAGCGCGAGCGCCATGATGACGGGTAGATTTTCTTCTAGAGGCGCATCTCTGAAATGCAAGTCCATGGCATGCGCACCAGCCAAAAATTTCTCAAAGGTTTTATAGCCATATTGCAAAGCAATTGGTAGGCCAACAGCAGACCAAACGGAGTAACGACCGCCGACCCAAGCCCAAAAAGGGAAAATATGGTCTTCTTCAACGCCAAATATTTTGGTGGCAGGCACGTTAGCGGTGACAGCGTATAAAGCCTTGTTGATTTGTCTGTTCGTCAAACCACTGTCTTTTAGCCAGGTGACAACCGCCTTAGCGTTCATACTGGTTTCTAGAGTGGTAAAGGACTTGGAGACAATAATGACGCGGGTGCTATGGGGCAGAGCCTTAGCCAAAATACGGGCTAATTCAGCGGTATCAATATTGGCAAGGAAGTGCATGCGCATGCCATGGCTCTCAATGCCAGGTACATGAGCAAGCGCTTCAATTGCTAAGCGTGGACCAAAATCGGAACCACCAATGCCGATATGAATGACATCGGTAACGCCAACCCATTTATTGCACAGCGCTTCAATGCGACGCCATACATCAGCAACTGCTGGCATGACATCCTTGCCATCAAGCACGACTGGTGTTTTGGAGAGATTGCGTAAGGCCGAATGTAGAGCAGGGCGATTCTCGCTTTGGTTAATAGGCTTACCGGCAAATATATCGACAATAAACTGAGGGATTGCAGCCTCTTTAGCGGCAGTAAATAGTTTTTTCCACTGTGCGGTGCTGATATTTTGATAGGCGGTGTCTAAAACCACATCGACAGCCGTAATGGCTGTACCAGGCAAATGAGATGTATTTTTGTTGAGGGTAGAAGACATTGCTAGATTTTATCAAGATCCCCGCAAAACCCCTCTAAAACACTGAAAATGTTAGGATTTCGGTATATTTCAGTATGTATCGATCAATTAAAAAGAGAATTTCTAGATGAGACGAGACAAATAGATGGAGCAGGTCGATTGCGTTGTTATCGGCGCGGGAGTTGTGGGTTTGGCTGTGGCGCGAGAGATGGCCTTGCAAGGCAGGGAAACCATTTTGCTCGAGCGCGAGAGTGCTTTTGGCACGATTAGTAGCGCCAGAAACAGTGATGTCATTCATGCTGGCATCTATTACCCAAAGGATTCTTTAAAAGCCCAGCTTTGTGTTGAGGGCAATCGCCTCTTATATGAATACTGTCGCGATTATCGGGTATCAACAGCGCGTTACGGCAAACTCATCGTCGCAAGCGATGAAACCCAATGAGATGATTTAAGCGCTATTTTCTTTATAAAACGCAAAACAATGGCGTTCCCGAAATTAGGATGCTGGGGGAATGATTGCTTATCAGTCAACACTCATCAGCGCTAAGCCACTAGGCGTCAATGCACAGGACGGATTTGAGTTGGAGATCGGTGGCGCTGACGGTATGAAGATTCAAACGAAACTTCTCATTAATTGCGCTGGCATGAGTGCGCCGGCAGTAGCGCAAAAGATTGAGGGGGCTTTCTCAAGAGCAAATTCCTAAAGCGTATTTTGCTAAAGGAAATTATTTTTCTCTTTCAGGGAAATCGCCATTTCAGCATTTGATTTATCCCATTCCAGAACCTGGTGGCCTCGGCGTTCATCTCACGCTGGATATGGGTGGGCAAGCAAAATTTGGTCCTGATGTGGAATGGTTGGAAATCAATGAAGAAAACCAAATTGATTACACAGTCAATCCAAAGCGGGGGGAAGGCTTTTATGAGGCTGTAAGACCTTACTGGCCAGGCCTAAAAGATGGTGCGTTACAACCTGATTATTCAGGCGTAAGAGCCAAAATAGTCCCGACCAATGCGCCTGCGGGCGACTTTTGCTTCAATACGCCCAAGGACCATGGCTTTGAAGGACTCTTTAATTTATATGGCTTTGAGTCTCCAGGATTGACCTCCAGCCTAGCCATTGCCAAGCATTTAGACTGGCAAATCAAAAGTTCTTTATAATCTAGGGCTTGAATCGAAGCTGATTCAAGTACTTGGAGGAGTGGCAGAGCGGTTGAATGCACCAGTCTTGAAAACTGGCGAGAATGAAAGTCCTCCGTGAGTTCGAATCTCACCTCCTCCGCCAAATATAAAAAGAGGCCTTTGGCCTATTTTTTTGCTTTCCTTTGCGATGCTAAAAACTGGCCGCTAAGCCTATGGATGTGCCATGCACATTTTGACAAAATTGGTATCTAAATACGACCCTAATTCTCGAGAAGATCGGGTCTGAGGCGCTGCGATCTAATGCAATACCGGTACCGACTGAGGATAGGGAATCAAAACCTAGGGCACCGCGCAAATTGCCCAAGAATTCTGTATGAGCTAATTCAAAGATGGCTCGTAATGGTCTATCTAATAGGATGATCGGAGTGGGGATGCGACTGCGAGCCCACAAAGCGATGCTTTGAGAACCAGCAGAGCCCTTAACGGCGGTCGATGAGTCAAATGTTTGCACGGGAATCTTGGTAGCGTAATTCCACATATATTTCTTGATCTGGTTTGTAATGCTCGTAATCGAGCATGACAGATCCACCCAGGCCGCATGAGTTCATACGTCCGCCATTTAAAAATTGCATGTCTACTCCAGTGCGATTTTGAATCACCCTGGAAGCAATGGAAAGATCGCTATCTCAATTCCCAAGCATGACATTGGCGATCGGTCTGAAACGTCATTCATCCGTAATTGGAAAATCCCGGCCAATCCCACCGGTGCCCGTGATGCTGTTCCAATGCACCTGGACCGTGACAGAGCTACCAGCGATGCCATCGGTAAAAGTGGGGTTGGATCGGTTCACTGCTAGTGTTCCTTCGAGATACAGTGGGAACTTGGCGCAAATCCGATCGCCACCCCCTAATGCAAGCATCTGTAAAGCTGAGTTATCACCATCATTATTGCGAATCGATAAAGATCCCGTTGTGACGTCTGGCGTAAGGGAGTGGCCAGTGATTGTCATGAAGGCATCGGCTCGTTTCTTGAGGTAATTATTGGCGACGTTATATAAGGCGGATTGAGCCTGTGCACAATTGCTACCTAGAAAAACCAAAATGCAGCATAAATACAGTGGGTATCGCAGATGGAGCTTCATCTTAAATGGCTTAATTGATTCTGAGAATTGAAAGGCTGCGTAATATTTTAAGATGAAGACTGGAGCAGTGGCCCTAGGGCTAATACATAATGGGATAACGTTTAGCGACTACCTATTATTAGCCCATTGTACGATATCACTATGAAATTGTTGATAGCCCTCTATTTTTTCATTCTGGCCATTATTCAGATGCGCTTGTTCTTCGGTGTTTATTACTCCTGCAGATCACAAAATACTGTAAAACCGAGACCGTACTGGATGAGCTCATTGCTGACAAGTATATTTTGACATTGCTTATCTTTGGGGGTGGCATTGTTGTTATAGATGATATTGCTAAGCCTGAATTTAATTTCACCATCGATGATGCCCTATTTTATGTGGCGGCAGTATTGCAAGCGCTGTTTTGTTTGTCTTTAAATCGGCCCATCCCGCAGGCTTGCAAAATTGGATTCGCGATTTCTGTATTCGTATTTTTGCTCGTGTTTGAATTCTTGAGGAATGTAAGTAATTTTGAGATCCGCACCGCCTTTATGTGTGTTTTGGCTAGCGGATTTTATTTTTTGCAAAGCATTGAAATACGGCAAACCCGAAGACGGGAATCGTCCAGTCAGATTGCGTATCTACAGTATGCGAGCGCGGCGGAATGACTGTTTGCCCTCGGGCGCCTGGGTGTTTTAATATCCTCCTCGCGAATCATTAGGCAGGTTGAGCAGATACCGCAAATTTTGATTCTCTTTACAGTCACCAAGATGGTGATGACAACCTTATCGTATATAGCAATTAGTGGATATTGGACTGAGCAAATTACCGTAGCCAATATGGGATCTGAAGGGGAAAACAAGGAAATTCGCAGCCCTTTAAAAGAGCGCGAGCAACTGATTTCCTCATTATTGCAGGCTAACAAAACTGCTGCTACGGGAGCATTATCAGCATCCATTGCCCATGAGCTCAATCAACCTTTGGGAGCCTCAAGTCTGAACATTCAGTTTTTACAAAAAAGCTGGAGGATGGGCAATTAAATGCCGCTACGCAAAAAGAAGTATTGGATACCTTGTTGGTAGATAACCAACGGGCCGCCAATATCATTGGTTCGCTGCGCTCTATCTTTATGGATGACAAAATTCCAACCTCCAGAATTAATGTGGGTGAGTTGGTTCAGTCAGTGTTTAATATTGCTAACCCTGAAATTCTCTCTAAAAACATTACGGTAAAGAAAAACATAGAATCTAATTTGTATTTCAATACCAATCGGGGTGAGATACAGCAGGTAATTCTTAACTTGATCAACAATGCAATTCAAGCTTTGGCTGATTCGCAGCAAACGAACAAAATAATGTTTTCTTTCTTGGGGATTTGCAGGCCAGGACATTGAATTGAGTATTGCCGACAATGGCGATGGTATTCCTCTAAATTCTCAATCCAAGTTATTTGATCTCTTGTCAACTAGTAAAGGCGCTGGTATGGGTCTGGGGTTGTGATTATGAAAGCATATAGTGACTCGTCACGGAGGTGCTATTTGGCATGAGGCAAACTCTGGCGGTGGCGCAAAGTTTGTGATGCGATTACCTATTCATTCAATAGCCTCATTGTAGGTAAGTGGATTTTTATTAGCTCTTCGGCTAATTGCCTTGATCGGGGCACGTCATATCATTTGATATTTGGCATTTGTACGATATTCATCTCATATGGAAAAGAAGAATGTGAAAATCAAACTCACTCAAATCGCACTTGCGGCATCGTTTATTAGTTCTGGACTGGCTTTAGCGGCTGGTGGAGGAGGAGTAGTTGCCGATCCCGGCGCAATGCAAGGCAAGCATTTTAATTCTAAAGGCAAGATGCCCTCTGGTTATACCGTGGAGTTACAAAACGGTTTGCGTAAAACACTGCCGTTTGAGGATAAGCGTGATTTTGAGGAATCAAAAAAAGGTTGTATAGCTGCGCCTCCATATAAGGCCATCATGGCTGATGCTGGTAATGTGGCATGGGATATGGGTAGCTATGAATTTCTCTTGCAGGGCAAGGATTTTGATAGCATACATCCTTCTTTGCAGCGCCAGGCGCTTTTGAATATGGGATACGGCCTATATGAAGTTGTACCAGGCAAGATCTATCAGGTTCGGGGCTTTGATATGGCGAATATCAGTTTTATTAAAACCAATAGTGGTTGGATTGTTTTTGATCCGTTGACTGCTCAGGAGACAGCGCGCGCAGCCCTCGAGCTGGCAAATGAAAAACTCGGTAAACGTCCGGTGGTAGCCGTCGTGTACTCACATTCGCACGGAGATCACTTTGGCGGTGTACGTGGTGTCGTCGATGAAGCGGATGTCAAGAGCGGCAATGGAAAAATGATTGCTCCAGCAGGCTTTATGGATCATGCGATTGCTGAAAACGTTTATTCAGGTAATGCCATGACTCGCAGAATGTACTTCCGGTACGGAGTCTTGTTGCCTCGTAGTCCATTTGGGCACGTAGATCAATCGATTGGTAAAAATACCGCCGCTGGTAAATTGGGTTTAATTGAGCCCAATGTCTATATCAACCAACCTTATGAAAAGATGACGGTCGATGGCGTCGAAATGGAGTTCCAAAACACGCCCGGTACAGAAGCCCCTGCGGAAATGAACGCCTACTTCCCCCAATTCAAGGCCTTTTGGGCTGCGGAAAATATTACTGGCACCATTCACAACATCTATACCTTGCGCGGTGCTTTGTTGCGCGATTCCCTGGCATGGTCCAAAAATATTAACAATGCGCTATATCGCTATGGCAATGAGAGTGAAGTGATGTTTGCTTCGCAACATGGCCGCGTTGGGGTAATGAGCGTATTCAAGAAGTGATGCGTACGCAGCGCGATAGCTATGCGCACTTGCATAACGAAGTGCTTCGCTTGGTACATAATGGCGTCGCGATTAACGAAAGCCAGAATGTCTATAAGCAGCCTGAGAGCTTGAAAAAGCAATGGGCGGCATAGCTATCATGGATCTGAAGAGCACAACAGCCGTGCCGTGATTAATCGCTATCTCGGTTACTGGGATGCCAACCCAGCAACCCTTGCACCTCTTTCGCCCAAAGATTCTGCCCCTTTATATGTTGAGATGATGGGTGGCTCTGCCAAGATTTTGGCCAAGGATAAAGAGCTATATAAGCAAGGTAAGTATCGAGAAGCCATGGAGATCGTCAATAAATTGGTTTATGCGCAGCCAAACAATACGGATGCTAAAGATTTGCTGGCGGATATTTTTGAGCAAATTGGCTATCAAAAAGAAAGCCCAAGTATGCGTAATAGCTTTCTGGGTGCTGCATATGAACTAGGTCATGGTATGACAACAGGCGCTTCACCAAAATCAAATGGTCCCGACATGATTAAAGGGATGACCACAGCGCTTTGGCTCAATGCTTTGGCTATTAGTATGGATAGCAAGAAAGCTGCTGGTATGAACTTTGTGCTTAATCTATCCACACCAGATAACGGTGAAAAGTTTGTGGTTGAAATGAGTAATGCTGCTTGAGCGAACATTAAAAGGCCAGCAAGCTAAAAATCCAAATCTAACAGTCACTTTAAATCGCAGTGATCTTGAACAAGTGATGGGTGGCCAAACGACTTTTGACAAATTGTTAGCGGAAGGCAAGGTGAAGTTTGATGGTGATCTTTGACTGTGTTTGTACCCAACTTTGAACTCATGCCGGGCACTAAGTCAAAGGCAGCGCCAAAACCGGCTGCGCACCCAGCACAGGATCCGTTTGCGGTGCAAGAGATGGCCATTACGGCCGGCAAATAAGCTGAGTAGTGTGAGTGGTGGTCAGAAAATAAAAAGGGCTCTGTGAGCCCTTTTTTAATGCCCGCTTTACTTTCGTTTAGCTGGGGGCAGTGTGTTTTATGGGGTAAAAGCGCCGCCGGATTCCAGTGATTTGAGTTCTTCGCCTGTGATCTTAAGTTCAGCCAAAAGCTCACCGGTATGTTCGCCCCGCAAAGGGGGATGGCGGTATACCTCTTGAGGGATGCCATTCACCTTGACGGCAAAGCCAATATTGGGCACTGTGCCTTCAATAGGATGATCGATTTCCATGCGCATCTTACGATGACGTCCGTGTTCGCTATCAAATGCTTGTGGGTATGTATTGATTGGACCTGCTGGAATGCCGGCAGCCAGTAAGACATCAACCCATTCCTCACTGGTTTTATTGACGAAGGATTTTTCCAATTCCGCAGCAAGTGCTAGGCGATTGGCCAAACGCAAGGGGTTGGTTTTAAAGCGGGCATCTTCAAATAATTCTGGGCGATCAATTTTGTCGCAAAGTAATTTCCATAATTTTTGATTCGTGACACCCATCACAAAATATCCATCAGATGCTTTCATGGCTTGATAGGGCGCACTCATATGATTTGCTGTGCCGAGCTTATAAGGCTCGACACCGGTACCCCAGTATTGAGCAGTATCCCAGATTGAAAACGCCAGCGCGGAATCAAAGAGTGAGGCATCAATAAATTGGCCTTCACCAGTTTTAGTCTTGCCGATGTAGGTCGATAAAATTCCGTAGACCACGAATAGTGCACAACCAATATCGGCAACTGGTACGCCCGCTTTAACAGGGGGTCCATCTGGATGGCCGGTGACACTCATGACGCCGAACATTGCTTGCGCCAGTAAATCAAAGCCTGGGCGATCTGCCCAAGGACCCGTTTGACCAAAGCCCGAGATGCTGGCATAGACTAAGCCGGGATTGATTGCTTGCAAGAAGGCATAATCAATGCCGAGTTTTTTCATTGCACCGGGGCGATAATTTTCAACCAAGATATCCGCTGTTTTAACGAGCTCAAAAAATACTTTTTTGCCTGCCTCAGTTTTGAGGTTTAAGGTCAGACTGCGTTTGTTGCGATTCATGTTTAGAAAGCCCATGCTACTAAACCCTTCATTTTGAATCCGATGGCGCCTCGTGTCTGGTCACCAGTGCTAGGCTGCTCAATCTTGATGACGTCCGCACCTAAGTCGGCTAATAACATGCAGCAATAGGGTCCAGCCATCACTTGACTTACGTCAAGAACACGGACTCCCAATAGGGGTAGTGGCTTAGAGGGTTGCGTGCTGGCATCACTCAAAGAGCCATTTTTTTATAGATGTTTTCGTCATTGTCTCAATTGTTTTTATATGTTTAGAATTACCCTCTAATAGTATCAAACACAATAAAAACATATTGTTGGAGACTTTATGTTGGTTAAAACACCTCGGTGGGCTATGCGTGGCTTGCTAGCAATTACGCTGGCCACAAGTTCATTTTTTGCAGTAGGTCCGCAAGTCTATCCCGCAAAACCAATTCGATTGATCGTTGGTTTTGCGCCAGGCGGCGGTACTGATATTGTTGCTCTTGCGATTGCGCCAAAGATGGGTGAGATTCTTGGTCAGAGCGTGATTGTTGAAAACAAATCTGGTGCGGCTGGTACGATAGCGGCCGATCAAATCGCTAAAGCCACGCCAGATAATTATACTTTATTCGTGGGACATTCCAACTCGAATGCGATTGCGCCGTATGTGCTAACAAATGTTCCCTATAATCCCGCAACCGATTTCACTCCAATTACTTACCTTGGGTATGTTCCAAATGTATTGGTTGTGAAAGCCTAATTACCTGTGAACTCGGTTTCGCAGCTTATATCCATTGCTAAGGCGAATCCTGGTCAGATGACCTATGGATCTTCAGGCATCAGCAGCACACAACATTTGGCAGGAGTCTTATTTGCCAAGATTGCTCGCATTCAACTCAATCACGTCCCTTACAAAGGTAGCGGTCAAGCCATTATCGATTTACTTGGCGGGCAAATTACGATGAACTTTGACACCCTGCCTCCCAATTTGCAGCAGATTAAAGATGGTAGCCTGAAAGCCCTGGCCATTTCAACGCCAAAACGTTTGTCTATTCTTCCGAATGTGCCTACTTTTAACGAAGTTGGCATTACTGGCTTTGATGTTACGAATTGGTACTCCGTCATGGGTCCCACAGGCATGGATCCAGCCGTAGTAAATAAGATTGATCAGGCGGTAAAGGCTGCTATAGCTGATCCACCAATTAAGAAAACGCTCGATGCGCAAGGTTTGCAACCTGAAGGTTCCGCAACGCCTGCTGCATTTAGTTTGTTCTTGGCTGGCGAGTTGGCTAAATATCAGCGCCTCGTGAAGAGTTGAAATATCAAGGCTGAATAACGCTGCATGAGTAAATTGAGTCAAGTGGGTAATGTGGCGCAAGTTTTGTTAGAGGTGCGCGGCAATATTGCCCATATTAACTTTGATCATGTGGCGGCGCGCAATGCGATGACTGCCCACATGTACCAGAGCTTAAAGACGATATGCGAAAGTATTGCTAAAGATCCGAGGGTACGCGTCACCATACTGCGTGGCGTCGGAGGAAAGTCTTTTGTATCGCGTAGTGATATTGCGCAATTTGCGAGTTTTCACGACGGTCAGGATGGAATCCGCTATGAACAGGGGATTGATGTCTATTTAGCTCCTTTAGCTACTTTACCCATTCCAACAATTGCTGTGATTGATGGTATGGCAGTTGGGGGGCTAGCAATCGCTAGCTGCTGTGATTTTCGGATTTCTACACCAGGCGCTAAATTTGGTCTGCCTATAGCAAAAACTTTAGGCAATTGTTTGTCGGTTGGAAAGATAGCTTGGCTTGCGGATCATCTCAATATCAATATCGTCAAACGGATGCTTTTGTTGACGGAAATGATTTCTGCTGAAGAGTGAATCCAGCACGGTTATGTGTTTGCCATTCATGAACAAGAAGAGGTTGATAACGAGGCTGAAATTCTCGCTGAGCGACTCAGTAAATTAGCGCCTACTACGCAAAAATCCAGCAAGTTAGCATTGGCACGGTTAATTAAAAACAATTTACCTGATTGCGATGATTTAATTGCTGAAACATACGATAGTGCTGATTTTAAAAATGGCGTCACTGCATTTTCAAATGGTGAGCCTCCAGCTTTGACTGGCAAATAACAATCAAAAGTTACCTTTAGTCTAAAAATAGCTCTTGTAAATTATTGAGATAGCGAATTCCCATTGCAGTGGCTTTTAATCTACTGGGATTGTCGTCTAACAACCCTTTGTTGCTGGCTTCTTTCAGACCTTTGCCAATGACGCTTAAAGGCAAGCCAGTGCGCTCGCTAAAGGTGTTGGTATCAACGCCATCGGTCAGTCTTAGGGTATTGAGCATAAATTCAAAAGGAAGATCTTTAGCTGCTATCTCACGGTTTTCAATCAGTGAATTGCCTTTGGTTTCCATCGCAGTCATGTAGGCTTCGGGTTGGCGCTCTCGAACTTGCCGCGTGATTCGGTCTTGGTATGAAACTTTGCCATGCGCTCCTGCGCCAATACCGATGTAATCGCCAAAGCGCCAATAGTTCAAGTTATGTTTGCATTCTTGATTCTTCTGGGCATACGCAGAAATTTCATAGCGTTGATAGCCTGTCTTGGTGAGTAAATCTAAATTGTGTTCATAGATCGCATCAATCTCATCTTCGCCGGGTAAATTGGGTGGAAAGCTGGCGAAGTAGGTATTGGGTTCTAAAGTCAGGTTATAAAAAGACAGATGGGGTGTTTTGAAGGATAGGGCGGTTTCTATATCGGCTTTCGCTGCGGCAAGAGTCTGATTAGGTAGGCCATACATTAAATCTAAGTTCACGGATTTAAAGTGTGCCAGCGCAATCTGCACGGCGCGCTTTGCCGCTTCACCATTGTGTATGCGACCCAATGCTTTTAGTTGCTCATCCTGGAAGCTTTGAATGCCTAATGAGACCCGATTTACCCCGGCCTTGGCAAAGCCAGCAAACTTATCAGCCTCAACTGAGCCTGGATTGGCTTCCATAGTAATTTCTGCATCTGGCTCTAAATTGACTCTGGCGCGGATAGCGCAAAGCAATTGATCCATGCCTTCTGCAGATAGCAAACTTGGGGTGCCGCCGCCAATAAAAACACTATGTACTTGACGCCCCCAAATATTGGGGAGCTCAGTTTCCAAGTCTGCAATGAGTGCATTGATATAGCGTTGTTCATCAAAGCCTACTTTTCCGTCCTTGATTTGATGGGAATTGAAATCACAATAGGGGCATTTTTTTTCGCACCAAGGGAAATGAATATACAAAGCCAGCGGTGGCAGTGCGCCAAGGCTCACTTTATTAGGGTTGGAATGAAGCACGAGCTTGAAGTTGTGCAATGAGTTCGCGTAAAGCTTGACCACGATGACTAATCAAGTTCTTTGTTGCGGGATCTAGTTCGGCTGCGGTGCAATTTTGCTCTGGCAAAAAGAAGTAAGGATCATAGCCAAAGCCGTTGCTGCCAGACGCTTGATTCACAATCGTCCCATGCCAACGGGTTTGCACTATTAAGGGCTCTGGATCATCTGTGCTATTGACCAATACCAGTGCGCAAACATAATGTGCGCCCCGATCACTCTTGCCATTTAAATCTTGAATGAGCTTTTGGTTGTTAGCTGCATCATTGCCGGGTTCACCTGCAAAGCGAGCTGATAAAGCACCAGGCGCGCCATTTAAAGCATGTGCGCAAATTCCCGAATCATCGGCTAATGCCGGCAACCCAGATGCCGCACTAGCATGACGCGCTTTGGCCAAGGCATTTTCAACAAAGGTGCAGTGAGGCTCTTCCGCAGAAGGTATCCCTAACTCACCCTGAGGAACAACTTGAAAATTTAAAGGAGCTAAGAGCGCCTGAAATTCTTTGACCTTGCCGGCATTATTGGATGCGAGAACAAGCTTTTGCATTGCGATCTTTACTTCAATGCCTGAATTTGCATTTGTGTGAGCTCTTCTATTCCTTGCTCAGCTAAATCTAGCAGGGCATTGAGCTCGGTTCTTGAGAAGGCTGCGCCTTCGGCAGTACCTTGTATTTCAATCATTCCACCTTTACCAGTCATGACCACATTCATATCCGTATCGCATGAGGAGTCTTCAGGGTACTCCAAATCGAGAACTGGTACGCCTTGATAAACTCCAACGGAGATTGCGGCAACGCTATCAATGATAGGGTCCTGCGTGAGGGCGCCACTCTTGAGTAATTGGTTCACAGCATCTCGGGCAGCCACATAAGCGCCGGTAATGGATGCGGTGCCGGTGCCGCCATCCGCTTGCAATACATCGCAGCCCAGATGGATGGTTCTTTCGACTAGAACTTTTAAATCAAAGACGCTACGTATGGCTTGTCCAATCAGACGCTGCATTTCTTGAGTGCGACCAGATTGCTTCCCACGAGCTGCCTCTCGATCGCTGCGTGTGTGGGTAGAGCGGGGCAGCATGCCGTACTTGGCGGTGACCCAACCTTCGCCCGAGCCTTTCTCTTATGGGGAGGTACTTTTTCGAGGATGCTGGCAGTGGAGAAAACCTTGGTGTCGCCAAAGGCGTCTGCATGCTGAGTAAAGGCTCGAGATATAGTTACCGGGCGCAGATCTTTTGGCTGACGGCCGCTAGGGCGGGCAATATTAGCTGGATTGGCAGTGCTCATGGAGATGGGGTCCTGTGGTTTTGGTCTGGATCAATAATGAATCTACAATGTCCATATGATATCGAGCATGACTGGTTATGGCAGCGCTTCTCGCCACGTCTCCCTAAGAGCGGGCGTAGTTGCTGATCTGCAGGTGGAATGTCGGGCTGTCAACAGCCGCTTTCTGGATCTAGGATTTCGTCTTTCGGACGAATGCCGCGGGGCTGAGCCTGCGCTACGAGAGATGGCTACCCAACGATTATCTTCAGGCAAGGTGGAGTTTAGGGCCGCATGGCGAGTGAATGCCGGAGCAGCCAATTCGGCTAAGTCAAACCCGCATGCCCTTGGCGCCATTAACAAAGACCGCTTAGATGCTTTATATACCCTACAAGAAAAAGCACAAGATGCATTTCCCAAGGCGCAGGAATTTAGTATTGCTGAAATATTGCGTTGGCCTGGAGTCGTTTCTGAGCCACGCGGCGAAGAGGAAAGTTGGATTGGTGCTGCTGTTGAAGCAGGGCGAGCAGCATTAGATTCCTTGATCGAGAGTCGTCATACCAAAGGCAGGGCTTTGGTTGGAGTGCTCACCAGTATTACCGCTAAGATGCGCGACATTGTTAAGGTGATTGAGCCAAAAGTTCCTGAATATGTGGCGCAGCATCAAGAAAAACTCACAGAACGATTGGCTGAGGCATTGGCAGCCCAAGAGCAAGCGAAGGCTTGAACAGAGCTCATGGAACGCATTCGCCAAGAGGTGGTTATGCAGTTCGTATTGATGTTGCTGAAGAATTCGCGCGCTTAAACACACACCTTCAGGCGGTAGATACGGCGCTCAATGGTAAGGGTCCAGTTGGTAAACGCCTAGATTTTCTGATGCAGGAACTCAATCGCGAAGCCAATACCTTAAGCTCTAAGTCTGCATCCGAAGAATACACACAAGCAGCGTTAGAACTTAAGTTGTTTATTGAGCAAATGCGTGAGCAAGTTCAAAACCTCGAGTGATCCATATTTTCTACTGATGACAAACTCTACTTTGACACCATCCTACCAAGGCAGTATGTTGATGATTGTGGCTCCTTCGGGCGCCGGCAAGTCGTCATTGGTTAATGCATTGTTAAAGGAAGACCAGGGCCTGAAGTTATCTTTATCAACTACTACTCGCTCGCCAAGACCTGGTGAGGTAGACGGCAAAGATTATCGTTTTTTGACAAAAGAAGCGTTCTTGGAAGAGCGCGACCAAGGGCATTTTTTGGAGTGGGCGGAAGTGCACGGTCATTTTTATGGAACATCCAAGCCTTGGATTGAGTCGCAGATGAAGGCGGGTAGCGATGTCATGCTGGAGATTGATTGGCAGGGCGCTCAGCAAATTAGAAGGCTTATTCCGTCAGTGCAGTGGATTTTTATTGTTCCACCGTCTATTGATGTCTTAGAAGAACGACTGCGTAAGCGTGGTCAAGATGATGAGGCCACGATTCAGCGTCGTTTGGCGGCCGCCCACGTGGAGCTAATGCATGCCCATGAGGCGGATTACATCGTGTTGAACGATTCTTTTGATCAAGCCTTGGTGGATCTGAAGCATATCCTCGCTTCAAGCCGCCTGCGTTCAGGCCCCAGTATGGCCAGAAATACAGCGCTTTTAAGGCGCTTAGGGGTCTAATCAGTTATCCTATCGGTTATTGAAGCTAAATTAAGTGAGTTCAGCATGGCCCGTATTACTGTAGAAGATTGCCTTAAAACCATCCCAAATCGTTTTGAATTAGTGTTGGCTGCGACTTATCGCGCTCGCCAACTAGCTCAAGGTCACTCTCCATGTGTTGAGTCTAGAGATAAAGCCACTGTAGTTGCATTGCGCGAAGTGGCGGCTGGCGTGACTGACCGTGACATGTTGACTAAAGTACCTTTGTAAAAAAGGGGTCCGGTGTGGAGCTCCATTTAGGAACAACCAATACATCGGAATTAGCAGGAGGGGTTTCGTCTAATGAAGCCTCGCTTGGATCTCACCAAGCAGATCTGTTGGATACACCAACAGATATAAATGGCAAGAAATCGATCATTGCATCCTTATTGGCGCAATCGAGTCGTCATTTATTTGGGCCCACATCGGCCCCTAGTACACCCTTAAAACACCAAGTTGTTTCTATTGAGGGCTTAATCTCCAAGCTTGGCTATCTCACGCCTGAAGAGATTGCGCAGATTAAAAAAGCATTTCAGTTTTCTGATGCCGCTCATTTAGGTCAATATCGTCATAGTGGTGAGCCCTATATTACGCATCCAGTGGCTGTGGCGGAACTCTGTGCGACCTGGCGTTTAGATGCGCCATCCATCATGGCGGCACTACTCCATGATGTGATTGAAGATACGGGTTGCACAAAGGCTGACTTAGTTGAAAAGTTTGGCAACAAAGTTGCTGAACTGGTTGAGAGTCTCACCAAGCTCGATAAGTTGGAGTTTCAGAGTCATGCGGAAGCGCAAGCAGAAAGTTTTCGCAAAATGTTTATGGCGATGGCGCGTGATGTTCGCGTTATTCTGGTTAAGCTGGCAGACCGTACGCATAATATGCGTACTCTCGATGCGGTGCCGATGGAGAAGCGTCGCCGTGTAGCCGCTGAAACTATTGAAATCTATGCGCCAATCGCGCACCGACTTGGTTTAAACGTGATTTATCGTGATCTGCAGAATTTAAGTTTTCGCTATTCCATGCCGATCCGCTTTCGCGTCATTGAGAGCGCCGTAAAACGGGCGCGTGGCAATCGTAAGGAAATGGTTGAGAAGATTTTGCAGGCTTCTCGTATGGCATTTGCCAAAGCCAATTTAGAGGTGGACATTCGTGGCCGTGAAAAAACCCTCTTTAGCATCTATAGCAAGATGCGTTCAAAGCATCTCAGTTTTTCACAGGTGCTCGATGTCTATGCGTTTCGGGTAACGGTACAGTCAATTGATGAGTGCTACCGAGCACTTGGAATTTTGCATTCTTTATACAAGCCTATGCCAGGCAAATTTAAGGATTACATTGCGATACCTAAATTGAATGGCTATCAATCATTGCATACGACCTTACTGGGCCCCTCAGGAGTGCCTGTGGAGTTTCAGATTCGTACGACTGATATGCATGCGGTTGCTGGGGCGGGTGTAGCGGCGCATTGGGCGTATAAAGATGGCTCACCAGATATGAGCGAAGTGCAAAACCGAGCCCATCAATGGCTACAGTCTTTGGTGGACATTCAGGATAGCAGTGGGGACTCTCAAGAGTTTTTAGAGCACGTCAAAATTGATTTATTCCCAGACGCGGTCTATGTCTTTACGCCTACTGGTCAGATCAGAGCTTTACCTAGGGGTGCAACCGCTTTAGATTTTGCCTATTCAATACATAGTGACCTAGGCAATACCTGTGTTGCGGTCAAGATCAATGGTTTGCAATTGCCTTTACGCAGCGAGCTAAAAAATAGCGATATTGTTGAGGTGATTACTTCCGCGAGCTCACAACCGAATCCAGGTTGGTTGGCATTTGTGCGTACCGGAAAAGCCCGGGCATCTATTCGCCATTCCTTGAAGACCAAGCATTATTCCGAGTCTTTGCAGCTGGGTGAACGTCTGTTGGCGAATGCTTTGCGCCAACAGGGCGTAGATGCCGCATTGCTTACTCCTGAAATTTGGGAAAAGCTGATGCATTGGACTGGGGACAAGACTCGTGAAGAGGCTTGTGTCAATATTGCCCTGGGAAGAAGGTCGCCTCAAGAGCTGGCTATTCGTCTGAAACTTTTGATTGATGATGAAGGTGGTGATGAGCAGATGCGCTTGGGCGCCGCGGATTGGGTATCGCCAAATCAAGAGATCAAGCCCCATCAACGCCAGGCGATTTTGGTGGATGGTCGTGAGGGCAATTCGATTCACTTTCAAAGTTGTTGCCATCCGATTCCAGGTGACAACATTATCGGATATCTGGGCAAGGGCGAAGGTCTACAAGTTCACACCAATGATTGTCCGTTGGCTTTGCGGATGCTTTCCAAAGATGGTGACAAATGGGTTGAGGTGGAGTGGGGAAAAGAGCTTAACCGTGAGTTTGAATTGGATTTGGCCATCGATACACGTCAAGGAAAAGGTGTGTTGGCCAGGGTTGCCAGTAGCGTGACCGCAGCTGATTCTAACATCATGAATGTTTCCATGGAAGATCGCTACAATGAAGACTCTGTCACCATTCGCTTTACGATTCAGGTCTATGATCGCCTACACCTTTCTAAGGTGATGCGAAGCTTACGCGCTAACCCAGATGTGATGCGCGTAACACGAACCCGTGCTATTTAATTTTACAAATACTGAACATCTAGGATTTCAATTTCAGCTGGGCCGGTTGGGGTTTGGATAAAGACGCAATCCCCAATGCGGGACTTAATGATGGCTTTTGCTATGGGTGATACCCAGCTGACGTGCCCTTTGTCCAAGTCAACCTCATCTACGCCGACGATGGTAATAACCGTTTCTTTGCCGGCTTCTGGGCCATCAAGGGCGCTGTAACTGACGGTAGCGCCAAAAAATACCTGATCAGCATCATTTTCGCCGGTTTTTCTGGCGGAATTATCGACAACCACGGCAAATTCTAGGCGTTTATTGAGAAAGCGAATGCGCCTATCAATCTCTCTTAGGCGCTTTTTTCCGTAGATATAGTCCCCATTTTCGGATCGATCTCCATTGCTAGCAGCCCAGTGGACTACCTTGACAACCTCCGGTCTATCAAGGTTTAAGAGCTGCAGAAGCTCGGTTTTGATGCGCTCGTGACCTGCGGGTGTGATGTAGTTCTTCTCTTCCATGGCATAATTATGGCTGTTGCGGCTGTAGCTCAGCTGGATAGAGTACTTGGCTACGAACCAAGGGGTCGTGGGTTCAATTCCTGCCAGCCGCACCATCTTATATGAGGGCCTAGTTGAAAAACTGGGCCCTTTTTCTTTTTTTTATGTGTTTTTCATCAATTTCACATAGATCCCTTATAGTTTGACGATTAGCATTTCTGACACCATTTCCGCTAATTCTGCGGCTCCAGTCGCTGTTTGGGAGCAAACACATGCCGCCACTGCAAAAGGTGTCGTTGAGTGGAATCGTCAATGTGTACTCCTTTGGTGGTGTGTGGACTCAGATTCGCGATGCTCAAGATGTGTGGTTACAGCAAGGCGATGGCAAATTAAAAACACTGAGCGTGGATTCTGCGGCGATTACTTCGCTAGATGGCGCTGGCATTGCTTTTTTGATTTCAATGGAAGAAGCGCAAACTATTGCTGGCGGTAAAGTTGAGTTAGTGGGTCTAAATGAGCGCTATCAGCCGCTTTTAAAAGAGTTTGATCCAATTGTTAACTTATTTCCAGCGCCCGTTGTAAAGCCAAGACGCAATTTGATTGTCAGCACTGGAATGGCTGTGCAGAATTTGCTTGATGATGTGGCGGGGCTGATTGATTTTGTTGGACATTTGTTTGCTGATTTGGTGTGGTATGCTCGCAACCCCAGGCAAGTTCGCTGGGGTGACTTTGTTAATGCCGCGGTAGTGGCTGGTATTGCCGCTCTGCCCATTGTTGGATTGGTCGCATTTTTGATTGGCGTCATTCTCTCCTTTCAGGCCGCGATTGGTATGCAATAATTTGGTGCCGTCTCCTTTGTTGGTCCATGAGCGGCCCTAGGCATTGTTCGTGAAATGGGCCCGCTGATTACCGCGATTTTGTTGGCCGGACGATCATCGGCTGCCTTTGCTGCTGAGATTGGTACGATGACGGTGAACAGCGCAGTAGATGCATTGGTGTCGGGTGGCTTAAGCCCGATTCAATTCTTGGTTGTGCCTCGAGTACTTGCCGGTATTTTGGTTGCGCCTATTTTGACTTTATTTGCCGACATCGTGAGTATTTTTTTCTCGATGCTGACGATGTTGATTTATGGCATTCCATTTATTAATTTCTACAACGGTATGCTTTCCGCTGTGGATGTAGAAGATATTTTGTCTGGATTGCTCAAGGCAACGCTTTTTGGTGTAGTGGTTTCGGCGATGGGATGTTTGCGCGGCATACAAACTGGAACTGGCGCTGCCGCCGTTGGTATCTCGGCAACTCGTGCAGTGGTTAGCCGTATTGTCATGAGCGTCATCGTTGACGGTATCTTTGCTTTCATCTCCTATACAACAGGCTTCTGATGGACGCACCAAATTAATCCTCATACGCAATTGATGTCCAAAACCTCACGGTAGGATATGGATCTAAGGTTCTGATGCAGAACCTCAATTTCACCGTCAATAACGGAGAAATCTTTTTGATTCTTGGAGGCTCTGGTTGTGGAAAATCAAGTCTACTGAAGAATCTATTTAGCTTATATCAACCCTTGGCTGGGGATGTCCTCATTGAGGGGCAAAATATCACAACAGCAGTGGGCGCTGAGCGCCAAAAGATCATGACCAGTTTCTGGGTGATGTATCAGCAGGGCGCGCTTTTGGGTTCGATGCATCTGCTTTATAACGTTACCTTGTTTATGCAGGAATATACGCAGTTAACTCAGGCGCAAATGGATTTGTTTGCACGTTGCAAGCTAGACCTGGTTGGGCTTCTACCTTATGAGTCTTATATGCTTAGCGAAATCAGTGGCGGCATGCAAAAACGTGCGGCGATTGCCAGGGCAATGGCGCTCGACCCTAAAATTCTATTTTTGGATGAGCCTTCAACGGGTCTTCATCCAATTACTTCAGCTGATCTGGATAGTACGATCCAGGATTTATCAAAGAACTGAGGCATTACGTTTGTGATTGTGTCCCATGAGTTGGCCAGTATTTACGCCATCGCAGATAAAGTCATCATGTTAGATAAGGACGCCAAGGGCATTATTGCCGAGGGTGACCAAAAGGTATTGAGAGATACCAGCAAAGACCCAAGAGTGCATCAATTCTTCAATTTCATTATGCGTAAGGACGCAGCATGAGCAACAACTCAAATCCGAATTCTTTCCGCTTAGGTGTATTTATTTTAGCTGGAATAGGGGTTCTTTTAGCGATTATTTTGATCTTTGGTTCAGGGCAGATCTTTAAAAAATCTTTTTACGTAGAGACCTACATGAAGCAATCTGTTAACGGATTGGATGCTGGTGCCGCGGTTCGCTTTAGGGGTGTGAAGATCGGACAGGTCACCTTAATTGGACTATCTGGCGATATATATGAAAAAGACTTGCCTTTTCACGATCGCCGCGAGTATGTTGTTGTCAGAATGCAAATTTTTGGCGATAAGGTGAATGAAAACCAAATCAGCGAGTTTGTGAAAAATAATTTACGCGCGCGTGAAGTCTATGGGTATTACGGGCGTAAATTATGTGGAGTTTGACTTTGTTGCAAGTGCAGTCGGCTCTCCGCAATCGCCTTATTCATGGAAGCCCGAGTATCCAGTTGTTCCCTCTCTTCCAAACCAGGCTGATGCAATCATCTCTGGTACTCAGAAGTTGATCAGCACTCTCAACGATATGAATATTTATGGTATCCAGAAGAAGTTAGACGCACTGCTGGGTAACCTTAATGTATTAATGGCAGGTGATGGCAAAGGAAATGAGGGCTTTATTGAATCTGTGAAGCGGTTGAATGTCATTATGGCTCGCATGGTCAAGGTTACAGACAAAGATGAGCTTGGCGTGCTAATGCGTGAATTGGTTGGAGCGATGGTAGCTTTACGTCAAACGGTGACCAGCATTCAAGGCGATACCAGTTTGACGATTGAGAACCTAAAACAAGCTAGCGAAAACTTGAATGAGTTCAGCCGGATTGCCAGTCAATCTCGATCAAGTTTCATTTGGGGTGAGTCACCGGCAAAAATGACGCCACCACTAAATGGCGCTGACGCATCTGGAGTGCAAAAATGATTAAACGAATGCTATTCATAGTGGCGATATTGGTGCTAACCGCATGCTCTTTGCCAACGAGAGCGCCGGTGACGCCAACAAGCTGGATGGTTTCGCCTGATCGAACTGGGCCAGCCATTCAAACTCGCTCCAATGTTTGGTTAAACGTTGGGTCTGTGAGTGTGGCGCCACCATTTGATGGGAGAGCTTTGGTCTATCGCTTGGGTGATCAGTGCTACGAAAAAGATTTTTACAATGTCTACACCGTCATTCCGGCCGAGATGATTTCAAATGCTGAACGTCAGTGGCTGAATAAGGCCAATATCTTTGCGGCGACGGTTGGCCAGAATAATAGCTTTTTCCCTTATTACACTTTGCAGCTGACGGTAAATGAGTGTTATGGCGACTACCGCATCAAGCCTGAGGAAGTGGTTGGTGTTGAATTCTTCTTGTCCGAAAGCACAGGGGGTAAAGCCAATCCCTTGATTGGTGCAAATCGTTATTCAAAACGAATTGCACTCAAAGACAATACGCCAGAGGCGCTTGTTGTGGGTCAACAGCAAGCCCTAGCTGCGATCTTCAAGGAGTATGAAGGCCAGCTCTCAAAATATGCAGCTAATTTACCAAAACCACTAGGTCAGTAAACAGATGAAATCTTTTGCAATTCGCTTCATTCAACTTCTGCTTATCGCTGTATCACTTTCTTTTGTATTGCAGGCAAATGCTCAGACACAAAATTTCCCTACTAAGCCTATTCRCTTGATTGTGCCCTTTGCGCCAGGTGGTAGCACCGATATCATCGCTCGAGCCGTGGGCGATGCGTTGGGACGTCAGCTGGGTCAGCCAGTGATTGTTGAGAATAAAGCAGGCGGCGGCGGTTCTATTGGCGCTTTAGAAGTCATGCGTTCACCTAAGGACGGTTACACCATCGGCATAGCGACAGTTTCGACGACAGCGGCTAATCCAGCAATTAATCCGAAGATTGGCTACGATCCCGTCATTGATTTCACGGCTATTAGCAATATCGCAGCGACGCCGAATATCATCGCAGTTAACCCATCTTTTCCGGCCAAGGACTTTAAGACTTTTATGCAAGTATTGAAGGCGAATCCCGGTAAGTATTCTTATTCAAGCTCGGGAACTGGTGGAATTGGCCATCTGCAAACGGAGTTGTTTAAGAGTTTGACTGGTGTATTCATTGTCCATATTCCCTATCGTGGTGCGGGTCCTGCATTAGCGGATACAGTAGGCGGGCAGGTCTCCATGATTTTTGATAACTTGCCTTCGTCGCTGCCATTTATCAAAGATGGCAAGCTAGTGCCGATTGTGATTGCCGCTCCAAAGCCGTTTGGCTCAACTGCCGAATGTGCCTACTTTTGCTGAAGTGGGCCTTGCTCCAGTAAATCGAATGGCTTACTACGGACTTTGGGGGCCTGCCGGTATGTCAAAAGATGTTGTGGATAAAGTGCAGCGCTTCAAAAGGTGGTGATGGATCCTGGTGTCAAACAACGGATCGAAGACACTGGTTCCATTATTAATGTGAATGGTCCTGAGGCATTTGCAAAAGAGATTAAAGCGGAGTACACCCTCTACAAAGAGGTAGTAGCCAAACAAAAATTGCAGTTGGATTAAAAATATAAAAAATAGTCTTTGGAGATTAGATGGATTTGGGATTACAGGGTAAGATAGCTTTGGTAATGGCTTCTAGCCGTGGCTTATGGCAGGCCATGGCTGTGTCGCTCGCTCGCGAGGGGAGTTAAGGTGGCTGTTGCTGGGCGCAATGCCGAAGGTTTACAAGAGTCGGTTGGATTAATCGAGACTGCCGGAGGGAGGGCGCTTGCGCTCAATTGGGACCTCTCAGATTCTTCGGTGATTGATGGCTTGATTACGCGGGTTGAAAGTGAGTTGGGCCCAATCGATATTTTGATCAACAATACTGGCGGCCCACCACCAACACAGGCTGCAGGACAAGATCCCGCGCTCTGGCAAAAGAGTTTTAACGATATGGTGCTATCGCTCATTGCGATTACCGATCGTGTTTTGCCTGGTATGTGTCAGCGCAGCGTGAAGGTACTAGTTACGAAGACGTTGTTAAGGCTAGCTTGAGACAAATACCCATGGGAAGATATGGCGATCCCGAGGAGTATGGAGATGCGGCGGCTTTTTTGGCTAGTCAAAATGCCTCTTTTATTACAGGCACCGTCATGCGTGTTGATGGCGGCCAAATTCAGGCAATTTGAGTCAATCTATTCTTCGCTTCTTCAGTAGTTTGAGGCGTGAGTTTCGCTCTAAGTTGGCTTGGCTTTTTGTAGCGCTAATCCTATCGGTAACCGCGCTTTCGAGCGTAAATGTTTTGGCGGATCGCATGCAAATGGCTTGCGCATACGACGCTCGTCAGCTGCTAGCTGCAGACTTCCTCATTGTTTCTGCTCAACCATTACCCAATTTATTTGTAGAGCAGGCGCAAAGCAGTGGTTTGATGGTTGCGCAAACTGTGGTGTTTCCAAGCATGGTTACCGCTGGCGTAAACAGCAAGCTGTGGTCTATTAAAGCAGTCAGCCCTGGATATCCTCTTCGCGGTTCATTGCGCATTCATTCAAAAGGTAGCAGCAATACTATTTCTACTGGACCTGAACAGGGCTCTGTTTGGGTCGATCCCGCAATGTTGGCAACCCTACATGCGCAAGAAGGAGACGTGATGCAAATTGGCCGCCAATCCTTTGTGATCGATGCCACTCTAGAACGCGAGCTTGATCGAGGCGCCGGTTTTATGAACTTCGCACCCCGCGTGATGATGTCCATGGCTGATTTAAGCGCAACCGGCCTCATTGGAATAGGAAGCAGGGTTACTTATCGAGTATTGCTGGCTGGTGCAGATGAGCAAATTGCTAGGTATGAAGCATGGGCTGCCGGATATATGGAAATAAATGGGCTTAATGGTGTTCGCATTGAAACTTTGAAAAATGCCAAACCATTGATGCGTAAAGCGCTCGAACGCGCAGACCGGTTTCTGTCATTGATCGCGCTTGTGACCGCCATGATAGCTGCGGTAGCTATAGCTCTATCCGCCTATCGCTACGCACGCAAACAGGTCAGCGTCTGCGCGGTTCTGAAATGCTTAGGCGCAAATTCAAAGACGATAGAAATGAATTGAATGTAGTCAACATCTCCACCTTTTGGATTGCTGTTTTTGGGATGGGTGCTACAGTTGCATTGATTATGGCTGCGGCTAGAGATTGGAAATTGGCTTTGTGAACATGCATTAGTTTTTCAGTCGCGATAGTGCTTTTTGCTCTTGCGTCTTGGGGAATTTTACGATTGCTTTGCGCCATACCCACCAAGCGCTTTACGCTCAGGTTGGTTGCCCTATCCCAAGGCCGAAGTAGTGGTTTAGTGCTTGTACAAGTTACCGCATTGAGTATTGCATTAATGGCACTGTTATTGGTTTTATTAATGCGTGCAGATTTCTTAAGTGCCTGGCAAGGGAGTGTGCCGAGTGATGCACCAAATCGTTTTATGATTAATATCCAAGAAGAGAAAAAACAAAGCCTTGCTAAATCTCTTCGGGGTGCAGGCATTTCGACCCCGCAGTTTTATCCAATGGTAAGGGGTCGTTTGGTTGAAGTGAATGGAAGTGCCGTGACTCCAAATCATTATTCAGAAGAAAAAAATGCGAAACGCTTTATCGACCGTGACTTTAATTTGTCTTACACGGATCAATTGCCATCAGACAATCAAATATTGTCGGGCAAATGGATTGAGGGCGATGCGCCGCAGATCTCAATGGAAACGGGGATTGCAAAAACCCTAAAATTAAAAATGGGTGATGAACTAACATTTGAGGTGGCGGGGGAGCAAATAACAGCCCCCATTACTTCATTGAGAAAACTGGACTGGGGCTCCATGCGTGTGAACTTCTTTGTCATCATGCCGGCCGCTCAGTTACAGGCATTACCTCAGTCCTGGATTACGTCCTACTATCAACCGCCAGTGCAAGATTCCTTGGATTATCGGTTAAGTCAAGCCTATCCCAACTTAACCATTGTTGATGTATCCACTTCGCTTTGGCAAATTCAGGAAGTTCTGAACAAACGTTCCTCGGTCTTATGCTTGTTATTGGTATTTACTGTTATTGCCGCGGTCTTGGTGCTCCTATCCGCAATTGCTGCTACACAAGATGGGCGCTTTAAGAATGCGGCTTTACTGAAGGCTTTGGGTGCCTCTAAACGCACGCTAGGGATCATTGCAAATACTGAATTAGTGGTGATTGGGTTGTTGGCGGGCATCCTTGCGGGATTGGGTTCGGGGGTGGCTGCTTTGGCATTAGGCCGCTACGTATTGGAAATCGAATTTCACGCCTTCGGTCAGGCCTTATTGATGGGGGCTGCTTTTGGAGTGCTTGCCTGTCTCGCATCCGGTTACCGCTTTCAAAAGCGTTCAGAAGACAACGGCGATTGAATGCCTGCGTGAGGTCTAGAGCCAAGTAGTTAGGACAGGGTCACCAGGTTCTTGGGGAGCTCAACTAAGCGAGTGCCAGCGAGCCTGTCTGGAAGGCTTTGTCGATACAAGATAGTTTGACGATCCAAATAGATGCTTAGTGGCCAAATAAAGAGCGCAACAGCAAAGAGCATTTCAATAATTTGCCACTTTTGCAAATGAAAAGCCCATTGCAAAAGAACGCAGGGAATTAACCATAGAGAGCCATAGACATAGCGCCAATAAGCCTGTCGTCTAGTGAGATTAAATCCTTTGCCTCCAATAATTCGGATGCGCCAAGTTTGCATGGCAAGTGTTTGCCCAGACTTCGTCCAGTACCAGACAAAATAAATTCCTAAGACGGCGTAGAGGTATATGAAGGTGAGCCAACTGGGCAAGGAGATGCCAAATAAAATTCCAAGCCCAAGATTTGGCACTAAAAAGGTGATGGCAATAACACCAAGCAATACGAGTTGTTCGTAGAGGCCACAGGCAACCCGACGCCAAAACTGCGGTGATGGTAATGCGCTAAGCTCGGCGGGGGTCATAAACTCCTGAATTATAGAAGGGGCGCTGTCCGCGCTGGCCCCTGAATTTTCAACTGGTGCAGGCGAAGGTGAGCTGGGAATAATCGCGGCTGGTGGAAGAGCTGCTTTTGGTGAGATCGGGCGTTGTTGTAGTGTCGGGGCGTTTGCAGCTGTTGGTTTTTTCTTAAGCTCAGACTCTGCCAATTTCTTTTTTTGTTCGTCGCTCAGTTTTTGGTAAGCGCTCCACGCCTCTGCCTTTTTCTCGGCGAGGAACTTGAGGCTAGCAAGGTAATTTTCACGCGCGATGCGCCGCTCTTTTTGTGAGAGATTGGACCAGCTAGTCATGCGCGACTGGAGGCGCTCTTGATCTTGCGCGCTCATTTTGGGGTAAATATTCGCCACCTGAATCCATTTCTTACGACTATCCGGAAGCATATAGTCCCAATCGTCCTCCAGTGGCGCAAGGATTTTTTGTTGAGCAGGCTTGAGACTTTCCAACGTACCGTCTGGTTTTTTTTCGGGGATAGCCGTGGATTTTCCATGAGCGCCGCTAGTCTGCGTTTGCGCTAGAACAGGGCCAATCTGAACGGCAGATAGAGTCGTCAGCAACACAAAGCTGCTTGCCCAAAATGTTTTACTGGTAATTGACATTCAGCGTCTGAATTATTTGCGAACCGAATCAGATGTATTGCTGGAGTCAGATAAGGGACCATTCTTCAGGAAGGCCATGAACCCGCTGTCAGCATATGCGTCTGGTGGCACGTCGTCAGAGAGAAGGGCTGCATCAACTTCGGCGATGTCATTGATGCGAGAGTTATGTTGCCATTGGGCAATCCAGATAAGGCCAAAAATCAAAACAACTAAAGGGGCGATCCAGCCTACGGTATCCCATAGGCCATTTGAGCCTGAGGCCAAATTGCGAGATGTGCCAGCCAATACCGCTTTTTGAATGCGCACTTTTTCAGGCTTTTTAATGGCTACGGCCTTCATACGTGCCGCATAAAGTCGGTATTTGATATTTTGCGGAATATTCTGGGTACCTTGGCGAAGCAGGGCAGCGCTAGCCTGACCAAATTGATCGGCTTGGGTCTGAGTCAATGGTTCATCAAAGTGTTTCACAGCGTAATTCCTTTTAATTTCAATGCTTTATCTAATGTTTGGGTGGCCCTAGAGCAGTGTGTTTTGACACTACCTTCACTGCAACGCATTGCTTTGGCCGTCTCAGTAATGCTTAGCTAATCCCAATAACGCATTAGGAAGGCTTCTCATTGACGTACGGGTAATTTAGATATTTCTGACTCCAAAGCCTGTAAAAGCTGACTTTTTTTCCAGTTTGTGTGCCCAATCTTGGTGCATTTCACTGTCATCTGGGGCTGACAAAGACTCTATGGGGTTAAAATCGTCTTTTTCATCGGTTTTTTTGCACATATTGGAAAACAGGGTGACCCAGGTATTGCGGACCTTTTGTCTTCTGAACCAATTATGAATGCGATTTTGCAAAATTCTAGTGAATACCAGGGGGAGTTCCGCTGCGGGCCTATCCCCATATTTTTCAGCCAGCTTGATCATGGCATCCTGAACAATATCTAGGGCAGCATCGTCGTCGCGCACAGCATAGACCGCCTGCTTAAAAACGCGCTGCTCGACACTACTTAAAAAGTCAGATAGTTCTTGGGCTGCTGCCATGCACTGGATTAGACCTGAATCATTAGGAATTGGGTCAATTTAGGGGATTGCTATAGAATGTAGGAATTACTACCTAGAATCTCATTCAAGAAGTGGTGCAGTGGTTTTTTCCGGTAGCAGCGCCGTTCGAACTCAGGCCATAAGCAGGAGATAGAGCAGACCAAACAATTTTTTACCAAAAATTGCAAAGGACGAAAGAAGATGAATACAAGCAGCGCCGAATTTTTAGCTACTAAAGCTAACAAAGACACAGCAAATACAAATAATGACGCAGCGCCTCCAGAAATGATTGGCGCAGATATGCTCGTGCATGCACTGCACAGAGAGGGTGTTGAATTCGTTTGGGGTTACCCAGGTGGTTTCGTTCTCTTTATCTATGACGAAATTTTTAAGCAGGATAAGTTTGAACACATTCTTGTTCGCCACGAGCAAGCGGCGGTTCATGCGGCCGATGGATATGCGCGCGCAACCGGTAAGGTTGGCGTCGCTGTAGTGACCTCAGGTCCTGGCGTAACGAATGCGGTAACCGGTATCGCTACTGCATACACTGATTCGATTCCGATGGTGATCATCAGTGGAAACGTGCCAACCTACGCTATTGGTGAAGATGCTTTCCAAGAGGCGGATACCGTTGGTATTACTCGCCCAGTGGTGAAGCACAACTTCTTGGTAAAAGACGTGAAAGATCTTCCGCTGGTACTCAAGAAGGCTTTCCACATCGCACAGACCGGTCGACCCGGTCCCGTGTTGATTGATATTCCTAAAGACGTATCTGCAGCCAAGGGACCATTTGTTTATCCAGAAACTCTGGAAATGCGTTCCTACAACCCGGTGATTAAGGGTCATAGCGGTCAGATTCGCAAAGCAGTAGCTTTGTTACAAGAAGCAGAACGTCCATACATCTACACCGGTGGTGGCGTGATTTTGTCTGATGCAGCCCCTGAATTAAAAGAGTTTGCAGACCTCTTGGGTTATCCCGTTACCAATACCTTGATGGGCTTGGGCGGATTCCCTGGAACAAGCCCACAGTTTTTGGGCATGCTCGGTATGCACGGTACTTATGAAGCCAATATGGCCATGCAGCACAGTGATGTGTTGATTGCGATTGGCGCGCGTTTTGATGATCGCGTGATTGGCAATACAGCACACTTCGCAAGTCATCCGCGAAAAATCATTCACATTGATATCGACCCATCCGTTATTTCTAAGCGCGTGAAGGTCGATGTTCCTATTGTCGGTAATCTCAAAGAGGTATTAGTTGAGATGACTGCCCAACTCAAAGCTGCTGGCCAGCGTAAAAACAGCGATAAAGTTGCTGCTTGGTGGGCTCAGATTAACGAGTGGCGTAAAAAAGATTGTCTGAAGTACGATGAAGCCTCTCAAATCGTCAAGCCGCAGTACGTTGTTCAAAAGTTATGGGAGCTCACTGGTGGCGATGCATTCATTTGCTCTGACGTAGGTCAGCATCAAATGTGGGCCGCTCAGTTCTACAAGTTTCATAAACCACGTCGCTGGATTAACTCGGGTGGCCTTGGCACTATGGGTGTTGGCTTGCCATACGCCATGGGTATCAAGAAAGCGTTCCCCGAGAAGGATGTTTTCACTATTACTGGTGAAGGCTCCATTCAGATGTGTATTCAAGAGTTATCTACTTGCAAACAATATGACACCCCTGTAAAGATTGTTTCCCTGAATAATCGTTATCTCGGCATGGTGCGCCAGTGGCAAGAGTTGACTTATAACAAGCGCTATTCCAGTTCATACATGGACTCATTGCCAGACTTTGTGAAGTTGGCTGAAGCCTATGGTCATGTTGGTATGCGTATTGAGAAGAAGTCTGATGTTGAATACGCTCTCAAGGAGGCGATTCGTTTAAAAGATCGTACCGTCTTCATGGACTTCCAGACTGACCCAGAGGAGAATGTTTGGCCTATGGTTCAAGCTGGCAAAGGTATCACTGAAATGCTGTTGGTTAGTTAGGATCTCTAATGCGCCATATTATTTCTGTACTAATTGAGAACGAGCCGGGCGCATTGTCACGTGTAGTAGGTCTTTTCTCTGCTCGCGGTTACAACATCGATACATTGAGTGTTGCGCCTACCGAAGATCCGTCATTGTCTCGGATGACCATCGTGACTTTTGGTTCTGATGATGTGATTGAGCAAATCACGAAACACTTGAATCGTCTAGTGGAAGTGGTGAAAGTCTTTGATTTAAGTGAAGGCCCGCATATTGAGCGTGAACTGATGATGATTAAGGTTCGCGCTGTAGGTAAAGAACGTGAAGAACTGAAGCGCACTACTGATATCTTCCGCGGTCGCATCATTGATGTGACCGATAAGAGTTACACCATTGAGTTAACTGGTGATGGTGCCAAACTGGATGCCTTTATTGATTCGATCGATCGCGCATCGATTCTAGAAACTGTCCGTTCGGGTGGATCTGGAATTGGTCGTGGAGAGCGTATCCTCAAAGTTTAATTTTTTTTAACTGATTACTGCATTAATTACATTTTCAATACAAGGAAAGAGCATGCAAGTGTTTTACGATAAAGACGCTGATTTGTCCCTCATTAAGGGCAAGAAAGTCACCATCATTGGTTATGGTTCACAAGGTCACGCGCACGCATTGAACCTAAAAGATTCTGGCGTCAACGTTACTGTTGGTTTGCGTAAAGATGGTGCTTCCTGGAGTAAAGCGGCCAATGCTGGTTTGGCAGTGAAAGAAGTTGGCGAAGCGGTTAAAGATGCCGACGTAGTCATGATGTTGTTGCCTGACGAGAAAATCGCTGACGTCTACAATAAAGAAGTGCATGGCAATATCAAACAGGGCGCGGCCCTGGCGCTTGCTCATGGCTTTAACGTTCACTACGGTCAAGTTCAGCCACGCGCTGACTTGGACGTCATCATGATTGCTCCAAAAGCGCCTGGCCATACAGTACGCGGTACTTATGCTCAAGGTGGTGGTGTTCCTCATTTGATCGCTGTTTACCAAGATAAATCTGGTTCAGCGCGTGATGTTGCTTTGTCATACGCAACAGCAAACGGCGGCGGTCGTGCCGGCATCATCGAAACCAACTTCCGCGAAGAAACTGAAACTGACTTGTTCGGCGAGCAGGCTGTTCTTTGTGGTGGCGCAGTTGAATTGATCAAAGCAGGTTTTGAAACTTTGGTTGAAGCTGGTTACGCTCCTGAGATGGCTTACTTTGAGTGCTTGCATGAACTTAAGTTGATCGTTGACTTGATCTACGAAGGTGGTATTGCCAACATGAACTACTCAATCTCTAATAACGCTGAGTACGGTGAGTATGTGACCGGTCCACGTGTTGTTACAGAAGACACTAAGAACGCAATGCGTCAGTGCTTAAAAGACATCCAGACTGGTGAATATGCGAAGAACTTCATCCTTGAAAATAAGGCAGGCGCTCCAACATTGATTTCACGTCGTCGTTTGAATGCAGAGCATGACATCGAAGTGGTGGGCGCTAAATTGCGCGCCATGATGCCTTGGATTGCCAAGAACAAATTGGTTGATCAAACTAAGAACTAAGTGTCACATTTATAGAAGTTCATTCAAAGACTCAGAACAAAGATGATGTATCCACACCCCATTATTGCGAAAGAAGGATGGCCGTATTTGGCGTTAGTGGGGGCAGTGACTTTACTTGTCCACTATCTTGGTGGTATTGTTTGGTCATGGCCTCTTTGGATCATCTTTATCTTTGTTCTGCAGTTCTTCCGTGACCCACAACGTATTCCTGCTATGGGTCGCGATTTAGTGCTATCTCCTGCTGATGGGCGTATCGTGGTTGTTGAAAAAACCAACGATCCTTACGCTGGTCGTGAAGCGCTCAAAATTAGCGTATTCATGAATGTATTTAATGTTCACTCAAACCGTAGTGCAGTAAACGGCTTGGTGAAGGAAGTTCAGTATTTCCCTGGTAAGTTCGTAAACGCGGATTTGGATAAAGCATCAACAGAGAATGAGCGTAATGCCGTTGTGATTGATGCCAATGGTCAAATCGTGACTTTGGTTCAGGTTGCTGGTTTGCTGGCTCGCCGCATTCTTTGCTACATCCATGTCGGTGACCGTCTTAAAGTGGGCGAGCGTTATGGATTTATTCGCTTTGGTTCACGTGTTGATGTGTATTTGCCGTTGACTGCAGAGCCACTAGTTAGTGTTGGTGATAAAGTATTTGCAACAAATACAGCCTTGGCGCGTTTGCCTGGCTTAGATTGATTCGAAATATTATTCACTAGGATATTTTTTGACTACATTTCGCCGTCGTGGTCGCATAGACCGTAGCCGCTTTTCTCATAGATCTACCGCATCCTCTGCACACCAGTTGGCGGAAGAATTGGGTGATGGGGTTGATTGCGAGGTAGAGGAGCTGCATCCTCAAAAGCCCCGCTTGCGTAGCAAGGGCATTTATCTTTTACCGAATGCATTTACAACTGCTGCTTTATTTTGCGGTTTCTATGCCATCGTTAATGCGATGAATCACCAGTTTAAAATTGCGGCCATTGCTATTTTTGCCTCAATGGTGCTTGATGGCATGGATGGGCGAGTCGCTCGCATGACTAATACGCAGAGCGCTTTTGGAGAGCAATACGATTCACTGGCGGATATGGTTTCTTTTGGTGTTGCTCCGGCATTAGTTGCCTATGAGTGGGCCTTAAAAGATTTGGGTCAATGGGGATGGTTGGCCGCATTTACCTACTGCGCAGGAGCGGCATTGAGATTGGCACGTTTTAATGTAAATACTGGTGTCGTAGATAAGAAGTTTTTCCAGGGCTTACCTAGTCCAGCAGCTGGCGCTTTAATGGCTGGTTTTATCTGGCTGACCGATGACAATAAGATCCCGGTGCGAGATACAGCCATTCCTTGGGCAACTTTCTTCATTGCCGTGTACGCAGGTTTAACCATGGTCTCGAACGCGCGTTTTTATAGTGGCAAGGCCCTAGATGTTCGTTACCGCGTGCCATTTGGTGTCATGGTATTGATGATTCTGACCTTTGTGCTGATCTCATCCAACCCGCCTTTAACTCTATTTGGTCTATTCGTGGTGTATTCAATCTCTGGTTATGTCATTTGGGCATGCGAAAGACTGAGTGGCAAGCGTTTTAGCTAAACCACTCTTTTTGGGGTATATTTCAACCATGTTGATCAATTTCTCGCCTTTAACTGGCCTCCTTCTGCTAGCGCTAATCCTCAAGCTTGGGGCGGGTAAGGTCTGAATTAATGAGATAAAAGATATTCATTAGCCACCACATACCAGCCCCAGCAAATTGCTGGTTTTTTTTGTTTTAAAGATTAAATTAAGCTGTAATTAAATATAAGTATCAAAACTGGATAGTAGTGATGAGCGACAAAGTAATCATTTTTGACACCACCTTGCGTGATGGAGAGCAGTCTCCTGGTGCATCTATGACCAAAGACGAAAAAGTGCGCATTGCACGTCAGTTAGAGCGTCTTAAGGTGGATGTGATTGAGGCTGGATTTGCAGCTAGCTCAGAGGGTGACTTTCAGGCAATTTCTGCCGTAGCTGCAGCTGTTAAAGACTCCATCGTATGCTCACTCGCTAGAGCCAATGACAAGGACATCACGCGTGCTGCCGATGCATTGCAAGCCGCTAACGCAAAACGTATTCACGCATTCTTGGCCACGAGTCCATTGCATATGGCGGTTAAGTTGCGCATGTCCCCGGAAGAGGTCTTAGAGCAAGCTAAGCGCTCGATTCGTTTTGCTCGTAACTTGGCGGCAGATATTGAATTTTCGGCTGAAGATGGTTATCGCTCGGAAATGGATTTTTTATGTCGCGTGGTTGAGGCGGTCATTAATGAAAGCGCTTCAACGATCAATATTCCGGATACGGTAGGTTATGCGATTCCAGAGTTGTATGGAGAATTTATTAAAACCTTGCGTACGCGCGTGCCGAACTCTGATAAAGCAATTTGGTCGGTGCATTGCCATAACGATTTGGGCATGGCGGTTGCCAATTCATTAGCTGGAGTGAAAATAGGTGGCGCTCGTCAGATTGAGTGCACTATTAATGGCTTGGGTGAGCGCGCTGGCAATACCGCCTTGGAAGAGATCATGATGTCATTGCGCACTCGCAAGGATTACTTTGATATGGTCTGCGGTATTGACGCAACCCAAATCGTTCCGGCTTCTAAATTGGTTTCTCAGATCACCGGTTTTGTGGTTCAGCCTAATAAGGCGGTAGTGGGTGCTAATGCATTTGCTCACACTTCAGGCATTCATCAAGACGGTATTTTGAAGAACCGCGACACCTATGAAATCATGCGTGCAGAGGATGTGGGTTGGTCTGCCAATAAGATTGTTTTAGGCAAGCTCTCAGGCCGCAACGCTTTTAAACAACGCTTACAAGAATTGGGAATTACCGTAGAAGCTGAATCGGATTTGAACGAGGCATTTACTAGATTTAAAGCCCTGGCCGATCAAAAAGCGGAAATTTTTGATGAAGACATTATTGCCATCATGTCTGATTCAGCTCCAGCAGAAGAGGGCGAGCATTACAAATTCATTTCATTGAGCCAGCATTCAGAAACTGGTGAGCGCCCTAAATCGCGTGTGACATTTCGCATGGGTGATAAAGAGATTAGCTCTGAAGCCGAAGGCAATGGCCCGGTGGATGCCAGCTTAAATGCAATTGAAGTGATAGCGCAGAGTGGTGCAGAGCAGTTGCTTTATTCGGTAAACGCGATCACAGCAGGAACTCAATCGCAGGGTGAGGTTACGGTGCGCTTAGCGAAAGGTGGGCGTATTGTGAATGGGGTGGGCACTGATCCTGACATCATTGCCGCCTCTGCAAAAGCGTACTTTTCCGCTTTAAATAAATTGCACGACCCTAGTCAAGTAAAACTCAATGCGCAGATGACTCCCTAATGCTGGGAGTCATCGAATACGAATTTTATTTATTTACGTCCGTATTCTTATAGTACTGCGTGCCTTTGCCGGTAATTTCTGCGGCAAGGCCGGAGTCGGTAAGTTGATACATTAGTACGCCCGGAGCCACAACGGTTGCGTCTTGATAGGCCTCACCATCTTTTTCATATTTGGCTGCTGCGGTAACTTGGCAGCCAAAAGTCCAGCCAGAATTTACAAAGTCATTTAAGGCTGTTTCGTTTTCAAATACAAAAATGTTTTGAAACGATTTAATTCCAAAGTCAGGGCCAAAAAATGAGCCAAATTGCGCATAAGCTGGCTGGAAAAGTCCAAAACTGAGTAGCAAAAGGGTGAAAATATTGCGCGTAATTAGATTAATTATTTCTTAAGTTATTGTTTTAAAAGAGCATTTATCCTTTAATGAATAAATATGATGACATATTACGCCAGTTAAATAGGCTTGTATGCTGTAAAAAAGAGTGGGCTCTGCTACAATTCGATGGATTTGATTTTTAAAGCTTTTTTTTATTTTATTTTGTTAATCGCACGACACAAATTGGGTGAAAGCTCAGGTGTTCGCAAGTAAGGAGCATTAAAAATGGCAGTTTCTGATATTAAAACGGCGGAAATCATCAAAGAAAACGCGCGCAGCGCAAATGATACGGGTAGCCCTGAAGTTCAAGTTTCATTGCTTACAGCCCGCATTAATGAATTAACCCCCCATTTCAAGGCTAACGCTAAAGATCATCACAGCCGTCGTGGTTTGTTGAGGATGGTTTCACGTCGCCGTCGCCTCTTGGATTACCTCAAAGGCAAAGACTTGGATCGCTATCGCGCATTGATTCAGAAATTAGGTCTCCGTAAGTAATTCTTATTGGTATGCAATGCCATCTATCTTAGGGTTGTTTCTTCGCGGAATCAGTCTTAAGCAGATGGCATGTTTTTTGGGCGCTTCAAGATCATTTGTGTAGGGGATTGTGTCATTCCAATGAGTTTCGGAAACAGATTCAGAGCCTCCCTGGAATGGCATCCCTTGTGATCTTAAATCGCTCCAGTGTTGTCGCGACACTGCTTTATCCCGCGACAAGCGTAAGGCTCATGTGAGTTTTGCGTGAACAATTTGGAGAAGATCAGAATGACAATGTTTAAAAAAGCAGTTAAAAGTTTTCAATGGGGCAACCATCAAGTAACAATGGAAACAGGCGAAATCGCTCGCCAATCTGGCGGTGCTGTGATCGTTAACGTCGATGACACAGTAGTCATGGGCACAGTAGTTGCTTCTAAGTCTACAAAGCCAGGCCAATCCTTTTTCCCATTGACTGTTGATTACCTAGAAAAAACTTACGCAGCAGGCAAGATCCCTGGTGGCTTCTTCCGTCGTGAAGGTCGCCCATCAGAAGGCGAGACTTTGATCTCCCGTTTGATCGACCGTCCATTGCGTCCTTTGTTCCCAGAAGGTTTCTTGAATGAAGTTCAGATTGTAGTACACGTGTTGTCTATCAACCCAGATGTTCCTGCAGATATTCCTGCTTTGCTCGCTGCTTCTGCAGCTTTAGCAATTTCAGGAATCCCGTTTGCCGGTCCAGTTGGCGCTGCGCGCGTTGGCTACGCTAACGGCCAATATTTATTGAACCCAACTCGCACAGAGCAAGTTGCTAGCGAACTCGATTTGATCGTTGCTGGTACGCAAGCAGCTGTATTGATGGTTGAGTCTGAAGCAAAGCAATTGTCTGAAGAAGTGATGCTTGGCGCTGTTGTGTATGGTCATGACCAAATGCAAACAGCAATCAACGCTATCAATGATTTAGTACGTGAAGCTGGCAAGCCTGAGTGGGATTGGACTGCTGCTCCTAAGGATGAACCATTGATCGCTAAGGTAACTGCATTGGCGGAGGCGCCATTGCGTGAGGCTTATCAGATTCGTCAAAAGGGCGCTCGCTCAGACAAGTTGAAAGAAATTTCTAAAGAAGTTTTGGCTAAGTTATCCGAAGAGGGTGATGTTGATGCGGTTGCTGTGAGCGACATTATGTTTGAAATCGAAGCGAAGATTGTTCGTAGCCAGATTTTGAATGGTGAGCCACGCATTGACGGTCGCGATACACGTACTGTACGTCCAATCGAAATTCGTAACGGAGTATTGCCACGTACACACGGCTCTGTTTTGTTTACTCGTGGTGAAACTCAAGCATTAGTTGTTGTAACATTGGGTACTGCACGTGACGAGCAAATTATTGATGCGCTCGAAGGTGAATACCGCGATCGTTTCATGTTCCATTACAACATGCCTCCATTTGCTACTGGTGAAACTGGTCGCGTAGGTAGCCCTAAGCGTCGTGAAATTGGTCATGGTCGTTTGGCTAAACGCACATTGATTCCAGTGTTACCGAGCCCAGAAGATTTCGCATACAGTATTCGTGTTGTTTCAGAGATCACTGAGTCCAACGGCTCATCTTCAATGGCTTCTGTTTGCGGCGGCTGTTTGGCAATGATGGATGCTGGTGTTCCAGTGAAAGCGCACGTTGCTGGCGTAGCAATGGGCTTGATTTTGGATGGCAACCGTTTTGCTGTGTTGACAGACATCTTGGGTGATGAAGATCACTTGGGCGACATGGACTTCAAAGTAGCGGGTACTGCTAATGGCATTACTGCACTCCAGATGGACATTAAAGTTCAAGGTATTACCAAAGAAATTATGCAAGTAGCTTTAGCGCAAGCCAAAGAAGGTCGCTTGCACATCTTGAGCAAAATGCAAGAGGCGATGGGTTCAGTTCGTGCAGAATTGTCTGCTCATGCTCCACGTATGGTTTCTTTCAAGATTCATCCAGACAAGATTCGTGAAGTAATCGGTAAGGGCGGCGCAACAATTCAAGCGTTGACTAAGGAAACTGGTTGCAGCATCGATATTAAAGATGACGGTACTGTAACGATTGCCTCCACTTCTGCTGAAGGCATGGCTGAAGCTAAAGTCCGTATCGAAAGCATCACTGCTGAAGCTGAAGTAGGCAAGATCTATGAGGGTCCAGTTGTAAAGTTGCTTGAGTTCGGCGCTTTGGTAAATATTCTTCCAGGCAAAGATGGGCTCTTGCACATCTCTGAAATCTCCAATGAGCGTGTAAAAGAAGTGAAAGATTACCTCGCTGAAGGTCAGGTTGTTCGTGTGAAATTGTTGGCTGCTGATGAGCGTGGTCGTTTGCGTTTGTCGTTGAAGGCTGCGATGGCTGATGAGGGTGGCACAATCGCTCCTCTCGCAGGTGCAACTGAGGCTGTAGTTGAGGCAGCGGCAGCGCCTAGCGAGTCAGCTTAAATTCTTTAGCGAGCTGAAATAGTTATGCGCGTAATTGAAATCAAAGAGCTTGGCGCACCAGAGATGCTGGTGCCAACCAATCGCCCTGATCCAGCGGCTCCTGCTGCTGGTACTGGTGAAATTTTGATCAAAGTTTTAGCTGCTGGAATTAATCGCCCAGACGTTTTGCAACGTAAGGGTCACTATCCTGTTCCAGCAGGCGCATCCGATATCCCTGGTCTTGAAGTGGCTGGCGAAATTGTGGGCGGAGATTTGGCTCATGTCGACAATCTATTTGGTTTGAAATTGGGCGATAAAGTATGCGCGCTTTTGCAAGGCGGTGGTTATGCTGAATTGTGTACCGCCCAAATTGCGCAGTGCCTACCTTACCCAAAGGGATTTACTGACCAAGAGGCGGCAGCTTTGCCTGAAACTTTCTATACCGTATGGAGTAATGTTTTCATGCGCGGAGAGTTGTCTGAAGGCGAAACTTTGCTGGTTCAAGGTGGATCTAGCGGTATTGGCGTAACGGCTATCTTGATCGCTAAAGCATTGGGTCATAAGGTATTTGTAACGGCAGGTACCGATGAAAAGTGCGCTGCCTGCGTTGCCTTAGGCGCTGACCTTGCGATTAACTATAAGACACAATATTTCGTCGAAGAGGTAAAGCAGGCTACCGACGGCAAAGGCGTCAACGTTATCTTGGATATGGTCACTGGTGCTTATGTCCAGAAGGAAATTGATTGCTTAGCGGATGATGGCCGCATTGTGATTATTGCCATCATGGGCGGCTCTAAAGCAGAAGTGAATACTGGTCAAATTTTGCGTCGTCGTTTAACGATTACTGGCTCCACTTTGCGTCCGCGTCCAGTTTCATTTAAGAAACAAATTACCAAGCAACTATTTGAAAACGTTTGGCCTTTGCTGAATGTGGGCACTTTGAAGCCTGTAATTTACAAAACATTTACGCTGGATCAAGCGGCAGATGCTCATGCATTAATGGAGTCATCTGAGCACATTGGCAAGATTGTGTTAACCGTTTAAAAATCCGTTAATCCCATATGCGACCACTCATCGTCATCGGCAACTGGAAAATGAATGGCAGTCTTGGCAGCAACCAAGACTGGATTAAGACTGTAGCTAGAGGCATGGAAAGTGGTATGCCATCTGGACGCAAATATGCGGTTTGCCCCCCATTTCCGTATTTACAGCAGTGTGCTGACTTAGTTAAAAGTCATTCATTGACATTCCTCAGTCTTGGCGCGCAAGATGCCTCAGCGTATAAATCGGGCGCCTACACTGGTGATGTAGCGGCCTCAATGCTAAAAGAGCTGGGCTGCTCCTATGTCATCGTTGGTCACTCAGAGCGACGTCAAATGCATCAAGAGGTAGATGAGATAGTTTCCGCCAAAGCGCTTCAGGTTCTTGATAGCGACATGACGCCGGTCATTTGCGTTGGCGAAACTGCCGATGAGCGAAACTCCGGTCGCGCGGAAGAGATTGTCTGTGCCCAGGTTGCCAAGCAAGTGAATGTACTTCAGGACCGTCTAGCCGACTGTTTAATTGCCTACGAGCCTGTGTGGGCAATCGGCACTGGAAAAGTAGCTAGCGCTCAAGTTGCTCAAGACATGCACCGCGCAATTCGATTGCAATTGGCTGAATTTGATGAGGATTTAGCCTCTCATGTAGGCATTTTGTATGGTGGCAGTGTCAAGCCCGATAATGCCGTTGAATTATTTGCCATGCTGGATATTGATGGTGGGCTGGTGGGGGGTGCTTCATTAAATCCCCAAGACTTTCTGGCCATCTGTCAGGCTTAGATTTTTTATTTGGAGATAAGTTGTGGAATGGTTTAAGACTTTATTGATCGTATTGCAGATAATTTCAGCTCTGGCTGTGATTCTTTTGGTGCTGTTGCAACAGGGTAAGGGCGCTGATATGGGCGCAGCTTTTAGTTCAGGCTCTTCTGGCAGCCTCTTTGGCGCCAGTGGCTCTGCTAACTTTCTATCGCATGCAACCGCTATTTTTGCTGCTGTTTTCTTTGTGTGCACCTTAAGCATCACTTGGATTGGTAATAAGAAAGAAGTGAGCCCAGGCGTCTTGTCTGGAACTGTAGCCCCTACGGCAGCTCCAACCGCTCCGGTTGCTCCAGTGCACAATCCAAGTAAACCAGCGGTTCCTAAGTAAAAAAGTAGGTTTTTACGTATTTTCTAGCCCAGTTTTTGGGGTAGTGCACTTGTGCAATGCAGTAGAATTGATGGGTTTTGCAAGATGCCGACGTGGTGAAATTGGTAGACACGCTATCTTGAGGGGGTAGTGGCTTAGGCTGTGCGAGTTCGAGTCTCGCCGTCGGCACCAAAAAAAGGTTTTGATAAGGGTTTTTGCTCTCAATCAATGCCTTATGTAGTGGAATAATTAATAATTTGCTGCTTTAGGATTTACCAGAAAAACGAATCAGGGCTATTTTGAATATCGCTAATAATTACTTTCCTGTTCTGCTTTTTATCCTCGTAGGTATTGGGGTGGGATTAGTCCCCATGTTCCTCGGAAAAATTTTGGCTCCCTCGAAGCCTGACGCTGAAAAACTCTCTCCCTATGAGTGCGGCTTTGAAGCTTTTGAAGATGCGCGTATGAAGTTTGACGTGCGTTACTACTTAATAGCCATTCTTTTCATCTTATTTGATTTAGAAACCGCGTTCTTGTTCCCGTGGGGTGTGGCGCTACGCGATATTGGATGGCTTGGTTACGCCTCTACGGTGATCTTCCTATTGGAATTCATTGTGGGATTTGTGTATATCTGGAAAAAGGGCGCTCTCGACTGGGAGTGATCGATATGGCATTAGAAGGTGTTCTCAAAGAGGGATTTGTTACTACCACTGCGGATCAGTTAATCAACTGGATTCGCAATGGATCTTTATGGCCCATGACTTTTGGATTGGCCTGTTGCGCGGTTGAAATGATGCATGCCGGCGCATCTCGCTATGACTTAGATCGCTTTGGCATTGTGTTTCGCCCATCGCCACGTCAATCCGATTTGATGATTGTGGCTGGTACTTTATGCAACAAAATGGCTCCTGCCTTGCGCAAGGTTTATGACCAAATGCCTGAGCCACGCTGGGTAATCTCTATGGGGTCTTGTGCCAATGGTGGTGGTTATTACCATAATTCCTACTCAGTTGTCCGCGGTTGTGACCGCATCGTGCCAGTGGATATTTATGTTCCTGGTTGTCCTCCAACCGCAGAAGCGTTGATCTACGGAATTATTCAGTTGCAATCGAAGATCGCTCGCATTAGCACTATTGCGCGGAAGGCTTAATCAATGTCAGACCGTTTGGTACAACTAGCCGATAACCTTGAGAAAGTTCTCGGTAAGCGCATTCATTCCGTTGAGATTGCTTTGGGTGAAGTTACCGTGGTGGTGAATGCGGATACTTATTTTGAATCAGCCATGTTATTGCGCGACGATCCATCACTTGCCTTTGAGCAATTGATTGATCTATGCGGTGTCGATTACCAAGATTTTCGTGATGGTGCATGGGCTGGTCAGCGCTTTGGTGTTGTAAGTCACTTATTGTCCTTAGAGCACAACTGGCGTTTGCGTGTACGCGTCTTTGCGCCTGACGATAGTTATCCATTGGTTGCTTCTATTACCCCGGTTTGGAATTCTGCTAACTGGTTTGAGCGTGAGGCATTTGATCTGTATGGCATCTTGTTTGAAGGTCATGATGATTTGCGTCGCATTTTGACTGACTACGGCTTTATTGGTCATCCATTTAGAAAAGATTTCCCAATCAGCGGTAATGTTGAAATGCGTTATGACCCAGAGTTGAAGCGCGTTGTCTATCAGCCAGTCACGATTGAGGCTCGAGAAATTATCCCACGCATTATTCGTGAAGAGCAGTATGGAGGTCCGGTTTAAGACATGGCACAAATTAAGAACTACACACTCAATTTTGGCCCTCAGCATCCTGCGGCGCATGGTGTATTGCGTTTAGTGCTAGAGCTGGATGGCGAAGTCATTCAGCGTGCCGACCCGCATATAGGTCTATTGCATCGCGCGACAGAAAAATTAGCTGAAACACGCACCTGGATTCAAAACGTTCCATACATGGATCGCTTGGATTACGTTTCCATGATGTCCAATGAGCATGCTTATGTTTTAGCGATTGAAAAGTTATTACAGGTTGATGTTCCATTGCGTGCTCAATACATCCGTGTGATGTATGACGAATTAACTCGTCTATTGAATCACTTACTCTGGATTGGTTGCCATGGGCTTGACGTTGGCGCTATGGCGGTATTCCTGTACGCCTTCCGTGATCGTGAAGATATTTTTGATATGTATGAAGCGGTATCTGGCGCGCGCATGCATGCTGCCTACTACCGCCCAGGTGGAGTGTATCGCGACTTGCCAGATCAAATGGCTCAGTACACCAAAAACAAAATCCGTAGCGCGTCCGCCATCAAGCGCCTGAATGAAAACCGCAGTGGCACATTGTTGGATTTCATTGAGCAATTTGCTAATGGCTTCGATGCACATGTGGATGAGTACTGCAACTTGTTGACGGATAATCGTATCTGGAAACAACGTTTGGTCAATATCGGTATCGTGACTCCTGAGCGCGCATTGCAGCTCGGCTTTACTGGACCAATGCTGCGCGGTTCTGGTATTGAGTGGGATTTGCGTAAGAAGCAGCCATATGAGGTCTATGACCGACTCAACTTTGATATTCCGGTGGGTGTCAATGGCGATTCTTATGATCGCTACTTAGTGCGTATGGAAGAAATGCGCCAATCCAATCGCATCATCAAACAATGTGTGGCTTGGTTGAAAGCAAACCCAGGTCCTGTGATGACTGATAACCATAAGGTTTCTCCACCGAAGCGCGTGGATATGAAAACCAATATGGAAGAATTGATTCACCATTTCAAACTCTTTACCGAGGGAATTCACGTTCCCGATGGTGAGGCTTACTCGGCAGTTGAGCATCCAAAAGGTGAGTTTGGTATTTACTTGATTTCTGATGGCGTCAATAAGCCATATCGCATCAAGAGTCGCGCTCCAGGCTTTGTGCATTTATCTGCAATGGATGAAATGTCACGTGGCCATATGTTGGCTGATGCGGTAACGATTATCGGTACCCAAGATATTGTGTTTGGGGAGATTGACCGCTAATGAAGCGTGCCAAGGATTATTTTTAATGACTACAACTCTTCAACTATCCGATAAAACATTAGCTGATATTCATCGCAATATTGCTAAGTACCCGCCAGCACACAAGCAATCTGCAGTGATCGCTTGCTTAATTGCAGCCCAAACAGAGGTGGGTTGGGTTTCTCCAGAAGTCATCGAAACTGTTGCGCAGATTTTAGAAATGCCAAGTATTGCAGTTGATGAAGTGGCCACTTTCTATAACATGTACAACACCAAGCCAATTGGTCAATATAAATTGGTTATTTGTACTAATTTGCCTTGCCAGTTAACTCATGGCGAAACTGCCGCGACTTATTTAAAAGAGACTCTTGGTATTGGCTACAACGAAACCACTCCCTGTGGAACTTTCACCTTGAAAGAGGGTGAGTGCATGGGCGTATGTGGTGATTCACCTGTCATGCTGGTGAATGATAAGCGTATGTGTAGTTTTATGCGCAAAGAAAAGATTGATGCGTTGTTAAGTGAATTACGTGCAGAAGGGAAGGCAGTATGACCAGCTTGCACGGTCGTCACATCAAGCCTTTGATTCTTGCTGGATTAAATGGCGATAACTGGCGTTTAAAAGATTACGAGAGTCGCGGTGGTTATCAGCAACTTCGTCGTTTATTAAATGATAAGGTTGCCCCGGATGCCATCATTGCCGAATTAAAAGCTTCCTCACTCCGTGGTCGTGGTGGCGCGGGCTTCCCGACAGGTTTGAAGTGGAGTTTTATGCCACGTCAATTCCCTGGTCAAAAATATTTAGTTTGCAATAGCGACGAAGGTGAGCCAGGTACATTTAAAGACCGCGACATCATGCGTTACAACCCACATGCTTTGATCGAGGGCATGATTATTGGTGCATACACCATGGGTATTGGCACTGGCTACAACTATATTCACGGTGAAATCTTTGAAGTGTATTCACGCTTTGAAGAGGCTTTGGAAGAGGCTCGTGCCGCTGGTTATTTTGGCGACAAGATTTTAGGAAGTGATTTCTTCTTTCAATTGCATGCTGCTCCAGGTTGGGGTGCTTATATTTGCGGTGAAGAAACCGCGTTGTTGGAGTCCTTGGAAGGTAAGAAAGGTCAACCACGCTTCAAACCACCATTCCCAGCAAGCTTTGGTTTGTACGGCAAGCCAACAACCATTAACAATACTGAGACATTTGCTGCTGTGCCATTCATCTTGGCAATTGGTGGACAAGCTTATCTAGAGCTCGGCAAGCCAAACAATGGTGGTACAAAGATTTTCTCTGTATCGGGTGACGTAGTGCATCCAGGTAACTATGAGATTCCATTGGGCACTCCATTTCCAGAGCTATTAAAGCTTGCTGGTGGTATGCGTGATGGCAAAGCTTTAAAGGCAGTTATTCCTGGTGGATCTTCTTCTCCTGTTGTGCCTGGCGCTCAAATTATGGAGCTCACCATGGATTACGACAGTATTGCTAAGGCTGGCTCAATGCTGGGTTCTGGCGCCGTGATTGTGATGAACGAAACACGTTGTATGGTGCGCGCTTTGGAGCGTTTATCTTATTTTTATTACGAAGAATCATGTGGTCAGTGCACCCCATGTCGTGAGGGTACTGGCTGGTTGTGGCGCATCGTTCACCGTATTGAACATGGTCAAGGGCGTCCTGAGGATTTGGATTTGCTCAACGATGTGGCTGCCAACATTCGGGGTCGTACGATTTGCGCTTTAGGCGATGCGGCAGCGATGCCTGTGCGCGGCATGTTGAAGCATTACATGGATGAATTTGCGTATCACGTAGAGCATAAGCGCTGCTTAGATTCTGCGAAACGTTTATAAAGATTTAGAGCGCGGGATATCTAAAAGTGAGCATGGTAGAAATCGAATTAGATGGCAAGGCAGTAGAAGTTCCGCAAGGTTCGATGGTGATGCACGCCGCGAACAAACTCGGCACCTACGTTCCGCACTTCTGCTATCACAAGAAATTATCTATCGCCGCTAATTGCCGTATGTGTCTAGTGGAAGTGGAGAAGGCTCCAAAGCCTTTGCCAGCTTGTGCAACTCCTGTCACCCAAGGCATGAAAGTTTTCACTCATTCAGCTAAAGCGGTTGAAGCTCAGCGCTCGGTGATGGAATTCTTGCTCATTAACCATCCATTAGATTGCCCGATTTGCGATCAAGGTGGTGAGTGCCAGTTACAAGATTTGGCGGTGGGTTACGGTAAATCTAATTCACGCTACGACGAAGAGAAGCGTGTTGTATTCCATAAGAATGTTGGCCCATTGATCTCCATGCAGGAGATGACTCGCTGCATTCACTGCACGCGTTGTGTTCGTTTTGGACAAGAAGTTGCCGGCGTTATGGAATTGGGTATGATTAACCGAGGTGAGCATTCAGAGATCACTACCTTTGTTGGTCAGACCATTGATTCAGAGCTGTCTGGAAACATGATTGATCTATGCCCGGTAGGCGCATTAACCAGCAAGCCTTTCCGTTACGCAGCTCGCACATGGGAGCTAGGCCGCAAGCGCTCAGTAAGCCCACACGATAGCTTGGGTGCAAACACTACCGTTCAAACTAAAGCTAATAAAGTGATGCGTGTAGTCGCTTTAGAAAATGAAGCAATCAATGAATGCTGGATTAGCGATCGTGATCGCTTTTCTTATGAAGGTTTAAATAGCGCTGACCGTGTGACAACGCCAATGGTTAAGCAGGGCGGCCAATGGTTAGAGACAGACTGGCAGTCCGCGTTGGATTATCTTGCTCACTCACTGAAGGCAATTGCATCCGAAAGTGGCGCAGAATCTATTGGTGCCTTAGCGCATCCAATCTCCAGCACAGAAGAATTGCATCTCTTGCAAAAAATGGTTCGTGGATTGGGTTCAAATCAAGTAGAAACCCGTTTACGTCAAACTGATGTGAAGAGTTCTGCAGTTGCACCATGGCTCGGTATGCCGATCGCCAAAATTAACGAATTAGATCATGTATTGATCATTGGTAGCTTCTTGCGTAAAGACCAACCAGTGTTGGCTGCGCGCATTCGCACTGCTAGTAAACGCGGTTTACAAGTTATGCGTCTAGATGCTGGTGGTGATGATTGGTTAATCTCTAGTAGCGGTATTGCTGCGACACCAAGCGCTTGGTTGAATGCATTAAGCGAAGTGGCTCTGGCTGTTGCTAAAGCAAAATCAGTGAGCGTGCCTGCTGGCGTAGTTAATTTGGCGATTTCTCCTGCCGCTCAAAAAATTGCTGACAGCTTAATCTCTGGAGAATCAACTTCTATACTCTTTGGTTCTGCTGCTGCTGCACACCCACAAGCATCTGATCTGCATGTGCTTGCTCAATTTATTGCGGAGCAGGCTGGCGCTACCCTAGGCTTCTTGCCTGTTGGCGGAAATGCTGTGGGCGCCTCTTTGGTCAATGCAAACGGTGCTGGTGTTGATTCAGTTTTATCTGGTGAGCGCCGTGCAGTGATCTTGATGAATATCGAGCCTGATTTAGATCTTCCTAATCCAACAGCAGCACGCGCTGCTTTGGCTAAGGCAAATACCGTGATCGCCTTGAGTGCCTATAAGAGTGCGGATTTGCTAGAAGTTGCTGACGTCATTCTGCCAATTTCAACATTCTCTGAAACGGTTTCTACTTTTGTAAATCTTGAAGGTAAAGCGCAAACGGTTCAGCCTTCAGTGAAGCCATTAGGTGATTCGCGTCCAGCATGGAAAGTCATTCGCGTACTCGGTGGTCTTTTGGGTCTTGATGGTTTCTTATTTAATCTTCCTGAAGAAGTCTTGGGAGAGGCGTTACCGGAAAACTATTGCACTCGCCTGAGCAATAAGGCTTCTGCTACTGCTGTTGCTAATGGAAGTGCGGCTCCAGTGAATGGTCTTGAGCGCTTGGCTGACATCAACATTTATGCTGGCGATCAAATTGTTCGTCGTTCATCGGCGCTGCAACTTACTCGTGATGCGAAGCGTGGCAATCAAGCCGGCTTGAATCAAAAAACATTTACCGAATTGGGCTTAAAGGAAGGTGATGCGGTACGCGTTACCCAAGGTAGTCAGTCGGTAGATATGCCAGCAACTTTAGAAGTAAATCTGGCGCCAGGTGTCGTCAGAATATCTGCTGGCACTATGGCTAGTTCGAAATTGGGCTCCATGTTTGGCCTTGTAACCGTTAGTAAGGCATAAGGTCAGAGATGGATAATTTCGTGAACCTCATTACCACTCAAGGCGAAGTCATCTTTGGTTCATTATGGCCATTGGTATGGGCGTTAATACGTATCGTGATCATCGTATTGCCAATGTTCGGCTGTGTCGCTTACCTAACTCTTTGGGAAAGAAAACTCATTGGCTGGATGCATATTCGTCTTGGACCTAACCGTGTTGGCCCTTTCGGTTTATTGCAGCCAATTGCGGATGCTTTGAAACTCTTGATGAAAGAGATCATTGCTCCTGCGCAAGCTAGCAAAGTTCTCTATTTCATAGCGCCAATTATGGTGATTATGTCTGCGTTTGCGGCATGGGCAGTGATTCCATTCCAAGCAAATATGGTATTGGCCGATGTCAATGCGGGCCTTCTATACATCATGGCAATTTCATCCATTGGTGTGTACGGCGTGATTTTGGCAGGCTGGTCTTCTAATTCTAAATACCCATTCTTGGGCGCAATGCGTGCTTCAGAACAGATGATTTCTTATGAGATCGCCATGGGTTTTGCTTTAGTCACCGTCTTGCTGACTTCGGGCTCTTTAAATCTAAGTGCAATTGTGGCATCGCAGGACCAGGGCTACTTTGCTGGAATGGGACTTAATTTCTTGTCCTGGAATTGGCTTCCATTGTTGCCAATGTTCTTGATCTACTTTATTTCTGGTCTAGCCGAAACCAACCGTCATCCATTTGACGTGGTTGAGGGCGAATCTGAAATTGTGGCTGGACACATGGTTGAGTACTCGGGGATGTCTTTTGCGATGTTCTTCTTGGCTGAGTACGCCAACATGATTTTGATTGCTTCTGTTGCCTCAATCATGTTCTTGGGCGGTTGGTTGCCTATTGTTGATTTGCCAATTCTGCGAGATATTCCAGGATTCTTCTGGTTGTTCGGTAAAACCTTCTTCTTGTTATCTTGCGTTATCTGGCTGCGTGCCACATTGCCGCGTTATCGCTATGACCAAATCATGCGTTTGGGCTGGAAGATATTTATTCCCATCTCTGTATTTTGGGTGGTTGTTATCGGCGCGTGGGTTGTTTCCCCATGGAATATTTGGAAATAAGTTGATCAATCATGTTTAAGAAACTTTCCCAATTCCTCGATAGTTTGATGTTGAAAGACATCTTGACTGGCATATTCATTACCGGTCGTTATCTTTTCAAGCCAAAGATTACTGTTCAGTATCCAGATGAAAAGACTCCATTGTCCAATCGCTTCCGTGGTTTGCATGCGCTGCGTCGTTATGAGAATGGCGAAGAGCGTTGTATTGGTTGCAAACTCTGTGAGGCTGTATGTCCAGCATATGCCATCACTATTGAAACTGCTGAACGTGATGATGGTACGCGTCGAACTAGTCGTTATGACATTGATTTAACCAAATGTATTTTCTGTGGTTTCTGTGAAGAAGCGTGCCCAGTTGATGCGATTGTTGAAACTAATATTTTTGAATATTTTGGCGACAAGCGTGGCGATTTGTACTTCACAAAAGCAATGCTTCTTGCTGTCGGCGATAGATATGAAAAAGATATTGCTGCTAACCGTGCAATTGATGCACCTTACCGTTAATCGAATCGAGCTGAACTGAATATGACATTCGATCCATCCACTTTATTTGCTGTTTTCTTCTACGGCTTTGCGGGCTTGTTGGTTATTGCTGCGTTACGCGTGATTACAGATCGTAACCCAGTCCATGCCGCTTTATTTCTGGTGCTGGCCTTCTTCTGCGCATCTGGTCTTTGGATGCTGCTAAAGGCCGAGTTCTTGAGCTTGGCCCTCATGTTGGTTTACGTTGGTGCGGTGATGGTCTTGTTCCTGTTTGTGGTGATGATGCTGGATTTGGATCTAGAGCACTTACGTCGTGATTTCAAAAAGTTTTTACCAGTCGCCTTCTTCATGGGTGCGGTAATCGTGCTCGAGTTATCGATTGTGATCATTCGTAGCTTTATCGGTACTAATGCTCCAGTGAAGCCAATGCCGGAAGAAATCATGGCAAACAATACCCAGGCCTTAGGCATGTTGATTTTTGTCGACTATGTATATGCGTTTGAAGTTGCTGGTGTGATCTTGTTGGTTGCAATTATTGCCGCTGTTGCTTTGACATTGCGTAACCGCAAAGACTCTAAATCTCAAAATATCCATGAGCAGGTCAATGTGGTTGCCGCAGATCGTATGCGCATTGTGAAGATGGGTTCGGATATGGCTGCCAAGCAAGATGTAAGAGGGGAGAAAAAATGAATATCACTCTCGCTCACTATTTAGTGCTTAGCGCGATTTTATTTGCGACTAGCGTGATTGGAATTTTCTTAAATCGTAAGAATGTGATTGTGTTGCTAATGGCAATTGAACTCATGCTGCTTGCGGTCAATATGAACTTTGTAGCCTTCTCTCATTATTTGGGGGATATGGCTGGTCAAGTATTCGTATTCTTTATTTTGACTGTGGCAGCTGCTGAAGCGGCTATCGGCTTGGCAATATTGGTTGTGCTCTTCCGTAAGGTAGACACCATTAATGCCGAAGATCTTGACCACCTAAAAGGCTAGTCATGCAATTGACCTTAAATATTCCTGTACTTTGTGCCATTCCTCTGGCGCCTTTGGTAGGCTCCATCATCGCTGGCTTCTTCGGCACTAAATTAGGTGGCAATCGCATTGGTCATGGCGCAAGTCAATTTGTGACTATCCTAGGTGTGACAATTGCGTTTGTTTTGTCCTGCAATGTTTTAGTGCAAGTAATGGATGGTTTCTATTTCAATGGAACCGTTTACCGCTGGATGCAGTTGGGTGAGCTTAATTTGGATATCGGCTTCCTGATAGATCCTCTAACCGCCACGATGATGTGCGTTGTGACCTTTGTTTCGCTCATGGTTCACATCTATACCATTGGTTATATGCATGGTGAAGAGGGCTACAACCGCTTCTTCTCTTACATCTCTTTATTTACTTTCGCCATGTTGATGCTGGTTATGAGTAACAACCTATTGCAGCTCTTCTTCGGTTGGGAAGCAGTGGGTGTTGTTTCATACTTACTGATTGGTTTCTACTTTGAGCGCCAGTCTGCTGTATTTGCCAATATGAAAGCGTTCTTGGTCAACCGCGTAGGTGACTTTGGTTTCATTCTCGGTATCGGTATCTTGCTGGCCAGCACTGGCTCCATGCAATATGACGTGATTTTTTCTCAGAACTCCGTATTGGCTGCGCAAACATTGCCAGGAACAAACTGGAATCTGATGACGGTTGCCTGCATCTGCTTATTCATTGGCGCGATGGGTAAATCTGCTCAATTCCCATTGCATGTTTGGTTGCCTGACTCAATGGAAGGCCCGACTCCAATTTCCGCCTTGATTCATGCTGCAACGATGGTTACTTCGGGCATCTTTATGGTGTCTCGTATGTCACCATTATTTGAGCTTTCAGATGCCACATTGAGCTTCATCTTGGTTATTGGTTCCATCACTGCGCTCTTTATGGGCTTCCTAGGCATTGTCCAAAATGACATTAAGCGGGTGGTTGCTTATTCGACTTTGTCACAACTGGGTTACATGACTGTTGCTCTGGGTGTATCCGCATATCCTGTTGCTATCTTCCACTTGATGACTCATGCTTTCTTTAAAGCGCTGTTGTTCCTTGCCTCTGGTAGCGTTATTCTTAGTATGCATCACGAGCAAGATATGCGCAAGATGGGTGGTCTCTGGAAATACATGCCTATCACTTGTTTGATGATGTTGTTGGGTAATCTCTCTCTCGTCGGCACGCCATTTTTCTCTGGCTTCTACTCCAAAGATTCTATTATTGAGGCGATAGCTGCCAGCCATATTCCGGGTTCTGTATTTGCTTACTTTGCAGTAATGGCGAGTGTATTCGTGACTGCTTTGTATTCATTCCGCCTGTATTTCTATGTGTTCCACGGTAAGGCCCGCTGGGGTCATGATGATGCGCGTGCGCATGACCATCATCACGAACATGCAGAGCAGGGCGATGATCATGCACACCATCGTTTAGCGCCAGGCCAAAAACCGCATGAATCACCATTTGTTGTGACATTGCCTTTGATCCTGCTTGCAATCCCATCGGTAATCATTGGCTTCTACACGATCTCTCCATTGTTGTTCGGTACTTACTTTGGAGACTCCATCTTTATTGATTTGGCTCGCCATCCAGTAATGCAAGAATTGGAAGATGAATGCCACGGCCCAGTTGCGATGGCGATGCATGCATTCACATCACCTGTATTGCTCTTGGTAGTGTTAGGTGTATTGACTGCTGCGATTGGTTACTTATGGGCTCCAAAGTTGCCTGGAAAAGTTGCTCAGGCATTTGCGCCTATTAAGAAATTATTTGATAACAAATACTATCTCGACGAAATCAATCAAGCTGTTTTTGCTAAAGGTCTCATTTGGATCGGCAGCTTCTTATGGCATCGCGGTGATCAAAAGGTCATCGATGGTTTCTTTGTTAACGGCAGTGCGCATACAGTAGGGCGTTTTGCTGGAGTAATTCGCCATTTGCAATCCGGCTATCTCTACCACTATGCATTCGCAATGATTGTGGGTCTTGCGGTGTTGTTAGCTTGGGTTTTGTATGCTTACCTGCCTTTTGTTCGCTAGGCCTTTGTTACTTAAGTAGTCACTATGATTCTTTCTTACGCCATTTGGACACCGATTGTCTGTGGACTTTTTATTTTGTTTTATGGGTCGGACAAGACAACTGCTGGAGTGCGCTGGTTAGCGCTTATCGGTGCTGTGCTCGGCTTTGTTGCAACATTGCCGCTAGCACTTAATTTCGATATCGCGAACCCTGGAATGCAGTTCGTGGAAAAAATTAGCTGGATTCCGCGCTATGACATTAATTACTACTTAGGTATTGATGGTATCTCCGTTTGGTTCATCGTACTGACGGCTTTCATCAACATTATTGTGGTCATCGCCGCTTGGGAGGTGGTTGAAACCAAGGTATCGCAATACATGGCTTCATTCATGATCCTATCTGGATTCATGATTGGTATGTTTTGTGCGCTTGATGCCTTATTGTTTTATGTTTTCTTTGAGGCAACTCTGATTCCGATGTACATCATTATTGGTGTATGGGGCGGTCGTAACCGTATTTATGCCGCATTCAAGTTCTTCCTGTACACCTTGCTTGGCTCATTGCTGACTTTGATCGCCATGCTTTATCTGTACAACGTTACGAATACTTTTGAGATCTTGACTTGGCAAAATGCCCGTTTGGATATTGTTGAGCAGATCATGTTGTTTGCCGCATTCTTCATGGCATTTGCCGTGAAAGTGCCAATGTGGCCTCTGCACACTTGGTTGCCAGACGTGCACGTTGAAGCACCAACTGGTGGTTCAGTGGTGTTGGCTGCAATTATGTTGAAGTTAGGTGCTTATGGCTTCCTTCGCTTCTCATTACCTATCGCTCCTGATGCAAGCCAGTATCTAGGCCCTTTTGTGATCTTCCTGTCCTTGGTGGCTGTGATCTATGTTGGTGCTGTTGCTCTAGTCCAAAAGGATATGAAAAAGCTGGTTGCATATTCGTCAGTGGCGCATATGGGTTTTGTAACGCTAGGATTCTTCCTCTTTAGCCCATTGGGTATTGAGGGCGGCATTGTTCAGATGATTTCTCACGGCTTTGTGGCTGGCGCTATGTTCCTTTCCATCGGTGTACTCTACGACCGTATGCATACACGTCAGATCGCCGATTACGGCGGCGTAGTACATCGCATGCCTGCATTTACCGCATTCGCAGTGTTGATGGCGATGGCTAATTGCGGCCTACCTGCAACCTCTGGCTTTGTGGGTGAGTTCATGGTGATATTGGCTGCCGTTGATTATGATTTTGTGATTGGAATCTTGGCAGCTACCGCATTAATTTTGGGTGCCGCCTATTCCCTATGGATGGTCAAGCGGGTATTTTTCGGTGCTATTAATAATGCTCATGTTGAAGATCTTAAAGACCTGAATTGTCGTGAGTATTTCTTGATGGCGGTTCTATCGATCTGCGTCATCGGTATGGGTGTATATCCAAAGCCTTTCACCGACATCATTCATCCAGCCGTGATTAATCTGCTGCAGCATGTTGCTGTAAGCAAACTCTGAGTAAGCGCAAATGCAAGCATTTGATCTATACGCCATCCTGCCGGAACTTGTTTTACTCGTTGCAACCTGTTTGCTATTGGTTGCTAGCGTTTATGTTCGTGAGAAAGTTGTATCAATACCCGGTGTAGAGCAAGATATTTTCCACACGCCGCGTGGCGCGGGATTTGTTTATTTCTTCTCGATCATTCTCTTGGTTTATCTCATTTTTGCGTTCATCGGCCGCATGGGTGATCCAGCGCTGGTGGCAATGAATGGATTATTTCAGTCCGACCCATTTTCAAACTTGCTCAAGGCCTGTTCTTGTGTTGCCGTTTTAGTAAGCCTGATTTATTCTAAGCAGTACTTGATGGATAGGGCGCTATTCCGTCCTGACTTTATTGTTTTGGCTTTGCTTGCTCTGCTCGGTCAATTTGTATTGATCTCTGGCGACAATCTCTTGACCCTGTATCTCGGTTTAGAACTCATGGCTTTGCCGACTTACGCATTAGTTGCCATGCGTCACAGTAGCGAAAAGAGTGTTGAGGCCGGTATTAAGTATTTCATCTTAGGGGCATTGGCCTCTGGTTTCTTGCTCTACGGCATGTCTATGCTCTATGGTGTTACAGGCTCGTTGGATCTCATCGAGATCTTCAAGGTTGTTGCTGATCCACGTGTGAATCACCTGGTAATGGCTTGTGGTTTGGTGTTCGTTGTTGCTGGTCTTGCATTTAAGTTGGGCGTAGTGCCATTTCATATGTGGGTTCCCGATGTTTATCAAGGCGCCCCAACAGCTGTAACGCTTATGATTGCTGCAGCCCCTCAGTTAGCTGCCTTTGCCTTGCTATTCCGCCTGTTGGTCAACACCTTATTGCCATTGCTAGGTGATTGGCAGCCAATGTTGGTTTTATTGGCGGTTTTATCGTTAGTTGTTGGAAACGTGACTGCGATTGCGCAGACCAATGTAAAGCGGATGCTGGCCTATTCAGCTATTGCGCAAAAGGGCTTCGTGCTATTGGGTATGCTTTCGGTGTTTGATGATCATGCATTTAGTGCAGCCATGTTCTATGCGATTACTTACGTTTTAACTACGCTCGGTACTTTCGGTCTGTTAATGGCGTTGTCACGCAAAGGGTATGACTGTGAAACCTTAGATGGCTTAAAAGGTTTGAATAAGAAGCACCCGTGGTTTGCCTTTATTGGACTTGTCATGATGTTCTCTTTAGCGGGCATTCCGCCAACAGTAGGTTTTGCGGCGAAATTGGGTGTTTTAGAGGCTCTGGTGGATGCAGAACACACATTCTTGGCGGTGATTGCCGTGATTACTTCACTCATCGGCGCCTTCTACTACTTAAGAGTCGTTAAGGTGATGTACTTTGATGAGCCTCAACATGACATCACCGTTTCTGGGTCTGGTTTTGCTAAAGGTATTTTGAGCCTAAATTGCATCTTAGTTTTGGTTATTGGTGTTGTTCCCGCAGGCTTGATGAGTCTGTGTTTGGACGAGATGCGCCGCACCTTGCTAGGTTCCTGATTGATAATCTTAATTCAATAAAGGCTCCGCAAGGGGCCTTTATTATTTCTGAGCTATCAGACTGACATTTTGTTTTTGTAAGATGATTTGATTACCCCTTCACAATTCATTTTTAATTCCCGATATGACTGAAAAAACATTTGAAGATTTGCCGCATGGTGACTCCCATTTACGTGAAGAGCGTATTTCAGGTGAGGATATTTACGGAGGAATCTTTTTGCAAATGAAACGAGACAAAGTTTCCTTGCCTGACGGCGTAGAGGCTGTGCGTGAATATCGTACCTATCTAGGTGCCGTCGCTATTGTGGCCATCTTAGATGATGGCAGGGTGCTTTTAGAGCGTCAATATCGCTACCCGATTGCAAAAGCCTGCCTAGAAATCCCCGCAGGAAAACTTGAGGTAGGCGAAGACCATCTTTTGTGCGCGAAGCGTGAGCTTGAAGAAGAAACGGGGTATACCGCAAAAAAATGGAGTTACATCCGCCGTATTCATCCGGTAAGTTCTTATTCAACAGAGTTTATTGATACTTATTTAGCTGCAGGGCTGATGCCCGGCAAAAGCCATCTGGATGAAGAAGAGTTTTTGGATGTCTTTGCCGCGCCATTAGATCAATTGATAGGTTGCGAGGATGGGGAGATTACGGACGTGAAGACGACCATATCGGCCTATTGGTTGGATCGTTACCGTATGGGCCTGGTCCAGCCAATTCGAATCGAATAGGGCATTCTTAAACCCGATTAAAATAAGGGTATTGAATTTAATATTTTTTGCCCTTATATACGTTGTATGAAAGTCTATAACTTAGCTTGCCCACTCGACCATCGATTTGAGGGATGGTTTTCCTCGGAAGAGGATTGTCTTGCGCAGCAGGCTAAGGGTATTCTTGCGTGCCCAGTGTGTGATAGCACTGAAATTGTTCGCATGCCATCTGCCCCGCATATTGGAAAAGCCTCCCCCACAGATTTGATTGCTCCAAAATCCAACACTGAAACTGAGGAAATTAGCAGTGGTGTTGTTGCTCTTACTGGTAGCGATCATTCTCAGCTTGAGGCGCAAGTTCAGGCTGCTTTCTTAAAAGGGATGCGTGAATTGATGGGGCGCTCGGAGGATGTGGGCGATTCTTTTGCTGATGAGGCCAGAAAGATTCATTATAAAGAATCCCCTGAAAGAAGTATTCGTGGTCAGACAACGTTTGATGAGGCAGAGGCTTTGAGAGAAGAGGGTATTGATGTTTTATCAATGCCGATGATTCCTGCTTTAAAAAATACGCTGCAATAGCAAAGACATTCCCTAAAATTAAAAAAGCGATCCGAAAATCGCTTTTTTGTTATTACTTCTAAGGGTTACTTAGAAGTAGGCATCACAAACTCAGCACCATTGGCAATACTCTCTGGCCAGCGTTGCATCACGCTCTTTTGCTTGGTGTAGAAACGAACACCTTCTTTGCCGTATGCATGCATATTGCCAAAGATAGATTTCTTCCAGCCGCCAAAACCATGCAAAGCCATTGGAACTGGAATAGGTACGTTAATGCCAACCATGCCAACTTGCACGCGACGCGCAAATTCACAGGCAATATTGCCATCGCTAGTAAAGCACGCTACACCATTACCAAACTCGCAAGAGTTGACCAAATGCAGCGCATCTGTAAAGTTCGCGACACGCAGGCAGGATAAAACTGGCCAAAAAATTTCTTCTAAATAAATCTTCATATCCGGCGTTACATTGTTAAAGAGTGTGCCGCCAATGAAGAAGCCATTTTCGTTGCCAGGAACTTTGAGTCCACGACCATCAACTAGAACCGTAGCGCCAGAGGCTACGCCACTGTCAATGTAGCCGGTAATACGTTCAAGGGCTGCTTTGGTAACGATAAGGCCCATCTCCGCATCAAGCTCCATGCCATTCTTCACCTTCAGCGTTTTAGTGCGCTCAATGAGTTTAGGCATAATTTTCTCGGCAACATCACCAACCAATACCGCTACGGAGATTGCCATGCAGCGCTCACCAGCAGAGCCATATGCGGCACCAACCAAGGCGTCACTTGCTTTATCGATATCTGCATCAGGCATGATCACCATGTGATTCTTAGCGCCGCCCAAAACTTGTGAGCGCTTGCCAAAGTGGGCGCAGCGTTCGTAAATGTAATTCGCGATCGGCGTAGAGCCTACAAAGCTGACCGCTTTGATGTCTGGGTCTTCAATTAAGGCATCAACAGCCTCTTTATCGCCTTGAACCACATTGAATACGCCCTCAGGAAGACCTGCTTCTTTAAGCAGTCTAGCCATAAACAAGGAAGCTGAAGGATCTGTTGGGCTCAGCTTCAGAATGCATGTGTTGCCACAAGCGATAGCCATAGGGAACATCCACATCGGAACCATTACTAGGAAGTTAAATGGGGTGATGCCAGCGACTACACCTAATGGTTGTTGCATGACCCAATTATCGATATCGGTAGAGACTTGTGCTGTGTAGTCGCCTTTGAGTAATTCTGGAATGCCTGTGGCAAATTCCACAATTTCAATTCCGCGGGTAACTTCGCCTTGAGCATCGGTAAATACTTTGCCGTGCTCAGCTGTAATGATGGCTGCCAATTCATCGCGATTGGCGTTTAAGAGCTCTAAATACTTAAATAGAATTCGTGAACGACGCAGGGGGCTTGTTTGGCTCCATGTTTCAAATGCTTTTTGCGCGACAGCGACTGCCGCGTATACCTCCTTGCGGCTAGCTAAGGCAACACGGCGAGCAACAGCCCCCTTGGCTGGGTTGTACACGTCCCCAAAACGTCCGTCTTTTTTTAACTACATTGCCGCAAACAAAGTGGCCAATATCTTCTTTTGATTCAAAGGCTCGAGGTGCGTTTATAGTCTCTTGTAGTGGGTATTTGTAAAGTTTTTAATAAAAAGTCGCCCAACCGTATGGTCTGCACGACTTGGCTGTCTCGTTTATTCTGCTTTTTAAGTATTCTATCGTTTTACGGCAATTTTCGTATATTTGATCAATTTTTTAGGCTTTTTAAGGCATTCCATGAGTCTTTTGTTTTCCAGTTACACGCTTAACTCACCCCGTTGCCCATTGGCTTTGGCTAATCGAATTGTGATCGCCCCAATTGCCAATATTCGGCCAATAATCGCGAGGCGACAGACTGGCACCTCATGCACTGGGGTAATTTGCTAAATAGTGGGGCTGCCTTATTCATTGTCGAAGCTACGGGCGTTAGTCCAGAAGCCCGAATTACGCCAGCTTGCTTATGGTTATGGGATGACCGTACGGAAGCAGCCTTAAAAGATAAGTTGAGCCGTGCGCGTGCTTTGGCTCCAGCAATGCCTGTATTTATCCAGCTAGCCCATGCTGGTCGCAAAGCATCTAGCGGCTCACGGCTATTTATTGCATCAATTTTTATCACCGATCGCCAACAAACGCACTGATGAATATGGCGGTACATTTGAAAATCGAATTCGTTTTCCGTTGTAGTTATTCGCCGCAGTAAGCGCGGCTTATGCAGGCGTGCTTGGTATCCGAATTTCAGCTAGCGATTGGATTTAGGGCGGTTGGACACCGTCTGAAACTGCAGATTTCGCTAAATGCCTGAAGACCATGGGCTGTGATTTTGTGCATATCTCTTCGTGCGGGATTGCGCCACCACAGAAAATTGCTATTGGCCCGAACTATCAAGTGCCATTTGCAAAAATTGTGAAAGAGGAATCGGGTTTGCCAACGATGACGGTGGGTTTAATTACCGAGCCCGAGCAAGCGGAAGCAATTTTGCAGGCGGGCGCCGCGGATTTAATCACATTGGCAAGAGCCTTCTTATATAAGCCACGTTGGGCCTGGGAAGCTGCTGCATCCTTGCAAGGCACGGTAACCGCGAATGCACGTTACTGGCGTTGCTTGCCACGGGAGGCGCAGGCGGTATTCGGCAATGTGCAAGTTGGGCAAAGGTAATTTATAAAAACATCCAGTTGGAGTTAACAATTAAAAATCGTTTAGTAATCCCCAGTGCCTTTGCGATATTGGGCTTAGGCATTTCAAGTTTAGTAGTGGCGCAATCATTTCCGGATCGCTCAATTACCTTGGTTGTGCCAAATCCTCCGGGTGGTCTTGTAGATACCTCCGCCAGATTATTGAGCGAACCCTTGACGCGAGTGATTGGTCAGCCGGTAATTGTCGATAACAAGCCGGGGGCCAGCGGTAACACGGCTTATCAATATGTTGCCAAGGCTAAACCGGATGGCTATACCTTGCTGATTTCCTATTCGGGGTATCACGTTGACAACCCCGCTTTATTTAAAAAATTATCGCGGGATCCAATAAAAGATTTTTCTCCAGTTGCTTTGCTGACAGTTTCAACTAACGTTATTGCGGTGCATCCATCTGTGCCCGTGAATAATCTAAAGGAATTCATTGCGTATGCCAAAGCAAATCCCGGTAAATTAAATTACGCATCCCAAGGCAATGGTTCTGTATCTCACATTGGTACGGAGATCTTTAAACAAATCACCGGAATAGAGATGGTTCATGTTCCATATATAAGGGATCTGGACCAGCGATTCAGGATGTATTGGCAGGCCAGGTTCAAGTATTTATCAGTACCCCACCATCAGTAATGCAGCACGTGCAAAGTGGCAAGCTTAAGGGCTTAACTGTAACAGGAAAAAATCGTCATCCAGGAATGCCTAATCTCCCAACTACCGCCGAAGCTGGTTTGCCATCATTTCAACTGGAGTCATGGGTTGCTTTATATGCGCCTGCAGGCACTCCCGCGCCCGTGATTGCAAAACTAACTAACGCTGTAAAGCAAAGTTTGGCATTGCCAGAAATTAAAGAGCGCTCCGATGCTGCAGGTGTAGAACTGCGCTATCTGAACCCAACGCAAACGGATGCATGGGTGAAAAAAGAACTGCCATTTTGGGCAAAAGCAATTAAAGCCTCAAACATCACTCTCGACTGATTGGCGAGTTAGGCCTGATCTCACAATGCGGGATCGGGTAACGCCAATACAAATACTCTAGCCGCACTGAGTAAGAGGTGATCTTTTCCAGGCCAAGCTATGAGTTGTATACCTACGGGCAAGCAATTAGGTCGCTAGTCATATTGATATTGATGCATGGCAAACCTAGTAGCGTCCACGGCAAAAAAATAGGATCTCCTGTGCCATCCTTGGTGCTAGGCGCCTCTCCAACGGCACTTGGGGCAATGCCTATATCAATTTCATCGGTGAATAAATCGCTGATAGAGGCTTTCGCTTTACTCGCGAACCCCAAGTCGTTGGCGTATTGCTCATAGCTAATTGCAGCCCCATCGGATAGTTGTTTGGTGAGCTGTTGACTTAATTTCTTCGGGTACTGTATTCGTTCAAACGCTAAGCTACGCTATATTGCAGAGAGCATGACGCGAGTCTGTACTTGAGTAATGTCGTCACACGCTTTGGGTAATGTAAGATTTCCAACCACTCCTTTGGATAGGGATTCCGCAGCATGACGCGCTATAGCTAAAGCACTTGCTGTTTCTTTTTGTGCGCTAGACCAGTCCGTTGTTTTGCAAATGGCAATGCGAAGCTTGTTGTGCAAGAGTTCAATTTTCGCTAGGCGGTGATCTCCACTCATAGCGGCAACCCCCAAGCCTACATTTTCAATGGTTCTGCCAAAGCAGCCCATGGTATCCAGAGAGATCGCAAGGCTTTTAATGCCGGCAATACTAATTTTGCCTGGGCTGGGCTTGAACCCTACCACCCCGCAAAACGAGGCAGGTCGAATGATTGAGCCGACTGTTTGACTGCCGGTGGCTAGTGACACCATAAAGTCCGCAACGGCTGCGGCTGACCCACTGGAAGACCCTCCGGGGGTATGCTTGGAATGATGTGGATTGGTGGTGTGGCCACTCTTGAAAGATGCAAATTCAGTGGTGACTGTTTTTCCTAAGATAATTCCACCAGCTTGACGCATTAGGGCTACCGAAACCGCATCCGCACTCGGGTAATGGTTGGCGTAAATAGGCGATCCGTAGGAGGTTGGTAAATCATAGGTGTCGTAAAGATTCTTAACCCCTATAGGAAGCCCATGAAAACTCCCCTGAAAAGCCCCTTTATCAAGCTGTTTGGCTCTTGAGAGGGCGTTAAGCTAGTCCAAGCTCTGACAAGACTCTCTTGCTGTCCTATGCGGTCTAGGCAAGAACGCAGTAGATCAGTTGCCTTAATTTCTCTTCTGGAAAGGGCTTTTATAGCTTGGGTAGCACTCAGGCTTTCAAGATCTTTCATTGAATCATTCTACTGATGGCGGCGTATGATCGCAATTTAAGGTTTTTGTACAAGAAATTCGATAGAAATTGAGTTCAATGAAGCAACATACGGTACGTGAGGCATGGCTTGAGGATGCGGTTAGACATTTAGAGCCGGTATTTCCAAAGGCGGGCTACGCAATTCCTCCTTTAAGGGTTTCTTGCGGCTTTCCAGCCTGCAGTAGTCCTAGAACGACTCTTGGCCAATCGTAAGCCTGGCGATATTGACTTCTTCGTTGTGCGTGAAAATACAGAAGACGAATATTCGAGTGTTGGCGGAAAAATGTTCCCCGATACAGACCGCGAGATTGTGATTCAAGAGTCTGTATTTACCAGACAGGGCGTTGATCGAATTTTGTAGTACGCATTTGACTTAGCGCAAAGTCGCCCTAAAAAGCACCTTACATCTACCACTAAATCGAATGGTATCGCCATCACAATGCCAGCTTGGGATGAACGTGTTGAGGCGATGTCCAAGAAATTTGCGGATGTGAGCGCTGATAAATATCACATTGATATTTTGGCGGCCCATTTTGTGATGAATCCTGATCGTTTCGATGTGGTTGTCGCAAGTAATTTGTTCGGCGATATTCTTTCCGATTTAGGGCCTGCTTGTACGGGCACGATCGCAGTCGCACCATCTGGAAGCATTAATCCCGAAGGGAAATTCCCATCCCTATTTGAGCCTGTCCATGGATCTGCTCATGATATTTACGGAACAATGATTGCCAATCCGATCGGTTAGATTTGGAGTGGGGCGATGATGTTAGATCACCTAGGTTATCCAGAAGCTGGTAAAGCGATATTCTCAGCGATTGAGAAAGTATTAGCCTCTGGCCCGGGAAATTCGCCACTAACACCTGATCTAGGTGGTACCGCTAAGACTGACGATTTAGGTAAGGCGATTGCAGCCGCAATCTAAGTTTTTTAGCTAGCTACACCCAAAGGACTCCAAACGGAGTCCTTTTTGCTTGCTTTTGCAATCTCCGCCAAGACCTTTTCATGACTACTCAAGTCGTCGTTTGAGGCTACCAAGACTTTTAAGTTTGTGGGTAAAGCTTTGGTGTGGCCAGTGGGGTCAGCGCCTACGGTGTAGTCAATTAAATCGATTGAGAGATCTTCTTGACCCCTCGTCATTGCTACATAGACTTCCGCTAGTAATTGCGCATCCAATAAAGCGCCGTGCAAAGTTCGATGTTTATTGCTAATCGAAAAACGTTCGCATAAGGCGTCTAATGAATTTCGCTTGCCAGGAAACATTTGGCGAGCATCAAGCAGGGTATCCGTCACTTTAGAGGCTAAGTTACGGAAGGGAGGGCGCTTCAATAAAGCGAACTCGTTATCTAAGAATCCCAAGTCGAAGGCTGCATTGTGAATCACGATTTCAGCACCATCAACAAACTCAATTAATTGCTCAACAATATTCGCAAAGATGGGTTTATCCGACAAGAACTCTCTTGATAAACCGTGAACAGCAAATGCACCAGCATCAATGTCGCGCTCTGGATTGATGTAGTAATGAAAAGTTCTATCTGTTAAGCGGCGGCCAACCATCTCAACGCAGCCAATTTCAATAATACGGTCACCAGTGGCTGGATTTAAACCGGTTGTTTCAGTATCGAGGATAACTTGACGCATTAGGTGCCTTTCAATATAGCGGACGGAATTTCCATTGGCCCATTACCCGCATACTTAGATTCCTATTGGTTGACGTAATTCAGCGCCAGCACCCAAACCAAACGCAATAGGAATGGCGCCCCCCATAAGTTCCGCAAAGGTTGTCATCATGATCGGGCGGCAACGCAAAATACAGGCTTCGCGAATCGCTTTTTCTGGCGACATGCCTTGATTGCGTTGTGCATCTAATGCACAGTCGATCATCAGAATCGCATTCTTCTTCACGATACCAATCAGAAGTAGGATGCCAATAGAGGCGATGATGGTGAATTCAAAGCCAAAGATACGCAAGGCCAGGATTGCGCCGATGGCTGCTGAAGGCAAGCCCGCCAGAATCGTGAGTGGATGGATGTAGCTTTCATACAAAACACCAAGCAGAATATAAATCACACCCAAGGCTGAAAATATCAGAATGAGCTGACCCGATTGGTTGCTTTTAAAGACTGCCGCATCACCGCCATAACTGGTAATGATGGATGGTGGCAGGTCAATCGCTTTAGTAAATGACTCGATTTGTTTTGTCGCATTTCCCAAGAAAACATCGGGTGCTAAAGTGAAGGAGAGGGTAACCGCAGGAATCTGACCTTTGTGGTTAACAGCGGTCGGTCCAACAGTGCCCTTAAAAGTGGCTAAGCTGGACAGCGGGATGAGTTTGTCGGTGGCGCGACCTCTTACGAAAATTTTATTGAGATCGGTTTCGTATTGACGGTCCTCAACGGCAGCCTCGAGAATGACGTAATAAGTATTGACGGGTGTATAGATAGTGGAAACCTGCTGCTCACCAAATCCGTTGTAAAGGGCTGAGCGTATGTCTGCGATATTAACTCCAGCGCTAGCCGCTTTTTTCCGATCAATATCAATCTTGACATTAAGCCCCTTCATTTGGGAGTCACTTGTGACATCTCTAAACATGGGGTCTGCGCGCATTTTTTGCATGAGCTTATCAGCCCACTCGTTGACACCTTCAAAACCAACGCGCTGCAATGTGAACTGATAGCGACTCTTGCTGCTCTTGCCGCCAAGCTGTAAATGTTGCACGGGGCGTATGTAGACCTGAAGTCCTGGGATTTCTTTAAATTTATTGCGCAGGCCTTCCATAATATTGGCCATTTTTGCTCGATCACTTTTGGGTTTGAGGATGATAAATATTCGACCTGTATTGTAGCCTGAGCTGGCGCCACCACCAATTACTGAAATAGAGCTCTCCACATTAGGATCGTGATTGACCAATTCCGCTGCTTGATCTTGTAAGGCAAGCATCGCCCTACAAGAAATATCTTCGGCCGCTTCGGTGGTTGCCAGAATTTGACCGATGTCTTCTTCCGGGAAGAAGCCTTTGGGGCTATTGATAAACAGGACAACAGTAATAGCGAAAGTGGAAACAGCACCCCACAAAACCACTTTGCGATTTTTCAAGGCTAGATCAAGATAGTGAATATAGGTCTTAAGCATCCAATCAAACAGACGATCGAACTTTTTATTGATTGCATAGTCTTTGGCATGTTGTCCTGGCGTTGGCAAAAAGCGGCTACAAAGCATGGGCACTACGGTCAGTGAAACTACGGCTGATACAATGATGAATAGTGACACTACTACGGCAAACTCTCTAAATAGCAGCCCGATTGGACCGGCCATAAAAGAAGAGGGGAATAAATACCGCCACTAGAAAGATCGATATGGAGATGGTGGTGAACCCAACCTCTTTGCTACCCTTAAGTGAGGCCTTCAGTGGGTCTATGCCTTCTTCAACACATAGCGCATGATATTTTCAAGCACAACAATGGTATCATCGACCACCAGACCAACGGCGAGGGTAATACCAAGCAAGGAGCTATTGTCTAAGCTGTAACCTAAAAAAATACAGCAAGAAGAAGGCGCCAATCAGCGAGATGCGGAGGCTGATCGAGGAAATAATGGTTGCTGAGATATGTTTTAAGAATAAAAAGATCACCAAAATCACAAGTAAGACGGTAAGTGCTAGCGTGAGATTAACGTCATGAATCGCTTCGATAATTGAGAGGGATCGATCATTCAAAAGTTGTATCCTTATGGACTCAGGCATTTGCTTGTGTAGCTGAGGTAGCAACGCTTTAACGGCCTTCACAACCTCCACGGTGTTAGCGCCAGGCTGTCTTAAAATGGCAACCGCAATCGAGCGTTCGCCATTAGAGCTCGCAAGGGTTTTCACATCCTCATAGCTTTCGATTACATCGGCTACATCTTTTAAGTAAATCGGCAAACCATTTTTTTTTTTTGGCTCACAATCAGGTTGGCAAATTCCTCAGGTCTAACTAACTGTGGATTTGCATAGATAGTGATTGCTTGACGTGGACCATCTAGAACGCCGACGGGGCTATTGGAGTTCGCCTTATTGATAGCTAGTGCAATGTCATCTACCGTTAAGTTTCGGTTTGCCAACGCGTCTGGATGCACTCATACGGGCACCGCATAACGTTTTGCTCCATAGACCAACACCTGAGCGACGCCGCTAATGGTCGATAGGTTTGGAGAGACCAGATTTTCTGCGTACTGATTGATATCGGATAGGCTAATCGATGGTGAGCTCATACGCACCACTAATACCGGTGTATCCGCGGGATTAATTTTTCGATAGGATGGTGGCACCGCCATTTCAATTGGAAGACGCTTTTGTGCCCGCAATAAAGCGGCTTGTACATCAACAGCTGCTTTATCGATATCTCTATCGTTATTGAATTCCAGAGTGATGCTGGTGCTGCCTAATGAATTCGTTGAGCTAATGACATTAATGCCATCAATGGTCGAGAACTCTTTTTCAAGGGGAAGTGCAACAGCCGAGGCCATATTTTCCGGAGAAGCGCCAGGCAGCGAAGCACTGACCGAAATAACCGGCGTATTAAAGCTTGGAAGGGCGGCTACCGGAATCTTGAGATAGGCAACTGATCCTGCAATGACTGTCGCTATCGAGAGCAACACCGTCATTACGGGTCGCCGAATACATAATTCGGAGAGCGTCATTTCTTATCCGTAGTTGGAGGATCGGCCGCAGCTGGTGCGGTAGACGCTGTGTTTTTAGCTTCGCGCACTTTGCTGCCTGGACGCAAGTTTTGCTTGCCTTCAACCACAACCCTGTCACCCGGTTCAATGCCAGTGACTACGGTGGATCCTTGGTATTCGTATACTACTTTGATAGGCTTGGATACCGCCTTACCATCTTTATCTATTACGTAAACCATTTTGCCGCGTGCATTGATTACTACGGCTTGAGACGGAATTGCCAAAGCATCTTTTAGGGTGTTAGCTACTAATGAGACACGGGCAAACTGGCCTGGCAATAAAGTCTTGTCATCATTTGGAATCTGCGCTTTCACACGAACAGCTGCAATTGAAGGGTCTACTTGGTTATCAATTACCAAGACTTTTCCTTCATACGTTTTTTCCCACTATCTCCAATCGTTACCTTGACCGTCATTGCCTCTCCATCTAGCTGATTTTCGAGCATGATGGGGATGTCTTTTTCGGGGATAACAAACTGAACATTGATGGGGGTCAATTGTGTAATGGTCACCATAGAGCCGACACTTGAAGTCGCGGTAGAGCTTGTAGCGGTGGAAACAATATTGCTAGCCTGCACAAGAGAGCCTGGAAATACATTCACAATTCCAGTGCGACTGTCAATTGGGGACTTGATGTAATCGAAAGAAAGTTGAACCTCAGCTGCTCGAGCTGCCGCTTGAGCAGATTTCGCGTTTGCAAAACTAGTCTCTAAACCCGCCTTGGAAATAAAGTTTTTGGCTACCAACTCCTGAGCGCGCTGATATTGCTTTTGCGCATCATCAGCAAGCGCTTTGAGTTTTTCATAATTCGCTTTGTCATTGCGATCATCCAGGGTGGACAGTCAGTCACCAGCCTTCACTGGTTGACACAGTCTCGTTTTTCGTATTTTTATGGGGTTTATAGGCTGTTTAAGGCTATTTTTAGAGCGGATTCATTCTCTCATAAGATGGCTAAAATGCGTCTAGGATGGGGTGTCCGCCCTAGGGCAAGAATTCTTCGACGCCCTTATTTGCGAGCTGATCAGCCAGCTCATTCCCAGGCTGGCCGTTGTGCCCCCTAACCCAATGCCATGAGATTTCATGATCTGGAAGCAGGGCGTCCAGTGCTTGCCATAGATCGGCGTTTTTAACGGGATCTTTACTGGCGGTTTTCCAGCCCCTTTTCTTCCAACCCTCGAGCCATTCTGTAACGCCTTTTTGTACATATTGCGAGTCAGTCCAAAGCTCCACAGTGCTGCGCTGTTTTAGGGCCGTTAAGGCGAATATCACCGCACAAATCTCCATGCGGTTGTTGGTAGTCAGCTTTTCGCCGCCATGAATGCGCTTTTCGTGACCTCCTGAGCGCAAAACCGCACCCCAGCCACCTGGACCAGGATTGCCTTTGCAGGCGCCATCGGTATAAATAATAATGTGAGGGTATTTGGTATGTGGCATAGCAATAATTTACTTGGTATTGCTGTTCTTAAGGCTTTTTTGGATATTCCGACGCTCGGTTGCCGGGCTTAGCTGTTTTATTGCTGGCATGCGTACTCGTGAGGCAGTGCCAATTAGGCGGATACCCTGTTGACGTTTAATGGCTGAGACCAAGAAGACTGCGCCAAATATAGGCCACCAACGATTACCCATTTTTTCAAGGAAATTCATCTTCCGCATGACGGACTCTCCCTGCAGGGGAAATTTATAGTAACCAAAGTGGCCGCGATCAATGGAAAAGTTAAGTAATTCCAACCAGTCTTTGATGCGAATGAGGCTAATAAACTGACCATCTCTAGGCAAATAAGGGTTGCCGATTAATCTGCTGAGGTACTGCCTCATCCCCCATAAGCTTGCTGGATTGAAGCCAGAGATAATCAAGCGCCCCTCGGGTCGAAGAACTCGATCTACTTCACGCAATATTTGATGTGGGTCTGGCGCAAATTCCAGAACATGGGGGAGGACAATTAAATCTAGGCTCTCGTTGGCAAAAGGGAGCTCACTCGAGTTGCCTTCAATGAAGTGCCATTGGTGGTGTCTAGCATCAATCAGATTGTCGTTTGCGTGAACCAAAAGGGCATGGAGTGGCATCCGATTTTCACTGAGCGTGTTTATTTGGGGCATGCCGATTTGAACCGCATGAAAACCAAAGACATCGGCAACGATTTGGTTAAAACACTGCTGCTCCCATTTTAGTACATATTGACCGGGAGGAGATTGCAGCCATTTTTCCCAGGAGCTCCAAGGAGGCGCAGGCATCTGAGAGGGGATGGGTGGGGTTGGTATCATCGGTCTATGGATAAGAATACTGTATTGCAGGTCTGGCCCATACCGGCCTTTGATGATAACTATATCTGGTGCATTCACGATGGCATCTCTGCTTTAGTGGTGGATCCGGGAGACGCGCAACCTGTTTTAGAGTATCTGATGGTGAATTCATTAATTCTCAAGGGAATATTGATTACTCATCATCATCCGGATCATACGGGGGGCATCCTCAAGTTATTGCAAGATGTGAATATCCCAGTGTACGGACCAGTGGGCGATAACATTCCTGGCCGTACTGTGGCTGTGATGCAAGATGACAAACTTGAAATTGCCGCTCCTCGCATTAGCTTTAAAGTGCTTGAGGTGCCTGGGCATACTCTGAGCCACATTGCCTATTTTGCAAATATGCAGGCCAACGTTGTTGAGCCGATGTTGTTCTGTGGGGATACTTTATTCGCTTCTGGATGTGGAAGGTTATTTGAGGGTACGCCGACGCAGATGAGCGAGTCACTGGGAAAGTTTTCCTTACTTCCAAAAAATACTTTGGTTTACTGCGCTCATGAATACACCGTATCGAATATTCGCTTTGCTTTAGCAGTAGAGCCCAATAATCTGAATTTACTTTCGTGGGCAGAGCGGGCTCAGTCGCTGCGTAAACAGGGTCTACCAACACTCCCAACAACAATTGGTCAAGAGCTGCAAGTCAATCCTTTCATGCGTTGCGATCAGCCAGAGGTCATCTTCATGGCTAAAAAAGTTTCTGGGCAGAAGGAGTTTCCAACCCCGGCCCATGTTCTGGGGGTGATACGTGCTTGGAAAGATCGTTTCTGATGCGCATGATGTATGTGGCAATACTGTTTGCCGGTTTCCTAAGTGGTTGTGCGGGTACTGGCGATTGGTCTTCTGATGCGCCGACAAAGGCGAGCGCCAAAGCATCTAGAGCTGCGCGCGTAAATCTTAAAAATCAATCCGTTAGCAAATTCTATGCGCCGTCATACAATCTGTGGCTGCGCATTCGGGATGGATTCCAAATGAAGCCAATGAACACTCCTCTGGAGATAGAGCAAGTGCGTTGGTTAGCTGCCAGGCCCGATTACGTTAATCGTTCAATGACGCGCTCATCACGGTATTTGTTTTATATCGTCCAGGAAGTAAACGCACGCAATATGCCAACGGAGATTGCGCTGCTCCCATTTGTGGAAAGCGCTTTTGTTACCAATGCTAAGTCCAGTGCAAAAGCAGTGGGTTTATGGCAGTTCATGCCGGCTACCGGCAAGGATTTTCGTCTAACGCAAAATGTATTTAGAGATGAACGTCGCGATGTGCTGCAGTCTACGGATGCGGCCTTAGATTACCTGCAGCGCTTGAATAATCAATTCGGTAGCTGGGAGTTGGCACTGGCGGCATACAACTGGGGTGCTGGCAATATTGCCAAAGCTCAGAAGCGCAATGCTGCGGCGGGATTGCCAACGAATTACGAGAGCTTGACTTTACCGCGTGAAACGCGAAATTACGTTCCGAAGTTAATGGCCTATCGTCAAATCGTGCTAGATCCACAGTCATATGGAATTGTTTTGCCAGAGCTTGAGAACCATCCATACTTTGTGGCGCTTGATGTGGGTGGCGATATTGATGTTGCTTTGGCGATTAGGTTAGCTGAAATTCCTGCTGATGAATTTCATAGTCTCAATCCTTCATTTAATAAACCTGTGATCTTGAGTAATGCGAATCAGCAAATCCTATTGCCATTCGCACACGCTGAAATCTTCCAAGCAAATCTAAAGCAATACACCAAACCACTGTCGACATGGACAGCAGTTCAGGTATCTAAAACTGAGAGTGTGGACCAAGCGGCTAAAACTTTAGGGGTCGATGTTGATGCGCTGAGGGAGGTCAATGGGATACCGAAAGGTATGCGCATCAAAGCGGGCTCCACAGTATTAATTCCAAAAACCAGACGTCGTCTGGGGGATGTATCTACTGCAATCGCGGAAAATGCCAGATTAAGTCTAGAAAAGCCAGCACCCCCAGCGCCTAAATGTCCCAAAACCGTTAAGGGTTCAAAGGGCGGGAAATCTGCTAAATGCGCACCCCCAGTCACAACAAAAACAGCTGACAAACCGGGTTCTAAGGGTAATTCTTCCGGAAAAAATGCTGCATCTCAGCATAAATCCGCATCGACAGGGCTTGTAAAATCTGCGAAAAATGGTAATTCACCAATCTCTGCCAGCAATAACGCTAGTAAATGGGTGAATAAAAGCCAGTAATTTGAGTAACTTTTTTAAGAAATTAGGTTGACCATGTCCTATATAAAGCACATCATGAACGCTCAATTAAAGACCAGGATGGATTTTTTGGGGGCAAGCGCAATTAATCCATTGGGAAAAACCGTTTAATATAGTGCTGAATTACGACAATCCTCCGTTTGCGAAGTGGTCCGAGGGCGGCTTAACCAATCTTTGCTACAACGCTGTAGATCGTCACCTAACAGATCGTCCAGATCAAATTGCGCTGGTTGCTGTTTCAATAGAAAACAAACCGAGAAAAAGCATATACATTCAAAGAGCTATACGAAGAAGTCAAGCGTATGGCTGCAATCTATAAAGCAAATAGTATTCAAAAGGGCGATCGCGTACTTATCTATATGCCGATGATCGCTGAAGCTTGTTTTGCAATACTTGCTTGCGCCCGTATTGGCGCCATTCATTCCGTAGTGTTTAGTGGATTTGCATCTCATAGCTTGGCATCGCGTATTGATGATGCGAAACCAACACGGATTGTGACTGCTGAAGCAGGTGCGCGTGGCGGCAAGGCCGTGCCATATAAGCCCTTGCTTGACGAGGCAATCTCTCTTGCTGAATATAAGCCTGCAAAAGTATTGATTGTGAATCGTGGTTTGACTGAATGTACAACTGTGGCTGGCCGCGATTTGGACTATGCAACAGAACGTCAAAAACATCTGAAGGATGTAGTGCCTGTTGAGTGGGTTGATGCCACACATCCTTCTTATATTGTGTATAGCTCTGGTACTACCGACAAACCGAAGGGTGTGCAACGTGACACTGGTGGTTATGCGGTAGCGCTTGCCGCTTCAATGAAACATATATTCACTGGTAATGCCGGTGAAACCATGTTCTGTACATCAGACAGTGGATGGGTTGTTGGACATAGATACATTATTTATGCGCCATTACTCTCAGGCATGGCTACCATCATGTATTAAGGAACACCATTGCGTCCTGATGCTGGCATTTGGTGGGAGCTGGTAGATAAATACAAAGTATCTGTCATGTTCTCGGCGCCAACAGCTGTTCGTGTTCTGAAAAAACAGGACCCCGCATTCTTAACTAAGTACGATCTTTCTAAATTACGCGCATTGTTCTTGGCTGGCGAGCCTTTGGACGAACAAACCGCAAGCTGGATTCATGGCGCGATTAATAAGCCGATTGTGGCTAACTATTGGCAAACAGAAACTGGCTGGCCCATGTTGGCAATCCAGCGTGGATTAGAAGTAATGCCGCACAAATTTGGCTCACCAGGAGTGCCATCCTTTGGTTGCAACATGAAGTTGCTGGACGATGCGACCTCGGACGAATTGGGTCCAGATCAGAAGGGGGTGTGATTGCCATTGAAGGTCCATTGCCTCCGCGCTGTATGCAAACTGTGTGGGGTGACGATAAGCGCTTCATTAGCACCTATTGGGAAACTATTCCTGTCAAGTTAATTGACTCAACGTTTGACTGGGGTATTAAAGATAAGGATGGCTACTTCTTTATTCTGGGCCGTACTGATGATGTGATCAACGTTGCTGGCCATCGTCTTGGCACTCGCGAAATCGAAGAGAGCATCTCGAGTCATCCGAATATTTCCGAGGTAGCGGTGGTGGGTATTGAGGACAAGCTTAAAGGCCAGGCGGCTATTGCGTTTGTTATTCCAAAAGATGCTTCCAATACCGCCACTTTGGAGTCGGAGTGCATGAAGACTGTAGACAGCACGTTGGGCGCGATTGCTCGCCCTGGACGGGTGTATGTAGTTACAGCCTTGCCTAAGACTCGCTCTGGCAAGATTGTGCGTCGCGCTCTTCAGGCGGTTGCTGAAGGTCGTGATCCTGGCGATATCAGTACCATGGACGACCAGTCTGTTTTGGCTCAAATTAAGACCGTCATCGAGCAAAGTGCCAATGCTTAAAAACCGGTAATTTTGGACAAATTGCTCCTCCTGCCCAATGGCTGGGGGAGCTTTTTCCTTTTAGAGCCCATTGGGCTGGGGAGTCAAGGGTTTACGAGTAAAAATGGTATGATTTAAGGGTTCGAAACTAATTAAATACCCTAGCGCTTAAAGACACTCACCTCCCGCAAAAACATCCTCGGGTTGGTTTTTTTGAGGGTTTTGAGCGTCGGATGGAGCAGGGACTGGAGATGGTTTGTCACCCTTGCTTCCTTCTTTTTCCCCCGCCGTGTTGGCTCTAGCCGACGGCACTCTATTTCCCGGATTTAGTATTGGCGTCCCAGGCGAAACTACCGGCGAAGTTGTTTTCAATACCGCTTTGACTGGATACCAAGAGATCATTACTGATCCTAGCTATTCACGCCAAATCGTTACTTTGACTTACCCTCACATTGGTAATGTCGGTGTAAATGCTCAGGATGCGGAATCTGATCGGATTCATGCGGCAGGTCTGGTTGTAAAAGATCTGCCAAAACGGGTATCCAACTTCCGCTCAGAAGGCTCTCTTGATGATTATTTATCTAAAGCGGGGGTTCTAGGAATCTCCGGTATTGATACTCGTAAGCTCACCAGAATTCTTCGAGACAAGGCCGCTCAATCAAGCGCAATTGTTGCTGGCAAGGTGGGCGATAGCTACGAAACTTTAGGCAATAAGGCGCTTGAGCTTGCAAAGACTTTCGCTGGCATGGCTGGATTAGACTTGGCAAAAGTTGTTACTACTAAAAAATCATATGAGTGGCGTGAAGCTGAATGGGATCTGCACAGCCCTAATGGCAAACCAGCTTACAGAACTTTAGATACAAGCAAGCAAGTTAACAAAGTAGTTGCTTATGACTTTGGCGTGAAACGCAATATTTTGCGTATGCTCACCGAGCGCGGTTGCGAGTTAACGGTGGTCCCCGCACAAACTAGCGCAGCAGAAGTTTTGGCCATGAATCCGGATGGCGTCTTCTTTTCAAATGGTCCTGGAGATCCTGGTCCATGTGATTACGCAATTGCTGCCGCAAAAGAAATTATTGAAAAGGGTGTTCCAACATTTGGTATCTGTTTGGGTCATCAAATTATGGGCATTGCCGCCGGCGCCAAGACTTTGAAGATGAAGTTTGGCCACCATGGCGCAAACCATCCCGTTAAAGATTTGGATACTGGCCGAGTGGCAATTACTTCGCAGAATCATGGTTTTGCTGTTGACGCTAATACATTGCCAACCAATATTCGTGTTACCCATGTTTCTTTGTTTGACGGATCGTTGCAAGGGTTAGCTTGGAAATATAAACCGGCACTTTGCTTCCAGGGGCATCCTGAAGCCTCACCAGGCCCCCATGACATTGCCTATTTATTTGATCGTTTTGTGGAGCTCATGAATGCTGCCAGCAAGAAGGAGGGTAAATAATGCCTAAGCGTAGCGACATTAAGAGCATCTTAATTATTGGTGCTGGCCCCATTGTCATTGGTCAGGCCTGTGAGTTTGACTACTCCGGCGCGCAAGCTTGTAAAGCTTTGCGTGATGAAGGTTACAAAGTGATTTTGGTAAACAGCAATCCTGCAACCATCATGACCGACCCGGAAATGGCTGCTGTGACTTACATTGAGCCTATTACTTGGGAGGTAGTTGAGCGTATTATTTCTACCGAGAAGCCTGATGCGATTCTCCCAACCATGGGTGGCCAAACAGCGCTCAATTGCGCACTCGATTTACATCGTCACGGTGTTTTAGCAAAATACGGTTGTGAACTTATTGGCGCGTCTCCAGAAGCAATTGATAAAGCAGAAGATCGCCAGAAATTTAAAGAAGCCATGACCAAAATTGGTTTGGGCTCTGCGAACTCCGGTATTGCCCATTCAATGGATGAGGCTTATGAAGTGCAGCAGCGCATTCAAAAGGAAACCGGCAGCTCAGGCTTCCCTGTGGTCATTCGACCTTCCTTCACTATGGGTGGGTCTGGCGGTGGTATTGCTTATAACCGAGAAGAATTTGAAGAGATTTGCAAACGCGGTCTTGATTTATCGCCAACGCGCGAGCTCTTGATTGAAGAGTCTCTTTTGGGCTGGAAAGAGTTCGAGATGGAAGTGGTGCGTGATCGCAACGACAATTGCATCATTGTTTGCTCTATTGAAAACTTAGACCCAATGGGTGTGCATACTGGAGACTCCATTACGGTTGCTCCTGCGCAGACTTTGACAGACAAAGAGTATCAAATCATGCGTAATGCATCGATTGCGGTTCTCAGGGAAATTGGTGTTGATACTGGCGGGTCTAACGTGCAGTTCTCTATTAATCCAGTCGATGGCCGCATGATTGTCATTGAAATGAACCCACGCGTATCGCGTTCATCCGCATTGGCTTCAAAAGCAACTGGCTTCCCAATTGCAAAGATTGCCGCCAAATTAGCGGTAGGCTACACATTGGATGAATTGAAGAATGACATTACTGGTGGCGCTACACCAGCATCCTTTGAGCCTTCAATTGATTACGTGGTTACTAAGATTCCACGCTTTGCCTTTGAGAAATTCCCACAAGCAGATTCTCGTTTAACAACTCAAATGAAATCTGTTGGTGAGGTGATGGCGATTGGCCGCACTTTCCAAGAGTCTTTCCACAAAGCGCTTCGTGGTCTTGAGGTTGGGGTTGATGGTCTTGATGAAGTATCTACAGACCTTGATGACATCATCAATGAAATTAATGAACCGGGTCCAGATCGTATTTGGTATCTGGCAGATGCATTCCGTATGGGTATGGGTCTTGATGAGATCTATAGCGAGACGAAAGTGGATCCTTGGTTCTTAGAGCAAATCGAAGAGCTCATCACCATTGAGGCTGAACTTAAACAGCGCAAGATTGATAGCCTGACTGCTCCAGAATTACGCTTTGTAAAGCAAAAAGGCTTTTCTGATCGTCGCTTAGCAAAGTTATTGGGCATTGATGCCGCTTCAGTTCGCGCTGCACGTCATCGCTTAAAAGTGGTCCCTGTGTATAAGCGTGTAGATACCTGCGCAGCGGAATTCTCCACAAACACTGCCTACCTGTATTCAACGTATGAAGCAGAGCATGGCGAGTGCGAGTCACAGCCAACCAATAAAGAAAAGATCATGGTTTTGGGCGGAGGCCCGAATCGTATTGGTCAAGGTATTGAGTTTGACTATTGCTGCGTACATGCTGCCCTAGCAATGCGCGATGATGGCTATGAAACCATCATGGTTAACTGCAACCCTGAAACAGTTTCAACCGACTATGACACGTCCGATCGCCTCTACTTTGAGCCGCTGACTCTTGAAGACGTATTAGAAATTGTGGCTAAAGAAAAGCCAAAGGGCGTCATCGTTCAGTATGGAGGCCAAACACCTTTGAAATTGGCTTTAGATCTTGAGCGCAATGGCGTGCCAATTATCGGCACTTCACCAGATATGATTGACGCTGCAGAAGATCGCGAACGTTTCCAAAAGCTATTGCAAGACCTTGGTCTGCGTCAGCCGCCTAACCGAACTGCGCGCACCGAGGAAGAGGCTCTTAAGTTAGCTGAAGAAATTGGTTACCCATTAGTTGTTCGCCCATCCTATGTTTTAGGTGGTCGTGCAATGGAAATGGTTCATGATGGACGTGACTTAGAGCGTTATATGCGCGAAGCAGTAAAAGTGTCGCATGACTCCCCAGTGCTCTTAGATCGCTTCCTTAACGATGCAATTGAGTGTGATGTGGATTGCATTAGCGATGGTGGGACCGTGTTTATTGGCGGTGTTATGGAGCATATTGAGCAGGCTGGCGTTCACTCTGGTGATTCAGCGTGTTCTCTGCCTCCATACTCCTTATCGGATGCTACGGTTGAAGAAATTAAACGTCAAACAGCGGCAATGGCTAAGGGATTGAATGTGGTTGGTTTGATGAACGTTCAGTTTGCTATCCAAAATGTGGATGGCAAAGATGTGATCTATGTTCTTGAGGTTAATCCACGTGCGTCCCGTACTGTGCCATTTGTATCTAAGGCTTCTGGTCTGCAACTAGCAAAAATTGCCGCCCGTTGTATGGTCGGTCAGAAGCTGGCGCAGCAAGGTATCAAAGCTGAAGTGAAGCCTCCTTATTTTTCAGTCAAGGAAGCAGTCTTCCCATTTAACAAATTCCCTGGTATTGATCCAATTCTGGGGCCTGAGATGCGCTCTACCGGTGAGGTGATGGGTGTTGGCAAAACCTTCGGTGAAGCTTTGTTTAAGTCTCAGTTGGGTGCGGGTATTAAGCTGCCGAAGGGCGGCACAGCTCTTCTGACCGTAAAAGATAGTGATAAGCCTAAAGCGGTTGAAGTGGCTAAGTTATTGCATCAGCTTGGCTTTCCAATGGTGGCTACCAATGGAACGGCCGCCGCAATTGAGGCAGCTGGTTTACCAGTTCGAGTAGTGAATAAGGTGAAAGATGGTCGTCCGCATATTGTGGATTTCATTAAGAATGGCGAGATCTCATTGGTATTTACTACGGTGGATGAAACTCGTACCGCCATTGCTGACTCTAGATCCATTCGCACCAGCGCCCAAGCCAATGGCGTGACGTATTACACAACTATCAGTGCGGCACGTGCCGTCATGGATGGCTTGTTAGCATCCCAGAATGGAAAGCTAGAGTCGCTTGAGGTCTATTCCTTGCAGGGCTTACATCGGGCGCTTATTTAATCTAAAATTGACTTTTGTATGCGTAATTTTGCGCAAGAATTTTAAGTTAGGTTGGTTGTATGAGCACAATTCCGATTACTAAGCGTGGTGCGGAACTCCTCAAAGAGGAGTTGCAGCGCCTTAAGCACGTTGAACGTCCTGCAGTGATTAATGCAATTGCCGAGGCTCGCGCTCAAGGCGATCTTTCTGAGAATGCTGAATATGATGCCGCCAAAGAAAAGCAAGGCTTTATTGAAGGGCGCATTCAAGAGCTAGAAGGTAAGCTCTCGGCCGCTCAAATTATTGATCCTGCATCACTTGATGTGACTGGCCGAGTGGTATTTGGCGCCACCGTGGATCTCGAAGATCTTGAAGATGGCACTAAGTTCACCTATCAAATCGTCGGCGATGATGAGGCTGATATTGCTTCAAACAAAATCTCTATTAGCTCACCAATTGCCCGTGCCTTAATCAGCAAAGAAGAGGGCGATGTTGTGGGAGTCCAGGCCTCTGGTGGAAATCGAGAGGTAGAAATCTTGGCTGTGCGTTACGTCTAATGCATCAACAGCAGACCCAGAGAATCTTTCGCCTGATGTCAGGTCTCTGGGTTGGTAGCTTGATTTCTATTGGATTTTTAGTGGTGCCAGTTCTTTTTTCCAGCTTTGGCGACAGACAGGTTTCAGGAATGATTGCGGCATCCCTATTCAAATCAACTGCCTACATTGGCGTTCTCATTAGCGTGATACTGATGGTGATGGCTAACCACTTGGTTCGACTTGGCAACTCTCAGTTTCGTATTGCACGCTGGCTATTGCTTGGGATGTTGACTTGTACTGTTGGTGCTGCATTTATTCTCATACCGTGGATGAATTCCTTAAGAGATCAGGCCTTGTACTTGGGTTTATCGGTACGAGAATCAAGTAATGCGAATTTATTTTGTCGACTTCATGGAGTCTCTAATGTGTTATTTATGATCCAATCATTATTGGGTCTGGTGCTGGTGTGGCACGCAACAAAAAACGCCGACTAGCGGCGTTTTGTTTGAGATCTTTAATCAAGAGCCCAATGATTTATTTTTGGTGCTACTCATGCTGACTTTGCGTTTCTTAATCGGTGCTGGTGCTGCAGCAGCTTTTCTGTAGCCAGGGGAGGACCAGCCAATTTTTGACTCAGCGGCCTCTGAACGCACAACCCTTTTCTTGGGTGTTGCAGACTTAACGGCTGCAGCGCGCGCAAATGGAGATGCGTTAGAGGCAGAACGGCGGTCTGAGCGCTCGGAAGTGCTTGTGCGTACTCCAGCTTTGGGGGCTGCGCGATTAGGCTGACGTTTTGTGCGCGGCGCTTGTAAGGATTTTTTGGTTTGCTTGCTTGAGCGCACAAGATTACTGAACGCTTCTTCAACAGCGTCCTTTGGTTTCCAGAGTACAAGCAATTTACCGATATGCTGAACTGGTGCCGCATCTAATGTATCGCATAGCTCTTCATAAATTGCGACGCGAACTTTACGATCATCACCAAAAACGTGGATCTTGATTAAGCCATGGTGATTAATAGCTAGCTTCGCCTCTTTAACTACGGCTGGAGTTAAGCCATCTCCGCCGACCATAACAACAGGACTTAAGTCATGTGCGTCAGCTTTAAGAGATTTGCGTTGTGCGGGGGTAAGAATCAGAGAAGTCATGGGCTTGATGATAGAGCATTCATTGTCAAAATCCGTCACATTAGAGTGAATGTAGCGATTTTCCTTTAATTCCTTTTGCTTTAGGCGGCAGAAACCAAGAAAATGCTAGTTGAAAGTTGGTAAGTTGTGGCAAAGAATAAATTGAATAAAAGTTGGTTGCAGGATCATTTAACTGATCCCTATGTGAAGATGGCTCAGAAAGAGGACTATCGTGCAAGGGCGGCTTATAAGCTCAGTGAAATTGACGGGCAGGATCACCTCATCAAAGCAGGCATGACTATTGTTGACCTTGGGAGCGCCCCGGGAAGCTGGTCTCAGTACGCTCGCAACCGTTTAACGGAGCTAGGCAAAAGCAATCCCAAGATAGAGTCAGGAAAACCAGACGGGCAAATCATCGCTATTGATATTTTGCCTATGGAAGCTATTGCGGATGTTAGTTTTATTCAAGGCGATGTCCGTGAGGATGAGGGGCTTGCCGCATTGGAGGCTTTGCTGCCTAAGGATGCGGAAGGCAAAGTGGACTTGGTATTGTCAGACATGGCCCCAAACTTATCGGGTGTTGGTGTATCTGATGCAGCCAGAATGGCCTTTTTGGCGGAAATTGCACTCGATTTTGCTGTCGCACATCTAAAGCCCGAAGGCGCATTGTTAATAAAGTGCTTTAACGGCAGCGGCTATAGCCAGATTGTTGAGTCTTTTAAAAAGGTCTTCAAAACGGTTGTCTCTAGAAAGCCAAAGGCATCCCGAGCACGCTCTGCGGAGATATTTCTTCTGGGGCGAAACCTAAAACCGCCGAAATAGATCTTAAATGCCATCAATAACCCCGTTTTATAGGGGTTTATTAAATAAATACGCCATTAGCTCTTGAAACAGGGTGGTAGTAGAATCAAATACTTTGGTAGCGATTCGCTTTAACTCCTGGACCAATCCAGAAAAGGACTCATTTTGAACAGCAATATGTTCCAAAAAATCGGTGTGTGGCTCATTGTGGGCTTGGTGCTTTTTACTGTTTTTAAACAGTTTGATAAGCCCAAGGACCAGAATCAGGTTACCTATTCCCAATTCATGGATGACGCGAAAGCAGGAAAAGTAAAGCGTGTCGATGTTCAAGGGCGCACATTGCAGGTTACGCCTGCTGACGGCAATAGGTATTCGATTATTTCTCCAGGCGATATCTGGATGGTCGGTGATTTGATGAAGTATGGCGTTCAAGTGACTGGCAAAGCGGAAGACGAGCCTAATATGCTGGTTTCAGCTTTGTACTATCTTGGACCAACGCTATTGATTATTGGCTTTTGGTTTTTCATGATGCGCCAAATGCAAGGTGGCGGCAAAGGCGGCGCATTCTCCTTTGGTAAATCTAAAGCGCGCTTAATTGATGAGAATAGCAATACCGTAACCTTCGCAGACGTTGCTGGATGCGATGAAGCTAAAGAAGAGGTGTTTGAATTAGTAGACTTCTTAAAGGATTCACAAAAGTTTCAAAAACTAGGCGGTCGCATACCTCATGGCGTTTTACTTGTTGGTCCTCCGGGTACCGGTAAGACCCTTTTAGCGCGTGCGATTGCGGGCGAAGCTAAAGTTCCTTTCTTCTCCATCTCCGGCTCTGATTTTGTGGAAATGTTTGTAGGTGTTGGCGCTTCACGTGTTCGAGACATGTTTGAGAATGCCAAAAAGAATTCCCCTTGCATCATTTTTATCGATGAGATCGATGCGGTTGGCCGTCATCGTGGCGCTGGTATGGGCGGCGGTAATGATGAGCGCGAACAGACCTTAAACCAAATGCTGGTTGAAATGGATGGCTTTGAAAGCAATAGTGGCGTGATCGTGGTCGCCGCAACAAACCGTTCCGATGTATTGGATAAGGCATTGCTCAGACCGGGTCGATTTGACCGTCAGGTTCATGTTGGTTTGCCTGATATTCGTGGTCGTGAACAGATTCTGCAAGTTCACATACGTAAGGTTCCCATTGATCCAGATGTGAATGCTGCGGTCTTGGCTCGTGGTACTCCTGGATTCTCTGGCGCTGATTTAGCAAACCTAGTAAATGAAGCGGCTTTGTTCGCCGCTCGTCGCAACAAGCGCTCCGTTGATATGAAAGACTTTGAAGATGCTAAAGATAAGATCTACATGGGCCCTGAGCGTAAGTCTGCGGTAATGCGCGAAGAAGAGCGTCGCAATACGGCTTATCACGAGTCTGGACATGCGGTTGTCGCTAAGGTGCTGCCAAAAGCGGACCCTGTTCATAAAGTGACAATCATGCCGCGCGGCATGGCGTTAGGTGTGACTTGGCAATTACCGGAATTTGATCGTGTGAATCTATATAAAGATCGCATGTTGGGAGAGTTGGCAATCTTATTTGGTGGTCGTGCGGCAGAAGAAGTCTTCATGCATTCCATGAGTACTGGCGCATCCAATGACTTTGAACGTGCCACGAAGATGGCTCGCGATATGGTAACTCGCTATGGCATGAGTGATAGCTTGGGCATCATGGTGTATGTCGATACAGAACCTGAAAGCATGTTTGGGCGCAACAGCACTAAAACTGTTTCTGAGTTGACTCAACAAAAAGTAGATGCGGAAATTCGCACTTTGATTGATAGTCAGTATGCGCTGGCAAGATCAATATTGGAGCAAAATCGCGACAAGGTTGAGGCAATGGTTGCTGCTTTACTAGAGTGGGAAACTATTGATGCCGAGCAAATCAACGACATCATGGAAGGTCGCCCACCACGTGCGCCAAAACCGCCGCCAGCAACTCAGTTTGGCAATTCCGCTGGGACGCCTGGCCCGGCAGCTGGTAGCGCTCCCGCTACCGCATAAGTAAAGCAATAAGTTCGATCGTTGATGCGTTATCAAGGTCAGCAAGAGAGGTCCACAACTTGGCGTTTTGGGCGTTTTCTTTTTGATTTCACAAAACGTAAGCGCCCAATCGTGATGGGCATTCGCAATGCGACTCCCGATTCATTCTCTGATTGCGGAAAATTCAGCACCGCGAAGGATGCTATCGCCAGGGCAGAGGTGATGATTGCCGATGGTGTTGATCTTATTGATATTGGCGGAGAATCTACAAGACCGGGGGCAGATCCGGTACGGCTTCAAGAAGAGTTGGATAGGGTGCGCCCAGTGATTGAGGGGCTCAAAAATTGCGGCGTTCCGCTTTCCATTGATACCTATAAATCAGAAACAATGCGCCGGGCTTTACTTGCTGGCGTAGATTGCGTAAATGATATGTGGGCATTGAGACAGATGGGCTCTGTACATTCCGTTTCAGAAAGTCACAACTGTGGCATTGTATTAATGCATATGCAACGCGATCCCGTGAGTATGCAATTTAATCCTGAATACAAGAATGTTATTGCAGAAGTAAATCAATTTCTAAAAGAGCGTGCTGATCTATTGATTTCCATGGGGAGCGCCATTGAACGTATCGCCATTGATCTGGGATTTAGTTTTGGAAAGAGCTTGGAGCATAACCCCAACATGCTCAGAAACTTTGCAGATTTTTCTTCTCTAGGGTTTCCGGTATTGGCTGGCATCTCCCGAAAATCGATGATCGGGAAAATTACCGGCAAAGACACTAATGAGCGAGTTGCTCCCAGCATAGCCGAAGCCGTTATGGCCGCAGATCGTGGCGCCAAAATTGTCCGAGTCCATGACGTTGCTGAGACGGTTGATGCCCTAAAGCTCTGCGAGGCTATTGAAACAATGGGATCGGTCTAAGTTTTATAATGAAAAGCATGAAAAAACAATACTTTGGTACTGACGGAATTCGTGGTGAGGTTGGAAAATTTCCAATCGTCCCGGAATTTATGACTCGCTTAGGTTATGCGGCTGGCAACGTATTGTCTCGCGCTGCCAAACCAGGAGAGCGTTGCCAAATATTAATTGGCAAAGATACCCGCGTTTCGGGCTATTTGCTAGAGGCATCTTTAGAGGCTGGCTTTGCTGCCGCTGGCGTTGACGTCATGTTATGTGGGCCCATTCCAACGCCTGGTGTGGCTTATCTCACAAGAGCACTCCGTCTCTCCGCTGGATTGGTTATCTCCGCCTCTCATAATCCATATCAAGATAACGGTATCAAATTCTTTTCCGCGGATGGCGATAAGTTTTCTGATGATTTTGAATTGGCTATTGAAAAAGAATTGGAAGACCCAATAGGGTGCGTAAGTTCAAAAGATTTGGGGAAGGCCTATCGGTTGGATGACGCTGCTGGTAGATACATTGAATTTTGTAAATCTACAGCTCCAGGCAGTCTTAATCTTAAGGGTCTGAAGATTGTTGTAGATTGCGCGAATGGTGCCGCATATCACACCGCGCCGCATGTATTTCATGAGCTGGGTGCGGAAGTGATTTCTATTGGCGTGCACCCTGATGGTCGTAATATTAATGATGGCTGTGGAGCAACCGCTCTTGATGCTTTGATTGCAAAGGTCCAAGAGGTCAAGGCGGATATTGGCATTGCCTTGGATGGCGATGCTGACCGCCTGCAAATGGTCGATGCTACTGGCAGATTATTTAATGGTGATGAGTTGCTTTATGTGCTGGCCAAAGATCGCGTGGATCGTGTCCTGAACATTGGTGGTGTCGTAGGTACATTGATGACGAACTTTGCCGTTGAAAACGCCATAAAAGCACTGGGCATCAGCTTTGAGCGCGCAAACGTTGGTGACCGTTATGTTTTGGAGCTTCTTAAAAAGAATGGTTGGGATGTAGGCGGGGAAGGTTCTGGACATTTACTCTGTCTGGATCGCCACTCTACGGGTGATGGCACTATTGCCGCCTTGCAAATATTAGCTGTGATGAGTCAGTCTAAAAAGACTCTTGCGCAATTGTTGGATGCGGTAACTCTGTTTCCTCAGGTGCTCTTAAATGTGAAATTTAAACCCGGCTATGAGTGGAAGTTAGATGAAAAGTTAACGAAGAAAATTGCTCAAGTTGAAAGTGAGCTTAAAGGTGTTGGTAGGGTTCTGATTCGCTCCTCGGGAACCGAGCCTTTGTTGCGAGTCATGGTTGAGACACAAGACGGTGAAGTCTCAATGAGCGCTGCAAAGAGTATTGCCGATTTAATACCTACCGCATAGACACTTAGAACGCAGCTCTCACTCCCACCAATAAACTTCTGCCAGGCTGGGGCGCATATAGCCTCACAGCCATTTGAGAAGTCGTATAGCGCATCTCCTCATTTAGGAGATTTTTTAACATTAAATAGCCGCTCCAATTCACTTTTCCAATGCGTTCTGTGTAGGAGAGGTTGGCATTGACCAGGTTATAGCTTGGCGTTGGTCCGATTTCCCAACTGGCTAATTTATTTTGCTGGTAGCTGTAGAAGTAGCGCCCGCCTGCCAGCCATTGAGTTGATATCCTAATTCCGCTCCTAGGCGAGGAGCGGGCTGTAATGGAAGGTTGCCCCCTGATGCAAATGTTCCGCGCGACACATCTCCAAATACTCGAGTACCAATACCGGTTTCATTCCAGTTATAACTCAGCTCGCCTTCCGCACCCTGTATTGAGGCATTGGCTTGTGATGCTTGGACAACTGAAAAGTTTTCATTCGCCTTGCTGTATGAGCCCGTGTAGTAACCGTATATGAAATTGCTAAATTGATTGTTATAAATGCTAGCCTTGCTACGGATAATTCCAAGCGTCTTTTGAAAACTTAGCTCTAGATTATGAGAAGTTTCTCTTCCTCAGTTGGAATTGCCAATATCAAATGTCGCCGTTGAGTCATGGGGTCCATAAGAGTAAAGCTCTTGGGCGGAAGGTGCTCTTTGCGAAACTGTGTATGCAAGACCCAGGCCATAGCCTTTGGCAATATCCAGAAGCCCACCAACAGAGTAAGACACCAGATTAAATTGTCGACTTTGTAGTAATGGCGGATTATAAGAATTTGGTACGAAATCCTGGCTAGCTGCACTCGGAAACTGTGTTCCTGAAGTTGGGTTTTGAGTGGCATAGTTATAACGCGCTCCTATGCTGGTTTTGACCGGTCCATACCTTCCTTCTTCAACCAAGAAGAGCGCGGTCGAGTTGGCCTTGGTCTGCGGAACAATGGCATAGCTATTGGTTGATAAATCGGTTGCGTTCAGGGTTGCGCCTGTGATTTGAGTGCCAATAAATTCCTTTTGATCCCAGAAACTCTTTGTGAGCTAGTTCCAACCTAGCTTCTGTTGCGGTGTTATTCCATTGGGTTGAGGCAACTCCATTGTTGGTAAATTCGGTATGTTGGTAATTAGTATTGGCCGCGCTAATTTTGACTGAGCTAAATCCTGCAAAAGGATCGTTTGTCTGGTGGGCGAAATCATATCGATTTTGCGACTGCTCAATAAATCCACAATCGGGAGTGGAAATTCCGTAGCTATGATTCATGCGCTCTAAGGATATGCCGGTATAGCCATCTGTGCGCACATAACTAGCTCCTAGTCCCAAACTATTTTGATTGCTAAAGGAGAAGGGGAGTTTGCCGCTGTAGGGGATATTAACTGGCTCTCCGGGATTAATGGCCCAGTTCGCATTAGGACCGCCTTGTTCGGCAAATCCAGGAATGCGATAGTTATTTGAATTGCTGATTGATGCATCGAAATGTAAAGCCAGAGGGCCGGCTGGTGCGTCAAGCTCGATATTGACCGTCTTGCCTTGATTGACAGTTTCATAGCTTGTATTCATTGCGCCTGATATTTCATCTGGCATGCTTGTCACAATGCGATCATTTACAACGTTCACTAAACCACCACTTGAACCAGAGCCATAAAGTAGGGCGGAGGCGCCTCGCAAAATCTCAATTTGATGGGTGTTTTGCATAGGACTAGCGACAGCGTGATCCGGTGAAATGCTGGAAACATCTCCTACAGACAGGCCATTCTGCAGGATTTGTACACGCGCACCCTCCAAGCCGCGAAGCACTGGCCTTGAGGTGCCGGCGCCATAGCCGGTAGCGGCGACACCTACTTCATTCGCTAACGTTGCGCCTAGTGTTCCCGATAATTTGTTTTGGAGCTCATCTCCAGCTAAAACTTTATTGGGAGATAGGAAGCCCTGTCCGCTCTCTCGCACACCAGTCACATCCAATTGAGGTAATGACTCAGCTTGAGTTTGTGACCTTGCTGGACTCGTCAATAAGAGCAGAGTTAAAGCAAATAAATGAGTGTAAGAAAATAGTTTAAAGTGGTAATTCATATTCATCCAAGCTCACCAGACTATGGTGATTAATGAAAACGATGGTGCGCAATACTGCGCTAATGTTTTAAAGGATTAAGGAAGGTGGAGCGCGTGATTGATAAGCGCTATTGTTTGGACTTCTTAAAAATGCAAGATCGACATTATATTGATCTAACAAGCTTAGATGAATTGCTGAAATATCGTTTTGTGTGCTTGGAATAAATCCGGCTAATGAAAGCGCGTCAAATCAATGGCAAACTTCTAGGCTGTGGGTAAAGCTATTATCAGCATTGCTTGCTCCGCCAGCCTCCAGCGTTTGGCTTTGAAAGCCAGCATGAGAGATGCTATGAGAAAGGCCGGTACAATGCGTGCCAAGCAAGCAAAATACTAGCAAGATCGCGCCAAATGCAGCTTGAAATTGCTTTTTGAATTTGCTCGAAAAATAGGCAGACATGGGACGAATATTACAGGATTTGCCTCTAATGGGCCTCTCGGTGTAGAATATTGATTGCGTCGGAGTGTAGCGCAGCCTGGTAGCGCACCTGCTTTGGGAGCAGGGGGTCCAAGGTTCGAATCCTTGTACTCCGACCACTTTCTTTTAGTCTTAATTCAGTCCCAGTACACGCTGCCTATAGCTCAGCTGGATAGAGCAACGCCCTTCTAAGGCGTAGGTCGCACGTTCGAATCGTGCTGGGCAGGCCACTTCTTCTCATTTTCTCGGCATGTCCCAAAAAGCAGCTAATTAGTCTGTTTCCCAGACTACCACGCCTTAGAATGGCCCACTGAAAACTCGCCTATCTAGATTCTTACTGTTTTGCACTGTTTTGTTATCAGCTTGCTCTACCGCTAAATTAGAGGCTCGGCTTGATGCAAACCCTCGGTGTAAAGATGTATCGAACTCAAAATCGGGTGCATTAATGCCATGCCAGGGCACGGATAAGGCTTTTTACAGGGAGTTTGGTTTGGCTTCAGCAAAAGCGCCGGAAGTGAACAAATCTGCTCAATCGGGCGAAGTAGCGGGGCGGCAATTTGATTGCAAACCACAGGTTCACCAAAAGACTGGCAGCGCATTGCCTTGCCCAGCCCCAGATTAAATTGAAATAGGTATGATGTGCTTTATTAGAATTCATAACGCAATTTACTCACCTTGGACCCAGCATGAAAAAATAAATGTAGCACTCGCTTCTTTTGTAGCCGCAGTTGCTTTAACTGCTTGTAGCAATGCACCTAAATTGGCAACGCAGCCAATGCCTCAGTCGGGATTCTTGCCTGACTACAATCTTTTAGTTCCAATGGCAACAAATGAAACAGATACTCGAGTTTGGAGATATCGTGTTTCAAGTGTAAACCCAGGCGCATATACAGCAGTGATTTTGGATCCAATTTACTTAAATCAAAGTGCCACCAAAGAAGTTAGTTTAGATGTTATTAATAAAGCTACGGCTGCATTGCAGGCATCCATGGTGGAGGCGGTAAATTCGCGCGGGAATATTCGGATTGTTACTCACCCAGGACCTGGGGTTGCTCGTGTATCTGTTGGCATTACTGGTGCTGAAAGCTCAGCAGATAGTTTGCAGCCATGGAATTTCACGCCAATTGGTTTGGCGATGAATGCGGCTGCTTATGCAGGTGGCGTGAACTCTAAAATCCCCGCTCTTTTGGTGGATAGCAAAATCACTGATAGCCAATCAAAGCAATTGTTGGGCGAGGGCTTGATTACCGTTCAAGGTGAATCATTCAGAACCAATTTTGGCTCTGCAGACTCCTTTATTGCGATGGCTAAGAAAGTGGTTCGATCTGCCATGGAAACTTCAGCAAACCCTATGCCAACTCGCAAATAAGTCTCGACCATGAATTTTGTAATCAAATCATTTTTTATCCTGACTGCAAGCATTGCGATCGGTTTGCCTTTGACTGCTCAAGCTGATTCATCACGCAATCAAGCAATTGCTGAGCGTTTTGCCAAGTGCGATGCCAATCAAGATGGCAAACTCACTTTAGATGAGGCAAAGGGTTGCATGCCCCGCATTTACAGTAACTTTAGTTATATTGACTCAGGCAACAAAGGGTATGTCACTGTTGCTGAAATTCAGGCGATGGCCAGTAAGTAATGCTAAAACTTTAAGAGCCTCTGCAAAGAGGCTCTTTTTTATTGGGTAAATCATGTCCGTTTCTTTTCCTGGCTTTAAAGAAAATAAAGTTACTATCCCATCTGATGATGGTTCTATTGATATTGCTTATCTGATTGGCGGTAGCGGATCACCTTTATTGTTGCTTCATGGCTTCCCGGAAACCAAAGCAATTTGGAGTCAGGTTGCTCCTGAATTGGCGAAAGACTTTACAGTGATTGCATCTGATCTAAGGGGGTATGGCGCTTCATCAAAGCCGTATGGCAAAGCAGATCACTCAACCTATTCCAAAAGATCAATTGCAGCTGACCAGCACGCATTAATGAAGGCATTGGGATACGAGTAGTTCTTCTTGCTTGGTCATGATCGAGGTGGACGTGTATCCCACAGGTTGGCCATGGATTTTCCACAAAGCGTTCTGTGTTTAATGATTCTGGACATTTCTCCAACATTGGCAATGTATGAAAGTACAACAATGGCTTTTGCCAAGGGCTATTGGCATTGGTTTTTCTTGATTCAGCCCGAGCCAGTTCCTGAAACAATAATTGGGGCTAATCCAGAGTATTGGCTCAAAAATCATATGGGACGACATGCGGGAACAGGAATATTCTCCCCGGATAGATGGATGGAATATCTAGCAGGCGCCAGCAATCCGGAAAGCCTGCATACGATGTGCGAGGACTACCGAGCTGCTGCCTCTATTTATTTAATTCATGATCGGGAAGATCGTACATCCGGCAAGCTATTTCAGATGCCCTTAATGGTGCTTTGGGGCGCGCATGGGTTAGTAAATCAGTGCTATCAGCCTGTGGAGGACTGTAGGCGGGTGGCTGCTTCAGAAATCGCTGGAAAGCCTGTTCCGAGCGGACATTACATTCCAGAGGAGATTCCAGGTCTTTTATTGGCTGAATCAAGAGCATTCTTTGGAAAGAACATCTAGATTGAGCATATAAAACAAAAATCCCCAAATAAATCAGTTATTTATGGATTGAATTCTTACTCTGGATGAAAATTATTGCTCGCCATGAAGCTGCTGGTGCGCTCAAAGCCCAGGATGCGAATATAGCGCCAAGCAATATCGCGATATTGGCTATCCAGATAGCCAATAGCGACCTCAGGCGTCCTTTTGGACAAGTTTGCGCGGGCCCAACGTTTGAGTCTTGTTGACATATTTGTCACCTCCATGGCCATACAACGCACGAAAAACGCCTCAAGATGACATGAATTACAAAATATTTCACAAAAAGCTTCGTTTTTCTTCAATCGATAGCGCTTCAGGGTAATGAGGGGTATTTTCTGCGTCTAGAGCCTTTCAATGGCTTTATCAGGAATTGTGCCGCCACAAAATCCGGCATGACTACTTCCCAGAGCGCTCTGATTGAAGTTTTCTCTTCAAGTCTTTTGCCTCTTTTTTAATGGGCTTCAGATAAATGAGTAGACAAACAAATCCAACTGTTGCGAGTATGGTCTCAAGAAGCGCAAGCCAAAAGTTGAGCCCCGTTTCCAGAATGCGAACTAGGCCTTCTGTTACATACAACAAGATCAACATGGATGCCCATTGCATGGTGTAAACCTTGCCCTTCCAGAGGCCGGGAATGGCAAATAACAGAGGAATTCCTTTGAGAATTAACCAAGATCCACAGGGTCGCAAGGGCGAAAGAAACCATTCCCAACGCACACAGAGAATAAATAAATCGATAAATGCGGCCGTAGCGATCAGTTGATAGGGGTTCTTATTGAGAATATTTTTAATCACGATGAGCTTGAATGCCTTACTGTTTATTGAGGTGTAGCAGTAAGGCGCTCTCAGCAAGGCGTTTTCCTTGAGCTTTGGCTAAACGTTGTTCCTCTGGGCTGATAGGCGCTCGTCCATCAGCATGGGCGAGATGGGTAGCGCCATAATGGATGCCACCAGTATTGGATGACATCAAATCAGGTTCGCTATAGGGGATACCCATCAATAACATGCCGCGGTGTAGAAGTGGGATCATCATTGTTAAGAGGGTGCTCTCTTGTCCGCTATGCATGATGCATGCTACCTGTACTAGTAAAAACACAGGCTGGTTTGCCTCTTAAAAGCGCCGTTGAGCCACTCGGAAGAGCTGTCATCCCAAAAGTACTTCATGGGTGCCGCCATATTGCCAAATCGTGTTGTCGAGCCTAAGGCCAGTCCAATACATTCTCGTAAGTCGGAATATTCCACATACGGTGCGCCCTCTTGAGGGATGGAGCCTTCTGTAGCTTCACAAACGGTTGATATTGCCGGCACCGTTCTTAGTCGAGCGCTTACCCCAGGAACGCTTTCGATCCCTTCGGCAATTAGGCGCGCCAAGGCCTTGGTCGCGCCATAGCTGGAGTAGTACAAAACTAAAATTGCAGGTTGGCTCATGGTGATCTCTTATGATACGGCGATGCGCATTATTCGTAACCCCCAATTATGGCTCTCTCTTGGAAAAAGAGATCTGGGAGCGTAATCGTGGCCAAAATTTAAAAAAACCACAGCCAGTCTAGCCTGTACAACGACATTATCGGTGGTTCCCATGGTCACCATAGCCACAATCTTGATTTGGTATTTACCCAGCGTTATTCAAATTAAAAATGCTTTTAAAGTCTGGATTTTAGATACCTATATTGCCCGGAGGAGTAAACCAGCAAGTATTCATTTACTTAGATCAATTTTCTTATCAGGCGAGGGGTCTGGCCTATGTTGGTTTAGCTGGCTTAATTATTACAACAATCATGACCTTGGCGGTGATTGAGGGTGCTTTTAATCAAATATTCAAAGTCACCCAGAGTCGTCCTTTATATAAAAAAATCGCCATATACGGCGCGGCTACAGTTTTGGTGCCAATACTCCTGGGCTTTTGGATTTACCTGAGCGGTGTTTTATTTAGTGCATCCGAGGGTTGGATCAGCGCAATATCTGTTGGTTTTCAATTGGTAGCCACAATAGCTCCTGTCTGCCTAGCCATTCTGGTTTACGCAGTTGTTTACAAAATTCTTCCCTATGCCAAGATTTTGTGGCGCGACGCCTTTACTGGCGCTTTTGTAGCGGCCCTCGCTTTTGAGTTGATGAAATTTGGCTTTGCCATTTTTTTTTGAGCCATACCGCCTTTTTTATAAGACGGTTTATGGCGCTTTTGCCATCTTCCCGCTTGGTCTCATGTGGATCTATATGACCTGGTGGATCACCTTAACGGGTGCGGTATTGATAGCCAATTTGCCTGATATTCGGAATGGCTTCATTAGGGTTATGCATTACTAAAACTGGTATCTCAGCTCTTGATTCAAATGGGTCTTGAGTCTATATTGAGGTTATAGCAAGCACCGTTTTCGGAGACTAAATGAAAGTTCACGACATCTTACGCGTTAAAGGAAGCACTCTTTTTACTGTGGCTCCGGATACGGCACTGCAAACAGCTGTGCTGGTTATGAGCGAGCATGATATTGGCTCCCTGGTAGTAATGGAATACGACAAGCTAGTTGGCCTTCTGACTTTCCGCGAGGTGATTGCTGCATTAGCAAAACATCATGGCAAACTTGAAGGTCTTCAGGTTAGTACCGTTATGAATCAAAAGCCTTTGACATGCAATATGGAAACCGAGCTCGATGAAGTGCGTCGCATGATGTTGGTTGGCCATGCCCGCTATTTACCCGTGGTTGATCAAAAAATGTTGATGGGCGTAATCTCTTTTTACGATGTCGCAAAATCGGTAGTTGAGGCCAAGGACTTTGAGAATACGATGCTCAAGGCATATATTCGCGATTGGCCAGAAGACACCGAAAAAGCCGCTTCCTAAGGCTTTCTAGCCAATATTTGCTGACAAATGACATAATGTCGGTATGTCAGGAAATACTTTAGGCCTTCATTTTACTGTTACCACTTTTGGTGAATCCCACGGTCTCGCAATTGGGGCGGTGGTGGATGGTTGCCCTCCGGGTATGCTGCTTTCTGAGCCTGATATCCAACATGATTTAGATCGCCGAAAACCCGGTACTTCCAGGCATGTTGCTCAGCGAAAAGAAGAAGATAGGGTTGAGATTCTTTCTGGCGTATTTGAGGGTAAAACTACAGGTACCCCTATTGCACTTTTACTTCGCAATACCGATCAACGCAGTCAAGATTATGGCGATATATTGCAGACCTTTCGACCGGGCCATGCAGACTACGCATATCAGCACAAGTACGGCATTCGCGATCCACGCGGTGGTGGAAGATCATCGGCGCGCTTAACAGCCCCAGTAGTTGCTGCTGCAGCGATTGCAAAAAAATGGTTGCACGAAAAGTATGGCACTGAGTTTTATGGCTATATGAGTCAATTAGGTGGGATTGAAATTCCATTTAAAAATGATGCTGAAATTGAAAAGAATCCTTTCTTTGCGGCTAATGCTGAAATAATTCCTCAGCTCGCGACCTATATGGACGAATTGCGCAAAGCAGGGGACTCTTGTGGTGCACGCATCGAAGTTCGCGCGCGCAATGTACCGGCCGGACTTGGAGAGCCTTTATTCGATAAATTGGATGCGGATATTGCGCATGCGATGATGGGGATTAATGCCGTTAAAGGCGTTGAAATTGGGGCGGGTTTTAAAGCCGTTAGTCAGCGCGGCAGCGAACATGGCGACGAGCTTCACCCAGATGGATTTGCAAGCAATAATTCTGGTGGCACTTTGGGCGGCATTAGCAGTGGACAGGATTTGCGTGTCTCCATCGCTATCAAGCCCACCTCTAGCATTATGAGTCCCAAACAATCAGTCGATTTAGAGGGTAAGCCGATTACAGTTCAAACCAAGGGTAGACATGACCCTTGCGTAGGTATTCGAGCCACGCCAATAGCCGAAGCAATGCTTGCTTTAGTTGTAATGGATCACGCACTTCGTCATCGCGGTCAAAATGCGGATGTTTCAGTGTCAAACGCAGTCATTCCAGCGGCCCAACCAGGGTCCGCCCGCGATTAATTTGGCTCGCTAAATGACGCCTTCGCTTCGTTGGGCATTCGGGTCCTTGTTCTTTTTTTTATATTTCGCTTACGTTGGGCTAGTGTCACCATATGCAAGTCTTTTTTTTAGAGCGCGGATTTAGTGTTATTGAAATTGCAGCCCTAATGTCTATGCTGCAAATCACTAGAATAGTTGGCTCATTCTCCTGGGGATGGTTATCTGACTATCTCTCTCCAATCGAATTGGCATTATTCGATTTTGCGCTTGTCTCGCCGCAATCGTTTTGTTATTCATCTACTTTTTAAATGCATACATTGACTTTTTTATCTGGATGTTCGTATTGCACACCCTCCTAAGTAGTTTGCTGCCCCTGGGTGAGTCAGCCAAGATACACGCCGTATATAAAGATAATTCATTTGATAAAAGCGTTATGGGCGCTTACGTTTGTGGGGCTCTATTGGGTTTATTGCAATGGTGCTTGCAGCTGGGGAATTATTCCAACGCTACTCTATCGGGCTTTACCACATGGTCGGAACAGTTGTTCTGTTTTCATTGGCCGCGGTTACTTTTTGCCTGCACGAGCCAAAAATAGAACGTCGTAAGATGGTAAAAGGAGAGTTAATGGTGGTGCTCTTCAATCCGGATGTCCGTTGGTTCTTTTTGTCTGGGTTTTTTATGATCTTTGCGCACGCCTCCTTATATGTGTTTTATTCACTCTATCTTTCACGACAAATTTCAGATAGGGCTCTTCTGGGCTCTTGGCGTGGCGGCCGAGGTTATTTTCTTTTACTTTCACAGCAAGGTGTTGAGTAGGCTCGATGCAGAGGTCATACTCAAAGCCGCTTTTGGAATAGGCGTGATTCGCTTTGTCTTAATTGCATTTTTGCCGATTACTTCTGTGTTGATTGTGGCTCAGTTGATGCATGCCGGGACTTTTGCTGCGCACCATAGCGCCGCCACAAAGCTATTGCAACGTTGGTTTACCGGACCAGTGCAGGCAAGGGGGCAGGCACTCATGGCCACGATCTCATATCGCCTAGGCGGAACGCTAGGCGGTTTATGTGCAGGCTGGATTTGGGAGGCATCACAACCAAGATATGTGTGTGATGTCCGCGTTTGCATATGGGCTGGCGGGTATGGCGATCCGAAAACTCAGACCACGACGTTATCCCGCCAGAGAAAACTATTTTTTACTGAATCTTCGCTTTGGTGCGCAGTTTTTGCATCATCTCTGAACACTTAGCTGTCTGCCAATTTTTATCGGACATGATCATTTGCTTTCGCTGATCCTTCATTTCTTCCATACTTGGTGCTTTTACATCCCGAGAATCAATCATCTTGATAACGTGCCAACCAAACTGAGATTTAACTGGTTTATCAGTGATTTGACCGTTTTTTAGCTGAACCATCGCTTTGGAAAATTCAGGTACTAGCGCCTTATCGCTCACCCAGCCAAGATCGCCACCATTTTTAGCTGAGCCCGGATCGATCGACTTGACTTTGGTAATCTCCTCAAAATTTCCACCAGTATTTAGTTGGGTGATGATGGCTTTTGCATCAGATTCTTTTTCTACGAGAATGTGCTCAACGTGATATTCCTTGCCGATGTATTGCGTCTTCACTGATTCATAAGCAGCCTTAAGGTCGGACTCAGCAACACCTTCTTTTTCAACAAAGTCTTCAAATACAGCAGATACCAATACACCAATGCGTGCTTTCTCCAACTGTTCGCGCACAAGTTCATTTTGGATAACGCCGCGTTTATCCGCCTCTTGCAAAATTAATTCGAGGGTAACTAGCATTGCACGAGCCTGATCGCGGACCTGTGGATTATCAGGTTGGCCAGAGCGCTGCACTAATTTGTCGAGCTGCGTTTTGTGCGAATGCATTTGAAGCCAGCAGGGCAGTGCCAAGAAGGCTAAATTAGATTAATTGACGTGTATTGCACATAATATTTGGATGGTTAAACACAAAGGAGTTGCACTATTCTAAAGTAGCCCTAGGGACTTACTTCATCCGGGGATAAGGCTGAAATAGTCAGCGCATGAATTTCTCTGGGAATATGACAACTTAAGGCTGAATATACGGCTCTATGGCGTGCAACTGGATTTAAACCCTTGAATTCAGGCGCGACAATTTCCAGCTTAAAGTGACCGCCTCCACTGGCCGCTCCAGCGTGACCCGTGTGGAGATGGCTTTCATCTTCAATTGTTAGAGACTTCACCTGAAATGCTTTGCGAAGATCCTCTTCAAAATCGGCAATGCGCCGTTGATTTACCTTCATGCGACAGGTTGCTCCATATGTCGTGCGAGCCAAACGCCCTGAAGTATGACGAAAACCAACAGGAACGCAGTGCTACCAAACAATTTAAAGTTAACCCAGGTTTCCTCGGAGTATTCAAAGGCTATATATAAATTCAGCGCCCCCATTGCAAAAAAGAACAGAGCCCATGCTATGTTGAGTCGATGCCAAACGGAATGCGCAGTCTTTTCCTTTAATGTGACCTGCTTGCCCATTAATACCTGAATCCAATTTTTTTGAAAAAACTGAGCACTCACAAAAAGAGCGCCAGAAAAAAGCCAATACAAAGCGGTTGGCTTAAGTTGTATAAATGTTTTGTCATGCCAACAGATGGTCAAGCTGCCAAAGACCAAAATCATCGCCAAACTTACCCATTGCATTGCGTCAATTTTGCGATGCCGGTAGTAGACCCAAAGAATTTGCCCAATAGTAGCCACCATGGCGACTATTGTTGCTGTGTAAATGTCACCACATTTGAAGGCGACAAAGAAGAGAATGATGGGGAAGAGGTCAAATAAAAATTTCATACCAGGATTATCCAGTTATTTTCTTATTTCTCGGCAATTGAGTGGGCTGCGTTTGTGCTTGGCTCGAAACTGAGTGATGCGGAGTTAATGCAGTAGCGCAATCCAGTTGGCGTAGGCCCATCATCAAAAACATGGCCTAAATGGGCATCACAGTTTGTGCAGCGAACTTCGGTGCGGACCATCCCATGGGTGGTATCTCGGATTTCCTTGATGGAGGAAGGCTCTTCGGGTGAGCTATAACTAGGCCAACCGCAGCCCGCATCAAATTTAGTCTCAGATAAAAAGAGCGGGGTGCCGCAGCACGCGCACCGATAGCGCCCTTTATCCCAGTGGTCCAAATATCTACCTGAAAATGGTCTTTCAGTCGCCGCTTCACGCGTCACTCGATACTCGATATCGCTCAAAGATTGTTTATATTCTTGATCAGTTTTTTCATAATGACTCAGATAAAAGCGAGTTGTTATCACATTGATTAGGAAGAGCAGCTTACTTCGATCGACTGTACATTTGCTGGAGGGGGAAGGGAATAAGATTCATAGTCTGGTTGTTCGTCAAAGAGATTTGCCAATATCTTTAGACGCTTCTTGACTTCAGAAAAAGTCCCTGTCTTGTGTAAGCTCGATGGCGCGTTGAGCTCAGTGATTGCGAAGCACGTATTTCGGGTTCACTCGGTTCATTGCTTCCTTTCTCGCGGAATCATTGCTTGATTCTGATTGAAGACGATTTAGGTAATCAGCAAGCCACCGATCAATCAACGTCCGATCGATAAATTCATCTCTTAAGAGAATCTGACTAACCGATGCATGGATATTGACCTGCCAAAGATTACGGAAAAAATTTGTAAAGTCCACTTTTGAATCATGCATTGCTTGTAAAAGTCTTTCAATTAACGCAATGTCAGCATCCTGGGCCGTGGTGAATCCCAACTGCTTGCGAAATAAGGACTGCCAGGCTTCAGCATAGATAACTGGAAACTTCTCCAGCGCATTACGTAATTTATTTTGCGCTTGCTTTTCATCAGAATTTTCAGCAAGCAGAGGAATCATGGCGCTGGCGAGACAGGCCATATTCCAATGGATAATTTGCGGTTGGCGATGGTATGCATATCTCTACCGCCTTGATCACTGTGGTTGCAAATATGAGCAATTTGACACTGGTCCATGAATCTAAATGGGCCATAGGCCATAGTCCATCGTTAGGCCTAGCACGCTGATATTGTCGCTATTTAATACCCCATGGCAAAAACCAAGTGCTTGCCACTGCGCGACCAATGTAGCGTTGCGCTCCCAAATTCGTGCAAATAAATCAAGATATGGGTTTGTGGCGCTTAGAGACTCAGGGTAGTGGTTTTCGATTAAATACTCAGCAAGTTCTGTTAATCGTGAGTGGTTTTGTAGCGCCGCGAAATGTTCGAAATGACCTATGCGTAAACAGCGAGGTGCTAGTCGAGCGCAAACTGCCACCGTTTCTACCGTTTCTCTTCTAACTGGCAATTCAGAGCCAACGACCGATAGCGCTCTTGTGGTCGGTATACCTAACGCATGCATTGCCTCGCTACACAGAAATTCCCGAATGGATGAGCGAAGCACGGAACGACCATCGCCGAGTTGGCCGGCCCAAACGCCGAACTGATGGCCGCTATAGGCTGTTGAAATTGGGTTTAAAAACTGATGGGTATCGGTAATCAATGAATTGCCTGACAGCACCCCAAGCCAAAACTGATCCGCTGGTAGAGTATTAGCATTGAGATTGATATCTGCCAAATGGGCTGCAGATGGAGAAAATGCAACCCAATATGGATTTGGTATTGGAGTTGGTGGGGTTGCCTGACAGGCATCATCGCCACTTAAAATAAAAGCCATGTGATCTATTCTATGGGGATTTACCAAACTGTGTGCATGACCCTAAAATTACCCTATGAATAAACAAGTCCAAATTAATCCACAGACCCAATTGGCCAATTTAGGGGAGGAATTAAATGTTCCTTTTTTAAAGCTGCTGGGTGTACGTTGTTGAAGCGCTGAAATGGGGAAGGGTGAAATTTTGCTCGCTCTTAAACCTGAGAATAACAACACCTGGGAAGTTGCTCACGGGGGAGTTCTACTAACACTAATGGATGTAGTCATGGCTGTTGCCGCCAGGTCTAGTGATCCCGGCGACCGTAGTGTGGTGACTATTGAGATGAAAAATAATTTCATGCAAGCTGCGCCGGTGTGCTGCGAGTTAAAGCGGATACTGTACGCAGAACTGCAACAATGGCCTTTTGTGAGGCTAAGCTTTACAACGACCAAGGTGAAATCTGTTGCATGGCTACAGGGACATTTCAGTACTTGAAGCGCTTAGCAACTCGAGGAGCTGATGGTGAGCGCGTTATTAACGACGACGGTCGTGCTGAATAAGCTTATACACCGACAAATTAGAGTCGGATGAAGGGCTAAGTGCGCCCGTCACTACATCATGACCGACGGTGCCAGAGGCATCAAAGCGACGTTCAACCAATTCAAATTGACCATCTTTCCGTATTCTGAGAACTGTGCTTGAACGCGTGCCGTAAGCAGGAGTTTTGATAAAGGCATGGGAAAGCGCCTTTTCCCAATCTTTGCTTACTCCGATATTTGGCAACTCATGATCGCTAGCATGATGTGTATCGGCCAATAACTTCAAATACTGATCAGCATTTTTGAGTTGACCTTGGGCCATTGCTAAAGCTTGGGCGAATGCAGCTACGCGGTGATTGACCTTGGGCCATTGGGTATCGAACATCGCATTAGATAAACCATATACGCCCGGCTCTAAGGCTTGCTGGGAATACCTTGCGTGGACGAATTCTTTGCCCCATCATCATGGGATTAATCACCCAATGCATTTCAGCATTGGCGGGATCACTCAGATCTGCCATTAGCAAATTAAATCCGTTGTACAGCTGAAAGCGTTTTGAATGACTTTGAATAAATTCAGTTGGGCGATCCTTGCCGGTGAGGTACTGCAGAGATAGTTCGCCGCGGGTTCTGGCATCCAGATTTTTGTCGCTGGGCGCCCTAATGTTTGTGATGGCTGCGAATTTACCGGTCTTGGTAAATCCAAGCCAAGTACCAGGACTTCCTAAAACATCTGCGCGATCTCTGACAGCAAGGATATGGGGATGCTCTGGACACCATGCAACCCCATCGGTATCGCGTTCATAAAACTCATCACGATTCGCCGCAAATTACCAATGAGTAGTCTGGATGGGAGTGCCAGGAAAAGAGAATGAGGCATATAATGAATGGTCAAATTTCGAGCAGTGGATAGGGCAATGAATCTATTTTTAACACAGGTCCATCGGGGCTTCCTAGATGAATTTCCCCGGCATCGAGCGCATCTAGTTTGCACTCAATTTGCAGGTCGGTACGTTCTGACTCATTCGGATGCTTGGCTGATAACACCACCATTCCAGCAGGCTGCCCCGGATCATCCGCTTGAAAAAGCTCCATGCCCGGCAATATTGGAGTGACATTCATTTCGTGATGCATCGTGTGCGCTAATTGCAGCCTACGCTTTATAGCGCCGCGATATTGGCTGCGAGCAACGATCTCTTGGCCCGGATAACATCCCTTTTTAAAGTCCACACCTGCTACCGATTCCAAGTTAATCATCTGCGGAACAAATTGTTCTTGCGTTGCTTGAACGATTCTTGGGATGGCGCTCAATACCTCAAGCTCATTCCAGGCGGCCAAGCGCTCAACAGAATTGTGAATATATAAGGAATTTTTTCTAGGGCAAGCCATTAAAAGGCGGCCAACCGATTGTTGATCAACCAACACATCTGGCATTCGCAGGGCAAAATATTCGGCCCCAATCTTAAAGTCAGCAATCTGCGCATCCGATCCATAGAGACCTGATACAAGCCAGTCATTGGAGAGATCTGTCACTTTCACTTTGGAGCGCAGCATATACATGGATAGTCGTTTGGCTATGCTAGCCGCTATATCTCTTGACACAAACAACGCAAAGCGCTCTTCGGTAGAGTCGGCGGATGGAAATAGGCCAAGCCAAGCGCTAGCCAATAATCTACCTTTTGGACTGCAATAACCCACCAAGCGGGTACCAGAAAAACCGCTAGCCATCTGTCCGGCCAAGGTTTTATTTATACCCAAAACAGAATTAGTTAATTGATTTTGCAAAAAACTCGTGGCATCGCCCCCTTCAACCAGGATAAGACCCCAATCAGGTAGCTCACAGGGCTGGGATGAGGGATTATCGAACCAGTGTTGTTGAATTTGAGAGGTATTTGTCATGACCCTTTTATCATAACCCGATGCGTAGAAAAATTCAGAACAGGTCCTTATTTGCAAAAAAGAGGTCGTCAAACGGCGGGTTTAAATACTGGCTGATCTTGCTGGGGACTCTTTTGTGCTTTTTATATGGCGGGATTTTTTTAATTCCGGTTGTTCCTGGCAAGTCAACCGGTGAGGAGGCAGCCGTTTATAGAGCTAAGATTAGTCCGCACTCGAGTCTTGCTGGCATTGCAGGGCAGTTAAAAGAGCAGGGTTTATCAATCAACCCTTTTGTCTTGCATGTCGCCGCTAGGAGTTTATTGCTTAGCTCGAAATTAAAGCCCGGGACTTATTTGTTTCCAATGGGTGCGAGCCTAGGACAAATCCTTTTGCAGATAGCAAAAGGCGATCGCGTTAGAGAGAGTGTCGCCATAATTCCTGGAATGACTATTTGGCAACTCCGGAATTTAATCAACTCTCATCCAGCCATTACTCACCAAACAACAAAAATGAGTAATAAGGAGCTTTTGCAAAATCTAAATCTGAGTTATCCTAGTGATGAAGGGATTTTTTTTCCTGACACTTATATATTCGACACAGAGGAGTCTGATCTTAATGTATATCGCCGAGCTGCTCAGGCAATGCACAAACAGCTCACACAGATATGGGATCAAAGAGAGGCCAACCTGCCACTTAAGACGCCTTATGAGCTCATCATATTGGCCTCTATTATTGAGAAGGAAACGGGTCGACTTAGCGATAGAGAGATGATTTCAGCTGTCTTTATGAATCGCTTAAATAAGGGTATGCCACTGCAAACAGATCCTACGGTGATATACGGGATAGGGCCTAAATTTGACGGAAATTTGCGGAAAACGGACTTGCGCAAAGACACTGCCTACAATACCTATATGCATAAAGGTTTACCGCCCACGCCAATCGCGATGCCTAGCAAGGAATCTATTTTCGCAGGCGCTCATCCTGCGAAAAGTAATGCCCTATTTTTTGTAGCAAAAGGTGATGGCAGCAGCCACTTTTCTGAGAGCCTAAAAGAGCATGAGTCCGCGGTGGATCAATATCAACGCAAAATTACGCCTAAGAGCGGCGCCAACTCAAGATGACAGCAATACTCCCAGGTTATTTTATTAGCTTCGAAGGCATCGATGGCGCTGGCAAGAGCACGCATATCGATGCATTTCGAAGGATGATGCAAGAGCGCTATCCAGCTAAAGAGATCGTGATGACTCGAGAGCCGGGTGGAACACCACTTGGCGAACAATTGCGTAAGTTGCTCCTAGATTCTCCAATGAATATCGAGACCGAAGCCCTGCTAATGTTTGCTGCTCGTCGCGAGCATATTGCTCAAGTTGTTGAGCCTGCTCTTGCTGCTGGGAAAATCGTTATATCTGATCGCTTTACCGATGCCAGCTTCGCTTATCAAGGAGGAGGGCGGGGCTTGATTTTAGAAAAATTAAATGAATTGGAGCGTTGGGTGCAAACGCTTCCAAATGGATCACTTTTGCAACCTGACTTAACCATCTTATTTGATTTGCCTGGTGAGGTGGCTGAAGCTCGTCGCTCAAAGGTTAGGGCTCCTGATAAATTTGAAAAGATGGATTTGAATTTTTTTGAAAAGGTCCGCCAGGAATATTTGCGACGCGCAAAAAATGACCCCGGCCGCTTTCATTTGGTTGATGCTACTCAGACCCCGGAAGCTATCTGGGATGACTTGAAACTCATGCAGATTGGGTTTAAGTGACTCATCAGACTTCAATCGCTCCATGGCTTCACACCCTTTGGGAGGGCTTGGAATTTAACAACTTCCCCAATGCGATTTTGTTACATGGCCAATCAGGAATTGGTAAGTTTGCTTTTTCAGTTGAACTTGCTAAGGCTCTACTATGCGAGAGTGCTGATATCAGCGATAAGTCTTGCAACCAATGTGAAGCTTGTCATTGGTTTGACACGGGTAATCACCCAGACTTTATCTCCCTGGTTCCCGAGACGCACCGTAAGTTCTTGCCCCACGCTGAGTATGAGGGTGACGAATCCATCAAGAAAGGAAAAGTCTCTCGGGATGATGATGGCGCGCCAAGCGAGAAGAGGGAAAAGAAGAATATCTCGATTGAAGAAACGCGCAGTGCCATAGAAAACCTTTCGATTGGCTCTCATCGTGGTGGCAATCGGGTAATACTGATTTACCCATTAGAAATGCTCCGTTCCGATTCTGCTAATACGCTATTAAAGTCCCTAGAAGAGCCGCCTGCAAACACCATTTTTATTCTGCTCGCCGATCGATTGGATCGAGTTTTGCCTACCATTCGCTCGCGTTGCCGTCTCTTGGCCGCGCCACGACCAAGTCGCGAGCAAGGTTTGGCCTGGCTTAAAGAAGAGCTGAACTCTATCAGTGGATTGCAAGTCAATGATGGCGATATAGAAGCTATTTATGACGAGCAGGGGGGCGCACCCTTTTCAGTTTTTAACTCTCTTGTTGCGAGACACAATAAGAATGAAAAAGACGAGCTTACGATTGCCATTCAAGCATCTCGGTACTTACTGCAATCGATGTCTCAAGGGGCTAGGATTAACTGGCTTGATACGGCAGAAAAGACCCATAAAGCGCAGTATGGGTTCTTATTGGCAAGTATGCAGCGATGGTCTTCGGATCTGCAATTAGTGGCGCAGGGCGGCAGTCCACGTTATTACCCAAAGCACTTGGCCACTCTTCAGGGGCTTTCTAAAATGGCGAATGTACAAAAGCTTCACCATTTTTGGAAATTACTTGTACAAGCGCGTCGGCATGAGAATCACCCTTTAGCCAGCAGAGTTCAGATAGAAGCATTGCTTTCTAAGTACCAGCAAATATTTGGGGCTTAATGCTACCCTAGGCGGTCTAAAATAAGGGTCATGTTTATAGACTCTCATTGCCATCTCGATTTTCCCGAATTTAAATCTCGATTACCAGAGGTGTTGGCCAATATGCAGCAGTCTGGGGTTACTCATGCTTTATGTGTGTCAGTCGATTTGCCCGACTTTCCAAATGTATTAAAGCTAGCCCAAGAGCACTCGAATCTCTATGCTTCTGTTGGCGTCCATCCAGACTACGAGGATACCCCTGATCCAAGCCTGGAATTTCTTGTTGAAACAGCTATAAAGCACCCTAAAATAGTTGCCATTGGCGAGACAGGTCTTGACTACTACCGCATGGGTGAGCGGAGCTATGAGTCCATGGAGTGGCAAAGAGCGCGTTTTAGAACTCACATTAGGGCGGCGATCGCTGCTGGAAAGTCATTAATCATTCATACGCGCTCGGCATCGGAAGACACAATCCAGATTCTCAAAGAAGAGGGCGCAGAAAGAATTGGCGGTGTGATGCACTGCTTTACTGAATCCTACGAAGTGGCAAAGGCAGCCATGGAAATGGGTTTTTATATCTCCTTTTCTGGAATTGTGACCTTCAAAAGCGCTAAAGCACTACAAGCAACTTGCAAATTAATGCCTTTAGATCGGATGCTAATTGAAACTGATTCTCCTTATTTGACCCCAATTCCTTATCGCGGAAAGACAAATGAGCCCGCCTGGGTGTCCAATGTTGGTCAATATGTAGCCGATCTAAAAGGCATTCCTGTAGAACTATTGGCTAAGACAACATCTGATAATTTTTATCAATGTTTTCATATAGATATAAACTAAAAATGATAAATAGTCTTAATAAAATTGGTAGCGTATTGTTTTTCTCTTTTGCATTTAACAGCCTAACATTTGCTCAAACTGACGAGCAAATCACTGATTTTGCAAAAGCAGCAAAATTTAATGACATTTCGACCGTTAAGTCTCTGATTTCCAAGGGCGTTAACCCAAACGCTACTGATTCCAAAGGCGAACCTATGCTCAATTTGGCCATCAAGGACAAGTCTGGAGATGTTATTAATTACTTGATAGCCAATAAATCAGTTGATGTTGATATTTCCAATACGAATGGTGAAACGCCTTTGATGATTGCCTCAATTGAAGGCAATCTTCCTGCAGTCAAAGCCTTGGTTCAACAAAGAAACGCTCAAGTTGACCATATCGGGTGGACAGCGCTGCATTATGCGTCTGCAAAAGGCCATCTGGATGTTGCACAGTACTTGCTGCTCAATGGAGCATCAGTGGATTCCTTAAGTCCTGGCAATACCACGCCATTAATGATGGCGGTTCAATCGGGCAATGAGGCCTTGGTGAAGTTATTGCTGGATAAAGGTGCCGACTTACAAATACGTAATGCTGTAGGATTATCTGCGATTGATATTGCGGTTATTTACGACAAACCCTGGATTGTGGATGGACTAAGCTCACGCTGGCAGACGCTTTATAAGAAGCCATACATAGCCCCAAAGAGCCTTACTCAGCCTAAGTCCTGATTCACTTTATCTGCGTATAATCATTATTATGTCAAATAAAATATCTTTGTAATTAATGCCACACAAACTTCACTATGTTTAATCTACTAAGCACTGCAGACCTTCCAAGTTTTACAACCCTCTTCACAGCAATCAATGCGGATATGGGGAATGGGCAGATTTGGGTAATGGTGGTTGCCGCTTGCCTAATGCTTGCAATTCACGCCGTTGACGATGTGATGACTAGACGCAGAATATTCGGCGCTAGTTTTCTTTCCTACTTTATAGCTATCCTGTTGGTGATTGCGATCCATTTGACCGAAATCGTGATGTGGGCCTATATCTGCGTAGCCCTGAAAGTATTTCCAACCAAGAGACTTGGTTGATAAGGCGTATACAATAAACCCATGTTAGCTTGTTCCGGTGTTCGATTGCCATTGCGTTGATTGCATGGTATACAAGACTCACTAATTTTGACGAGATTAAAAAGGGCGATCGTGTCAATGTAAATTATGAATTGGCAGTTGCTATTGAGTTGATTAAAACGAAGAGTGATGGTATTCGCTCAAAAGTAGAAACCAACATCGTTACTCAATCAAGAGCAAATGAAAAGCCTAGAGCTGATGCGCAAATTATTCGCCAGTTCACTTCCAAATGCGGATTTGATTGAATTGGTTTCGGCAATATCCCCGACACCAGTAGCTGTTCCATGGGCATTTAAATAAACGATTTGGTCAGGATTCACTTGAGCATCTTTAATGCTCAGTCTCATTGCCCTGGCCTGTCCGATAGCGTCAGGCTTGGTAATGTGTATAGCATTTGAACTAGCGCCATAACCTACACTTTCAGCAAGAATATTTGCCATGCGCTTTTTGGCATCATCCAAAGACTCTAGAACGAGAGCGGCTGGACCCTCCCCCAACACAAAGCCACTTCTATCTTTTGAAAAAGGCTTGCACGAAGTTGATATATCGTCGGTATCTGGAGTTGCCAGAGTTCTTAATGCCTCCCATGTTTTGATCGGGCCGGCATTCAATACGATCTCGGCACCCCCAACGATAGCACGTTTTCAATAACCATGCTTAATATTTCGATAAGCCTCACCAATTGCATGAGCAGATGAAGCGTATGCCGTTGAGTAGGTTGAAGAAGGTCCTTTAAACCCAGATTGCATAGATATGAGGCCAGCAGAGCCGTTTGCCATTACACCAATAATGGTGAATGGTCTAGCTCGATCTTTGTCATCAAGATAAATATTTTGATATGCAACATCCAGTGTGCTGGATCCACCAAATCCGGTACCCCAGAAGATTCCAGAGGCTTCCAATTCATCTGGTGGGAGATTATTAATGCCGGCATGCTCAAGCGCTTCATTTGCTACGAGCCATGATAAATGTGCCACTCGATCAAACATATCCAATGTAGAAGCCTCAAGCTTAAGCGCATAAGGATCAGTTATTGCAGCAGCGCAGGCAAGATCAACTGGTATAGCGGTAGATCCTTTGAATGATGTAACACCAGAAATACACGCCGATGTTTTTTGAAATTGAGCGTCCGCCCCAACCCCCAATACAGAAACAGCACCCAATCCTGTAATGACTACGCGGTGTTGGGCGTTAGACAATTTACTTAGCCGAATCTAGTAAGGCCGCAACTTCGCCCCAAGGTATCCACTTTTGCATCTTCATTGGGAATGCGAACCCTACAGTGGTCTTCTAGATCGAAAATGAGTTCGATCTTACCAAGCGAATCGATTCCCAAGCTTTCAAGCGTGGTGTCAGCGCTAAGGTCGTCAATATTTTTTGTCAAACTTTTCAGATACTAGCTCCAGCAAGGCTGATATCGTAGTCATTGTTGATTTCTCCTGAATTGGTTTAATAATCGATTATCACGGTGCAGCAAAATCAAGTATAGATAGAATTAAAAAGCCACCCAGGTTAGGGGGCTTTTTAATTGTCTTGGCGGAACGGACGGGACTCGAACCCGCGACCCTCGGCGTGACAGGCCGATATTCTAACCAACTGAACTACCGCTCCAAAATACATCGAGTAACGCAACGTCATACATCTTTAGTGTAACCAGAAGAATCTGGCGTCCCCAGGGGGATTCGAACCCCCGTACTCACCGTGAAAGGGTGATGTCCTAGGCCTCTAGACGATGGGGACCTGGACCTACAACAAACTACCATTTTAAATGCTTGGTGGAGATAAGCGGGATCGAACCGCTGACCTCTTGCATGCCATGCAAGCGCTCTCCCAGATGAGCTATATCCCCGAAATCTCGCGATAAAACTAAAAAACACTCAAATATTTTATCCTATTTTTGTGCAGGTGCGCAAATTCTCTATTGGATTACCTTGGAGAGCCTTTTGACGGCCTCCTCCCTACCCAGCACAACTAGCACTGAATCAATGGCTGGAGTCTGCGTAGTGGCAAATAAAGCATATCTAACAGGCATTGCCAGGGTCGGCATCTTAATTTGATGTTTGGCTAGCACCTGCTTAAACGCGGCGGCATAAGCCTCTTTTGTTGACTCCGATGTAACAATGGCATCCACCAAATCTTTTAATGCGGGAATGATCGCTTTGGGAATATTTTCTTTTATTTGATCAGAGCTTAAATTGGGTGCAGGCAAATAAAAAAGCTTCGCCCCTTTCGCTATTTCTATCAAAGTATTGGCGCGATCTTTTAATAAGCCCACTACCTGAACAAAATCTGGCCCAGCTTCAGTGTTAATGCCAAGCTCATGCGCAAATCGTTTTGTTGCTATAGCCAAGTTAGCTGGATCCGCATTTTGGATGTATTGATGATTTAACCAAAGCAATTTGTCTGGATTATGTTGCACGGGTGAGCGACCTAAGCTTTCCAAATCAAACCAATCCACAAACTGCTCTTTAGTAAATACCTCAGCATCACCGTGAGACCAACCCAGGCGCGCGAGGTAATTCAGGATCGCCTCAGGCAGATATCCAGCCTTTTGGTAGTCTCTTACACTCATGGCGCCATTACGCTTGCTCATTTTTTCACCAGCATCATTGAATACTGTTGGTAAATGAGCGTAGACAGGAGGCGTGCCGCCTAACGCTTTCATGATATTGATTTGCCTTGGGGTATTGTTCACATGGTCGTCCCCCCGAATGACATGGGTAATTTTCATATCCATATCATCAATCACTACACAAAAGTTATAGGTAGGCGTTCCATCTGGTCTAGCAATGACCAAGTCGTCCAATTCATCATTGCTGATTTCAATTTGACCCTTTACTGCATCATTCCAAATAACGGAGCCACCAATCGGATTCTTAAAACGAATAACTGGGTTCACGCCCTCAGGGACAGGCGGCAATGCTTTGCCGGGCTCCGGCCGCCAAAGACCCTTATAGCGTGCCTTTTCTTTATTGGCCATTTGCTCGTCACGGAGCTTATTCAGTTCCGCTTCACTCATGTAGCATGGATAAGCCAAGCCGGCATCAAGCATTTGCTTGACTACTTCGCGATAACGATCAATTCTTTGCATTTGATAGATTGGACCTTCGTCCCAATCTAATCCCAACCATGACATACCCTCAATAATCACATCGACCGCTTCTTGCGTTGAACGTTCTAGGTCAGTATCTTCAATCCGAAGAATGAAGTCACCTTTATTGTGACGCGCAAAAGCCCATGGGTAGAGCGCGCTGCGAAGATTTCCAAGATGAATAAAGCCCGTTGGACTAGGGGCGAAACGTGTACGAATATGCATAAGCCCTATTATCTCAGGTCGAGCTTAGTGTGACTAATTCCGAAAAAACAGGGATACTTTAGTCTATGAATGAATTACTCGTTTTTATGTGTGATGGAGCGCCAGTTAGGGGCGAAATTGTCTCTATTGGGAGCGCTTGGCAGGCCGTTTTAGAGCGCCGCAATGATCTTCCGGCCGTACGTCGTATTTTGGGGGATTTTGTTGGCGCAGCCACCCTTGTGAGTGTCAGCCTTAAGTTTGATGGCACATTAATAATTCAGGCCCAAAGCAAAGGGCCAATTCAACTTCTGGTGGTAGAATGTAAATCTGATCTATCCATGAGGGCCACTGTAAAGCTATCGGTCGACCCTTCAGAAATCTCGCCTGAAGCCACTCTAGCTGAGCTTCTGGATGCTAGTGAAAGCGGAAGATTGGTCATCACCTTAGACCAATCCGATCGAGAGCCTGGTCAAGCTCCCTACCAAGGAATTGTTGCATTACAAGATCACCAAGGCACTGTAATTAAACCCATCTCCAGCGCTGCAGAAGCTATCGCCTTGTATATGCAAAATTCAGAGCAATTGGATACCCGCATTTGGCTTGCATCGAGCGACACGCAGGTTGGCGGACTATTGTTGCAGCGTCTACCGAATTCAGTAGGGCATGCTCACATTGATCCCCAGATTGCCGAAGAAGGCTGGTCTCGCATACAAACTCTTGGTGCAACTATTACCAACGAGGAATTATTAACACTTCCACCAGAGACTATTTTGAGGCGCTTATTTTTAGAAGAGTCGACTGAAAACGGTGTCCGCAGCTTTCCTACGCGCCCCATTCGCTTCTCCTGTCGTTGCTCACGAGCAAAGGTAGCTGATATTTTGCGTATGCTCGGCGAAGAAGAGGTTCAGAGTATTCTTGAGGAACAGGGTGCTGTGGAGACTGTTTGTGATTTCTGCGAAAAGCCCTACCGCTTTGATGCAGTGGATTGCCTGCAAGTTTTTAAAACTGATTTAGTAAGCGATGCCACCAGACCCCCGTCTAGCGGCCATTAGACTTTTGTTATTGATTACTGCTTTATAGCTTGCGCTTCAGGTGCTTTATCAGTCTGCAAGATTTGGACATAAAACTCACCTTCTTTAATCATGCCGTGCTCTACGCGGGCACGTTCTTCAATGGCGCGAGTGCCATCCTTGAGATCTTTTACGTCACCTGATAACTTGGCGTTGCGAAGAGCCAAGAGGCTATTTTTAGCCTCTTGGAGCTCTACTTGCCGTTCCATCTCGTAAACTTTTAGCCATCCGCCCTTCCCCAGCCAAAGCGGGTACTGGATTGCAATGAGCAATACCAGCATGGAGTAGATGACGATACGCATGCCTTAGCGAATTATCAGTATTAACGCTTGAGATTGTAGAAGACCGACTTACCTGGGTAAGTAGCAACATCACCCAAATCTTCCTCAATACGCAGGAGTTGGTTGTATTTAGCTATACGATCTGAGCGCGATAAGGAGCCAGTCTTGATTTGACCTGCATTTGTGCCGACGGCGATATCAGCAATCGTACTATCTTCAGTTTCACCAGAGCGATGCGAAATTATAGCCGTATAGTTGGCGCGTTTTGCCATTTCAATTGCAGCAAATGTTTCTGTCAGGGTGCCAATCTGATTAATCTTAATCAGGATTGAATTGGCAATACCCTTATCAATACCTTCTTGCAGAATGCGTGTATTGGTAACAAATAAATCATCGCCAACCAACTGAATTTTTTTGCCAAGCTTCTTGGTGATATCAGCCCAGCCATCCCAATCGCCTTCGTGTATGCCATCCTCAATCGATACGATTGGGAATTGATCTGCCAGGTTGCCAAGGTAATCGGAGAACTCGCTTGCGCTCAACTGCAATCCTTCGCCGGATAGATGATATTTACCATCTTTGTAAAACTCGCTAGCAGCGCAATCAAGCGCCAAGAGAACATCTTCTCCAGCCTGATAACCTGCGCCTTCAATGGCTTTCATAATAGTCTGCAAGCACTCATGATTGCTCTTAAAGTTTGGTGCAAAACCGCCCTCATCACCAACAGTGGTTGGCATACCTTGCGCACCCAAAATTTTTTTTAACTCATGGAAGATCTCGGCGCCACAGCGCAATGCATCGCGGAAGTTTTCAGCGCCAACCGGCATCACCATGAACTCTTGAATGTCTAGGCTGTTGTTGGCATGCGCCCCGCCATTAACAATATTCATCATCTGGACAGGTAATTGCATGCCGCCTGACCCACCAAAGTAACGATACAAAGGCAAGCCCGCTTCTTCAGCCGCAGCTCTAGCAACAGCCATAGAAACAGCCAATGTAGCGTTAGCGCCTAAGCGTGCTTTGTTATGCGTACCATCCAATTCAATTAGGGTGCGATCCAAAAAAGCCTGTTCGCTTGCATCTAGCCCCAGAATAGATTCAGCAATTTCAATATTAATGTTTTGAACTGCTTTGAGGACGCCCTTGCCTAAGTAACGCGCTTTGTCGCCATCACGCAATTCAATCGCTTCGCGTGATCCTGTGGAGGCGCCCGAAGGAACCGCTGCTCGACCCATGACGCCAGATTCAAGCAAAACATCGCATTCAACCGTTGGGTTGCCGCGTGAATCTAGAACTTCTCTTCCGATGATGTCAACAATGGCGCTCATGCACCTTCTCCTTAAAACAATATGAAATGGGTTGAAATAATTACTTAAAACTGTCTTCTAAAAATGTTCCGCCTGTTTTGACAACATCATCAATTGCACCTAGCGATGCGAGCAAATCCTTCATGCGATTTAAGGGCACTGCATTAGGCCCGTCAGACAAAGCCTTAGCAGGGTCTGAATGAGTTTCCATAAATAGGCCGCTGATACCCACCGCTACTGCTGAACGCGCCAACACCGGCACAAATTCACGCTGACCCCCGCTCGAGCTACCTTGACCACCAGGCAATTGAACTGAATGAGTCGCATCAAAAACCACAGGCGCTTTGGATTCACGCAGGATAGACAAGCTACGCATATCAGAAACAAGATTGTTATAGCCAAAAGAGGCGCCACGTTCACAGACCATAAATTGATCGGGTAGATTTTTTTCTAATGCGGCAGCACGAGCTTTTTCAATTACATTCAGCATCTCATGCGGCGAGAGAAATTGACCCTTCTTAAAATTCACGGGCTTGCCACTTTGCGCACAAGCGCGAATAAAATCAGTTTGTCTACATAGAAATGCCGGGGTTTGCAGAACATCCACAACGCTAGCTACGTCAGCAATCTCACTGATGTCATGGACATCCGTAAGCACTGAAACGCCTACCTGTTTTTTGACTTCAGACAAAATCTCCAAACCCTTTTCCATTCCTAGACCACGGAAAGAGGTTCCGGATGAGCGATTGGCTTTATCGAATGAGGATTTGTAGATAAATGGGATCTTTAATGCAGAGGTAATTTCTTGCAATTGACCTGCAATGTCAATCGCTGATTGCTCAGACTCAATCACGCAAGGGCCAGCAATCAAAAAGAAACGGCGGTCTAAACCTACATCAAAACCACACAGCTTAAATGCGCTCATATTTATCCTCTATGCAGCTTGCTTTTCAGCAAGCTTTTGATGTTCAAGCGCAGCACTGATGAAGGCAGAGAACAATGGATGACCATCTCGTGGGGTAGAAGTAAATTCTGGATGAAACTGCACACCAAAGAACCATGGGTGCATTGAAGAAGGTAACTCCATCATCTCAGGCAACTCTTCATTTGGAGTGCGGGCCGAAATAATCAGTCCAGACTGCTCTAGCTGAGGAACGTAGGTATTGTTTACTTCATAGCGATGGCGATGGCGCTCATTTACCTCTGGTCCATATATACGATGCGCCAACGTGCCCGCTTTTACAGGACAGCGCTGTGATCCTAGACGCATAGTTCCGCCAAGATCAGAATCATTTGTACGCTTCTCAACACGCCCTTCTCTATCGAGCCATTCGGTAATCATGGCTACGACAGGCTGTTCAGCCTGCGCATCAAATTCAGTGCTATTTGCTTTGCTTAAATTGGCAACATGGCGTGCGAATTCAATTACAGCCAATTGCATACCCAAACAAATACCTAGGTACGGCACATTGTTTTCGCGAGCATAACGAATAGCGGCAATCTTTCCTTCTGTACCGCGCTTACCAAATCCCCCGGGAACCAATATGGCATCCAAATCCTGCAAGCAAGCAATGCCATCTTTCTCAATGTCTTCAGAGTCAATGTAGTTAATGTTCACACGCGTATGCGTGTGAATGCCTGCATGACGCAATGCTTCAATCAGCGACTTGTAGGACTCTGTTAGCTCGACATACTTGCCGACCATCCCAAGAGTCACTTCATGTTGCGGATTTGCCATTTCGTAAACTAAATTTGCCCAAACGGAAAGATCTGCGGGCTTAGCCTTCAGCTCAAGCTCTCGGCAAATTAAATCATCCATTCCTTGTGCATGTAGCATTTCAGGAATCTTATAGATGGTGTCTACATCCCAAACTGAAATAACTGCTTCTTCACGAACATTAGAAAAGAGTGAAATCTTTGCACGCTCATCCTCTGGGATTGGCCTATCAGCGCGACAAAGCAATACGGTTGGCATGATGCCAATTTCACGCAGCTTTTGAACGGAGTGTTGAGTAGGTTTGGTTTTCAACTCTCCAGCACTATTGATATAAGGCACTAATGTCAAATGAACGAATGCGCAGTCATGAGCTGGAAAACGCAAACTCATCTGCCTAGCAGCCTCCAAGAATGGGAGTGATTCGATGTCACCCACGGTGCCGCCAATTTCGCAAATAGCAACATCTGCTTTGCCGTCATGACTTGCTTTGGCGCCACGTTCCACGAATGCCTGAATTTCATTCGTAATATGCGGAATAACTTGAACCGTTTTTCCTAGGTATTCACCGCGACGTTCTTTACTAATAACAGACTCATAAATCTGACCGGTAGTGAAGTGATTGCTTTTACGCATCTTCGCGGATACGAAGCGCTCATAGTGCCCCAAATCCAAGTCGGTCTCTGCGCCATCTTCAGTTACAAAAACCTCACCGTGTTGAAGCGGACTCATAGTGCCCGGGTCAACGTTGATATAGGGGTCTAATTTTAGGAGAGTGGCTTTCAGGCCGCGGGATTCGAGAATCGCGGCAAGCGAGGCAGCTGCGATTCCTTTCCCTAAAGAAGAAACCACACCACCAGTGACAAAAACGTATTTGGTCATCGCTTAAGCTCTGTTGGAAAAAGTAATTATAACGATAGAGGATCAACCCCTACAAAACTAAAAATCATTAATATGATGCTGCTTACATCACACAACCACATTTATTGATCCTATGCGCCTTCTTTTTGCCGCCATCCTCAGCATTCTCTCGCTCTTTTTACTTCCTGCCCTTTGCTATTGCATTCAACAAAAAAAGTGCTAATTCAGGCGCCATTTTTGCCCTTAATGTCTTCCTGGGGTGGTCGCTCATAGGCTGGGTGGTTGCTTTAATATCAACCCAGCTCCAGTCCCCCTCACTGAGAGATATCAGAGTAAAAACCCATATTTTTCAGTTGTTTAGCCATTTCAAGCCGAAATTGGGCATTTCAACTCTTATATAAGACTTAAATAAGTAACTATAATTGACTCAATCGGGAGAAAATTCCATTTTGGCCTTTCTATTGACCACTTTTACCTTATAGGAAACACAATGTTAGAAGCCTATAACGCCCAAGTTGCCGAACGCGCAGCCCTTGGCATCCCAGCCCTACCTTTGACCAAAGATCAAACCGCTGAATTGGTTCAATTGTTAAAAAATCCACCTGCTGGAAAAGAGGCTGAACTTGTAGAGTTAATTACGAATCGCGTACCTGCGGGTGTAGATGAGGCAGCAAAAGTAAAAGCTGAATTTTTAGATGCGATCGCTAAAGGCACAGAAGAATCCCTTTTAATTTCTCGCATACGCGCCACTGAATTATTGGGCACCATGCTTGGTGGCTACAACATCAAACCATTAGTAGAGTTACTTGCTGACACCGAATGTGGCGCAGCAGCAGCGGAGGCACTTAAGAAAACACTCTTGATGTTTGATTACTTCAATGATGTTCAAGAGTTGGCAGAAAAAGGCAATGCAAACGCTAAAGCAGTAATGCAAAGCTGGGCGAATGCCGAGTGGTTTACTAGCCGCCCTGCTGTTCCAGAAAGCATGAAGCTTACAGTCTTCAAAGTAACGGGCGAAACTAATACCGATGACCTCTCCCCTGCGCCAGATGCATGGAGTCGTCCAGATATTCCATTGCATGCCACGATCATGCTGAAGAACCCACGTCCAGGCATTGAGCCTGATGAGGCTGGTGTTCGCGGCCCAATGAAACAAATTGCAGCACTACAGAAAACAGGCAAGCAAATTGCTTATGTAGGTGACGTTGTAGGTACTGGTTCTTCACGTAAATCTGCCACAAACTCTGTTCTCTGGTGGACAGGCCAAGATATTCCATTTGTTCCAAACAAACGTTTTGGTGGCGTTTGTCTTGGTGGGAACATTGCTCCTATCTTCTTCAATACGATGGAAGATTCAGGCGCATTACCAATTGAATTGGATGTTTCTCAAATGAACATGAGTGATGAGATTGAGCTGCGCCCATACGAAGGAAAAGTATTCAAAAATGGTAGTGAAATCACTAGCTTTTCACTAAAGTCGCCCGTGATTCTGGATGAGGTTCGTGCTGGCGGTCGTATTCCTTTGATTATTGGTCGCGGCTTAACTGCTAAAGCGCGTGCAGCGCTTGACTTGCCTGCTTCTACAGAGTTCCGCCTGCCAGTCAATCCAGTGGACAACAAAAAGGGCTTCAGTTTGGCTCAAAAGATCGTTGGTCGCGCATGCGGCTTGCCAGAAGGCCAAGGCGTTCGCCCTGGTGCATACTGCGAGCCACATATGACTACTGTTGGCTCACAAGACACTACTGGCCCGATGACTCGCGATGAATTGAAAGACTTGGCTTGCCTTGGTTTCTCATCCGATCTCGTGATGCAGTCCTTCTGCCACACTTCTGCCTATCCGAAGCCTGTTGATATTCGCACTCAACATGAATTACCACCATTCATGACCAATCGTTGTGGCGTTGCCTTGCGTCCAGGTGATGGCGTGATCCACAGCTGGTTAAATCGTTTGCTCCTCCCAGATACCTGCGGTACTGGTGGTGACAGTCACACTCGTTTCCCAATCGGCATTTCATTCCCGGCCGGTTCAGGCTTGGTTGCTTTTGCGGCAGCTACTGGCGTGATGCCATTGGATATGCCTGAGTCTGTATTGGTTCGCTTCAAAGGCAAGATGCAGCCTGGCATCACCTTGCGTGACTTGGTTAATGCGATTCCTTTGTATGCAATTAAGAAGGGTTTGTTAACCGTCGAGAAACAAGGTAAGAAAAATATTTTCTCAGGTCGCATTCTAGAAATCGAGGGTCTGCCTGACCTTAAGGTTGAGCAAGCATTTGAGCTGTCTGATGCTTCAGCTGAGCGTTCCGCTGGTGGCTGCACTGTTCACTTGAACAAAGAGCCGATCATTGAGTACATGCAATCCAATATCACTTTGATGAAGTGGATGATTGCCAATGGTTATGAAGATAAGCGTACCCTTGGTCGCCGCATTAAAGCCATGGAAGCCTGGATTGCTAATCCGCAACTCCTCAAGGCTGATGCAAATGCTGACTATGCAGAGATCATCGAAATCAATATCGATGAAATAAAAGAACCAATTCTTGCATGCCCTAACGATCCAGATGATGTCAAAGTATTGTCTGAAGTTGCTGGTGACAAGATTGACGAAGTATTTATTGGTTCATGCATGACCAATATCGGTCACTTCCGCGCAGCTGGTCAGGTATTGCAAGGCAAGAAAGATATGCCAACTCGTTTATGGGTAGCTCCGCCAACCAAGATGGACGCCATGGTATTGATGGAAGAAGGCTACTACGGTATGTTAGGCGCTGCTGGTGCTCGTATGGAAAGCCCTGGCTGCTCGCTTTGCATGGGTAACCAAGCTCAGATCCGAAAGGGTTCAACTGCAGTATCAACCTCTACAAGAAACTTCCCTAACCGTTTAGGCATTGATACACGCGTTTATTTAGCTTCTGCTGAATTAGCTTCTGTAGCAGCCCTCTTGGGTCGCTTACCTACTCCTGCGGAGTACCTGGAGCAAGTGAAGACGCTCGATGCTAAAGCTGGTGATGTTTATAAGTACATGAGCTTTGACAAACTTAAGTCATTTAGCGATGTTGCAGATACTGTGACGGTTTAATAAGACCAGAGTCTTGAATAAGGACTAAGAAGCAAAAAAGGCGATCATTTGATCACCTTTTTTTGTTATCTCAAAACTCATCTCATATTAGATAGCAAGTCTTAACTCTTGCCTTGCATTTTCACGACTGATTCCGGAAACCCATTTATTAGTAGACAATCCCGTCTTCTCAAGAATCAATTTGGCGCGCTTGGAGACAGCTTTCCATTCAGCCTTGAGCTTAGGGCCTTTAAAAGCAATAGCCACCACATTGCAATCATGAGACTCTGGAAATAAGAGCACCCTATTCCCAAAAGCTTCGCAGATCTTTTTTAAATTCACCTCAAAGCTCTTATGACGTGAGAATAAATTTACCGTCATGGCGCCAGGCCCCTTAAGAATATTGAAGCAGCCCTTATAGAAATCCAATGAACTTGCCGCAGGGCCATCGCAGATGGCATCATATCAATCTACTGGGACAGCATCAAATTTATCTTGTTTTTTATCTTTCACAAACTGTTTTGTATCAGTTTGCAGTGTTTCTAATTTGCGATCATCATCTGGAGTGAAAAACATAGATCGAGAAGACACTATGACGGCGGGATTGAGTTCAACCACAGTTGTTTTAACGGCCGGACAATAATGATGCTGAAATTTAGTCAAGGCGCAAGTGCCCAAGCCAAGTTGAGCAACACGCATTTCTGGTTTGGTCTCTAAGAACAGTAGCCAAGCCATCATCTGTTGGTTGTATTCAAGATAAATCTCATCAGGGTCACGTATACGCATCGCACCCTGGATCAATTCTGTTCCAAAATGAAGATAGGGAATGCCACCACTCTCTGAAAAAGTGACTGGCTCCATTAAGTGTGTAGTTGACAACTTAATTTGCCCAGCGACGCGCGTTTCGGAATAGACGCAACCATGGGCTTGCGCCATCTGGTGTATTCAACCATTCTGGTGGACACCAGCTCATCTGGGCAGCCCTAAAGACTCGCTCTGGATGAGGCATCATCACCATAAAGCGACCATCCGGTGTAGTCACACCTGTTAAGCCGTCTGGCGATCCATTGGGATTCATGGGATAAGTTGCTGTTGGCATACCGTGATGATCTACAAAACGGAATGCGGCTAAGCCCTGCTTTTGAATCTGCTCTAAATTGCCTTGCTGACTGAAGTTGGCAAACCCTTCACCGTGCGCAACCGCAATTGGAATCTGGCTACCTTCCATGCCTTGCGTGAATATCGATGGTGAAGCCATTACTTCGGCCATAACCAATCGAGCCTCATATTGCTCGGATTGATTGCGTGTAAATTTAGGCCAAGCTTCTGCGCCAGGAATGATGCCTGAAAGATTGCCCATCATTTGACAACCATTACAGACGCCAAGGGCGAAGCTGTCTTGACGATTAAAGAATGTGGAGAATTGATCGCGGAGTTGTTGATTAAATAGAATTGTTTTGGCCCATCCTTCACCGGCACCTAAAACATCGCCATAACTAAAACCACCGCAGGCTATTAAGCCCCTGAAATCATCTAACTTAGCTTTACCGCTCAATAGATCCGACATATGAACGTCATAACTATCAAACCCAGCCCAGTTCACTGAATAAGCCATTTCAACGTGGGAGTTAACGCCCTGCTCTCGCAAGATCGCAACCTTAGGACGCGCATTTTTAGCAATGTAAGGGGCAGCAATATCTTCGGATGCATCAAACATGAGTTTTGGGCTCATGCCTGGATCAGCGGGGTTATCCAAGAGAGCGAACTCCCTGTCCGCACAAGCGGGATTATCACGTAGGCGTGCAATCTGGTAGCTAGTGTTGGCCCACATTTTTTGCAGAACTTCACGAGGTTCAGAAAAAATATTTTTTGCGTCACGCCAGATCTCAATGCGTCCATTGTTGTTTGGTTTACCAATGACATGACTATAGGCACTCAAACCTAGATTTCTGAGTACTGCAAATACAGCATCTCGATCTTCTTTACGAATCTGAATTACAGCACCAAGCTCTTCATTGAATAAGGCGCGCATTGTTTGCTCATGACGTCGACCAGAAATTTGCTGCGCCCAATTCTTAGCATCCCCATAATCCGGTTCTTGACCTGCATCCATGGCAATCATATCGACGTTCATAGAAATACCGCAATGAGAAGCAAAAGCCATTTCAGCAACGCAAGCAAACAAGCCGCCATCCGAACGGTCGTGATAAGCCAACAACTTGTGATCTTTGCGCAGCTCAATAATGGCTGCAGCCAAAGCTTTAAGATCTTCTGGGTGATCAATATCTGGCGCAGTTTTGCCTGATTGATCGAGAACCTGAGCCAAGATGCTTCCCGCCATACGATTTTTGCCTAGACCTAAATCAATCAAAAGCAGCTCGCTATCAAAAGCGGATCCGGACTGGTTTTTAAGTTTTAGTAGTGGCGTTAATGTTTTGCGTACATCTGTTACGGAAGCAAAGGCGGAAATGATCAAAGAAACGGGAGCAACCACCTTTTTAGATTCAGCGCCGTCTTGCCACGCAGTGGACATAGACAAAGAATCCTTGCCGACTGGAATAGAAATTCCGAGTGCAGGACAGAGCTCCATGCCAATCGCTTTTACAGAGTCATATAACTTTGCATCTTCGCCTGGTGCGCCACAGGCTGCCATCCAGTTAGCGGAGAGTTTTACACTATCAAGGCTGGCAATATCAGCAGCCAATAGATTCGTAATTGCCTCGCCGACTGCCATACGTGCAGCCGCAGGTGCATCAATCACTGCCAATGGGGTTCTTTCGCCCATAGACATAGCTTCGCCGCGGTAGCCTTTGTAATCCATCATCGTGACTGCGCAGTCAGCCACAGGAACTTGCCATGGACCCACGAATTGATCGCGTGCATTTAGACCGCCAACCGTTCTATCGCCAATCGTAATTAAGAACGCTTTGCTTGCTACGGTAGGCTGCTGCAATACCCAAGCAATCGATTGCGCGAGATCGGCATCGGTAACATCTAGTTCTTTAAATTCTTGAGTCACTCTCGTGACATTGCGATGCATTTTAGGAGGCTTGCCGAAAAGAACTTCCATCGGCATATCAATAGGCGAGGAGTCATCAGCACCAGGAGCTTGCTTGGTATCACTCAATTTAAGCTGGCGCTCTGCTGTAGCCTCACCAACCACGGCGAATGGACAGCGCTCGCGTTCACAAAACGATTTAAAGAGCTCTAAATCCTTTTTATCGATTGCCAATACATAACGCTCTTGAGATTCATTGCACCAAATTTCTGCAGGACTCATACCGCTTTCTTCAAGCGGTACGCTACGCAATTTAAAAGCAGCCCCCAAACCAGCACCATCAGCCAACTCAGGGAATGCATTCGATAGGCCACCTGCGCCGACATCATGAATAGAAACGATCGGATTGTGTTCACCAAGCGCACGGCAAGCGTTTATCACTTCTTGCGCGCGACGTTCCATTTCTGGATTACCACGTTGAACGGAGTCAAAGTCAAGATCAGCGGTATTCGTACCAGTTGCAACAGAGCTGCCAGTAGCACCACCCATACCAATACGCATTCCAGGGCCACCCAGTTGAATCAACAGATGTCCTGCTTGAATGGGCTTCTTCTCAGTGTGAATCGAATCAATGCTGCCAATACCACCAGCGATCATGATGGGCTTGTGATAACCACGACGAGTGCCATCTAGGGTTTGTTCAAAGACGCGGAAATATCCGCCAAGAATAGGCCTACCGAATTCGTTATTAAATGCAGCGCCACCTAGTGGGCCATCAATCATGATTTGCAAAGATGTTGCGATACGCTCAGGCTTGCCGTATTTCTCAGCCTCCCATGGAAGATCCGTACCAGGGATATTGAGGTTAGAAACAGAGAAGCCCGTCAGACCCGCCCTAGGGCGACCGCCAATACCGGTGGCACCCTCATCACGAATCTCACCACCAGCACCGGTAGATGCACCAGGAAATGGTGCAATCGCTGTTGGATGATTATGAGTCTCCACCTTCATTAAGGTATGTACTAAGCGTGTCTCTTTTTCGTAACGATGATTATCGCCTTGAGGCACCCAAGTTTCTGCTTCACAACCAACCATCACCGCAGAGTTATCTGAGTAGGCAACAATCGTTCCATGTGGCTGCAATTGATGAGTATTGCGAATCATGGCGAATAAAGAACGCTCTTGATCATCACCATCAATGGTCCAGCTGGAATTAAATATCTTATGGCGACAGTGCTCGCTGTTCGCCTGGGCAAACATGATCAATTCAACATCAGAGGGGTTACGCTTAAGCTTAGTAAAGTTATCAGCGAGATATGCCACTTCATCATCAGACAAGGCAAGACCTAAATCTTGGTTGGCTTTATCAAGAGCCACCCTACCTTCTGTCATTACGGGGATACGCGCCAAAGGCTTATCCTCTAACGATTGATATAAGCTATTGGCAGCATCTGTTGAATCAATAACCGCTTCTGTCATTCTGTCATGGACAGCAGCAAGCACCAATTGTGCTGGTGCTGGAGTTAGCGGCTTTTTACTCTTCCATGCAAACTGAACTCCGCGCTCAAGACGCAAAACATTTAATCCACATTGACGGGCGATATCCGTTGCCTTACTAGCCCAAGGAGAAACCGTTCCAAATCTTGGGATAACAATCGCGCCTTGAGTATCTGCCTTGCCATTGCCGAACCAAGATTTACCTTGATTGATTTTGGATCTAAATGGCTGGCCATAGGTCAATAGGCTTGCCATGACCTCTTGGTTTTTTGGGCTAGGTTCAGTCGTCGACCAAATGAAATGAAGGTACTGAGCTTCGATGGACTCAAGATCAACCCCTTGAGCTGCCAAAGTAGCTAAAAGTCGCTGTTGGCGGAAGGGGGAAAGCGCATCAGCGCCGGGCAAAAAGTGGAAAAAAGACATCTCTAGATTATAAGGTTTTGCCTACAGCAAGCGACCGCCTGGAAGGTGCAATTGCCGCTGACATCGATCAGCCAAGGCTTGGTCATTGGTCACAAGAATAAGGGTCTAATTATTTTCCCTATTTAGCTCAAAAAGGAGCTCAATAACCCGGTTTCCGCTAATCTCATCCAAGCTGCCAGTGGGCTCATCGGAAAATCAGATTGCAGGCTTCATGATGAAGGCTCTAGCTAACGCCACCCGCTGTTGTTCACCCCCGGAAAGCGTTTTAGGGAAATCGTTGGCTCGAGCAGCCAAGCCCACTTGCTCAAGGCAAATCAGAGCATTTTCTTTAGGGGTGCTTAGGCCGTTTAATTCCGCTGGAAGCATGACATTTTCAATGGCTGTTAAATGGGGTAGCAACTGAAAGGATTGAAATACACATCCAACCTTTTGCCTTCTTATCTTGGCTCTTCCATCTCCGTCTAGCTGACTCAAGTGATGCGAAGCTAGCTCAACATGCCCACTGGTAGGCGTATCTAAACCAGCCAGAAGTCCAAGTAAGATACTTTTTCCATAGCCTGATGCCCCTGTTATGGCAACGCTCTCACCCTCACGGACATCAAAGCTAATGTCGTGCAAAATAGTTAACGATCCATCACTAGAAAAAACTTGCTTGCCTAGTTGTATCGCTTTAAGAACCTTTACTGGAATACTCATCAATGAATCAAATGATTGGGTTGAACTTCTTGAGTAAAAAACGATCAGCCATATCCATGGCGTTTGCCCTATTTTGCCTGCTAATTCCCTTTGGCGCCTATGCGCAAACAAACCCCACCATTTTGTTAATGGGCGACAGCCTATCGGCAGAATATGGCTTGGCGCGTGGAACTGGCTGGGTAAGACTTCTAGAAGATCAACTTCGTAAGGAAGCTAGTTCATGGAGAGTATTGAATGCAAGCATCAGCGGTGAAACAAGTTCTGGAGGCCTAACAAGGTTGCCGAAACTCTTCGAACAAAAGAGGCCTGGAATAGTCCTTTTGGAGCTTGGAGAAAATGATGCTTTACGCGGTCTATCCATTCAAGAAACAGAAAAAATTTAAGCAAGATGATTCAATTGAGCAAAAGTACTTGAGCAAAAGTACTTTTATTTGGAATGCAAATCCCATCTCACTATGGGCAGGAATACACCAAACAGTTTAAGGATCTTTATGCAAAACTGGCAATTCAAGAGAATGTGCAATTACTACCCTTCTTTTTGAACGGCGTTGCCTCTGACATCACCTTATTTCAAACAGATCGTATTCACCCAAATGAAAAAGCGCAAATCATTCTGTACAAAAATGTATGGGGCGCTATGACCCCATATCAAACGCTACTGAAGAGTAAATAGCTTAGCTTCCAGGGCCGGAGGACATTGGTTTCAGCGGATTAATCACCTTTACCCCAGCTACATCACGCCAATAAGCCATAAAGCCAGCAAACTCAGATTGAGCCGCTAGAGCTTGGATTTGTTGGGATTGCGCCTTTTGCACTTTAGCATCAACACCCGTAGGCTGGCGTACTTGATTAACGCGATACAGGATAGTTTCAACCCCGGGATTGCTGACAGAAACTAATGCAGGGAATTGATCTGGGTTAACTGACATAACTTGGTCAAGCGCGTCGCCGACTAAATTGCCAGGCTTATTCCTGGAGACCCAAATTGGATTGGCAAATCCAGTCGCACCCTTAGGATCCTTTTGCAACACGGCGTAGCGATCAGCAGCAGCACTAGTCGCCAACTTTTCAGCCATGCGCTGACTCACGTGACGCCTTACCTCTGTAGCAACATCTTTGTACGGCAAGATCTGGGCGGGATGAAAAGTCACCACCCGCGCAGAAACAAATACACCAGGAGCTGTTTGAACTGCTTCAGTATTCCGCTTGTTCTTAACAGCCTCATCGCCAAAAAGAGATTGGACTACTTTTGGATTGGCCAGAGGATGATCTTTAGCAACTCCAGCAACACCGGAGCGAGTAACACCCTTCTGGGTTTGAACATTGAGTTTTAATTTATTAGCGGTAGGCTTGAGGCTATCTGACTGGTCATAAGTCATATGCGCAAACTGGTCGGCTTTCTCACTGAAAACCTTTGCATCCTCTTTAGGATCAGCTTTGAGGACGATGTACTCAACGTCAACATATTCAGGACTCTCAAAAAGCTTGGCATTCGCGTTATAGAAAGCCTGAAGCTCCTCTTGTGTTGGATTGACCTGAGATAAATAATCTTTTGCATCAAACGACATAGCCTGTACTTGTCGCTCAGTCTCATACAGGGTTGAAACAATTTCTGACAGTTTTGGGCTACCAATTTCAGTACGAGCTACCGAGTTAACAAGCTGTCCAATTTTCAAATCAAATGCTTGGCTGGCGTAAAACTGCTCTTCATTTAATCCATTGCTCGCCAATAATTGCTTGAAGCGAGCATCATCAAAACTTCCATCTTGTTTATATAAAGCGCGAATTTGTGAAATATTTTGCAAGCTTTTTACCAAAGCTTCCTTGCCAACTTGCAAACGCAGATCGCTAACCGCGAATCCCAAAATACGTTGCTGTAATAACTCATTCAGAATGGCCTGTCTAAATTGGAGGCTTTGCACTATTTGCGCATTACCGCCAACACGCTCCGCTTGACGCTTGGCAGCAGAATCCACTTCTTGCGCAGTAATTGGCTTGCCATTAATTGTGACAAGATCAGTTTCTTTGTCCAAAAAACTGGAATAGCTTGAAATGCCAAAAAATGCGAAAGATGGCACGATTAGAAGCATTAATACAAACTGCAAAATTCGCTGGTGCTTACGGACGGTATCAAACATGAAAAGTTCGCTAGTAAAAAAATGAATACTAGGAGTTTACATGGGTGAAGCGGAAAGGTATTGAAATGCCCGAGTAGCCTTTATAGGAATGGCAATAATTTGGTGGGCGCTGAGAGGCTCGAACTCCCGACATTCTGCGTGTAAGGCAGACGCTCTACCCACTGAGCTAAGCGCCCCAAAATATTACAGGTGAAATTTTAACCTAAACGTAGGTTTCAGGTAGATTTTCCGCAATACAGCCCCTTTAAGAGGAACTCTATATTACGAAAAATCGCCCTATTTTCAGTGCTTCAGTACGTCTGCCGAAGCACTTTTTTCGCTTGCCTTACTCGCCTCAGCCGCCTTTTTGGCCAACTCTTCAGGCGTTGTGTCGGGTAAAGCTTCTGGTATGCGTTCTAGCGACAATTCCAACACTTTATCAATCCAGCGCACTGGAATTATCTCAATCGCATTTTTGACGTTGTCAGGAATATCTATCAGATCCTTTACATTCTCTTCTGGAATTAAGGCTAACTTTATTCCGCCACGATGAGCAGCCAATAACTTCTCTTTCAATCCACCAATAGGCAGCACTTCACCGCGCAAGGTAATTTCACCTGTCATGGCTACATCTGAGCGAATTGGAATGCCAGTGAATACAGAGACCAAAGCAGTTGTAATGGCGATACCAGCCGACGGCCCATCCTTAGGGGTGGCTCCATCTGGAAAGTGAATATGAATATCCTTTTTCTCAAATGACTCGTCGGCGATACCTAGACGCTTTGCTCTTGATCGCACTACGGTGCGAGCAGCCTCTACGGATTCCTTCATAACATCGCCGATAGAACCAGTTCGGGTGATGACGCCTTTACCGGGCATCACGGCAGCCTCAATAGTCAGTAGATCGCCGCCAACTTCCGTCCACGCCAAACCAGTTACTTGGCCCACTTGATTTTCTTTGCCAGCCAAACCAAAGTCATACATGCGCACAGCGAGGAACTTCTCTAAATTTTCTGCATTAACAACAACAGGAGCAGCCTCCTTCTTCAGAAGCAAAAGCTTGACCACCTTACGGCAAATCTTACTAATTTCACGCTCTAAAGATCGGACACCAGCCTCACGCGTGTAATAGCGAATCATGTTGCGTACTGCGCTATCTTCAATCTTGAGTTCGTCTTTTTTCAAACCATTATTTTTGACTTGCTTGGGAATCAAGTAATTAACGGCAATACTGGTTTTTTCATCGTCTGTATAGCCAGCCAAACGAATGATCTCAAGACGATCCAATAATGGACCAGGAATATTCAAAGAATTCGAAGTCGCAACAAACATGACGTCGGACAGATCAAAATCGACCTCAACGTAATGATCTTGGAAAGTATGATTTTGCTCTGGATCCAGAACCTCCAGCAAGGCGCTAGCTGGATCTCCGCGGAAATCCATACCCATCTTGTCAACTTCATCCAAGAGGAATAAAGGATTGCGAACCCCTACCTTGGTCAAACTAGTCAAAATCTTGCCCGGCATCGAGCCAATATAGGTGCGGCGATGCCCACGAATCTCGGACTCATCACGCACACCACCTAAGGCCATACGAACAAATTTTCTATTGGTAGCACGTGCGATGGATTGTCCAAGCGATGTTTTACCAACGCCAGGAGGTCCAACCAAACAAAGAATCGTGGCCTTTACGCGATCAACTCGCTGTTGAACCGCGAGGTATTCCAGTATACGCTCTTTGACTTTATCTAAGCCATAGTGGTCTTCATCCAATACTTTTTCAGCATGAGTGAGGTCGTTGTTGATCTTGGTTTTTTTCTTCCAAGGCAGATTTACTAAGGTATCAATAAAGTTACGAATAACCGTTGCCTCAGCAGACATCGGCGACATTAGCTTCAGCTTCTTGAGTTCTGACTCCGTCTTTTTCAACGCTTCTTTAGGCATACGCGCAGCTTTAATGCGCTTCTCTAACTCTTCTAGATCAGCACCCTCTTCGCCTTCGCCCAATTCTTTCTGAATGGCTTTTACTTGTTCATTTAAGTAGTACTCGCGCTGACTCTTTTCCATTTGACGCTTCACACGTCCACGAATGCGCTTTTCCACTTGCAGAATATCAATTTCACTTTCGAGATCAGCAAGCAAGCTTTCTAAACGCTGAACCACATCCGTCATTTCCAGTAAGCGTTGTTTCTGCTCAAGCTTCACCGGTAAATGAGCGCAGATAGTATCCGCCAAGCGACTGGGGTCATCAATGTCACCCAATGAAGACAATATTTCTTGAGGTACTTTTTTATTGACTTTTACATATTGATCGAACTGCGCCATGATGGCACGACGCAGGGCTTCAGTCTCATGAGCGTCAATTGCATTATTGGCTGTTTGAGTAGCCTCGCAATTGAAATAGCCAAGGCTATCTTCAATCTGACTGACCTCGGCACGTTGCACGCCCTCAACAAGCACCTTTACAGTACCATCAGGCAACTTCAGCATTTGCAAAATATTAGCAATGCAACCGACCTCATAAAGGTCCTCAATCACAGGCTCATCCTTGGCGGCCGCTTTTTGAGCTACTAAAAGAACATTTTTGCCAGTTTCCATGGCAGCCTCTAGGGCTTTAATGGATTTAGGGCGACCCACAAACAATGGGATCACCATATGAGGAAACACAACTACATCCCTTAATGGGAGCAAAGGTAGTTGAATTGGTTCAGAGGGGAGTAATAAGTGGTCAGGCATGGGGCAAATCCTCCAAAGTAATCAAACCTCAAAAGCCCCTAATAGTGGTAATTAATCCTATAGCCACTAAATAGAGACATTATTCATGAGTAGCATACTACCTATATGGGTGGACATTAGAGAAAAACAATGGGTAAAAATGTAAAAAAAGGGGCAACAATGCCAAAAAAATAGCGAAAACCCTCAGAATTTAAGCCTTTTTGCTTATTTCCGTCTGCTCAGCATCCTGTTTATAGACCAAAAGTGGCTTTCCACCTTCAGCAATGCTATTTTCGTCAATAACAACTTTTTGGACGTTCTTGAGGGATGGCAAATCGTACATTACATCCAGCAATGAGCCCTCAAGAATAGATCTGAGGCCACGAGCACCTGTTTTACGGGCAATAGCCTTTTTGGCGATAGCTGACAAGGCCTCGCGACGCACCTCAAGCTCGGAGCCTTCCATAGTGAGCAGTGCTTGATATTGCTTAACCAAGGCATTTTTTGGCTCGGTCAAAATCTGAATTAATGCCGTTTCATCCAATTGAGCCAAAGTGGCAACCACTGGCAATCGCCCTATTAATTCAGGGATTAAGCCGAACTTGATAAGATCTTCTGGCTCAACCTCAATAAAGAGATCGCTTACACCGCGATCATCTTTACCTGGAACGGCCGCATTAAAACCAATACCGGTTTTAGCGGTGCGCCGTTGAATGATCTTCTCGAGACCATCAAATGCGCCGCCACAGATAAATAAAATATTCGTAGTGTCTACTTGAAAGAAGTCTTGATTGGGGTGCTTCCGACCACCTTGTCGCGGCACAGAAGCCATAGTGCCATCAACCAGCTTTAACAATGCCTGTTGAACACCCTCACCCGATACATCGCGAGTAATTGAGGGGTTATCTGACTTACGAGCAATCTTATCAATTTCATCAATATAGACAATGCCACGCTGGGCTTTTTCTACGTTGTAATCGCAAGCTTGCAACAATTTTTGAATGATGTTTTCAACGTCTTCACCAACATAACCAGCCTCAGTGAGTGTCGTTGCGTCAGCCATTACAAATGGAACATCCAACATGCGAGCAAGCGTTTGAGCTAAAAGCGTCTTGCCGGAGCCAGTGAGTCCGATTAACAGAATATTGCTCTTTGCAAGCTCTACGCCATCAACCATTGCTTTAGCTGGTACTTTTGACTCTTTCTTGTCCGCCGCCTCTACTGGCTTGCCATCTTTGTCCAACGTCTCTTTTTTCGGCTTCGGCAAATACTGCAAGCGTTTGTAATGGTTGTATACAGCAACCGCTAGCGTTTTCTTGGCGTGATCTTGGCCAATAACATATTGATCCAAGTTCTCACGAATTTGGTGAGGGGTTGGTAAGGAGTCATCACCCTCCTCCCTGGGAAGCTTGGCGATTTCTTCTTGAATAATATCGGTGCAAAGATCTATGCACTCATCGCAAATAAATACGGAGGGTCCAGCGATCAGTTTTTTAACTTCATGCTGACTTTTACCGCAGAAAGAACAATACAGAACTTTATCCGATGAATTAGTGATGTTGGTATCGCTCAAAATGGGCTCTGCAATGATTGAATAAGAAAATTAAGGGCGCTTCTCGATCACTGTATCGATCAAGCCATACTCGCGGGCTTGCTCTGCGGACATGAAGTTATCTCGGTCCGTGTCTTTAGCGATCGTTTCTATAGATTGACCAGTACGATCGGCCAAAATTTTATTTAAGCGTTCACGGAGGTACAAAATTTCACGAGCGTGAATCTCAATATCTGAGGCTTGGCCACGCGCACCACCCAAAGGCTGATGAATCATGACGCGTGAGTTAGGCAACGCATAGCGCTTACCTTTTTCGCCGGCGCATAACAGGAAAGCGCCCATACTGGCAGCCATGCCCATGCATAAAGTGCTTACATGGGGTTTGATAAATTGCATCGTATCGTAGATCGCTAGACCAGCTGAAACTGAACCACCTGGAGAGTTGATGTAAAGAGATATTTCTTTATCTGGATTTTCGCTCTCAAGAAATAGTAATTGCGCAATCACTAAGTTAGCAGTTTGATCATTCACTTCACCAACTAAGAAAACCACGCGCTCACGCAACAATCTTGAATAAATGTCATACGCACGCTCGCCCCTACCAGAGGTTTCAATCACCATAGGCACCAAGCCCAAGCCTTTTGGTTCTAGATTTTCAGACTGTGAATGGTTGTGGATCATTTTAAAACCTCTTATAAGGTAAATGGGTGGCTTAGTTTAGTTTGCTGAGTTCTTCAAAGCTTACGGCCTTATCGCTTACCTTAGCCTGGGATGTGAAGTACTTAATGACATTATCTTCCAAAACAAGGTTCTCAATATCCTTTAAACGGATGGGATTGCTGTAGAACCAACGCACAACCTCTTTTGGATCTTCATAAGTGGCTGCCTGCTCATCAATTTCTGCCTTAATTTGATCGGCCGTAGCTGCCAAGTTTTGCTTTTTAACTAACTCACTCAAGATCAGACCAAGGCGAACGCGTTTAGTGGCTTGCTCAGAAAAAATCTCCGCTGGAATTGGCGCATCTTTGGCGTTACGAACACCGCGCTGCATTAAATCTTGACGGGTGGTTTCTACCAAACGCTCTTGCTCTGAAGCAACCAAAGATTTAGGAACATCGAGTTCACATAAGTCATTCAACTTATCCATTACTTCATTTTTCAATAATGAGGTAATGCGACGCTTTACTTCGCGATCTAAGTTTTCCTTTACTTCAGCGCGCATCTTTGCAACTCCGCCTTCAGCAACGCCCAATGACAATGCAAATGCATCATCTACCGCTGGTAAATGTGGCCAGTTAACGGATTTCACAGTAATAGTGAACTCAGATGTTTTGCCTGCAACATCTTTGCCGTGGTAATCCGCTGGGAAGCTCAATGGGAATGATTTGCTTTCACCCGCTTTGAGCCCTAGAGTCGCTGCTTCAAACTCAGGTAGCATGCGACCTTCGCCCAATACGTATTCAAAGTTCTCCGCCTTGCCACCGGCGAACTCAACCCCATCAATCTTGCCTACAAAGTCAATCACGACTTGGTCACCATTTTGTGCGGCAGTATTAGAGCCACCATCGCCATGAGCACCAGCCTCGCCACGCGGGTGGTAATGCACTTGCTGTTTACGCAATACCTCTAGAGCGCGATCGATTTCAGCTTCGCCGATATCAGTGGTGTACTTGGTAACTTCTGCCTTAGCAAAATCACCAATCTTTACTTCCGATAATACTTCAAAGAAGGCATCAAACACCACTTTCTCAGCATCAAGCTCACTCTTAGGCTCTAGGCGAGGCTGACCCGCTAAAGCTACACCCTCTTTTTTAGCTTGCTCATAAAAAAGTTCGGCAGCTTTATCAAATTGGAGTTCAAAGTCCACCTGTATGCCATGTTGTTTTTCAACGAGATTCTTTGGAACTTTGCCTGGACGAAAGCCCGCCATTTTCATGGTCTTACCAACTTTTGCCAATCGGGCTTCACGCGCTTTTGTCAAATCGGCACGAGCGAATTCCAAAGTCATTTTGCGGTCTAGTGAACCTAAATTTTCTATCTGCACAGCCATTCTCGTCTCTTAATTGAAGATCTGGAAATGTGAAGTCCAAGCCAAGTAGCAATCTTGTGGTGCGAGGAGGGGGACTCGAACCCCCACACCATTTCTGGCGTCAGGACCTAAACCTGGTGCGTCTACCAATTTCGCCATCCTCGCGAATATCCGTAAACTGCCAAGCTGAGACTTCACTCTAAAGACCGTAATTCTACAATGCCTAGGCTTTAAGAGCTTGTTTTAGGCCTGATAGAGCAAAGCAACCGCATGGACAGCTACGCCATCGCCCCTACCTAAATGACCCAGCGATTCATTAGTCTTGGCTTTAAGGTTAAGGTGGCTGGGGGTCACAGCTAAATCAGCAGCAATATTCTTGACCATGTCTGGTAAAAATTCCGCTAATTTGGGTTTCTGGCAAATGATTGTGGCATCCACATTGCCAACCTGAAAACCGGCTGCTTGAACCTTTTGCAGGGCTGCCCTAAGCAAAATGCGGCTATCCATATCTTTAAATTGAGGGTCAGTCTCTGGAAATAATTGCCCAATATCATTTAAACCGGCCGCCCCCAATAAGGCATCGGTTAGAGCATGCAAGAGCACGTCTGCATCTGAGTACCCTAATAAACCCCTCTCATAAGGTACGTGCACCCCACCCAAAATGAGCTTTCTATCGCCAACCAAGGCGTGAACGTCGTAACCTTGCCCAATACGAAATTGTGGAATATGGAGATTATTTTGAGTCATATTAATAAATCTTTATTTAGAGTCTGCGCTTAATAACAGCTGCATTAGCTCCCAATCAGCAGGATAGGTTACCTTAAAGTTGCGCGCGGCACCTTCAATCAGTAAGGGCTTCTTGCCACTTAACTCAATTGCACCAGCCTCATCGGTAACGTCAGCCTCAAGGCGAATGGTGCTCTCAAAAGCATCATGCAATTGTTTTAATCCAAACATCTGCGGAGTCTGCGCCTGCCAAAGATGGTCTCTTGGGATGGTTCGCTCGGAGTGTGGAATATTTCCAGCGATAACCGAATCTAAATCAGCTTGCTTTAAGGTGTCCGCCAAAGGAACGGCCAGTATTCCACCGCTATTTGATTCTTTTACTGCACTAATTAACTTATCAATTAATGCGGGTGTAATCCCCGGTCTTGCTGCGTCGTGAACTAACACCCAATCATCTTCAGAGATGCCAGCCTTACGCATCGTGGCCAAAGTATTGCGGACTGTTTCTTGTCGAGTTGGGCCACCAGTTGGTAAAACTCGAATTTCTTTGTAGTTTTTTGAGCACTCAGAAATGATCTGCAGAATCGGATTATCAACAAACCCCGAGCTCACCCCTACCCAGATAGACTCGATTTGAGGAGAGTTGCAAAACGCCTCCACCGCATAAGAAAGCATGGGCCTTCCAGCTAGCCGTTGAAATTGCTTAGGCAGCTCACCGCCAAGTCGAGATCCCGTGCCTGCGGTCGGCAAAAGTACATGACATTTCTTGTTTAAATGATTTCCTGAGCCCATGCCTGATTCTATAATGAGCTCAGATGTCTGATGCATTAAATCTAGCACCCCCCATACCCGCACCCCGGGCTGGGCAGCGCTTTACCTTTTCAGGGCTGGTAGGGTCAGCAGATGCGGCTTTATTGGCTCAAACGGCCCTTCAATATCGCAATCAATTCTCCGTCATGGTGATTTTTTGCGCGCACGCCCAGGAAGCGCAGAGACTCCTTGAGGAAATTCCTGCTTTTGCTCCACAGCTGAAAACGCGACTTCTGCCAGACTGGGAGATTCTTCCCTACGACCATTTTTCGCCGCATCAAGATTTGGTATCTGAACGACTGGCCACTCTTTATGAATTACTGAATGGCAGTTGCGACATTGTTTTAGTCCCGGTTACTACCGCACTACAAAGACTGGGACCTCCAAATTTTTTATCTGGGCACACTTTCTTTTTTAGGCAAGGTGACAGGCTTGATGAGACAGCTTTAAAGCTACAACTACAACAAGCTGGCTATGACCCTGTGAGCGCTGTTATGCGCCCAGGTGAATATAGTATTCGTGGCGGTCTATTTGACTTGTTTCCCATGGGATCGAACCTGCCCTACCGCTTGGATTTGTTCGGTGATGAAATTGAACAAATACGGGCGTTTGATCCAGATACTCAACGCAGTCTTTACCCTGTTAAAGAAGTTCGACTACTCCCGGGACATGAATTCCCATTTGATGATACCTCCCGCACGGCCTTTAGGGGGCGCTGGAGGGAAGTATTTGAAGGCGATCCAAGTCGCTGTGCCATATACAAAGATGCTAATTTGGGTATACCAAGCGCTGGTATTGAATCGTATTTACCACTCTTTTTTGAAGAGCAATCTAATCTATTTGATTACTTTCCTAGATCTGGCGATCCCGTTTGGCTTGTCAACATTGGTGATGCAGAAGAAACCATCAAGGGGTTTTGGAAAGACACCCTTTCTCGCTATGAATTCCTCAAGCATGATTTAGATTGGCCGATTCTCCCGCCTAAAGAATTATTTTTAGATGTCGATGAATTTTTCTCAACCTCTAAATCGTATGCACGCTTATCGCTTGAAACGGATGGCAAAGAGCGGAATCAATTTTTGGCAGTGCCTGATATCGCCGTACATCGACGAGATGCCGATCCCATTAGTCGCTTACGAAGCCTGGTTGCCTCTGAAAAAATACGTGTTTTGGTTTGCGCCGATAGCGCTGGTCGCAAGGAATCCATTCGACAGCTTTTTGAAGAAAGTAATTCTGTTGCAGGGCTGGATGGGAAACCGCTATACCATCTAAAGCCCGAAGGCTTTGAAACCATTGCTGACTTTGTGAAGAACAACTCTTTATTTGGCTTGGTTACCGCACCCCTTTTTAATGGATTTTCATGGCCTTCAGAAAATCTGCTTGTCATTACCGAAGCAGAATTATTTACAACAACGGCAAGGCAACGCCGCAAAGGCAAGGCAAGTGAGAGCGCGGACTCCGACATGTTGTTCAAGGATTTGTCCGAGCTCAAAATCGGAGATCCTGTAGTTCACGCAGAGCATGGTATTGGACGCTATCAAGGCTTAGTGTTACTCAATTTAGCTCCACCAAAAGAAGCGCCCATCTTTGAGGAGTTCCTCCACTTGCAATATGCAGGACAAGCTATCCTGTATGTGCCTGTTCAGCAATTACAAATGGTGACTCGCTACGCGGGCTCAGACCCTGATTCAGCCCCACTTCACCAACTAGGCTCCGGTCAATGGGATAAAGCCAAGCGCAAAGCTGCACAACAAATTCGAGATACTGCCGCTGAATTACTTGGCCTGTATGCTGCTAGAGCGATTCGCAAAGGTCACGCTTTCGAGTTTTCCGCTCATGACTACGCTGCCTTTGCGGAAAGTTTTGGTTTTGAAGAAACGCCTGATCAGGCGAACGCTATTGCAGCAGTGATTGGTGATATGACTAGCGGTACGCCCATGGATCGATTAGTTTGCGGTGATGTTGGTTTTGGCAAAACAGAGGTGGCATTACGTGCGAGCTTTGTAGCGGTAATGGGCGGCAAACAAGTGGCTATTTTGGCCCCCACCACCCTACTGGCCGAACAGCACGTCGCCACTTGGAAAGATCGCTTTGCGGATTGGCCAGTCCGCATTGTTGAGCTTTCGCGTTTTAAAACCACTAAAGAAATCAATGTCGCGCTAGAAGCCATAGCCAAAGGTGAGGCTGACATTATTATTGGCACCCACAAGCTACTTTCCAAAGAAACCCAATTTGCCAATTTGGGCTTAGTCATCGTTGATGAGGAGCATCGCTTTGGAGTGCGACAAAAAGATGCTCTTAAGGCCCTGCGTGCCGAGGTTGATATTCTGACTCTAACAGCCACGCCGATACCGAGAACCTTGGGTATGGCGATGGAAGGTTTGCGCGAGTTCTCCATTATCGCCACCGCACCACAGAAACGCCTAGCGATTAAGACCTTTGTCCGTCGCGAAGGTGATGGAGTGATGCGCGAGGCTGTTCTACGTGAAGTGAAACGTGGAGGCCAAGTCTATTTCTTGCACAATGAAGTAGAAACCATTCAGAACCGCAAGCACGCGCTACAAGAATTAATTCCCGAGGCGCGCATTAGCGTTGCCCATGGACAAATGCATGAGCGCGAGCTAGAGGCTGTGATGCGTGAATTCGTGACACAGCGGACTAATATTTTATTGTGCACTACGATTATCGAAACCGGGATTGACGTTCCCACAGCCAATACCATCATCATGCATCGCGCAGATAAGTTTGGCCTAGCTCAACTGCATCAATTGCGCGGCCGGGTGGGACGCTCCCATCATCAGGCTTACGCCTACTTATTGGTACCCGATCCTGAGGCGCTGAGCAAACAAGCGCAGTTACGACTAAATGCGATTCAAGCTATGGAAGAGTTGGGCTCAGGATTCTACTTGGCCATGCATGATTTGGAAATTCGAGGTGCCGGTGAAGTTTTGGGTGACAAACAATCTGGCGAAATTCATGAAATTGGCTTTCAGCTATACACCGAGATGCTCAATCGGGCCGTGAAATCCTTACGCAGCGGCAAAGAGCCAGATCTACTTTCACCACTCCAGGCCACCACCGACGTCAATCTAGGTGTCCCCGCCCTACTGCCAGAAGATTATTGTCCCGATGTTCATGAACGCCTCTCTCTATATAAACGCTTTGCTGGAACTCATGACTTTTCTGAATTGATGGGCTTGCGTGAGGAGTTGGTTGATCGCTTCGGCGACCTTCCAGATCAGGCGAAGTCCTTTTATGAAACCCATCGCTTACGACTCGAAATGACAGGTTTTGGTATTAAAAAGATTGATGCGACACTCGCATCCATACAAATTCAATTTATCCCGAATCCGCCCATTGATCCGATGAAGATTCTTCAACTCATTCAATCTTCAAAACACATCCAACTCAACGGGCAAGATAAATTAAAGGTTCTGCCCCAAAAAGACCGTGAATTTGAGAAACTAGAACAACGCCTTGATGCCATTCGCAATATCCTGAGACGCCTCAATGAGTCAGCCGTACTGAACTCTGCAAAAGTAAGCTAGCAATCTAATTATGACTAAGCTATGACCAATCATCAAACCCTTGTGATTCTCTCTAGAGAACCCATTTCTGAGAAGCTAGTTTTTTCCCTAAAAGACCAAGCACTGCAATTTGGCATCACACTCCATTCAACAGGCGGCCAAACAAGTAACGGCCGTTATTATTCTCAACGATTTGAGTCCAGCACTCATATTGAAACCGCGCAACGCGAACAACTGCGTACGCTTGCGGGAAACTTCAACTCTGACCTCTGTTTCATAAAATCTGATCTATTGCCACAAAATATTCGTGTACTGGCAATGGACATGGACTCAACACTCATCAACATTGAGTGTATTGATGAGATTGCAGATTTCACAGGGCAAAAGTCTGCCGTCGCTGAAATTACCGAAGCCACTATGCGCGGTGAGATCAAAGATTTTAAAGAAAGCTTGAGAAGACGTGTTGCCTTACTTGAAGGTGTCCATGCAGATGCGCTTGAATCGGTTTATCGTGAGCGCTTACGCCCTAACCCCGGCGCAGTTCAGCTATTGGCTGGTGCTCAGGAGCGCAGCCTATATACACTTTTGGTATCCGGCGGCTTTACTTTCTTCACTGAAAAATTACGCCAAGAATTGGGTTTTAGACAAACTCAAGCCAATACTCTTGAAATCATTGATGGCAAACTCACCGGCAAAGTGCTGGGCGATATTGTTGATGGCGCTGCAAAAGCAGCTTACCTAGACGCAACCTGCGCAAAGCTTGGCTGCACTAAAGCCAATGCCATTACGATGGGCGATGGCGCCAATGATTTAATCATGATGAATGGCTCAGGCATCAGTGTTGCCTATCAAGCAAAGCCGGTAGTCAAAGAAAAAGCCGACGCGGCTTTTGACCAGGTCGGCTTAGATGCTGCTTTACTGCTAATCCCCTAAGTCTTTCCTAAGGGATCAGCGCAATACGATTAGAGGCGCTCAAAAATGGTCGCAATACCTTGACCACCGCCGATACACATCGTTACCAAAGCGTATTTACCCTGAACGCGTTGGCGTTCATGAATCGCTTTCGTTGCAATTGCAGCGCCAGAACATCCAATTGGATGCCCTAATGCAATTGCGCCACCATTTACATTGGGCTTGGCTGGATCGAGACCAAAGCCTTTAGTAACAGCCAATGCTTGAGCAGCAAAAGCTTCATTCGATTCAATGACATCCATTTGATTTAGCTTGAGGCCGGCACGTTCAAGAGCGAGCTTAGTTGCTGGAATTGGACCTTCGCCCATGATGTGGTTCGGTACACCAGCAACCGCATAAGACACTAAACGGGCGATCGGCTTATGCCCAGCCTTCTTGGCGCTTTCAGCATCAGCCAATACAAAGAATGCAGCGCCATCGTTAATGCCTGAGGCGTTACCAGCAGTAACGGAGCCACCTTCTTTTTTGAACACTGCCTTCATTTTGGCAAGCGTTTCCATCGTAGTGTCAGGCTTGCAATGCTCATCAGTATCAAACACCACATCGCCATTGCGAGTTTTGATAGTGATTGGAACGATTTGAGATTTAAAGCGACCTTCTTTAATAGAATTAGCGGCGCGACGATGGGATTCGACCGCAGGAGCATCTTGCTCTTCGCGAGTAAATTTCCATTTCGCAACGAGGTTTTCCGCTGTGACGCCCATATGACCAACGCCGAATGGATCAGCCAATACAGAAACCATCAAGTCGAGCATTTTGGTGTCGCCCATACGTGCGCCGCTGCGCATTGCTGGTGAACCATACATACCGCGTGACATCACTTCAACACCACCATAGCGACTATCTGTTGGAATGGTATTAACAGTGACTTAATTAATTAACGCTGGATCAACACCAGAGCGTGCAACCGCCTCCTTCATTACAAGGCCGCCGAGCTCAGAAGGCTCAAATCTGCTCAGGGAACCATGAAAGGCGCCAATTGCGGAACGAACTGCACTTAAGACAACGACATCACGACTCATATCAATCCTCTTTGCTAGGCCTAGTTATTAGGCTAACTTTGTACTAAAAAGTAATCCAATGATCAGTTTTATTCGATTCGTCAAGTTTCTGCTATTAGGTCATGCCATTTGGAGCTAATCACCGTTGCCTTGATGATTTCCCCGACGCGATAACGCTTGGAGGGTTTGCTGGGAGGCAAAACCCTCGCCAGACCATCAATTTCAGGGGCATCACCAATTGTTCTGCCAATTCCCCCTGATTCATCGACTCGATCAATGATGATTTGGACGCGTTTGCCTATTTTTTTGGCAATTCGTTTAATCGAGATTTCTTCGGCTTTTGCCATAAATCGAGCGCGTCGATCCTCCAGAACATCATCCGGAATTGGGTTATCCAACTGATTGGCAGTAGCACCTTCAACAGGAGAATAGGCGAAACAACCAGCTCGATCAATTTGCGCCTCGTCTAGGAAATTAAGCAAGTATTCGAACTCTTCTTCAGTTTCGCCTGGGAAGCCCGCAATAAAGGTGCTGCGAATAACCAATTCAGGGCACGCCTCTCTCCAGGCTAATATTCGCTCAAGATTCTTCTCGCCACTAGCGGGACGCTTCATTCGTTTTAGAACATCAGGATGAGCATGCTGCAATGGAATATCCAAATAAGGCAAAACGCCATAACCATGCTCAGAGAATTCCGCCATCAACGGCAAAACATCATCAACGTGTGGATATGGGTAAACATAATGCAACCTAACCCATGCTTGATGCTCTCGAGCAATTTGATTTAAGGCGTGCACCAAATCAAAAATCTTGGTTTTAATTGGCTTGCCATCCCAAAATCCAGTGCGATATTGAATGTCTACGCCGTAGGCGCTGGTGTCTTGCGATACCACGAGCAACTCTTTGACGCCTGATTCAAATAAACGCTTAGCCTCAAGCAAAACTTCGCAAATAGGTCTTGAAACTAAATCGCCGCGCAGATTGGGAATGATGCAAAAAGTACAACGATGATTGCAGCCCTCACTAATTTTGAGGTATGCGTAATGCTTCGGAGTTAATTTGACGCCAGCCGGAGGCAGCAAATCGGTAAAAGGATCATGTGGCTTAGGTAGATGCAAATGAATTGCTTGCATCACCTCATCGGTAGCGTGAGGCCCCGTAACAGCAAGGACTTTAGGATGAATGCTCTGAATCAAATCAGAGCCGTCAGCATTTTTTCTAGCGCCTAGACAACCAGTCACAATGACCTGGCCATTTTCAGCTAGCGCCTCACCGATTGCGGAAAGGCTTTCCTCAACAGCGGAGTCAATAAAACCACATGTATTCACTACAACAAGATCGGCGCCAGAATAATCGTTGGCAGTTTCATACCCTTCGGCACTGAGTTGCGTGAGAATTAGCTCAGAATCTACTAGCGCCTTAGGGCATCCTAAGGATACAAATCCAATTTTTCCAGCCACAACTATTCTTTTTCGGTCTTAGTAGGCTGAGGCGTAAATGGGAAATTTCCAAAAATGTTTTGTGAACCCTGCAGTTGCTCCTGCATTTTGATGAAGAGGTCCTTGCTTTGCTCCATGTAGTTACCCATCAAACCTTGCATGATGGGGTTCTGCAAATTCATCATTTGCGACCAGGCTTCAGGAGTGCTGCCGGCGCCCAAACCTTTAGTTTGATCTCCCAGCTTGTTATGAATATCCACAAATGATTGCATGGTCTTTTCAAGGTAGTTACCCATCAAACCTTGCATGGAGTTTCCATAAAAACGAATAATGTGAGAAAGCATTTGCGAAGAAAATACTGGCGCACCACCAGCCTCTTCTTCAAGAATAATTTGCAACAAAATATTACGTGTTAAATCCTCATCCGTTTTAGCATCAACCACTTTGAATACTTCATTCGCCATGACGAGATTTTTAATATCAGACAACGTGACATAAGTGCTTGTCTGTGTATCGTATAGACGACGATTTGGATACTTCTTGATGAGCCGATCTTCACCTGCTCGTTTAGTACGGGTAACCATTTTTTCCTTACTCTTTACTGCAACGCAACATCAACGTAGTTTATCTCTAGTTTGATCTAAAGGTAAATACGCTGTGTTGCGCACTGCAAATGCAGCTAAATTGCTGCATTGCAATATTAACCAGTATGGATGCCGCCATTCAATGAGAAATCCGCACCCGTAGCGTAGCCACCATCATCAGACGCTATCCAACAACAAATAGAAGCAATCTCTTCTGGGGTGTCTAAACGTTTAACCGGAATGCCTGCAACAATCTTTTCGAGAACATCCTCGCGAATCGCTTTCACCATGTTAGTACCGATATAGCCCGGAGAGACCGTATTTACCGTTACACCCTTGGTTGCCACCTCTTGAGCCAAAGCCATTGTGAAACCGTGCAAACCAGCTTTAGTAGTCGAGTAGTTGCCCTGACCAAATTGACCCTTTTGTCAGTTGACTGATGAAATATTGATGATGCGACCCCAATTATTACCAACCATGACATCAATAACTTGCTTTGTTACATTGAATAAAGAATTGAGATTGGTATCAATAACCGCTTTCCAAGCATCTGGAGTCATTTTGCGGAAAACACTGTCCCGTGTAATGCCAGCGTTATTCACCAACACACCCACACGACCGACCTCAGCTTTCACTTTATCAAAGGCGGCAACCGTACGATCCCAATCGGAAACGTTGCCTTCGGAAGCGATAAAGTCATATACCAACGCTTTTTGCTCAGCAATCCAGCGATCTTTACGTGGTGAATTTGGACCGCAGCCAGCAATCACCTTAAAACCATCTTTAGCAAGACGTTGACAGATGGCGGTACCAATACCACCCATACCCCCAGTTACATATGCGACTTTTTGAGACATTACTTTCCCATTTTAAAAACGTTCGTTAATTATTTATTGAGCTCAGGTGTTGCTTTTTCTTTGACATACACGCCGGGAGCAGCTTCCATTTTTTTTTGTACTTGGAATTTCCAAAGGTGATTCTTGCCGCCTTTTTCTCGCCACCAAATTGTTCTAGCCACTTGGTGTAATCAGGCCACCAACTTCCCGGAATTTGCTTTGCACCCTCCAACCATTCCTCTGCCGTTGGAGCAATCTTGTTATTTTCAAAGTAGTAGTGTTTGTTTTTTGCTGGTGGATTCATAACTCCTGCAATGTGGCCAGACGCACCCAACACAAAACGGTTCTTGCTTTGAAGAATATGCGTTGACTCATAGGCGGATTGCCAAGGAACGATGTGATCCTTTTGTGAAGCATACAGTAAGCTGGGCACTTAATTTTGCCAAGATCGATCTTCTCGCCGCAAATTTTGACTTTACCCGACTTAACCAAATCATTTTGCAAATAGGTATGGCGCAAGTACCAACAATACATCGCGCCAGGGAGATTAGTGGAATCACCGTTCCAATACAGCAAATCAAATGGAGGCGGTGAATTACCTTTGAGATAGTTCTCGACCACGTAATTCCAGACAAGGTCATTGGGTCGCAGGAAAGAAAAAGTATTTCCCAAATCCAAGCCAGACATCATGCCGTACTTACCACCCTTGCCGCCAATGGTGTTCTCCCGCATTTCAACCATGCCTTCATCTATGAAGACATCAAGAATGCTAGTATTGGTGAAGTCTAATAACGTGGTGAATAAGGTCAGACTTGCGGCTGGATGCTTATCTCTTGTCGCCAATACAGCTAACGCGGAGGTTGTTAATGTGCCGCCCACGCAAAATCCCAAAATATTAATTTGCTTAGTGTCACCGATATCCTTAACCACTTCTATCGCTTTAATGACACCATTACCAACATAATCATCCCAGCTGACTTGCGCCATAGAAGCGTCGGGATTTTTCCAATATACCAAGAAAACGGTATGACCTTGGCTCACCATATGGCGCACTACAGAATTGTCTGGCTGCAAATCCAAAATGTAATATTTATTGATGCAAGGCGGCACCCTTAAATAAGGACGCTCAAATACTTGCTCTGTTAGTGGCGTGTACTGAATTAACTCAAAGAGCTCATTGCGCAATACCACATGACCTTCCGTGGTTGCAATATTTTTTCCCACCTCCAAGGTGGATTCATCTGGTTGCGAGACCTTGCTTTTTTCATATCACCCAGTAAGTTCACAATCCCTTTTTGAATGGATTGGCCTTGAGTGCTAATAATGCTTTCCACAACCTCTGGATTGGTCGCGATGCAATTAGATGGCGATAGCGCGTCAATTATCTGCTCAGTTGTAAACAGAATTTTCTGCTTATACCTTTCATCTGTTTCAACAGCCTTAGCCAAAGCCATTAAATGCTTGGAATTTAGCAAGTAGGTTGCAGCAATGACTTTGCTCCATGAAGAGTGCCAAGCCTTTCCAGAAAAGCGACGATCTTTAACCTCAATCGCCTCTGGATTGGTCGCGAGGTGGGCTAGTTCCGTGAAATATTCTTTTTGAATTTCAGATAAACGCTCTGGCGGAATTAACGCCATGTGATGCGGCGCCAAGGATGGCGTTGCACCGGTATTCATGTCTGCAAACATAAGACTCCCTTCATTTAGTTAGAGACATTCTCCGCCCTTAAGCACTATAGAGTTATACGCAATAACCCTAGACTTAAGGGCAATCTAGTGATTACCCTCATATTTTTATACGTCTACTATTTTGAAATCCAGATAGCCGAACCGAATCTTCCGGTTTCCCCATCGCGACGATAAGAAAAAAATTGTCCTTGATCTCTCACGGTGCAATATTCACCGCCAAATATTAAGTGTAGTCCGCAAGCCTGAAGACGCCCTTTTGCCAACTGATATATATCAGCCATAAATTTTTTAGGCTTGTGTTGTATCGGCTTAAATGCATCTGGCGAATAAGGTAAGTCCGCCTCTTTCAAAGCACAAACGACATTTTCACAAACTTCAAATGAGTGAGGCCCAATTGCGGGACCAAACCAAGACATCAATTCCGCCGGGGAGGTTTCGTTAGAAATGGCGAGCATTTCAGCAATGGCGTTCTCCAAAACTCCGGAGCAAAGCCCCCTCCAGCCAGCATGGGCCGCGCCAACAACAGTCCCTTGTGTATTGGTGAATAGCACAGGCAAACAATCAGCCGTCATGATGACCAATACCTCCCCAGGAATATTGCTTACCGAGGCATCCGCCTCAATATGAACATTCCGCGTGAATCTGCGACTTTCTGGTGTACTCACTATAGTGCTGTGTGTTTGCTTTAACCATAAAGGTTCCGCTGGCAAAGCCTTTGTGAAGATGGCTCTGTTGACCAATACATCTTCAATTTGATCTCCCACATGATCCCCTAAATTCAGGGAATCAAATGGCGCTTTACTCACACCATTTGCGCGCGTACTCACTAATGAGCCTATGGATGGCGGGCATGGCCAATTTGGTCTAATCAAGTGCATGTCTGCGATTCATTTTGCATAGAAGCTAGAACCGTCGCCTCATTAGGAAGCACTTCTTCACTCATTCCTAGTTGGGGCAATAAATCCAATATATCCTGCGGGGGAACGCGAAACCAAGTCATGAGCCCGTTCTTGCTTGGGTGTTGAAGGCTTAACGCATAGGCATGCAAAGCTTGACGATGAAATTCCAAGTTTTTGGCAGCGCCAGGTGTTTTCTTGCGATACACCGGATCTCCAATCAAGGGAAAGCCAAGGGATTCCAAATGCACTCGAATTTGATGCGTGCGCCCCGTTTCCAGGCGGCACTCAAGAAGTGCAACAGGAGATGCGCCAATCAGACCTCTAGTCAACCGCCTAAATAAAGTAGCAGCAGGCTTGCCTTGAGGGCTGCCTGCAGTCATTTTTAGGCGGTCACGCTGATCTCGACCAACAGAAGCCAAAACTTTGCCCTGACTTGGTGCATCACCCCAAACAAAAGCCAAATAGCGACGACCTACGGTTCTGTCTTGAAGCTGGCGCACTAACAAGGTTTGCGCGTGAGATGTTCTAGCCACCACCATCAACCCCGAAGTGTCCTTATCTAGACGATGCACAATTCCGGCTCTCGGAAGCATTTTGAGCTCAGGAAAGCGAAATAAGAGCCCATTTAATAAGGTTCCAGACCAGTTGCCTGCCGCCGGATGAACCACCAAGCCCGGTGGTTTATTAATAACGATCAAATCGGCATCCTCATAAACCACATCCAATGGAATATCTTCAGAACTAAAAGCAAATTGTTCGGGCATTGCCTGAGGAAATACCTTAATGTTTTCCCCTCCGCGCAGCAAATAACGGGCTTTTGTGACTTTTCCATCAACTATTACAGCCCCAGCTTCAACCCACGCCTTAAGACGATTACGCGAATAATCTGGCAAAGAGCCCGCTAGCACCTTGTCCAAGCGTTCGTCAGCCATCTCCAAGGGGATATCCAGGGAGATGAAATCCTCATCATCGATATAATCAATGGGATTCGATTCAGGAGTTTGCGGCAATGCCACGCTTAGAGAGCCTTTCAGTTATGTCCGACGTAATATCAGACGCCAGTTTAAGGCTTGCTGGGAATTCTTCCACAAAAAAAAAGACTCGTTTTTTGAATGGCACACAATTTGCCTTGCTTTTGGCAATAATCATTGCATTAATGCTCTTAGGTGGATGCGCTGGTAGTGACGGCACCAAAGACGACACTGACATTTTGTCTGAAGTAAAACTCTACTCAGAGGCCACCGACAAACTGAATGATGCCGACTTTGCTAAGTGCGGTAAATATTTTGAAAAGTTAGAGGCGCGCTTTCCATTTAGCCCCTATTCTCAACAGGCGCAAATTAATTCAGCCTATTGCTATTGGAAAGCCCAGGAACAAACTCAAGCATTGGTAGCAATTGATCGCTTCATTAAATTACACCAAGGTAGTCCAAGCTTGGACTATGCCTATTACTTAAAGGGCCTCATTACGTTCAATGATGACTTGGGTTGGTTGGGTAAATTTACCGGTCAAGATTTAAGTGAGCGCGATCCCAAAGCGGCTAAAGAAGCCTTTGAATCTTTCAAGGTAGTTGTTGAGCGATTCCCTAATAGCAAGTATGCGTCAGACTCCTTAGACCGTATGCGCTATATCGTCAATTCGCTTGCAGAAGCGGATGTCATCGTAGCGCGCTTTTACTATCAACGCGGCGCCTATTTAGCCGCAGCAAACCGCGCGCAACTAGTTATTCGCGACTATGATCGTGCTCCCGCTGTTGAGGAAGCACTCTATATCCTAACTAAGTCATATGAAAAGTTAGACATGGTTCAGTTAAGCAATGATTCTGCGCGCGTATTTAAATTGAACTTTCCGGATAGCGAGATGATGGTTACTGGTCAACGCGTTAAAAAAGAACGTCGCTGGTGGCAGTTCTGGAATAAATAAACTGATGTACATTTAATAAACAATCCTCCAGAGCGGAGGATTTTTTACTTGCAGCTCTTTGCTGCTCTTGTCAGCTATCAATTACTTAATAGCAACAGGTACTCGTGGCGTATAGCACATAGCAATTCATAGCCAATCGTATCGCTCATCATTGCCACATCATCAACCGGCACTTTGTCACCCCATAGTTGCACAGAAGTACCTACGCCCGCCTCCGGCGCATTGCGCAAATCGATCGCCAACATATTCATAGAAACTCTACCTACCAGCGGGCAGATAACACCTTGTTTGTTGTTGGCCACCCAGACAGGAGTGCCGTCCTTGGCATGACGCGGATATCCATCGGCATAACCACAGGCGACGATCCCTACTCGCATAGGCCCTGTCGCTTCAAAACGCCCTCCGTAACCAATGCGATCACCCTTTTCAAGCTCCTGAACATCAATAACTTCGCTTTCGAGCTGCATTACCGCCTGAAGATTGGCATGCTGGATATCGGCATAAAGACCGGTTGGAGAGGCGCCATACAGCATAATTCCTGGGCGCACCCAATCACCCAATGCATTTCGATGCCACATAATGGCCGCCGAGTTTGCCAATGAAGTGACGCCCTCTAAACCGACTATTGTTTTGTTAAATAATTCTTGTTGACTAGCAACCGATGGCAATCGATCGACTTGATCGGCGTTTGAAAAATGGGTCATGTGATGCATGTGATAACCAGCAGCATGAAGGCGATGAAATGCAGTGCGATATGCCTCGGGTTTAAACCCAAGACGATTCATCCCGGTGTTCATCTTTAAAAAGACATTAAAAGGTTGATGGTATTTCCATTTAAAACCCTCCAACCAGTCCACCTGAGCATCGCAATGGACCACTAAATCGCAAGCAAATTCTGCCGCCCGGCTTAATTCATTTTCATGAAAAAAACCCTCCAAGAGCAAAATTCGACCTTTCCATCCATGCTCACGCAACCATGCTGCATCCTCTATATCCAATAAAGCAAAACCATCGGTGGATGCCAAACCCTTAAGGGCGGCCTCAAAGCCATGCCCATAGGCACGGGCCTTGATCACAGACCAGATTTTGGATTTGGGTGCCATCTCCCGGACTCGACCTAAATTATGCTGAAAGGCGGCCGTATGAATGGATGCCAAAATTGGCCTATTAATCAGACCCTTAGCTGAATCACCCATAATCACTTCTCCTTTCATGTTTTAATTGTAGTAATGACTAGATTGTACGAATGAACCGTAGCTTTTACATCATTATGGCGGCGCAATTTTTTTCCTCGCTTGCTGATAATGCTCTCCTAATCGCGGCAATAGCCCTTCTGGCCCAGCTTCATGCTCCGGCCTGGATGACTCCTTTGCTCAAATTATTCTTTGTACTTTCCTATGTACTGCTGGCCGCCTTTGTTGGCGCCTTTGCTGATTCCAGGCCTAAAGGCAATGTCATGTTCATCACGAACACGATTAAGTTCATAGGCTGCGTGGCAATGCTATTTGGCGGTCACCCATTAATGTCTTATGCCATTGTTGGCCTAGGCGCCGCCGCTTATTCACCGGCAAAGTACGGCATTTTGACCGAACTACTCCCCCCCGAAAAACTTGTTGCAGCCAACGGCTGGGTTGAAGGCCTAACGGTTTGCTCCATCATTCTAGGCACTGTATTGGGGGGCGTCCTTATCAGCAGCACCGTTTCTCAAAGTTTATTGGCGTTAGATCTCCCGACATTTGATATCGGCATCGACACGCCTGCGGAATCAGCCATTCTGATTATCATGATGATCTATGTAGTTGCCGCACTCATTAACTTAAAGATCCCTGATACAGGCGCTCGTTATGTTTCCCAAACAACCAATCCCATCGAGCTGGTAAAAGACTTTGTTATTTGCTTTAAAGCGCTTTGGAATGATCGCCTAGGTCAAATTTCCCTGGCGGTTACCACTTTGTTCTGGGGTGCTGGTATCACACTGCAATTCATTGTGATTAAGTGGGCACAAATTGCGCTGCACATGAATCTATCCCAAGGGGCGATTCTGCAAGCCATTTCAGCGGTGGGCGTTGCTGGCGGCGCAGTCTATGCCGCTTGGCGCATCCCTCTGCGCAAATCCTTGAATGTCTTGCCATACGGCATTGCTATGGGCCTGATAGTTTGTGTCATGGCTATATACAACTCCGATCTACTACCAAATACCAGTATTTTGACCATTGGCAAACTACAAGTTTCGCTGAACCTACCGCCCGCATATTGCTTATTAATTTTGGTTGGTTGGCTAGCTGGCTATTTTGTAGTGCCCATGAACGCGCTCTTACAACACCGAGGCCATGTTCTGATGTCTGCTGGTCACTCGATTGCGGTACAAAACTTTAATGAAAACATTTCTGTTTTGATGATGCTGTTAATCTATTCACTGCTAATTTGGCTAGATGTTCCTATTCAAGCGGTGATCATTGGATTTGGCGTGACTGTAAGTCTAATTATGTGGCTCGTTATTAAGCGTCACGCCAGAAATCAGGCGGAATATGACTCTATGCATTTGATAGGCGAACACAAGCACTAAACTAGCTCGCCCAATTGCTTTAGATGTTTTGCAACACCGATCGCGCCATTAATAAATCCTGCCAGAGTAAAGCCTTCTCTTTTGGCTTCGTCAGCACATGATTTAACTCAAAAGAGGCAATCACTGGGATTTCCTCCTCGTTACCCGCATTTAATGCGAGTACTGTTTCTCGCAATTGTGCCAACGGATCTCTTTCACCGGTAATTTTCTGCGCTACCGACACACCAAATGCAAAGGCAACAATAGGTGTTTCAGGGCTCGAAAGCTGCCCCAAATTATCTGAGACATTTTTCCAAGACCATTCATTCTTAGACAGTCCGAGCACTCGAATGAGATTTTGAAATAAGATTTTGGCATCACCTTGTGGTTCGCTACCAAAAAACCACCATATTCCACGGGCTACTTTTTGCGAAGACTGCTCCTTTTGAGAGGTTCCCTGCGGGCTCATCGTAGCAGTTACCTCATGGGTAGGCTGAATTGCATCACGAGAAGTCCACTCGGTAATGCCCATTTCTTTTAAGAAGGTGGAATGCGTATTGGTCATGGCTCTAGCTTAATCGATTTAGCCAATACCAGCGCATCTTCACGACTTCCCGTCTCAGGACTCGCCGGATAGTAATTCTTGCGTACGCCAATTTGCTCATATCCCAACTTCTGATAAAGCGCTAAAGCCGCGGTATTCGTTGGCCTAACTTCCAAGATAATGCGTGGCATTTTTTGCTGGAAAGCTACACCTTCAATCGCCAACATCATTTTTTTTCCAAGCCCAAGCTGACGTAAGTAAGGTGAAACTGTAATATTCAAAAGATGTAACTCATCTAACGCTGGGAATAAGATGCAGTAAGCCCAAAGCACAGCCGGATCAAGATAGATGCCCTGCACCCCTTGCTCTACTTGGGGTCGAATGCAATAAGCCCAATGTCCCGCAGCTAGCGAATCGGAGAAGTTGCCTTTAGTCCAGGGATGAACATGTGAGACAGATTCAATTGCGAGCACTTCATCCAGGTCTACAACTTGCATTGGCATAAACGAAAGCTCATCCACCTCATTAACCGATAATGAATTAGTGGGCATTATTTTTTAGCTTCTTCACGTTCCGCAGTGGTAAAGGCCACTTTATCCCTTACATACAAGGGCTCGAGCTCCCGTACATCGCATTGCAAACCTTTCTGCATGAAATTCTGAGCACATTTCAAAATCCCCAATGCCGATATCGAAATTTCTGACTCAAGTGCACCAGTAAAGTCAGGTAAATGTTGGCCATAGGCACTCATTGCGCTACCCGCAAGAAGTTGTATGCCATCAAAATTTAACTGCTCCGGCTTTGTCAGATGAATCTTGCCTATACGCTTTGGCATTGGATATTCCGACATTTCATAGGAAGCCCAATAAACCTCCTCCATCCGCGCATCAATAGCTACCATGAATCGCTGTAGATTGAGATTGCGAAATGTGTCGGCTGATGTTAGTTGGGCGGCTATCGCATCCAAACTACACACTGGAATTACGGGTATGTTTTTAGAAATTGCTAATCCTTGCGCTACCGCAACACCCAATCTCACCCCAGTAAATGCACCTGGCCCAATCCCAATGGCGATTACATCTAGATCTTTTAAATTCAGATGAGCCTCACTTAAAAGCGACGCAATCCGAGGCAGCAGCAATTGGATAGCACCAGCTGAGACAGCCTCATGCTTTAGCAGCGGCGCCTGATCACCTAAAGATAAAGCCACCGAGCACCAGGCTGATGAGGTGTCTATGGCTAATATATTTGCCAATTTGAGCCCTATTTGTCTTAGTAATAGCCCAAATTATGAACTCAATCCAGCGATAACTTCTGGGGGAGCCTGAACGAGCTCTATGAGGACACCTTCACCACTAATTGGAAATTCATCATTTCCATTAGGATGGACAAAAGTAATGTCGTAGCCTGCCGCGCCTTTACGAATGCCGCCAGGGGCAAAACGCAAACCATTGTCCGAAAGCCATTCAACCGCCTTAGGCAAATCATCCACCCATAGGCCTATGTGGTTTAAAGGTATTTGGTGAACCGCCGGTTTCTTTGCGATATCAAATGGTTGCATGAGATCAACTTCAATCTCATGTGCACCAGAACCGATTGCGCAGATATCTTCATCTACGTTTTCACGCTCAGAAACAAAAGTGCTCTTGTACTCAAAACCCAACATATCAACCCATAATTTCTTAAGTCGATCTTTGTTTTTGCCACCAATGGCAATTTGCTGAATACCTAAAATCTTAAATGGCTTAGCGCTCATAGACATTAACCCTTTTACTCAAAACGAATAATCAGTTGCTCAACCGCCAAGCTATCACCCTCTTTGGCACAAATTTCAGCAACTACACCATCTTGCATTGCGGATAAAGTGTTCTCCATCTTCATTGCCGCAATGGACGCCAACTTCTGTCCAGCAGTCACAGCCTCACCCACCTTAACGGCAATCTTCGTTAAAAGACCAGGCATTGGCGACACGACCAATTTGGAGGTATCTGGTGTTAGTTTGACAGACATACGACGTTGTAGTTCCGCGCCTAGCGGACTCAAAACCATACATTCGATCAGGCTGTAACTCAAAGCATTCGCGATCGTCGACAATTTTTTCAATCAACTCTTTCATGTTATAAGGTTGATTGGGGTTAGATGGCGCTAATGTATCCAATGAGAAATCAGGCTCTTCCGTGCGATTGGCACCTTTAATCAAGGGTGGTTTTTCACGATTGGAGAGTGGCAAGTAATTAAAGAAACGACGCAACATCATGATCGCATCAACATCATTGTCAAATGCCAAATCACAAACACCAGACACTGTTGAATGGGTAACTGCACCACCCAACTCTTCAGCGGTCACATCTTCATGAGTAACGGTTTTCACCACTTCTGGGCCTGTTACAAACATGTAAGAGCTGTCTTTCACCATGAAAATAAAGTCTGTCAGGGCTGGCGAGTAAACCGCGCCGCCAGCTGATGGACCCATGAGCAAAGAAATTTGTGGAATGACGCCAGAAGCAGTCACGTTACGCTGGAAAATTTCCGCATAGCCACCAAGCGAAGCAACACCTGCTTGAATGCTGGCACCACCTGAGTCATTTAATCCAATAACTGGAGCACCTACTTTGAGGGCTTGATCCATGATTTTGCAAATCTTTTCACCATGCGCTTCAGATAAGGAGCCGCCCAATACGGTGAAGTCTTGTGAGAATACAAAAACGAGTCGTCCGTTAATCATTCCATAACCAGTGACAACCCCATCGCCGGGAACAGTTTGATCGCCCATGCCAAAGTCATGACAACGATGCTCAACGAACATATCCCATTCTTCGAATGTGCCAGCATCAAGCAAGAGTTCAATACGCTCACGGGCAGTTAATTTGCCCTTTGCGTGTTGAGCTTGAATACGCTTTTGTCCACCACCCAATCGGGCCAACTCACGCTTGGCTTCAAGCTGTTGAATGATTTCCTTCATTTCCTGCTCTTTAGAAAAATTCATGTCCCATGGACTCCAATACGCGCCTTTCGGCTACTGAAGCTGCGATAGTTCCTTGGTTTACTTGCGGGCTCAAACTGGGTAAGAGCGCTTGCACTGCCACATTGCCACGAAATGCGTTTTTTAACACTGCATCGATGCGATAAAACTCTTTATCATGCGACGCATGATCAGATTACCCTGAAAACCCAAAAGACGTAGCGAGCTGGTAATAAACAACTGGGCACGCATTGCGGCGTCTGGATCGATATCCACTTTATTAATCACGATCAGATCGGCAATTTCCATCACGCCTTTTTTGATTGCCTGCAAATCATCGCCAGCATTAGGTAGCTGCAATCACAAGAACATATCCGTCATACCAGCAACCGCGATTTCACGTTGCCCTACGCCCACTGTGTCTACGATGATCGCATCGAATCCTGCGGCTTCAGCAACCAACATGGCTTCGCGCGTCTTCTCGGCCACTCCGCTCACGGTGCATGAAGATGGGCTTAGGCGCATAAAGGCGTTTTCAAGTACAGATAAGCGCTCCATGCGCGTCTTATCACCCAAACTGGAGCCACCAGATAAGCTTGAAGAAGGATCAATTGCTAGCACAGCAACGCGATGCCCTTTTTCGATTAGGTAAAGACCAAAAGACTCGATTAAGGTCGAGTTACCAACCCCTGGAATACCAGCAATACCCAGGCGGAATGATTTGCCGGTTTTTGGCAATAGAGAATTAAGCACGTCATCAGCGCGATGACGATGATCCAAGCGGGTTGATTCAAGCAAGGTAATAATCTTCGCCAGTGCGCGGCGCTGTTTAAGCGATGGCGCACCAGTAAGATCATTCACAAGAGCCTGGTCAGCAGCTTCGATCATGCCTATGATCCGTATTAAGCTGGTTTAACAGACTTGCGAATTTGCTCTAGCACATCCTTGGCTGAAGCCGGAATCGGCATACCAGGTCCGTAGATCCCTTTTACGCCCGCCTCATAGAGGAATTCGTAATCCTGTCTTGGAATCACGCCACCCACGAAAAGTCAGCACCCTGCTTTTTCAATTCGGCAATGATGGCCGGCACCAAAGTCTTATGGCCAGCCGCCAAAGTGAAAACGCCCAGAGCATGAATATCATTCTCAATTGCTTGGCGCGCGCATTCTTCAGGAGTGTGGAATAAAGGTCCAATATCTACGTCAAATCCTAAATCAGCATAGGCCGTAGCAACGACTTTTGCGCCACGGTCATGACCGTCTTGGCCAAGCTTGGCAATCATCACACGTGGGCGACGACCGAAGTCTTTTGCAAAATCAGCGATTTCTGTCTGGAGTTTCGCCCAGCCTTCGGCTGAGTCATAGGTAGCTGCATACACACCGGTCACCTTTTGAGTATCGGCGCGATGGCGCGAGTAAACTTTCTCTAATGCATCAGAAACTTCGCCTACAGTTGCGCGCAAACGAATGGCGTTTACCGACAACTCTAATAAGTTTCCAGGGTTATCTTCGGCGGCTTTAGTCAAAGCCTCTAATGCAGCCTGTACTTTTTGCGTGTCACGCTTTGCTTTGATGTCTTTCAATCGCGCAACCTGGCCTTCACGAACCTTGTCATTATCGATCATTAATACATCAACCAGATCTTCTTTACCGAGTTTGTATTTATTAACACCAACAATCACATCGGATCCGGAATCAATCTTGGCTTGCTTCTCCGCGGCTGCCGCTTCAATCTTGAGATTAGCCCAACCACTTTCAACGGCCTTTGTCATACCACCCATGGCTTCAACTTCTTGGATTATTTCCCAGGCTTTATCGGCCATCTCTTGAGTGAGGTTCTCCATCATGTAAGAACCGGCCCATGGATCAATGACGCTTGGAATATGGATTCCTTCTTGCAAAATGAGCTGGGTATTACGGGCAATACGGCTCGAGAACTCAGAAGGAAGTGCAATCGCCTCATACAATGAGTTGGTATGCAACGACTGTGGCCACCAAACACGGCCGCCATCGCTTCAACAGTAGTTCTTACTACGTTGTTATATGGATCTTGTTCGGTTAAGGACCATCCTGATGTTTGGCAATGGGTGCGCAACCTCAATGACTTTGGATTCTTTTGCTCAAAGGACTTCATAATGCGCCACCACAACAAACGGGCAGCACACAATTTGGCAACTTCAAGATAGAAGTTCATACCAATGGCAAAGAAGAAAGATAGACGGCCAGCAAATCCATCTACATCCAAACCCTTTAGCAAGCGCAGTTTTGACATATTCTTTGCCATCAGCCAAAGTAAAAACCAATTCCAATACTTGATTGGCTCCAGCCTGTTGCATATGATAACCCGAAATCGAGTTGAACTTAGGCATATGTTTGGCGGTGTATTCAATAATGTCGCCAATAATGCGCATTGAGGGTTCTGGCGGATAGATATAGGTGTTACGCACCATGAACGCTTTCAGAATATCGTTCTGAATCGTTCCAGATAACCACTTCTGCTTAACGCCTTGCTCTTCACCAGCAACAATATATTCAGCAAGTACAGGTAACACAGCGCCGTTCATAGTCATTGATACAGACACCTTGTCTAATGGAATGCCATCAAACAAAATTTCATATCTTCAACAGAATCAATTGCAACACCGGCTTTACCAACATCACCTGTTACACGCGGATGATCCGAGTCGTAACCACGATGCGTTGCCAAGTCAAAAGCCACTGCAACACCTTGACCACCAGCATCTAAGGCCGTGCGATAAAAAGCATTGGATTCTTCTGCTGTAGAAAAACCAGCGTACTGACGAATAGTCCATGGACGAACTGAATACATCGTCGCTTGAGGTCAGCGCACAAACGGCTCAAAGCCAGGCAATGTATCGGTGTAATTCAGACCATCAACATCCGATGACGTATATAGCGCTTTTAGGTGAATTTCATCTGGTGTTTTCGAGCCCAAGGAATCCACATCGCCATTAGGCGCTGATTGCTGTGCTGATTTTTTCCATATATCTAAGCTAGATTCCGGAAATGAAGGCCATGATTTTTTTCTTTAGAACTCACAAAAACTCCTGGTTGATTTTTGTTGCATTGCATCGAAATATCACTACATTCTGCTTGACAATTTTTCATTTGTCTACATCATTCATAATTATGGATACAAAACTGAATAATAGACCTCTTTATGAAGACGTTGCCGACAGGCTTCGAGAGCAAATATTTAGCAAACAACTTGCCCCGGGAAGCTGGCTGGACGAGCAATCATTAGCGGATCAATTCGGCATTAGTCGCACTCCAATGCGTGAAGCCATCAAAGTTTTGGCCTCTGAAGGCCTGGTCACAATCAAAATGCGTCGAGGAGCCTACGTTACAGAGGTTGTAAGAAAGGATCTTGAGCAGATCTTTACTATCCTATCCCTGCTCGAGGGTCAGGCAGCCAAAGAAACAGCAACAAAAGCTACCGAGGCAGAACTCAATCTACTAGACCATTTGCACCATAGGCTAGAAAAAGCGGCCGCCGATCGTGATATTGAGCAGTTTTTTGAGATCAATGGCAAATTCCATGAATTAATTCAAGAAATAGCCGGAAATCGCTGGATGAATGGCGTGATTGCTGACCTACGAAAAGTTCTAAAGCTACATCGCCGTGACTCATTAACTAGCACAGGAAGACTTCAAGCCCCCCTGGTTGAGCACCGGGATATTCTGAAGGAAATACTGAAAAGGGATGAAATGGCTGCTGAACTGGCAATGCGTAAGCATTTGGCCAGAGGGATTGAGACGCTTCGCTAAAAATAATAGCTATAAAAAATAAATGCTTAGAAGAGTATTCTAAGCCTTTAGTGTTAGTAGCATCAGCTACTAATATTTACTTTGAAGATTACTTTTTAATCACAAAGTTTCCTGGCAACGATGCGATATAAGCGGCGATGTCTTGTAAATCAGCGCCGCTGAAATTTTGAACTTGGGAACCCATGACCGCATTATTGCGACCGTATAGAGCATTGCCATTGCCAACTTTGTAGGCCTTAAGGGCATAGTACACATAATCGGAATACTGACCAGCCAACTTAGGATAAGCCGGCAAGATTGGAGCATTAAGCCAGGCACCATGACAGGAGGCACAGTTGGCTTTCTCTACAAGTGCTTGGCCTTTATCAACGCTAGCAGCATTAGCTAAATGAACCAAACCAATGCTTGAGAACAAAACTGCAGTAATTAGTGCGAATTTCATAAAAGTATCTCTATGTCTCTTTATCAATGAATCACTTCAATGGGTTGTTAGGTGAGCTAGCGGTTTGTGCGGCATAGTACTCGCCGAGGTCCGCCATATCTTGATCAGAGAGGCTGGCAGCAATAGAACGCATCGTTGGGTGTTTTCTTTCACCATTTTTATAGGCAGCTAATGCGCTAGAAATGTAAGCGGCATTTTGGCCGCCCAACATTGGCACCTTGTAGGTCATTGGGTAATCAGCGCGATAGCCAGGAATGGAGTGGCAGCCAATACAGAGCCAAACCTTTGCATTACCAGCCGCGGCGTTACCTTTAACTTCATCACCCTGAGCAACAGAACCAGCAAAAGCCAAAGCTGTAGTTACGGCTACATGAGGAAGAATTGAGAGTTTTTTCATGGCAATCATTATTTAATGGGTTTGATTTAGATCAATTTTGGAAGAGTATAGCGGACAGATGCCCTTCCCCGCCATTCTGGATAGCAAAATCAGTAGAAACACTGAAAAATTCGCCTCCTTTATCTATACTACAACGTTAGACTCAGCACTATCTTTAGCTAAGCCATGAACAAAACCACCTCGCCTGCCAAAAACCGCTTTTCTGGCAGCCAAAGCTACGTAGCCACCGACGACCTGAAATTGGCTGTAAATGCCGCCATCGCTCTGCAGCGTCCACTTTTAATTAAAGGCGATCCAGGAACCGGGAAGACGATGCTGGCCGAAGAAGTGGCAGCCGCCCTGAAGATGCCGCTCTTGCAATGGCATATTAAATCCACCACAAAGGCCCAACAAGGCCTCTATGAATACGATGCCGTTAGTCGCTTGCGTGATTCGCAGCTCGGCGATGAAAAAGTAAAAGATATCCGCAACTACATTGTGAAAGACGTACTTTGGCAAGCCTTCGAAGCGGATGAGCCAACAGTTCTATTGATTGATGAAATTGATAAGGCTGATATTGAGTTTCCGAACGACTTGCTACGCGAAATTGATCGCATGGAGTTTTAGGGATATGAGACCCGCGAATTAATTAAAGCACAGCACCGCCCTCTTGTCATCATCACCTCGAATAATGAAAAAGTGTTACCAGACGCTTTCTTACGTCGCGGATTTTTTCATTACATCACTTGCCCAGATGCGGGCACCATGCAAAGCATCGTAGATGTTCACCACCCCAACATTAAACAAGATCTTCTCGATGCAGCCCTCAAAGCCTTTTACCAAATACGCTCTTTGCCAGGACTGAAAAAGAAGCCCTCTACATCTGAATTAATAGACTGGCCAAAACTCTTATTGGCTGAGGATAGCCCGCCAGAGGCGTTGTACAGTCAAGACGAAAAGATCGTGGTGCCGCCATTACATGTCGCCTTGCTGAAGAATGCACAAGATATTCATTTATTTGAGCGCCTAGTGATGATGAATCGCAATCATCGTTAAGGCAAGTTTCATTTACCTCACTCAGCCATGCTGATTTAATTCTTTCTTAATCTGAAGGAGGCAAAGTGCCTGTCTCAGTGCGAGAGTTTTTAACACTTCTAGAGGCTCTGAAGGCAGGCGTTATCAACCCATCTATCGATGGGTTTTATCAACTTGCCCGCATGGCCTTGGTAAAAGATGAGCAGCATTTTGATCGTTTTGATCAAGTATTTGGCAGCTACTTCAATTGGGTTGAGCAAATCATCGCGCTCTCGCCAGATATACCAATGGACTGGCTTGAGAAAAAACTGCAACGCGTATTAACTGAAGAAGAAAAAGCAGCGATTCAAAAACTCGGCGGTCCGGACGCTCTCAAAAATCGCCTTGAAGAACTTTTAAAAGAGCAAAAAGAGTGGCATGGTGGCGGTAATCAATTGATAGGCGCCGGCGGTTCCTCACCATTTGGACATAGCGGCTATCACCCCGAGGGTATCCGCATTGGCGGCGACAGTGCTGGCAATCACACCGCCATAAAATTTTGGGAAGCTCGAGAATTATTCAAAGACTATGGCAGCGATTTAGCTTTAGGCACTCGCAACATTAAAGTGGCATTACGACGTTTGCGTCGCTTTGCGCGCGAAGGTTCCACTTTGGAGCTGGATATGGACAAGACTATTCATTCAACTGCTGCCAATGCAGGGATGCGGGATATCAAGATCCGCCCTGAACGCCATAATCAGGTGAAGGTATTGCTCCTCATGGATTTCGGTGGATCCATGGATGATCATATTCAGCGGATTGCTGAATTGTTTTCGGCGGCAAAAGCCGAATTTAAACATCTAGAACACTACTATTTTCATAACTGCGTTTATGAAAATCTCTGGAAAAGTAATCGTCGCAGACGCGATCAAGTTACGCCAACTCAAGACATCATTCACAAGTATAGGCCATACTACAAACTAATTTTTGTAGGCGATGCCACGATGTCCCCCTATGAAATCTTGAGTCCCAATGGCTCTGTGGAGTACAACAATAAAGAAGCTGGCGCAGTTTGGATTAATCGCTTAATTGATCACTTCCCCCACTTTGCATGGCTCAATCCTGAGCCTGAGTCCATTTGGCAATACCGTCAATCGATCGACATTATGAAAAACCTCATGAAAGACCACATATATCCCGTAACTTCAAATGGCCTTGAGAGTGCGATGCACCAACTTTCCAAGTAAGATCTAGCCATTCAGGATTGTTTTCATCCCCCTTTTTTCTTACATTTTTCTATATTCAACATGACTATAAACATTAGCGAACGCCTTAAAACCCTTGGAATTGATTTGCCACCCCCAGGACCTCCGGCCGCCGCTTATGTGATGGCAGCAACTACAGGCAATACTGTTTTTCTTTCTGGTCACATTGCTAAACGCGATGGCAAGCCTTGGGTTGGAAAGCTAGGCAAAGACATGGATAGCGAAACCGGTAGGGCCGCCGCACGCTCTATCGCAATCGATTTGATTGCGACTTTACAAAATCACCTTGGTTCTTTAGACAAAGTAAAACACATTGTTAAGGTTATGGGCCTAGTCAACTCTACTGAAAACTACACCGAACAACACTTGGTTGTAAATGGCTGCTCCGAATTACTCTTTGAAGTATTTGGTGACGCTGGTAAACATGCTCGTAGCGCTTTTGGCGTTGCGCAAATTCCTCTGGGCGCCTGTGTTGAAATTGAATTAATCGCTGAGATTTAATTTATTCTTTTAAACCGATTCGATCGGATCAAGCCCCAATTTTTGGATGTCGGCCTGTGTATCGACATCCAATACATAAGCCTCATTTTCGGTAACAACTGCGTTTACCAGCTCTGGATGCTTGTCCATATAAGACCTGCAGGCCACTCCGGGAATCTCCAAAATTTGCTCAAGCACCTTTTTGGAACATAACCCTGGATTGCCTCTTTGTCCTTTGACAATCGGCAATACGATCTCTTGCTTTGCGTTTTCTTCTTTAGTTAATTGAGTAAATTTTTCTAACAAAGATTCAAGCTCTACTCTACCAATATTGAGTTGATCGCATAAAGCAATTATCAAAACGTCATAGTCAGATCGCAGTGATTCAAGACCGAGCCTGACAGAGGAAAACTGACCAAGTTCTGGATGGGGGTTTTTGAGCAAGGCTATTGGGGCTGCCATAACCGACCTTAGTAAATTGATTTCCGCATCAATTTTTTCAGAGTAAAATCCGGTGACCATCAAAGTCTCCACAGGGCTTAAGGCCTGTATTGAATGAAAGAAACGCTTTAATAAGGTATCTCCACCATTAGTAGAGCTTTTGGATGACAACCCAAACGACTACCCTCACCCGCAGCCAGCAATAGGATGGCTAAGCGCAATTTTGGGTTTTTGAGGGATTCACCTACATTAGTCATTAGAGTGATAATAATTAATTATTGGCAAAAGTATTAGCAAAAGAAAATACGGCATGAATAGCACCGATGTAAGCGTCCTCAAATCCGCAGTTGAATGGCTCAAGTCTGGCCAACCCGTAGCGATTGCGACCGTGGCTCAGACTTGGGGGTCAGCCCAACGCCCTGTTGGTTCATGGCTTGCGATTAGATCTGATGGACAAGTTGCCGGCTCGGTATCGGGCGGCTGCGTTGAGGATGACCTCATTCGTCGGGTGCAATCTGCAATCCTGACGCGCAGCACCCCTGAGATGGTTGTGTATGGTGTAATCCAACAAGAGGCCGCACATTTTGGCTTGTCTTGCGGCGGCACACTTCGACTCTTAGTGGAACCCAAACCTGAATTACCCGTTCTTGAAAAGCTGCTAGAGAATATTTCTGCGCATCAAATGACGCGTCGCTCCGTCAATCTATCTAATGGCAAATCCACCCTTAACTTTGGTGAACGTAGCGATGAATTTATTTGCACCGAGCAAGAAATGCAAACTACTTATGGTCCACGCTGGCGCATGATCATCATTGGTGCTGGACAACTTTCCTGATACACAGCTGATTTTGCGCTGGCCTCTGATGTTGAAGTAATCGTCATCGATCCCCGCGAAGAGTATGCGGAAGGGCTGCATCGCGAAGATATTACGTTTGTTAAGGGCATGCCAGATGATGTCTTGCTCGAGATTGGCGTAGATGCTCACACCGCTGTAGTTGCCTTGACGCACGATCCCAAGCTTGATGACATGGCTTTAATGGAGGCACTGAAATCACCAGTCTTCTATGTTGGCGCACTAGGAAGCCGCAAAAATACCCAGAAACGCAAAGAGCGCTTACTAGAGTTTGATGTTAACCAAGAGCAAGTAGAAAAGTTGCACGGCCATGTTGGTCTGTCTATTGGCGCCCTCACTCCACCAGAAATCGCAATATCGATTCTGACGGAAGTGATTGCTGTTAAATACGGCCTAAGTGTTCCGAAGAAAAACTAAGTCAAATTAAGTAAGTTAATTTGCTTTTAGCTTCGCATCTTTCAAACGTGGCTCAACAAAATGCCCCTTACGTGCACGGTTGCCCGCAAATGACTTTAAGGTTTTCGCGTCTAAACTGAGCTCAGTAGGCTTGCCCGAACGACCAGACCCTGAATAAGTAGCCCCATCAGACCCTACCGCTATAGCGGAAGCTAAAAACTCCTTATCGTCCAAGCCCATCAGAATGACGCCTTTGCCACCCGTTGGCAGACGTTTAATTTCATCCAATGGGAAGACTAGTAATTTAGAGGCTTCAGATAAGCAGGCAACTTGTTTCATACCCACTTTCACCTTAGCGGCACCTAATGGCGCATCACCAGGAACTTTGGCATCGATACTTAAGAATGATTTGCCCGCCTTATTACGAGTACTCATGTCCGCAACATTAACCAAGAAACCATAACCCGCTTTTGTAGAAAGCAAGACCAAGTCATCAGGTTGTCCCGCGTAGTAGGCAACCATCTGCGACCCAGCGGCCAAATTCACAAAACGAGTCAAAGGAGATCCATCGCCACGGGCTCCGGGCAATTCGCTAACAGGAACAGTGTAGACACGACCATCGCTGCCAAAGCCTTGGATCACGTCAACTGTCCTCACCTCAAAAGTGGCGTACAAAGCATCGCCAGTTTTAAAGCTAAATTGAGTTGGGTCGTGTTCATGGCCTTGACGTACACGTACCCAGCCTTTTTGAGAAACAATTACCGTTACCGGCTCATCAATGACTTTAGTCTCAGCTACAGCGCGTTTGTCTTCTTGAATCAGAGTACGACGATCATGTCCGAAATCCTTCATGTCGGATTCGATCTCTTTAATGATGCGCTTACGCAAGACGGTGTCGCTTTGCAATAAACCTTCTAAATCATCACGTTCAGACTTGAACTCTTTCAACTCTTGCTCAATCTTAATGCCTTCTAAGCGAGCCAACTGACGCAAACGAATATCCAGAATATCTTCGGCCTGACGATCACTTAGTTTGAACTCTTTGATCAAATCCGCTTTGGGTTCATCGCTATTGCGAATAATCTTAATGACTTTATCAATATTCAGAAGAACGGTTAAACGTCCTTCCAAGATATGCATGCGGTCTTTTACTTTACCCAAACGATGCTCCGTTCTGCGAGTAACTGTAGCCACCCTAAACGCAATCCACTCGGAGAGAATTTCTTTCAAGCCCTTTTGACGTGGACGCCCATCGTTGCCAATCATCACCAAATTCATTGGCGCATTGGACTCCAGTGAAGTGTGAGCCAATAATAGATTGACGAACTCATTCACGTCGATATTCTTGCTCTTGGGCTCAAAGACCAAGCGCACCGCGGCATCCTTGCTGGACTCGTCGCGCACGCCATCGAGCACATTCAAAATAGTCGATTTGAGGTTATTTTGTTCTGGTGTTAAGGTCTTTTTACCAACCTTCACCTTCGGATTCGTAATCTCCTCAATCTCTTGTAAGACGCGTTGAGATGAGGTTGCCGGTGGCAATTCATTCACAACAATCTGCCATTGTCCACGAGCCAGTTCTTCGATAGACCAACGCGCGCGCACCTTAATGCTGCCGCGCCCCACTTCATAAATTTGCGCGATTTCCGCGGCAGAAGAAATAATTTGTCCGCCACCCGGATAGTCAGGGCCAGGCATTATTTCGAGCAACTCTGCAGTGCTCATTTTAGGAGACTTCATGAGAGCCACAGCTGCAGAGGCTACTTCACGCAAGTTATGTGAAGGAATTTCGGTTGCCATACCCACTGCAATACCAGAAGCGCCATTGAGCAACACAAATGGAAGACGTGCTGGCAACAATTTAGGTTCTTGGAATGAACCATCATAGTTTGGTGCGAAATCCACCGTACCTTCATCAATCTCACTTAAGAGCAAGCTAGCGATCTTGGTCAAACGTGCCTCGGTATAACGCATTGCTGCCGCGCCATCGCCATCACGAGAACCGAAGTTTCCTTGACCATCGATCAATGGATAACGCAATGAGAAACTTTGCGCTAAGCGTACTAAAGCGTCGTAAGCGGATTGGTCGCCATGCGGATGGAACTTACCAAGCACATCACCCACTACACGAGCGCTTTTTACTGGTTTGGCATCAGCACGCAGACCCATCTCACTCATGGAGAATAAGATGCGGCGCTGAACTGGCTTCTGGCCATCAGCAATATCTGGCAATGCGCGGCCTTTAACAACGCTAATGGCGTAATCTAAATAGGCACGTTCTGCGTAGACAGCGAGGGTTAAGCTGTCTTTGCCGTCTTCGTTCAGATCAATGGTTTTAGGATCGTGATTGCCTGATCCACCATTCGATGATGCCGCTATTACTGGCGCTTCATCTACCTCAACAACGTCCATTTCAATCGGATTGGATAATAAATCCGCCTGATCGGCTGGAGTGTTTTTTCCAAGAGTCTTTTTAGTAGTCATTAGATATCAGCCTCTACTTCATTGCCACGTTCTTCGAGCCAATCACGACGGGCCCCAGATTCAGACTTACCCATCAACATATCCATTGTTTTAAATGTTTCGTCTTCAGTCCAAGCGCCTAGGGTCACCGGGAATAAACGGCGTGTATCAGGATTTAAGGTTGTATCCCACAGTTGCTCTGCACTCATTTCACCTAAACCTTTAAAGCGGGAGATCTGCCAAGCAGTTTCTTTAATGCCATCTTTGCGTAACTTATCTTCAATCGCTTGCAGTTCGCTAGCATCCAAGGCGTAAATCTTTTGCGCCGGCTTCTTGCCGCGTGCCGGTGCATCTACTCTAAATAGAGGGGGCCTCGAAATATGCACATGACCCAACTCAATTAATTTAGGGAAATGCTTATAGAACAGCGTCAAGAGTAAAACCTGAATATGCGCGCCATCGACGTCCGCATCAGAAAGAATGCAAACCTTGCCGTAACGCAAATTCGATAGATCAGGATTCTCATTCGGACCGTGTGGATCAACGCCAATCGCCACTGCGATGTCATGCACTTCATTATTGGCAAACAAGCGATCTCGCTCGGCTTCCCAGGTATTAAGGACTTTGCCACGCAAAGGCAGAATGGCTTGATATTCCTTATTGCGGCCCATTTTGGCCGAGCCGCCTGCTGAGTCCCCCTCCACGAGGAAGATTTCGTTCATGCCGATATCTTGACTTTCACAATCGGTCAACTTGCCCGGTAGAACCGCTACACCAGAAGATTTTTTCTTCTCGACTTTTTGGCCGGCGCGAGTTCTTTCCTGGGCCTGTTTAATGACGAGATCCGCTAACTTGCGCCCATAATCAACGTGCTGATTAAGCAAGAGCTCTAAAGCAGATTTAACATAGCCAGAAACTAAACGTACCGCATCACGAGAATTGAGGCGCTCTTTAATCTGACCCTGGAATTGTGGATCTAAAACCTTTGCAGACAAGATGAAAGATGCGCGGGCAAACACATCCTCTGGCATTAATTTCACACCCTTTGGTTGCAGAGCATGCATTTCGATAAAGCCATTAACCGCATTGAATAGGCCTTCACGCAAACCACTTTCATGTGTACCGCCAGCGGGAGTCGGAATCAAGTTCACATAACTCTCTCGCACTGGCGCGCCATCTTCGGTCCAGCAAACCACCCAAGCCGCGCCCTCACCTTCAGCAAAGGAATCATCATCCCCAGTGCCAGTGGCGTATTGCTCACCTGCAAATGGTGGAATCACCTCTACGCCGTGTCCAGCCTGTGCGATAGCTTCATTTAAGTAGCCACGCAGGCCTTCGGCATATTGCCAAGTTTGGGTATCGCCACTTTTCTCTTGGATCAGGGTAACTTTGACACCGGGCAATAGAACCGCCTTAGAGCGCAATAAGCGTATAAGCTCAGGCATCGGAATAGCTGAACTATCAAAGTATTTGCCATCCGGCCAGGCGCGTACGCGTGTGCCGTGTGACTTGTCTTCTTTTGAAGAGGCAATCGATTTTAGTTTTTTAATCACCTTGCCATCGGCAAAGGTTAATGTGGACATTTGGCCATCACGCCAAACGGTTACTTCGAGCCTCTTAGATAATGCATTGGTTACCGAAACACCAACACCGTGCAAACCGCCTGAGAATGCGTAGGCGCCACCTGTGCCTTTTTCAAACTTACCGCCAGCATGCAATTGGGTGAAAACGATTTCAACCACCGGCAACTTCTCGGTAGGATGCATACCCACCGGAATCCCGCGGCCATCGTCCTCAACACTCACACTGCCATCGGTATGCATTGTGACGATGATTTGCTTACCAAATCCCCCAAAAGCCTCATCAGAAGCGTTATCGAGCACCTCCTGAATGATGTGGAGAGGATTGTCGGTGCGGGTGTACATTCCAGGCCGCTGACGGACTGGTTCCAGCCCTTTTAGGACCTGAATTGACGATTCGCTGTATTCGGAAGTTTTACGGGTAACCATGCGCGCAAATTGTAGTCATGTCTGAACTCTAGACTGAATTGTTCGGGAATTCCCCTGTCATTAATGCCAAAATCAAGAGATGGGAGCCTTAAGTCATATTCGTTTTTTAGACCTTAGCCGCGTCTTGGCTGGTCCTTGGTGCGCTCAAAATCTAGCGGATTTGGGTGCGGACGTCATCAAAGTTGAAAGACCGGTAGTTGGGGATGACACCCGCCATTGGGGGCCTCCTTTCGCCAAAGACTCCAATGGCCATGAAACAGAAGGATATGCCTACTGTATTTGCATTAACCGCAATAAACGCTCAATTACGGTCGACATTGCCAAACCTGAGGGCCAGGAACTCATTCGCCAACTAACCGCCGAATCGGATGTGGTGATCGAAAATTATAAAGTTGGCGACCTAGCCAAGTACGGCATCGACTATGAAATCCGTAACAAGGTGAAGCCCGACCTAGTCTATTGCTCCATCACAGGCTTTGGTCAAACCGGACCGTATGCACATCACCCTGGCTACGATTTTATTATTCAAAGCATGGGTGGCTTTATGAGCGTTACTGGTGAGGTTGATGACTTTCCTGGAGCTAGTCCACAAAAATCAGGGGTGGCGATTGCGGATATCTTCACCGGCATGTATGCCAGAACCGCGATTCTGGCAGCCATAGTCCATCGTGACCACACTGGCGAAGGTCAATACATTGTTATGTCTTTGCTTGATCCCAAGGTAGCGGTCATGGCAAACGTCTCCAGCGCCTATCTCACCTCAGGTGAAGTGCCAAAGCGCTGGGGCAATGCTTCTCCGATCATCGTCCCTTACCAAACCTTTCCCACTTCGGATGGCTGGATGATTGTTTGGTGCAGGAAATGATGGCCAATTTAGGCATTTTGTCATTGCGGGCGGTGAAGCGCATTTAGCCGATAACCCCCTCTTTTTTTCAAATCCTTTGCGCGTCGAGCATCGCAAGCAACTGATACCGCTTTTAGAGCAGATGACTCGCAAGAAATCCAAGAGTGAGTGGATCAAGCTGTTCGAACAAGCGAATGTTCCTTGTGGACCAACCAATAATTTCAAAGAAGTTTTTGAAAACGAGCAAGTCAAACATCGTGGTGTGCAAATCGATGTTCCACACCCCACTGTAGGCACTATGAAATTAGTAGCCAGTCCTATGCGTTTATCAAAGACGCCTACAGAAGTGCGCATGGCACCACCAATGCTCGGTCAACATACCGAAGAAATTTTGCATGAGCGCCTCAAGCTCGATGCCAAGGCTATTGAAGCATTGCGAAGCAAAGAAATCATCTAATAACCATCAGCCAGCAAAGTACCAAACTCGGCCTCTCTATGCGACAGGTCCTCATCTACGATGGACTCATGGTGACTCTATCCATGGGCATTTGCCATGGTTTTGGTCTTTTTAATCTACCCATCACTTCAGCCAATGGCTGGGGTCGCGAAACCTTTGCTTTAACAATTGCCCTACAGAATCTGATCTGGGTCGCAGTGCAACCCGTTACTGGCGCCCTGGCTGATCGCTATGGCGCTTTCAAAATCATAGTTGCCGGTGGAATTTTGTATGCGCTTGGGTTGATGGGCATGGCCATCTCTTCCGATGTCATGAACTTCACCTTAGCGGGCGGTCTGTTGATCGGCTTGGCGCAAACAGCAACAACCTACAGCATGGTCTACGGAATTCTAGGTCGCAATGTTCCCGCAGAAAAAAGAGTTTGGTCAATGGGCATTGCTGCGGCAGCTGGATCATTTGGTCAATTCCTGATGATTCCAGTCGAACAAGGTTTACTTAGCGGCTATGRCGCACAAGATGCCTTGCTCATTTTGGGGCGCATAGCAAGCCTCATGATTCCTACGGCATTTATGTTGCGTGAGAAGCATTTCACCCACTCTCACAATTTGGACGATCAAACCATTAAGCAACCTTTAAAAGAAGTGATAAACAATCCCAGCTTTCGCTTACTTACATTAGGTTAGTTTGTCTGCGGATTTCAGGTGGTATTTATTGCGGTTCATTTGGCGCCCTATCTCAAAGATCTGTCTTCCAACTACCCAGCGGTAGGCGCACCTGTCGTAGCCACAACTGCCCTTGCCCCAATCGGCCTCTTTAATATCTTTGGTACCTACAGCTCAGGAATCTTAGGGCAACGCTTTCCGAAACGCTATTTACTATCTGCAATCTATCTTGGTCGCTCATTTGCCATTACCGCCTTCTTATTGATACCGCCAAGCCCAATGAGCACTTATATTTTTGGGGCAGTGATGGGCTTCTTGTGGCTATCGACCATTCCCATCACCAATGGAATCGTAGCGCAAATATTTGGTGTGAAGTATTTAACGATGCGCTCTGGGTTTGTCTTTTTCTCTCACCAATTAGGCAGTTTCTGTGGCGCATTTCTGGGTGGCTATTTATTCGACCAAACCGGCTCATATTTAGTTGTATGGGAAAGCGCGATTGGATTGGGCGTGTTTACCTTCTTAGTTAATCTTCCTGTCAAAGAGCGCGCTATACATCGAGTTGCCAATGCTTAGAAAAAAACCAGCAATGTGGAAAATCATTTCTTATGGATTTGGTTTGCTTATTTTGTTATTTATTTTCTCAATGTACTTTGCACCCGATATGATGGTAGCCATCACCAATCAAGTATTGGCGTTATGTGGTTGGTAATTTTGAATGCATTACTGATCATTCTTTAGAATTCGCTCAACACAAATTATTTTTTAACACCGCTCGCCGTAGCACAATGGATAGTGCACATGCCTCCTAAGCGTGGGATACAGGTTCGATTCCTGTCGGCGGGACCAAATTTCCCCCATACTTATCCACAGGCTTTGTGGATAAATCCTCAAAAGTTTTCGTAAGTCACAGATTTGTATAGTCTGACCTAGCTTGCCTAATTTCTGTGCAGATTGCCTTTCCCCATTTTGCGTAATTGCTTATGAATATTTAAGCTAATACCTACGTAATTGTATGTTATGGAGATCCCTCATTATGCGTACAACCCGCCAAGTTCCCTTACACTTAGGGCCATGACCAGCCTTTCAACTAGCGCGCTTGCCGCCCTCGAGGAAATGCTCCAAAACACAGCGCGCTCCGGCCCCCGCCGATTTCATGCCGATTTACTTATCCCAGGGCTTCTTAGGCGACCAAGTCATCGGCTATCTCAACCCCGAATTCATACCCTATTTGCAATAGTCGCTGCACAAGGAGTCGATTCCACTAATTGCAATCAGTCATGACAAGCTGACTATTCAGCCTGGTAAGCCAAGAGACCTATCTCTATCTAACAGTCTTTATCAGCTAGCGAATCGCATACGTTTAGGTGGTTTTATTCCAGGGTGGCGCAACGAGGACTTTGCCTGGGTTGATCAAAATGGTCACAAATACTTTCGCATGGAGCGTGGTGCGTTTCGCACCTTTGGTTTTCGCAGTATGGCAACTCACATTAATGGCTGCAGACAAGGCAATACGATTTGGCTTGGCGGACGTAGCGAAACCAAGCCAACCGATCCTGGTAAGTTGGATAACCTAGCTGCTGTCGGCATCACCGCCGATGAAATCCCTTGGGTAAGCGCTCGTCGAGCACTCTGGGAAGAGGCTGGCGTGTCCGAACAAATCGCCGCCCAAATTGAACCCGTAGGGCGCATGCATATGCGCCGCCCTTCTCTTGGTCGAGGCTTTCATGATGAACAACTCTACATTTATGATTTAGAGCTAGCCAACAACTTTGTCCCCACCAATCAGGACGGCGAAGTCAGCGGCTTTATTGAAATTTCTTTTGGCGAAGCTGCGTCCATGACTTGATTTGGGTCATACAGACATTTAGCAATTCGTGGTTAAAGCCTTCTTAAGGATGAAACAGGGTGGTCCTTCTAAGCGGCTTAAGCTTGAAGGCGCTGAGAAAGACTCTTTAACCCGATCCAGGTAATGCTGGCGCGGGGAGTTACATCAGACCGACACCCGTTCCGATATCAAGGCGCCGATCCGCATGATTGAGCAGCTCCCGACCCGTGTGGGTGAGGAGCTCATGGCAAATCCACCAGTTCCTGTTTACGACACATCTTGTCCTTATAGTGATCCGGATGTGGTGATTAATCTTGAAAAGGGTTTACCTAGATTGCGTGATGCTTGGATTGAGGAATGCAACGACACAATTCAATTAGCAGGCCCCAGCTCAGAGTATGGTGTTGCACGCTAACACGATGAAGCAACCCAAAAATTTATGCTTTTCACACATTAGCGCACCAAGGGTTTCTAAATCTGGTCACAACGTGATTCAAATGCATTACGCCCGCAAAGGCACCATTACCCCAGAAATGGAGTACATTGCCTTGCGAGAATCCATTGGCCTTGAGCAACTCCGCAAAGATCCAGCCTATAAGCAACTCTTAAAGCAACATCCTGGCAAAGGCTATGGCGCCAACCTACCTGAAATCATTACCGGTGAATTTGTACGTTCTGAGATTGCAGCTGGTCGCGCGATTATTCCAGCCAACATCAATCACCCTGAATTAGAACCAATGATTATTGGTCGCAACTTCCGCGTGAAAATTAACGGCAACTTTGGCAACTCCGCTGTTACCGCCTCCATTAATGAAGAAGTTGAAAAAATGGTTTGGTCCATTCGTTGGGGTGCCAACACCATCATGGATCTGTCTACCGGTAAACATATTCATGAGACCCGCGAATGGATTATTCGAAACTCTCCTGTGCCAATTGGTACCGTGCCAATTTATCAGGCATTAGACAAAACCGGCGGTATTGTCGAAGATCTCACCTGGGAAATGTTCCGCGATACGCTGATTGAACAAGCAGAACAAGGCGTGGATTACTGCACTATTCATTTGGGCGTATTGCTGCGCTATGTTCCGTTAACCGCCGATCGTATTACCGGCATTGTTTCTCGTGGCGGCTCAATCATGGCGAAATGGTGTCTAGCCCATCACAACGAGAACTTCCTCTATACCAAGTTTGATGAAATTTGCGACATCATGAAAGCCTATGACGTGTCATTTAGTTTGGGTGATGGTTTGCGTCCAGGCTGTATTGCTGACTCGAATGATGCCGCCCAGTTTGGCGAGCTCCATACCCTAGGTGAATTAACTGCCAAAGCGTGGAAGCATGATGTACAAGTCATGATCGAAGGCCCTGGTCACGTTCCAATGCAGCGTATTGAAGAAAATATGACCGAAGAGCTCAAACACTGCTTAGAAGCCCCCTTCTACACGATCGGACCATTGATTACCGATATCGCCCCAGGCTACGACCACATTACCAGCGGTATTGGCGCAGCCCAAATTGGTTGGTACGGTACCGCCATGCTTTGCTATGTGACCCCTAAAGAACATTTGGGTCTGCCTGACAAAGAAGATGTGCGTGAAGGCATCATTACTTATAAGATCGCAGCGCATGGTGCCGACTTAGCCAAAGGCTTACCTGGCGCTCAAGTATGTGATAACGCCCTCTCTAAAGCCCGTTTTGAGTTTCGCTTGGAAGACCAGTTCAACCTCGGTTTAGACCCTGAGCGTGCGCGCGAGTATCACGGTGCAACACTGCCGGCTGAAGGCGCGAAGATTGCTCACTTCTGCTCTATGTGCGGGACAAAGTTCTGTTCTATGAAGATCACCCAAGAAGTACGCGACTATGCGGCGATATATTAGATACTGATGGAAACCCTAAAGCAACAGTGATTCCAATTACTGAAGTGGCTGATCCATCCAAAGATATGGAAGAAATGTCGGCAGAGTTCCGCAAGCGCGGTAGCGAGATTTATCAGTAAGAGTTGATTGCAGAGATGGCAAATAGCTTGAACTTTTCTCAAAGCAAATACGCTATTGTTGGTGGCGGCCTAATGGGTCGTTTGCTGGCAGTAGCGCTTGCCAAAGCTGGAGTTCAAGTTGACCTATTTGATAAAGGCGGTCCTGACGGAGCTCATGCTGAAGCACGTATTGCCGCGGCAATGTTGGCACCTCTTGCTGAATCCGCCATCACTGAAGATTCAGTCGTTCGCATGGGCTTATATAGCCTGCCTCGCTGGAAGACATTGATTGCGGAACTTGCAAGGCCCGTTTACTTTCAGCAAGACGGTACGCTGATTCTCTGACATCGACAAGATGTTAGTGATGCCGAGCGCTTTGTTGCTCATTTAGAGAAGAATAGTTGCTCCAACCCCGTTTTAAGCATTCCACAAAAATTAAATACTGAGGCTCTGCGTGATCTTGAGCCTGGTGTTGCGGATCGCTTTACCCAGGGCCTCTACCTACCCAATGAAGGTCAACCAGATAACCGCCAATTATTGGATGCACTGGTTACAGAATTGGTGTTGCTAAAAGTGAATTGCCATTGGCATACGGAAATTGAGCCGCAGGAGTTGCGCAAAGAGTCAAATTACAAAGCAGTCATTGATTGTCGTGGTACTGGCGCAAAAGATTCTTGGGCATCTGGAAGCAAGCCAAATACATTACGTTGTGTTCGCGGTGAAGTGGTACGCCTATATGCACCGGAAGTGAAATTGCGTCGCCCTACTCGCTTAATTCATCCGCGCTATCCCATCTATACCGTCCCAAAAGAGAATGATATTTACGTAGTTGGCGTGACTGAAATTGAGTCTGATGATCTCTCTGAGATGAATGTACGTTCAGCCATGGAATTACTCAGCGCGGTATATACAGTTCACAGCGGTTTTGCGGAAGCTCGTATTTTGGAGATGGCTACGCAGTGTCGCCCCACCTTAACAAATAATCTTCCTGAAATTCGGGTGCGAAAAGAAAATGGGGTTGTGGATTTAATCATGATCAATGGTTTATATCGCCATGGTTTTATGATCGCGCCAGCAATACTGGATTGCGCTCTTGACCTTTTGGAGCATCAGACAAGCAAGACTGCGTTAGAACTCGACCTGAGCATCACGGAAGATAAAGAGCATACAGAGGTTCTGTGCGCGTAATCGTCAACCAAATCGAAGATGAATTACCAAGCAAAAGCATGATGAGCGATGCGCTTATGCTTATCGATGCAAAGCCTCCCTACGCCGTTGCCGTGAACCTCAATTTTGTACCCAAGACAAAATATGCTGAGTTTGTTTTAAATGAGAATGACCACATTGAAGTGATCGCCCCCGTTACCGGCGGTTGATTTAAAACGAACGAATTTCATATGAATGCCCCTTTACCCAACAATCTGAATAGTACTGATACGCTAGTTCTCTATGGCGAGAGTTTTGCTAGCCGCTTGCTTTTAGGGACCTCACGCTACCCCTCTCCACAGGTCTTAGAAAACGCTGTGCGAACATCAAATCCAGCCATGATTACGGTAAGTTTGCGTCGTCAAGGCACATCTACCGCTGAAGCCCATAACGGCTTTTTGGGATCGACTAAAAAAGATGGCTGTTCCCGTCCTGCCGAATACCGCTGGCTGCCACAGCCCACAAGAGGCCATTGCCATCGCGCAAATGGCACGCGAAGTTTTTGAAACAGCCTGGATCAAGCTAGAGTTGATTGGCGATGATTACACTTTGCAACCCGATGTTTTGCGCTTAGCGCAAACAGCTGAAACCTTAATTAAAGATGGATTTAAGGTTCTACCTTATTGCACTGAAGATTTAATCTTGTGCCAACGATTAGTGGATGTGGGTTGCCAAGCAGTGATGCCTTGGGCTGCGCCGATTGGCACCGGTCAAGGACCACTTAATCCTTACGCCATGAAGCTCTTGCGAGATCGCCTTCAGGTGCCACTCTTGGTGGATGCTGGATTGGGGCTTCCTAGTCACGCCTGCACGGTGATGGAATGGGGTTTTGATGGTGTTTTACTCAACACCGCTGTGGCTTTGGCGGATGACCCAGTGGTCATGGCTAAGGCTTTTGCTATGGTAGTAGATTCGGGCCGAGCTGCCTACTTGTCAGGCGCCATGAAAACACAAGAATCAGCTCAAGCAAGCACCCCTTTGGTGGGCACACCATTTTGGCACCAAGCTTAATTGGATAAGTTAAGTACACTGAAGCTATGAGCCTGATTGGTGACCTAGCAGACCAAATCGTTGCGGCACATCGCAATTGGGATCTCTGCATTGGGATTCCGGCGTTTAGTTTGAACACGCCACCACCACAAATTGATAATGAGTCAGCCATTGATCACTATGAGCTAGCTGGCGCATTAGCGGCTATTGAAATGGGTTTGATTGAATCGGATGCTAGAACTCTTGGCAAAGCCTGGTCGCGTATGACTTTGCAAGATGGTGGCTTTAATCCTTTTAAGTGGCCTAATAGACCAGAGCATTTTGATTGACTGCCGTGGACTCGCAACATGAATCCCAATGCGTTTAAAGAATGTCCGAAGCGACTGGGTCTATATGGAGTAATGCCCAATGCAGATTGGGTAAAGCGCATGGTTGAAGCGGAAATCCCCACTGTGCAATTACGCTTTAAATCAGATGAGCGATCCAAGCTCAGCAAGCAAATCAAAGCATCCGTTTCCGCAGTGCAAGACAGAAAGACTCTGCTTTTTATTAATAACTACTGGCAAGAGGCAATAGATGCTGGTGCTTACGGCGTTCACTTAGGCCAGGAAGATTTAGAACTCGCTGATTTAGATGAAATTCGTACCGCTGGCTTGCGACTAGGTTTAAGCACTCATGGTTACGCTGAACTGGCATATGCTGATCGTTTTTGTCCCAGTTATATCGCAATGGGCGCAGTGTTTCCGACCAATCCCAAGAAGATGCCTACCGCACCACAAGGCCTTAGTTGCCTATATCAATACGCCAAACTGATGAGTCACTATCCATTAGTTGCCATTGGCGGTATTGATCAAGACAGCATTCACGCGGTAGCAACAAGTGGTGTCGGCTCAGTAGCAGTCGTGCGAGCTATCACCCAAGCCAAAGATCCAAAGGCTGCAGTAAAACACCTGCAGCAATTAATGCAGGCTTAAAGCGGCCTTGCTTTAAGAATCTGTATTAGCGCTTTTCTTTTTAATCAAGAAGTGCTGTTGGATAGAAGTCGTGCATGTGCCATAGTGGCCCGGGACCTTCACCAATACTTAAAAAGCGCCCAGCCTCCAAGCCTGCCTCTACATATGCAATCGCCTTAACCACCGCATGATTCAAATCATGGCCACCCGCAAGATAGGTGGCAATTGCAGAATCCAATGAGCAACCTGTGCCGTGAGTATTTACCGTATTCACACGGTAGTGTTTGAATTCTTTTGTCTGCAGCACCTCTAGGCCGTCTTCAATCGTGCGCCACATTAAGAAGTCAGTAATTTGAGTATGCGTACTATCTAGGTGGCCACCTTTCATCAGCACTGCTTGCGGCCTCATCTCAAGCAACTCTTCTGCCGCTAACTTGAAATCATTAGGACCACGGATCTCACGACCTAACAATAAAGAAGCTTCATCCAAATTAGAAGTGATGAGCAATGCAATTGGAAATAATTCAGCGATCATGGCTTGCGAAGTGTCGTCGCCACCCAAACTAGCACCCGATGTGGCGCGCAACACGGGATCAAGCACGATGCGCTTCACACCATGAAGACGCAAGACTTTAGAGACCGTTGTAACGCTCTCAGGGCTGGACAGCATCCCGATTTTGACAATATCAGCCCCAATATCCAATAAAACAGCGTCAATCTGAGCCTCCACTACATCCAAATCTATGTCCTGAATCCGCATAACACCCAATGGATTGTGGGCGGTAATGGCGGTAATCACCGACATGCCGTATGCACCCAAGGCGGTAATCACCTTGAGATCAGCCTGGAGGCCCGCCCCCGCCGCTGTCCGACCCAGCAATGGTCAGTACTTTGGGGATCTGCACAGACGTAGGAAGGAGTGATTTCATCTTGCTATAATACTGGATTATTCCTCGATAGCTCAGTCGGTAGAGCGCCGGACTGTTAATCCGTAGGTCCCTGGTTCGAGCCCAGGTCGAGGAGCCAAATAAAGTCAAGCCACTAGAGAAATCTAGGGGCTTTTTTATTACACAAAACCCGATTCAAGCCTCTTTCATAGCCTTCCACGCATGATTCAACAGAGAAGCACAAGGACTTTCAGCACACTAAAATAAGCACTATGTCCAAAATTCCAGAACTTCTCGCTCCTGCCGGTAGCCTTTCGATGCTGCAAACCGCCTTTGACTTTGGCGCAGATGCCATTTACGCAGGACAACCTCGCTACTCTCTTCGGGTACGTAACAACGACTTTGGCAAGATTGAAGTTTTAAAACAGGGTATTGATACTGCTCATGACATGAGCAAAAAGTTCTATCTGGTTTCCAACTTACTACCTCATGGTGGCAAGACCCGTACCTACATTAAAGATATGGACCCCGTGATTGCATTGAAGCCTGATGCCTTAATCATGTCGGACCCTGGCTTAATCATGATGGCACGCGAAGCTTGGCCGGATATGCCCATTCATTTATCCGTACAAGCAAATACTGTAAATGGTGCTTCAGCCAAATTCTGGCGCTCCGTTGGTATCAGCCGCGTTATTTTGTCGCGCGAACTTTCCTTTGATGAAATTGAAGAAGTACGTCAAGACTGTCCAGAAATGGAACTTGAAGTTTTTGTACATGGCGCATTGTGTATCGCCTATTCTGGTCGCTGCCTGTTATCGGGCTACATGTCCCATCGTGACTCTAACCAAGGCGCCTGCACTAATGCCTGTCGCTGGGATTACAAGGTTAAGCCTGGTCAGCAAAATGGCAGTGGCGATGTTGTTCTGCTTCAAGAAGCCCGTCGTCCTGATGATTTGATGCCAATGGAAGAAGATGAGCATGGAACTTACATCATGAACTCCAAGGATCTACGAGCAATTGAGCATATTGAACGCCTTACCAAGATGGGCGTGGATTCTTTCAAGATCGAAGGCCGTACCAAATCACCCTACTATGTTTCACGCACTGTTCAAGCGTATAGAGCAGCCATTAATGACGCTGTTGCTGGCAGGCCATTTAACACCACCTTATTAGGTAATCTGGAAGGCCTTGCTAATCGCGGTTACACCGATGGCTTTTACGAGCGACATCACGACAAAGAATATCAACTGTATATGCGCGGGCATTCCTTATCTGGGCGCAGCTTATATGTTGGCGAGACCTTGGATATGGATGCCACAACAGGACGCATCAAGGTTGATGTGAAAAATCGTTTCTCTGTTGGCGATAAGCTTGAGATTATTGAACCCAGCGGCAATACCGATATCGCTTTATTGGAAATGTGGAATATGAATGGCGAGTCAATTGATGTAGCGCCTGGCTCAGGCCACTTTGTTTGGATCAAAGTTCCAATGACTAGTAAGCATGCTTTTATTGCACGCTATACGCAAGAACCAGCTCCAGCAGAAGTTGCTAGCTCATGTGCCACTTGTGGCGAGTAATTCAGTCAATTTCGCCTTCTTTTTTTAAATAAACACTGATATGACCAACAACACGAATAACTCCTGTGGACACCATCACCTGAAAGAAAAGCTCAAGGAAGAGGCGAAGAAGGCTTTTGCTTTGAAGCTGTACTTTGGCGCCTGGTTTTGCGCAATTTATTTTTTTTGCAGTAACCGCCTTAGAAGAGCGCCCTATCCAACTAGATGTATTTGGTTTTGCTCTGATCAAAGCGGGCATATCGGCCAAATTTATGTTGATAGCACAAGCAGCATACCCAATCAAAGTAAACAACGATCATGGAATAGTGAGTTCACTTGTTCTAGAGTCCTTTATTTATCTGTTTGTTGTTCTCGGATTGAATTTTCTTGAGGCAAGCATACATGGCTTGATTAATAGCCATGCTTTTATACCCTCTATGGCAGCCATTTGGTAATGGAGCACCGATCAGAATCTTTGCACTGTCTATTCTTTATTGGCTCATTGTGTGGCCTTACTTGATTTTTATTGGCGTCAATCAAGCCCTAGGCAATACGGCTACCCTGACAATCTTATTTGGCTCCAAAAAATAATTGCTCCATTTGTCTTACGTGAAAATTTTTTGACTTTGCTTGCTTGGCATATTCTTCCAACAAGCCTCTGCTCAAGAAATTGAAGCGCGCCAGTACTCCAATGCACCCATTGGAATCAACTTTATTACCGGCGGCATAGCCCAAGCTAAAAGCGACTCCTATCGCCTCACTACCGAGGCAGTCACTGTCACTCGCATTATTGATGTTTTTGGGCAGTCAGGTAGGATGAGCCTACTCTTGCCTTACGCCCAACTCTCAGGCGCCGGCAGCATGGGACGCCAAAGTATCAACGCATCCGCCGAAGGCTTATAAGACCCTGTAGTAAAAATCTCTGCCAATCTATACGGTGCGCCAGCACTTTCTTTGGATGAATTCAAAAGCTATCAACAGGATTTAATGATTGGGGCTAGTCTGGCAGCATCCATCCCCTGGGGTAAGTACAACAGCGAACAAAGGTTGAACGTAGGGGCAAATCGCTCTTTAATTCAGCCCGGCATCGGCGCATCTCAAGCAATAGGCCCATGGCGTTTAGAGTTGGCTGGTATGGCCACCGTTTACAAAAGCAATACGAGTTTTATGGGCAGCAATACACTCTCTCAAAATCCGATGTACTCAACTGAATCCCACGGGATTTATTACTTTGAGAATATGGCTTGGATTTCAGCGGATGCGACTTACTATATGGGCGTCCAATCCTATGTAAATGGCCTACCGATTAATGATTCCCAAGAAAACTGGCGTTTTGGCAGCACCCTGTCGTACCCAATCAACAAACACAATTCAATACGGCTCACCGGTAGCAAAGGTGTCTATTCCAGAACCAACAATAGCTATGATGCTATTAGCGTTGCCTGGCAGTATCGCTGGGGCGGCGGCATATAGGTAAATTGGGCACTTCATCGCTACAATAAGATGCTTGCGCAAAGCGTTCATTAAGGGCGCCGGCTACACCAATAGCGCGGTAGATCGCCTCGTCATTGGCATCATTAACACTGGCAGCGCATATAACCCGTGTCACGGCAATATGCCCCACAACTACTGGAAGCAGTAAAACGCGGCGTCATGTTGGCTGGTGGTTTACCAATGGAGTTTCCGACAATCTCCATCCATGAAAGTTTTGCCGCGCCGACGAGTATGTACTTGCGTAATTTGATGTCCATGAATACGGAAGAGATGCTGCGCGCGCAACCGATGGATGCGGTTGTGATGATCGGCGGCTGCGATAAAACGATACCAGCACCAATGATGGGCGCCGCTTCAGAGGGATTGCCTGCAATTCAACTGATTACCGGGTTTATGCTAACCGGCTCACATCGCAGTGAGATGGTTGGCGCATGCACTGATTGCCGCCGCTACTGGGGTAAATTTCGCGCTGGCGAAATTGATGAGGTAGAAAAGGATGAAGTCAATGATCAGTTAGTGGCGAGCGTTGGCACTTGTTCGGTGATGGGAACGGCGAGCACCATGGCTTGCATTTCTGAAGCGCTGGGCATGACTGTTCCAGGTGGCGCTACACCTACAGCCGTCACCGCAGACCGCATCCGCATCGCCGAAGAAACCGGTACTTGCGCTGTGAAGATGGCTAAAGAAGGCTTAACTATTGATAAGGTATTAACGGCGGACGCTTTTGAGAATGCCATGCGCGTATTGTTGGCGATTGGTGGATGTACAAACGGCATTGTTGACCTTGCTGCGATTGCTGGTCGCATGCGGTTGGAAATTGATTTAGATGCCATAGATAAGATGGGTGATGAGACTCCAGTGCTGGTTAATTTAAAACCATTCGGTGATCATTACATGGAAAACTTCCATGATGCGTGGGGTATGACCACCCTACTGCGTGAACTCAAGCCATTATTAAAACTTAATGCCATGACGGTTTCCGGCAGAACACTAGGCGAAGAAATGGACGCAGGTCCACCTAGCTTTAAGCAAGATGTCGTGCGTCCATTTGATAAGCCGATTTATCCGCGTGGCAGTATTGCAGTCCTACACGGCAATTTAGCGCCTGGTGGCGCCATCATTAAGCAATCTGCCGCCAATGAAAAACTAATGGAGCACGAAGGTCGCGCCGTAGTTGTTGAAGATGCTGCTGATTTAGCCAACCGAATTGATAGTCCTGATTTAGATGTCACAGCAGAAGATATTTGAGTGCTTAAGAATATTGGCCCTAAAGGCGCTCCTGGCATGCCAGGAGCTGGCTACATCCCCATGAAGTTAGCGCGTGCTGACGTTAAAGATATTGTGCGCATTTCGGATGGTCGCATGAGTGGCACCGCCTTTGGCACGATTGTGCTGCATGTCACACCCGAATCCGCGATAGGCGGTCCATTGGCGCAAGTGCGCACCGGTGATCGCATTCGCTTGAGCGTCAAGAATCGCGAGATTAGCCTTTTAATCTCAGACGAAGAACTTGCGCAGCGCATCAAAGACAATCCCATCACCTCACCTACCGCTGAGCGTGGATACAAGAAATTATTTTTAGATACTGTTACGCAAGCTGATCAAGGCGTAGACTTTGATTTCTTGAGGGCAGCCAAGATGGTGGGCAAGACCACGACACCCAAATAAAGATCGAAATCAGTGATTAACGCCAACCTATTACGCAGAGGCATGAACCTATGGCCTCCGTTTGTAGTGGCGGGCTTTACCGTTCAAAAAATCGCCAAGGACTTTCGTCATGCAAAGGTGCGCCTGAAGCATGGCATGTTAGATCGCAATATCCTTGGCGTTCATTTTGGAGGCAGTCTCTTTGCGATGACTGATCCCTTCTTTATGATGATGGTGTCTCAAAATATCGGTAAGAGCTATATCGTTTGGGATCAAGCGGCTAAGATTGAATTTCTTAAACCAGGTAAAGGGGCTGTTCATGCCACTTTTGAAATCACCCAAGAGAAAATTAATGACATCATCAACACCGCAGAATCAGGCGATAAGGTTTTAAAAGACTTTGTGGTCGACGTAAAAGACCGCGAAGAAGATGTGGGCGCCCGTATTACGAAGCCTCTTTACATCCGCAAGAAGATTCAGAAAAGCTAAAGACTTTCGGCCGGTTGATTGCCTAATAGGCGACTGCGTCAATGCGACGCATCTCACCCTCAATCCACGCCTCTACCTCTAATTGCAATTGCTCTTCCGTCTTTCCCCGCACTGAAATAACAGGTCCAATCGACATCGTAATTAAACCAACGCGTTTGAGAAAAGTATTTCTCGGCCAAATAGCAGCTGAGTTTTGTGCCACTGGCAGAATATCAATCTGAGTGCTGATGGCAAGACGAACACCACCTTTCCAGTAAGGCTTAAAGGAGCCGCGAGGTTCGAGTCCCCTCTGGAAAAATAGCCATCCATCTACCCTCTTTAAGCACCTGCTTGCCTTGCGCAGCGACTGCCTCTCTTGCTTTTTCGCGATCACCGCGGTTGATATGAATCATGCGCAAGGAAGCTAACGCCCAGCCGAAAAAAGGAACATACAGAAGCTCTCGTTTCAATACAAAACAAAGCTCTTTTGGAAAAGTAGCCGGGTAAAAAAAGTCTCCCATGCAGATTGATGCTTACCCAGAACAATAAGGGATTTATTCGGATCTCGAGGGATATGTTCTAGACCCTTGATTTGCGAATCAATCCCACACAGTAAAGATAAAACCTGCTCGATTAATTGACAACACACAACACCGATGTTGTAACTCGTACGAGTGGTAGTAAAAGGAAGTGCCAGTATAATTATACTGGCAAAAATAGTGACGGACGTAAAGCCAAATAGATAAAACAGTAGTGAGTGTAGCCAAAGAATCACGATGAGGATTTTATCTTGCGTAAAGCAGCTAAATAATTTAATAAAGTAGTAACCACCCCATTATTTTTATATTAGGCGCTCATTAGCCAAGCAAGCGCTTTTTAGCTGCTAGGTATCCCATCTCCAGCCGATCAACAATTTGCGCAACACTAGGAACACCTGCGATTAGACCAACACCTTGACCAGCACCCCAGATATCCTTCCAAGCCTTGCACTAGCACCATCTTTGCCTGCTTGAGACAGTTTTGCGAAAGCCTGCGGATCGCCTTCTGGCAAATTGGCTGGGTCTAAGCCGGCATTCAGGATACTTTGCTTAATATAGTTTCCATGAATACCCGTGAAATGATCCGTATACACAATATCGGCTGCTTGAGCGTTCACGATGGCCTGCTTATATTGCTCACTAGCATACGTTTCTTGACTAGCGATAAACCGGGTACCCATATAAGCAAAATCTGCGCCCATGGCTTGTGCAGCCAATACCGCATCACCTGTAGAAATTGCTTCAGATAATACAAGCGGTCCTTTAAATATCTGTCTGACCTCGCCAACTAAAGCAAATGGCGAGAGACTTCCCGCATGACCACCCGCTCCAGCAGCCACTAATATCAAGCCATCTACACCAGCCTCTAACGCTTTTTCAGAATGGCGAATACTAATGACATCATGCAACACGAGGCCACCATAACTATGAACGGCATCAATAATCTCTTTAACTGGCGCCCTGAGACTGGTGATGTAAATGGGAATGCGGTGTTTGATGCAGGAGTGCATATCCTGCTCTAACCGTGCATTAGACACATGTACGATTTGATTTACAGCTAATGGACCGACCTTCGCGCTGGGATTTGCTTTTTGATACTGTGCAAGCTGGACTTGAATTTGACTTAACCAGTCATCCAGCATTTCTTGAGGTCTGGCATTCAGAGCGGGAAATAACCCCACAATTCCTGCCTTACACTCGGCAAGCACCCACTCCGTGTAACTCACGGTAAACATCGGCGCCGAAATTATCGGCAAACGTAGATCCTGCAGTATTTTGGGAATATGACTCATAAATCCCTTAACTCGCGTCTTAAGATTTTTCCAACATTAGTCTTAGGCAAATCGTTGCGGAACACAATATGTTTAGGGCGCTTGTAATTGGTGATATTTTCTTTGCAGTAGGCCAATATCATCTCCTCTGTTAAAGATGAATCCCATTTAACAATGAATGCCTTGACTGCCTCGCCAGAATCTTCATCAGGCACGCCGCTGACAGGTAAGCCAACATTAATGCATTGAGCGGCAAGTTGCGCGCCCATGACACCGGCGCCGAGAATGGCTACTTTTTTAATGATCTTGTTTTCACTCATGGTTCATCTTTCAGAAAAAATCAGCAGGCATTGCCATTAATGGTTTCGAGCCAGCGCGAGCCTGGCGGATCAACATCGCAGTTTCAGGTAAGAGTTTGGCAAAGTAAAAGCGGGCGGTCGCCAATTTCGCTTCATAGAAGGGGTCATCACTTGATTTATTGGCTAAGGCAATTTTGGCCATGCAAGCAAAAAGATATGAATAGATCAAGTGACCAACAACACGTAGATAGAGAACAACCTCGGCGCCGACTTCTTCATGATTCATCATCGCCTTCATGCCGATTTCTTTGGTGAGCTTTTCCACTTTCACGGCAATATCGGCAAGAGGGTCAATAAATTCCTGCATCTCTTTGCGAACACCTTCATCTTCAATAAATTGCTCAATGATCTTGCCGAATTTAGTGAGTTTTTTTGCCCATATCCCCAAGCACCTTGCGGCCCAGGAGATCGAGTGATTGCATCGTATTGGTGCCTTCGTAAATCATATTGATGCGGGCATCGCGAACATATTGCTCCATACCCCATGCGGTGATGCAACCATGACCACCAAATACTTGCATACCATCATTGGTAGCAATAAAAGCATTATCAGTGAGGAAGGCTTTAATAATTGGAGTTAGTAGGGCAACCATTGCACCGGTTTCCTTGCGAACCTTCTCGTCTGGATGATTGTGTTCCGTATCAATCATGAGGGCAATCCAATAGGAGAAGACTCTACCAGCCTCCGCATAAGCTCTTTGTGTGATCAGCATTCTGCGCACATCAGAATGGGCAATAATAGGATCCGCAGCCTTTTCGGGTGCTTTAGTTCCGGTTAAGCTGCGCATCTGTAAGCGTTCTTTGGCGTAAGCGACAGAGTTTTGATAGGCAATGTCAGTCAACCCAAGACTTTGCATGCCCACCTGCATTCATCATGACAAACATGGCGTTTCAACCCTTGTGGGGTTCACCAACCAGAGTGCCAATTGCGCCATCAAAGTTCATTACGCAAGTGGCATTGCCATGGATGCCCATCTTATGTTCAAGCGAACCGCAAGAAACCGCATTAGAGTCTCCAAGCGATCCATCAGCAGCAATCTTCAATTTAGAAACCGCAAATAGGGAGATGCCTTTGCTGCCAATCGGTGAGTATGGCAAGAGTGCTAGTACGAGATGAACAATATTTTCTGCGAGATCATGATCTCCGCTAGAAATAAAAATCTTAGTTCCAGTGATCGCATAAGTACCATCAGATTGGGGTTCCGCTTTGGTCTTTAATAAGCCAAGATCAGTGCCACAATGTGGTTCCGTTAAACACATAGTCCCAGTCCATTCGCCGGAAACTAATTTTTCTAAATAAGTCTTTTTTTGCTCATCTGTACCATGAGCATGTAAGCACTCGTAAGCGCCATGTGATAGCCTGGATACATCGTCCAGGATTGATTATCGGAGTTCAGGGTTTCATAAAGAACTGTGTTCAAGAGTTGTGGCAATTCTTGGCCACCATACTCAGGGTCACAGGACAAAGCAGGCCAACCACCAGCAACATATTGTTCATACGCCTGCTTAAAGCCACTGGGTGTAGTAACTGAGCCATCATCATCACGTGTGCAGCCTTCTTTATCGCCTATTTGATGCAGAGGAAAGGCAATCTCGCTCGCAAATTTACCCGCCTCTTCAATGGTCTGATTGATAGTGTCTTTATCGACATCTTGATGGGCTGGCAAAGCAGAAAATGCTTTACAAGCATCGAGCAGCTCATGAATAACAAAGTGAATATAACGAAGAGGGGGGCTGTATTGAGGCATATGAGATCCGAATGAAGTATGGAGTAATTAATAAAAAATGAAAAAATTCAATAAAAAAATTATTTTTTTCTAGTTTGATGTGTCAGACAAATATTTTTAATGAGCTTGTTTGCTAACGTAATACTCTTGGGGTTTTGTAAAAATCTGGAGTCGTGATGCACGCCTCAAACAATGCTGTAAAGATTGAAGAGCATTTCTTGTGGAACAACGGTTTTTTTAAGATGTCCGGCAGCAATAGACTCTTTAATGGCTCGCAACAAGGCGGAGCGCCAGTCTTCTACGCTACGAATGAGCTCATCGCCAACAATCCCGGGGCGATCATCAAATTCAGCGGCGCCTGCGATAAAGAAGCAGCTAGAAGTGTTTTCACCAACACTAATCTTGAGCCATGCATCAATCATGTGACGCAAGCGAGACAATCCTTTTGCTTTAGTTAGAGCAGGGGCGAAGACGATCGCTGAAAAATATTCGTAATACTTGCGAATCACTTCAATCTGCAGTTCTTCGCGTGAGCCAAAGCGGGCAAAGACACCGCTCTTGCTCATGCTTACTGAGTCGGCTAAGTGACCAATTGTGATCCCTGCCAAGCCGGACTTGCTGGCTATTTCAAGTGCAACTTGCAATATGGTCGACTTAGTTGCCAAACCTTTCTTGGATTCAGTGGAGGCAATCGAGTGGGTAGGCCTTATATCAAGCATGGGCATTAAGAAATTATCTTCTCTGTTGTAAAAATAATACGATCTTTACATTACAATAAATTCCTACAACGTTAAATTCTCATCCTATGGGTCTTAAAGCGTGTTTGTCCATAAAAGGACCAGTAAATTTATTGCGATGCAAAACAAATAAAGGAAAAACCCGAGATACAAACCGAATTGAAATTAAATAAGATGCACCGAGTTGTTACAGATTTATTACAAAATAAAACATAGGAAAACACATGAAAACAGTAAAGATTAGTGCCTTGGTTTTAGCAATGGCTGGTGTATTCGCAACGAGTGCCAATGCACAGTCAGCCAAGACAAATGCGTGGGAAGGTGCTTACGGGCAAGTCTCAGTCGGTTATGGATCATTCACGCCTAATATCGGCGGTGGAAGTGCATCAAACATCCCATTGTTGCGCGGAGGCCCTACTGGAAGCGTTTCTTCATCTGCGGATAATGTTAATACTGGAACCGACAATATTGGAGTGGGCTATAACTTTGGCATTAATAGTGATTTTGTTTTAGGCATTAGTGCGGCTTATTACCCTGGAGCAAGTTCTTCTGCGCCGGGGGCATTTACTACCTATCCAGTCAATGGAGGCGGTGCATCCAGTATTGCAGCTGTTCAATATAACGTTAAAAATTTATACAGCGTCACACTTAATCCTGGTTATGTGATAGATAAGGACCGACTGGTATATGCAAAAGTTGGCTATACAGGAACAACTATTGGGCTTAATGGGCCAACTTTAGCCTACTCAACAGTTAATTTAGGTGGTTATACCCTCGGCTTGGGCTATAAGCAGATGGTTGCCCAATCCATCTACCTGCTGGGTGAGTTTAATTACGCAAGCTACTCCACAAAAAATCCAGTACTTACGAATACCAGCGGCGTAAATTTAACCGCCCCAATTAGCGGTACTGGTATCGATTTCTTGGTTGGCGTAGGCTACCGTTTCTAATTTTTTGTCTGCATCAAAAGTCACAGCCCTCTGTATGTAGAGGGCTTTTTCTTTTCGACTTAATGTATCGCTGTGTTTAGAATGGGTCTTGCAGATTTAATAATCTGAATACAAATAAAAATAGATTGAGACTGGAAATAACTAGATGGTGAATCCCTCATAAACAAACTACCCTGAAGGTGTGCCTCATGAGGTAGATATCTCGGTATACTCATCCTTGCTGGATATGTTCGAGGAATCATTTGAATGTTTCCCCAATCGCCGTGCTTGTGAATACCTCGACAAGTTTATGACTTATCGGGAACTTGACCGGCACTCAAAACACTTCGCCTCCTACCTGCAGAGTTTAGGGCTGAAGCCGGGCTCTCGAGTCGCAATCATGTTGCCTAATGTATTGCAGTTTCAGATTGCGATGTTGGGTGTGTTGCGCGCCGGTTTTGTAGTTGTCAACGTCGATCCTTTATATATCGCGCGTGAGTTGGAATACCAGCTCAAGGATAGTGGTGCATCAGCCATTGTTATCTTAGAAAATTTTGCTCATGTTGATCAGCAAATTTCCGCTAGCGTTCCCCTAAGGAAAGTAATGGTTACTTCGCTTGGTGAGATGATTGGCATGAAGGGTGTGGTCGTGAATTTTGTCGTACGCAATGTGAAGAGGTTAGTGCCCGCCCGGGATTTGCCTGACCATATTACCTTTAATGAGGCATTAAGTGAGGGCAGTCGCTCTCGTTGGAGTAAGCCCAGCACTTCTTTGAATGACATTGCATTTCTTCAGTACACCGGTGGCACTACAGGCTTATCTACAGGTGCTATTTTGCTGCACAGAAATATTCTGTCTAACGTCATTCAGACAGAGTTATGGCTAGAGCCTGGCCTCAAGCGCAAAAAATAGATCAGTTGGTGTTCTTGTGCGCGTTGACTATGTATCACAGCTTCGCATTAACAGCGTGTGCGGTACTGGGCATGCACAAGGATTGCTTACTCATCTTAGTGCCCAATCCTCGCGATTTTGATGGGCTCATTAGGTTATTAAAGAAACACCCTGATATCAATATTTTCCCTGGAGTAAACACTTTATTTAATGCCTTGCTCCACAAGCCAGAATTTGCTTCAGTAAAGCTTCCTAATATCTTGGCTACTATCGGTGGCCGCATGGCAATGCAAAAGGTGGTGGTAGCCGATCAATGGCAGAAAGCCACTGGCGCGCCAATCTCTGAAAGTTATGGCCTATCCGAAACTTCACCTGTAGCTTGTGTTAATTCTCCTTTGATTGAAAGTTTTACGGGTTATATCGGTTTGCCAGTTTCCGGTACGGAAGTTTTAATTTTGAGCGATGATGGTATTGACGTGCCTTTGGGCACTCCTGGTGAGATCTGTATTCGGGGTCCACAAGTTATGGCTGGTTACTGGAATAAACCAGAGGAGACGAAGAATGTCATGACATCCGATGACTTCTTTAAATCAGGCGATATCGGCATCATGAATGCCGATGGCTACACCAAAATCGTTGATCGCAAAAAAGACATGGTTTTGGTTTCTGGATTTAACGTCTACCCGAATGAGGTGGAGGAGGTTCTATCTCTTATTCCGGGTGTCTTAGAGTGCGCTGTCGTGCTATTTGACCTCCCAGGGAAAGCCGAAGATGACAAGCCAGTCTCCAAAAATGCGATTGCCATCAAAGCCATCGAGAATCTCAAAACAACGCAAGCCAGCTCCCTTGGGCTTAGCTAGTAATGCCAATTTGATTCAAGCAGCAAACTATGACGATGACCTAGGCTTGCTGGCTGATTGCGACCTCATCATCGAAGCGATTGCAGAACGTCTTGATTGGAAACACGCCCTATATGAAAAAGTAGCGCCCCACATTCCGGCGCATGCGCTGTTTGCCACCAATACTTCTGGACTGCCAATTGGTGAACTCGCTAAAGGATTCTCGGGCGACTTGCAGAAGCGTTTCTGTCGTGTGGACTTTTTTCATCCACCGCGTTACATGCATTTGCTAGAACTTATTCCAGCAACAGACACTGATCCCGCTGTTCTAGATGCCTTAGAAACATTTATGACCTCTACCATGGGTAAAGGTGTTGTGCGAGCCAAGGATACACCTAACTTTATTGGTAATCGCGTTGGCGTGTTCTCCATCTTAGCGGTATTTGCTGAGGCTCAAAAGTTTGGCCTTTGGTTTGATGAGGTAGATGCGATTACCGGCAGCAAACTTGGATGTGCTAAATCGGCCACCTTTAGAACAAGCGATGTGGTTGGCCTAGATACGATGGCTCACGTCATCAAGACAATGGAGAACTCTTTGCAGAGGGATCCATGCTCAACGCTATTTAAGACCCCGGATGTAGTTACACAACTGATCGCTAAAGGCGCGCTGGGTCAGCAAACCAAAGCAGGCTTTTATCGTAAAGAGGGTAAGAATGTTCTCGTGCTTGATGCCGCTACCGCTGAATACAAGCCATCTACCGCAACAATTGAGCCCTTGATTGAACGCATTCTGAAAAAGCCGATTGCTGAGCGACTTGAGCTACTCAGAGAGACCGATGAGCCTCAAGCACCATTCTTATGGGCCATCTATCGCGACATTTTCCATTACTGCGCGATTCACCTGGGCGATATTGCCCAAGCAGCCCGAGAAATTGATTTTGCGATGCGCTGGGGTTATGGCTGGGATAAAGGCCCATTTGAAGATTGACAAGCTGCCGGAGTAACGCAGGTAGCCAATTGGATTACAGAGGATATTGATGCGGGCAAAACGCTTAGCAAAGAACCTTTGCCAGCATGGCTGTTGAACGGACCTGTAGCGGAGAAGCAAGCCTTTCATACTCCCGAAGGCTCATGGTCTGCATCTGAAAATAAATACGTACTACGGTCTAATTTGCCGGTGTATCAGAAGCAAGTATTTAGAGCACCACTACTGGGCGATGGATCACCTGACCCTAAAACCACTGGCACTACCGTTTATGAAAATCCCGATCTGCGTGCCTGGGTAGATGAAACTTAGCCTGATGTACTAATCGCCTCATTCAAATCCAAAATGAATACCGTTAGTCATGATGTGCTGAATGGTATTCAAAAAGCAATTGAAAGTGCCGAAGCCAGTTACGCAGGTCTAGTGATTTGGCAACCAAGCTCACTAAAACTGGGTACACCTGGCGGCCCATTCTCCGCCAGCGCTAATTTAGCAGCCGCCTTGCCAATGGTGATGCAAGGTGGGCCTGCTGCCGTTGAACCTTTTGTCAAACTTTTCCAAGACACCATGATGCGCGTGAAGTACTCACAAGTTCCTGTGATTTGCGCGGTATCGGGCATCGCCCTTGGTGGGGGTTGCGAGCTAATTATGCAATCAGCACGCAGAGTAGCTGCAATTGAAAGTGACATTGGCCTTGTTGAGGTGGGTGTTGGATTGCTCCCAGCTGGTAGTGGCCTTAAAGAGGCGGCTATGCGCGCCGCACAAGGCGTAGCGCTTGCTGGCAATACCAATTACTTGGATTTCACAAAAGCCGCTTTTGAAAATGCGGCAATGGCTACAGTTTCTTCGTCAGCTCAAGAAGCCATGAAGATGCCTTATTTACAAAAAGGCGACATTATTGTGCCAAACGTATATGAGCTACTTTCTCTGGCGCAAAGCCAAGTGCAGGCAATGCGCTACGCTGGCTATAGACCACCTATACCGGCGTTGATACCGGTTGGCGGAAGATCTGTGGCGGCTACGGTCATTGGTCAGGTAGTTGATATGCGCGATGGCGGCTTTATCTCCGAGCATGATGCGTTTATCGCCAACAAGATTATTGCCATCATTACAGGCGGCGATGTCGATGCTGGAACCCTGGTGACCGAAGACTGGCTACTCAAATTAGAGCGTCAAGCCTTTGTTGAACTGATTGGTTAAGGCCATAGAACGCATCATGGGCATTCTCCAAAACGGCAAGCCGGTTCGCAACTAATTTACTGAGATATCACTATGAAACATATCCAAGACGCATACATTGTTTCAGCCACTCGCAGTGCTGTTGGCAGAGCTGGACGTGGTGCCTTACAAAATACTCGCCCAGATGATTTGCTGGGCAATGCACTTCCACATATCTTGACGCAAGTTCCCAGCCTTGACACCAAGGTGATTGAGGATGCGATTATTGGTTGCGCTATGCCAGAAGCACAACAAGGCTTGAATGTGGCCCGCATCGGACTTCTCTTAGGAGGCCTGCCCAATACCGTAGGTGGTATTACCGTCAACCGCTTTTTCTCATCTGGCTTGAATGCCATTGCAATGGCAGCCGATGGCATTCGGTTTGGCGAGGCGGATGTCATGATCGCTGGAGGCATGGAATCCATAAGCATGGTTCCCATTGGTGGCAATACCCCATCTATATCACCCGAAATCTTTATAGGCGATGAAAATATTGGAATTGCCTGTGGCATGGGTTTAACCGCTGAAAAAGTAGCGCAACAATGGAAGATTAGCCGCGAAGATCAAGATGCCTTTGCCTATCAGTCACATCAAAAGGCCATGGCTGCTCAAGCTGCTGGTGAATTTAATTCTGAAATCTTTTCTGTCAAAGTAGCTGATCGCTCTATGAATCTGGATCGGGGTCAGGTAGATATTCAGTGGCGTGAATTTTCCAAAGATGAAAGTCCGCGCATTGACACTTCGCTTGAAGGTTCAGCAAAGCTGCAATCTCCTTTTGCAGCAAAAGGCAGCGTTACCGCTGGAAATAGCTCGCAAACCTCTGATGGTGTTGGCGCACCGATTCTAGCCAGTGGCAGCTTTTGCCGCCCAGTCCTTGGCGGTTACTCGCGATCTCAGCCTAGACCAAAGCAAGGTAAATCCCTTAGGCAGTGCGATTGCCATTGGACATCCATTGGGTGCTACTGGAGCCATTCGTGCCGCGACTGCTATACACGCCTTACAACGACGCAATCTAAAGCACGCTATGGTTACTATGTGCGTTGGAACCAGTATGGGTGCTGCCGGCATTTTTGAACGCTGTTAATTACCTTTTCCCCGGGAACTATCTTGATTGCAAAACAACTACTCGCCGCATGAGCCTGCTTAATCAGTTTCCCAGCTGTAAATCACAATCAACAATGCCAACATGACCAGGCCAAAAAAAAATAAGAAAAACAAGGCGCCAATAATCATGACCAGCAAATTGATAAATTTGCTTCTAGCAATTTGGACATCAAGTGATAAAAGCTCTCAACGGGTTTGGGCAATAGATGCCCCAGTTGAAGCTAAACTTTTGATTGAGGAAAGTAGGCTGTATTGGGACATAAGAGCCTAGCGACGACGAATAAATAGACCAATCAACAAGCCCAGACCTGCAGCAACACCAACAGCCTCCCAAGGGTTCCGATGCAAAAAATCATCCGCGCCTTCAGCAGCTACCTTAGCCTTATCGAGCAACTTGCCCTCTACATTGGACAAACTCTCCTTGGCGCCAGCCAGAGTCGCTAAGGCCTTGTTACGAATGGAGCCAATTGCCTCACCAGGATGATCCTCAGTAGCTTTAATTAAGGCCTCCGCATCCGCCATGAAGGATTTGAATTCACCTATTAAGCTTTCTGCGCTAACCTGCTTGTCGCCATGATCGATCGAATGATCCAGTTTCTTCGTTGTCATAAATTGCATTCATAATGAATATAAGGCAGTAATTGTGCACAACCCTATTCTAAGCACTTCTCGCCTGAGCCCCTAGTAATAGGACCGTCATACCGGCATTTCCTTCCTTAAAGCGCTTGAGATAAGACTTTAGACCAGGACGTCTTTGAGTAAGGTGTAATAGACTGCACTTCCATAAGCCACATCTTCACCGACGTGATATTCATCTACCCTGTCGGAATAGCGATTATTTTCCAGCGCGTCATGAATAGCCCATTTAATTCGACCACCCTCCCCGCTAGATCCATATCTATGAATTAACACAATAGCCTTAATACCAACCTCCAGCGACTTCCGTAAATAATCCGCTAGCCGCTCCAAAGCCTCTTCAACATAAGGCCCATCTTGTTTGATATTTAGTTCAATAGTGTCTGAACTTAAGATGGGAAAATCTACAGAACCGCAATGCGGACACTGATTAAACAATGCCCGCATATTCCCGCAGTCAGGACATTCCACCTTATTGGCCAAAGCTGACTACTGATCTTTTAAGAGCAGTACTTACCTTCTAGACTTCTAGTATCAGTCGACTTATCGTCAACCATCATATTTAAGGTCTTTTGCGCAAGATCGCGATTTTCTGGAGTCTTCAAACTTGCGTTAATTAAAGTTGAAACATCCTTGCGAATTGAAGTATTGCCATAACGCAAACCTTTCAATGTAGATACCGCTTCAGCGGATATCTTGCACTGCTGATTTACCAACTCAGAAGAATCTGACGGCTGCGTATTGGCATACGCAAACGCAGCTACGGCAATTGATACGACTGCTAATAGAGTCTTTTTCATCTTAGTTCCTTATTTTGTGACCACATGTTGGACAACAACCCACTTCCTTTGCTCTGGTCTTTCTAAGAGCGGCATACACACTGGATTCTGAAATCTGCATCTTTCTGGCCGCTTCCGCAGCAGTCAGACCCTTCCCAACCCACTCCAAGGCTTGATGTGTTTTTGGTATTTGTCTCTTCATTTCATCTCCCAGTCCTATAACTATAACACAACTTCTGAAGTTGTGAAGTATAGTAAATGACTAGTGAGATACTCTAATGACAAAAATCAATTGGACTGAGGTCTTCAGCCTTTAAGAACATAGGCGGCGAATAAGAAAGCGGGGTCTTTACCTGGAAATAGCATGATTTGTGGAACTTAGGGAGTTTTATATGCATCGAATCATCTATCGACTTGTTTTATTGCTAGCCATCAGCGCCAGCCTAGTTGCTTGTAATCACAATGACAGAAAAATTAGCGGCTGGGAAATCAATGATGTCTATCACTCAACCATCATTACACCCAACTCCAATGGTGGAAAAACCTATCAAGGCCATCCTATCAATACGATGGATGAAGCCAACACTTATGAGATGTTTAGTCTTAAGGCCGATCAATCAACGCAAGGCGCAAAGACTTACGAACTTCTCGCACAGCTGACTTATTTTTCACAATGGCGTTACTACGATTCCGCATCACAAGAAGGCGCTCCAGCTACTACATTTAAAGCAGTGGGCAGAGAAGCTGGTGCGTGCGGTGACAGAGGATGCATCTTCAGGGAAGTGGTTTCTATTCAGTTGAGTGAGACTGTCTTAAAGGATCGCATCAAGAAGGGTTTCATCATCACCCTCTCTTCTAAAACTGGTATGAAGACCGAATTGTTTGTGCCACCGCAATATATTCAGGGGTATATGCAGGCAGTGAATGGAGTTAACTAATTTCCAATTTCGGATTTGACAATAAATAAAGCGGTCTGGGACTCCTTTATTTTTTAAGTACTGGCGGAGACGAGAGGATTCGAACCTCCGATCAGAGTTTTAGCCCCGATGCTCCCTTAGCAGGGGAGTGCCTTCGACCAGCTCGGCCACGCCTCCGTACTTTTCTTACTATTACAATGCCCCATAGTTTAACGGATAACCGCTTCTGAGGGGTTTATTGCTCGTTTTGCTTACTTTTGATCCAACTCAAATGCCTTATGTAAGGCACGTACAGCCAATTCCATGTATTTCTCATCAATTACTACTGAGATCTTGATTTCACTAGTTGAGATCATCAGGATATTGATGCCCTCTTCCGACAAAGTGCGGAACATCTTGCTGGCGATACCAACATGAGAGCGCATACCAACGCCCACTACTGACACTTTAGATGCCTTTGGATCGCCAGAGATTTCTTTTGCTTCAATGTGAGCTTGAACTGTGTTCTTGAGCAAATCAAGTGCTTTTTGATAATCAGAGCGTGGTAGTGTGAATGTGAAGTCGGTCTTGCCTTCAACGGATTGATTCTGAATGATGATGTCCACATCAATGTTGGCATCCGCAATTGGACCCAGAATTTGATAGGCAATACCTGGGCGATCAGGAACTCCGAGAACGGTAATCTTCGCTTCATCACGCGCAAAGGCGATGCCGGAAATAACTGCGGCTTCCATAGTGCTGTCCTCTTCAAATGTAATCAAGGTGCCCGACTTCATCTCTTGGTCTAAAGGCATCAAAGGGTCTGTCAAGGAAGACAGAACCCGGGTTTTAACTTTGTACTTACCTGCAAATTCAACTGAACGAATCTGCAACACTTTTGAACCTAAGCTAGCCATTTCTAGCATCTCCTCAAAAGTAATCTTATCTAGGCGACGTGCATCTTCGCAAACACATGGGTCAGTTGTATAAACACCATCAACGTCTGTGTAGATTAGACACTCATCCGCCTTCAAGGCTGCAGCCATCGCTACCGCGGATGTGTCGGAACCGCCACGACCTAATGTCGTAATGTTGCCATTCGGATCAACACCCTGAAAACCAGTCACCACTACAGCGCGACCCGCATCAAGATCGGCCAAGATTTTTTTATCATCAATACTCTTAATTCGCGCTTTGGTAAATGATGAGTCGGTATGCACCGTGACTTGCCACCCAGCGTAGCTCACTGCGTCAATACCTTCACGCATGAGTCCCAGCGCCAACAAACCGGAGCTCACTTGCTCACCAGTAGAAGCAATTTGATCTAACTCGCGTGGATTAGCTTCGGGATTAATTTCTTTTGCAAGGCCGAGCAAGCGATTGGTTTCGCCGGACATGGCAGAAGGCACAACCACCACTTGGTGGCCAGCACGCATCCATTTCGCAACGCGCTTAGCAACATTCGCAATGCGCTCCGTTGAGCCCATTGAGGTGCCGCCATATTTATGAACGATAAGAGCCATAAAAACCGTCTATATTTAACTATCTGTGACAGGGAAATAAATCCCTGAGGATCTCAAAAGGGCTTATTTTACAGGGTTTTGCACCCATTCTGGGAGCACCCGCCTGCCGGAGGAAACCAGATGCGGGTAGCTGAGTCCAATACCCGCCACAGCGATCAATTCTTCATGGATATAGAGCAAGGGGGCCTGACGCTCCCAAGGCGGCATATCGGCCTCTTGGTAGAGGTTTTTGAGGGTTTTACGAGGGGTCTTGGGTTTAATTTGAATCTTCTCCGAACCCAAACGCTTTCTCAGACTAATTTGATTATTGTCTTGTGCTTGTTTAACCCAATCCGCTGGCAAGCCCAATTGTTTGGATTTGGCCGGGATTGTTTTTAAACTCCACCGCCCTTCTTCCACATTGCCGACCTGAAGCATGCCACACCAACAGTAGATTTTTCTTTCATCATGCGACCACTCCAGTCTGGCATCCGCTTTGGCTTTCTCGAGATCTCGCCACCAAGCTTGTAAGCGCTCTTGGGATGGCATCCCCAATTGTTGAGTTTGCAACCAATACCGAAACACATTGTTCGCGGCCGGCAAGTCACGCTTCGCTAAAGCGAGCAGTGGCTCCACCTTGATTTGCTCCTGATGCAAGAGTGCTTTACCATCCTGCTGCGCTAAGCGATTCAAAAGCGTTTGCGCCTCACCCAAGAGTTCCGCACTGCGCGCCATGTTTGCCAGCGCTTCTGGCTGAATCTTTTCTAACGCGGGGATAATCTTTTTGCGTAAGGCATTACGTCGGTATTGAGTATCTTGATTGCTAGGATCCTCAATCCACTTGAGCTTATGTTCTTTGGCGTAAGTCTCTAACTCTTGCTTACTTTGATTTAAGAGTGGCCGCCAAAGGGTAATATTTTGCTTGCCTGAGAGTTCCCTGCTAATCGGCATCCCAGATAAGCCGGCAACGCCAGACCCCCTGAGAAGTTGGAGAAGAACCGTTTCAGCCTGATCATTTTGGTGATGCGCTAAGAGTAAATCTTCCACGCCATATTCTTCACAAAGATCTACGAGAGCCTCGTAGCGTCCCACTCTTGCGCGCGCTTCAATATTTCCTTTGGTCTCTTCGGTGCTGAGATGAAGCAGTCTAAAATCAAAATGAATCTGATATTTTTTGGCGAGCTTCTCACAAAAAATTAACCAATCATCCGCTTGTTTTTGCAAACCATGATGAATATGGAATGCATAGATCTGATTTTTAGCTTGCGCTTTGCAAACACTGTCGAGTAACACAACTGAATCGAGGCCACCGCTAAGGGCAACCGCAATTCGTTTACTCAGTTTAGGGTTTTGCTGCGATTTCCTTGAACTTGCCATAACTCATCAAACGCTCATGACGACGATGTAGTAATGCATCTACTTTCATGCCGTCAAAAGTTTTTAAGGATTCAACAAGTGCCTTGCGCATATTGCTCATCATATTGTCGTAATCGCGATGCGCGCCACCAATAGGCTCAGCCACGATCTTATCAATGAGACCCAAAGCCTTTAAGCGCTGCGCTGTAAGGCCGAGCTGCTCAGCCGCCTCAGGCGCCTTATCAGCCGTCTTCCAAAGGATAGAAGCGCAACCTTCCGGTGAGATCACTGAGTAGGTGGAATTTTGCAGCATCAGCACTACGTCACCCATGGCAATTGCCAATGCGCCGCCAGAACCACCTTCGCCAATGATGGTGGCGATAATCGGAACTTCGAGCTCCGCTTGCACATATAAATTGCGACCAATCGCTTCTGATTGATTACGCTCTTCCGCATCGATACCAGGAAATGCACCTGGGGTATCCACAAAAGTGAAAAGCGGGATGCCAAACTTTTCCGCCAGACGCATCAAACGCATCGCTTTGCGATAGCCCTCGGGACGACTCATGCCAAAATTTCTGAGAGCACGCTCTTTAGTATCGCGCCCCTTCTGGTGACCAATCACCATGCAGGGCTGATTTTCAAAACGGGCTAAGCCGCCGATGATGGATTGATCATCTGCGAAAGTACGATCACCATGCAATTCATGGAAGTCGGTAAATAAGGCGCCAACATAATCCAAAGTGTAAGGACGCTGTGGATGACGCGCTACTTGAGAAACTTGCCAAGGAGTGAGATTGGCGTAAACATCTTTAGTGAGTTGCTGACTTTTCTCAGCAAGCGTTTTGATCTCATCGGAGATGTCTACCGATGATTCGTCTTGAACAAAACGCAGCTCTTCAATCTTTGACTCTAATTCGGCTATTTGCTGCTCAAAATCCAGGAAAATCGTTTTCATAGGCTGATTTTAATATTCAACCGGGATTGGGTCGATACTTCTCCACATATACCAAGTGGCAACCGTACGCCACGGGGCCTAATTTGCAGCCACCTCACGCGCCTCATGGCGGCTGACAGGCTCTCCACCGAAGTAATTGAGGGAAATAGCCTTAATTAGACCAACATCGTCCAAGGGGAGAATATTAGGGCGAACCATATTGAAAATGAGGAACATTTCGGCGGTCCAGCGCCAAATACCTCGAATTGAGCTTAATTCCTTGATAACGCTCTCATCATCCATCTCTTTCCATTGATTGGTGTGCAGACGCCCAGAATCGAAATGATCAGCCAAATCTCGGATGTATTCGACCTTGCGTCCAGACAATCCTGCAGCACGCAATTCTTCTACAGAAAGCGCCAGGATATTTTTCGGAGTCACTTTCTTTTTACTAGCGACCACCACTTTATGCCAAACCGATTGCGCAGCGGCTACTGAAATCTGTTGGCCAACAATAGCTCGCGCCAGCGTATTAAACGAATCTCCGCGCGTCACTAAAAATCCTGAGCCATATTTGAGTATGAGTTTTTTCAGAATTCTGTCTTGCTGCATTAACTCTTTACAAGCTTGCTCCCAATATTCCGGCGCCACCTCTTCAATAATAGTTTCTGCAGCCTTTTCAACTATCACTGCTTTTGCTTCTTTTTCTTTATCTTTTACCGCCGTCATTAAGCCCTACGCCATTCTGTTAAGCCGCCAGGTTTATCTTCTAAAACGACACCCTGCTCCAGCAAGGTTGTACGTATGAAGTCTGCTTTAGCAAAATCTTTTGCCTGCTTAGCGGATACACGTGCCGCAATTTGCTCTTCAATTTGCTCTCGACTGAGACCATCTTGATCCTTAGAGCCCGACTGCAAAAATGTGGTTGGGTCGCGTTGCAAGAAATTCAAAGAAGCGCCAAGAGACTTTAGGGTATCGGCAGGCAACTGCTTTTCTTCACCTTGCGCGCGATTGACTTCACTGGCCAGATCAAACAAGACTGCAATCGCCTCAGGCGTATTGAAATCATCATTCATAGCGTCAGTGAAGCGCTTAACCAAAGGGTTGCTGGACTCTAGCTCGATTGCTTGGGATTTGGGGCCTTGAGCCAAAGCGGTATACAAGCGTACCAATCCTGAACGCGCTTCTTCTAATTGCGCATCGCTGTAATTGATAGGGCTACGGTAATGCGCCTGCAACATAAAGAAGCGTATTACCTCAGAGTCCACACTTTTTAAGACATCGCGTATCAAGAAGAAATTGCCCAATGACTTAGACATCTTCTCTTCATTCACGCGGATGTGGCCGTTATGCATCCAGTAATTCACAAATGGCGCATCATCGTCTTTGCGATCTTTGCCATACAAAGCGCCCTCACTTTGAGCAATCTCATTCTCGTGATGTGGGAACTGCAAGTCAGCGCCGCCCCCATGAATATCAAAGTGCTCACCTAATAAATCGCAAGACATGGCAGAGCATTCGATATGCCAACCGGGACGTCCTTCTCCCCAAGGAGATTTCCAGCGCGTATCTGCCGGCTCTTGCGACTTTGCGCTTTTCCATAAAACAAAATCAAGCGGGTCGCGCTTACCATCACCCACCGCCACACGCTCGCCAGCATTCAGCTCGTCCAGTGACTTGCCAGACAATTGACCGTAACGCGGCAATAGGCGTACAGCAAAATTGACATCGCCATCGTTGGCTTGATAGGCCAATTGATTTTCAATGAGCCTGCCAATCATGCCTTGCATTTGTTGGATGTAATCAGTGGCGCGCGGCTCTTGATCGGGGTGCATTAAGCCCAATTCATCGGAATCGGCATGCATGGCATCAATAAAGCGATTGGTTAATGCGGAAATCGGTTCGCCATTCTCAATGGCGCGGTTGATGATTTTGTCATCAATATCAGTAATATTGCGCACATAGATCACCCCATAGCCACTAGCTCTGAGCCAACGCACCACCATATCGAAAACGATCATGACTCGGGCATGGCCAATGTGGCAAAAGTCATAAACCGTCATACCACAGACATATATCTTCACCTTACTAGGCTCGATGGGCTTAAAGACCTGTTTTGAACGGCTAAGGGTGTTATAGATTTGCAGCATAGAGCTATAAAGGTGGGGCAAGTAGCGCCAATTTGTTAGACTGAGCGCTGAGTATATCGAATGAGCCCGTTTCACACCCCTATACCTTTATGCCAAACAACGTTCCAACGCCGTATCTAGCCCCTAAGAATGCCTTAGCGCCAATTTTTGCCCTATTGGCAACCTTAGTCTTGATGACTGGCTGTAGCACCCCCGCTCAGCAGCGTGCTGATGCGGAAATGCGGGCACTGAGCACCAAAAATGCGAATTCGCCGCAAGCTACCCCACAACCCTATTTAGGTGGCTACAGCCCTACCGATCCCCCGAGACTTTCGGCTGATATGGGCTTTGATCCATTAAATCCAGAACTCTCCGAGACTGTAGGCGTACCGTTTCTATCATTCTTGATCATTGAGCCAGACCCCATTACCAAAAACGCCGTGCCAGCCGACGTTGAAAAACTCATCAAAGCTCGAAAATACCAAGACGCGGTCACCCAAATTAATGTTGATCTAAAGAAGACTCCGCGAAATGTCCAATTGCGTTTTGTAAAAGCACGCTTACAAATTGAAATGCGCCAATTTGATCAAGCCAAAAAGACCTTGATAGAAATTACCCAACAATTTCCAGAGTTGCCAGAGCCTTACAACAACCTAGCAGCACTTGCGGCTCACCAAGGTCAGTGGATTGAAGCGAGAGATTATCTTGAGCTGGCGCTAAAACTGCGCCCTACTTATACGATTGCCTCAGCCAATTTGGGCGAAATCTATATTCGTCTTGGCGCGCAATCGTATGAGGATGCCGCAAAGAATGCTCAACTTAATCGGCGCCAGTATTCAAACCGCGCTACAGCCCTCCTAGATGTGCTAAAGCTACCTGCAAAACACCCCGTTAATCGCGCCCTCAACCCAGCAGTGAACTCGGACCCTAATGCGGCAAATTCATTGCCCAGCAATAATCCATCCACTAACCCTCCAGAAAGTAGATCCAATAATGTCGCAAGTTCTCCTAAAAACTAACAAGGGTGATATCACCCTCACTCTTGATGCTGCCAAGGCCCCTAAAAGCGTTGCCAACTTTTTACAATATGTGAAAAGTGGTCATTACGATGGCACCATTTTTCATCGCGTAATTGATAACTTCATGATTCAAGGCGGCGGCATGTCTGCCGGCATGAAACAAAAGCCCACTGGCGCGGAAATTGAAAACGAGGCGAGTAACGGCATTAAAAATGATCGCTACACCGTAGCAATGGCACGCACTAGTGATCCACACTCTGCGACTGCTCAGTTCTTTATCAATGTAAATGACAACGACTTCTTAAATCACACCGCTCCAAATGCCCAGGGCTGGGGCTATGCCGTATTTGGCAAAGTAACTGATGGAATGGATGTGGTTGATACCATTCGCAAGGTAAAAACAGGTAGCTCCGGCTTTCACCAAGACGTACCTACTAAAGATGTTGTGATCGAGAAAGCGACTGTTCTAGGGGAATGATTCCGCAATACGAGAGCGCGCTGCTCATATCAGATTTACACCTAACGCCGTCAATACCCTTGACGGCGCAACGCTTTTTTGATTTCTGTGAAAAGGAAGCACCAAAGGTTCAGGCTGCATTTATTCTGGGTGACTTGTTTGAATATTGGGTGGGTGATGATGCAGCCACCCAATCTCATTTTCAACAGGAAGTGCAGCGTGCGATCGCCAATCTATCGACCAAAGTAAAAACGTATTACCTACACGGCAATCGCGATTTTTTAATTGGCCAACACTTTATTAAGATGACCGGCATGACGCTTTTGCCGGACCCTTCTGCGGTTGAAATTGCCTCGCAAAAATGGGTTTTAGCCCACGGTGATGCTTTGTGTACTGCTGATATTGGCTATCAAGTATTTCGTAATTGGGTTAGAAAACCCTGGATACAAAAAATCTTTTTGAGTTTGCCGCTCCATTGGCGCAAGGCTATTGCACAACACCTGCGGGGCAACAGTCTCGCCCAATATCAACAAACACAATCATCAAGCGCGCATCAACTCAAGATGGATGTCACAAAACAAGCTTGCGCTGCAGTGTTAAAAGCGCATTCAGGGGATTTATTAATTCATGGACATACCCATATGCCAGCGCACCATGAAGAATCGCTGGGTGTCCAGCAGTGGCAACGTTGGGTCTTGTCTGACTGGGACCTCGATCATCCAGAGAGTGCTCGCCAGAAAGCAAGCGCCCTGCTCATTGATGATGCCGGAGCTCGATATATCGAGCTAATCAAAATTTAAACAGGTCGGCTACTCAGTTCGATTTTTTAATTAGCAGGCAGAGTACTTAGAAAGCGTTTGCACCATCTGCGCAAAGATGCGTGGATTGGCTGCCATGACTTCACCGATTTTTAAGAAACCTTCCTCGCCGTGGTAGTTACCAATCAAACCGCCTGCTTCAGTGATGAGCAAAGCGCCTGCAGCCATATCCCAAGGCTTGAGATCGCTCTCAAAGAAACCGTCGTAACGACCAGCAGCTACGTAAGCTAAATCCAAAGATGCGGCACCCGGACGACGAAGACCGGCGCATTGACGAGACATCTCAAGAAAGATTTTTAAATATTTTTCTAGGTCTTGATCTTCACGATATGGAAAACCTGTTCCCAATAATGAATTCGCTAAACGATCTTGCGTGGCGACACGTAAACGCCGACGGTCTAAATACGCGCCAGCACCGCGTGTAGCAGTAAACAATTCATCGCGAGTCGGATCGTAGACAACAGCCTGTTGAGTAACACCATTCACTGCTAAAGCAATTGAAACCGCATACTGCGGAAAGCCATGAATAAAATTGGTTGTGCCATCGAGCGGATCAATAATCCACACATTTTCCGCATCCGCGTTGCGCTCGCCAGTTTCTTCAGCCAAAAATCCATGAGTCGGATAGGCTTCGCTCAGCGTTTCGATTATGGCCGCTTCTGCGGCCTTGTCCACCTCGGTTACAAAATCATTGTGCTGTTTGCGATCAACCTGAAGGCGCTCTAAATTCAGAGAGGCGCGATTGATAACAGTTCCAGCGCGACGGGCGGCCTTTACGGCCAGATTTAACATGGGATGCATAGTACTGGTGGATAAATTAAATAAGAACGAGCCTGCAATATTGCCGAAAGTGAGTAACAATACGAAACTAATACCCTGATTCTAAACGATTTGCCTATCACCACACCAGACTCACCACTATTAAGCAGTCAATGAATATCGATCAAGCTCGTCTTCTACGTTGGACTCTCATTGAAACAAGTCACCCCGGTAACGTGGGATCAGCCGCTCGCGCCCTGAAAACCATGGGCTTTAGCGATCTTAGACTAGTTAATCCCAAGATAAAAAATATGGCTAGCAACCCAGAGGCAATAGCCCTGGCTAGTGGTGCGGCAGATATCCTGGAGACTGCCATTGAAGGCACTTCCTTAGTCTCCGCCGTCGAGGGATGTTCCCTGGTATTCGGCCTCACCAGCCGAGATAGAGAATTTGGGCCACCTGCGATGGATTGGGGTACAGCAAAGTCCCTCATCTCGGGCACCACTCAAGGAGGCGGAACGGTTGTGCTGCTTTTTGGCCCAGAAAGAACCGGCCTAGAAAATGAACATTTGGCCTTGTGCACCCATCGGGTCTGGCTGGATGCCAACCCCGACTACCCCTCACTCAATCTTGCCCAAGCCATTATGGTCTGCGCCTTCACTCTGAGAGAAGCTTTTACCCAGGGTTCTAACAAACGCAATACCTTAGTAAATCGGGAAGAAATGGCTGAATTTGCCGATCCCGCAGCTATTTCAGCCATGCTGGAGAATTGGCGCGCTGGCCTTGAAGCTATAGGCTACCTGGATCCCGTAAACCCTAAAAAGCTCATGCCACGCCTTCAGGCTCTATTTGCCCGTAGTCGATTACATAAAGAGGAGATTGAACTATTGCGCGGCATTGCCAAACAGATGCTCCTGAGAAAATAAGCGCATCCCGTTAAAATCCATTTATGCCTAATTCCCTATGCGACCAAGTCGACTCCATTATTGCCAGAGATCCAGCCGCTCGAAATCGCCTTGATGTCATTACCTGCTATCAAGGACTGCATGCGGTTTGGCTGCATCGCCTCTCCCATTTTTTATGGGATCTTGGACTGAAATGGATTGCGCGCTTACTCTCCATGTTTGCCCGTTTTTTAACTGGCATTGAAATTCATCCGGGGGGGCCAAGATTGGTCGCAGAGTATTTCTCGATCACGGACTTGGTATTGTGATTGGTGCGACCACTGAGATTGGTGACGACTGCACCATTTATCAGGGCGTTACTCTTGGTGGCACCTCACTTTACAAGGGCGTTAAACGTCACCCTACACTTGGTAAGGGCGTAGTGATTAGCGCTGGCGCAAAAGTCTTAGGCGGATTTACCGTGGGAGATGGAGCACGCGTTGGCTCCAATGCCGTCGTCTTGAAAGAAATTCCAGCGGGCGCCACCGCTGTTGGTATTCCAGCGCGAATATTGCATCCAGATTTACCGCAAAGCGCCGATAGCAAAACTAAGGGGTACTTTTCTGCTTACGGCGTAACACCAAATGTGGATGATCCCGTATCCATGGCGCTAAAGGGTTTAATCGCTGCCACAATTGAGCAAGAAGCCAAAATGCAGTCCTAGAAAAAGCTCTTGCCAAGCTCAATACCACCCCTACAGGTCGTGATGCCAGCGCAAGTGATACCAAGCGCGACCTAGATGCCATCAAGGAATGGCTGCAAGAATAACTCGGGGCAATACTGGAAAGTACAAAGGAATGGCATGCCATTCCTTTTATTTTTGCGTTTTGATTTTCAGTTAATGCAGCGTACGCGGGCCTGATTCATTCGCGCCTAATGCGCCACCTGAAAAATCTTCATCGTCATCACCATCGTCATTAGGCATGCCAAATGAAAAACTTTCGCCGCCTTCTGAATGGCGGTTTTCAATCTCATCATCAGTGGCGGCGCGCACATCCTCAACCTGCACCCAAAAACGCAAAGCCATTCCTGCCAATGGATGATTGCCATCCAATACAACTTGGTTATCAGCAACATCGATCACGGTGTAGATCAAAGGCTCATCGTCTGCATCATCGGCAGCCGCATCCTCCTCCGCATCTGGCACGCCCTCAAACTGCATGCCCACTTCCAACGGCTCAGGAAAGCGTGTACGCGGTTCGATTTTTAAGAGCTCAGGATCGTACTCACCAAAAGCCTCATTTGGCTCCAGCTGGATCGTCGCCTCGTATCCAATATCTTGGCCATCAAGCAGCGTTTCAATTTTAGGAAAAGTGCCCTCATAGCCGCCGTGCAGGTATGCCATCGGAGAATCAGGTTCTTCGATTACATTATTTTGCGCATCGGTTAACTTATAACGTAGGGATACGATAGTATTTTTTTCAATCTTCATGCGAAATTTGTGAAACATTCGGTTTTTAATTAGTTTCTAAAAGCTTATATTTCTTTATGACCTCATTTTACTTGAGCAAACCCTATCAGCCACCCAAAGCACCAGCCAAACCTCCTTTAGAGGTGCCCTTGGCCTTATTTTGGGGTATTAGCCCAGATCAGTGCATGGCGCAGTATTGGCACAAAAACCTCTTCTGATTCGCGGGGCGATTCCGGCATTCACCCTCTCAGCACAAGATGGAGATGTCTTGAGTAGCCCCATTTCAACCAAAGAACTCATCCACCTTGAATTGCAAGAAGAAGTGGAATCTCGTTTGGTCAAATCCAAACCCTGTAGCTTTGATCAAGGACCATTTTCTAAACAAGCAATCCCATCCATCGATAAACCCAGCTGGACTTTATTACTGCATGGCATGGAAGCACATCACCCTGCCGCAGCGGCAATCCTCTCCTGGTTTCGCTTTATTCCAGATGCGCGCCTAGATGACCTCATGATTAGCATTGCAAGCATTGGTGGTGGTGTTGGACCACACTTTGATTCTTATGACGTCTTTTTGATCCAGATGTCAGGCAGAAGGCGCTGGCGCATTTCTGAGCAAAAAGATCTCAGCCTCAACACAAAGTTACCACTCAAGATTTTGCAAAACTTTAAGTCCGAACAAGAATGGACGCTAGCGCCTGGGGACATGCTGTACTTACCACCACATATAGCGCACGATGACATCGCCCTTGATGCGGGCTGTCAAACCTGGTCAGTTGGATTGCGATCGCCCAGCTTTAAAGAATGATTACAAGAGGAGTTATGGCGCTTAGCAGAATCACTTGATGACATACCCGCATTGGATCAGAAATTCGCCGACCCCAAACAAAGGGCAACTCATCACGCAGATCAATTGCCAGATGCACTAATTAACCAACTAAGCTCAAAGCTGAAAGAATTGAAATTAGATCGAATTGAAGAATTTTTGCCGGGCATCACCGCATATCTTTCCGATCCGAAACAACAGGCTATTTTTGATGCTCCGAAAAACCCCCTCAAGCCAAAGGACTTTCAAAAGAAATTAGTCTGTAGCAAGCTAGTGCCCCACCCTCAGACCCGGATGTTAAATCTCAATAGGCAGATTTACTGCAATGGGGAATGCATGGGCAAAGGTCAGAATGCAGCCGCCAAACAAGCGTGGCGAGCTTTGGCCAAATCCAAGCAACTTACCGCCAATCTTCAAGACCTAGCAGAATCAAGTATTTACACTGCCTACTTATCGGGCTGGCTGGTTTTTGAGCAGTAAATACGGAGATGGATATAATAAATCCTGGAAACTACTTAGGTACTATCCCTCGGAAAATACAGAAAACAATTACCGGTAATTGTTGTTAATTTTTTTTAAAGGAATTTACAAATGAAGAAGTCACTCGTATTCGCTGCTATGTTAGCAATCGCCTTGGCCGCTTGCGGTAAAAAAGAAGAAGCAAAACCTGCTGAAGCTCCTGCTGCTGAAGCTCCTGCTGCTGAAGCGCCTGCTGCTGAAGCTCCTGCTGCTGAAGCGCCTGCTCCAGCTGCTGACGCTAAGAAGTAATCTTCTTCATGAATAAAAAAAAGCCGCTGAAAAGCGGCTTTTTTATTTGGCAAAAAAATAAATTACTTTGTCAGTTGATAGGTCAACACTGTTAACAACTGAAAGCCGGCCGGGGTATTTTCTGGTTTACCTTCGGCATTTTGCACATATACATTCGCAGAATTATCACCAGTAGTTTTCACTACCACCTGATATTTTTTAGCCTTTAAGCTGGAGTCATCCTTGCTGCTAAAGAGATTTGAGAAGAAGCCATTGGTATCACCCAGATCTTTTGGATTTACATAGCGTACATAGTAAACACCTGTAGAGCGATTACGATCCTCTACCGTAAAGTTTGAGCGATCAAGCGCTAAACCAACATCACGCCAAGCGCGATCAAAACCTGCGCTTAACTCAATATGAGCTTGATTTGTGCCATCTTGCACAAACTTCGCTTTTGGAGTTTTAGGGTCAAGCGGAACAGCCACCATTGCTTTTGCCTGCTCTTGAGTCATGCCCAAGCGCTCCATTAAACGAGCCAAAAACGCGGCTTCTAATTCTGGGTCATTCGGACGCGGAGTCCACACAGTGGAAATACAGTTGCCAGTCGAGTCAGAGGTACATTTTTCAATTGCGCCGCGTTGAGTGATATAGATTTCCGTCTCGCCTGGTTTCAAAACCTCCAAACGCGTCTTGTATTTGTCGCGCTCGCCAGTGTCATAAATAGAATCAATTGCTACACCAATCGTTGAGCGAATCCAATCTTGCGAAATCTTCGCGCGATTCTCAGCCCAATCGGTTTCCATAATGCCAGTTGATGGAGAATCCACTACCAACAAGAAACCATTTTCTTGCCAAAAATCCTTTACCTGCGGGTAGAGTTCTGACGCTGGCTTTTCCACCACCAACCAACGACGCTCACCATCGCGCGCGATACGCATACCAGGAATTCCTGTCATCACATTGCTGCACATCTGTATAGACTTCTTAACAGCCGCATTGTATTCGGACATCGTGGCTGTGCCATCCTGAACAATATAACGACGATCTGCTTGGGCAGTAATTAAATCAGGAGGGTAAGAAAGATTGGGGCCTCGCACTGCGCCAGCGCTTTTATAGTCAACCGTATCGTTACTAGTAACTGACTGACATGCCGATAAGGCGGCAGATACAAAAATCATTAAAGCCAAGATCGATATATATCGACGACTCAGTTGAAGCATATTCATCATAATAAGTTAGCCTGTTTTAAAGCTGCCTTTAAGGGTTCACGCAGGGAGCTACTCAAGGGGGTTAAGGGCAAACGTATACCCGCCGTAATCTTGCCCATCTCATGGAGCGCCCATTTAACTGGAATTGGACTGGCTTCAGTGAACATGGCCTTATGAACGGCGATTAATTGATATTGAATCTCACGCGTTCGCTTCACATCATCAGACATGGCGGCAACACAGAGCTCATGCATCAAACGCGGCGCAATATTGGCGGTAACAGAAATATTTCCTTTGCCACCCATCAGCATCAACATAGCGGCAGTCAAATCATCGCCAGAGAACACTGAAAAATCCGCATGGCCAGCGCGTTTAAGATCGTTGATTAGTAAGGTGCCACGCTCTAGACTGCCAGTCGCTTCTTTGATGCCAATGATGCCTGGCACTCCAGCCAAACGAACCACCGTATCACCAGCTAAATCAGCAACAGTTCTACCGGGAACGTTGTATAAAATTACTGGAAGATCAACAGATTCCGCAATCTTTTTAAAGTGGGCATACATACCCTCTTGTGTTGGCTTGTTGTAATACGGCACCACTTGCAAGCTGGCGTCCGCGCCAACCTGCTTGGCGAATTTAGTTAGTTCAATTGCCTCAATCGTAGAGTTGCCACCTGTGCCAGCAAGCACTGGAATACGTCCAGCAATCTGCTCCACTGTGACGCGAATGAGTTCGCAGTGCTCGTCAACAGAAACCGTGGGGGACTCACCACTCGTACCAACAATCACAATTCCATCGGTACCTTCAGATACATGCCAATCCAGGAGGGAGCGCAAGCTAACAAAATCTAAGCTGCCATCCTCAAACATCGGTGTAACAATAGCCGGCATGCTGCCAGCGATGGGCTTTTTACTACCTTTTGATTGATCTGTATTTGTCACCGAATACGCACCGATTTTTAGCTGTCTTAACACTGAAATTGTAACGGAATGCGCTGTTTTAGAGCGCATTTTACGGCACATAGGCGCTGAACCAAGCTGGTTTTGGTTGATCCACATAAATATCCTCATAAGCCACCACTTTGAGCCCATGACGGGCGGCAAATGTCAGCAATTCTCCCGAATTTAAGAGGAAATTAGGGTTTTAGGGTTTACCAAAATCGCCATTTCCTTGGGCGAAGGTTTCGTACATTAAAACACCCCCATCCTGCAGCATTCCAGGCAATTGATCTAGGTGCGGACGATAAAGGTAGTTGGTCACCACAATCGCACTGAACTGGAGGTCCGCCAGTGGCCAATCAAGCGCTTCCAGATTGAGGCGCTTGGAAGAAATAAGGGGATTGGTTAAAGCCTTAATTGCGGAAATATCTTGGTCGACTGCCAACACCTGATGGCCCATGCCTGCAATCCACTCAGAAGGACGGCCTGACCCGCAGGCTAAATCAAACACCACCCCACCCTGTGAAATCAGGGGTGAAAAACGCTTAACCCAAGGCGATACGGCCAACATCACATCATGCGAACGAAGCATGACACATTCTCAATCGTAAGCAAGGCCCATCGCTTCACGAACCTCGCGCATGGTTTCTTGAGCGACTTTGCGCGCCTTGTCACAACCATCAGCAATGATAGAACGTAACAAACTAGGATCATCAAGATATTTCTGAGCACGCTCAAACATGGGCTGTTGTTCAGCTAAAATTGAATCAATCACGGGTTGCTTACACTCTAAGCATCCAATGCCCGCTGACTTGCAACCTTTATCCACCCAATGCTTTGTCTCCTCATTTGAGTAGACGGTATGCAGCTGCCAAACTGGGCAACGAGCTGGGTCACCCGCATCCGTGCGACGCACACGCGCAGGATCGGTTGGCATCGTCCGAATCTTTTTAATAACATCTTCTGTATTCTCGCGAATGCTAATGGTATTGTCGTAAGACTTCGACATCTTCTGACCATCTATGCCAGGCATGCGTGAGGCTGTTGTTAATAATGCCTGAGGTTCTGGCAGAATAATCTTGCGAGCGCCCTCCAAAAAACCAAAAAGTCGCTCGCGGTCAGCCATCGATAAACTTTGCGCTTCCTGAAGCAATGCTTTCGCTTGCTCCAAGGCTTCATCGTCGCCACGCTCCTGAAAAGCCACGCGTAATTCCGCGTACATCTTGGCGCGTTTGCTGCCCAATTTTTTTACCGCCTCCAGGGCCTTCTCTTCAAATCCTGGCTCGCGACCATATAAATAGTTAAAACGACGCGCCACTTCACGAGTCATCTCTACGTGCGGAACCTGATCTTCACCCACCGGCACAAACTGCGCACGATAAATCAAAATATCAGCCGCCTGTAGCAACGGATAACCCAAGAAACCGTAGGTTTGCAAATTCTTTTCCTTTAACTTCTCGATGTGATCTTTATAGGTTGGCACCCGCTCTAACCAGCCTAATGGGATTCCCATGGAGAGTAGCAAAAAGAGTTCCGCATGCTCAGGCACTTTACTTTGGATAAATAAAGTGGCTTGATTTGGATCTACACCAGTCGCCAGCCAATCACTCACCATATCCCATACGGATTGTTCAATAACGTCTGGGGTTTCGTAATGAGTAGTTAATGCGTGCCAATCCGCCACAAAAAAGAAACAAGGGTATTCTGACTGCAAACGCACCCAGTTCTTTAAAACACCATGGTAATGGCCGAGGTGCAAACTACCGGTTGGTCGCATGCCAGAGAGAACGCGTTCAGCAAACATCTGTATTTTTTCTAAGTGTTAAATTGGTTTAGGAAATTAGTAAATCAAGCGTTTAATGAAAAGCAGACCACACTGGTGTCAGATGATCAGGTAAATGCGGCAAATTACCTAAGTCGATATGACTTTCATTCGGGTCATGAAAGTCTGAGCCGCGAGAAGCTAAAAAACCATATTGCTGCGCAATTTTTGCAAATGTTTTGTATTGATCTGGACTATGACTGCCAGTAATCACCTCAATAGCCAAACCCCCAAGATCTTTGAAGTGTTTGTAGAGTTCATTCATCTGCATAGCATTGAGTCTACTGTAGCGACCAGGGTGCGCAATGACTGCCACGCCACCAGCAGACTTGATCCAGCGAACGGCATCATACAGGCTGGCCCACTGATGAGAGACATAGCCTGGCTTGCCTTCAATTAAATAATTTTTAAATACGTGTTCAGTATTGCGACAAACTCCTTGCTCCACCAAGAAGCGCGCGAAGTGAGTCCTCGAAATCAACTCATGATTACCAGCAAAATGGAGTGCGCCTTCATAGGCGCCAGGAATGCCCACCTTAAGCAACTGTTCAGCCATGAGTTGCGCGCGATTCGCGCGACCATCACGGGTGCGCCGCAACCCTTCAATAATGCCGCTATGTTCCGCATCAATACCAAGCCCAACAATATGAATGGTTTCGCCCATCCAAGTGACAGAGATTTCCACTCCAGCGAGGTAATCTATCTTTAGCGCGCTAGCTGCTTCACGGGCGCGCTTTTGTCCACCCAGTTCATCGTGATCTGTTAAAGCCCATAAATGCACTCCATTCGCTTTAGCGCACTCAGCCAATTCTTCAGGCGTCAGAGTGCCATCAGAAATCACTGAATGGCAATGCAAGTCGGCATTTAGGGGTAAAAAGCTGCTCATGACCCTATTTTAGGTCAAGCTGGTATCAATTACCCGGCGCGGCGTATCTAGGTAGTCTCGAGACTGCATCTCGATCAAACGGGATATGGTTCTTGAGAATTCGGCCGTAATTTGGCCTTCGGTATACAAATCTGGGGCTGGAACCTCGGCAGACATGATGAGCTTGATTTTATGGTCATACAAGACATCGATAAGCCAAAGAAAGCGGCGCGCTTCATTGGTCATTCTGGATGGCATATAAGGCACTCCAGACAAAATCACCGTATGAAACTGGTTGGCTATTTCTAGGTAATCATTTTGCGAGCGCGGCCCACAACACAGAGTTTGAAAATCAAACCAAACCACGCCGTCAGCCATATGTAAAGGGCGCAGTTCACGTGACGCAATATGCAAAACAGGATTGCGGGTTTCTTTTTGATTGCCAATCCAGGTTTGAAACATCTGACCAAGTGTTGCTTCAGTTGTCGCATTCACTGGTGTTAGATATGCCTCAACTTGAGCCATTTGTACCCGGCGATAATCATTGCCGGCATCCACGTTCAATACGTCGAGCTTTTCTTCAAGCAGCTTAATCGCGGGAAGCAATCTATCACGATGCAAGCCATTAGGGTAAAGCTGATCTGGACGATAGTTAGATGTCATCACAAACTGCACGCGATCGGCAAAAAGCGCACTCAGTAAGCGATACAAAATCATCGCATCGGCAATATCGTTAATGTGAAATTCATCAAAACAAATTAAGCGGTAGCGATTGGCAATCCGCTTAGAAAGCTCATCGAGCGGGTCTGAGAGACCGGAAAGCGCATGAAGTGCACGGTGGACTTCACGCATGAACTCATAAAAATGAATGCGAATCTTTTTCTCTAATGGTGAAGCCGCGTAAAAACAGTCCATTAAAAAGGATTTGCCACGCCCTACACCACCCCATAAATAGAGGCCACGCGGGAGTGTTGGTTTAAAAAGCTTTTTCTTGAAGTTATTGCTGCGGATTTCCTTATAGGCAATCCATTCATCTTCGCATTTTTGCAAACGCTCTACAGCACGAAGCTGCACTGGATCACTTTGATACCCGCGCGCTTTTAACTCTTGTTGGTAAAACTCAATGGTTTTCAATTACATATTTAATGCACGTGAGTCTGTCGCCAATGCTGCTTCACGCATCACTTCTGACAAACTTGGATGTGCATGACAGATACGGGCAATATCTTCCGCTGCCGCTTTGAATTCCATTGCAACTCCCGCTTCAGCAATCAGGTCAGAGGCATTTGGGCCAATGATGTGTACGCCAAGAATTTCATCGGTCTTAGCGTCTGTCAATACTTTGATGAAACCATCAGCGCGGCCCATACCCAATGCACGACCGTTAGCGGCAAATGGGAACTGACCTGCTTTATAAGCAACACCGGCTTCTTTGAGTGCCTGCTCAGTCTTACCAACCCATGCAATTTCTGGATCGGTGTAGATAACCCAGGGAATGCAGTTGTAATCAATATGCGGTTTTTGACCGGCAATCACTTCGGCAACCAAGACACCCTCATCTTCCGCCTTATGAGCCAACATCGGACCACGAACTACGTCACCCACAGCGTATACGCCTGGCGCGGATGTAGCACAAGTATGGTCATCAATTGGAATGAAGCCGCGCTCATCCACTTTGAGGCCAATCTTACCCAAGCCTAATTTGTCGGCATTTGGCACACGACCAACAGACACAATTAAGCGATCGCATTCCAACTTAGCGGCTTTACCAGCGCTATCGGTGTAATTAACAACTACACCCTTCTTATCAGCCTTCACATCGCCAATCTTCACGCCAGTATTGATGCTCAAGCCTTGTTTAGCAAAAAGCTTTTGCGCTTCTTTAGCAATGCTGACATCGCAAGCAGCCAAGAATGAAGGCATCGCTTCGAGAACAGTTACTTCGGCGCCGAGACGGTGCCATACAGAACCCAACTCCAAGCCAATCACGCCTGCACCGATCACTCCTAATTGCTTAGGAGCAGAATCAAACTTGAGAGCGCCTTCGTTATCGCAAATCAATACGTTATCTACAGCAATACCTGGGAGGTGACGCGCTTTAGAGCCAGTCGCAATAATTACATTTTTTGCGGTAACAGTCTCTTTATCCTTGCCATCAATCTTGATTTGATAGCCATCAGCACCCTTGCCTTCAAAGGAAGCGTGACCCTTTAACAAGGTAATCTTGTTCTTGCGGAATAAGACCTGAATACCACCAGTCATTTTGGTAACGATGTCATCTTTGCGAGCAATCATCTTCTTCGAGTCGATGCTCACTGCGCCCACTTTAATTCCATGATCGGCAGCATGATGATTAATTTTCTCGAACTCTTCAGCAGAAGCCAACAAGGCCTTAGAAGGAATACAACCGACGTTCAAGCAGGTACCACCTAAACGTGGCTCACCCTTGGGATCATCATAAGAACTAGATTCAGCACAGGCAACTTTGAAGCCGAGTTGCGCCGCACGAATTGCAGCGATGTAGCCACCAGGGCCACCACCAATAACTACCACATCAAAAGCTTGGCTCATGATCTTCCCTTCTTACAAATCAAGGAGAAGACGTGAAGGATCTTCCAACGCATCCTTCATAGCAACCAAACCAAGCACAGCCTCTCGGCCGTCAATGATACGGTGATCATATGACAAAGCAAGGTAGTTAATTGGGCGAACCACTACTTGACCATTTTCAACTACAGCACGGTCTTTAGTAGCGTGGATACCCAAAATAGCGGATTGTGGTGGGTTGATGATCGGTGTAGAAAGCATGGAGCCGAATACGCCACCGTTAGAGATGGAGAATGTGCCGCCAGTCAATTCTTCAATTGACAATTTACCTTCACGAGCCTTCACGCCAAACTCAGCAATCTTCTTCTCGATATCAGCCAAATTCATTTGATCAACATCACGCAGAATTGGCACTACCAAGCCACGTGGTGAACTTACAGCGATACCGATATCGAAGTAACCGTGGTAAACGATGTCATTGCCATCAACAGAGGCATTCAATAGTGGGAATTTCTTCAAAGCGTGTGTTGCCGCTTTAACAAAGAAGGACATGAAACCTAACTTCACGCCATGAGTCTTCTCAAACTGGTCTTTGTATTTATTACGCAATGCAATCACTGGACCCATATTGACTTCATTGAAGGTAGTCAAGATCGCATTGTTTGCTTGGGACTCCAGCAAACGTTCAGCAATACGAGCACGCAAGCGGCTCATTGGCACACGCTCTTCTGGGCGGTCGCCAGTTGGAATTGGCGCGCTTGGCAATGCGACAGACTTAGCACCACCTGCGGAAGCATTCAATGCATCGCCTTTGGTGATACGACCATCACGTCCAGAACCAGCAACTTGTCCGGCATCAACACCCTTCTCCGCAAGAATTTTTGCGGCCGAAGGAGCGGCAGTTGCGCCAGCTTTAGCGGCAGGAGCGGCTGCTACAGCAGTGCTGTCGATCTTTGCGATCAATTGCTCAGCAACAACAGTGCCACCGTTAGCAACAACGATTTCTGTCAAAACACCAGCAGATGGCGCTGGTACTTCAAGAACAACCTTATCTGTTTCGATGTCGATCAAGATCTCGTCTTGACCAACTGCATCACCGACTTTCTTTTTCCATTGCAACAAAGTTGCTTCAGCAACTGACTCAGAGAGTTGTGGAACTTTAACTTCGAAAATAGCCATGATTAATCCTGTTGATATGTATGTGTATATGTTGAGTTATGAAGACGATTATTTCGTGATCACGTAACCTTTTAATTTGGCAAATGCCGCATTGAGTAATGACTTCTGCTGTTCTTGGTGAAGGTGCGCATAACCACAAGCTGGTGATGCTGATGCAGGACGACCCGCATAACCCAACTTCATGCCATCAGACATATTTTGCAAGATATTGTGCTGCACGAAGAACCAAGCGCCCTGGTTTTGTGGTTCATCTTGACACCACACCACCTCTTCCAGCTTTAGATATTTCTTCAATTGAGCAGTCAATGCTTTATGAGGGAATGGATAGAGCTGCTCTAGACGAATAATGGCGACATCGCCAATCTTCTTCTCTGCGCGTTGCTTAACCAAGTCGTAATAAACCTTACCTGAGCACATAACCAAACGAGTAACCTGTTTAGCATCAATAGAGTCATCACGCTCACCGATAAAAGTTTGGAAACCGCCTTTGGTAAAGTCAGATAAAGGCGATGCAGCTTCTTTATTACGTAACAAAGATTTTGGTGTCATCAAGATCAACGGCTTGCGGAACTGACGAATCATTTGACGGCGCAATACATGGAAAATCTGCGATGCTGTCGTTGGCTGAATGACTTGCATATTGGTATCAGCGCATAACTGCATAAAACGCTCAAGGCGCGCAGAAGAATGCTCTGGGCCTTGACCTTCATAGCCGTGTGGCAACATCATGACTAAACCGTTAGCACGACCCCACTTCACTTCGCCAGAGGCAATAAACTGGTCAATCACCACTTGTGCGCCGTTAGCGAAGTCGCCGAACTGGGCTTCCCAGATCGTGAGCGTATTTGGTGCTGCAGCGGCGTAACCGTATTCAAATCCGAGCACTGCCTCTTCAGACAAAATCGAGTCAATCACCACAAATGGCGCTTGATCTTTGGTGATATGTTGAAGCGCGATATAAGTACCGGTATCCCACTTCTCGCGATTTTGCTCATGCAATACCGCGTGACGATGAGTAAATGTTCCACGTCCGCTATCTTCGCCGGATAAGCGTACTGGGTAGCCACTAGCCACCAAGGATGCAAAAGCCATGTGCTCACCCATGCCCCAGTCAATATTGACTTCGCCACGACCCATCGCAGCACGATCGCGATAGACCTTGGCAACCAATGGGTGCGCCTTGAAACCTTCTGGAACGGTCGAAATCTTTTCAGCCAGACGCTTCCATTCAGTTAATGGAATCGCTGTATCCGCCTCATCTGTCCACTTCTTATTCAAGAATGGTGACCAATCTACCGCGAACTTCCATTTCAAGTTACTCAGCACTGGATCGGAAGTTTGCTTACCTTCATCCATCGCCGCGCGACACTCTTTAACCATAAGGTCGCCAGTACCAGCAGGCAATACACCTTGAGCCTCTAATTTGTCAGCGTACAACTTACGTGTACCAGGGTGCGCGGCAATGATTTTGTACATCAAAGGCTGAGTCATTGCCGGAGTATCTTGTTCGTTGTGACCCAATTTGCGGAAGCAAATGATGTCAACAGCAACATCCTTATGGAACTTCATGCGGAATTCAACAGCTAACTTCGTTGCCAAGACCACCGCCTCAGGATCGTCACCATTAACGTGCAATACAGGGGCATCAACAATCTTCATGACATCTGTGCAATACAAACTTGAACGCAAGTCACGCGGATCGGAGGTGGTAAAACCAATTTGATTATTAATAACGATATGCATTGTGCCGCCTGTGGAATAACCACGAACCTCGGACATTGCTAATGTTTCTTGCATCACGCCTTGACCCGCAATCGCAGCATCACCGTGAACCAAGACTGGCATTACCTGCTCGCCCAACATATCGCCACGACGCTCCATACGAGCACGCGCGGAACCTTCAACCACTGGATTGACGATCTCTAAATGGGATGGGTTAAACGCCAATGACAAGTGAACTGGACCACCCGGGGTAGAAATATCGCTTGAGAAACCTTGGTGATACTTCACGTCACCCGCAGGCAATGTCTCTGGACCCTTGTGCTCAAACTCGGAGAACAAGTCTTTTGGCATTTTACCCAAAATATTAACCAGCACATTGAGACGACCACGGTGAGCCATACCAATCACAATTTCTTGAACGCCTTTATTGCCGGCATCACGAATCAGCTCGTCCATACAGGCGATAAAGCTTTCACCACCTTCAAGAGAGAATCGTTTTTGACCAACATACTTAGCCTGGAGGTAGCGCTCTAAGCCTTCAGCAGCAGTCACACGATCTAATATCTGACGCTTCTCATCGACATTAAATTGTGGGGTTGAGCGAATAGATTCGAGCTTTTCTTGCCACCACTTCTTAATTTTTTGATCGACAATGAACATGAATTCGACACCAATCGTGCCGCAATAGGTTTCGCGCAATGCTTGCAGCAAATCGCACAAAGACATTTCGTTCTTACCGAAGAATGTATTACTAGTATTGAAGACGATATCCATATCGCCATCAGTAAAGCCATAGAAAGCGGGATCTAACTCAGGAATGTCCTGGAGCTCCGTCCGCCTTAATGGATCTAAGTTTGCCCAGCGATTACCAACGTTACGATACGCGGCAATCAACTGCTGAACAGCAACGCGCTTGCGACCCATTTCTGAGTCAGCCGAATCAGCAATCGTTCTGATGGGACCTTGCTTAGCGCGCTCGGAAAATGAAGCAACAATTGGCCCATGGGCAATGTCAGCTCGAGATGAGCCATCAACCGCTGGTACTTGCTTCACGTTATCGAAATAATGTCGCCAATGATCAGCTACAGAAGCTGGATCGTGCAAGTAGGATTCGTAGAGCTCCTCTACGTAGGGGACATTTCCGCCGAAGAGATAGGAATTATCTCTTTGATCCTGCATCATGATGCTCACCTTTCATCGGGTTTCCCGAATAAAAACTGTGGTTATAACCATCCGTTACACGGCTGTACCGTCTCACGAATTGATCTGTGCAAATACTGATACTACGGGAGTAATTTAACACGAATGACCATTGATGGATAAAGGGCTTTCCCTGATTTATGGGGTTTTTGGGGTATCCCCCTATTTAAGGAAAATTAATAAGAATTTTTCTACCCCGCTTTAAATGATTGCCGACAGATTCAATTGATTTTGATTTTTATTCTCTAAATCTTCAAACAATTAAATGAAATTAAGGGAAACATGAAATCAATTACTCCGGAAACGGAATATCTCAGTACCCGTCAAAGCGCCAAGATTTTGCAGGTTTCCTTGGGTACCGTTCAGAAAATGGTGGAATTGGGGGAATTAATCGTCTGGAAACCACGTGGAGGTCATAGACGCATATTGGCCAGCTCTTTAGACCAACAATTACAAGACAGAAAGAGGGCAATGCTACAAAAAACCACTCAAAACTGTGTAGCCATGGGGATATTCAGAAGAAGTGAAAATGGACAAGAGCTCATGGAGGCTATTGCCGATTGGCAACTAAAGGTTGATATGGAAATGGCTGTAGATAGCATAGAAGGGCTAATGAAAGCGGTTTCGATTGCGCCAGATTTAATCTTTTTAGACGCACTCATTCCTCCTGCAGAACAAGTGCATCTAATCCATTCTTTGAGTAAAAACAACGACACACAGCGCATTCCTATCCTAGTGGATGAGGGTTTTATTAAGCTTCACCCTGGTGTTGTTGCCCTTGCAGACGAAAACTCAGGCGGCAAACACCATTTTACCGAAAGCATCAAAAAGAAATTAGATGGTCTAATCAACTTAAATCCACTCATTATTGGCTACCCAGCAACCAACCCCGAGGCGGAGGGTAACTGGGCTCACGGCAGCAGGCATGAGCTACTAGAGCCGCTGTTTGTGGAAGCCTTGGCCAGGAAGTGCGCCTACAAAAAAGAGAGCTGGAGAGATATAGGCTTGGTGCAATAATAAGGCCGCTATATAGCGGCCTTATTATTAATTTCAATTCAAACAATAACTTAGATCAAAAAGCTGCTACGATCTCTGCCCACAATCCACTTCGAGGCTTTACCACGACCAGTCCAAGTCTCACCTGTAGAGGGATTGCGGTATTTTGTGGCCACCTTGCCACCGACACTCCTTCCCCCCCCCCGCTTTACGGCTAAATAAATGTGATGCGCTTAAGCCATATTGCTCAATAATTGCCTTTGCTTTAGCGATACCATCCGCCTTTTCCAAGGCAATAGCTTCTTTAATCTGTTTGTCCAACTACTCGCGTTGGGCTAAAAGCTCTTTATAAGAAGGAATATTTTTGCACTCTCCGAATAATTAGTTGTTTTATATACAGCAGTTATATGCTTCGGTATATAGTGATTATATATAAATTAATCGCTGTCGCAAATATATATTATTTGATTTATTAACCTATATTTATCAGTGTTTTATTCATTTAAATTAAATAAATACCATAATCTTTATAAATACTATATTTATTTATTTAAGATCCATTTGCTTTTCTCAGCATAAAAGTTCCGCTAGATTTGGCGGTAATCTCCCCAGCTTCATTTAAAACAATCGCTTCACAGCAATGAATTGTTTTTCCCGGCTTGAGGATAGAGCCCTCAACCACGATTTTGCCGATACTTGGACGCAAGAAACTCACTGTCATATCAATCGTCATTGCGCCCAGCGGCACATCTGTAGTGCTTCGAGCGGCCGCACCCATCGCGAAATCCAAGAGTGTCATGATGACGCCACCATGAGCAATGCCAAAGCTATTTTCATACTCTGGCTTGATTTCCAGACTAATCCTAGACTTTCCATCTTTTGCATATTCAGGGACTACTCCTAAGTGGGCCAAAAAAGGGATCTTGAGACCAAAATATTCAATCGATTTTTCTGTGCTTGTCATCGAAATGGTTGTTGAATGGATGGAAAGATATCGAATGGTCGGGGCGAGAGGATTTGAACCTCCGACCACATACACCCCATGCATGTACGCTACCAGGCTGCGCTACGCCCCGACGGAAAATAAAATTGTATCAGTAACTATTTAGAGAGAATCTGCAGTACGGCCTGCAGTTCCTCACGAAGACGGAGGTCTCCGCGCGCTTCCTCTAGGCGATTTCGCGCACCGCTAATCGTAAAACCCTCTTCATAGAGAAGTGAACGAATTTTTCTGATTAAGACTACCTCGTGATGCTGATAGTAGCGTCGATTACCACGGCGCTTTTGAGGACTTAGCTGAGAAAACTCTTGCTCCCAATAGCGTAGAACGTGTGAACGGACGCTACACAGATCGGCTACTTCACCAATGGTGAAATAGCGCTTAGCGGGTATCGGGGGAAGTTGAGAGCTCAGCAGTGCCGAGCTAGTGTCAAACTCGGTTTTATCGAGCATGTGACTCCACTACATCTTTAAGCTTTTGACTTGCGTGAAAAGTAACTACGCGTCTAGCTGCAATCGGAATGATTTGACCTGTCTTTGGATTTCGGCCAGGACGAGCCGATTTATTGCGCAACTGAAAATTACCAAATCCAGAAATCTTGACTTCTACGCCCGACTCAAGCGACTGTCCAATACGATCAAAGAAAGCATCAATCATATCTTTAGCCTCACGCTTGTTCAGCCCCACCTGGTCAAAAAGAGCCTCAGATAGCTCATTCTTGGTAACGGTATCGCTAGAAATCAATTGATTCATTGGCAGTCTCTTCGTAACTAATTATTTGATTTATACCTAATAGTAAACCTAGCGCAAACGAGCTGCGCACTTTTTCTCAACGGCGCCCAATAAAGCAGCCATTACCGCATCAATTTGGGGATCTTGCAATGTTTCATTAGGATTCAACAGAGTGACGCGGAAAGCTAAGCTTTTCTCATCATCCGCCATACTGCTTGAACCCGCCTTTGGCTTGAACTCATCAAAGAGCTCAATATTGCGAACAAAATTCTGCTTACTTGCAGCCATCGCATCCAATAAGGATTGAGCGGAAACATTTTGCTTCACTGCCAAGGCCAAGTCACGCTGTACCGCAGGAAATTTACTTAACTCCTCGGGCACAGGCAAACCAAGCTCTCGAATCGGATCTAAATCCAACTCAAACAATACTGATGCTTGTGGCAATTCATAGGCCTGCTGCAAGCCAGGATGCAATTCACCAATCCAACCTACCTCGATACGATTCTTGAGGGCAATCAAGAATATCTTCGCGCTACGACCTGGATGCAGCGCTGGGTGTTTTGCAGCTTCAGTCACAAAATGCAGGGGATCCAAAACGCGCTCAAGATCACCCTTCATATCAAAGAAATCTACGGGGCGTGTTGCGTTAGCCCATTGTTCTGGCACGAATGAACCATAGGCTAAACCACCGACTTTTTGTGGCTGAAGAAAGCCCGCCACCCTGCCGGCCTCTTCTTTGGCGGTAGCATCCCGTTTAAATACACGACCAGTCTGAAATAAACGTACACGCCCTGCTCCGCGGTTCAAATTGGCCTTGAGGTTGCCAAGCAATCCACCCCACAATGTACTGCGCATGACGCCATACTGATTTGCAATGGGATTAAGAACTTTAATCAAATCTTGTTCTTTAGCAGCAGCAAGACGCTGCTCACTTTCAAGATCGGTAAAGCCAAAATTGACTGCCTCTTGGTAGCCCTGCAAAGCCAAACGCTGGCGCAATAAATGAATACCGCGCTTTGATTCCGCTTTAGCGCTCATCTTCAACGAAGCTACCGGCGGTTGATCTGGAATATTTTCAAAGCCGTACATGCGTGCGACTTCTTCAATTAAGTCTTCTTCGATTTCAATATCCAATCGATAACTTGGGGGAGTTACAACAAATGCATCGCCCTCTTGTTTGAATTCAAAACCGAGACGGTGAAATACATCAGCAACAATTTCCTGCGTGAGCGGTATTCCAATCACTTTTTCTGCGCGAGCTAAACGCATTTTGACCGGTTTACGCTCAGGCACATTCAATACTTGATCATCTAAAGGTCCGGCTTGTCCACCACAAACCTCAATAATCAAAGAACTGAGATATTCCAAACAATTGACTATGTTTTGTGGATCGACTCCACGCTCAAAACGGTGTGCTGCATCTGTGCTGAAATTAAAGCGACGGGCGCGACCTTGAATGGCTGAAGGCAGCCAATACGCTGCCTCAACATAGACGTTCTTAGTGTCATCAGACACGGCACAATGATTGCCACCCATAATTCCCGCAAGCGCTACGGGGCCATTTTGATCAGCCACTACACCTGCATCTTGCATCTTGCCAGCGGAGTCTGGGCCTTGCAGGGTTACCGTCTGCCCATTTAATAACTCCAGCGTTTCGCCAGCCTTGGCCCAACGCACGGTGATATCACCATTCAATTTATCAATATCAAACACATGGGTAGGCTGACCCATTTCTAACATTACATAGGTAGAAAGATCTACCAAGGCAGAAATACTTCTTTGACCAGCGCGACTTAAACGTTGCACAATCCATGCCGGTGTTTTTGCCTGAGGGTTGACACCTCGAATCACGCGACCAGCAAAACGTCCACAAAGCTCCTTGCTCTCTACGGTTACTTTGCGTTTATCTTCAATTGCTACCGCCGGTGGCGCCCACTTCAGCGCGCAAAGCGCAGCACCAGTAATCGCTGAGACTTCTCTTGCCATACCCATCAACGACAGACAATCCGCTTTATTGGGGGTTAATTTAATAACAAAAATTTGATCGTCAAGATCAAGATATTCGCGGATATCTTTTCCGATTGGCGCATCGGCTGGTAACTCCAAGATGCCTTCATGGTCATCACCAAGGCCAAGCTCGCGACCAGAACACAACATGCCCTGACTTTCTACACCACGCAGCTTGCCAACCTTGATCATAAAAGGCTTACCGCTAGCTTCTGCAGGAGGCAACTCAGCGCCAACCAGGGCGCAAGGAATCTTGATGCCAGCACGCGCATTAGGTGCACCACATACGATTTGCAATTCTTGACTGGTACCGGCGTCTACTTTGCAAACGCGCAAACGATCTGCATCTGGATGTTGCTCGGCAGATAAAATTTGTGCAATTACGATTTTGGTAAATGCGGGGGCTACTGAATGCTGCGCTTCAACTTCTAAACCAGCCATTGTCATTGCATGACCCAATGCATCACTATCGATTGATGGGTTTACATACTGACGAAGCCAAGATTCAGAAAATTGCATAGCGCGATCTAAGATTTCTTACTCAATTGTTATGCAGGGAACTGCGCCAAGAAACGCAAATCGTTTTCAAAGAACAAGCGCAAATCATCCACACCGTAGCGCAACATCGTTAAGCGCTCTAGACCAGAGCCAAAAGCAAAGCCGGTATAGCGCTCTGAATCGATACCCATATTGCGCAATACGTTTGGATGCACTTGTCCCGCTCCCGAGATTTCCAACCAACGGCCAGCAAGTTTGTCGCTACCAAAAGCCATATCAATCTCAGCTGATGGCTCAGTGAATGGAAAATACGATGGACGGAAACGAACTTGTAATTCGTTGGTTTCAAAAAAGGTTCTTAAGAAGTCTGTATAGACGCCTTTGAAGTCTGCAAAAGAAACGCTCTCAGCAATCCACAAGCCTTCAACTTGATGGAACATTGGTGAGTGGGTTGCGTCGCTATCAACACGATAAGTTCTGCCAGGCGCAATCACTTTGATTGGCGGCATGACATCTGCGTGCGCGTATTTCTTAACATGCTCACTCGCATAGCGAACCTGAATTGGGCTGGTATGCGTGCGCAATAACAAAGGTTTCTCATGGGAATCCTTGCCATCGATATAAAACGTATCCTGCATCGAGCGCGCAGGATGATCCTCAGGGCTATTTAAGGCGGTGAAATTAAACCAATCAGTTTCAATTTCAGGTCCGTCTGCCACATCAAAACCAATGGAGCGGAAAATTTCCTCAACGCGTTCCCAGGTGCGCATCACTGGATGCAAGCTACCTACTGCTTGACCACGACCAGGCAAGGAAACATCAATAGACTCCGCTGCAAGACGTTGCATTAATACAGCATCGGACAAAGCTTGGCGACGCTCTTGTAATGCAGCTTCTACTTTGGTTTTGAGTTGATTAATTTGGGCGCCAGCACTCTTGCGCTCCTCAGGCGACATTCCACCCAGCGCTTTTAAACGCTCAGTGAGAACACCTGACTTACCGAGATACTTGGCTTTCGCGTCCTCTAGAGCCGCCGCATCGGCAGCTCCGAGGAAATCACGTTTAGCATCCTCGACAATGTGGTCGATAGAAACCATGGCAGCTTAGTTTAGAAAACTAAGATTAAGCTGCAGCGTTTACTACGGATTTGATCCGAGTCACCAAAGCAGAAAATGCCGCTTTGTCAGCAATGGCCATATCAGAAAGTACTTTGCGGTCGAGTTCGATCGCAGCTTTCTTCATACCATTCATGAACACGCTATAGGTCATGTCATGCTGACGAACTGCCGCGTTGATACGAGCAATCCATAAAGCACGGAATACACGTTTCTTGTTGCGACGGTCACGATAGGCATATTGACCAGCACGCATAACCGCTTGCTTAGCAATACGGAATACGTTTTTACGACGACCGCGGTAACCTGAAGCGGCATCAGTAATTTTCTTATGACGGGCTCTTGCTGTAACCCCACGTTTGACTCTTGGCATTTATTTCTCCTCATCTAGTCTGAGGTTAAGCATATGGAAGCATAGAGCGAATTGACTTAACGTCAGCTTTCGCAACTTCTGTGGAACCACGCAAATGACGCTTGTTCTTTGTGGTCTTCTTGGTGAGGATGTGGCGTTTGAAAGCCTGACCTCGTTTAATCGTTCCGCCTGCGCGAACCGTGAAGCGCTTTTTAGCGCTACTCTTGCTCTTCATCTTGGGCATAAAGCACCCCTTCAATTACTTGTGCAACATAGGTGGTAACCGACGGTCACTCTTCCTGTACCCAGAAGCACTTCACACTGCCAGCATCTTTCGATGTCTCCCTACATAAGAACCAGGTAGAACCTGATTACTTAGCCTTACGAATGGGGGCCAACACCATCACCATCTGGCGGCCTTCCATCTTCGGAAACTGTTCGACTTGGCCGTACTCCACGAGATCCAACTTCAAACGCTCCAACATTCTGACTCCGATTTCTTGGTGTGCCATTTCACGACCCCGAAATCGCAGCGTAATCTTTGTCTTATCGCCATCTTCCAAAAAGCGGATTAGATTGCGTAGCTTCACACCGTAGTCACCATCATCAGTACCAGGGCGGAATTTCACTTCCTTCACCTGAATTACCTTTTGCTTAAGCTTAGCTTCATGCATCCGCTTGGCTTCTTGGTATTTGAATTTGCCGAAGTCCATGATGCGGACTACAGGTGGCACAGCCGTCGGAGCAATTTCAACCAAATCGGTTTCTTTCTCTTCTACCGCAGCCAAGGCTTCACTCAACTTAACGATGCCGATGGGCTCACCATCCATTCCAATCAAACGCACTTCAGGAGCAGTAATTTCCCGGTTAATGCGCCGCAATTTTTCAGTAGCGATCTTCTTAATTCCTTTAAAAAAACAATAAAAAAAACCTTTCTAACCCTAGCTAGGCTCGGGTCCGACTTTCTGGGATATATCCTGCTGGAGTCGGGCAACGAAGGCATCAATAGGCATTACACCCAAATCCACTCCGCCACGGGCACGAACGGCCACCGTATTACTTTCAGATTCTTTACCCCCTACAACAAGCAAAAACGGAATCTTCTGTAATGCGTGCTCGCGTATTTTATACGTAATTTTCTCGTTCCGCAAATCCGATTCGACTCTAAACCCTTGTTTTTTCATCAATTGCTGCACTTGTTGTGCATATGCAGCAGAATTTCCGGAGATATTCAGGACTACAGCCTGGGTTGGAGCAAACCAAACTGGCATATTTCCAGCATGATTTTCGATCAAAATGCCGATAAAACGCTCTAAAGAGCCCACAATTGCTCTATGTAGCATGACCGGAGTCTTGCGGCCATTGTCTTCAGCGACATATTCAGCACCCAAACGAGCCGGCATTGAGAAATCCACCTGAATCGTGCCGCATTGCCAAGTGCGTCCAATGGAGTCTTTGAGGTGATATTCGATTTTTGGACCGTAAAAGGCACCCTCGCCTGGTAATTCTTCCCATGCTTTGCCAGAAGCTTTCAATGCGCCACGAAGGGCTTCTTCCGCTTTATCCCAAATAGCATCGTCGCCAACACGCTTAGCTGGACGCAAAGCTAGCTTGACAGCTACTTCGGTAAAACCAAAATCCTGATAAACCGCACGTACGGCTTTATCAAAAGCAGCAACCTCAGATTGAATTTGATCTTCGGTGCAGAAGATATGGCCATCATCTTGCGTGAAGCCGCGGACACGCATTAAGCCATGCAATGCACCCGATGGTTCATTGCGATGACACTGACCAAACTCACCGAAACGCAATGGCAACTCACGATAACTATGCAAGCCGGAGTTATAAATTTGTACGTGACCAGGACAGTTCATCGGCTTTAATGCATAAGCACGATTCTCCGACTCAGTCGTGAACATATTCTCTTTATAGTTTTCCCAGTGACCCGATTTTTCCCATAGGCCACGATCCAAAATCTGTGGCGCTTTGACTTCTTGATAGCCTTCTTGCTGATACACGCGACGTATGTATTGCTCTACCTCTTGCCAAATTGACCAACCCTTTGGATGCCAGAAAATGAGTCCCGGCGCTTCTTCTTGAAAATGGAATAAATCCAGTTGCTTACCGAGGCGACGATGGTCGCGCTTCTCGGACTCTTCAAGCATATGCAAATAAGCATCTTGGTCTTCTTTACGCAGCCAAGCTGTACCGTAGATACGCTGCAACATCTCATTCTTGCTATCACCGCGCCAGTAAGCACCAGCGAGCTTGATCAACTTAAATATCTTGAGCTTGCCAGTAGATGGTACGTGCGGGCCACGACATAAGTCGGTGAACTTACCTTCGGCATATAAGGAGACATCCTCACCTTGAGGAATGCTGGCAATCAGTTCTGCCTTGTAATTCTCACCTTTATCTTTAAAGAATTGAATTGCTTCGTCACGCGGCAATACAGTGCGTGTTACTGGCTCATCCTTTTTAGCGAGCTCAGTCATTTTCTTTTCTAGAGCAACTAAGTCATCCGGTGTAAATGGACGATGATAGGAAAAGTCATAGTAAAAACCATTCTCTACCACTGGACCAATTGTCACTTGCACATCTGGGAATAATTCTTTTACGGCGTAAGCCAACAAGTGCGCAGTGGAATGACGAACAATTTCTAGAGCTTCAGGGCTTTGGTCAGTAATAATAGCTAGCTGACTGTCTCTATCAATCACAAAGCTGGTATCGACCATCTTGCCGTCCACAATGCCACCTAAGGCGGCTTTTGCGAGGCCGCTACCAATACTCTGGGCGACATCCGCTACACGAACTGAAGCCTCAAACTCACGTTTTGCTCCATCGGGCAGAGTAACTACAAGCATGACAACTCCATCTTATTAACTGAACTTCAGCTTTACTTCATCAACCTAAAAAGAAAGCGCGGTAGCTTGTGGGCAACCGCGCCTCTGGGTCTTATTCGTTGGTAGGCTCGATTGGACTCGAACCAACGACCCCCACCATGTCAAGGTGGTGCTCTAACCAGCTGAGCTACGAGCCTATACAGCCATATAGTTTATCACCGGCGGCGCACTTGGGTGACCTCTTTCACCTCTTCCAGACTGTTTTGAACGACCCTCAAGACCTCAGAGCCCTTCACCTCAACCGTTAAAAGGATCTGCGCTAGACCTTTTTTGGCCGATTTGCGCAGATCAATGACATGTACGCCCTGCCTAGTCAGAGTCTCAAAGAGCTCTCGCATTAACTCGGGACGATCTAAGCCGGTGACTACTAAATCAGCTGGGAATACCCGTTTTTGCTCTTGGTTTACTACGGGATCCGACGCCGAAGCGGTCCATGCTGTCTGAATAACCCTCTCAGGAGCCCTTTCCAGTAAACCCCTAAAAGTTTTACAAGAACGCCGATGAATCGCAACACCCCTTCCTTGCGTCACAAATCCCGCAATTGCATCCGGTGGAACGGGCCTGCAGCAACGCGCCAACTGAGTTAGCAGTGAGTCGACGCCTACCACCAAAACATCGCCGCTTTGGGCGTGCTTGCCCGCACTCGTTCGCAAAACAATTTCTGGTGGGTTTGGATTTATTGGGCTGCCTTTAGTCTCTACATGAGCGTCAGCGTTACTATCCACTGGCTTTAGATTTTGCCCAGCCTCTTCATCATCTAGCGCGTTAAACCATGCTCGCACTCTTTGACGCGCTCTTTGAGAGCGAAGATAGTTTTTATCCGGACTAATCCAATCTCTAGATGGTCCGCCATGTTTCACGGCAATAATTTCTACCGTCTGACCATTCTGCAATGCAGTCTCTAGAGGAACCATTGCGCCATCAACTCTGGCTCCACGACAACGATGCCCCAGATTGGTATGGACCACATAAGCAAAATCAATGGGGGTCGAACCCTTCTCGAGCGAGATCACTTTTCCAAAGGGTGTGAGAACATAAATATGATCGTCAATCTCATGATGCTTCAGCTGTTCCCATGCATCCTCTTTCCAGGAAATGAGCTGACGAGCCAAAGCAATTTGTCGCTCATAAGCCACTTCAGCGCTATGCGTACCTTGTTGATGGCTAACATTTGGCTTATTAGTCTTTGTTAGATTAGGTGGGGTAGCCATGCCGACGCAAGCACCCTCCTTGTAACGCCAGTGTGCCGCCAAACCATACTCAGATTGCTGATGCATCTCTTGTGTGCGCACCTGAATCTCAAACGCGGTGCCGTCATCATTCATCACGACGGTGTGCAATGATTGATAACCGTTAGGCTTAGGCCTTGCGATGTAATCATCAAACTCACGTGGAACGGGCTGCCAGATGTTATGTGCTATCCCCAGAACGGCATAGCACGTCTTCACATCCTCTACCAATACCCGAAACGCCCTCACGTCATATAAATTAGCAAAATCCAAAGACTTGCCCTGCATTTTTTTCCAGATGCTATAGATGTGTTTTGGACGCCCCAGTACTTCGCCATTAATCTGCGCTGCTTTTAGCTCTTCTTGCAACTGCAATACGATTTGATCGATGAAGGATTGGCGCTCAATGCGTTTAGCATCGAGCATCTTAGCGATCTCACGATAGGTGTCGGGCGACATTACCCGAAACGCCAAGTCCTCCATCTCCCATTTCATTTGCCAAATACCCAAGCGGTTAGCTAATGAAGCATCGATATTCAAAATTTCCTGTGCCAAAGCACCCGGCATATCAATTTTTTCCTGAGTGACCCAACGCAAAGTCTGCAAACGAGAGGCAAGATAAATGGGTACTACACGTAGATCATCGACAAATGCTAAAAGCATTTTGCGCAGCATCTCTTCCTGTCCGGTAACGCTAAGGCCACCATCATCGCGCATCAGCTTTGCTTGCGCTTGACGTAAACCGCGATAACCAATGAGCAACTTAGCAGGCTCTTCGCCTATGAGCTTAATCAGCGCTTCCTTCCCATGAGTGCTGGCAATATTACTTGCGGCAATTAATGTGGCTTCATCGAGATTAAGGGACTGCAATATTCTCAGTACACCTGCAGCATGCAGCTCTGCCGGCTCGCCATACCAAGCATCCTGAAATAACGCTACTTTTTCTGATTGTGGAGAAGCATTTGCCATTGGCAATGAATAAGAAATTAGCTAAAGAACTCTTTTGCCAAAGCAATTTGTTCTGGCTTTGCAAATGCAGGAGCATGACCCACATTCGGAATTTCAATGCTGCGCGCATAAGGATTTACCTTACACATTTTGGCAACAGTTGCTGCAGATAGTAAATCTGAGTTGCCGCCACGCACGATTAGCATAGAAATATGAATTTGCTTAAAGGCATGCCACATCGCCATTTCACCAGCCTTGGCCATGATAGGGTTCACAGAAGCAAAAGGCACAGAAATATCTGGGTTGTAATGCATGATCCATTTACCATCCTTCTGAACCAACATAGGGCCGTTATAGCTTTCCCACTCTTGCGGCGTGTGCTCGCCAAAACTAGCGCATATTTCATTCAAACGATCAAGTGCGTCAGCACGATTTGCAAAAGCAAATGGCTGACCTACGTAAGAACCTAAACGCTTAATTGCCTCAGGCTCAATTCGCGGTCCAACATCATTAATTAGCATGCGGCGTATTGGGGAATTTGGCATAGCGGCATACACCATACCAATAAGACCGCCCATGGATGTGGCAAACCAATCCACTTGTGACATACCGAGTTTTTTCACTAAGGCGGCAAGATCGGATACGTACTGTGGTACTGCATACATCATTGGATTGGATAAGCGATCAGAATCGCCCCTACCAACTATATCTGGACAAACAACGTAATAAGCCTTGCACATGGCTTGCGCAAGCATCTTAAAGTCACTACCCCTTCTTGTAAGGCCGTGAACGCAGAGTAATACTTTATTGCTTGGTCTTTCCGATACGTGATAAGCCATGCGGTACCGCTCTTCACCACTTGAACACTCTACATAACAAGTTTCACCATCATGAAATACATTTGCTGCCTGAGCTTCATTGTGAATTTCATGACTTACATGATCATGGTCTTCACCAACCTCTTCTGGCTGCAAAGTCACATGATCAATTCCGTGCTTATTTAGAAGCATCGCATTAATCCTAGACATGATGTCCGGCCGCTCTTGCATATTGGCAATTTTAATATGACCAATAAGGGCTGGAAAACTAGGGGTCATTTCCCATGCATACAAATCATGAACTGCAAGTACGCCTGGAACATTTTTCAGTTCAGTTCCAACCTCCAGATAGTTAATATGAAGCAGCACACCTTCCATCAAGAAGTGATAGGACTCATGCAAAATGGAAATAATCGACTTCAGAATCAAAAGTGATACCAAAATAGAGAGAATGGCATCCATTGGCATCCAACCAGTCAACTGAATCACAACACCGGCAATTAATGCCGCAACCGACCCCAATAAAGCACCGATCACACGGACCAAAGCGGCGCGAGTATTTACACTCTTTTTGTCGCGCGATAACACCCAAGCGACAACGATATTCATGGCCAAGCCCACTGCAGCGACCACGGTTACCGTGAGTCCATCGACTTTATGCGGATCATAGAAGCGGCTAATCGCCTCCACAATAATCCAAGCCACCAAAGCCAACATCACAATACTATTCACAAATGCAGCCAATGCTTCAGCGCGCCCAAAGCCAAAAGAATGTTGAGGAGCTGGCAGTCTACGAGAAATAATTTGCGCCAATAAAGCCAGACCCAACGCCGCCGCATCAGTCACCATGTGACCAGCATCTGATATCAATGCCAAGGAATTAGCAAAGTATGCCGCGGCGGCGTCTATACCTGAAAAACCTAAAGTAAGTACTAAAGCAATTAAGAGCAGATTTTGATTGGAGGCTTGCTTGCTATGAGTATGCTTTGCATCGCCTTTTTTGTGAGCGTGCAATGAGGGATCAAGCTCAGATTGATTCTGAGTCTTTGACGGCTTCGAGTGGAAATGATGGGTGCCCGACATGGTGAACCCATTATTCCATTACAAGATGGTCGTTGTTAGAAGCCTGTTGTATCAACAGGGGCACCGGTTTTAGCAATAACCTCTTCCTTCGTCACGCCTGGTGCCAGCTCAACCAACTTCAAGCCCTTTTGGGTGATATCGAGCACGCAGAGGTYCGTAATGATCTGGCTAATAACGCCAACGCCCGTTAAAGGCAATGTGCATTTTGGCAAGATTTTGAGCTCTTCAGTACCGTCCTCTTAGCTACGTGTTCCATCAAAACAACCACGTGCTTGACGCCGGCAACTAAGTCCATCGCACCACTCATACCTTTGACCATTGTTACTGGAATCATCCAGTTAGCCAAATCAACGTGCTCACTCACCTGCATTGCGCCCAACATGGCAATATTGCTTTTGCCGCCACGAATCATTCCGCATGAAGCAGCAGAAGCGAAAATAGACGAGTCAGGTAGCGTCGTAATTGTTTGCTTGCCCGCATTGATTAAGTCAGCGTCAATAGTCTCTTCGGTTGGAAATGGGCCAATACCCAACAAACCGTTATCTGACTGAAGCCACACTTCCATCTCTTTTGGCACATGGTTCGCTACCAATGTAGGCATACCAATACCCAAGTTCACGTAGTAACCATCTTTTAACTCTTTGGCACCACGCGCCGCCATCTCATCTCTATTCCAAGGCATTTCGATATTCCTAAATATTCTGTTCTATTGCTGTTTGGGTAATTACGCTTGAGCAGTCAAAGTACGCCGCTCAATCCGCTTCTCAGGTGTTTTATTAATCACCAGGCGATGCACATAAATACCCGGTGTATGAATCTCATCTGGATGCAGTTGACCGTTCTCGACAATCTCTTCTACTTCAGCAACCGTGATCTTGACAGCCATTGCCACCACTGGATTAAAGTTACGGGCCGTATAGCGATAGACCAAGTTACCGGACTTATCCGCCTTCCAAGCCTTAACCAACGAAATATCGGAAACGATCGAGCGCTCCATGATGTATTTCTCACCATCAAATTCTTTTTCCTCTTTGCCTTCAGCAACCAATGTATCCACACCTGTTTTAGTGTAGAAAGCCGGAATACCACATCCACCAACGCGTAGTTTCTCAGCCAAAGTGCCTTGTGGAGTAAATTCCAACTCCAATTCACCCGCTCAATATTGCCGTTCAAACTCTTTGTTTTCACCCACGTAAGAGGCAACCATTTTCTTAACTTGACGAGAATTGAACAATAAACCCAAGCCGAAACCGTCAACGCCTGCGTTATTGGCAATCGCCGTCAGGGTTTGAGCGCCAAGATCCTTGACCACCTGGATCAAAGCCTCAGGAATACCGCAGAGGCCGAAACCACCTACAGCCAATTTTGTCCGTCTTTTAAGATATCCCGCAGGGCATCAACTGCCGATGGGTAAGTTTTATTCATAACTTTTGTCCTAATATTCCAAAATGGGTAAAAAAGCAATCATAACGCCTCAGACTCCCGAAACTAGGCGGTCTTGACACTAAATCCGTTTTTGCCAGTTCGAACTAAACTATTCGGGCTTAAATGCCCTATTTTTGAGAAATTTCGGAGAAATTGAATGAATTCTGCCAAGCTAGTTGAGCAATTTGGTCCTAGAGACTCGATGGACTATGACTTAGTCATTGTTGGGGGTGGCCCGGCCGGCCTATCCGCTGCTATTAAAGCCAAACAACTAGCTAATGCCTCTGGCAAAGAAATCAGCGTTTGCGTTCTGGAAAAGGGATCAGAAATTGGGGCTCATATTCTTTCGGGCGCAGTCATGGATCCGAAAGCGCTTACTGAGTTATTCCCCAACTGGAAAGAATTAGGCGCGCCACTTGACACCCCGGTTTCTGGAGATCAATTTCTATTCCTAACCAGCGATAACTCATATCAAGTGCCAAACTGGATGTTGCCGCACTGCTTTAAAAATGAAGGCAACTATATTGTGAGCCTTGCGAACGTAACGCGTTGGCTCGGTCAACAAGCTGAGAATCTAGGCGTAGAAATTTTTCCAGGCTTTCCTGCTGCGGAAATTCTCTATAACGAGCAAGGTGCAGTATGCGGAGTAATTACTGGCTCAATGGGTCTGGATAAAGAAGGTAATCCTACTGACCAGTTTCAACTTGGTATGGAGTTACGCGGCAAATACACCCTTTTCGCGGAAGGCGCACGTGGTCATCTTGGTAAGCAACTCATCGCTAAGTTTTCATTAGATAAAGATGCGGATCCACAAAGCTACGGCATTGGCATCAAGGAACTCTGGGAAGTGGAACCCTCTAAGAGCAAGCCTGGATTGGTTGTCCACACTGCGGGTTGGCCATTAGAGAGCGCCACCTACGGCGGCTCATTCCTCTACCACTTAGGCGATAACAAAGTGGCTGTTGGCTTGGTTGTGGGTCTCTCCCACAAGAACCCTTACCTCTCCCCATTTGAAGAGTTTCAACGCTACAAGCTACATCCAAAGATCCGAGAAACCTTTGAAGGTGATAAACGTATTGCATACGGCGCACGCGCGCTCACTGCTGGCGGATTAAATAGCCTTCCTAAAACAGTATTCCCCGGTGGCGCACTCATTGGTTGCGATGCTGGCTATTTAAATGCCTCCCGAATCAAAGGTAGTCATGCTGCAATTAAAACCGGTATGCTTGCGGCGGAGGCGGCAGTAGCAGCGATCAATGAGAATCGCTCTGAAGATGTTTTATCCGCTTACCCAACAGCCTTCCAAAATAGCTGGCTGTATACAGAACTCAATCAAGCGCGAAACTTCAAGCCATGGATGTCCAAAGGACTTTATGTTGGCACTCTAATGGTAGGTCTGGAGCAAAAGCTTTTAGGCGGCAATATGCCATGGACAGTGCACTTGAAACATGCTGATCACGAGTGCCTAGAGCCCGCAGCACAACACAAACCCATTGACTATCCAAAGCCCGATGGCAAGATCACATTTGATCGACTCTCCTCTGTATTTATTTCCAATACAAACCACGCTGAGAATCAACCTATTCACCTAACCCTGAAGAATGATTCAATTCCTGTAGGCGTGAATCTCGAAATCTATGCAGGTCCAGAGCAACGCTACTGCCCCGCTGGTGTCTATGAGTTTGTGGAAACTGACGGCAAACCGCGTCTACAGATTAATTCACAGAACTGTGTGCACTGCAAGACTTGTGACATCAAAGATCCTACTCAGAACATTGTCTGGGTTACACCCGAAGGTGGTGGTGGCCCGAACTACGCATCAATGTAAAGAAATAAAAAAGCAAGCCCCGGTTCTATGCCGGGGTTTTTCATTCAACACACGATTTAATAAATAGCGTTATATTTAACTCATGATGATCCTGCACACCATGCTTCGCGTTGGCGATTTGAATCGCTCAATTAATTTCTACACCAATGTACTGGGTATGAATTTGCTGCGTACGACAGAGCGTCCTGAGCAAAAATATTCGCTTGCCTTTGTGGGATACGGCAAAGGCAATGCGGATGGTCAAGCAGAGATCGAACTCACCTACAACCATGGAGTTCATAGTTATGAACTAGGAACAGCCTATGGCCATATCGCAATTGAAGTTCCTGATGCCTATGCTGTTTGCGCCAATATTCAGGCGGCTGGTGGTAATGTTATCCGTGAGGCTGGTCCTGTAGCTGGAGGTGACACCATCATCGCCTTTGTAACCGATTCCGATGGCTACAAAATAGAGCTTATTCAGCGTTAATCGTGGCGGCGCCCGATTCACTTCAACTTGCAATACTCGATCGCTTAAGCGATATCCCCCGCGAAGAATGGAATGCCCTACTGACTGCGGATGCGGGATCTTTTCTTTGTCATGAATTTCTTAGCACACTAGAGGAAACAGGCTGCGTTGGAGGAAATACTGGGTGGCAAATCACCCATTTACTCTTGCGAGAATACGGAAAACTCATTGGCGCAATGCCTTTGTATTTGAAACAACATTCCTACGGAGAGTTTGTGTGTGACTGGTCGTGGGCGCAAGCCTATGAGCAACAAGGGATGCAATATTACCCAAAGACACTCTGCGCTATTCCATTGACGCTCGTACAAGGATCGAGAGTCCTGACTGCCAATGGCACTGATGCCAAAGTGGCTCGGCAATACTTAACCGAAGGATTAAAGACTTTAGTGATTCAAAATAATTTATCGTCTGCGCACGTGTTATTTCCCAATACACTAGAAGTAACAATCCTTCAGGAACAAGGCTTTATGTTGCGTGACTCAGTGCAATTTCATTGGCACAACCAAAGTTACGAGTGCTTCGAACAATTTTTGTCTGCCCTCACTATGAAGCGCCGCAAGAATATTCGACGCGAACGTGAACAAGTAGCGTGAGAGAACGTTAACTTTAGGCATATCCCAGGACATTCGTCAGCTGATGCAGATTGGGAATTCTTTTATCGCTGTTATGAAAATACTTACCTAGAGCATCACGCTAGTCCTTACCTCAACGAGGCATTCTTTAAGCTGTGGGCGCAGCGTATGCCAGAGAATTTGCACTTGATTATTGCGGAGCGCAATGGCAATCCTATTGCCGCTTCATTACTCGTAATTGACAAAGACAATTCCAAAGCTTACGGAGGATATTGTGGCGCCATTGAGTATGTACCCTGCTTGCGCTTTGAAACTGCCTACTACCAAGCAATTGAGTACTGTATTGCGAAGAAGATTCAAGCCTTTGAAGGGGGCGCTCAAGGCGCACATAAGATGGCTCGTGGCTTTTTACCAACCACCATTCAATCCGCGCATTTCATTGCGGATCCCCAGTTTGCAAAAGCGGTCAAACACTTCCTAGATCGCGAGCATCAAGGCATAGGGGCATATGTTGATGAGCTTGCCGAGCACAGTCCACTGAAATCGTCTAAAGTACAGCCATGAATTCTGGAAGCAACGATGTCAAACCACTATCGCAAGATGGCTCTCACTCCCTATTAACCGGGGATGATGAATCAGACTCGCCATGCATCGGCGTATGCACAACCCTTTACGATGAGATTTGCCAGGGATGTGGACGCACCCTGAATGAAGTAAGTAACTGGATATTCTTTTCTGACGATGAAAAAGCATCTGTATGGAAGCGCATTCGGGCAGAAGGCACTGCAACACGCTTCCAACGACAAGCCAAAGAAAATAAGCCCACTTAGGGGCTTATTTAAGATCTTACTTTTAATTACTGAGGATGCTTTTAGCCTTCTAAGGCTTGGCTACGTAAATACTCTTCATAGATTCCAGAGTAGTCTACTACAGTGCCGTCCATCTTCACTTCCAAGATGCGATTGGCTAGTGCGGATACGAACTCACGGTCATGAGAAACAAATATCAAAGTACCATCGAATTTTTCGAGCGCAATTTGTAAGCTCTCAATCGATTCCATATCCATATGGTTGGTCGGCTCATCCATCGCGAGCACGTTATATTTTTGGAGCATGAGTTTGCCCAAAATCATTCTGCCCTTTTCACCACCAGAAAGGACTTTGACAGACTTGCCAATGTCATCACCAGAGAACAATAAACGACCCAATGTGCCACGGATTACCTGATCATCGTCGCCTGTCTTGCGCCAATTGTTCATCCAGTCCATCAGCAACTCGTCTTTGGCAAACATCTCCGTATTGTCCTGGGGCATCACGCCAACGTTGGCGTTCTCAGCCCACTTCACATCCCCACTATCAGCGGCGATACCATCAAAGCGCTTACTCAGAATAGTTTTGAGAAGAGTGGTCTTACCAGCACCATTTTGTCCGATGATGGCAATCTTTTCGCCGGCGCGTACGCCAAGCTTAAAGTTTTTGAAGATGGTGCGGTCATAGGCTTTAGTCAGTGCATTGCACTCAACTGCCATATTGTGCAATTTCTTCTCAGTATCAAAACGAATAAATGGATTTTGACGTGAAGAAGGTTTCACTTCAACAATCTCAATTTTCTCCAACTGTCTCTGGCGTGAGGTAGCTTGACGCGCTTTAGAAGCATTTGCAGAAAAGCGCGCCACGAAAGCTGCTAATTCAGCAATTTTTTCTTTGGCTTTTACGTTATTGCTTAACTGTTGTGTTCGTGCCTGCACAGAAGCAAGCATGTAGGAGTCGTAGTTGCCTGGGTAAACCTTTAAGGTTCCATAGTCCATATCAGCCATGTGCGTACAGACTTCGTTGAGGAAGTGACGGTCATGGGAAATAATGACAATGGTGCTCTTAATTTGATTAAGCATGTCTTCAAGCCAGTGAATAGAGTGAATATCCAAGTTATTAGTTGGCTCATCAAGCAGCAATACATCTGGATCAGAGAACAAGGCTTGCGCAAGCAAAACGCGCAACTTCCAGCCCGGAGCAACGTTGCTCATCAGACCATTGTGTTTCTCGATTGGAATACCAATTCCTAATAACAACTCGCCTGCTTTCGCTTCAGCGGTATAGCCGCCGTATTCAGCGTATTTACCTTCGAGCTCGGCAGCCTTCATGTAATCTTCATCGGTAGCATCTGGGTTGGCGTAGATCGCATCACGTTCCGCGGCAGCTTTCCACATTTCTTCATGACCCATCATCACGACGTCGAGCACGCGTACATCTTCGTAGGCGAATTGATCTTGACGCAACTTACCTAAACGAATGTCAGGATCCAAACTCACGTTGCCGCTGGTTGGCTCGAGCTCGCCGCCCAAAATTTTCATGAAGGTGGATTTACCGCAACCGTTTGCACCGATAAGGCCATAACGATTGCCACCGCCAAACTTCACGGAGATATTTTCAAACAGAGGCTTTGCCCCAAACTGCATGGTGATATTAGATGCTGACAGCACGGATGTTTTCTAGCTTTCTGAAATGCAATGGTCGCCCCGAAAGGGGCAAAGACGGTTATTTTAACGGCTTAGCCGTCTTTGTTGGCAGGAACTCCTGGGGCTAGCTAGACTTTGACTCTAAATGGGGTGAAATAAAAGAAGTTGGCTGATATGCAAACAGAGATCGCCTTAGGACTCCAGGACTGTTTACGCTTAGGCCGCATGAAAGATGAAGGGATTGCCGCGCCTGAGATTACCTCCATCATGAAACGCAACTCTTGTGGCAAGTCTTTAGATATTGCGCGCATGGCGCGCGATATGCATGGCGGTAACGGCATTTCTGATGAGTACGGCGTTGGGCGACATATGCTCAATCTTGAGGTTGTGAACACCTATGAAGGCACTCATGATATTAACGCCCTAATCTTAGGTCGTGCACAAACTGGTATGCAGGCTTTTAGTTCACTTAGTATTTGATTAACGAAGACCCTAGCTTATCTAGAGTGGCCTTTGCCGCTTTGGTGAAGGCCTCATCACTATCATTTTCTAGTTGTACAAAATTCTCGATATTGTATTGAGGAAAGTTGCGCATGATCGATGATTGATATGAGGGGTCGTAATGCTTTACCAACAGCGCCTCAACAAGTTCTGGAACATTTCCCGCATCAATCGCTTCATTCCATTTAGCAATCTGCATTTTTCCATAATGAGCGGTGAGCAGGGCAAGCTTGCGCTTGAAATTATCGGTATCCGTTAAAAAGTGATGGTATTCATGAATCAACCAGGAGACACGAGTCTGCATGCTCGATCTCAGCTCAATGCAGGCTCCATTGCGTATTTTTTCCATCAAAGCGTCGGGTACATGCAAGCCACCTACTTTCTTGCTTTCTGATTCCACAAAAACAAGTTTTGAGGGGTCTAGACCGCGTAATGCATGCCACAAGGCCGTCTCAAACCCTTTTTGAGATGGCTGGTCAATATTAGGCTCATTGCCCAGCGCCGAGCCACGATGCACGGCTAAACCTTCTAAATCCAGGATCTGAGCACCCAAGGCGCCGATCTCTTGCAACACCCTAGTCTTGCCGCTACCCGTCATCCCACAAATCACCTGAAATGAAAATTGATTCGCGGCTTGATCGAGACCATCGATCACTGTACGACGAAAGCCTTGATAGCCACCTTCCAATTGTTTCGCCTTCCAACCAATTCGATTGAGGATGTGGGTGAAAGCACCACTTCGCTCACCACCTCGCCAACAATAGATTAGCGGCCGCCATTCACGAGGCAACTCCAAAAGATGATTTTCTAAATGAGTGGCAATATTTTTAGAAACCAATGCAGCACCAAGTTTTTTGGCCGCAAAGGGAGCGACTTGTTTATAGAGCGTTCCAATCTTGGCACGCTCTTCGTTATCCAGCACTGGGTAATTCACTGCACCCGGCATATGGTCTAAAGCAAATTCCGCAGGCGATCTAACATCAATAATGAGATCAAAGCTATCAAGCTCTGATAGAAATTGGTCTAACTTTAGGATGTGGGGATTGCTGGGTTGCACGATGAACTAGCGCAACCTCTCTAAAACATGCTCAGGCCAATTGGCCGATTTATTGGTCGTGAGATCAACCAAAACCATAGTGGCGCCAACAATCGCAGCCTCGACATCAGGCGATGTGGTCAACGTCATATTCGTGTAAACATCGAGACTGGTTCTACCAATGGCACCAATGGAGGTCTTTAATATCAACTCGCCAGGGAAAGAGAGTTGTTGACAAAAATTACAGAAGCCATTGAGCATCAACATCGATTCGCGACCAGGAGCCACTTCGTAACCCATGGCAGTAATCCACTCACAGCTGGCTTGCTCCATGTATCTAAAGTAAACCGTATTGTTGACATGGCCGTATGCATCCATATCCCCCCAGCGAATGGGCATGATCATTTCATGAACCAGCTTTCGCTCTTCCGGAATGGTGATGCGCATGACTGTAGAAATACTCTTGGGTTAACCTACTTGCAATGCAAGTTGATACAAGTTTGTAGAGCGTGCGCCTGAACGACAAAAAGCTAAAACAGGGCCTGGTAATGTTTTTAAGAGGCGTGCCATTTCTTGAACCTGCGCAGGAGTAAATGCACCTGGTACAACTGGCAAATAAACATAATTCAAACCCAGCTTTTCCGCTTCCGCCTGAATCGACGCATGCGTAGGTTGACTTGGACCACCCTCGCCATCAGGGCGGTTATTAATAACGCTCTTGTAGCCTTGTTTAGCAATTTCAGCCAAATGGCTTGGCTCAATTTGGCCAAGAGTGCCGAACTGAGCGTTATGACAAGAAATAGGAAGACTCATGAGACCCTCTATATTGAACAAATAGGGATAGAGAGATTCTAAATCAGGCTTGTCAGATGTTTGTGGGCTACAAAGAAGCATTCGCAGAGCTCCATCCCGATCAGCATGGAAACCACAAATACCAAAGCTTTGAGGTGACCGACACCCAAGGCAACGAGGGCTGGACCCGGGCAAAATCCGGCAATCCCCCAGCCTGCGCCAAAAATGAGGCTGCCAACAATGAGTGGCTTCGAGATATCCGTACGAGTTGGGATGTGTATGGCGCCGCCACAAAAAGCTTCTGTTCTTTTGCTAACCACATAGAAACCACATAAACCCACTAATACAGCACCCAACATCACAAACATCAACGAAGGATCCCAGTTGCCAGTCAAATCCAAAAAAACCCCACACCTTTTGAGGGTTACTCATGCCTGAGATGATCAAACCCCAACCAAAAAGGACGCCAATTGCATACTGACTCAGAAGGCCAAAATGTTTTTTCATCTTAGACCCCAATCAAGTGACGCAGAACGAAAACAGTCAAGAAGCCTGCGCCCATAAATGACAGGGTGGCAACCAGCGAACGCGGTGACAAGCGAGCAAGTCCGCAGATGCCATGCCCACTAGTACAGCCGGAGCCATAATGGGCGCCAAATCCAACCAAAAGACCGGCTATCACAATCGCCAGCCAATCCGACTCAATCTCTACCACGGGAAAGATGCCAAAGCATAATGCCGCCAGAAAAGACGCGCTAATCAATCCCAAAACCAAGCTAATGCGCCAGGCTGAATCGCTCAATTTTGGATGTAGCAATCCGGCAATAATTCCACTAACTCCCAAAATACGTCCATGCAATAAAACATATAAGGCTGCTGCAACCCCCAGAATCATCCCGCCTAGCAAGGAAGGAATGGGGGTAAAAGATATCCAATCAATTTGCATTATTCAGCCGTATTAGAAATTAACTACAAGGGTTGGGAGCAAGGCGTACCTGCAAGTAACGCAAACCCAAATAGGCTCCAAAAATAAATCCGGGCAAAGCCAGCAATGAAGCAATGGCAAGAGTAGAGATTCCACTCAAGCCCTGCCCTACCGTACAACCCAAATCAGTTACACCGCCAAATCCCATCAATGCGGCACCAACCAAATGATTAGCGGTATCTTCGGTATTGCGGAAGGATTCCCAGCGGAATGATTTTGTCGCAATCGAGATTGCAGCGGAACCCAGAATCATTCCCAAAACAGCCGTAATGCCCACTGTTAATACTTTAGAGGTATCGCTGTACATAATTAACCAATCAAGCGAATAAGCGTATGGGGCTACAAAAGAAAGACTCTCCATACGACCGGAGTTCGTTACCAAAAACACTTCTTCTAAAGTATTTGGATCTTCAGCAACATAACCAAGACTCCCTGATACCCACCATACAGCACAGATAGCTAGTCCTACAGCCACACCAGCAAAGATGTTTTCAGCAGTCCAAAAAGCTTTGCTGACCAAGGCGTAGGTAATAAATGCAGCACCAATGATTAAGCCCATGGCCAAGTGAAGATTTGGACGCGCAATACCGAGTGGGGCACTTAAAAGACTCGGCAGATCTTGTGGTGTATTGAATGCGATAAAAAATGTATCCAAAGTATTAATACGGATAACGCCCAAGAAACTACGCATTGTCATATATGCCGTAAGACCAAGCACCATAAAAACAATCACAGACTTTAGATTGCCGCCACCAATGCGTACTAAGGTTTTGCTGCCACACCCCGAAGCCAATACCATACCAAAACCAAATAAGATGCTTCCAACAATTGTTGAAAGCCATAAAAATTTATTACCTGTATACATGCTTTTCAGTGGGTCAATCACCCCAAAGTACGACATGAAAGCAAAGCCAATAATGGCAACACCAATTGCCAGGAACCATTGCTTTAGGCGATCCCAGCTAGACATAATGAAAACATCGGATACGGCACCCATGCTACAAAAGCCTGTCTTTTGCATGACCGCGCCGAGAAAAAAGGTCATGGCAAAGGTTGCCCAGAGAACGGACTGACTTAATGATCTGATATCAACAACATCCATGGCGACTGTATCTTGAAAAATTAAGGTGTAAATTTATAAAACTGTTGATTGAGAAAAGCAGCAACATCCGCTTCATCTTCCGGAAATAAATCGAGACGGAGCTCGGTATTACAGAGAGAAACCATCTTCTTCACATTTGCTAAGGACTTCACTTTGCTATCCGAGCGGGTATAAATCATATCCCCATTACCAAAGCCACTTTTCCTAGCATAGCAGGCATAGCACTTTTGTTGATCAATGGCCTTACCATTCGCCAAATCCGGAGCAGCAATCACTGGTACGCTGATTAGAGCGCCCAATAGGATTGCAAAAAGGGTTCTAGGGAAAGCCATTTCCATTACAAATCAAGGATTTAGCATTAATCCTCCATTTTAAGGCCCAAAGGGGGAATTTGCCGTACTCTGCCTGTATAGACAGGTAGACATTATAGGCATTCATCCGGTTGGCCGCTCTAAATAAAGGCATTCCTTCGTATTCTGACCAATCAGCCTGCTTGTAAGCATCCTCAAAGGGATCCATATTGATGGCAGCCTTGGAGATCGATTCGCGCAGGTATTTCAATCCCTGGTAAAAGCGATGTCCTCAGCAGGCTTAATCGAATAATTTCCATGCCCCGGAATCACGAAACTGGGATTCAGTTTTTCTATTTCATCCAGCGCAATTAACAACCCCTTGCTATCCGCATTTCCTACAAATTGGATGCGTTCTCTAAAAACCAAGTCCCCAGCAAAAAGCACCTTTTCTGATGGCACGTACACCATCAGATCCTCTGGAGCATGTGCAGGCCCCACTCTGCTAATAAAGAAATCGGTACTCCCGATCATCAACCTTGTTTTTTAATCAATCCATTCATCGGAAGCAACCAACCTTGTATTGGCATTTACCCAAGGAGGAAAATCGATTCTGGATGCACTTAAACGTTGTTTTGCAATTTCAGAAGAAAGGTAATTTCGCCCCTCTCCCTGCGCATAAATCTTTGCACCAATTTGTTTAAATTCCTGTAAACCATACACATGATCAGCATGGTCATGACTCACGATAAGTGCAACAACTTTTTGCGGAGTAATCTTTTTAATTTCTGCAATTAACTTTTAGGCAAGAATGGGTGAGCCTAAAGCGTCAACAACTACCACGCCAGCAGGAGTTACAACAAATCCAGCATTGGATATGAAATTCTGATTGGCGCTACTTCCCATTTCCGGAAAACCTTGAACAAAATACGTATGCGGCGTCACCTGAATGGGTTTTAACTGAACTGTATCGGCAGGCCTACCCTGCCAAAAGGCTAGACCATAAAAGACAAAGGATCCCAAAAGGATCCTAAGAAAACTTTTAAAACAATTCATGCGGCTGCTTATGGCTTAATGTATGCAAAGCCATCCTTGTACTGCAGATCAGCTACACGTACCACACCTGATGGCGTGAAATCCGCATCCAGAATAAATTGGTCTTTCTTTAGATTGCGGTTCTTCAGAGTAATCTCACAAACCTCAAACTTCACACCGCGAGACTTTAAAGCGGAAGCTAATGGAGCGTACTCCGTATTGTTTTTCTTATCTTTGGCGCCTTCCATTAGTAAATCGACGCCACTAGCATGAGTAACACCAATAATGGTGGTTTGTGGCGACACATCCAAATGATTGCGAATGTTGCGTAGACCATTTAAGCCCTGAGTCTCAGCATCGTCAATGTGATAAACCACCTTAGTATTGCCGGTGGATTGGGCTGTTGCAATGGAGCAGAACCCTAAAGCAAGAGCCAGAGCAGCAAGAAAGGAAAGTAGTTTTTTCATATGACCATTCGATGAATGTTATTAGATTGGAGCCATACCAGGATTGTTGGAGACTCCTTTGATAATTGGCTCATTGAGCTTTACCGCTTTAACAACTTTGACATCACGCAAGTGACGCTCAATCACGTCCCAAATAGGCTCACCGCCAGCATTTTTCGCCTCTTCACTAACCGGCGCCAAACCCGCCACTTTATAATTCTTGCTGGCCTCGATAGGCTTGCCATTTAAACGCATATCAGTGATACGTTTTCCAGCCGATTTGGGTGGATCAATGGTGTATTGTATGCCGCCAACACGCACCATATCGCCACCCTGCTGGTAATACGGATCGGGATTAAATAAGTTGTCCGCCACATCCTCAAGAATGGTTTTGATTGTCTCGCTACTCATATTGGTAACAGTCGTATACGGGTAAGTAATTGCCGTTTGATCCAGGAGATTTTCACGTGTAATCGCCTGACCTGGTAATAAGCTAGTTCCCCAGCGGAAGCCAGGTGAAAAAGCGATCTCCGCATTCTTCTGTGCCATGAGGCCATCCAATATCAGTTGATCAAAACTGCCATTGAAATTACCGCGGCGGTATAAAAGACCCTCAGTCGTAGCTAATTTCTCATTCAGCTTAGCCTCATATGGTGCCCTGACCTTGGTGATCAACTTACTCATAGTTGAGTCTGCCGGAATCATATTGGAGAAGATTGGCAGTAACTTGTACCGGAAATCTACTGGCTTGCTGCCCTTCACATCAAAATCCAGCACACCCAAGAATTTACTATTCGATCCAGCATTGGTAACCAGAGCAACTCCACCCGCATTCTTCACCTTAACTTGGATCGGAACACCATCATGAATGTGACCACCTAAAATCGCATCCAAACCGCGTACGCGAGACGCCATCTTTAAATCCACATCCATACCGTTGTGATAGAGCAGTACCACTACCTTAGCGCCTGTCGATCTCACCTCATCAATCGTCTTTTGCATATGCTCTTCTTGAATGCCAAACGTCCAATCTGGTGTGCAATAACGCGGATTTGCAATCGGGGTATATGAGAAGGCCTGACCAATAATGGCAACCTGAATACCGTTCTGCACTTTCATGACATAAGCATTGAATACCGCATCACCAAAGTCTGATGTCTTAATATTTTGCGCGATGAAGGAAACCTTACCTTTGAAGTCGCCGTTCACGATTTCCATCACCCGATTTTCGCCAAGAGTCATCTCCAAGTGAAGAGTCATTACATCCACACCCAATGCTAGGGCGACATCAACCATATCTTGACCATTGGTCCAGAGAGCAGTACCAGAGCCTTGCCAAGTATCGCCACCATCAAGTAATAAGACGCCAGGACGACTGGCTTTCATTTGCTTGATCAGCGTAGTCATATGAGCAAAGCCACCAATCTTGCCATAGTTCTGGGCAGCAGCCACATAATCTAAATAGGTAAACGCATTGGCATCACGTGTACCTGGCGCAATACCATTGGCTTTTAAGAAATATTCGCCAACCAAGTGCGGAGTTTTACCCTCTTGAGAGCCGATACCTAGATTGACGTTTGGCTCACGGAAATAAATTGGTAACAATTGCGCATGACAGTCCGTGAAATGCAGGAAATGCACATTGCCAAATTTAGGCAAGTCATAAAATTTTTACGCAGTTGTTTGTGCATTTACAAAATTGGATTGCAAGCTCATGCCACCTGCAGAAGCAATGGCCAAAGCCTGCAAAAAATCACGACGACTTAAAGACATAATTTTTCCCTTGTGAAAACAGGCCTGTCGGCCTGTCTTTTTGATTTCTTACTTGTTTACTGGCGATTCAGGATCAAGCAGCAATGCCATGACATCTTGAATCTGCTGCTCATTTAAGAGTTTGAAGTGAGCAAAACGTGGCATATTGCTACACGCGTTATATTCCTTGGAGTTATTGATGCGATTCCACATATAAGTCACCACTTTGTTTGAGTAGCCGCGAAGTTTTCCATAACCCGTTAATGATGAGCCGATATTTCCATAGGAAATCTCTTTAGGATCAATTTGGTGACAGTTATAACAGCCACCACCAATAACGGTATCAGCCTTATCGGTCCACGTTGCACCGCGACCGCTTTGTGCAATTGCCTCACCCTTTTTCCAATCGCCAATATATTTTCCATTTGATGACTGTTTAATAGAGTCCATATTCATTTTTTGAATCTTGTCACGCATCTTTTCGCCCCGCTTACTGTTTGCAAACACAGGATCTGAGCAAAACTTTTGCGTTTCATCTTGCTGAATACGATCCAATCCCGCAATGCATTCGGCTTTAAAGCTATCGGACATCATTTTGTTGAACTTTGGATCATTCTTTTGTTGAGCAACGGCTACGTTTTGTAAAAAAACTTGCAGCAACAATAAATCCAGCGATAGTTAAGAGCTTTTTGATATTTGTATTTTTCATGATCTTTATCTCTTATCCCTTAACGCTTTAGTACAGGGGTGTCTACTATTCCGCCATTAGCAGTCTTTGCTATATACATAGACAAAGCAATCGTCACATCTGAGCCATAAATTGGGAACGGGAAACGCTGCTGACGATACCAATCGTTTAAACGTTGTTGCATCGTCCAGAACTGCCCACGTGACACTCGATATGCAGGCCAATAACCCCAACCCATAGCGGCACCTTTTTTGTGTTGTGATATTTGGCAAATCTTGCAAGAGAATACGCGTACCATTTTCACCATGACAAGAGGCGCATGAGAAATCCATTGGACCGCCTTGGAAAAAGAATGCGCGCTTACCAATATCATACATTGCTTTTTCTTTCGGATGTGCTGTGCTGACTTTGATTTTTTCACCCTTATACAAGGTAACTACGTAAGCAACAATAGCCTCCATATCTTTCTTGTGGCCTTTGTGAAACGGCGCATCAATCATCTCTTGCGGAGCACGCCCTTGTAGCTTTTACATACAAGTCATCAAACGGGACTCGAGATCTTGAACCTTATTGGTGTCCTTGAAATAGCGCGGCAACTGAGCTGCTGCGCCCTTCACTGCTCCAGGCCCTAAACCTAAATCGCACTTTTCTAAAGTGGCATTCTTTGGTCCAGCAGGCTTTTTCCATAAATCTTCACCAGCCGCCTAATACAATTCTGAAGGGTTGCCATCAGCAATCATCTCGCGATATTTTGCGCTGAGACTGACGATGACACTGTTAATAAGGTAGCCAACAATCCAGAGGCTAGCCCTAATTTAAATTTACGCTGCATTTGCAACCCTTTCAAAACTCATGAGATGGTAAAGATTTATGGATACAACCAGCAATTAAGAAGCAGTCGCTTCGTCAGTACGCTTGTCGCCTTTGCTATCTACCCAGCTCACTACAATCTTGTCGCCTTTAGCGCCTTTGTATTTGAAGTTCAAGAATGGATCCTTAGAAACCGCTGGACCAAACTGACCATTCAATACATCTTTGCCATTAGCTTTGACATTAGTGGTGCTAATAAACCATGCAGGAATCGTTTTGCCGGCAGCATCTTTACGCTGACCAGATTCCATATCGTGCTTCATCAAAATCTTTACATCCACAATTCCACCGTTCTCAGCAGCTCTAACGCGCATTGGATCAGCCATGTTTTCCTCTTGTAATCTAGTAATTAATTAATGGGGTTTAGTCAGATTGGGGGATTAGCCGCCACAACCACCTAAAATCACTTTCACTTCCTTAACAGCCATACTCCAATGGCCATCCGCTTTTACCAAGGCATATACGTTAGAGGTCTGACCCATTTTGATGCGCGTCGTAACAAATGGTTCTGTACCAGAAGAAATGAAGAATCGCGCAGCCAAGGCGCTTGGGTTTTTCTCAACCAAGATTGCCATTTGCTCCGCTTTTAACGTTGTAGTAATCCCAACTGGAACTACTGCGCCATTTTCAGCAATATCTGGAGCATTCAAAGTCACGGCGCCAGATTTATCTGGACTGCCTGCTCCCAAGATTTTGAATACGTCATCTAGACTCTTGCCTTCAAAAGCGGCTTTATTCCACTCTTGAGCTTGGGCTACGCTAATAAGACCCGCAGAAGCCATCAAGCCAAAAACAGCTGAATATTTCAATAAACTGCGTCGCTGCTGATTCATAAAAACTCCTTTAATAATCTACTCTTAGCATCAAATATAGCGGTATTTCAAAAAACCTTCTGTAAACCTATTCCCCCGTAAGCACCCAATGCACTAGAGCCGCCCTATCCTCATCCGATAACTGTGATTGTGGTGGCATTGGAATCGTCCACCATACTCCCGAACCCCCGTTTTTAACCTTAGCCATGAGCTTTTCTTGAGCCCCGCTCTGCCCTTTATATTTCGCCGCAATATCGGCAATCGATGGCCAAACCAATTTAGCATTAGGCGCATAACATGCTGAGCAATTCTCATTTTTAAACAATGCTGCAGGGCATTTTGTAGTGGCAGCATGGGTATCAGCGGCATGGGCTAAGCCCTCACCCGTCGCTCCAGGCAACTTAACAAGCGGTGGCTTGGTTGAGTCTGAGCCGCGATATGGCCCATACAAACGATTTGGCTCTGCAATATTGCCATGGGCATTTCTGGCGCAGTCTGGAAGCGTAGAGCCAATTTGCACAAACTGCACGCAATTAGTCATACAAGATGAACCATTCACATCCGGTTTACCGTTCACACTCCAGAAACCATGATTACGTGTCATGCAATTGCGATTGGGCATCTTCTTCTGTACGTCGGCAATATTGGTATTGCTCAGCACGAAGTCATCAGGAACAATTTCACCCAAGCTCAAAATAAATGCAACTAGAGCATACGTATCATCCGGCGTTAATGATCTAGGCGCATTCCAAGGCATAGCACGATAGATGTAATCCCACAACGTAGAGGCCGTGGGAACTTTCATCAAAGTAGTGCGCTGAGACTGCTTACGATCAGCCAAAGAGGCCACTCTTCCTGTCTTTACGTCATCAGTAGTGGTGCCACCTGCGATCGGAGTAAAAATTTCATTAGATTCACCGAAAATGCCATGACAGCTAGCGCACTTGGATTCCCAAATTGCTTGACCCTGCTGAACAGAGCCAGATCCTTTTGGCAAGCCTTTAAAGTCTGGGCGCACATCAATATCCCAAGCCATGACTTCGGCAGGAGTGGCATTACGGCCAATACCTGGGAACTTTACAGACCCCAGAGTATTTTGCGCATAAGCACATTGAATTGATAAGGCTGCAACAGTCAAGCGAGCAAATAATTTATCCAACTTGTACATTGCTCACCTCGCCGTTTGAATCCAATTTCCAATACTGAATTGCATTGTTGTGATAGATAGAACGATTACCGCGTAAATCACGCAACACCTTAATAGAAGGCTGAATGTAGCCAGTGTCATTCACCGCTCTTGACTGCAGTATTGCCAGCGAACCATGCCACACCCAATCTATATTGAAACGGGTAATAGATTTAGTGAGCACCGGAGTTTCCAGGTGCGCTTGACGCCAGTTCTTTCCGCCATCAAACGAGACGTCTACACGCTTAATCTTGCCTCGACCCGACCAAGCCATACCGCTAACGTTATAGAAACCTTTGTCCAGTAACTGCTGACCACCAGAAGGTGTAGTAATCACTGATTTGCATTCTTAAATTGAGGCATATTGACGGTGCATGCCGTCTGGCATCAGTTCAATATAGTGAACCGCCTCATCCTTGGCATTCCATGGCATATCGCCAACTTCCAGGCGGTGCAACCACTTCACCCAGCTAACTCCTTGAACGCCAGGCACTACCAGACGTAGTGGAAAACCGTTTTCTGGCTGCAACATCTCACCATTCATACTCCAAGCAACAATAGTGTCTTCTAAGCAGCTTTCTAGATTGATGGTACGAGTCATACCAGAACCGTCGCCACCCTCAGCAAGCAAGAACTTGCTTTTTTTTCAGATCAGCGTCACACTCTTCAAGCAATACCTTGAGTGGAACACCTATAAATTCACAGCAAGACAACATACCATGGGTGTACTGCACTGTTGGCACAGCAACGTTACCCCACTCCAATCCAGAAGTGATTTACTGCAAAAATTTAATGGATGCCTTCTGCAATCTTTGCGCAGACTGTTTGGCACATCTCAACCGTTGCGTTATCCGCAATCGAGTAATCAACTGTCACACCCTCTTTTCGCCTCATTAAAATTCCAGATTTATGAAGCGCTAATAAATGTCTCGAAACATTGGCCTGGCTCGTACCACACATCTCCACAACTTCAGAGACGGATTTTTCACCACCGCAGACTGCGTACATGATGCGTAAACGTGCGGGCTCAGATAGGACATTGAAATAAGCAGCCACATGTGTAAACACCTTCTCCATCTGTTCTGGAGAGAAGTTTTTTGTTGCCTTTTGAACTTTTGCCTTCAATTTCACCAGCCCTTAAATATATGCATGTATACGCATATATTTGACCCTTTAAGCAGGTAAATCTGTATAGTGAGATACCCTATATTGCTTAGCAATACAATCAAACAATGGACATGGATGCGATCCTTCGCGTGCTTAAGCTAGCACTTTGGAATCTGGTCCTCATCGTTCCATTTGGAGTTTAAATTGACCATACCCTCTTAGGCCTCAATAGAAGCAAACCCTGGGTTGAAGCTACCATAGACCTACCGCTCGTTTTACCCCCTACGGTTTTGGGTTATTTTGGTTGGATTGGGCGGCAAGACTTTTTTAATATCCCACTGGTGTTTTCCTTTGCCGGAATTCTCATTGCATCCATCATAGTCAACCCGCCTTTTGCAATACAGCCGATTCAGCGTGCATTTGAAGCTATCAACCCAGAAATTATTGAGGCCGCCCAAGTCAGCATCTTATCCAATTGGCAAATTTTTCGCTTGATTCAGCTTCCGCTGGCATGGAGAGGCATTACCAGTGCAGCAGTACTAACCTTGGCTCACACCATAGGTGAATTTGGGGTCATCCTCATGGTTTTGGGTCCGATCCCCGGGGAAACCAAAACGGTATCGATTGCGATCTACGACAAAGTGCAAAGTTTTGATACCGCAGGCGCCGGCGCACTGGCCTTATTACTGCTTGGTAGATCCCTGACTGCAATTGCCCTTGCATACGGTGTTTTTGGCAAAAGTGTCTCCCAACAGCGCCAACGGAGAAGCTGATGCTTAAGCTAAAAATAAGCCAAGCCTTCCAAACCCTCTGCAGAGCACACTGGAATGCGTGGCCGGTCAATTACATGCGCTTGTAGGACCATCTGGTAGCGGCAAAACCAGCACCCTAAGAACGATTGCCGGCCTCAGCCAAGCGAAGACTGGAAAAATTGAATGTGATGGTGAAACCTGGTTTGAGGCTCATGAACTTGCAGGAGTAATGCAGAACCTGTCTCCCGCACAACGTTCTTGCGGATTTTTATTTCAGCAATACGCGCTCTTCCCACATTTATCGGCAATTGAGAATGTCCTCATCCCTTTACAGAATGCTGCACATAAGATGGCTGAACCTAAAGCCATTGCTCAGGACCGGCTTGGTCGCATGGGGATTGCTGAACTTGCCCATCGTTTTCCACACCAACTCTCGGGCGGACAACAGCAACGCGTAGCACTTGCTCGCGCATTGGCGCGACAGCCAAAGCTCTTATTGTTAGATGCGCCATTTTCCGCTGTCGATGCGCCAACGCGACAAGGTCTATATAAAACTCTTGCAGATTTGCGTAAGGATTTAAACATTCCGATTGTGTTGGTAACGCATGATTTGCATGAAGCCGACTTGATTACCGACCGCATCACCGTGATTGATAACGGTATCAGCTTACAAACAGCTGCGCCCCAAGTGCGATTGCAAAGACCCAGAAATTCACGTGTAGCCGAGTTGGTTGGCATCAGTCATTTAGTTCATGGCATATTTAATGCAGGCAATCTCAGTTGGGATGGCTGCGATAACACATTCACCGTAGCCGATAAAGGCAAAATTTCTCCAAATGCGGAAGTAGCATGGGTGATTCCACAAGATGGTTTCAGTATCCAACTACAAATTAAAGATAGCGTACATAAAATTGAATGGATGGCCTCTGCATCTGAAGTGAAAAGACTGAATATAGAGATTTGCAGCCAAATGTATATTGAATTGGATGGCAATCAAATTCACATCATGCCATTACGGCCAATCAATGACCCAAGGCGATTTATTGATCGCTACTCTATAGCAAGTCAGCACTTAAGAAAAAACCACCCGAAGGTGGCTTGCGTGTCTCCCCCAGCCAACAACAATCACGGAATAGAATTAAAAACGGATCCCCAATCTAACATCCATCAGCAGCCCCTGTATTGGCACTTACCCTTGTTTACCAATATTTAAAAGGTCTCTCAGCATCTACATCTCCGCCCAGAGCTCTCATAGTCATATTGCAATGCGGACATGTAAGACCATCCCACTCCAATAGATAATCACTATAGTGGCAGCTAGTACAAACCGGCGGCTTGCTAATTTCAGTATTGATGCTTCCTGGATGAGCTACTGTATAAGCATCAATTGTTGAGCAAGATTTGCAAACCATTACCACTCTTGAAGAGTGAAGCCCAATCTCTTTGCCTATGCCACTAATGCACTCAAACTTACAGGAACGACCTACAAATTTATATCTAGCCATAAATCAACCTCATTAATTCTTTTGAGATTGAAGTGCCAGCTTCTTCATGTGCGCATCTTGCATAAGCAGTTGCCTTTCTTCATTAGCCACTCCAATGGTGATCTTTCTGGCTATAAGATCAGCATACACGCCATCAATCTTTTTAAAGAAATCTTCGTAGACTGCTTTCTTTTCTGGGCTTAGGCCATCCAAGGCGATAGGTCGGCAGGAATTTGCCTCAGCAAGATAATTCGTTAGCGCCTTAGCTTGCTCGTCCGTCAATTTATCCGCGGAGCTAAACAAGGCCTTGGCATGGGGATTATTTCTTGTGACAGCAATGACCTGGGCATCCACCAACAATGCATCAGCACTTTGATTTCCGCGAATGATGCAATCATTAAGCCGCTTAGCCACTGACACCGAGTGATCAGGGGATATTGCAGTCATGGGTGACGGTGCGTTAACAATCTGCACTGGATTATTGGATGTAACGTTTGTCGCGCATCCGCCTAGGAAAGCAATGCCTATCAAACTGAATTGAAATATGTTTTTCATTGGGCAACCTACGAGTTATTGATAGACAAAATCAGCGCGGCGATTTTCTTTAACTGCCGCTTCTGTCTGAGCTGTGTTAGCTGGCTTTTCTTTACCAAAGCTCACCGCCTCTAACTGAGATGCACTGACGCCTTGAGCAAGGAAAACCTTCTTGACGGCTTCAGATCGCTTTTGGCCCAGTGCTAAGTTGTATTCGGCAGTTCCACGATCATCTGTATTGCCCTGAATAATGATCGATGCCCTTTGCATTTGAAATGCCTTTAAGTAAGCGGTATGTGCTGAGATTGTTGAAACATATTTCGGATCTACGGTAAGGTCATCACACTCAAAATAGATTGCACGCTTACCATACACACTAGACTTTGGATCGCTAATAGGATCGTAAGTAAAAGAGCAGCCGGCATTAACGGTAGCGATGCCATTGGCATCATCTAACTTAACGTTGCTACAGGCGGAAACAAGTAAGACAAATAATGCCAAAGGCACTATTTTTATAAATTTAAACATAATGAGATTTCCCAAAAATGACTACACACAACTAGCCAAATAGCAAATGGACATGCCGCAAAGCAAGTCCAACCCAAGAACATTAGGCTATAGCTTTTGGTGGTTTAAATGCTGAATCAGAAAAGTTTTGGGTAAATAAAACTTCATTTGCCACGGTAAATTTATGCGTGACCGCTGGCGGAAGAAAAACAATAATCCTATTCTCGCTAATATTTGCTGTTACATGACTCATTATAAGAAAAGTGTGCGAGATTCCTGTTGTCAACCATCGGTATCGTGACCAGCGTGAACATGATCGGAAACCAGTGTGGAGAATGAAGTTTGATGCATATGAGCACGCTCAAGAGCAGCATCAATAAAGATGCTACCTGCCGTAATCTGGAATGAAATCAGGAAAAGGCAAATAAGAATTACGAGCGATCTACTTCGGGATCGCATAGTGCAATTTTATACCTAAAGAGGGCTCTACTCTGCAAGGATGATTGCCTTTGAAAGTAACCTAATAAGGTGCTTTAGACAATTTTGACTAAATTATCCCAGTAAAAAGCCAACCATTAAGTTGGCTTTTGTCCATACTGATGACGCAAAACTTATTTACAGCAACCGCCACCACCACATGAAGAATCAGTACCGAAAGTATTAATTCCCAAGAGTGGATACGCTGGACAAAATCTGAATAAGCCAGTTGCGAGAGGTACAACACGAATCCACCCCTATACGCCAACAGTTCCAGTTACAGTTAGACCAATTAACACCAAGCCAACCAACATACGTAACATACGATCAATACCACCGACATTGCATTTCATATTAAGACCCCCTTTGGTTATTTACTGCAGTAATGTTGATAAAGCACATTCATCACCTCCAAAGCAATCCGATTGGATAGTGAATAATAGATTTGCTTACCATCCCTTCTTGTTTGGACCAACTCTTCATTTCTAAGAACAGTGAGTTGCTGGGATAAGGTAGGCTGATAAATATCAAGACATTCTTCGAGCTCACCAACGCACATCTCCCCCTGACTTATCTGGCATAGCAACAACATACGATCTCTATTTGAGAGCACCTTCATCAAACGACAAGCGTCGTCTGCTGATGACTGCATCTTCTTTAAATTAATACTGGCTTTAAGAACTGGCATAGTGTGCGCCCTTAATCCAACGGAACACCGACTAATGGTCGACCTTCAAGTGTCCAAAGATACAAAGAGCCATCGTATAAGTTAGTGGATTTATTACCAACTAGCTCTGACATCACAAACCAACCACCGGCTGCTAAGTGGCCAGTGTTGCAATAGGCAATTGTTGGGCCTTTAACACTTAAACCATTGGCTGACATCAACGCATCATAGCTATTCTTTTGCCAGAAATACAATTCGCCATTGCTTGGCTTTGCCAATAACTCAGGCGCCAACTCTTTTGAACCGGCAATATGACCGAATGTCAGTACATCTGGTAGCTTTGCAAGACCCAGATATTGGGCAGGCTGACGCGCATCCAATAATTGCGGCTTACCTGCTTTGGACGCAGCAGCCACATCATCCGAGCTTGCGATTAATTCTTGGCGATACGCTTTTGCAGACCAATTACCAATTGCCTTTTGAGCATTGGTGGTTACGTATTCACGCCCGTCACCCAGCCAACCGGCAATTCCACCATCCAATACGGCTACTGGATCTTCGCCATACACCTTAAATGACCAATAAGTTCTTAATGCCTCGTCTATATCGGACATATCCTGCCCAATAGGTACGAGCACAATCGGCTTATCAGAGTTGATACCTAAAGATTGCACCAACTTCTCAAAATCTGCTTTTTCAGGAATCAGAAACTTACTCTTTTTCCCATCTACCAGACGCTCTACGCGCACCTTCTTAAAATCCAATAGGGTGGAATTGGTAATATGGCCACCCACCTCAACCAGGAATTGCTTACCAGTCTTTTTGTCAGTATCACATTCAGGGTTTCTGAGGTAGCTTGCTAAATCCGTTCTGACTTCAATTACCTGAACATCAGATAGATTATTGAACAACCAATCGGCGCTGACCACAGCACCGGGCAAAGTGATTGCCTGAGCTAGACCCACCAAGCCCGTTAGGGCAATTGCTAAAAGCCATTGAATTTTTTTCATCTCTACTCCCTTATGAATTTACAACTAACAAAGTGTCTGAAAGACGACCCATCAAATCAAGCTTGCATTCCGTTAAAACATGATGCTTTTTTGAGTTCAATACCATCTCACGATCGCCCCGCTCTACCACTAGTCGCGCACTCTTTTGATCTCGCTCTAAAAGTAAACTCTCAATCTCTGCAGCAAATAATTGAATCAAAGCGCTAATCCATTGACTTACTGGAGCCATGCGACCTTTTGTCGTCCACTCAAATCCTTTAATGAATTTGATTGCAATGTTCGAATCCGCCATCTCTTCGCCGGTGACCCACTGGTTAGTGGTAAATAAGCGAACTGGCAAACCCTTCTGGTCTAAGGAAATGCCAATAAGGTGATGAAAGCTCCGTGCATCACGCTTAATCACATGAAAATGACCATGCTCACCATTGGGCATTTCATCTGCAGAATGCGCATGGTAGTAGAACTCATAACCACTCTGCTCATCTACAAGATCATTAATTGGATAGTGCCGCCACTCAATGAATTCCTTGGCGCCATATAAAGCAGCTTCATTCAAGGTGCGCCCGGTTTCGGCATATCGCATCTGAATATTTGCTAGCGCTTGAGCGGCTAACCAAAGATTAGATTGAGTAAGCATTAATTAAATTACTCTGCGGCTTTACGTTTTTTAGGACCACAAGGGCTCTTTTGGTCTGCGCTTGTTGGACCAACAGGAGCATCCGCTGAATACGCCAATGGCGCAGCTGCTAAACCAGCCAAAGCGATCGCCAATGCAGCAACAGTTGATTTCTTAGGCATATTTTGCCTTTCAAATAATTAAACTTGCGAGCTAACCGAGCCTTTGGACTTCTTTGCCATCCAAGAACCCAAGATAAAGACTACGACCGCTGCGATAACCATACCAACAGCGATTGATAAACCCGAAATATTGAAAGCATCTGGCAGCGCATCTGCTTTTACGTATTCACCCATGGTCGTCAAGAAGTCCATTCAAGAAGTCCATGCTTGGATAGATACCCGCAAACAATACAGTGCCCAGTATTAATCCGCACAAAAAGATCGCCGCCTCAATGCGCCCAGACATCAAACCCACTACCGCGGTTCCCGGGCAATACCCGTCGATTGCAAATCCCGCACCAACCAAATCACCACCTAATGCAGCAGCACCTAAAAATGCAGGAGGCACAAATCAATTACCCGCGTCCACAAGACCTGTCTTTTCCAAAATTAAGAGGCCTACGGCGGCAAACACAATAGCCGTGAACATCACTTTAAATACAGACCAATCGGTCAAACGAAACTGGCCAGTTAACTTATTTGGGTTACCAAACCCTGCGCGCTCTAATACAAAGCCAAAGGCTGATCCCAGCAAAAGACCTGAAAGAATCTCACTCATCTTATTTCCCTTCTTTCAAGAAACGACTTATCAATAAACCAACTGCAAAAAAAACGTTCCCAAGAAGGTAAAGCCGGTCAGACTTAGTACCGCCGCTCCAGAAAGCCCAAGACCGCTAGTGCAACCTGCTGCGACTCGCGCGCCAAATCAAGCCGATATGCCGCCAAATCAAGCTGTCCATGGACGCTTAGAGCCACCTAGAAATGTTTTGCCGTCCATTTGAATATGAATTCTTTTCGCCAAGAAGGCTGACAGCAATGCACCCATAGCTAAACCAAGCACCTGCCATGTAATCCATGCATTTAATGGCTTCCACTCTTCGACCATTCCACCAAGGTAGTCGTTTGCATTAGTTGCAACTTGGGCAACATACATTCCCACCCAGGCTGTTAAGCGTGTCGTAAAGCCTGTAGCCCCTAGCCCATGACCTGTGACTAAAAAAGTGAATAACAAAACCACTCCGGGAAGAATGCCCGCTAAAAGTGGATTCATGTATGGAGCCGGCTTACTCTGCTCTACTTTATTCAGCATATTTACTCATTTCATTTAACCATTTAATAATATATATTTATATATTATACAATTCACACTTAATGTCAAGCTATTGACATGAAATAACGACAAGCATTTGAGCTACATCATGTAATTCGGCTTGAGTGCAATAAAAACGGGGAGTCTAACCTCCCTTTTTGCATCAATTTCGATAAAGCTTGGTTTAAAACTCACCTTTAATGGTGGTTAGACCCAACGCATCCCAGTCAAGCATACCGCCACGATAGTAATAAATCTTAGTAGCGTGAAAACCATCGCGCGTCATATCAGCCATCGCCATTGGACTTTGTGGGCAAACTGGTCTGTTACAGAAGGCATAAACCTTCTTCGCCTTAGAGCAGTCCCATTTAGTTGATCCTGCGGCTGGCTTTTTGCAACCTAATTCATCCATTCGCATTGCCACTTCTGTATATGGAATGCCAATAGAGCCAGGGATAGTGCCTTTAACGCGATCATCAACCACTCACGAATCCTTGTCATTTAATGCATTAAGAACATCAATCTCATCAACCGGTATAACGCCCTTAATCGGAATTAAAGGTTGTGGCCAACCTTTATTTTTTGCACAAGACGTCATTACATGCGTGATCTCAATTGGTCCTTTGGCCGTTTTGACTACAAAATTTGTAGACCTATCAATAATTTGTAGCAACTCTGGATTGGCGGGTGTACCGGTTTGCGCTGCGGCAAAACCTGAAAACAACATCAGACCAAGAGAAAGAAACCTTTTCATAAAACCCCTTTTTGCATCGTTTTGATATGAAACGCTAATTTAAATGCTTCTATACGCATTTATGCATATTTATGTAGTGTGGAGCCAAGCTTGATTAAACTTAATACTGAGAAACCCCTATTGTTGATGGTGCTATCCCATTTGATATGCAATTTAGCTAGTTATTTAATCTTTTTATCCATCCAAATACTGGAGAGCTCTTATGAAAAATAGTCGTCGCCAATTTATGGTTTTGTCTGCCGCTGGCGCTTGCACTCTTGCATTAAACGGTAAAGTTCAAGCCCAAGCAATGGTTTCTGAAACTGATCCACAAGCTGCCGCATTGGGGTACAAAGTCAATGCAACAACTGTTGATAAGGCTAAGTATGCAAAATATGCTGCCGGCCAGGAGTGCGATAACTGCGCACTGTTCCAAGGCAAAGCAGGCGATGCGACTGGGGGCTGTTCATTATTTGGAACGCAGAAGGTTGCAGGTAAAGGCTGGTGCTCTGCTTATGCCAAGAAAGCTTAGGTTAGCCGTTCATTTTTAGTCGAATTGTTTCAATAGATAAAAAGACTGCCTTGGCAGTCTTTTTATTTTTAAACAACCCTCATCAGGGAAAACTCACTTTTTAGCTACTAAGCCCAAAATAGCAGACATCCCCGTATGTCTTGGGCGTTCAGAGAGTTCTTTCTCGTAACGAACACGCTCTATGATCTGAAACTCTTTAGCAAGATCTCTAATCAACTCTTCTGTGTACAGCTGCTCCACTAAAGATGATCCACCAGTTTTGTAATCTAACTGCTTAGGCGTATAGCCCTGAAGACAAGAGACCGCCCGGCCTGATCGCCCTTATATGCCTGTTGGAATATTCTGGCGCGCATTGCTGAATCAGCGGACTGTATGAAGATACCAATCACGGCATCGTAAGTATTTTCAGGCCAAGCATAGCTATCCGTATCCGAAAATGAATACTCGACTTCTACTTGATTATCTTTGGCAAACTGCCTTGCCTTGGCCAGGGCGATATCCGATGCATCAAAGCCAACTACTTGCATACCTTGCTTAGCAAGCCAGACGCCATTGCGCCCCTCGCCATCAGCGATACATAGCACCCTATCTTTGGGCCTTAGGTATTGTTCTGTTTTCTCAACCAGATATTCATTTGGCTCTTTGCCGAAGATGAACTCTTCTTTATCAAAACGTTCATTCCAGAACTGAGTGGCATCGGAGAATCCCATGAGCCCGTCCTGATGAACTTGATTATTTTTTGAGTCCGCCAACGAGATCATTCTTTAAATCGTTGATGTTTTCAAGCCCTACAGCAATTCGCACCAAGCCATCGGAGATGGCTGCGGCTTTTCGAACCTCTGGTGATACTCTGCAATGCGTCGTTGTAGCCGGATGCGTAATCGTCGTGCGGGTATCACCCAAGTTTGCGGTGATCGAGCAAAGCTTGGTTTGGTTAATAAGTTTGAATGCCGCCCTCTTTCCACCCTTTAAGGTGAAAGACAAAATCGCGCCACCCTCTTTTTGTTGGCGCTTAGCCAAATCATGTTGTGGATGGGACTTCAGACCCGGATGGTAAACACGCTCAACGCCAGGCTGCTTCTCCAACCATTGCGCCAGCGCGAACGCATTTTGACTTTGCTGCTTCATGCGAAGCTCTAAAGTTTCTAAGCCCTTCAGGAATACCCAGGCATTAAATGCGGAGAGGGTTGGACCGGCTGTGCGCACATAAGGAAATACCTTGCCCATAATGAAATCATTGCTACCTACAATCGCACCACCAACAACGCGCCCCTGACCATCCAAGTATTTAGTGGCTGAATGGATGACCACATCAGCACCCAAAGAGAGGGGTTTTTGCAAAGCTGGCGTGCAGAAGCAGTTATCCACCGCAAATAATGCTTTGGTCTTCTTGGCAATCTTAGAAATTGCTTTGATATCCGTAATCTCAGTCAAGGGATTGGATGGCGTCTCTAAATAAAAGAGTTTAGTGTTTGGCTGGACAGCAGCCTGCCATGACTTGGTATCAGCCAAATCAACATAAGTCGTTGTAATACCAAAGCGACCCAAGATGTTTGTGAATAATTGAATCGTTGCGCCAAATACGGAGCGAGAACAAACGACATGATCACCCGCTTGCAAATGCGCCATCGCCATGGTCAAAATGGCAGACATGCCAGAAGCAGTAGCAATGCAAGCCGCACCACCCTCCAAGGCGGCTAAGCGCTCTTGAAACATACTCACTGTAGGATTGGTAAAGCGCGAATAGATAAAGCCTTGATCCGTATGTGCAAAACCATCGGCCGCTAACTCAGCACTATGAAAACAGAAACTAGAAGTAAGAAACATCGCCTCTGAGTGCTCTTGATACTCGGCCGTACGACGTGTACCAGCGCGGACCGACAAGGTCTCAAGCGCTAGCTTAAAAAAATTCGGTTTTTTGCGTGTGGTTTTGCTCTTCATGCTGCTATTTTGACACCGAATTGCGGATTGGCCTCGGATGAGGCAAATTCCTGTCGCTTTTTAGTCTTCGATAGCCAAATGTAGATGAAGTTGAGAGCGGGCAAAATCGCTTGAATCCTTTTGGCGATCGGCTTTAGCAGCCGAGGTATTTCTAGCGACCTCCAAAGCATCCAAATAAGACTCAGTGATGTCACCTGTGATGTAGTTACCATCAAAACAAGATGCCTCAAAGTTCTTGAGATCTGGATTAACATCCCTCACCGCCTGCTTCATATCTTCAATACTTTGATAGATGAGTTGATCGGCGCCAATCATCTTATTAATTTCTTCATCGGTACGACCATAGGCAACCAACTCGCTGCGAGTAGGCATATCAATACCATAGACGTTGGGGAAGCGAACTGGAGGCGTCGCTGATGCAAAGATCACTTTCTTCGCGCCAGATTCACGCGCCATCTGCACAATCTCAAATGAGGTTGTTCCACGCACAATCGAGTCATCCACAATCAATACCGTTTTATCTTTGAACTCAATCCGCATAGCATTGAGTTTTTGACGTACTGACTTCTTGCGAACAGCCTGCCCTGGCATGATGAAGGTGCGGCCGATGTAACGGTTCTTAAAAAAGCCTTCGCGGTAATCTACACCCAAGTTTTTTGCCACTTGCATTGCTGCAGGACGGCTAGAATCCGGAATCGGCATCACCACATCGATCTCATCGACATTAGTCTCTTGACGAATCTTCTCGGCTAAATAATCACCCATGCGCATACGCACGTTATAGACGGTGACACCATCAATCGTGGAGTCAGGACGAGCCATGTAAACATATTCAAATATGCAAGGGGTCAGCACGGCATTAGGCGCGCACTGACATGAGTAAAAATTGCCATCTAAATCAATGTAAATCGCCTCGCCTGGATTAACGTCGCGCACAAACGTAAAGCCAAGACCTTCAAGCGCCACAGACTCTGATGCAATCATCCACTCAGGACCTTGAGGCGTATCGATACGTCCAATGCAAAGAGGACGAATACCATACTGATCTCGGAAGGCTAACAAACCATAACCAGCAATCAGTGATACAACAGCATAGGAACCCTTAACACGACTGGTGACACCAGTCACTGCGTTAAACATCGCAACCTCATCAAGCGCTGCGCTATTAGTTTCTTTTTGCAGCTCATCGGCCAATACGTTCAACAATACTTCGGTATCGGAACTGGTATTGATGTGACGACGATCACGATAGGCCATCTCTACGCGCAAACTTGGTGCGTTAGTAAGATTACCGTTATGCGCCAAGATAATGCCATAAGGTGCGCTGACATAAAAAGGTTGCGCCTCTTCTTCGCTACTCGCAGAACCAGCAGTTGGGTAACGCACCTGACCAATACCCGCATTACCAACTAAGCTGCGCATATTGCGCGTTCTGAAAACACCCCTTACAAGACCGTTGGCTTTGTGCATCGTGAACGAATTACCATTCATCGTCGCAATACCTGCGGCATCTTGACCGCGATGTTGCAAGAGCAACAACGCATCATAGAGAAGTTGATTTACTGGTGAGTGGGAAACGGTTCCGACGACGCCGCACATATCTCTAGATTCCTATTGTGAATTTAGGAGTAATGGTGTTGGGTAACTTTAGGCATAGCATCACCTAATTGTTTAGCCCAGTCAGCGGGTAGCCAACCTTTAATTAAACCGGTTGCCATATCAATCGCCGGCCTAGTAATAGCATTCTTCCAAGCCATGCTTTGTGGAATTGGGGTGAGTGCTGCTAGGGTGGCAAAAACCACCACGATCAGGCCGCCACGAAGCACGCCCAATATCAAACCAAGGAAACGATCAGTCAAACTCAGCCCAACTGACAAAATAATTTTTTGCACTACCCCACCAAACAAACCACAAACAATGAAGGTGAGGATGAAGAGAATAAGAAAGCTCACTCCAAGGCTCAGCCACTCATCCAAATGGAAAGTAGAGAGCCATTCTGTAGAGAGGTAAGTACTATAGTGATAAGCAATCCAAGCTGCGGCAAACCAAGACGCTAAAGCGAGAACTTCTTTAAACAATCCACGAGAAATTCCAACCAAGGCGGAAACTAGGAGCACAACTAGGGTGAAGTAATCCACCGATGTTAGCTTGAGGGTGGATAGGTATTCCATTATTGCTTGCCGGATTCAACGAGTCTTGGCGCAAGACCCATTGCCTTAATTTTCTTTTCCGCCGCCTCAGCTGCATCTTTGTCGGTGTACGGCCCAGCACGCAGAACATATAACTTCGCCCCATCACTACCCGTCTTGTTTAAGACATAGTTCGGCATCTTTTGTTCTTTGAGTTTTGCGACCCAACCCTTAGCGCGCTCTTCAGATGCGAAAGCACCAATCTGAATAACGAACTTTCCAGAACCAGTTGATGTGCTTGGTTTACTAACTTCATCAGCCTTAGGCTTAGACTCCACTTTAGGAGTACTTGCCGCAACCACTTCCTCACCTGCCGCCAAACCCAATGCGCCAGATTTATTTACAGCAGGCGCCGCTGGCTTAGCTTCTGACTTCACCTCTGGCTTAGGCTCTGCCTTTGCTTCTGGTGCGGGCGTTACTGCAACTTTAGGGGCTTCTTTAGCAGGCTCAACTGGCGCTTCTGCTTTTGACTTTTCTTCACCCTTGGTTTCAGCGCCGGGAATGGGCAAGCTGGTAACAATATTGACGGCGATATCGTTTGGAGCCGACTTTGGCTTGTTATCCAAAATACGGGGCAAGCCAACCACAGCAATGAGTACCAAGACAGCGGCGCCAATAAGACGATGACGCGCTCTTTGTTGTTCTGGATCCTCTGTAAGAGCAAGCTCCTCAGCCTCTGCTGCACGCTGAAAACTACGTGACGCCACTCTTTTGGCTGCGCGACCACCCCTTGAGCCTTTTGCAAGGTCATTAGACTGGGTTTTTCGCTTAAAAAAGCTTGGTAAACGAATCATGGATCAGTGAGCCTGGCTGTTTCGGTAAGTTATTACGCCTGCAACGGTATAGAAGGATCCGAAGGTAACAATTCTATCACCCTCACCCGCCCAAGACAGCGCTTTTTGATACGCTAAAGCAGGGTTTTCGAAGATTTCGATACCGCCATCTGCTCCATTTTTAGGCTTTACGCCCATGGCCTCAAGCTTCTCGGCCAAGACCTTGGCGCTAGCCGCCCTGGACATAGGCAAATCTGTGCAAAACCAGAAATCCACAATATCCAAAAGAGGTTTAATAACCCCCTCAATGTCCTTATCGGCCATCGCCCCAAAAATGGCATAGGTATAAGGGTGATAACCCATCTTATCGAGACCTTGGGCCAAGGTGGCTGCCGCATGGGGATTGTGAGCCACATCCAAGACCACCGTAGGCTGCCCTGGAAGCACCTGGAAGCGCCCCGGTAACTCGACCAAAGCGAATCCATTACGAATGTCTTGGGCGCTCACCGGCAATCTCTGATGCAAGGCCATCAAAACAGCGATTACAGCTGAGGCATTGAGTATTTGGTTTGCCCCTCTGAGGGCTGGATAACCCAATCCGCTAAAGCGTTTATTGCGCCCGGCCCAACCCCATTGCTGCTTATCACCTTGGAAGTTGTAATCACGTCCCTGCAACCAAAGATCACAACCTAGCTTTGCCGCATAATCAATGAGTGATTGAGGAGGCACGGGATCGCCACAAACCGCAATATGTCCTGGACGGAAAATGCCCGCTTTTTCTAAACCAATGGCCTCGCGTGTCCCACCCAAGAAATCCGCATGATCAATATCGATGCTAGTGACGATTGCGCAATCCGCATCAACGATATTGACCGCATCTAAACGCCCACCCATTCCGACCTCTAAAACAACCGCATCTAAATTGGATTTAGCGAACAAATGCATGATCGCTAAAGTGGTGAACTCAAAATAAGTCAACGTTGGGGCATCAATCAAACTCACGCGCGCTTTTTCTACAGCGACAAAATGCTCAAGCAAGAGATTGTCATTAACGTTCTCGCCGTTAATGCGAGCACGTTCATTAAACTGCAACAGATGCGGCGATGTATGGCAACCGACACGATAGCCAGAAGCCAGCAGAATGCTTTCTAAAAAAGCACAAGTAGATCCCTTGCCATTCGTTCCGGCAACGGTAATAACAGGACAATCAAAATGCAAATCTAGCGCAGCCTTCACGCGATTAATGCGCTCAAGACCCCTATCGATACCAATAGGGGGAGCAGTCTCGAGGTGGCTAAGAAAAGCCTCTAGGCTAGAAAATATATGGGGCTTGGTGGGCTGAGCTCAAGCGCTTAAATGACTGCGCTACCCGATATCGCAGGCTCTGGAAGCTTTTGCAACAAAGCCAAGAGACGAGCGATCTTTCCGCGCATTTGGCGACGATCAACAATCATGTCAATGCCACCCTTTTGCATCAGGAATTCAGAACGTTGGAAGCCTTCAGGCAACTTTTCACGCACAGTCTTCTCGATCACGCGTGGACCAGCAAAACCAATCAAAGCCTTTGGTTCAGCCATCACCACATCACCCATGAAAGCAAAGCTTGCTGAAATACCACCCATGGTTGGGTCTGTAAGAACACTAATGTAAGGCAGGCGTTTTTTGGCCAGCAAGGTCAACATGGAATTGGTCTTGGCCATCTGAAAAAGTGACAGCAAACTCTCTTGCATACGAGCGCCGCCAGTAGCAGTGACACAAATAAAGGCACACTGCTTATTGTTCGCTTCTTGAACACCGCGGGCAAAACGCTCACCCACTACGGAACCCATTGATCCGCCCATGTATTGAAACTCAAAGCAGGCTGCCACTACAGGAATCGCTTCGATCTTGCCGCTCATGACGATCAATGCTTCAGATTCGCCAGAGGCGTCGTTTGCCTCCTTAATGCGATCTGGATATTTTTTGGAGTCTTTAAATTGCAGTGGGTCTGTTGGATAAATATCTGCGCCGATTTCATGGCGTCCTTTTTCATCCAACAAACTTTCCAAACGCAAGCGCGCACCGATACGCATATGGTGACTGCATTTTGGGCAAACCGATAAATTGGCTTCAATGTCCGTGCTATAGAGAACAGTTTCGCAACCAGGGCATTTAACCCACAATCCTTCTGGTACTGATTTGCGATTTGCAGGATCAGTATGTTGAATTTGGGGTGGGAGTAATTTATCTATCCAGCTCATTAGTTTTAACTATCCAATTCATCACGAATCTCACGAATGAAGGTTTCCAGTGATTGTACTGCCTGCCCCGGGCGCGCATCCTCTAAAAGGCGAATAATTCGACTGCCAATTACCACCGCATCAGCGCTAGCGGATACCGCCTTGGCGCTAGCGGCATCGCTAATCCCAAATCCAACAGCAATCGGAATATCGGTTTCTTCACGGATTTTGGGGATGATACTAGCTACATCTTGGGTATTAAGGTGGGATGCTCCCGTGACCCCACGCATAGAAACGTAATAAATATAACCAGAAGCTATTTTGGCCGCCTCCTTAATACGCTCATGGGATGAAGTCGGCGCCAATAAGAAAATCGGGTCAATGCCAGCAACACGCATACGAGCAGCAAAATCCACACACTCTTCTGGAGGGTAATCCACAACTAAAACACCATCCAATCCAGCCGCCTTTGCTTCAGTAGCAAAACGCTCTGCTCCCATTTGCTCAACTGGATTTGCATAACCCATCAATACCACTGGCGTGTTTGCGTCTTTCTTGCGGAACTCTTTCACCATCTCGAGAGAGTCATGCAAAGTCACGCCATGCGTTAACGCACGCTCAGACGATCGCTGAATTACTGGACCATCAGCCATGGGATCCGAAAAAGGTACACCTAACTCAATCACGCTTGATCCACCACGCACCAATGCGTGCATGAGTTCGACGGTTTGCTTGGGATCAGGATCGCCCGCAGTAATAAAAGGAATCAATCCTTTTTTACCAGTTGCTTTTAGCTCCTTAAAGAGCGCGGTAATTTTTGACATGGCTATTTTTCTATTCTTACTTTCGCTTATTCTTGTTCTTCTGTTTTGTTTAGCCTTCTGAACCCGTTGCTTGCGCAACGGTATCCATATCTTTGTCGCCACGACCAGAAAGATTAACCAAGATAGTCTTGTCTTTTGGCAAGGTCTTAGCCAACTTGCAAGCATAGGCAATCGCATGGGATGACTCTAGCGCCGGAATGATGCCTTCGATACGACAGCAATCATGAAAGGCTTGAAGTGCTTCTTCATCCGTAATCGCCACATAATCAGCGCGGCCAGAATCTTTTAACCAAGCATGCTCAGGGCCAACACCTGGATAGTCCATCCCAGCCGAAACAGAATGGGTCTCAGAAATCTGACCATTCTCATCTTGCAATAAGTAAGTACGGTTACCATACAATACGCCAGGCTTGCCGACACATAACGCTGCCGAATGCAACCCACTTCCCAAACCGTGTCCAGCTGCTTCAACACCAACAAGCTTGACTTCAGGGAAATCGATATATGGATAGAAAATACCCATCGCGTTAGAGCCACCACCAACACAAGCTAAAACATAGTCGGGTTGACGACCGGTCATCTCCGGCATCTGCACCTTGCACTCTTCACCAATCACGCTTTGGAAATCCCTCACCATCATTGGGTAAGGATGGGGACCAGAAACAGTGCCAATAATGTAGAAAGTGTTATCAACGTTGGTTACCCAATCACGCATCACTTCATTGAGCGCGTCTTTTAAAGTTTTGGTGCCTGACTCCACTGGAACAACCTTAGCCCCAAGTAATTTCATGCGGAATACGTTTTGTGCTTGACGAGCGACATCAACTGCGCCCTGGTATACCGTGCAATCTAAGCCGAAACGCGCGCAGATAGTCGCCGTACCAACGCCATGTTGACCAGCACCAGTTTCAGCAATGATGCGTGACTTACCCATCCGTTTAGCCAGCATTGCTTGACCAATGACGTTATTGATCTTGTGGGCGCCAGTGTGATTTAAATCTTCACGCTTGAGATAGATCTGCGCACCACCAAGCATTTCACTCCAACGCTTCGCGTGATAAACCGGGGATGGTCTACCCACAAAGTGTTTTAACTCGTAGTGAAACTCTTCGATAAATTCTGGATCATGTTGATATTTAGCGTAGGTCTCTTTAAGCTCATCTAACGCATACATCAATGTCTCAGAAACAAACACGCCGCCGTAAGGACCAAAATGTCCTCGTGCATCTGGCTTGTCGTACATAGCTACCTCTTTTGATTTATCTACAGCAAATTATTAGGATGATGATTGCGCATCTGCTGCGCGGACCGCTTTTACAACCTCAGTCATAATCGCAGGATCTTTCACACCCCTACTGCTTTCAACGCCACTAGAGACGTCAACCGCACAAGGATGCAGACGAGCAATCGCCTCGCCCACGTTGTGCGCGTTCAATCCACCACTCAAAACGACCCGAGGCGCGTTTTCGCTTACCCATGTCTGTGGAATTCCTTGCCAATCAAAAGGAACGCCTCCGCCACCATATCCCTCGACAAGGGCATCCAGCAGAAAAGCATTTGCATGGTCATATTGTAGGGAAAATTCATCAAAAGCGAAGCCAGCTCCTACGCGGGCAGCCTTTACCCAGGGCTCACCTACAGCTAGCTGAGCGCAGCGTTCTGGGGTCTCATCCCCATGAAACTGCCATAAAGTGATCGAGGCAGCAGCCCGAATAGCGCCAAATTGCTCATCTGTAGCGTTTACAACGAGACCAACTGCGTCTACCCCTGCTGGAAGCCTAGAAATCAGCTGGGCAGCAATATTAGGGCTTACAGCCCGCACGCTGGGTGGGTAAAAGACAAAACCCACCGCATCCACCCCTGCAGAAACTGCAGAATCGATGTCAGTGGCCGTCTTTAAACCGCAAATTTTGACCCTAGTACGGCCCGGAGAATATGTCAGTAAGCCCATAAATGAATGATAAGGCCTGAGGCACACTATTTCTTTTACTCTTTCTTTTGCTTGCCAGCGACCTGGGCTGGTAGCCAGGAATTTTCCAGCCATGGCTGAGGAATAGCAAATTCCTCAGGATAAGTAATTTTGACCAAATAAAGTCCATCAGCCATAAATGTTGGAGCAGCAATCTGCCTGTTCTTAGCAGCCAGCACTTCCGCCATCCATTCCGACTTTTGTCTACCTTGTCCAATTTGCAAAAAGCAACCGACTACATTGCGGATCATGTGCTGTAAAAAAGCATTGCCACGAATCCTGAAATACAACCACGGCTGCTCGGAAATAATATCGATGGAATAAATGGTTTTCACCGGCGTCTTGCTCTGACACTCGGAAGAGCGAAATGAGCTGAAGTCATGTTCGCCAATTACACACTGAGCCGATTTTTTCATGGCCTCAACATCCAACCACTGATTTGGCGGCAACATTAAATATCCTGCGCGAGCATGGGCCATTGGGGAACGACAGGGCCCAGCTTGTAGTGCATAAATATATTCACGCTCGTAAGCCGAGAAGCGCGCACTGAATTCATCACTCGCTGGCTTTGCCCAGTTCACCACAATCGATGGCGGCAGAAAAGAGTTCACCCCCCTCACCCATGAGAAATCTTCACGCTCGACATTGGTATCAAAATGCACAACCTGCCCTAAAGCATGAACTCCGGCATCGGTTCTACCTGCGGTGATCGTTTGTATGGGCTGAACTGCACAAGCTTGCTCACCAACAAAGGCAGAAATGGCTTTTTCTAATTCGTCTTGAACTGTGTTTTGATTGACCTGCGTTTGCCAGCCGGAATAGAGGCTGCCGTCATACTGAAGGCCAAGGGCTATACGCATGATTTAGGTATTGCGATGCGAAATTTCCGCGAGCAAGCCCTGCGCTTCAATGGTGATCTCCGGATCAATAGAGTTGCTGATGCGAAGCACTTCATCCAGAGATTTCTTCGCAGCAGAAAAGTCTTCAATCGTGATGTAGGCACGCGCTAAATTCAATTTAACGCGCAAGGTATCAGCCAAAGGATTGGCTACAGGGGGAATTGTTGCTGGCACTTCTTTTGCAGGCTTTGAAAGATCAAGATCAATTCCTTCAAACAATGCCTTAGCGCGAGCTGGCATTTCAAAATGCGCTCCTGCTGCAGGTTTTTCTTCTGGATGCTTCTCTTCTTTGCCTGTGTGATGAACTTGCGCTTGAAAGCCCGTCACCTCAGAGCGGCGAGCATTGCGCGCCAAGCCCCAGAGCAACAATCCAGTTAATCCAATTAAAGCAACTGCCAGAATGGCGGGGTCAAATCCACCCAAACCAAAATTATTCTCTACCGCTTTCTTCTCTTTAGATTTGTCCAAGAGTTTTTGCAGATCGGCAATATTTTGCTCTAACTCGGCTACGCGCGCTTTGGTTTGCTCAAGCATCTTCTCTTGGGCGACCAGCTCTTCTGTGTAGCGACGCTCCTGCTCATTGCCATCGGCGCTTGATCCAATCTTCAGTCGATCCTTGAGAGATGCATCAGATGCTTTGGAGTTGGCTGACTTGGATGATCCCGTGGCATCATCTTTATCACCATGCTCTTGACGCCACTGTTCGTTTGCATCGGCGACAAACTGATTTGCCTCCGCCGGACTAATCAATCGCAATAAAGCCTGACTGGACTTAGTTAGCTCAGCGCCCGCAGCTAAGCGATTGATGCTGCCACTGGCAAATGCATCTGGATTAGCCTTATACAAAGCCATCATGGTTTGATCGAGGGTAGCGCCATCTACCTGGGGGGCAATAATCCCCGCAATCGCAGACAAAGTTGGTCCAGGCTTCACTGTGATCTTTTGCGCATCACCCAGCAGTAAAGTGAATGTTTGCGTAAGGATTCCACTAGACCAACTGAGATTGACCAAGACATCTAAAAATGGATCATCTGTCATGGGCACTGAATCAACCGTCTCGACCAATCCCATCAACTGCTCTTGGCGATTGTGATACACCATCGCCTGCGGATTTAAAGACAATATCTTTTGCGAAATGCCTAAACGCTCATATGCAGCCTTATTAGGCATTGCGACATTCAGGCTAGACAAAGCACTCTGCTCTTCCGCGCCAACTCGAATCGGAATTTCAACTCGCACTTGCTCGACAGGGCGAGACTGCAGCTGCGGAGCGCCCAGCGAGATAGCGCCAGCAACCGATGACCAGCCAAGCAGGGCAAAACAAAGCAGTCTTACACCCAGCTGGTTAATGCGAATCATAAACGGTAAATTTATTTCTCAAGCAAAATGCGCAACATGCGGCGTAATGGTTCGGCGGCACCCCATAAGAGCTGATCACCAACCGTAAAAGCGCTCAAGTACTCCGGCCCCATTGCCATCTTATGCAAACGGCCAATAGGCACAGTCAATGTGCCGCTAATAGCTGCTGGAGATAAATCACGTTCAGTTGTTTCGCGATCATTTGGCACTACTTTGACCCACTGATTATCGGCAGCCAAAATTGCTTCAATCTCTGTAAGGGGAATATCTTTTTTGAGCTTTACAGTCAAACCTTGTGAATGGCAACGCATCGCGCCTACGCGCACACATAAACCATCGATTGGAATACTGTCGGGCGTACGGAATGCAGGGCGACCCAAGATCTTATTGAACTCAGCACCACCCTTCCACTCCTCTTTAGTTTGCCCATTTTCGACAGGCACATCGATCCAAGGAATCAAACTTCCTGCCAATGCAGTATTGCGGAAATTCTTTTTCGGAAAATCAGCAGAACGCAATGTCTCTGTGACCTTGCGATCAATACCCAAAATCCATGAAGAAGGGTCAGCCAGCTCAGTAGCAACGCTATCGCGCAAGGCACCCATTTGCAGGAGCAATTCGCGCATGTTTTGCGCTCCAGCACCAGAAGCGGCTTGATATGTCATGGCACTGATCCACTCAACCATATCAGCCTTAACCAAACCACCCATAGCCATCATCATCAAACTCACAGTGCAATTGACACCAATCCAATTCTTACCCCCAGCAGCTAAAGCTTTATCAATCACCGGGCGATTAACTGGATCCAGAACCAATACAGCGTCATCTTTCATACGCAAAGCGCTAGCGGCATCAATCCAATGACCATTCCACCCTGATGCACGCAGCTTAGGGAAAATATCGTTGGTGTAATCGCCGCCTTGGCAAGTGAGGATGCTGTCGCAACGTGACAATGCTTTGATATCATTCGCATCTTGCAAAGTACTTTCGCTTTTATTTACTTTGTGACCATTGAGAAGCGGCACTTCACCACCCGCTTGGCTAGCGCTAAAAAATAACGGCTCAATGAAATCGAAATCTTTCTCGGCCAGCATTCTCTCCATGAGAACGCTACCAACCATACCGCGCCAGCCAACTAAACCAACCAAAGGTGTATTTGTATTTGCCATGATGTTAGCTATCTAGTGAATTTGTTTTCTTCAATAAGATTGTGAATTACTGTTTAAGCCAGCGCTGCAAATACAGCATCGCCCATTTCAACTGTTGATACTTTTTTCGTGCCATTGGTATAAATATCGGCAGTACGCAACCCTTGCGCCAATACTTTCTGTACAGCCTTTTCAATCCGGTCCGCCTCCGCAGGCATGCCCAAAGAATAACGCAGCATCATTGCAGCAGATAAGATGGTTGCCAATGGATTGGCGATGCCTTTGCCGGCGATATCAGATGCTGAACCATGACTTGGTTCATACAGGCCTTTATTATTTTTATCCAAAGAGGCGGATGGCAACATTCCAATAGAGCCTGTCAACATAGCAGCCTCATCCGAGAGGATGTCGCCAAACAAGTTACCGGTCACCACAACGTCAAACGCCTTAGGCGCCTTCACCAATTGCATTGCCGCGTTGTCCACATACATATGGGACAACTCAACATCTGGATATTCTTTGGAAATCCGAATCATCACTTCACGCCAGAGCTGCGAAGTCTCCAGGACATTCGCCTTATCAACGCTACACACTTTCTTGCCACGCTTACGTGCCGCCTCAAACGCAACGCGACCAATACGCTCCACTTCTGGCTCGCTATAGTGCATGGTGTCAAAGCCTTCGCGCGCGCCTTTAAACAAAGGCAACTCGCAAGTGCGAATGCCACGAGGCTGACCGAAATAGATGTCGCCATTGAGTTCGCGCACAATCAGAATATCTAAGCCACCAATAATTTCAGGATTCAGACTCGATGCGGCCGTAAGTTCTGGATAGCAAATCGCCGGTCTAAAATTAGCAAATAACTCGAGGTGCTTACGCAAACCCAAGATAGCCTGCTCCGGGCGCAATTCGCGCGCGAGTGTGTCGTACTTCCAATCACCTACAGCGCCAAACAAAATAGCATCAGCTTTTTTTGCCAACTCCAAGGTAGTTGGCGGCAAAGGATGTCCAGCGATATCGTATGCGGCACCACCTACTGGAGCTTCTTCTAGATCAAATTTTTGGCCAAGGGCTTGTAGCACTCGAACGGCTTGAGCAACAATTTCCGGGCCGATACCATCGCCCGGTAGAACTGCAATTTTCATGAAAAGCCTTTAAATCAACGAAATTACGGCAATTGTGTCGCAAGCCAAGGCATCTTCAGGATGCGCTCAGCTTCATAAGCCTTGATTTTATCTGCATATTGGAGTGTTAAGCCAATATCGTCCAAGCCGTTAAGGAGGCAATACTTTCTAAAAGGGGCTACATCGAAGCTATAGGCAGTGCCATCGGGGGCAATCACCTGCTGAGCCTCAAGGTCAATGGTTAATTGATAGCCACTAAATACCTGGGTTTCATTAAAAAGATGATCTACCTGCATTTCGGTCAAAACAATGGGTAAAACACCATTGTTGAAGCAGTTGTTGTAAAAGATATCTGCAAAACTAGGCGCAATCACTGCTCTAAAGCCAAATTGATCCAAGGCCCAAGGAGCATGCTCACGAGAACTACCGCATCCAAAATTTTTACGGGCCAACAGAATTCCAGCGCCTTTATAACGCGGTTGATTCAATACAAAGTCTGGATTAACTGGACGAGTGCTGCAATCTTGACCTGGCTCACCATGATCTAAATAGCGCCATTCATCAAAAAGGTTTTGACCAAAGCCCGTCTTCTTGATGGATTTTAAAAACTGTTTTGGAATGATGGCATCGGTATCCACGTTCTCGCGATTAAGCGGAGCAACTAAACCTTTGTATACCGTAAATTTTTCCATGATTCTGACTTTGACTCTAATTTATTTACTTCACTGGAGTAACGACAACGTCTTTACCCTTAGTTTTAGATTGATTACTTTGTTGTGAATTGCCGGAGCCACCCATAGAGGAGCCCATGTTTTGCAGATCCTTACCAACGCCCTCCATTGTGCTACTGCATACAGAAATAATGATGCCAGCAATGCCAACGATTGCTAATTTGGAAATTAAGGAGAGTGAAGCAAATGTCATTAATCGGTTTCCTTATGAAATCTTACGAACATCAACGAAGTGACCTTCAATTGCCGCAGCGGCGGCCATCGCAGGACTGACTAAATGGGTGAGACCACCATTGCCTTGGCGACCTTCAAAGTTACGGTTAGAGGTAGATGCACAGCGCTCGCCAGGCTCTAAACGATCCGCATTCATTGCCAAGCACATCGAACAACCTGGCTCACGCCACTCAAAGCCAGCGGCCTTAAATATGCGGTCCAAACCTTCGCGTTCCGCTTGGGCTTTCACCAATCCCGAACCAGGCACAACCAATGCTAACTTCACATTCGCCGCCACTTTCTTGCCTAAGCGGTCCACCACCTTGGCAGCAGCGCGCATATCTTCAATACGACTATTAGTACATGAGCCAATAAACACTTTATCTACAGAGATGCTGCTCAATGGCGTATTTGGCACAAGATTCATGTACTCCAAAGCACGCTCCATTGCTGAGCGTTTATTGGGATCACGCTCTTTTTCTGGATCAGGCACACGATCACTAATCGCAAGCACCATCTCTGGAGAAGTACCCCAAGTCACCTGTGGCGCAATTTCCTCTGCGCGCAATTCAACGACAGCATCAAACTTCGCATCAGGATCAGAGTGCAAGGTTCTCCAATATTGCAAGGCTTGCAACATAGCAGGACCCTTAGGCGCGTATGGACGACCTTGAATGTATTCAATCGTTGTCTCATCTACGGCAACTAAGCCAGAACGAGCGCCTGCTTCAATTGCCATGTTACAAATGGTCATGCGACCTTCCATCGAAAAATTGCGAATCGCTTCGCCAGCGAACTCAATGGTGTAACCGGTGCCACCTGCCGTACCAATCTTGTCGATCACAGCAAGCACGATATCTTTAGCAGTTGAACCTGGCTGTAAGCGGCCTTCAACTCTTACCAACATGTTCTTGCTCTTTTTCATGAGCAAGGTTTGGGTAGCTAAAACGTGTTCAACTTCGGACGTACCGATACCAAACGCCAAAGCACCAAAGGCGCCATGAGTACTGGTATGAGAATCACCACAGACTACTGTCATGCCAGGCAAAGTTGCGCCCTGCTCTGGTCCAATGACGTGAACAATCCCTTGACGGGTATCGTTCATCTTGTATTGAGTAATGCCAAAGGCATCGCAGTTTTGATCCAAGGTATCCACTTGCAGCTTGGAGATTGGGTCAGCAATGCCTTCTGAACGATCGGTCGTTGGTACGTTGTGATCAGATACCGCCAAATTGGCGGAAATGCGCCAAACTGGACGGCCAGCCAAATTCAAACTTTCAAATGCCTGAGGGCTAGTGACCTCATGCAGCAGCTGACGATCAATGTAGATCGTAGCTGTGCCATCTTCTTCCGAGTAAACAACGTGGTCATCCCACAATTTGTCATAAAGCGTACGAGACATGAGAGACCTCGGTTACCTTATTTGCTAATGGAGATGTTTGGAACCTTGCGGATTGTTTCACCAACGTACAACTGACGTGGACGACCAATCTTGTACTCAGGGTCTGTAATCATTTCTTCCCACTGAGCAATCCAACCTACTGTTCTTGCCAAAGCAAAAATACAGGTGAACATTTCTGTTGGAATGCCAAGCGCGCGCTGAACGATACCAGAGTAGAGGTCTACGTTTGGATAGAGCTTGCGGCTAACGAAGTAGTCGTCTTCTAAGGCAATCTTCTCAAGCGTCATTGCCAACTTGAACAAGGGATCATCTTGCAGGCCAAGCTCATTCAATACTTCGTAGCAAGTTTCACGCATCAATTTAGCGCGTGGGTCAAAGTTCTTGTAAACACGATGACCGAAGCCCATCAAGCGAACGCTTGAATTTTTGTCTTTAACTTGAGCAATGAACTCATGAATCTTATCTACGCCACCTTGAGCTTGAATCTCATTTAACATCTGCAAGCAAGCTTCGTTTGCACCACCGTGAGCTTGGCCCCAGAGACAGGCGATACCAGTAGAGATAGCAGCGAAAGGATTTGTACCAGAAGAGCCGCACAAACGCACTGTTGATGTAGAAGCATTTTGCTCGTGGTCCGCATGCAATGTGAAGATGCGGTCCAAAGCACGCACCAATACTGGGTTTACTTTGTACTCTTCACATGGCGTTGCAAACATCATGCGCATAAAGTTGGCGGTGTATGACAAAGAGTTATCTGGATAGATAAATGGTTGTCCTACAGAATATTTATAAGCCATTGCAACCAAAGTTGGCATCTTCGCAATCAAACGAATTTGCGCTACTTCACGAGCATGTGGATCGCTGTAATTGATTTCGTCGTGATAGAAAGCGGCCATACCTCCAACCAAGCCGGTTAAGACGGCCATCGGATGGGCATCGCGGCGGAAACCACGCAAGAAGAATTGCATTTGCTCATGAACCATGGTGTGGTGCATGACCATTTCGTCAAAGTCTTTCTTGTCTTTCGCATTAGGCAATTCGCCATTGATCAAGAGGTAGCAAACTTCTAAGAAATCGCAGTTGTTCGCCAAATCTTCGATTGGATAGCCGCGATAGAGCAATTCACCCTTGTCACCATCGATGTAAGTGATTTTGCTATTGCATGACGCAGTAGAAAGGAAGCCTGAATCGTAAGTGAACTTACCAGTCTGACCATAGAGCTTGCGAATGTCAATTACGTCAGGACCTGCCGTCCCCTTGTAAATTGGCAGATCAATATCTGGTGTGCCATCCGAAAACGAGAGTTTTGCCTTGATGTCCGATTCAATCATTTCTAATCCTTAGTCATTCAAAATTATGATTAATACACTATTCGTTCACATGCTTACAATGCGACTGCACCAAAAGACTGCATTACTTCTCTCTCAGTCTCTGTAAAACCATTTTGAAAGAGTCCGTTTGCATCTCTTTCTCCAGACTGGCTACCGAATCCTTGCGACCAATGAGTAGATCCATTAGGTCGTTGTCATCTAAAGCTAATAACTGGCTTAAAACTTTTCCATCTTCTACGCTTAACTGAGCTCCATAGCGCTCAAAGAAACGTTGCAGAATTAAATCATTCTCCAGCAAGCCCCTACGAGCATCACTTTTTAAACGATATAACTCTGCGTTTCCTAGGGTCATACCGCCCTACGAACCATCAACTCCTTGATCTTGCCAATAGCCTTCGTTGGGTTCAAGTGCTTAGGACATACGTCCACGCAATTCATGATGGTGTGACAGCGGAACAAACGGTATGGATCCTCTAAGTTATCCAAGCGCTGCGCAGTTTCTTGATCGCGACTATCAGCGATAAAACGATATGCCTGTAACAAGCCAGCGGGACCAACGAACTTATCTGGATTCCACCAGAATGATGGGCATGATGTTGAGCATGATGCGCACAAGATGCACTCATACAAACCGTTCAACTCTTCACGCTCTTCAGGACTCTGGAGACGCTCTTTTTCAGGAGGCGGATTCTCATTGACCACGTAAGGCTTGATAGATAAATATTGCTTGAAGAACAAAGTCATGTCGACGATCAAATCGCGCACAACTGGCAAACCAGGCAATGGACGCAACGTGATGACCTTAGGCAAAGTCAACATATTGGTCAAACAAGCCAAACCATTTTTACCGTTGATGTTCATCGCATCTGAACCGCACACACCCTCACGGCATGAGCGACGATAAGAAATGGTCTCGTCTTGCTTCTTCAAAGAAATCAAAGCATCCAACAACATACGCTCACCAGTGAGTTCTAACTCATAGCGTTCCATGCGTGGAGCTGCATCGACATCTGGATCGTAGCGGTAAATTTCGAATATACGGATATCACTCATCTTCTATCTCTCTTACTTAGAAAGTACGTTCTTTTGGAGGAACTGAATTAACAGTCAATGGTTTCAATTGGACAGGTTTGTAGTCCAAACGATTGCCTTCGCTATACCAAAGAGTATGTTTCATCCAGTTGTCATCATCACGATGTGGGTAATCATCATGTGAGTGAGCGCCACGACTTTCTTTGCGAGCTGCCGCAGAAGTCATTGTTGCGTTCGCGGTCTCAACCAAGTTAGCCACTTCCAAAGCCTCAATACGCGCAGTATTAAAAATCTCGGATTTGTCTTTAACCCATAAATGCTTAGCGCGCTCTGTCAATTTAGCCATTTGACGAACACCTTCGTCCATCAACTCTTGATTGCGGAACACACCAGCGTACTTCTGCATGCACTTGCGAATGTCGTTTGCAACATCTTGAGCGTATTCGCCCGCAGTGGAGTTATCCAACGCAGCAATACGCGCCAACGTTTGCTCACCAGTATTAGCAGGCAACGGTTTGAATTCGCGATTCTTAAGATCCAAGCCAACGATGTGGTTACCAGCAGCACGACCAAATACCAAGAGGTCGAGCAATGAATTAGTTCCCAAGCGGTTAGCGCCGTGAACAGAAACACATGAACACTCACCAATCGCATAGAGGCCATTGATCACTTCATTGTGAATACCGTTCGCCGGTACAACAACCTGACCATTGATGTTGGTAGGAATACCACCCATCTGATAGTGAATGGTTGGCACTACTGGAATTGGCTCTTTGGTAACGTCAACGTTAGCAAAGTTAATGCCAATCTCATACACAGAAGGCAGACGCTTCATGATCGTATCGGCGCCAATATGCGTCAAGTCGAGCACAACATAGTCACCGTTGGGGCCGCAACCGCGCCCCTCTTTAATCTCTTGGTCCATTGAGCGAGATACGAAATCACGCGGAGCTAAATCTTTCAATGTTGGCGCATAACGCTCCATGAAACGCTCGCCATCTTTGTTGCGCAAGACGCCGCCTTCACCGCGGCAACCTTCTGTCAACAATACGCCTGCACCAGCTACGCCAGTTGGATGGAATTGCCAGAACTCCATGTCCTCCAACGGAATGCCTGCGCGAGCAGCTAAGCCCATACCGTCGCCGGTATTGATAAATGCATTTGTGGATGCATCCCAAATACGGCCGACACCACCAGTCGCCAAGAGCACTACTTTGGCTTCGAGAATGTATACCTGACCAGTTTCCATTTCGAGAGCGGTAACACCAACGACATCACCAGCATCATCACGGATCAAATCAAGCGCCAACCACTCCACAAAGAAATTGGTTTTTGCGCGTACGTTACGCTGATATAAGGTGTGCAACATCGCATGGCCAGTACGGTCAGCCGCAGCACAAGCACGTTGCACTGGCTTCTCGCCATAGTTTGCTGTGTGACCGCCGAATGGACGCTGGTAAATCGTGCCATCTGGATTACGGTCAAACGGCATACCAAAATGCTCTAACTCATAAACTGCTTTTGGAGCTTCGCGACACATAAATTCGATCACATCTTGGTCGCCCAACCAGTCAGAACCTTTGATGGTGTCATAAAAGTGATAGTGCCAATTGTCTTCACTCATATTGCCCAATGAAGCACCAATACCACCTTGCGCAGCAACAGTATGTGAACGTGTTGGGAAAACTTTTGTAAGAACGGCAACATTCAAGCCAGCTTCAGCCAACTGCAATGATGCGCGCATACCTGAACCACCCGCTCCAACAATCACCGCATCAAAACGGCGGCGTGGCAATGATTTTTTAATTGCAGTCATCGAATTACACTTGCCACAAAATTTGAACGGCATAGGCCGCACAGGCTACGGGATACAAAACAGTCAACACTTGCAGTGTCAAACGAATGCTGACGGGCTTGATGTAATCCATCCAGATGTCACGAACGCCAATCCAAGCGTGATAGAACAAGCTGATGAAAACCAATAACGTTAAGAGCTTCATTACCTGACCGCCAAACAAGCCAGACCAACCCTCATAGGTAGCGCTGCCAGTGATGCAATAATCAACCAACAAAACAATCGTAAATACCACCATCACAATCGCAGTGACGCGTTGGATGATCCACTCTTTAAGGCCGTAATGAGCGCCTACAACTAAGCGCTTTGGTCCAATTTGATAAATAGGCATGAAATTTCCTTAAATAATGCGCGCTTAGTACACGCCGAATAATTTGAGACCCACTACAGCAGTCAAAGCCAAGCCAAGGAACAATACCAAAATGGCTGAACGATTTGCTTCTGACTTCTCTACGCCGATTTCCAAATCGAGCAAGAGGTAACGGATGCCTGCGCAGAAGTGGTGCAAGAAACACCAAATCAAGCCAAGGCAAATAATTTTTACCAAGACATTGCCGGTAAAGGCCTGGAATTTTTGGTAGCTCAACTCAGAGGCAAGACTCTGATCGAAGAGATACAAAATAAATGGCAGCAAGAGAAACAAAACTGCTCCACTAATGCGGTGAAGAATCGATACTTTGCCAGCCCAAGGAAGGCGGTATTTAATCAATTGCGCAAGACCAATGTTTCGGTAAACCGGTCTATCTTTTTTAACGTTTTGCTGTGAATCAACCATGGGTAATCTCTATCTTTAGGTGGAGGTGCAGTTTGGTTTTGTTGTATCGCAACATATTCTATTGGAAACCTTAGGGGTGGTGGGGATTTTTTGGCGTTTATAAAGAGGTCAATTACTGGTTTTTACTGATGCAAATCTCGTTTGCTTAGTTCAATTTATTCTCGTAATACTGCTCTGAAGTGTCGTACCTCGCATGACGAATTTCTACTGGTTTATTCCCGTAGGTAAATGCCACCCTCTCCACAGAAAGGAGCGGCGCACCCTCAAGCAACTCGAGGTGTTTAGCCAAAACCTCATCAGCGGCTTCGGCCTTGATTTTTTCTTCGGCTCGCACCATGTGGGTGGCATATTGCCCCTCATAAAAGGCGTACATCGGACCATGCCAAGCGTTCAGCGCCTCCAGATCCAGGCCATTAAAACGGACTCCGGGTAAGAAAATCTCTTCAAAAACAATGGGTTTGCCTGCAAAACTCTGGATTCGCTCGATTTGAACAATCGGATCGCCTGCCTTTAATTTGAGCAAACTAGCAACATTGGCACTGGCTTTAGTGTTTTCGCAGGATAAAAACTGGTTGGTCAAGTGAAATTTCTCGCCAGAATCGGGGGCTAAGCGTAAAAAACGATACTGCCAATCATCTTCCTGATGGGTGGCTACGAAAGTACCTTTTCCTTGGCGGCGCACTAATAAATTTTGAGCGGCAAGCTCATCGATGGCTTTGCGTACAGTACCTTGACTAACCGCAAAGCGCGCTGCCAACTCCATTTCACTGGGAATAGCCTCCCCCGGAAGCCATTCCGAGGCTTGCAAACTAGTCAAAATCATCGCCTTAATCTGTTCATACAGAGGGCTAAATGAAGCAACAGGCAAAGTCACATCAGACAAATTAGCTCCAGACCGCGTCAATTAAATAAAATTCTAGGCAATTCTCTAGTCTTATATAAGACATCATTGACAGTGTAAAGCTAAAGTACCTACACTTGCATGGATAATGTTTTCCTTAATTAACCCCCTAACCTTCGTCTGGAGTTATAAGCAATGGCAAAAGCCCAAATGCGTGTCGCCGTAACCGGTGCAGCCGGTCAAATCGGATATTCCCTTTTATTCCGCATCGCCAATGGCGACCTTTTGGGAAAAGATCAGCCCGTAATCTTGCAATTGCTTGAGATTCCTGATGAAAAAGCGCAAAAAGCGTTGACTGGCGTGATGATGGAGCTAGAAGACTGCGCTTTCCCCCTCTTGGCTGGCATGACTGCGCACTCTGACCCGATGACCGCATTCAAAGACATCGACGTTGCCCTCTTGGTTGGCGCACGTCCACGTGGTCCTGGCATGGAGCGCAAAGATTTACTCTCCGCTAACGCGCAAATTTTCACAGCACAAGGTAAAGCATTGAATGCTGTCGCTAAAAAGACAGTCAAAGTATTGGTTGTTGGCAACCCAGCAAACACTAACGCTTACATCGCTATGAAATCCGCTCCAGACATTCCTGAGAAGAACTTCACAGCGATGTTGCGCTTGGATCACAACCGCGCGCTCTCACAACTGGCGAACAAGTTGAATAAGCCTGTTGCCGATATCGAGCAATTGGTTGTTTGGGGTAACCATAGCCCAACAATGTATCCAGACTATCGCTTTGCGACTATCGACGGAAAGTCTGTAAAAGACTCTATCAATGATCCAGTCTGGAACAAAGATGTTTTCATTCCTACCGTTGGCAAGCGTGGTGCAGCCATCATTGAAGCCCGCGGCCTGTCGTCTGCAGCTTCCGCGGCAAACGCGGCAATCGATCATATTCACGATTGGGTACTTGGCACTAACGGCAAGTGGGTGACCATGGGCATGCCTTCCAAGGGTGAGTATGGCATTCCAGCTGAAGTCATTTATGGCTTCCCAGTAGTGTGCGAAAACGGCGAATACAAAATGATTGAAGACTTAGAGATCGATGAGTTCTCCCGTGAGCGCATGACACACACATTGAATGAATTGCTTGAAGAACAAGCTGGCGTTAAGCACTTGCTCTCATAAGGAAAACGTGCATGAAAAAAAATCTTCTCGCCATTAACGTAGCGCTTGCAAGCCTTTTAGGCGCAGCAACCGCCCACGCCAATGAAGAAGTGGTTACATGGACTTGCAGCGAACGCAAACAGTTCAAAACATCCGGAACAACCGAGAAAGTTCACTTAACTTGGGACTCTAAAACCTACAATTTAGATCGCGAAACCTCTCTGCCGGGTAGCATACGTTATAAAAACACCAACTCTGGTTTCGACTTGGTGGTGTTGGGTAACAAAGCGATGTTGTTCAATATTAAAGCTGGTGTTCGCCTTGCTGATTTCTGCCAAACAGCAGAAATGAAGTCTGGCAAGCAGCCTCATTTTTTTGCTGGTGCGGAACCGTTTGTGCAGAATTAATTTCTCACATTGCATTAAATAAAAAAGCCGCTTAATCGCGGCTTTTTTATTGCTTAGTTTTTGCTTCTTAAGGCGCTGTTTATCCAACTTTATTTACTTCTTTAATGCAATAAAGGTTGTTGAGATGGGGTGTCATCCGGCATCTCGGCATGGACTGCTTCGCCCGATCGATCAGGGAACAAAGGTGCGCCGCAATCGTCACAAAGCTCTGGATCAAATAGCATTGCATGGCGGAACACATCCTCCACCCCGGCATCATGCAAGGCATCGCAAATTTTCTTCATCGGACTCTCATCATCCGACAAGTCATTTAAGGCATCACTCGCTACACTCTCGCGATCATAGAGCGGCCAAATAACGCCGTACATTACCTCTGAGGAACCCTTAGCGCTAAAAGCAATACGATATTCATCGTCCTGCTCTTCGCCAAATGCGCCTACTACACAGGATAGGCCTGCAGGTAGAATTCCCAGCGTACTCTCCAAGAAATTCACGGCAGCGCGAATACTTAACGGTCGCATATGCTTATCCGCCAAGCGACAATTTGTGAAATACGCCTCCGGTAAAAGAAATTCAAACTCACAGCCTGGTAACAAAGAAGCAATCGGCTCTTGCATGGCATTTTGCCAACCAATCAAACTCACGCCGCGCTCTTGACGAGTTGGGGGGTTCGGCTTGCCAACGGAATATCGGTGAGCCAGCGGGCGCGCTTAAGGCGGCAATAATGAACCGCGGATCAGCCAAGACCGCGATGGTTTCAGACATATCGCGCAACTTTAGGTTCACATCCTTGCCAGAAATAGCCGCATTAGCTAATGCCTCTGTCAAGAGGCGAGTTTGACAATGCGAATGTGGCATTTGATCAATACTGTAGAGCCAGGGAACAATTGCCAAACGGGTGTCTGTTGATGCGATTGCTCTATGCAAAGCTTGGGCGGTTCATTCAATCATCTTAGCCGGCAATGGACCCGACGGAATTTGGTATCGCGTGTGCGCAACAATAGGCATTGCCAACAAAAGCACATCCCATTACTGCCCCTCATGCTCCACCCGCAAGGACTCCGCCAATGTCTTCGCGATATCCGCGAGAACCTCGAAGGCCACCGTATTAATTCGAAAAGTTTGATCAAAAGCGGCATCGATGACGTTTTGATTGTGACTTTTAAGCAAACGCATTAAGCGAACATTTAAACGTTCTTCCCAAAAACGATCCTCCACCTGACTGCCAGAGGCAGCTAAAGAAATAGCATCAGCCACCCACTTCTCCACTTCGGGAGAATTACGCTGCGAAGCTTTCGTGCGATGTACGGCCATTATTTTCTTTCCGCCCTTCTAAATACAGGCTGATCCACCTTAGATTCCGCGGAATAGTATTTATACCCGTCTAAATTAAAACCTTTTAAATCAGACGGATCGGCAATGCGATTCTCAACTACGTAGCGCGCCATAAGGCCGCGAGCCCGCTTGGCATAAAAAGAAATAATCTTGTACTTACCGTCTTTGGCATCCTGAAAAACTGGGGAGATGACATGGCAATCCAACTCTTTTGGCTGGAGTACTTTGCAATATTCTTCCGAAGCCAAATTAAGTAGCACTGGCTTCTTTTGCTTTTCCAAAATCTTTTAAGCGAGCTTGTAACCTTGCCGCCCCAAAAAGCATACAAATCCTTACCGCTGGCGTTCTTAAGTGAAGTACCCATCTCTAAACGGTAAGGCTGCATCAAATCCAATGGCTTGAGCACCCCGTAAAGACCAGACAATATCCGGAGGTGATCTTGAGCAAACGCTACCGCTTTGGCGTTGAGGGTTTTGACATCAAATCCATCATAGACATCACCGTCAAAAGTGTAAATGGCTGGTTTACGGTTTTCTTCTGTGAATTTGTTAGACCAATCCCGATAACGGCCAACATTCAGAGAGGCCAATTGATCCGATAATCCCATTAATTTCGCGACATCGTGAGGGGCTAACTTCTTGAGATCGGCGATGAGTTTGGCCGATGCCGAGACAAACTCAGGCAAGGTTGACGTCTTGACATTAACCGGGGTCTTGTAATCCAGGGATTTAGCGGGTGAAAGGACGATCAGCATGGCACAATTGTTTATCTATTTCTACCATTCTAGCGAGTACTGGATTTCTCCGCTTTACAAAACCAACTGCCACCATCCACCCTCATGAATCCATTAGAGACACCCTTCTTTCCAAGTCGACTGCCGACAGTTGGGACCACGATATTTACAGTCATGTCAGCCCTAGCTACAGAATATGAAGCAATCAATCTTGGCCAAGGATTTCCAGACTGCCCCTGCGATCGAAAACTCATCACCAAAGTGAATGACGCCATGCTGGCAGATCGCAATCATACCCGCCCATGATTGGGGTTGCCGAACTTCGCAATGGCATTAGCCAAAAGATTAAAAATATATATGGTCGCCACTACAACCCCGATACTGAAGTCACGATCACTGCGGGCGGTACGCAAGGCATCCTAACGGCCATACTAGCCTGTGTTAGCCCAGGCGATGAAGTCATCATCATCGAGTCGGCGTACGACAGCTACCGCCCCGCAGTTGAATTAGCCGGCGGCAAAACGGTTGCAGTTTCTTTACAAGTGATTCGCGATGAGTCTGGTCAAGTCGCATCCTATGAAATTCCCTGGGATGCGTTAGCAAATGCAATTCATCCAAAAACTCGCTTGATCATCATTAATACACCGCATAACCCTACTGGAATGGTTTGGAATAAGGCAGACCTAGATCGCCTCGCAGATTTAGTACGCAATACTTTCACATTGGTTTTGAGTGATGAAGTCTATGAACATATGGTCTATGACGGCGCCAAACATCACAGTTTGGCATCCAACCCAGAGCTTGCTGTCAGACGCTTTTTAATTTCTAGCTTTGGTAAGACCTACCATGTCACTGGCTGGAAAGTAGGTTATGTTGCCGCACCTCCAGCACTAACCAAAGAATTTCGCAAAGTACATCAGTTCAATGTTTTTACCGTGCATACGCCGATGCAATATCGTTTAGCGGCCTACCTTTCTAATGCAGAACATTATTTGAATCTGCCAAACTTTTTATCAGGCCAAGCGTGATTTTTTCAGAGCGGGATTGAGTAACACTCGATTTACATGATTACCGAAACCAGGCACTTATTTTCAGTGTGTAAACTACTCCGCGCTGAATATTCCTCAAGCTAAATTAAATGAAGCGGATTTTTGCCAATGGCTGACGACTGAGATTGGAGGCGCTGCCATTCCTGTATCCGCTTTTGACGAACAAGATACAGAGTCAGGCGTAATTCGTTTTTGTTTCGCCAAACAAGAGCAAACCCTGACTAGCGCGTTACAACGTTTACAAACCCCTTATAGATGGCAAGATGGGGAAACCAACATCCAAAGACGTGATTGATGTCTATAGCTGGCCAACTTCGAATGATAACAAAGTACACATCATGCGCGAAGAATGTCGCTATCGCTTAGGCCGCGACTGGATTGCTCACCCGATTGATATCGACGCCGGAGACCAGTTTACACCGGAGTTTTTAAAGATCAGCCCTCACAACAAGATTCCAGCAATCGTTGATCCCAACGGGCCGGATGGCAAACCCATCAGTCGTTTTGAATCTGGCGCGATTCTGCTCTACTTGGCTAGTAAGACTGGCAAGTTTTTACCTGAAGATACTCGCGGCAAGTATGAAGTTCTGCAATGGCTAATGTTCCAGATGGGCGGTCTTGGCCCCATGCTTGGGCAAAACCACCACTGCCGACTCTATGCGCCGGAGAAAATTGAGTGCGCCATCAATCGCTATACCAATGAAGCAAAGTGTATCTATGGGGTGCTCGATGGACAACTGAAAGAGAATCCCTATATTGCAGGGAAAACTTACTCAATTGCAGGCATTGCGATCTATCCATGGACTCGCAATTGGAAAAATCAAGGCATTGATATCAATGAGTACTCGCATTTCAAACGCTGGTTTGAAAAGATCGGTGCGCGACCAGCGGTAAAACGCGGTTGCGAAGTATTAACAGCATTACGCAAGCCATTACATGATGACAAGGCTAGAGAGCAGTTATTTGGTTCAACCCAGTATCGAAAGAGAAAATAAGGTGAGCATTCAATCAGTCGGTGTAATCGGCGCTGGCACTATGGGCAATGGTATTGCACAAGTGTGCGCAATTGCTGGTCTTGATGTGGTGATGGTTGATATTAACGATGCGGCAGTACAGCGTGACCTAGAACAAATTAGCAAAAGCTTAGATCGTCTCGTTAAAAAAAGCGACCTTAACGATTGAGGCAAAAGAAGCCGCGTTGAAACGCATTAAAGGTAGCACCTCCCATAACGATTTCAAAGGATTGGGTTTAGTCATTGAAGCTGCCACCGAAAATCAAGCGGTGAAAGAAAAGATTCTCAAGCAAGTCGATGAAATTGTGAGTAAAGACACGATCATCGCCACCAATACCTCATCACTATCGATAACCAAATTGGCGGCGTTGGACTCCAATCCGGCGCGCTTTATTGGTATGCACTTCTTCAACCCGCCACCTTTGATGACTCTCGTGGAAGTCATCCGCGGACTTCAAACTAGCGATGCCACTCATGCCGCTATTATTGAAATGGCCAAACGTGTTGGCAAATAACCAATCACCGTTAAAAATTCACCTGGCTTTGTGGTGAACCGTATTTTGCTACCTATGATTAATGAGGCTTTCTTTGTTTTATCAGAAGGACTTGCCAGCCCAGAAGATATTGATGCTGGAATGAAGCTGGGTTGCAATCAACCAATTGGGCCGCTTGCCTTGGCTGATCTCATTGGGCTAGATACTTGCCTATCGGTGATGGACGTGTATTTTGAAAACTGCAGCGACTCTAGACTCTAAATATTGCCCTGGCCCACTGCTTCGTGAAATGGTTGCCGCCGGATACCTTGGTCGCAAAACAGGTCGCGGTGTTTATACCTACGATAAATAATTTTTCAATCTATTGTTAAATTTTATTAATTTCATCGTAAACTCTATTCCACCCCTAGCGCGCAAACTGGGCTACGCTGGCCTGATTCCATTTGTTGGGCTAGCCCTCATGGTGCAACTGGCACCAACCCCAGTCAATTATGTAAGCGCCGAATCTTTAGCGGGTTATGGCGCTATGATTACTGCATTTATGGGAGCCTTACATTGGGGTGTCAACTTACCCTGACTGGGCAAAACACCCGCCGGCGATCGCTGGGAAGACCGCAATGCCTGGATCTGGGGAGTTATCCCGGCCTTAGTTGCTTTGGTGGCCCTTCATATTTATATTCCCGTAGGTTTACTGATTCTGTCTTCCACTTTGATTATTCAACGCAATATTGATCAAAACACCTATCAGTATTATTTTTCCGATGAAGCGACTTGCTCCGCATTTATGACTATGCGCAATCGCTTAACCTACGTTGCCGCCGGATGCTTGACTTGGGCATCATTAGTGATTCTTTTTATTCAAGCATGATGTCATGAGTGGTCTTTTTGATAGCGCACCGCCTTCACCACTGGCGGAAGCATTGCGCCCAAAAGTAATTGAGGAAGTGATTGGGAAAACGCATTTATTAGCTATCGGCAAACCCCTCAACCTAGCATTTGCGTCAGGGCAGCCACACTCAATGATTTTGTGGGGCCCTCCAGGCGCTGGCAAGACCACTCTCGCACGTCTTTCCGCTAAAGCATTTGATCGCGAATTTATTGCAATCTCAGCGGTTCTTGCCGATGTAAAAGAGATTCGCGAAGCTATTGAGCAGGCCCAGCAAAACATCAATCAATATGGCAAACAAACGATCCTGTTTGTCGACGAGATCCATCGCTTTAATAAAAGCCAACAAGATGCTCTTCTACCCCATGTGGAATCAGGCTTATTCACCTTTATAGGGGCGACTACTGAGAACCATTCTTTCGAGGTGAACTCTGCGCTTTTATCGCGTGCGCAGGTATATATGTACTGAAGTCCCTCGCGGCAGAGGAATTGAGACTACTATTTGAACGCGCACGTCAATATGCAATGCCCGATGTGCAATTCGAATCTGCAGCCATTGATACCCTAATCTCCAATGCGGATGGTGATGCGCGCCGTCTTCTGAACTTGATTGAACAAGTGCGTAATGCCGCACTCACCCCAAACGCAGAACTCAAGAATGTTGATCAACAATTTATTGAAAACGCATTAAGCGCCCAAGCGCGACGTTTTAATAAAGGCGGCGATCACTTTTACGATCAAATCTCCGCCCTACATAAATCGGTACGTGGATCGAATCCTGATGCGGCCTTATATTGGTTTTGTCGCATGTTGGACGGCGGCGCTGACCCACGCTATCTCGCTAGAAGAATTATTCGTATGGCCTGGGAAGATATCGGGCTAGCAGATCCAAGAGCAATGCAACTAGCAAACGATGCCGCTCAAACCTATGAAAGACTGGGCTCACCCGAAGGCGAGCTAGCCCTTGGGCAAGCCGTGGTTTATCTTGCGGTCGCATCTAAGCGCAATGCGAGCTATAACGCCTTTAACGCAGCGCGTGCTTTTGTAGCTCAAGACCAGTCCAGGGGTGTGCCAAATCATGTACGCAATGCGCCAACCAAACTCATGAAGGAATGGGGTCATGGAAAAGCATATCGCTATGCCCACGATGAGCCAAACGGTTATGCAGCCGGTGAATCCTATCTACCAGAAGGCATGAAAGAGCCGAACTGGTATGAGCCAGTTGAGCGCGGCCTGGAGTCGCAGATTAAAGAAAAGTTAGCCTTCTTGAAAAAGCTCGACGAAGAACGCAAGAAGAAATAAGAAACCATGCGAAGGATAAAGTAGATGGGTGATACGAAATCGAAAATATCGGCAACTTTTTATGACGACATTGTTTCGCCTTTTACCTATCTTTACGTCAAACAAAGACAGAGTCTTACAAGTAAACTCGAGATTAAACCCACCCCCCTCCTACTAGGCGGCCTTCTACGTGTCACTGAAAATAAAGGCCCTGGTGAAGTTGCGGCAAAACGCCCACACACTTATCAGTTCTGCATCTGGCAAGCGGAAAAATTGGGAATCCCCTTTCGCTTTCCGGAGAACCATCCATTTATGACTGTGGCAGCTCAACGTCTCTTGGTAGCGAAAGATGCTGACTGGCTAATGGTTGAGCGTGCTTTTGATTATATTTGGGTGGAAGGCAAAGACCCAAACCTCTCTTGGTCGGAATTTTGTACTGACTTAAACTTACCCACGGATACACCCAAACCTGAAAGCCCAGCAGTAAGAGTCAAGCTTATTGCCAATACCAATCAAGCTAAAGTAGATGGCGCTTTTGGTGTACCCGCCTTAGTTGTCAACCAACACTGCTTTTGGGGTGTGGATACGATTGACTGGGTTCTCGACTACCTTGCTAGACCAAGCATGTTTGAAGAAGTTTCATATGCCTATGCCGGCCATGTTCCTAATGGTCTAAGTTAGGCCAAGACGGCAAATCGCCACCTGGTGACATTGAGCAATACAATCAGTTAAGTCGTTTTTATCTTGTTTAAGGAGTTTTAATGCGTAAGCTATTTGCCGCCCTAATTTTTATCGTTTCTTGTTGTGCCACTCAGGCCGCATTCGCCGGCCCACAGGTGGAATTTAAAACCACTATGGGCAATTTTGTTGTGGAGCTAGATGATGTGCAAGCGCCCAAGACAACTGCCAACTTTTTAAACTATGTAAAAAGCGGTTTTTATAACGGCACCGTCTTTCACCGTGTCATTGATGGCTTTATGATTCAGGGTGGTGGCTTTACCGCTGACCTCGTTCAAAAACCAACCGATCCCCCAGTAGTATCCGAAGCGCACAATGGCTTAAAAAATAATGCCCACACCATTGCAATGGCTCGCACATCCGATCCAGACTCCGCAACTGCTCAGTTCTTCATTAATATTAAGGACAATGCTGGCTTAGATTATCCAAATGCAATGGGTCATGGTTACACCGTTTTTGGCAAAGTAATTTCTGGTACACAAACGATTGATGCAATCCGCAAAATACCAACTATGGTAGTCCCAGCACCCCGCATGGGTAGAATGGCTGACGTTCCAAGCAAAACCGTAACAATCGAATCCGCAACGATTCTGAAGTAATCAGACTGCATAGGGAAGCCGCGATGATTGTGCTCGATGATGCGCAAAGTACCGCGGCCTCACCCTCTAGCCGTCTATATGAAAATGCGCTTCACTACTGGCGCACCAAAAAAACGCAGCATGGAAATTATTCAAGAACTCGAGGCCGAAGATCGCGGTTACTATTGCGGCGCTCTAGGTTGGCTTGATCCTAACGGCAACTTCACTTTTAGCGTTCCTATTCGCACAGTAGAAATTGAGCAAGATCACAAATCTCACGCATCTCGCTTCACCCTTGGAGTTGGTACGAGTATTACCAATGACTCTAACATCAAGCAAGAGCGGGAAGAATGTCATATTAAATCCGCCTTTTTGATGAATCTTCCAAGTAATACGGGCCTGCTTGAAACGATTGCAGTAGTAAACAGCGAACCCCAGCGATTGCAAGCCCACTTCCAGCGCATGCATGTTTCTGCATTAGCCATCAGAATTCCTTTTCATATGGAAATTGCTGAAAATGTCATTGCGAGCGCCTGTCAGACTCTCGATAAAGACGTGTTATGTCGATTAAGGTTAGATCTAGCACCCGATGGAGCACTCTCCGTTACGACCGGCACTCTTGAAGTCGTCAACGAACCCGTAAAAATATTCTGGGCAAAGGATATCTTTTCGGGTAATGTGGCAATGAACGCCTGATTGCGCCACAAAATTAGCAAACGCGCGCTCTATGATCAAGCATGGCAAGAGGCTGTAAAGCTTGGCGGTTTTGATGCTCTTTTTTGTAACGAGCAAGGCTTTGTTACCGAAGGTGGTAGAACTAGCATTTTTGTTAAACCCCAAGGTAGCCCTGAATGGCTTACGCCGCCTGTCTCAGCCGGCCTATGACCCGGAGTAATACGCGCAGACTTGCTTGCTGACCCCGCCATAAATGCCCGCGAAGCCAACCTGACGATTAATGATGTTTCAATGGCAGATGAGATTATGCTTAGCAATGCCCTGCAGGGCGCTATCAAAGCCCATTTTTAGAAAGTCGGTATGAAGTATTGCTCCAACTGCGCCTCTGTATTGACAATCAAAATTCCGGCGGATGATTCTCGCGAACGTCATGTATGCGAATCCTGCGGCAACATTCATTATCAAAATCCCCGTAATGTGGTGGGCAGCATCCCCATTTATGGCAAGCAAGTGCTGCTATGTCGTCGCGCAATAGAACCTCGCCATGGGTATTGGACGCTTCCCGCAGGATTTATGGAGCTTGGCGAAAGCACTAGCCATGGCGCAGCTCGCGAAACACTTGAAGAGGCGGGTGCCATTGTTGAAATTGGACCGCTCTACTCTTTACTCAATGTGCCTCACGCAGAGCAAGTCCATTTATTTTATTTAGCCACAATGAAGACGCCCGAGTTCTCGGCGGGCGAAGAAAGCCTGGAAGTTGCGCTCTTTCATGAGAGCGAGATTCCATGGGGTGATTTAGCCTTTCCCACTGTAAAGCAAACTTTAGAATGGTTTTTTGCAGATCGTGCCGCAGGTAATCTGGAGCTTGGAAAAGAATGTCATGTTCGCAGTCGCGATGTATTGCCTTCCGAAATAATTTAAAAAGTCTATATGGGTCAGATTGCCTGGCTAGGGCCTCATGACCCTTTTCCAAATCCCCTGCTCGAGCCAGATCCAGACCCTAGCGTGCCTGGCTTAGTTGGAGTGAGTGAGCGGATTTATCCGGGGCAACTGGCGCGCGCCTATCAACAAGGAATTCTTCCGTGGTACTCCGATAATCAACCTGTTTTATGGTTGTTACCAGACCCTAGAATGGTGCTGAAACCCGCTTCATTTAAATGCAGTGAGTCTTTGCGCAAAACGATTCGAAGCTTTTGTCAAAATACCCGAAATCAAATAGAAGTCGATGTGGATTTTGGCGCGGTCATCCGCTCATGCGCCACTAGTGCCCGCAAGGATCAAGATGGCACCTGGATCACCCATGAAATTATCGATGCTTACACCACCCTTCACGAACAAGGAAATGCCAACAGCATTGCTATTATAGAAGATAGTCAGCTAATGGGCGGCCTCTACTGCGTTGCTTTTGGTGGCATGGTTTTTGGCGAATCCATGTTTAGCCGCAAGACGAATGCATCCAAAATCGCCCTAGCAGCTCTGAGTGCCTGGTGCCTAATCAATGATGTCCATATGATCGATTGCCAACAAGAAACTGCCCACCTACTCTCCTTGGGTGCGGCACCCATTTCTCGGCAAGCATTTTTAGAACAACTGCAAATTTCCCTAAATCAAACTAAGATTGAGAACTCTTGGACTTTTGACAAAGCAATCTTGCATCACTGGTTATGACGCAGCTAAAAGAACTGCCCTTAACCGCATTGCAGTTCTATGCAACTGCGCCTTATGCCTGCAGCTATTTACCAAATAAGACCGCTCGATCGCAAGTAGCCACTCCATCCCACCTCATACATACGGATGTGTATAACGATTTGTTAAATGCGGGGTTTAGACGCAGTGGTTTATATACCTATCGACCTTATTGTGACGAATGCAGGGCCTGTATCGCGACACGCATTTTGGTGAATCAATTCACTCCTTCATGTAGCCAGAGGCGTGCACAGAAAAAACATGCTGGTCTTGAAGTCTCTGTTCTCAATCTTGGAAGAACATTACCAACTCTATCAACGCTATCAGAGTGAGCGTCATGCTGGTGGGGATATGGATAGCGATGACCAAGATCAGTACATGCAGTTTTTATTGCAAAGCCGAGTGAACTCACGCATTGTGGAATTTCGAAACGGGCCTCAAGACTCGCATCCCGGTCGATTGCGCATGGTCAGCATGATTGATATTTTGGAACAAGGCATCTCATCGGTATACACCTTCTATGACACCTCAAATCCTGTTGCAAGCTATGGCAGTTACAGCATTCTATGGCAGATAGAGCAAGCTCGTATCTTAGGTCTACCCTACCTCTACCTTGGTTACTACATCAAGGAAAGTGAAAAGATGTCATACAAAATCAAATATCAACCCATGGAAGGCTTGGTTGAAGATCATTGGCAAACACTCTCTGGGTCATAATATCAACCTATGATCGATCGTTACTCCCTCCTACGCCCTTGGCTTTTTTGTATAGACCCCGAGACAGCCCACAACCTCACCCTAAATAATCTAGACCGTGCGCAGCACTGGGGACTATTGGAGCACTTGGTTACAAAACCGATTAACGATCCGAAAATGCTATGCGGCATTGAATTTCCGAATCCAGTTGGCCTTGCTGCTGGGTTAGATAAGGATGGTAAACATATTGACGCGCTCGCTGGATTGGGATTTGGATTCTTGGAAATCGGCACAGTCACGCCTCGACCACAACCAGGCAATCCGAAGCCACGGATGTTTCGTTTACCGCAAGCGCAGGCCATCATTAATCGCATGGGATTTAATAACGATGGTGTGGAGGCTTCTGTCGCTCGAGTTCGTCGCTCTAAATTCTGGCAAAACGGTGGCGTTCTAGGTTTGAATATTGGCAAGAATGCCAGCACCCCTATGGAAGAGGCTTCACGCGACTATATTCTCGCTATGGAAGCGGTCTATGAAATCGCAACCTACATCACTGTCAACATCTCCTCCCCGAACACCAAAAATCTACGAGCTCTGCAAGGCGAAGAAATGCTACGAGAATTATTGGGCAGTCTGGATGAAGCTAGAAAGCGTTTATGCGATCGCTATGGTGTACGCAAGCCACTCTTTTTAAAGATTGCCCCTGACTTGGATCATAGCGACATCAATTTAATTGCCGATCTTCTGCTCGCGTTTGGTATCGATGCCGTAATTGCTACGAACACCACCATCTCTCGCGATGCCGTGAAAGGAATGGAGTTTGGCGAAGAAGCTGGCGGCCTTTCAGGTGCCCCAGTGCGTAATGCATCCAATTTAGTAATCAAAGCTTTAAAATCCCGACTTGGCAATCAGCTCCCCATCATTGGCGTAGGCGGCATTCTGAATGGCGTCGATGCCCGCGAAAAGCTTTTGGCTGGCGCCAGCTTTATTCAGCTATACAGCGGCTTGATCTATCGCGGCCCAGATCTTGTCAATGAGTGTGCTACCGCCCTAAGACAGGCCTAGAGCCCCATCTCCAAGAAATACTTGGGAATTTGATTTGTGTGGAATTCTATAAAACAGGATTTCATAATATGCAACTTCACATGAAATCGCTACAATAAGCCCCATCAATACCAGCAAAACTGTCAAAACTCCTAAGGCAACCGGTGAGGTTGGGAAAACCGCCATCCAGGTGGTGGAGCGCATGATGAACTTACTTGATGCTCTTGCCGAACAAGAGGACTCCAGTAGCCTAAAGAACCTCGCAGAAGTTACTGGATTACACCCCGCAACCGCTCATCGCATTTTGAACGATATGGTTGCGTGCAGACTGGTTGAGCGTGGCGACGGCGGCACGTACCGTCTAGATTTGAAGCTATTAGAACTGGGTAACTTAGTTAAAGCGCGATTGTCGGTGCGTGAGACTGCGCAATTACCAATGCGCACTTTGCATAAGCTCACTGGCGAAACCGTGAATCTTTCCGTGCGCCAAGGCGATGAAATCGTCTACGTTGATCGGCGCCTATAGCGAACGCTCCGGCATGCAGGTAGTCCGTGCGATTGGCGGTCTCGCCCCACTGCATCTCACGTCTGTTGGCAAACTCTTTTTAGCGAGCGATGATCCCAGTCAGGTTCGCGCGTATATCACTCGCACCGGCTTATCTGGACATACTCGCCACAGCATTACCGACTTAGGAAAACTAAAAACCGAGCTCAATCATGTTCGCAAAGTGGGTAGCGCACGTGATGATGAGGCATTGGAGTTAGGCGTAAGCTGCTTGGCCGAATCTATTCTGGATGACACCGGAAAATTGGTCGCCGGACTCTCTTTAAGCGCCCCAACCGACCGTATTCAAGCGGATTAGCTACGCGCCCTGCAAGAAACCGCCTTACAGATCTCCAAGGGTATTGGCTTTAAACCCAAGTCTGCCGAGCCAGGCTCAGCAATTTCATCCAATCCTCAGTTACATCAAACGACGAATTGGGTGAGCGCCGCTAGAAGGCATACGCTCGTACCAATCTCGTACACGTACGGCATCAGCAAAACGCGATTGCGTACCTACTGAGTCCAGGAAGACTAACAATAAGGGGGTGTTATTCACTCTCGCCTGCATCACCAAACATTTACCAGCGGCATTAATGAATCCTGTTTTTTGCAAACCGATATTCATATCGCGAGAACGGACTAAGCGATTGGTATTCAAAAACTTTTGTCGGCGCTTTGCGATCACCATCGTTAAATCTGGCCAAGTTGAAAACTCACGAATCATTTTGTATTGGTATGCTGCGTTCAACATGCGTGTGAGGTCTTCTGCGGAAGCCACGTTCTCGCTCATTAAACCCGTTGGGTCCGCAAAACGGGCATGGTCCATACCCAACTCTTTTGCTTTACGATTCATCGCATCCACAAACGCTGGAATACCGCCTGGGTAATTTCTTCCCAAGGTATATGCCGCACGGTTCTCAGAGGACATCAACGCCAAAAGCAAAGCCTCTGCACGAGTTAAAACCGTACCGCCAGCTAAACGTGAGGCGCGATAAATATGCACATCATCCGCATTAATGACCAAAGTTTCATCTAGAGGTAATTTGGAATCCAATACAACCATCGCGGTCATCAACTTGGTAATCGATGCAATTGGCAAACTCACTGATGGATTCTTTTCAAAATACACCTCTTTCGTATCTTGGTTGACTACCATCGCCACGCTGGATTTGAGGCTGAGCTCATCGTGCTGACCACGCAACCCCAATGCGGTAGCAAGAGAAGGTCTTGCTGGAACAACAGGCTCTGCTGAGCGTGTCACAGTTACGCGAACAGTTTTAGGCTTCTTGACCGATCTAGAAGTCGTCTTAGTGGCTGTTTTAGCGCTTGCTTTGGTCTGCCGCTTATCTTTACTGGCGGCAATAGCGGGTGCATTCACCAGGACACCAATCGCAAACAATACCGCCAAGATGCAGAGCCAAAATTGATTCAAACGCATTCCAAAATACCTTCCAAAACTTTCAACATACGGAATGATAATTAATTTCCCAAGACAAGGCGGTTTTATACGCCCCAACTCTAGCAATTCATTCCACTAAATTTATAACCTACTCTGCAATTGTCGCCACGGTATTAGTTTGACGCGCATTTACCAGCACCACACCGGTCATTGTCAAACATAATCCCACGGCCATTAACAACGTAAATGGCTCATCAAACATTAACCAGGCCATTAAGGCAGTCGTGGGTGGCATCAAATAAAGCAAGCTGGTGACCTTGGTAGCAGCCTCCTTGCGAATCATCATAAATAGCAAACTGATAGATCCAATGGATAAGGGGAAGGTTGCCCATAACAACGCGCCAATAACGGAAAGATTCCAAATCATCTCCCCGGATTCAAATACATACATACAAATAAAGCAAAGCACGGCAGATACGCCAAACTGAATTGATGAACCAGCGCGCAAATCAAACACAGGGCAGAATTTCTTTTGATAAAGAGTTCCAAATGTAATAGACAGCAACCCAATAAAAGCGAGCACGTAACTCACAAATGGAATATGCGCAAAACCAATCTTTTCAGCGACCACTAAAGCAACACCAGCAAAACCAAAGCCCAAGCCAATCCATTGGCGTTGAGTTACCTTCTCGGAAATCCAGGCCGCAAACCAGGCAGTCACAATCGGCTGAAGTCCAACAATAATGGCCACCAATCCCACTGTCATACCTAACCTGACAGCAAACCATACCCCCATCAAATAACCAAACTGAAGCAAGATACCTGCAACAGCAATATGCTTGATTTGAGCCCAGATAGGCCAGGTCATTCTCCACACTAAGCTGAGCGCTGCCATAGCCGCTCGAACCACCGCAAATCGCCAAAATAAGAAGGTGGCTGGCTCCACATAGGGCATGGCTAAACGCGCAATCACAAATCCCGCACTCCAAATAAGTACAAATATCGGTGCAATGACGTTATCTAATGAAAGCTTCGTTGGTAAATTACTGAAAAGATTAATATTTTTTGCGACTCCCCTAATTTTAGGCGCTTTTATTAAATACCACACTGATCTTCATGTCTTAGGATTTATGTTGTATTGCAACATAAATGCAATATAATGGTGCAATGAGAGTACACTAGGAAAACCTAAGGTCAGAACCCAGAAACAGATCGAAACTGAAATGAACTTAACTCCAGAACAAATTGCAGCAGCCCAAAAAGCAAACTTAGAGACCTTGAGCGGATTAACCAATCAAGCATTGCAAAGCATTGAAAAATTAGTTGAACTCAAGATGCATATCGCTAAGCAAAGCTTGAGCGATAGTATGAATAGCGCTAAGAAAGCATTGGAAGTGAAAGATATTCAGCAATTACTCGCCCATCAACCAGAAGCTGTACAACCAATGGCTGAAAAAATTATGGCTTATAGCCGCCACTTATATGAATTGGCGCACGAGACTCAAAATAGCTTTACCCAGTCAGCCGAAAAAGAATTTCAAGCCGCCACAAAGAAAATCAATTCCCTAGTAGAGGAGTGGACTAAGAATGCGCCCGTTGGATCTGATGCTGCTGTACAAGCCATGAAACAGGCGATTGCATTCGCGAACAATGTATTTGAAACTAGTCCAAAAGCGGTGAAGCATGCAGTTTAAGTTGCGCAAACCAATCTTCATAGCGCTACTGACACCGTTTTAAAAGCCGCAGACACCGCAAGCAAAGCTGCTAAGAAGCAGCAATTCCTATAGGCATTAAGTGCATAACAATACAAAAGACCCTATTACGCGTGGCTTTTTCTTTTGCAAATCAAGAATGCACAAGGAACAAAATCTGGGCTTAGTTCGCCCTCCCCTTGGATTTACGATTTCTTTTTAACTGGCGGCAAATCGGTGCAATGACCATGTGCAGCCTCTGCAGCAAGGCCGACTGATTCGCCAAGCGTTGGATGGGGATGAATTGTTTTACCAATATCCACCGCATCAGCGCCCATCTCAATTGCTAAACACACTTCACCAATTAAATCGCCAGCGTGCGTGCCAACAATGCCGCCACCAATAATGCGATGGCTTGTCGCATCAAAAATGAGTTTTGTGAAACCTTCATCGCGTCCATTAGCAATTGCGCGTCCACTCGCAGTCCATGGAAATAAACACTTCTCATAAGCAATGCCCTGGGCCTTGCACTGCTCTTCCGTCAAACCAGCCCAAGCTACTTCAGGATCAGTGTAGGCAACAGATGGGATTTGCTTGGCATCAAAGTAGGATTTTTCACCGGCAGCAGCTTCAGCGGCAACGTGACCTTCATGTACCGCTTTGTGAGCCAACATCGGCTGCCCAACCAAGTCGCCAATTGCAAAAATATGAGGGACGTTGGTACGCATTTGTTTATCAACCGGAATAAAGCCACGCTCATCAACTTGAACGCCCGCATTACCTGCATCAATCTTCTTGCCATTTGGAGTGCGGCCTACAGCAACCAAAACCAAATCGTAAGTTTGCGGTTCAGCTGGTGCGTTTTCACCCTCAAAACTCACTTGAATGCCATCAGTCTTAACTTCTGCTTTCGCAGCGCGAGTTTTGAGCATGATTGTTTCAAAACGTCCGGCATTGAACTTCTCCCAGACCTTTTCTAAGTCACGATCAGCGCCCGCCATGAGGCCATCCATCATTTCAGCAATATCAATGCGTGAACCTAGCGTGCTGTAAACAGTCCCCATCTCCAAGCCAATGATGCCGCCACCGATGACCAGCATACGCTTTGGAATGCTCTTGAGCAGTAAGGCGCCCGTACTATCTACTATGCGCGGATCTTCAGGCAAGAAAGGCAATTTCACTGGCTGGCTACCAGCGGCAATAATCGCCTTCTGAAAGCGTATCACTTCTTTTTGACCAGTGAGCTCCTGACCAGCGCCGCCGGTTAACTCAACCTCGACATGATTTGCGTCTAAGAACTTACCTAAGCCACGAACCACTTTTACTTTGCGTGCCTTAGCCATACCCGCAAGGCCGCCAGTCAACTTAGCAATCACGGATTCTTTATAGCCACGCAATTGATCAATCTCAATCTTGGGCGCACCAAAAGTAATGCCATGTTTAGCCATGGTCTTTACTTCATCCATCACTGATGTGGTGTGCAGTAATGCTTTCGACGGAATACAGCCTACGTTTAAACAAACGCCACCCAAAGTTGGGTAACGCTCGACTAAAACCGTATTCATTCCTAAATCAGCGCTACGAAACGCGGCGCTATAACCACCGGGACCCGCACCGAGAACGAGCACTTCGCATTCATGATCTACATTACCGCTGTACCGCGCTGCAACGGGTTCAGGCACAGACGCAGCTGGCGCTGGAGCTGATGCAACGGGAGCGGGGGTTGCAGCAGGTTTAGCCGCAGGTACAGCAGCACTCGCATCAATTTCCGCAATCACAGAACCCTTGCTGACTTTATCTCCAAGCTTGACTGCAATGCTAGTAACAGTGCCCGCAGAATCGGCTAGCACCTCCATGGTTGCTTTATCGGATTCGAGAACCAACAAAGGTTGCTCTTTTTCAATCACATCACCAACCTTAACCAGCACTTCAATCACTGGCACATTGGAATAGTCGCCAATATCCGGAACGAGAATCGTTTGCTTAGCCATAAATCCCCCTTACAGACTGGCACGACGGAAGTCGGCCAATAGCTGAGCAATGTACACATTGAAACGGGTAGCCAATGCACCATCAATAACGCGGTGATCAGCGGATAGGGATAATGGGCAAATGAGGCGCGGCACAAATTGCTTGCCATCCCACACCGGCTTCATAGCAGCCTTGCTCACCCCCAAGATTGCTACTTCAGGCGCATTCACAATTGGTGAGAAGTACGTGCCACCGATACCGCCAAGAGATGAGATCGTAAAGCTAGCGCCCTGCATTTGATCCGGCTTTAATTTGCCATCACGCGCAAGCGCAGCTAAATCAGAAGTTTCCTGAGCAAACTCAAAAATGCCTTTCTTGTCCGCATCTTTAATCACCGGCACAACTAATCCAGTTGGCGTATCTGCCGCAAATCCGATATTAAAATATTTTTTCAATATCAGGTCGTCACGATCCAACGAACTATTGAACTCTGGGTATTTTTTCAATGCCGCTACTGCCGCCTTCATTAAGAAAGCCAACATAGTGATCTTGACGCCCTTCTTCTCATTCTCTTTGTTCGTGAGAACGCGGAATGCTTCCAAGTCGGTAATGTCGGCATCTTCGTGATAAGTCACTGCTGGAATCATCACCCAGTTACGACCCAAGTTAGCCGCAGTGAGCTTCTTAATACGATTTAATGGCTGACGCTCAATTTCGCCAAACTTCGTGAAGTCCACCTTCGGCCAAGGAATCAGATTAAGACCACCCAAACTACCGCCACTAGAGGTTGCCGCGGGACTACCAGCGCCACCACTCATTGCGGCCTTCACAAATGCCTGAACGTCTTCCTGAGTAATGCGACCGTTAAGACCAGATCCTTTGACCTGAGCAATCGTTACGCCAAGCTCGCGTGCAAACTTGCGCACAGATGGGCTTGCATGGCTCACAGCAGCATCTGCTGGCGGAGGCGTATTGCTAATAGGCGGTGGTGCTGGGGCTCTTGCGATCGGCGGCTCAATCGCCTTCATTGCTGGAGCCGCAGACACTGAAGGGCTAGCTGCTGGCGTAGATACGCCAAAGGCTCCACCTTCCAATACAAGAACCACCGAGCCTTCGGAGAGGTTATCGCCTACCTTTACTTTGACTTCTTTGACGATTCCAGAGTGGGAGGAAGGTACATCCATAGTCGCCTTATCAGACTCTAATACAACGATAGATTGTTCTTTCTCAACTTTGTCGCCAGCTTTCACCAAGACTTCAATCACTGGAACATCTTTGTAATCGCCAATATCCGGGACTTTGATTTCAATTATTTGACTCATAGTTTTTATCTCTTATCAAACCGTCATTGGGTTTGGTTTAGTAGTATCGATGTCGTATTTCTTAATCGCTTCTGCCAACTTAGAACGATCCAGCCGACCAGAGTCAACCAAAGATCTCAAAGCAGTCAAAACAACCCAACGACGATCTACTTCAAAGAAGTCACGGAGTTTTTCACGGGTATCAGAACGACCAAAGCCATCAGTACCAAGAACTTCATAGCGACGGCCCATATGCTGAATTGCTGGACGAATTTGCTCAGCGAATAAACGAACATAGTCAGTTGCGGCAATCACAGGTCCAGCGGTATCCTTTAAACACTTCTCAACATGAGATAAGGCTGGTGCCGCACTTGGATTTAAGAGATTACTACGATGTACCGCAGTCCAGTCACGCCCCAATTCGGTAAAGCTTGAGCAACCCCATAAGTCAGAAGCAATGCCCCAGTCTTTATGCAAAATTTCTGCAGCCTCAATCACTTCACGGAAAATAGTCCCCGAACCAAGTAGTTGCACGCACAGTTTTGCATTAGCATCACCAACGGATTTCAGCTTGTACATACCCTTGATGATGTCTTTTTCAGCACCCTTAGGCATGGCTGGATGAGCGTAGTTCTCATTCATCAACGTCACATAGTAGTAAACGTCTTCTTGAACCTCTAACATGCGACGCATACCATCTTGAATCACTACCGCCAATTCAAATGAGAATGTGGGGTCATAACTGATGCAGTTTGGAACTGCACCACTCCACAAATGACTGTGACCATCTTCGTGTTGCAAGCCTTCGCCGTTCAAGGTAGTTCTACCAGCGGTACCGCCCAGCAAGAAACCACGACTACGCATATCGCCCGCCGCCCATGCCAGGTCGCCAATACGTTGGAAACCAAACATGGAGTAGAAGATGTAGAAAGGCAACATCGGCACACCATGTGTTGAGTAAGAAGTCGCGGCGGCGATCCAGTCGCACATACCGCCAGCTTCATTAATACCCTCTTGCAGAATTTGACCAATCTTATCCTCTTTGTAGAACATCAATTGATCATGATCTTCTGGCGTATACAGCTGACCCAATTGATTCCAGATGCCTAATTGACGGAACATACCTTCCATGCCAAAAGTACGAGACTCGTCCGGCACAATCGGAACTACGCGTTTACCTAAGACCTTATCGCGCACTACTGTATTGAGCATACGCACGAATGCCATGGTTGTGGAAATCTCACGACCTTCTGTGGTTGCTTCAAGGAAAGGAGCAAAAACATCTAAAGCTGGTACAGGCAAGCTTTCTGCTTTAGTGCGACGCTGTGGCAAGTAGCCACCCAATTCTTGACGGCGCGCCTTCATGTACTCCAACTCAGGACTACCTTCAGTAAACTTCACCAAAGGCATTTCATCCAACTGTTCATCCTTAACAGGAATTTCAAAGCGGTCGCGGAAACGACGCACGTCATCCGCATTCATCTTCTTCGCTTGGTGGGCAATATTCATCGCTTCACCAGAGCCGCCCATGCCGTAACCTTTAATGGTGTGAGCCAAGATCACTGTAGGCTGATCTTTATGGTTGACCGCAGCATGGAAGGCCGCGAACACTTTATGGGGATCATGGCCGCCACGATTCAGCTGCCAAATCTCATCATCGCTCCAGTCGCTTACCAGGGCTTTTAATTCTGGAGTATTGAAAACAATCTCTCGAACGTAAGCGCCATTCTTAGACTTCATCGTCTGATATTGACCGTCAACGATCTCACCGAGGCGTTGCATCAAAATGCCTTTTTTGTCACGAGCAAATAATGCATCCCATTGACCGCCCCACACTACTTTGATGACATTCCAACCGGCGCCACGAAACGCACCCTCAAGCTCTTGGATAATTTTGCCGTTACCGCGTACTGGGCCATCTAAGCGCTGCAAGTTGCAGTTAATAACAAAAATGAGGTTGTCCAACTTTTCACGGCCAGCAATACCAATTGCACCCAATGACTCTGGCTCATCGGCTTCACCATCGCCCAAGAAAGCCCAAACCTTACGACCCTGCTCTTGAATGAAGCCACGGTCTGTTAAGTACTTCATAAAGCGGGCCTGGTAAATAGCCATGATTGGGCCTAATCCCATCGATACCGTTGGGAACTGCCAGAAGTCTGGCATCAACCAAGGATGCGGATAGCTGGATATTCCTTTGCCCCCTACTTCTTGGCGGAAGTTGTTCAGCTGGCCTTCTTCAAGGCGACCCAACATATAAGCACGCGCATAAACGCCCGGCGCGGAGTGGCCCTGTACAAATATCAAATCTCCGCCATATTCTGGAGACGGTGCATGCCAAAAGTGATTAAAGCCAACGTCGTACAAAGTTGCCGCTGATTGGAAGGATGAAATATGACCACCAACATTGGTGTCTTTATTGGCCCGCAGAACCATCGCCATCGCGTTCCACCGAGTATAAGAACGAATGCGATGCTCTACATTTTGATCGCCGGGTAAGCGCGCTTGATTCTCAACTGGAATGGTATTGATATAAGGGGTCTCCGCATGGAAAGGTTGCACCACTCCATTGACGCGTGCATGAGAAATTTGCTGATCAATGAGATAGGCAGCCCTCTCAGGACCTTCGTTGCGAATCACGCCATCGAGCGCTTGCAACCATTCTTGAGTCTCGCCTGGATCAGCGTCCTGGGCATTTTTTTTACCTAATACTTGGTCTGGAACCGCTGCCATCTTTTGTCTCCAATAAATAGTAGTGCTGACTTTGTCATTAACTCTATAGACAATATTCTAGGAAGGTATATGGGTGTAAACAAGCAATTTTCCACATAATGATAATATTTCTCATAATGTGGTATTGTATTACGCTGAAAATAAGAACGGTTTTTCCAGGATCGGAAATCGCTTATTAGCAATGGTGATAGGGCAAAATGCTTTGTATTCATGAAAGGACCCGCACCAACCAACCTTTTCCTGAGACCATTTAAATGGCTGCGCAAAATACGCGGATTTAAGCTTTTTTACACCCCCTGCTAGCGCTTGTTTTATTTACGGCTGTCATGGGCATTATTTTGGGCACACTGCACTTACAAGAAAAGAATCAGCAGGAAGCTGCGTTATTCAGAGAACTTTCATTTGCCAAACAACGTATTCAATCGCGCTTTGCCAACAATCTTGATGCATTAACTACGATTAATCTCGAAGTTTCGGCTAGCGAAGATCAGGTCAAGTTAAAACAAATCACAAGAGAGCAAGCTGAAGAGCTGGTAGCCAATAATCATGAAATTATCAGAATCCTTTGGCTCAACAATCATAGTCAGCGGCCATGGGTAGCCCCGGCCGAAACCAGCAAAACAGACTGGATCAGCAAAACCCACAATGATCAACTTGTTAATGCCAGTCTTGCATCCACAATTGAATTAAGTAGAGCCACCAATCGAGCAGCTTTTAGTGAGTTCATCTCATTAAATCTACCGAACAATGACCCCATATTTACGAAAAGAAAAATTGTTTTTTGGCAAGTGGTGCCCAATATCGTTAGCGGAGAGATCGTTGACTATTTAGCGGCGCTCTATACCACCCAAGGAATATTGGACATCATCCCTGGCGAACTGAAGTCCTACTACGGATTCACTCGCATTGCCGACAACGAAAAAGTATTGGCGATTCCTTCAGACAAAAGAACTGAGTCTTTAGCAATCAGACTAGTCTGGATATCGGGATTTTAAGCCCCAACATTACTTTGCGTATTGATACTTATCCTCCACACCAACCTTACCTTTAGGATGCTGATTGGCGTTGTCTTGGGGTTGAGCGCTTTCGTTATTTGGAGCCTCTGGTCTGTTCTCAAGCAAATGCAAGTTCGCCAAGAGGCAGAAGCAAGCTTAAGAACTGAAACTAGCTTTCGTAATGCGATGGAGAACTCCACACCAGTGGGAATTCGTGCGCACGATATGCAAAAGCGCATTATACCTATGTCAATCGCGCGTTTTGCGAAATGACGGGTTGGTCATCCGAAGAATTAATGGGGCTTACCCCTCCCTGCCCGTTCTGGCCCGACAGCAGAAGAGATGAACTTGTAGAGACGATGAATCGAGCGCTGCAATCAAATATCAGCGGCAGCATGAAAGTCGGCATTGAAGGCGCGATACTCAAGCGCGATGGAACCCTAATTCAAACGCGCACCTTCATTGCTCCGTTGATTAATGAAAAAGGGAAGCAGACTGGCTGGGTTACCTCTTTAATTGATATTTCCGAGCCCAAAAAAGATTCGTGAAGAATTGGCGGCATCACAAGAACGCTTTACTACCGTTTTAGAAAGTCTTGATGCGGCAGTGTCCGTAGTCTCATTAGAGACAAGTGCCCTATTGTTTGCCAATTGCTTTTATCGAGAGTGATTTGGAGATGATTCAAAAGGCCACTTTCAATTAGCCGGTGGTGATTCAAGCGATACGGTAATGCGCGATATCGCCGAAGATCTCGAAGAATCTCCTCCTGGCATACCAACCTCTTTTTTATATCAAGAGCCCGAATCCGAAGAAGTGCAATTAAGTGATGACAGCAATAAATGGTTTGAAGTGAGACGACGCTTCATACCCTGGGTAGATGGCCACCTCGCACAACTCTTAATTGCCACCGACATTACCGCACGCAAAGAAGTGGATGACTTAGCGCTTCAACAACAAGAACGCATTCAGTTCACGAGCCGCCTCACCACCATGGGTGAGATGACCTCCTCCCTGGCGCACGAGTTAAATCAACCTCTCTCAGCGATCTCAAACTACTCGATCTCAAACTACTGCATGGGCGTTGCAAAACGCTTAGATGGCAATTTGGATCCCGCCATGACCAAAGAAATTTTTCCGGCCCTAGAGAAGGCTTCCGAACAAGCGCATCGCGCTGGAACCATCATTCAACGCATTCGAGGTTTTGTAAAATGCAGTGAGCCACAGCGCAAAGCGGCCTGCATCGCTGAAATCATTAATGACGCAGTAGGTCTGGTTGAAATTGAAGCCCATCGCCATAGATTAAGCATTAACTCTGAAATTGCCGACAATCTCCCGGTAGTAAATCTGGACCCCGTCTTAATCTTGCAGGTAGTCGTTAATCTCCTGAAAAACGCCTTAAATAGCGTTCGCGAGGCTTATCCCCTCTCATCCCGCTGGTCCGCTCCAGCAGTAAAAATTAGTGCGGACTTAGACACCAGCATTTCCCCGGCCATGCTCAGAATTCAGGTTACAGATGCGGGGGGCGGAATCCCCGAAAACGTCCTAGAACGCATGTTTGAGCCATTTTTCAGCACAAAATCGGATGGAATTGGCATGGGGCTGAATATTTGTCGCTCTATCATCGCATCCCATCATGGCAGACTCTGGGCCACCAATGTGACCGACGCAGAACAGACCAAGCTGGCTGGCTGCACCTTTACAATACTTCTACCCTTAGAATCCACTGAAACCAAGGCCAATACTTAACATCGAATTTTTAGGTTTACCTCGCGAGAACTGATATGAACTTAAGTGCTACTGCAAAACCGAACCAAGCTGAAGTTGTCTATGTAGTTGACGATGATGAAGCGGTGAGAGATGCACTTACCTGGCTTTTAGAGAGCAATGGCTATGTTGTGCGCTGCCATGCAAGTGCGGAACGTTTCTTGCAATCTTTGCAAAGCACTGATAAGTCCACCATCTCTTGCGCCATCTTGGATGTTCGTATGCCCGGCATGTCAGGCCTTGAATTGCAAGAGCGCTTAACTGCCGAAAAGTTACCAATGCCAGTTGCTTTCATTACCGGTCATGGCGATGTGTCTATGGCTGTATCCACTATGAAACGTGGCGCGGTGCACTTCATTGAAAAACCTTTCAAAGAAAATGATCTCCGCGGATTAGTGGATCGCATGCTAGCTAAAGCGCGCATTGATTATTCACAAGCAAGTCAACGACAAATTACTCAAGGCTTGCTGAGCAAACTCACAGGTCGTGAGCGTCAAGTTCTTGAGCACAGCGTGCCGGTCGCTTGAACAAACAAATTGCCGATGATCTTGGTATTTCCATTAAAACGGTTGAAGCGCACCGCGCGAACATCATGGAAAAGCTCAATGTCAATACCGTTGCAGACCTACCCCGCTTCGCTTTCTCCGATCCTCAGCCTAATTAATCACTGGAGTGTTTAGATGCCAGCGCAATTATTGGACGGCAACGCCCTTTCTAAAAAACTTCGCACAGAAATTGCGGCTCGTGGCGCAATTGTGACTGCCACAGGCACGAGGCCAGGCTTAGCCGTCATCGTAGTTGGAGATAATCCTGCTAGCCAGGTATATGTTCGCAATAAAGTGAAGGCCTGTGAAGATGTGGGCTTTCATTCTGTTTTAGAGCGCTACTCCGCTGAGCTAGGTGAAGACGAACTGATTGCTCGTATCGCCACCCTCAATGCGGATCCTGCGATTCATGGCATCTTAGTGCAACTCCCTTTGCCAGAACATATCGCTTCCGAGCGTGTACTAGAAGCGATTACGCCAAAAAAAGATGTAGATGGTTTTCACGTTGCGAATGCCGGTGCTCTGATGGTTGGTCAACCAGAATTCAAACCATGCACACCCTATGGCTGCATGAAGATTCTAGAAAGCATTGACTACCCTATTCGCTGCGCTCGCGCGGTTATTGTTGGCGCCTCTAATATTGTGGGCAAGCCAATGGCCATGCTTCTATTGCAAGCCGGCGCGACTATCACCATCTGCAATAGCAAGACTCGCGATCTAGCGCACCACACTAAAGATGCCGATATCCTTGTAGTGGCCACTGGTAAACCAAAGATGATCTCTGGTGACATGGTAAAAAATGGTGCCGTAGTGATTGATGTTGGCATTAATCGACTTCCTGATGGCAAACTTTGTGGCGATGTCGATTTTGATACTGCCAAGTACGTAGCGGGCTGGATTACCCCGGTTCCCGGCGGTGTCGGCCCTATGACTATCACTATGCTGCTGATGAATACATTAGAGGCCGCTGAAAAGGCAGTAAAGCATTAACCAATACGCGCACTGAGAAATTGACTGGGGAATTGACTGGGGATTTGGCAAAATTGCTGCTAGTCCATTAAGCTAGAGGGATGATTGCATCCTCAAGCGCATCTCACGGCTCCACCCATCCTTCAAACTTAAAACATAATCCCCTGCTCACCTTTTGGCGGGGGGTTGCTACATACTCTGAAGTTAAGCCAGAGCATATTGCCCCGGCGATCGAGTATTTATTAAGGCAAGCGCAAGATGCGGTTGATGTCGCAGTGAATCCCAATACAGAACCAACCTGGGATACGCTGGCCGAACCTCTGGAAGATGCCACTGAGGCTTTAGGCAGATCCTGGGGTGTGATCTCACACCTCAATAGTGTTGTCGACACACCTGAGTTACGTGCCGCTTACGGAGAGATGCTACCTAAAGTCACCGCCTTCTTTTCTAGTCTTGGTCAAAATTTAGAGCTCTACCAGAAATTTAAAGACCTAAGTAAAACCCCAGACTTTGGAAAGCTCAGCGCAGCGCAGAAAAAAGTGATTGAAAACTCTTTGCGAGATTTTCGTTTGGGCGGCGCAGAATTGAACGATGAAGACAAACCACGCTTTGCACAAATCCAAGATGAGCAAGCAACCCTAGGCAAAGCATTTTCAGATCACGTATTAGATGCAACCGATGGCTTCGTTCATCTTGTGACTGACCTAGTTGAGCTGGCGGGATTACCAGAGGATGCCATTGCCGCAGCGGCAGGTACCGCTCAGCAGAAAGCATTGCAGGGCTGGGCTTTCACTTTGCACTTCCCCTCTTATTACCCCATTATGCAGTATGCGGAAAATCGCGCGCTACGGCGTCTAATGTATGAGGCTTATGTCACTCGTGCTTCTGAACTGGCGCCACAGTACGGCAAAGGTAAATTAGATTGGGATAACACACAAAATATGCTCGATCAATTACGACTTCGTGATGAAGAAGCGCGCATGCTGGGGTATAAAAATTATGCCGCCCTTAGCCTGGCACTCAAAATGGCTAGCAGTGTTGCAGAAGTTGATTCCTTCCTCACGAATTTCGCCAAGACAGCGAAACCATTTGCCATGAAAGATTGGCAAGAACTTTCAGAATTTGCCAACATTAAACTTGCAATCGTCGATGGATTGGAGCCTTGGGATATCGCATTTGCATCGGAACGATTAAAACAAGAGCGCTACTCGTTCTCCGAAAATGAATTAAAACAATATTTTTCTTTGCCCAAGGTGTTAGATGGACTCTTTCAAGTCATTCAGACCTTATTTGGGGTGAAGATTGAATCTGCCAATTTGCCAACCTGGCATGCGGACGTGCAATCATTTTCCGTAAAGAATGCCAAAGGCGATCTCGTGGCGTATTTCTACTTGGATCCCTACGCTCGCCCTGGTAAGCGCGGTGGCGCCTGGATGGATGATGCGCGTGGTCGCAGAGTATTGCCAAATGGAGAGATTCAAATTCCTGTGGCGCACCTCGTTTGTAATTTTGCCCCGCCAGTGAAGGTAGACGGCGTCTTGCGTCAACCAACCATTACCCACAATGATGTCATCACCCTATTCCATGAGAGCGGTCATGGATTGCATCACTTATTAACCCAAGTCAGCGCGCTGGGAGTTTCCGGCATCAATGGTGTTGAGTGGGATGCAGTTGAATTACCTAGCCAGTTTATGGAAAACTTCTGCTGGGAATGGGAGGTGCTCGAAAAAATGACAGCGCATGCGGAAACAGGTAAACCGCTGCCACGAGAACTCTTTGAAAAAATCTTAGCCGCTAAAAATTTCCAGAATGGTTATATGACCTTGCGCCAAATAGTCATGTCATTAACCGACTGGCGGCTGCATGCTAGTTTTGATGCGAAGAATGCCAAGGGCCAGGCAGTTCTGGAGGAATCGAGAGTCATTGCCGATCAATTTAACGTCATTCCACAGCCAGCAATCTCCCGTTGGATCAACACCTTTAGCCATATTTTTGCAGGCGGCTATGCGGCAGGCTATTACAGCTACAAGTGGGCGGAAGTGTTATCCGCTGATGTTTACTCTGCTTTTGAAGAGGCTGCGAAACTGACTGGAAGCGTGCTCGATGAAGAAACCGGCACACGCTATTGCACGGAAATTTTGGAAGTGGGCGGAAGTCGTCCGGCCGCCGAATCATTCAAGGCCTTTAGGGGTAGAGAACCCAGCATTGATGCCCTATTAAGGCATGGCGGACTAACTTAAGAGCCGCCTGGCTTTTTCTTAGGTTTTTTTAATTGTCGCTATCACGGGAGCATGGTCAGAAGGCTGCTCCCACGTTCTCGGCTCTTTATCCACTGTGCTAGCGGTGCATTTTTCTCTTAAGTCTTTGCTTAACAAGATGTGATCGATACGCATCCCAGCATTTCTTCTAAAGCCCATCATGCGATAGTCCCACCAACTAAATGTTTTGGGAGCTTGCTCAAACATCCGAAATGAATCATTGAGCCCAAGCTTAATTAACTCCCGAAAAGCATCGCGCTCAGGCGGGGACACTAAGTTCTGCCCTTCCCACGCCTTGGGATCATGAACATCTTCATCTGCTGGAGCGATATTGAAGTCGCCAAGAAGCGCTAAACGTTGGTTTAGTTGTAGCTCTTCACCCAACCAAGTACGCAAGCCACTTAACCAATTCAGCTTATATGCAAACTTGTCACTATCGGGAGCTTGTCCATTTGGAAAGTATGCTGAAACAAGCCTCATTGGCTGAGTACCCGCAAAACAGACCGTCGCCGCAAGAATACGCTGCCGCTCATCTTCGTGGTTGGGAATATTTCTGACGGGCTTTAGAAAGGCGGTATCTACATCAGAGGCAAGCGGCGCTAAAGCAGCCTTACGCAGAATGATCGCAACACCGTTATAGGTTTTTTGCCCTGCGGCAAGACTGAGATAACCAGCCTCTTCTAGTGCCTTATGTGGATATTTATCATCCGTTAGCTTAAGCTCTTGCAAGCAGAGCGCATCAATCGGCTGACGCTTTTTTTCTTGATCCTGGAGCCAGCGCAGCACTTGTGGGAGGCGAACCTTTAGTGAGTTCACATTCCACGCAGCTATTCGCACTAAATCAGTCATCAATTTCCAGTCCCTGTAATTTACGCGTGATTGTATTTCGCCAAATACCTAGACTCTGAGCCGCATTAACCGGACGGCCGCGAGTCACCTCCAAGGCCGCTTGCAATACCGCCTTATCGAATCGCGCGGTTAATGTATCAAACACTTCTTTGTCACCATCCTGCAGCATCTTGACCGCAAGACGGGCCACACCACTCTCCCAGTCGCCCGAAGATACTTTAGCAGTGGGATTGCTGGGGGAAGATTCGCCATGCAAAATCACGGGTTGCTCACTAGCTTCCGCGACGATATCTGCGGGTAGATCGCTAACGCCAATCACGTTAGCGAGTGTCATCACCGTTAACCAGTGACATAAGTTTTCCAGCTGACGCACATTACCAGGAAATGGCATTGCGCTGATCTGTTTTAAAATTTCATCAGATAATTTCTTGGGCTCAACACCTAAAAACTTGGCGCAGCTAAGCATGAAATGTCTAGCGAGCATCGGAACATCTTCACTGCACTCACGCAAAGAAGGCATACGCAAACGAATAACATTGAGACGATGCAACAGATTCTCACGAAATAAACCCGCCGCTACTCGCGCATCGAGATTTTGATGGGTTGAAGCAATGATGCGTACATTTTCCTTAATGGGATGTTGGCCGCTTAGCCCACTCAAATGCAACTGTATTAATTACTGGAGAGTCCGGTACCGGTAAAGAATTGGTGGCTCATGCTCTCCATAAGCATAGCCCTTGCGCTAAAGGACCATTTATTTCTTTGAGTACTTCCGCTGTGCCGAAAGCTTTATTGGAGTTCGAGCTTTTTGGTCACGAACGAGGCGTCTTTCCAGGGGCTCAAACCTTGCGTCGAGGCCGCTTTGAGCAGGCTGATGGCGGCACGCTATTTTTGGGTGAGGTTGGCGATCTCCCGTTGGATTTGCAAACCCGTTTATTGAGGGTGCTGTCAGGCGGACATTTTTATCGCATCGGCGGCCAACAGCACGGAAGATTTCTTGCATGGCTGGGGCTTGACAAATGATTTCGGTGGCGTCTTGTCGCCAAGCTGTTAATTCTTTAGCGCCAGATTCATTCCGAATGCCCTGTTCAACCGCTCGATGGATTAGTTCGACAGCTTTCTCCACATCAAATGGTTTAGTAAGGTATTCAAATGCGCCCCATTGAAACGAGGAAACCGCTGAATCCAAATTCGAATAAGCTGTCATGATAATGACTGGCGAATTGGGGGATGACTATCCTTTACGTGCTGCAAAAGATCCAAACCATTGCCGCGTGGCATGCGGATATCCGAAATGAATACCTGTGGAGCTTCTTTTTCCAAGGCATTCAGAACGTCATTGGGGGTTGAAAAGCTTTTATGCGGAATATTCTCGCGTGCTAAAGCTTTTTCCAAAACCCAGCGAATGGATTGATCATCATCTACGATCCAGATTGGCTTCATAATGCTTTCTCCTGCCTACGGTATGGAATTTGAATATAAAAATCAGTCCGTCCAGGACGACTATCACAGGCAATAAACCCCTGGTGTTGCTGCACAAAGGTTTGAGCTAATGTCAGCCAAAGCCCACTAYCGCTCTCTCTTCCCGAAGCCAAGGGGAAAAAGATGCGTTCAATCATGTCTTCCGGAATACCAGGCCCGTTATCAATCACATGTAGATCCATCGCTAACTTATAGCGATGTTTTGCAATCGTCACCGAACGAGCCACACGCGTCTTTAATTCAATTTGCGAAACACCTTTTTGAATTTCTTCAGAAAGCGCTTGGGCAGCGTTATGCACGATGTTCAGAACCGCCTGTATCAACTGTTCACGATCCCCCAATACATCTGGCAGACTGGTGTCATAGTTCCGAATCATCCTGAGTCCTTTGGGAAACTCAGCCAGAACTAAGCTGCGCACTCGCTCCAGCGCTTCATGCACATTAAAGGATTCCATCACATGCGCTTTGCGATGCGGCGTCAAAATACGATCTACCAAAATTTGCAGACGGTCTGATTCTTGAATAATGACTTGGGTATATGCACGCAAACCTTTTTCAGGTAGCTCAAACTCTAACAGCTGAGCTGCTCCACGAATTCCACCCAAAGGATTTTTAATCTCATGCGCCAAATTACGCATTAACTGTTTATTTGCTTCGACTTGCTGGGTCACGCGTTCATCACGCTCGCTCCGCAATTGCTGGTCAATTGGAAACCACGCCATCATGATGAGGGTGGTATCCTCCAAGGCTGCCACTACTACATGCGCAGGAATGGAATCTTGATGAATACTGCCATGTAGTGAAGCAAAACCATTTCTTGGCGTTGCGCCAAGAAATGGTTTTGCTTCACCTCGCTAATCATGCCAACCAAAGCGAGGTTATCGCCAAATAAATTGTGCACAGCTTGACCCTCAAGTGATTTACGCGAAAGATCCAAAGCTGACTCAGCAGCCGGGTTCACGTACACCAATTGTTGGGTCTCAGCCTCAAATACCACAATGGCATTAGGCATCTGATCACGCAATGTCGAAAACAAAGGAGCAGCCGAAGCCGCTCCTTTGAACGAATTGCGCAACAGACATGCGCTCAAGTTCTCTCCTTCGCTTACAGAGAGTAGTACATATCAAATTCGATTGGGTGAGTTGTCATACGGAAACGTGTGACATCTTCCATCTTCAAATTGATATATGCATCAATCATGGATTCAATGAATACACCACCACGAGTCAAGAACTCATGATCTTTCTTCAATTCTTCCAATGCCTCTTCCAAACTCGCGCATACGGTTGGAATCTTTGCGTCCTCTTCTGGTGGCAAGTCATACAAGTTCTTGTCAGCAGCTTCGCCTGGATGAATCTTGTTCTGAACACCATCCAAACCAGCCATCATCAATGCCGCAAAACAGAGGTATGGGTTTGCCAATGGATCAGGGAAGCGAGTTTCAATACGACGACCCTTAGGATTGGAAACGTGTGGAATGCGGATAGACGCAGAACGGTTACGTGCTGAGTACGCCAACTTCACTGGAGCCTCAAAGCCCGGCACCAAACGCTTGTATGAGTTTGTGCCTGGATTGGTAATCGCATTCAATGCCTTGGCATGCTTAATAATGCCGCCGATGTAGAACAATGCAAACTCTGACAAACCTGCATAACCGTTACCCGCAAACAAGTTCTCGCCATTTTTCCAAATAGATTGGTGAACGTGCATACCAGAACCGTTATCACCAACTACAGGCTTAGGCATAAATGTTGCTGTTTTACCGTAAGCATGAGCTACGTTTTGAATCACGTATTTCTGCCAGATAGTCCAGTCAGCACGCTCTACTAATGTGCTGAACTTAGTGCCCAATTCGTTTTGACCTTGGCCAGCAACTTCATGGTGATGCACTTCCACTGGAATACCCAGTGATTCGAGAATCAAACACATTTCAGAACGCATATCTTGGAATGTATCTACTGGGGCAACTGGGAAATAGCCACCTTTTTTGCCTGGACGATGGCCAGTGTTACCCCCGTCGATTTCAGCAGCAGAAGACCATGGAGCTTCCTCAGATTCAATCTTCACGAAGCAGCCCTGCATATCAGCGCCCCAACGAACACCGTCAAAAATAAAGAACTCTGGCTCTGGACCAAAGTAAGCTGTATCGCCTAAACCAGTGCTCTTGAGGTAGGCTTCTGCGCGCTTAGCGATAGAACGTGGGTCACGATCGTAACCTTTACCATCAGCCGGCTCAATCACATCACATGTCAAAACCAAGGTTGGCTCTTCATAGAATGGATCGATGTAAGCCGCTGTTGGATCTGGTTTGAGCAACATATCTGAAGCCTCAATACCCTTCCAGCCAGCGATAGAAGAACCGTCAAATGCATGACCGCTCTCAAATTTATCTTCGTCAAAAGCAGAGATGGGAACTGTCGTGTGCTGTTCTTTGCCCTTTGTGTCCACAAAGCGGAAATCAACAAAAGTACACTCTTTCTCTTTAACTAACTTCATCACATCAGCGACGGCCTTCGTCATGCAAATCCCCTCTTATTAACTAAATTCGGAATCAAAACTTAAGGCATACGCCCTTGTTGATTCCAGGCATCAAACATGCCCAATAGATGTATGTAATTTACTGAAGCAAACAACTGGAAACTCTCATTATCGCACTGTTAAGTGCTGAAATACCACTCAAGCAGCCAAAACTACCTCAATTTGCACCTTTTTAGTGCAAATTGAGAACTGATATCGTGGATTTCGTAACCGAGGTCCTGGGTTCCTGTACGCAGGGCTATCCATGCACTTGCTAGCAAGTTGGCATTGCCATTGATGCCCAATGCGATGTGGCGCTGGGCATACGCCCCCTTGGTGACATCCCCCACCGACGGCAGACTAAAGACCTGCACTCAAGGGAAGTTAGCCTCAATACGCTCCATCAAAGAGGTCAACGTGGATTCGATGCCATTGGGCACAATAAAACTCTGTTCAGCCCAATTTTCTTGATGAAAAAGGTCTTTATAGTGGGTATCCAAGCACAAAGCCATCATCGGAAACCCAGGTACGAAGTGATGTTCCCGAATGCGAAAACCGGGAATTTGGTTATAGTGGTTCGGAATAATTTCACTACCGATTGGAAACTCACCCATCTTGAAGCGATGTAGGTTTTCGGGAGTATTTAAATCCGACTTGATTGGATCGCCCTCTGCCATCGACTGAATACGTCCAGCAATCAACTCGCGCGCTGTTGGATGCAATTCTGTTTTGGTGCCCAAAGCAAGCGCTACACATAACGCGTGTGATCATCCGGTGTCGCGGCGATGCCGCCCGTACTAAACACCACATCACCACTCGCGAAACTGTTTTTTAGGGTGGCTGTAATTTGCGCTGGATCATTGGTAACATATTTAGTCCAGGCAAGACTGAGGCCACGCTCATTCAGAAGCTCAATCAACTTGCTCATGTGCTTATCTTGACGGCGCCAAGACAATATCTCGTCGCCAATCATAATGAGACCAAAGCGTCGCTGCATCGCTGTTGATACATCTTTAGCTGCATCAATCTCCACTTTTTTAATTGCATCAACCATCTTATTGGCCATGATATGGAAGCTCCATATCTACAACTCGTGACTGCACTGTGAGGGCTTGATCCAATTCCTCCTCTCTTAATTGCTTAAGAGCATCTAAGAGGAAATAGCTAAACCACAAAGCGGCAAACACAACGATTAAAGAATAAATCCAAAGCGCGATAAAACTCACTATCGGAAACAGCACTAAAGCCAATGCGGAGGTTGCCCAAAAGAAAGTAGGTACTGCGCCCAACATCCCCGATGCGATACCCATGCAGAGTAAAGGCCAGCGATATTTTTGAATCAGCAAATCACGCTCTTCTGCGCTAGCATATTTGGCCAAAACATCATATGACATGAGTCGCATGGTTAGCCAGCCCCAAAGCAATGGAGGCAATATCGCCACAAGCGGAGGAACCCACCACACTGGCAATGTCAACATCACTAATGCCAAGCAAATTAACGCTGACCATAGGGTATAAATCACGCTGCCAAAGAAACCCCCGCCGCGCTTGCATTCCAAATCATGGAATTGCGCTTGCCTGGACGCGATTTTGACAATCGAAGGCACTGTTGAAAAAGCAATCAACACGAGCAAGCTGATCGTGATCAAAGGAATGATCAGCATCACGAAAAATAGTGGCGCGATCCAAGCTCTCGCATTTTCAAAACCCGCCCAAATGAGGCCGTCTTGTATCCAACTCGTGAATACAGAGGTAGTCAGAAAGATGCTGAGCGCCTCTAGAACAGGCGCCCATGTGAGCCAAATAAGACAACCCCATAAAACGGAGACGATTAGAAATGGTCTTAAGCTGAGCCACAGCATACGAGGATGCATGGTTCCAACTAAAGCCATTCCAAACGATTTGAATACCTGCTGTAATCCAACCATACAACTCCTATTGCCTAAGACTGATGTCTACTTGGGCATGATTTCTTTAAGGGCATGAACAAGTCCTTGCCACTGTTGAGTAAGGATGTTCTGGGGAAACCGTTAAGCTTCTCACCCCTGTAGGATAGACCTCTTTTGGGAAGATGGCTGTTCTAAACAACATGTCCCACCAGGGAAACAAAATATCAAAATTACAACCTCCCAGAACGCCAGGCTTACCTATAGCCTCATGTCCATACCCAACCGCATGATGCAAACGATGGAACATGGGAGAAATGAGGAAATATTTCGCGATCCCTAAATGCACATTGATATTGGCAGCATAATGAATTGACCGGGAGATACGAGCAATAAAAGCGCAAAGAAAGCCATGAAAGTGGCTCGCGTGATGTCGTCCAGAATGTGGTTACGGTTGTCTGACCATGCGGTCATCACCGTTTGACTGTGATGCAAAGCATGTAACTGCCACCACAAATTAAATGCGTGCGAAGCCCGGTGGTAGAGGTAATCAACAAAATCTAGTAGCACCAAGTAGATTAAAAAAACTCACCGCCGGAATGGAGCTAACCCCAGGCCACCAAGACTCCACATTCAATCGATCAAAACGGAAATCATGAAGCATGGAGGCAATCTCCAAAAAGAACCCAGATAAAGCAATAAACATGACGCGATGAAATAGCGTGTAGATAACATCTGCCCTGCTCGACTTAGCAAAACGCTCCTGTTTTTCAGCTGAAGCTAAACGCTCCCATGTTCTTAATAAGACAATGATTAAGAAAATTTGAATACAGCCAAATAAAAACCAATCAATTCCATCGAATACATCCTCAGCCCAAGACATCAAATCAAACTGGTACAGAATTGGACCTACAACGTTTGAAAAAAGAAATTCCTGAGTGCTGGCGTAAGCGGATGCAATCGCAGAAGTGATCGCGTTGAAATCCATGCTTTATTTTGACGGATTTACATCATTTTTGGGTAACAGTCCAAAGCAGAACCCGCGCCCCTTCAGATTAATAATGAGCTGCTCCAAAACAGCAGGCGCCCAAGGGTCTTTCCGAGACCCAATACCCAAGTGGGCTATCGTGATATCCCCATCTTTGATGCTACGGCTTGCTTTATCTAGCAGAACGCTATTGGGATGCTTATACGAGTTCAGTTCATCACCCAAGAATCCCGTAGAAGCCCAACCTATATGTTCATAACCACACATATCCCCCATCCGAATCAATGTTGGAGAGGTTGTACCACCCGGGGCACGCCAAATCTTTTGAATGGGCTGATCGGTAAGCTCCTGAAAACGCTGGCCTACTCGGCGAATTTCTTTACACATTGCCGCTTCGTTGTACGACAGGGTCATGCCGGCCTTGGAACCAAATTGAGGTTTTTCAAATACCTCGCCTTTGAGACCATCTTTGACAAAATAAGTGTGGTCAAAAGTATGATTACCGAAGTGATGACTTTCCTTAACGCGCGCTTGCCAATACGTTTTCCATGAATCGTCCATGGAAAAGTCGCCGCGGAATGTTTTCTCATTCGCCAAAAAGAAAGTGGCCTTCACATTTTGACGCTGCAGCATCTCCGCAACCTTTTCAGCGACCGCTATATTGCCTGCATCAAAGGTGAGGTAAACCTGTTTATTGCACTCTGCAACCTGAGCAATAGCTCACAATGAAAAACAGCCGATCAAAAGGACGGCTGTAATACGTATGAATGCCTTATGACTCATGCGATTCATGATGATACTTACTCCCATCCAGCCCTTGGAGTAAAGAAGACGCCATGAGGGGATTTCCCAACGGGAATCACAGTTACCAACTTCATTGTTGGGATATCAATTACCCTAACCTTTTTAGAGAAACGGAAAGTAATCCAGAGTGTTTTTCCATCGGGGGTAATCTCCATGTCATCCGGGCCGGCTGGGAGTCCAGTGATAATTATGCGCTCCCTTGCCTGGATAATTCGCCAGTAATGCCAACCAATAAATATTGATCTCCTGGTGTCATCCATAAACCAGCGGGCACTTTACCTGTAGACATCACCCACGATACATTTTGCGTTTCCGAATCAATCGCCGCAAGCTCACTGGAGTCTTGCAAAGTAATAAATGCGATTTTGCTATCTGATGTAAAGGCAATATGATTTGGCGTTTTCGCCAACTTCAGATTGGCACCATCAGCAGAATAAATATCCACACGATCCAAACGATTGCCATTTGCGATGAACCATTTATGGTTTGGTGAGTACCCGATTTGGTACGGATCAATGATGTTTGGAATCTTACCCGTCAACTCACCAGTAGTAGGATTCATCAACACCACGTCATTACCCGCCGCATTGGTGATTAGCAAGGTTTTTTGATCGGGGGTGATCATTAGGTGATGTGGCTCTTTACTTACTGGAATAGTTTTAACCACTTGACGAGTAGTCATGTCAATCAAACTAACCGAGGCTTCACCAGAATTGAGAATAACGGCCAACTTTGGTTGATTTACCGGTGCGGCCGGTGTCATGCCGTTACCAGCCTGGGCAAATGCAGATTGATTGCCAAAAAGAAATGAAAATAAAGCGAAAGTCGCAAGAGTGCGAAAACCTCTAATTTTGATAAATGTATACATACCTACATTGTAAGCAATCGGAGAGACTTCAAACCCCAAAAATCCAATGGATATGACTGTGAATTTGACCTAGCGCAAGCTTGCCAAAACCTTTTCAAGGCGCTTTAAAGATATGGGGGTTGGCATTTTAAGCTCTTGAGCATACAAGGCCACCCTGAGCTCTTCTAGCTGCCACCGAAAATCCATTAAGGCCTGGTCCTGAGCCATCGCATAGGAAGTAGCGCCTTTCTTTCCTTGCATCAATTTTTGCCAGGGACGCGCAACCGATTCCCAGTCCTTTTGACACTGGGCGTCACGACTAGGATTCGAGCGTAACTTATCAATCCGCAACGCAACCGCTTTTAGGTAGCGCGGTAAATGCACCAATTGGGCATAAGGTATTTCAGCAACAAATTTGGGGAAGATTAAACCTTGCAGCTGGGATTGAATATCGGCATAAGCAGATGGTGAGGCCGCTTTCGCGCTAGCGGTTTTTTTCTGTAAATCAGCATATGCTTGCAATGCATTTAACGCATGGCGAGAAATCTCCTGAGCAATTAAGGCCAATCTCGGCTTTTCGGCCTGTAATCTCTCGATGAATTGGTCAGCATTCACTGGCAAAGGCTCAGTCATAAATGCGCGTTCCAGCGCTAGATTGAGAATCTGCTCTATCAAACCATCCACTGATCCCACGTTAATAAATAACAAACCCAATTCCCGAATCCCGGGCAATTGTTTTTGCAAGGCCTTCAGCGTGTTCTTATTGCTCAGCGCAAATAGGCGACACAACCCTAGAGCATGCTGCTTGCGCGCCTCCTCCAGATCGTCAAAAACCTCCAGATCGCAGAAATCGCCGCGATCAACTAAGGCGGGATAACCAAATAGAGTCTTATTGCTCTTTTGAATCTCTAGCGTTTCAGGTAGCTCACCAAATTCCCAGGCACGGTAACCGCCCTGCTCAACCTTGCGAGTGGTATCGGCAGTATTTGCGCCTCCATTTGCATTGAGTTTAGATTTTTCACCTACGGGTGACTCAACACCCAATTCAACTTGTGCAGTTTCTTGGGCACTCACTTGAAACGCGCTTCGAGCTGTCTGCCCATACTCAGAACGTAAGCGCGTCAGATTCCGCTCCACCTCGAGCTGTCGACCATGCTCATCAATCAAACGAAAGTTCATTGATGAATGTAGCGGTAATGCTTCGGGCCTGAAATCGGTACGCTTAATATCCAATCCGCGTTCTTTGCGAATATCGCTTATCAAGCTATCCAAAAAATCACCTACACCAAATTGCTTCTCTTCTAGCTTGCGCTCCAAAAAAGGCTTGGCGTAATCTGGTAGTGGCACGCAATAACGCCTCAGCTTGTGAGGCAAGGACTTCAGAGCAACACCTTCTCCTCGCAGATCCCCGGCACCAGCCATTCGCAGCGACGTCCATCCACTTGATTCAGCTGAGTCAAGGGAACTACTAGAGTGACCCCATCCTTTGGACTGCCGGGTTCAAAGTGATAAGTCAGACTGAGTGGTGCACCACCGACCAGCATAGTTTTGGGATAGCGATCTACAGTAATGCCCGCAGCTTCATGGCGCATCAAATCCGCTGTTTCTAGACGTAGCTGACTATCTAAATCCTTCTCTTTGCTGAGCCACGACTTTAGATCCTCTCTCCCACACACTTCTTTTGGAATGCGAGATTCATAAAACGCAACCAACAAATCATCATCGACTAATACATCTGGGCGACGGGAGCGATGCTCTAAAGCCTCAATTTCTTTAATGAGACGGCGGTTTTGCCAAAAGAAAGCAAACACATTGGGATATTTTTTCTTGGCGTCAGATTCTGTTTCCCGTTGTAGGGCAGGCGTACCCATGCGCCCAAACATTTCTTCCTGAACTAGCGCTTGTCGAATAAACAACTCTCTTGCCTCATCTGGATTATGTGGCTCATAACGCACGCGACGGCCATTGTAGATCGGTAAACCATACAAAGTACCTCGCTCAAACGCCATTACTTCACCCTGACGGTTATCCCAAAATGGATCACTCAAGGACTTAATGAGACGATGCGCCGCTACGCGCTCTACCCACTGGGGCTCAATCTTCGCAATCGTTCTGGCATACATGCGATTGGTTTCTTGCAACTCACCCGCCAAAATCCAAGCACCCGCCTTTTTGCCAATGGTGGAGCCGAGCCAAATAAAAGGACGAATACCGCGCGCGCCAACATACCCACCAGTTTTACTATTGCGGTCCTGAGATTGTTCATCCTCTTCTTTTTTGGCTACATAACCTAGCAGCCCAGTCAATAAAGATAAGTGAATTTGCTCATAAGTAGCAGGTAAGTCATTCTCTTTCCAGCCCTTTTCACCCAACATCGTATGGAGCTGGCCGTGCACATCGCGCCACTCGCGCAAACGACGTGGTGAGAGAAATTTACTTTTGCATAGATTCTCAAGCTGACGATTGCTGTGTTTGTGTTGCAGAGCCTCTTGATACCAATTCCAGAGCGTAACGAAACTCAAGAACTCGGAACGCTCTTCCGCAAACTGCAAATGGGCCTGATCAGCCGCTGCAGCCTGCTCCATGGGGCGCTCACGGGGATCCTGTGTGGCCAAGGCTGAAGCAATAATAAGTTACTTCTTTTAGTGCGTTTTGTTCTTTAGCGGCTAGCAGCATCCGCCCAATGCGGGGATCTAGCGGTCAATCCGCTAATTGTTTGCATATAGCAGTCAGTTTGAAGCTGCTGTTGATATCTTTGCCATCCACTAACTCAGACTCATCAAATGCAATTGCGCCACACTCATCAAGGAGTTGTACGCCATCGGCAATAGCTCTACCCAAAGGCTTATCAATAAACGGAAAATGCCGAATCTTGGCTAAGCGCAAAGAACTCATGCGCAATAACACTGCGGCTAAAGAGCTGCGTAATATTTCAGGGTCGGTAAATTTAGATCTGCCTTGATAATCTTGCTCACTATATAAACGCACACCGATACCGTCAGATACACGACCGCAACGCCCCACTCTTTGATTGGCTGCCGCTTGCGAAGTTGGTTCGATCTGAAGTTGCTCCACCTTATTACGATAAGAGTAGCGCTTTACTCTCGCTAAACCACTATCAATTACATATCGAATATTAGGAACGGTTAAAGAGGTTTCCGCTACGTTGGTGGTCAAAATAATTCTTCTACCATTAGCAGGACTAAATACTCTCTCTTGTTCGGCAACGGACTGCCGGGCGAATAAGCTGAGAATCTCCGGATGAAAGCGTTGCTGCAATACATGATCCTTGCGCAATGCTTCAGCGCAGTCGCGCATCTCGCGCTCACCCGGCAAGAACACCAATACATCACCTGCGCCGGCTGCGCCTTCGCGCCATAACTGAGTGATCTCTTCTACAACCGCATCCGGCATTTCTTTGGCGGTCTTAGATTCTTTCTTGCCATCTGGTTTTGCATCTGGCTCCAATGGCGCATAGCGCTGCTCCACCGGAAACAATAGCCCGCTCACTTCAATCACCGGCGCTACTTTGCCATTCAAAGCAAAATGCTCGGCAAAGCGCTGGGCGTCAATGGTCGCAGAAGTAATAATCAGCTTGAGGTCTGGTCGCTTTGGTAATAACTGACGCAAGTAACCCAATAAGAAATCGATATTTAAACTGCGTTCATGTGCTTCGTCGATGATGAGGGTGTCATAGGCGCGTAGCTGAGGATCGCGTTGCGTCTCAGCCAACAAAATGCCATCTGTCATCAACTTGATAGAAGCGGTATTACTGGTCTTGTCCGCAAAGCGAACTTGATAACCTACATCTTGGCCAATTGGCGAACCGAGCTCTTGGGCAATACGTTTGGCTGTTGCAGTAGCTGCGATCCGGCGAGGCTGAGTGTGGCCAATAAGCTTGCCGCCGTTAATCGTTCCTCGCCCGAGGTCTAAGCAGATCTTTGGCAACTGGGTAGTCTTACCCGAACCCGTCTCACCACAAACAATCACCACCTGATGAGCCAGCAAGGCATCCTTGATCAGCTGACGCTGACCGGAAACTGGCAATTCCTCCGGAAAGCGAACATCCAAGCGCCGCAAGGTGTTGGAAGCAGGCACAGGTGTAGGGATTGCTTTGGGTTTTGGTTGGTTTATAGACTCTTGCACCATATAATTTTCTCACTATGCCGACAAATGCACCAAACCAGGCCTCATTGGCTGAAGAAACGACCTCCAACCTCCCTTTTGTGGGGTGGTTACGCGATGTCGCGCCTTATATTCATAGCTTCCGCGAGAAGACCTTTGTCATCGCTTTTGCAGGCGAGCTCGTCCAAGAAATTGGTCTTGAGAACCTGATTGAAGATATCGCCATGTTGCATGCCATGGGTATGCGGATTGTCCTAGTTCATGGTATTCGCCCTCAAATTGAAGAGCAGTTAACGCCGCGCAATATCAAAAGCGAGTTTGGCAAAAGCGCGATGCATTCCTACAGGATCACTGATGCGGCTGCACTAGAGTGCGTTAAAGAAACCGCCGGTGAATTACGTCTGGACATTGAGGCGGCATTTAGCCGTGGCTTACCAAATACCCCCATGGCTGATTCAAGTATTTCAGTAATCTCCGGTAACTTTATTACCGCAATGCCAGTAGGCGTTGTAGAGGGTACCGATTACATTCACACCGGCCTGGTTCGCAAAGTCGATTCTGGATCCATTAGACAATCTCTTGATAGCAACAAGATTGTTCTGATATCGCCTTTGGGCTTTTCTCCAACCGGTCAGGCATTCAATCTAGCGTATGAAGATGTAGCAGCATCAACCGCTGCGGCACTGAAAGCCGATAAGCTTATTTTCTTAAGCCCCTATGCGGGCTTAAAAGATGTTGAAGGCGACTTCATTACCGAACTATCAATGCCACAGCTACAAGAATACATAGTGCAGAATAAAGAGATGGACTTGGGCATGAAGGGCTTGCTCAACACGGCTGGTAGAGCCATTCGGGCTGGCGTTAGCCGCGTTCACTTCTTGCCATCCAATCAAGATGGCGCACTCCTAGAGGAATTATTCACTCATGATGGTATTGGCATGATGCTCGCCTCATCCGATATTGAAAACTTGCGCGAGGCCAACCAAGATGATGTCGGCGGAATCTTGCAATTGACGATGCCCCTTGAAGAAGAAGGTATCTTGGCTGCACGCGGTCAAGATGTAATCGAGCGCGATATTCACCGCTTCTCTGTCATCGAGCATGACCGCGTACTCTTTGGCTGTGCTGCCCTCTTTCCATTTCCGAATGGTGTTGGTGAATTGGCCTGCCTTGCCGTTGATCCTGATGTTCAGGGATCCGGTGATGGTGAGCGCCTATTGAAGCGGGTGGAGATGCGCGCCAAACAAGAAGGCATTAAAAAATTATTTGTTCTCACCACCAGAACTGAGCATTGGTTTTTAAAGCGTGGCTTTAAACGAGCTTCGGTTGATGATCTGCCAGAAGAAAGAAAACAAATCTATAACTGGGACCGCAAGTCCATGGTTTTAACAAAAGATCTATAAGCAATCTTAGAAAGGCATTACAGATGGCACGCATGGTTCAATGCATCAAACTCAACAAAGAGGCAGAAGGAATGGATTTCGCGCCCCTTCCTGGCGAGCTTGGTAAAAAGATTTGGAATCAAGTCTCCAAAGAGGCTTGGGCCGCTTGGTTAAAGCAGCAAACGATGCTCATTAATGAAAATCGCCTCAATATGGCAGACCCTCGTGCGCGTCAATACCTCTTAAAACAAGTAGAAAAGCATTTCTTTGAAGGCGGTGCCGACACCGCCCAAGGTTACGTGCCACCTCCGGTGGAATAAATTTCAAAAATATTGATTTATTTATGACTTGAGGCGTTGACAAGCCAAAATCAGAGGCATAGGATGAAGTCGTGGTGAGACAGTTATGGTGTCCCACTACATTGGCGAAAGCCACTCTAAATAAGTGCATCTATGCGCTTATAGGCTAAGGAACTAAACACCTTCCGAGAGCCTGTGCCATGGAGACCATGGCAAACAAACCCGATGGGCATACCCCGTCGGGTTTTTTAATATCTCAACCATTGATTAACCAATCATTAGAAGGCAATACGCTCAACACCAGCGGCATTGCTAACTAATAAGATATTGGCTTTTTCTTTAGCAAATAAGCCAACGGTAATCACGCCGGCAATTTGATTGATTTGCGCTTCCATCTGAATGGGGTTGGTAATTTTGAGCCCCGCCACATCCAAGAGCCATCCACCGTTATCGGTTACAAATGGTTCGCTAGCGGTTTGATTCAGGTCGGCGCGAGTATTTTTTGCAAGACGCAGACTCACCTTACCGCCGAACTTTTCCAACTCACGACTAACGGCGCCTTGCGCAAGTGGAATAATTTCTACCGGCAACGCAAAGTTACCTAACACTAATACCTGTTTTGATGCATCACAGATACAAATAAATTGATTTGCCATGGAGGCAATAATTTTTTCCCTGGTGAGTGCTCCGCCGCCCCCTTTGATCATATGACCAGCTGGATCGATTTCATCAGCACCATCTACGTAGGCAGGCAAACCTTGGACATCATTCGGATTCAGCACTTTAAAACCATGCTTCAACAAACGCTCTGTTGTCGCATTAGAGCTTGATACGGTGCCCGCAAAATAATCCTTATGGGGGGATAGCGCATCAATAAAGCAGTTAGCAGTCGAACCTGTACCTACACCCAAAACTTGTCCAGAGGGAAACTTGAGCACCTCATCTCGTGCCGCCTCACCCACCAGTTGCTTTAATTGATCTTGATTCATATTGCTACTAAACGCCTTTACCAAAGGGGAGTAATTAATCCATCTATCATATGATAATCATCTAATAACCACTTTAGAACCTTGAATCCCCTTATGAACAACCCAAGCTCAGCACTCAGCCAACTAAAGAAACTCACCACAGTAGTCGCCGATACAGGCGATTTTGAGCGCATGCAGGCCTTTCAACCACAAGATGCCACTACCAACCCCTCGCTTATCTTGAAGGCTGCCCAGCAAAGCCATTACCAGGATTTAGTGCAATCCGTAAAAACGGCACATCCCCGCATGAGTCCAACTGACCTGGTAGATTACATCCTCGTGGCATTTGGCTTAGAGATCTTGAAAATTGTTCCAGGGCGTATTTCTACGGAAGTGGATGCCAGACTCTCTTTTGACACCAAAGGTACGATCGCCAAAGCAAAGCATTTAATTACTCTATACGAATCTCATGACATTGATCGCAAACGCATTCTGATTAAGCTAGCTGGTACCTGGGAAGGAATCGCTGCTGCAAAAGCACTGGAAACCGAAGGTATTCATTGCAATATGACACTACTCTGCTCGCTCGTCCAAGCTGCGGCATGCGGCGCCGCTAACGCCAAACTCATTTCTCCATTTGTGGGCCGTATTACCGATTGGCATAAGGCCAAGATAGGTGCCAATTGGAACGATAGCGCGAATGGGGGAGCAAATGATCCTGGCGTGACTTCCGTTAAGCGAATATTTCATTACTACAAGCACTTTGGCATCCCAACCGAGATCATGGGAGCGAGCTTCAGAAATACCAGTCAAATTCTAGAGTTGGCTGGTTGTGACCTCTTAACCATTAGCCCAGAATTACTGGCTGAACTCCAAAACAGCAATGCACCTGTTGAGCTAAAACTCAATGCCGCACAGGCTCAAGCCGAAGGTATTGCACCCTTAAAGCTCGATGAATCCAGCTTCCGCCTGCAGCTCAATAACGATGCCATGGCAACCGAGAAATTGTCCGAAGGCATTCGAAACTTCTGTGTAGATACCGAGAAGCTAGAAACACTATTGGCCAAATAATTACTTCTTGGCTGTATTGATACCAAGCATCGAGTAAGCCGGACAATTACCAATCCTTCCCGTTAGCAAAGGAATAACCACAATCCAAGCCCAGGGGCCGGTAATCACAAAGCCCGCTAATCCCATTAGCGTAACGCCGACCGTCATGCGCAGAACGCGATCGTTGTGTCCTATATTGCATTTCATATGAAGCTCCTTGTTTTACTTGGCAGCTTTGTTGGCCGTTTTGGCTAAGCGCTGTCTTAATGCCTCATATAAGCATACGCCACTTGCTACTGATACATTCAAACTAGAAACAACGCCCTGCATCGGGATGCGCACGAGCTCATCACAGTTCTCTTTTGTAAGACGGCGCATTCCCTCGCCTTCAGCCCCCATCACAATACCGATAGAACCAGTGAGATCAATGTCATAAATCGATTTTGTCGCCTCATCATCAGTACCAATTAACCAAACACCCGCCTCTTGCATTTCTTTCATACTACGCACAAGATTGGTAACGGTAATCACTCGCATTACTTCAGAAGCGCCACTAGACACTTTACTGACGGTGGCATTAATTGACGCCGAACGGTCTTTTGGAATGACTACCGCATCTACGCCAGCGCCATCAGCAACCCGAAGGCAGGCGCCAAAGTTATGAGGATCAGTCACGCCATCCAATACCAGGAACAAAGGCTTCTTTTGAGCACCCTTGACATCCTCAACCACCTCAGTGATAGTGCGCGCGATGGTCATTTTTTCAGCCAAAGCGACAACACCTTGGTGACGGTCATGCCCTGTTAGCTTATGCAAGCGCTCCGCATCAGCTGCATGAAGACGCTCACCCAAAATTTCTTCAGCCTGTTTTAAGAAATCCCCCATGCGACGGTCGTGACGACTGGGATCGAAGTACACCGACTTCACACTATCCGGGTCTACACGTAAACGCGCTTGGACCGCATGAAAACCAACTAATATTTGCTTCATCTTATTTCTCTAACTCAATCTTTATTTGCGACGCGCTTTAGTGCTACGAACTGGAGGCTTACCAACAGATCTTCCGGGCTTGCTGGCATTACCGCTTTTACGCGCAGCTTTGCTCTTCGATTGGTTGGCGCTCAGGGTACCAGCAGATTTCGCGGCATTCACATTGATACCACTAGGCTTTTGTGGAACCTTGCTATCAGGTCGGCTTTTTTGCGAAGCCGCTTTTTTATTCGACCTACCAGTGTCGGTTGCTAGGAATAATTGACGGCGATTTGAGAATCCCCCCGGCTCTGCGCCAACAGATTTAACTAAACTGAATTCGATCTTGCGCGCATCTAAGTCAACACGACTAACCAATACATGCACACGATCACCTAAGCGATAACGAATACCTGTACGTTCACCACGTAACTCTTGGCGCGCTTCATCAAACTGAAAATAATCTCCGCCAAGCTCAGTAATATGAACCATGCCTTCAACGAAGAGATTGTCTAGCTGAATAAATAATCCAAAGTTCGCTACACCGGTTACTGTTCCCGCATATTCTTGACCTAAATGATCGCGTATGTAGTAACACTTAAGCCATGCCTCGACATCTCGAGAGGCTTCATCCGAACGGCGCTCGTTAGATGAGCAGTGAACACCCAATTGACCCCAGATTGGTAAAGCAGCGTTTGCACCTTTAGGTGTTTTAGAACCCTTGGTTACACCTGCTTTTGCGTCGCTCTGAGATTTCTTGGCATTAACTGCATTCTCACGACCTTTGCCTTTTCGTGGCAGAGTCAAATTAAGAGGCACCTTAGGCGGCAATACTGGCACGTAAGGCTTTTTCTGGAGAATCGATTTAATCACCCGATGCGTGAGCAAGTCAGGGTAGCGGCGAATCGGGCTTGTGAAATGCGAATACGCTGGATAAGCTAAGCCAAAGTGGCCCTCGTTATCTGGCTGATACATCGCCTGCTGCATGGCGCGTAAAACGACGGATTGAAGCATATTAGCGTCGGGACGATCCTTGATTTCACGAATCAGTTTTGCAAAGTCGCGTGGCTTAGGCTTTTCGCCACCGCCCAATGAAAGCCCAGAAGTTCTCAACACTTGGCGCAAGGTAACCAACTTCTCCTCTGATGGCTCGCCATGAACTCGATACAGGCTGAGATGTTTATTTTTATCTATAAAATCCGCAGCACAAACATTCGCGGTCAACATGCATTCTTCAATTAAGCGGTGAGCGTCATTGCGAATGCGTGGCTCAATGCGCAAAATCTTGCCAAGCTCATTACTAATGATTTGAGTCTCAGTAGTTTCGAACTCGATTGCGCCCCGCTTCTCACGAGCGGCAAATAGGATCTTATAAAGCGAGTAAAGATTTGTGAGCAATGGACGGAACTGAGCGAAACGTGTTGTCTCAGGACCTTGACGGTTGGAAAGAATTTCCCACACATCGTCATAGGTAAAGCGTTGAGCAGAGTGCATTACCGCTGGATAAAACTGATACGCTAAAACAATACCGCTGTTATCTACAACTGAATCGCAAACCATACACAGACGGTCCACCCCGGGATTGAGCGAGCAAAGACCATTCGAGATCTTTTCAGGCAGCATCGGAATAACCCGTCTTGGGAAATAGACCGAAGTGGCGCGCAATAAGCCCTCATCATCCAGTGGCTGTCCTGGCTTAACGTAATGAGACACGTCGGCGATAGCCACAATCAAGCGCCAAGCCTTGGTTTTGCCGTACATCACGGGTTCGCAATAGACGGCATCATCAAAGTCTCGTGCATCAGCACCGTCAATAGTTACCAAAGGCACATCGCGCAAATCAACTCGGCCCTCTAGATCGGCTTGTTGCACTGAATCTGGCAAAGCTGCAGCTTCTTTAAGAGCGGCGGCAGAAAACTCATGAGGTACACCGTACTTACGAACGGCGATTTCAATTTCCATACCGGGATCATCGATTTCGCCCAAGACCTCAACTACGCGACCAACAGCTTGGCGATAACTATCTGGATAATCAATAATCTCAACACTAACAACCTGTCCTAATTTCGCATTCCCTTGCGCTTTAGGCGGGATCAAAATATCGTGGCCGATACGCTTATCTTCAGGCGCGACAATCAAAACGCCATTCTCATTTAGAAGACGGCCGATAACCACCTTATTGGCATGCAGAACAACTTCAACAATTTGACCCTCTGGACGGCCACGACGATCCGTACCTAGAACTCTGACATTGACTCTGTCGCCATGCATGACGCGCGACATTTCTCTTTCTGCTAGAAAGATATCTTCACTACCATCATCGGGAATGACAAATCCAAATCCATCTCGATGCCCCTGAACTGTCCCAAAACGGTCAGTCTCGGGTGGCATCAAGTTTTTTGCTTTACGCATTTAATTCCTTCGGCAATACATGCACCGTCTATATCTCTAGTGATATCTATTTTTGTTATGAATAAGGCTACTGTATCAAACCGCCAAGTCTGAAGGGAGAAAGCCAAATGGGGACAGAAATGGCCTAGAAATGCCAATCCCTCTATAATAAAGGTATGCCCAGGTGGCGAAATTGGTAGACGAACCAGCTTCAGGTGCTGACGATCGTAAGGTTGTGGGGGTTCGAGTCCATTCCTGGCCACCACGAAATAGCCCGATAAGTCTTATTCTATAATGCTTATCGGGCTATTTCCTTGGGTAAATTTTCCAACTTTAAAGACCCTGAAACCATTGATGTATATAGGGCGAAATCTTTAATTGGTGAAGACTCCACAAAAACTTCACACTTTTTGCTTCCATTCTCTATGGGACTTTGCGTTTTCATCCAAGCGCGGATTGTTAGTAAAAAAGCCCCTTTACCTTTAGTTAGGAGGACTTTGATTTAAGGCTGCCTATCAATTTCGTTATGGGTTCCAGCTCGCCTTAACCAAGCATATGAACCGCGAATTTCCATCGAAATTTTATAGTTTCCATTTACGTGGATAGTGTAAATATCTGGGTTTGAATAGCCCTTCAATTTTTCAAACTTAAGGCCTAGAGGCCTTGGGTTCAATACCAAATCCTGCAGTTTTTGATCCACCAAATCTTTTAATTGAACTCGAGATCATCGTATTCACGATGAAATCTTTTTGATTTGCTCCAGCGAGTTATTACTACCCCACCAACCGCAACATCAGTCATATTACCTGCGCAAATCTGCTATCCAGTCAGTGACCGACTCAAAAATGGCATCATTGCGCGGCTCTGCAGCCAGATCATGTTTAATAATTTTCAAAGGAGCTTCATCAAGGGACTCCGCCAATGAAGCAACGGCAGTTATGGCATCATCATAGGCATCATGCAAAGATTCGCAATGATCGCCCTTTAGTCGATTGTATTTATCGATGGATGATTTTTTGTTAAGCAACTTTGCCAAAAATGCCTGCAAAGAAAGCGCTGCTTTTTTGGTTGCATTAATAGCCTCATCATTTGGATCGATATACTGAGACTCAACTACGGCTTTATTATCAAGTGATTCCAAAAACGTATTAATCAATTTATCTAACCCGTCTAATGTCTGCGCAAGACCTGAAAGAGCGTTGACGGTATTATCAACTGCCTTCAAAAATTGAATACTAACTGTAGCACCTTCACTAGAGCGTGCTATATCAGCAATATAGTGCCCAGATGCTATTAGAGTGTCACTTTGAGTCATGATTACTCCTATCAACCTCTCCATACAACAAAACCCCAGCAAGTTTGCTAGGTCGGTTTCCATTATTGCACATATAAATATATCCCATGTGCAATGCACTACCACTATTTCTCTGGTTTTCAGCATTTTTGTACATTATTCCCTACATATTTATCGAGGGAACCCGATTTTTAGTGGTTTTACGCTTATTGCACCCAAAATGACGGGATTGGGGTGATAGGGCTATTTTCTGCTATAAATAATGCAAGTTGGTATTTCGGAAATGAGTTGAAATCCTAAGCCCTTAAGCAAGCATGTTCCACGAGAACTCCACAAACGCCCCGCCAAGCCCGTCAAATCAACCCTGTAAAAACCCTTCCTTGGCACCAAATAGCTTAAAGTCACACTGTAGAGTCTTGATATCAGACTCATTTACCCCATTATTGATCCCATCGATACACCTTACCTGATACCCATTGAATTCCGCCCTACTTAAAGCAACCTCGAGCAAGAAAACCCAGGGTATTGGCCTGTTTTCGGCCACCGCCTTGGGCGTTGGCGGCATGATCGGTGCCGGGCTGTTTTCCCTTCTTGGCACGGCTAGCGCCCATGCTGGCTCACATATTCCTCTGGCTTTTTTGCTGGGCGCCATAGCAGCCTCATTTTCCATCTATTCGTATGCCAAATTAGGCGCCACTTATCCTAGTAGTGGATGCGGTGCCACTTTCACAGTGATGAGCTTTGGTCCGGGAGTCATCTCCGGCGGAATCAATACATTCCAATACATTGACTACCTTATTGCTGCCGCGCTCTACGCAGCCGGTTTTGCTGAATACGCCAACACATTAATCGGGGAAAGTTTAGCGCCTCTTGAAGCAAAAATGGTTGGCGCCGGGATAGTTATTCTTTATGCTGGCATCAACTTACTAGGCATCGGCATTGTTGGCAAGGCGGAGACTCTAGCGATTGATTTTGTGACAATTGCCCTTCTGCTCTTTTCAGTAGAAGGTATACGCGTTGCCGATATTGGCGTCTTCAGAGTCACAGAATGGTCCATCAATGGCATCGCTATTGCTACCGGCATTTTGTACATCAACTATCAAGGCTTTGGTGTTGTGAAAAACCCCTCCAACGCAATGCAAGAGCCTCAAAAAGAATTACCGCTAGCCATGTTTTCAGCCCTGATCCTAGTGACCATTGCATACATGTTGTTCAGTACCGCATCCATATTGCTACTGACGCCCGCTCAAATGGCGCCATACAACGGCCATGTGCTGGCCCAGGTCGCTCAAATCGTAGCGCGTAAAGCAGGCTTTGTGATCATATGGACATCCGCCCTCTTAGTATGTGCCGCCGCACTCAATGCCACCATTTTCGCTGCCTCTAATATCGCCGCCGATATGGCGAATAAACGATCGGTCTCTAAAGCTCTCAGTGAATCTGTATTAAAAAAAACCAAGTTGCGCGCATTATTCATATCGGCAATCTTCGTGATAGCACTAGTGCTAGCATTTCCACTCGACGTCGTTGGCAAAATGGCCAGCCTTGCTTTTTTAGTGGTATATGCGGCAATAACCTATGGACATATTCGGGTGCGCAAGCAAACGGGAGCCAAGCTGTGGCCACTATGGGCTGCGATTACGATCAATCTAAGCTTGTTTGCAACTCTATTCGTCAATGTAATGGAGACGACCCCAAGTAGTGGAGTAGCCCTGGTTGTCGGTCTAATTGGATCTTTTGCGATTGAAGCGATTTCCCGACGCTACCTGAACAAATAAATTAAAGTCCCATTGAACGGTGCAGAATTTTCGATTTCATCTCCACCCAAAGACTCTCAAAGTCCTCGATCTTGTGCTCTGATAATTGAACAGACGTAAAGAGATTGCCAAAAATAATTCCGCTCTTCTTAAGCAAGGTTTTTTCAAACTCACCCAAGGCAATCGGCTTATCGTCCATATCCCTAGTCAACTCGGCCGAACAGACAATTGCCTCAGCATCATCGCGATCAATCACCGCAAACTCAATAAACTGCTGATTTTTTTCCACAATCACCAGCGTGCCTCGGGCATAGCAAACCGCATCATGCTCTTGAACGATATAAGCAAGAAACTGATTCGTTTAATCCTCGCTTGCGAAAGGTAGGTCGTCAATCAAAAAGAGGTACTGATCGCCATCACCATTTTTACGAGTTTTCATGGATTCCATGATTTTATAGAAGGCATCAGGTTGAACTGAATTCTGACCCTTAAATGGCTGATCCGTGATAACCAATAAGGCAATTAACGCCCCCATAGTCACCGGCAAAATCTTCAAGCCAGAGAAAAAAGAATCTGAGGGTAGAAATAAGATATTAATCCCCATTAGAGCGAAAACATACAAATCAAAATGACAACCCAAAATAAACCTGGCAAACGAATATTCGAGTGTTCGATACGACCCTCCCTGCTATCGGCCACCTCTTCTGATGTCTTGATAATGTCGGCATACATTGCCGTCTGACGATTGGTGTGGGGTTCAATGGACATGAGCTTTCTAGAAATACCTCGTCAAAGCGTATGCGTCTTAGGACTTCCCTCGTCCTCCTTTAATAGCGGCCATTCATCTTGAACAATGGATTCATATACTCAAATAACTCAGCGCGAATAGGTGCTATCGAAGGATCGCCAAAGCGTGTTAGCAGTCGGTCCAAGTTGTTAATGCGCCCCGCCTCTTGGGAACCCAAGGTTTGAACTTCTCGAAAATTCGTTTGCGCTTGATTTAACAAAAAACCAATTAGCAAGCCGCTTAAGGGAATGCTTGATCCAACAAGACATAAACCGATCCGAGTGCTGTCTTAAGTTGGCGCAAAGATGGGGATGCATTGCAATAAACGCGGCATCACATCTAGCAAGGCGACAAAAAAGAAGACCAGTATTAATAAAATCTGAACGTTGCTTTTTTTATAGATCCACTTAAAGAACGCATCCTCACGTCGAGTATTCATAGAACCTATTTGTTTAAATGTTTTTGTAAAAAATCTAATGTGCGTTGCCACGCAAGCTGTGCCGCCTCAGCACTGTACTTTAGTGGTGCCAAGCCACGCGTGTCTGACTTGGGGTTTGCAAAAGCATGCTTGGTATCGTAGCGATGGAATTCATAATGAACCCCCGCCTGCTTGAGTTTTTCTTCCAGCTGGTCTACGCCCGCAATGGGAAAAAACTCGTCATGCAAGGCCCAGTGACCCAACATTGGCTTGGTAATAGAGCTAGCATTTACATACTCCAGCGGAGGGTTTCCGTACCAAGTGATGGAGGCATCCAATTCAGGTACATTACAAGCCGCAAGAATCGTCAGTGCGCCACCCATACAAAAACCAGTGACTGCAACTTTTGCACTTCCAGTGGCTTTCAAATATTGAACAGCGCCACGAATATCTTGACTGGCAGCATCTCCAAAATTGAGGTCGCCCATCAAATGCTCAGCTTCATTTGCTTCTATGGCTAATTTTCCGCGGTATAAATCGGGCACTAGTGCTCGATAACCCGCTTTCGCGAAGCGATCAGCAATTGCCTTAACCTCGTCATCAATGCCCCACCACTCTTGTATTACTATTACCCCAGGAGCATTCGCTTTATCGCTGGGCTCGGCAAGGTAGCCCTTTATAACGCCTCGATCAGGCCTTTTAAATTCAATCATGAGATCTCCTTATGCTTTTTCTTGTCCGAATGACTATATCCTACCAGCCAGAAGGTGAGCAAACCACACATTGCGGTGCCATAACCCACTAGGCTGTAGTGCTGCATTAGTCCATCTGGGCCAATAGTCACTATCCACCCCGCCAATACAGAGGCAATTCCTGAAGATAGCATTTGGACTGAACCAATCAAGCTCATAAAGGTTCCCCGAACCTTATTTTCGACCAGCTGACTAACCATTGCCATTGCGGGAATCATTCTTCCAGATACCAGGATAAAAAATTCTGTTGAGTTAATTAACACAATCCATAAGGGAGTCACTGGCAAATTGGTGGGAACCAACAATGACATTAGGCTCACAATCGCCAAAATCCTAAAGACTGTTACCTTGCCATGCTTATCCGCCATATGCCCAATAAAGCGAGAGCTCATGAGGGTTGCTATACCACCACACAAATAGATCAAAGAAATATACGAATTACTAATTCCGACATTCGCGGTCAAATACAGGGCGATATAAGGAATCACCGAGAATCCTGTAATCATAATGAGCGCCATAAATATAAAGGCTTTGATGTTCTGGGGTGCGATCAAAATCTTGAATATTTGACTCAGCCGGCTACCCTCATGAACATGATCTACGTGCCCTGCGATTTTTGGAATATTGGGATACCCAAGATACAGAATGACGGCGGATACTAGCGCAATCAAAAAGAATGGCGCGAGCCAACCTAATCCAGGAATCTGGTTTGCCAAAAACAATCCCAACGGAACCACAGCAACAGTTGAAACTGAAAACGCTGACATGACCGTTCCCAAGGCCTTACCTCTTCTCTCAAACGGAATGGAATCAGCCACAATCGTTTGCACCAAAGAGCCTAAGATACCCCCGAAAGCACCTGCAAATGCCCGGGCGATAAAAAGCGATTCATAATCGGGCGCTAAGCCGCACGCAATCGTAGCGAGGATGCAAAACGCATACAGACCTAATAGTAATTGCCTACGCTCAAATCGGTCTACATAGTAGGTAGCCAACATACCCGCAGCCGCAAATGTATATGAAGAAAGCAATAAACCAAATTGATGCGTGTTGATATTGAGTGCCCGAATAAATTCAGTCCCCAACGGCATCATGATCATGAAATCCACGATATGGATGAACTGAATCCCTGCCAAAGAAAATAAAAAGAAGCGTGCGCGCTTCTTGATTTCAGTGGTGTGGGGAATGGTATTCAAGAGAATCTTTACCTGCGATGATCAATATGCCATTATCAACCCTGATAAGAAACATTGCTTATCCAAAACCGACTAAAACCTGCTGAATATATGTCTAGCACCCTCAATTTAATACATCAGTCAAGCCTAGCAGGAATCCCACTACTTCCTCTGTTTAGGGATGCCTTATATGGCATCGCTGGTATCACCCTGATTCTTTTCTTTCATGGCAGTGCGATTAATTACATCATGCTTCGCTTTGACAGGCTAACTAATGAAAATCTAAAAGTGAAACAATACAACCGCGTATTTTTTCACTTCTACGCTACCTTTTTCTTTATTGTCCTCATTCATCTGGTAGAAATCATCATTTGGACAATCTACATCATTGAGCTCAGCTTAGTGGGGGATGGCATTCAGACCTTGCTGTTTGTCGGTAGTTGCTACACAACGGTAGGCTTTGTTGAGGATATATTGCCGGCAGGATGGAAAAGTCTTGCCTTCTTCATATCCTTCTCATGATTATTTGCCATGGCTTGGACTACCTCCGTGATGATCGGAATGACCAATACATTCAAAACCGCCTGGAATCTAAAGCACCACCAAAAAGATCCTAGCGCTTCTTAATATAGTAGCCATAGACGCAACGATTTCCACCTCTTGATGGATCATGCGTGTCATGAATCACTCCATCCATAATTGCACTTAAGTGCTTTGAAACTTTGGCGATCAACACTCCAGCGGGCAGTTCGTCTGGGCGCATATGCACCTGACAACCCGCTCCTACTTTCATAGTGGGCACCCATTCAAACCCATGGGAAAGAATGTACTCATGAAAGACTTTGCGGTGATTGCCGTTTCTTGGCGAAGAGCCTTTGATGCTTAATCTTTTGGCGAGATGATCATTTCTGAGCAAAGCGTACCGCTCATTTGCGAGTCTGAGATCTTCATATACCCGCATATAAGGCAAGCCCGTAGCAATCGCGATTGCCCTCACCACACAATCCCCAGCACCCCCTTTAAAGCCAGCCAACCCCCTGCCGCCATCATTCATTTGACATGAAAACTGAGAGTGACTTTTAGAGAAGGGGTTCAGAAGTCCAAACATCGATAAGGGCCAATAAAAAATGGATTTGCTTTTTGGGCAAATCCATTGATCTCTAGAGCTTTCGTCTACTGACTTAGCGTTAGCTTTCTTCACTTCTAAACGCCAAGCATGCCACAAAGGCTCTGTGTAACCATTTGGCTGTTCGAGGCCTTTGAAAATCAAATCACTAGCTGCTTTATAAGCATATGAATCTTGGTAGTTTGGCATCATTGGCTTGTAAGATGGGTCGCCTGCATTCTGACCATCCACCACTTTAGCCATACGCTGCAAAGTCTCGTTTACTTGGTGATAGTGCAATACATGCAAGGTTGCAGCCGTTGGAGATGGGGCCCAAGCAGTATTTGCACCAGCCTTTGGATGAACAATGTTCTGCTCAACCATGGCTTTCATCATATCCGGCATCGCCCACATACCTTTACCGATCTGAGCGCGGCCACGTAAACCACAATCCAAGCCTGCAAATACGTTACGGCGTTCATACGCAGATAACCATTTGCTGGTTTTCATATCGCCTTTACACATCATTGGACCCGCATGCATGGCGGTATGCATCTCATCGCCGGTATGATCCAAGAAACCGGTATTAATAAAGGCTACGCGTGGGCCCGCAGCAGCAATTGCCGCGTTGATATTGGCGCTCATACGACGCCCTTGATCCATAATGCCCAACTTCACGGTATCAGCCAGTAAGCCGAGTAACTTTTCAACGCGACCAAAGAGTGCACCCGCAAAAGCCACTTCTTCTGGGCTATGCATTTTTGGCTTCACGATATAAACCGATCCCTTACGGGTATTACCAATGGCTTGGCTTGCTGGACGATGGATGTCATATAAAGCGATCAATACCGTAATCACCGCATCTAACATACCTTCGTAGATCGCCTTGCCTTCGCCATTAATGATCGCTGGATTTGTCATCAAGCGGCCAACGTTGCGGAGGAAAAAGAGTGAACGGCCATGCAATGTCACGATGCCGTCTTTTGCATCGACAGCGCCAATGCCTGCTTTGTATTTACGATCCGGATTAAGGGTACGAGTAATGGTTTTGTCGCCCTTCTTCACTTCTTTAACTAAAGTATCTTTTAAGATGCCCAACCAATTTTCATAAGCGAGCACCTTATCATCGCCATCAACCGCGGCAATCGAATCTTCCAAATCCAAAATAGTGGACAGCGCCGCTCAAGCACCACATCATTGATACCTGCAGGATCGCTTGCGCCGATTGTTTTAGTCTTGTTGATTTCAATATCAATGTGAATGCCGTTATTGCGCAATAAAACAGAACTTTGGGCTGCCGCATCACCCTGGTAGCCGACAAATTTCTTTTCATCAGCCAAGCCAGTTACGCTGCCATCTGTTAACTTAACAACCAACTTATTGCCATCCACTGTATCAGCTACTGAATCACGGTGTGAACCCTTGGCTAAAGGCGCGGACTGATCCAAGAAGTTACGAGCATAAGCAACCACCTTAGCGCCGCGAATGGGATTGTAGGCGCCAGCCTTAGTAGCGCCGTCTTCTTCAGAAAGAAGATCCGTTCCATAGAGCGCGTCATATAAAGAACCCCAACGGGCATTTTCGGCTTTAATGCATAGCGCGCATTGAAAACCGGAACAACCAACTGAGGACCGGCTTGAAGAGCCGATTCATCATCCACATTCTGAGTGGTAGCAGCAATTTTTCCTGAAACATCGACCAAGCAATCGATCTCTTTTAAGAACTTGCGGTATGCAGGCATATCTGTAATTGGACCTTGATTCGCTTGATGCCATTTATCCAAATCCGCCTGAATACGATCGCGTTTGGCTAACAATGCTTCATTTTTAGGGGTTAAGTCTTTAACGATTTCATCAAAGCCTTTCCAAAAATCAGCACTCTTAATGCCAGTTCCTGGCAGTACTTTGTCTTCGATAAAACAATATCAAAGAGTTGCCACTTGAAGGCTATTGCAGGTTGTGCGCGCAGTCATGTTCTAAACCTTGGTTCTTACAAAAAGTTAATAAATTAAGTGCTTAAATACTGAATCGATTATTTTCCATCAATCCTGAAAAGGATGCTGGAGGAGGATGGTTTCATCACGCTCTGGGCCTGTAGACACCATAGCAATCGGCTTGCCAGCCACTTCCTCGATGCGGCGCAGGAACTTTTGCGCCTCAACCGGCAACTGATCCCACTCACGAATACCAAAGGTTGTGGCCTTCCAGCCCGAGAAATCCTCGTAGATCGGCTCACAACGCGCTACAGATTCAGCACCACGCGGCAACACATCTAACTTCTTGCCATCTAGGGTGTAGCCAACGCACACACGAATGATTTCCAGGCCATCCAGAACATCCAACTTAGTAATGCACAGCCCAGATAGGCCATTGATTTGAATGGAGCGCTTCAATGCGGCCGCATCCAACCAACCAGTGCGACGCGGGCGACCCGTTACAGAACCGAACTCTTTACCCACTTCAGCCAAACGTACGCCAATCGCATCTTGCTTCGCAGGATTGTCATGGTCGTATAGCTCGCTTGGGAAAGGACCTGCACCAACACGGGTGCAATATGCCTTAGTAATACCTAAGATGTATTGCAATGAATCCGGTCCAACACCGGAACCAGCAGCGGCATTGCCAGCTACACAGTTGCTAGAGGTAACGTATGGATAAGTACCGTGATCGATATCGAGCAATGTACCCTGCGCTCCTTCGAACAACAGATTTTGACCAGATTGCTCAGCAGCATATAAAGCACTAGAGACATCGACCACCATTGGTTTCAGACGCTCAGCGTAAGACATCGCTTCAGCCAATGTTTTTTCAAAGTTCACCGGCTCGGCGCCATAGTAATTGGTGAGCATGAAATTGTGATATTCCAAGTGCTCACGCAATTGCTGGGCAAATTTTTCTGGGTAGAACAAGTCCTGTACACGCAAAGCGCGGCGAGCTACTTTATCTTCGTATGCCGGCCCAATACCACGACCGGTAGTACCAATCTTGGCTTCGCCACGCCTCTTCTCACGCGCATGATCAATAGCCACGTGATACGGCAGAATCAAAGTGGTTGCTTCTGAAATCTTCAAGCGGGACTGAACATCTAAACCGGCAGCCTCAAGCTCGCCGATCTCCTTAAACAGCGCCTCAGGTGAGAGCACTACGCCATTGCCGATATAGCAAATAACGTTCTTATGCATGATGCCCGATGGAATCAAACGCAGAATTGTTTTCTTGTCTCCAATAATGAGAGTGTGTCCCGCATTGTGACCGCCCTGAAAACGAACCACCGCTTGCGCGTGATCAGTCAACCAATCTACCACCTTACCTTTGCCTTCATCACCCCACTGGATGCCGATGACAACTACGTTACGACCTTTAGCTTGCTGCTTTGAAGACATAATGAAATCCAAAAAGATCATCACAAAATAAGTTAACTGTTCACTGCCGTATTTGCTACATTCATTTTTTACCACCGCTTCTTTACTTCCCAAGCGCCACCTTGCTTCACAAGCTCTCGGCCACATTCATATTCGGCAGTTTCTAAAGCTGTGCCCGCGGGAACCTGAATCACCACCTCACCAGCATCGCGCAATTTTGCAATCACTTGATCCAAGGCGGCATCCTCAATCCAAGGCGCAATAATCGCGATCTGATGTTGCTTTATGGGTGACAAGTTTGCGAGCGTTAATAGATCCAATGAGAAACCAGTCGCGGGTCGGGGACGCCCAAAAGCCTGACCTACATGGTCATAGCGTCCACCTCTTGCGATAGGCTGCGGCAATTGATCAACATACGCGGCAAACATCACTCCGCTGTGATATTGATAACCACGCAAATCCGCCAGATCAATACTGAGCTCTAAATTAGCAGACAGCTTTGCCGCTGCAGAAGCTAAGCGCTCAAGATCTGTTAATGCCTGATCAATTGCGGCGTGCTTAGGCAACTCTTTTTTAGCCTTTGCCAATACTTCGTCACAAGGACCATTCAACTCTGTCAATGCTACTAGCGCTTTTGCCGCATTAGCTGGCAGACAAGCGGACCATTGACTCAAACGCGGACGATCCTTGCTTTGTAGCAAATACAGAGCTTCGATTGCCTGTTTATCCAAGTTCTGACCATCCAAGATGCCAGCCAATATACCGGCATGCGATAGATCGAGATAAATTTTCTCTAAACCAGCGACAGACAGGGTCTTAAGCAGCAAGGTAATAGCCTCTAAATCAGCCTCCCAAGTTGCGCAACCATAAATCTCCGCACCCAGCTGCAACTCTTCGCGCGCGGAACTACCAACTGGCGTGCGGGCATGCGCGATTGACCCCGCATAACAAAGACGGGTAACACCTGCTCGATTTAAAAGATGTGCATCAATACGAGCCACTTGTGGCGTCATATCGGCACGCAGACCTAAAGTGCGACCAGACAATTGATCCACCAACTTAAAGGTTTGTAAGTTGAGGTCCGAGCCAGTACCGGTTAATAAAGAATCTAAGAACTCCAGAATTGGCGGGGCAACAAGCTCATATCCATAAGACTGATATAAATCTAAGACTGCGCGGCGCAAAGACTCGACCTTGCGAGCTTCGGCAGGCAATACATCAGCAATATCTTCAGGAAGTAACCAGCGATTCATGATTTGAATTATTTGCTTTCTTATTTTTTGTGCAAGAACTTAAAGAACTCGCCATTTGGCTCAACCACCATAACATCTTTCTTGTCTTTGAAAGAACTTCTATAAGCTTCTAGGCTCTGATAGAACTGGGCAAACTGTGGATCTCGTCCAAACGCTTCCGCATAAAATGCTGTGGCCTTGGCATCACCTGCCCCTTTGATTTTTTGAGCATCGCGATAGGCTTCTGCCAAGATAGTGTCACGTTGACGTTCTGCATTGGCGCGAATCTTATCGGACTCTGCTGCACCAGTAGATCTCAATTCATTGGCAACGCGTTTACGCTCTGCTTCCATGCGACGATAAACAGAATCGCTAATTTCCGCCAAGAGGTCAACACGCTTTAAGCGCACATCCACGATTTCCACGCCAATATCAGACGCATCATCAGCAACCTTCTTTCGAATATCTTGCATCACTTCTTCACGCTGATCTGAGATCAATTCACGAACCGTGCGCTTCGTAAACTCTTCGTTCAATGCCGAACGAACTAATTGCGTTAAGCGATCTTGCGCCAAGCGCTCGTCACCTTTGAAGCTTATAAAGAACTTACGAGGATCGACTATGCGCCACTTCACATAAGAATCCACCAACAAGTTTTTCTTCTCAGCAGTAATAAAACGCTCTGCTTCTGGATTATCGATAGTCAAAATGCGACGGTCAAAGAAGCGGACGCTTTCAAATGGCGCTGGATACTTAATCTGAATGCCCGGCTTTTCAATGACACGAACAATCTGCCCAAAAGAAAACACCACAGCAAACTTACGCTGATCAACTACAAAGATGCTGGATGACAGCACATAGATTAGCGCGATAAAACCAATACCCGCGGCGATTAAACGATTGGCATTCATTATCTAGACTCCCGATCACGGCTACGGAGACCATCACGTTTATCTGTCGTGCTGTTGATAGCCGGCGCTGCAGGAGGATTCGCGGATGGGCTTGATGTGCTGACACCAGCAACCCCGCCTACGGTAACACTCCCCGTTGGAGTGCTTGCTCCAGATTGACTCACTTGCGCATTTGCCGCTTGCGCACTTTCAGCGCTAATCTGCGCAACGATCTTATCGAGCGGCAGATAAAGCAAGCTATTACTCTTAGTGGTGTCCACCAAAATCTTAGTTACATTGTTGTACATCTCGCGCATACTATCGATATACATGCGATCGCGAGTAACTTGAGGTGCCTTAGAGTATTCAACCAAAACCTGTTTGAAACGGGTGGCATCGCCTTCTGCAGTCGCCACTACACGAGCTTTATAGCCTTCAGCCTCTTGAATGAGCCGAGCTGCCGTCCCTTTGGCGCGGGGAATGATGTCATTCGCATAGGCCTGACCTTCACTCTTTAAGCGCTCCTGGTCCTGGCCTGCTTTAACAGCATCATCAAATGCAGCTTGCACTTGTTCTGGTGGCTGCACGTTCTGTACGGTCACACTCGTTACATAAATACCTGTCTTATAGCTATCCAAAATCTTTTGTATAGAGTTCGCCAAATCTACGCCAATCTTTTCGCGACCCTCATAAAGAACGGTATCCATCTTGCTACGTGCAACAATTTCACGCACCGCTGTTTCGGCAGCCTGCACTACAGCAGCATCGGGCTCACGGTTATTAAATAAATAATCCGCAGGATCTTTCAAGCGATATTGGACTGCGAAGCGCACATCGATGATGTTTTCATCTTCGGTGAGCATGGAAGAATCTTTCTGATTCGTTTCCTTGATCAGCACAGGACGCCCTACCTCAACAGAACGAACGCCAGATAAGTTCACGGTCTCTTCTGACTGAATCGGCCAAGGCATGCGCCAGTTAATACCAGGCTTGGCGGTGTAATCGTACTTACCAAAAGTCAGGATCACCCCGGCTTGCCCTTCTTGAATAATGAAGAAGCCACTACACACCCACATAAAAAAGACGATTGCTCCTGCAATGAGGATGCTTGCCTTAGATCCAAATGGATTTGAGAAATTCAAGTGTGGGGTATTAATACCGCCACCGTTTCCACCATTGCCGCCGCCAGAGCTGCCACGTTGCGATGGCGGAGAAATATCAGGGCTGTTGAGTGTATTTGCCGGTTTACTTGCCGCACCAGGAGTTTTCTTGCCGCCAAAAATGCCGGCAATTCTGTCATTGAAATCACGCCACAGCTCATCCAAATTCGGAGGACCGTCTGGCTTGGTTTGTTGATTGCCTGGTTGAGTTGTTGGCGAAGCCTCTACTGGTTTATTGGCTTCCGGATCCACTTTAGGAGCCTGACCGCCTTCCTGCCCATCTTTGGCATCTTGAGATCCGCCGGAATTGTGGCTATTGCCCCATCCTGGATCATTGACCGAAAACAGGTCTAAAAATTTACGCGTCATTAGAAAAATAGCTTCGGTTGGAAATCGGATTAAATTCAGAGGTTTCTGGTCGTTCAGGTAAAGGCTCTCAAAATTCATCCGGGGCCAATTGCTTCTTGGCACGGTTGTGCTCGACCCTTATTCTATCAGTCATTTGAGAGCATGCCGCGAGGACTGAACGAAGTAAATCAAGGCCTAAGCCGGACTGGGCCGACAGGAAAACCTGGCTGGGAAAGCCATGCCCATCACGCTCTAAAACCGCCCCACGAGTAAAAGTTTTGGGCATTCGGTCAATTTTGTTCATAACCTCGATCCGAGGGATGTCATCAGCCCCAATTTCCTCCAACACCGCCTCAACTTCGGCCTTTTGCTCCCTCACAACTGGGCTACAGGCGTCAATCACATGCAAAATGAGGTCCGCATGGATGGTTTCATCCAAAGTAGCCCTGAAAGCCTCTACTAGTTGGTGGGGCAAATCCCTGATAAAGCCCACTGTGTCCGAGACCACAATCGACCCAACCCCATCCAAGTGAACCTTTCGGGAGGTGGTATCCAGGGTGGCGAATAGTTGGTCGGCCGCATAAGTCCCCGCTTTAGTTAGAGCATTAAATAGAGTGGATTTACCAGCATTGGTATATCCAACCAAAGAGACTGAGAAGACATCCTTGCGATTTCGGGCTCTTCTTCGCGTTCTTTGCTGGCGTTGCAGCTTTTCGAGTTCATTTTCTAGGCGCTTGGCTTTGGTTGCCAACATCCGGCGATCCAACTCCATTTGAGTTTCACCAGGACCACCGCGCACACCAATACCGCCGCGCTGACGCTCCAGGTGACTCCAGGCCCTCACCAAGCGGGACATTCGATAACGCACTTGCGCAATCTCTACCTGCGTTTTACCAATATGACTTTGCGCTCTTTGGCGAAAGATATCCAAAATCAAGCCAGTACGATCCATCACATGAAAGCCCATGTGACGTTCTAAATTGCGCTGCTGAGTTGGAGAAAGTGGATGGTTAAAAATGGCGAGCTCTGCACCATGCTCCTCCATCACCCGCTTGAGTTCATTCGCCTTACCAGAACCAATGAATAAAGCGGGATCTGTGCGACCTTTACGTGCAATGACACTAGCTGCGAGTATAGAGCCAGCACTATCAGCCAACAGGCTGAGCTCGGCCATGCTATCTGCAAAATCTTCGCGTCCTGTGTCTACTCCAACCAGAACGGCACGCGGCGCATCTACTCCAGTTTTATACAGAGCTAGCTTCTTCTAAACGGAAATCAATCGCACGAGCAGGAACGATCGTGGAGATTGCATGCTTGTAAACCATCTGCGTAACGGTATTGCGCAAGAGAACGACATACTGGTCGAAGGACTCAATATTGCCCTGCAGCTTAATGCCATTTACGAGATAGATCGAAACAGGAACATACTCTTTGCGCAATGCATTGAGGAAAGGATCCTGAAGTAACTGAATTTTGTTGTTATTCATACTGCCCCTTATTTATCTTTTCTAAACTACTTTTTTCGGAGTCTTGCTTTTTTAATTAAATACCAATCTGCGCTACATATTCACCACACAACTACTTGTCGAGCGTTCTATATTGGGCTGATTTTCAAAAAAATCAAGCCCTCACTAACTCCAGACTGAAAGCTTATCTCACATTAACGCTTTTTGCCTTTTTTACCATTATCTGCATCTACATAGGGGTTTTTGGCGGTATTCATCTGAATCCGCAAAGGCGTACCGCGTAACTTAAAGACATCCCTAAAACGCCGTTCTAGGTATCGCTTGTAGCTATCGGTCACGCCACTCAAAGATGTCCCATGAATAACCAAAATAGGAGGATTCATGCCCCCTTGGTGGGCATAACGCAATTTTGGACGACCCATGCCCACTCGTTTTGGCTGTTGATGCTCAATCGCCTCTTGCAAGATTCGGGTTAAGCGTGGGGTTGGCAGTTTAGCCATTGCCGCAGCATAAGCAGCATCAACGTCTTTAAAAAGCTCCTTGAGCCCCGTGCCTTTTTTGGCGGAGATCGGGTGCACGTTTGCAAAATCCAAGAAACGCAGTTTTTGAGCAATCTCTAAACGGGCACGCTCTTTAACGTAAGCGTCAATGCCATCCCACTTATTTACCGCCACTACTAATGCGCGACCTGCTTCAACAATAAACCCAGCAATATGGGCATCTTGCTCGGAAATATCTTGCTGAGCATCTAACATCAAGATCACCACGTTGCAGTCAGCAATGGCTTGCAAAGTTTTAACAACGGAAAACTTTTCAATTGCTTCAAACACCTTGCCGCGACGACGCAAGCCGGCGGTATCAACCAAAATATAAGGATTACCATTGCGCTCAAATGGAACTTCAATGGCATCACGTGTAGTGCCAGGCATGTCAAACGCAATGACGCGCTCTTCACCAATCAACTTATTGATCAATGTCGATTTGCCAACGTTAGGACGACCCACTACCGCGATCTTCATTGGACGATTATGGTCATTCGCTAATTCATCCTCGTCTGGCTCTGCGATGCCTAGCGAATCTAAAGCATCATCAATCGGGCCACGAACGCCATCACCGTGCGCAGAGGAGATTGGAAAAGGCTCGCCTAAACCGAGCTCATGAAAGTCCGCAGTCACAACACCAGCCTGCATTCCCTCGGTTTTATTAACTGCGAGAATGACTGGGCGACCTGTTTTGCGCAAGAAGTCCGCGATAACGCGATCTTGCGGTGCCATACCTAAGCGGCCATCAACCAAGAAAATCACAATGTCAGATTCGGCGACGGCTTGCTTGGTTTGCTTGGCCATTTCGGAAACAATGCCCGTCTTAGCAACCGGCTCAAAACCGCCGGTATCTACGCAAATAAACGCGCGCTCGCCAATACGACCCTTGCCATAATGTCGATCCCTGGTTAAACCAGAGAAATCAGCCACCAATGCATCGCGTGATCGCGTTAAGCGATTAAAGAGAGTCGACTTCCCTACATTGGGACGGCCGACGATAGTGATGACTGGGTTCATTTTGGACTGTACGCCGCTATTTTTCCACCTTGAGACTGAACCAAGATGAGGCCACCTACCGCGATGGGGGCAGCCGAGATTGGACTACTGTCGTGACGAATACGCGCAACCATCTCGCCATTCGCCTGTGAAAATGCATGGATATAACCTTGGGCATCGCCCATTAACAATACTCTGCCCACTGCGAGTGATTCACCAACATCACGATATGTGAGCTGTGTATTTTCCCAAACCTGAGTGCCATCTTTTGTGGCAAAAGCGGTGACATGAGATTTATCGTTCGCCGAGAAAACCATGTTAGCACTTTGCGAAGTGCCGGTGTAGCTTGAGTAGTCCTTAAACCATAAAAGACTGCCTGTACGGGCCTGTCCACAACCAATGCGGCCCTGATAAGAAACAGCGCAGAGAATTTCACCTTCCATACTTGGTTTAGCGGTAACGTCATTCAAACGTTCAAGTTCCGAAAACCCTTTAGGGAAGGAAACGGGGGTCTCCCAAACCAAGCTGCCATTGGCAATGGCAATCATGCCAAAACGACCACCAGCAAAACCGGTGACGATGACCTCATTATTAATTGCCAACATACCATATCCAACACGCAAAGATAAGGCGGATTGTTGACGTTGATAAGTCCATTTACGCGCACCAGTTTGCGCATCGAGTCCGATAAAGCGATTATCGAGTGCGCGCACTATCACTACGCCGCCAGCCACCACTGGCTCGCTCAACACTTCGCTACCCACACTCACATTCCATATAGGCTTGCCAGTGTCATCGTAGGCATAGACCATGCCTTTAGTAGTTACAGCAACGGTAGTGCGTCCATCGGATCCAGGTCCTACTGATAAACGCTCTGGCACGGATACTTCCCACGCTTTATTGCCCGAAGCTAAATCAATCTTAGCTAAATTTCCACGATGAGAGGCCACATAGACTGCATCACCAGCAACAATGGGATGAAAGTTAAACGACTCTGAGGAACCAATACTGTTTGACCATACCGGCTGCCAATCAAACTGATTGCTTACTGCAGCCAATTCAGCGGACTCTCTGACTCGTGAACCGCCAGAGCAGGCAACTAAAACAATTACCACGGAACTCAATAGCAAGGCAGCAGCAATGCGCATCGGTAAACGCTTTATCTCATTAGTCATCACTGAGTAACTCCTCCAACGGCATCTAATTTCACCTTCAAGAGACGACGCGCCTCTTCAGGAAATTCTTTTGCTTGGTCTAACTTCTTCCAAGCTTCTTGATATCTTGCTTTAGCTTCAGCATTTTTCTTTTGCGCTAAATACCAGTCACCACGACGTTCAAGCCATAACGACTCAAAACCAGCGATGGGCTTTTGACTCAAGATTTGATCTGCCTCGGCAAAATCCTTTTGACCACCCTGCTCGATCAACTGAGAAACCAAACGCAATTTTGCCAATGCTAAATAGCCATCATTTGAAGCGTTTTTAGCAGCCAAACGCAAATAATCCAGCGCTTTTGCGCTATCACTCGCATCGGATGCGATGCGTGCCGCAATTAAGCTAGACATTGCCGCATAAGGCGTGCGACTAAAGTCTTTTTGCAAATCATCCGCAGCGCGTAAAGTTTGGTCTTTATCCCCCTTGGCGATTGCACCCACCATCGTTTCATACAACTTAGAGGCTTCAAGCGCCTGACTATTGCGCCACCATTGATATCCACTATAAGCAGCATAAACAAACAAAGCGGCAGTAATTACGCCCGTAATGACGTTGCGATATTTTTGCCAAAACGCTTTGAATTGGTCTAATTGTTCTTGTTCTTCTAGATCTACAGGCATGTCAATCCAAGCTCATTAATAAGTAATCTATCGGTATTAGGCTAATTCTATTCGGAGGCGCTTACTAGGGCGTCAATTGCAGCCCCTAAGACATCATCCAAAGGAACTGACTTCTGCTCCCCTGTGCCACGTAAGTCCTTGAGTTGCGCCTCATTTTTACCCAACTCATCCGGGCCAATAATGACCGCAAAGGCGGCGCCGCTGGCGTCCGCCTTCTTCATTTGGGACTTAAAGCTAGCAGATTGCCCATCCGGAGGGAAAAACAGAATGGTATCGATGCCTGCGCTACGTAAACGCTCAGCAATAATCATGGCAGCCGTTAAAGTCTCACCGCCTTGATGCAAAACAAAGATATCACATTGAGCCTGGGCTTCAGGCAAAGAGCCGGAAACTTGCATCAACTCTAAAACGCGCTCCATGCCCATTGCCCAGCCGCAAGCAGGAGCGGCTTTACCACCCATACGCTCGATCAATGGATCGTAACGGCCGCCGCCCGCAATTGTGCCTTGCGCGCCCAACTCTTCAGTCACCCACTCACACACAGTCAGATTGTAATAATCCAAGCCGCGCACTAAACGCGGATTAATCTTGTAAGGAATGTTATTTGCTTTGAGTAATGCCTGCACCGCATTGAAATGCTTTAGCGACTCTTCACCCAAGAAGTCCAATAACTTTGGTGCACCCTCGATCAATACTTGCATCTCCGGATTTTTAGAATCCAGAATACGCAACGGATTAGTAAGCAGTCGACGTTGCGCATCTTCGTCAAGCTGTGATTTGCTTTTCTCAAAATAAGTAACTAAAGCCGCACGATGTTCTGCGCGTTCAGGGGATTGACCTAGAGAGTTAATCTCCAGGCGTATGCCCTTCAGACCAAGCTCGTCCCATAGGCGCTGACCCATGAGGATGAGTTCCGCATCAATATCGGGACCAGCAAAACCCAAGGCCTCAACACCAAACTGATGGAACTGGCGATAGCGCCCGCGCTGTGGGCGCTCATGACGGAACATCGGGCCGGTATACCAGAGACGCTTAGGTCCTTCGTAGAGCAAATTGTTTTCAATCACAGAGCGCACTAAAGCGGCAGTACCCTCGGGGCGCAAAGTCAGTTGCTCGCCATTTAAACGATCTTCAAAGGAATACATTTCCTTCTCAACAATGTCGGCGACCTCACCAATGCCACGCTGGAATACTGCGGTTGCTTCAACAATAGGTGTTCGCAAAAATTCATATCCATAGGCGCGAGTTAGATCGCGTAGAATATGCTCAAGATGCGCCCACTGCGCAGCATCTGCTGGCAGCAAATCATTCATGCCGCGCACGCCATTGATCGTCTGAATCTTGGTCTGTGCTTTTGAGTCTTTGTTTTGATCGGTCATTTTTATTATTGTTTTGCTATTGCCTTACTTAAATCCAGTTAAACCTTAGGTGCGTAGTTTTGTTTCACATAGTCGTCAACAATTACCTGAAACTCTTCGGCAATTTTCTCACCACGCAGGGTTTTCACCTTAACTCCATCCACAAATACTGGTGCTGCTGGGGTCTCCCCTGTTCCAGGCAATGAAATGCCGATATTGGCATGCTTACTCTCGCCCGGGCCATTGACGATACATCCCATCACAGCTACGTTCATATCCTCCACCCCAGGATGGGTCTTTTTCCAAACCGGCATTTGTTGACGCAAATAGGATTGAATATTCGCCGCCAACTCCTGAAAAGTTGTGCTGGTAGTTCTGCCGCATCCAGGGCAGGCAATTACCATTGGAGTGAAATTACGCAAGCCCATAGTTTGCAAAATTTCTTGGGCAACGATGATTTCGTTCTCGCGAGGTGCGCCTGGGTCAGGTGTCAAGGAAACGCGAATTGTATCGCCAATACCCTCTTGCAACAAAATACTCATTGCCGCTGTGGAAGACACAATGCCTTTGCTTCCCATACCCGCTTCTGTTAAGCCTAAATGCAATGGATAGTCAGACCGACGCGAGAGGTCGCGATATACCGCCACCAAATCTTGAACATTGCTCACCTTGCAAGAAAGCAAAATTTGATCAGGATTCATGCCAAACTCAACCGCTTTTTCAGCAGACTGCAGAGCTGACTGAATCAATGCCTCAATCATCACTTCTTGCGCGGTTTTTGGAACCGCTAATGCCGCATTACTATCCATGATAGAAGCCAGAAGATCCTGATCTAAGCTGCCCCAGTTCACGCCAATGCGAATCGGCTTATCGTATTTGCAAGCAGCCTCAATCATTTGCGCGAATTGAGGGTCACGCTTAGCGCCTTTGCCCACATTACCTGGGTTCATCCGGTACTTTGAGAGCGCTTTAGCGCATTCCGGAAAATCATTTAATAAAGTATGGCCGTTATAGTGAAAATCACCAATCAAGGGCACCAAGACATTCATCTTGTCTAACTGATCACGAATATACGGAACCGCTGCCGCTGCCTCAGGCGTATTCACAGTAATACGAACCATCTCTGAACCTGCGCGCGCCAATTCTTTGACCTGAATCGTAGTGCCTACAGCATCCGCAGTATCGGTGTTAGTCATCGATTGCACGCGTACAGGCGCATCACCACCAATGGTGATGATGTTCGTTTTCCAAGCAACAGTTGCTTGGCGAGTTGCGCGCTTAGGGCTAGGTCCTAGTGGCAATGGAGGTAATGAATTAGAGCTCATGGGGATCTGGTGGTTAGGATCTAATGATTAATTTAATGTTTTGAGCCACTCAATTGGCTGCCCATTCGATTCAACCTCGGCGATTTCGAGCTCGGCGCTATGCACATCACGTTCACGCACTCGGGTACGGTCTACTACATCACCTGCCAACTGGCCACAAGCAGCAGCAATGTCATCACCACGGGTCTTGCGGACTGTAGCCACCATGCCCGCATCTAAGAGAATGCTAGCGAAAACATTTACACGCTGGGCTGGCGAGCGTTTGAGACCCGATTCAGGGAATGGATTAAATGGGATGAGATTGATCTTGCACTTAATATTTTTGAGTAATCGCACCAGCTCTTTAGCCTCGATATCTGAATCATTGACGCCATCGAGCATGCAATATTCAAACGTCAAAAAATCTCTGGGTGCAAATGGCAAGTAGCGCTCGCAAGCATCAAGCAATTCACGTAATGGATATTTTTTGTTCAGTGGTACTAGTTGATCACGCAATGCGTCATTCGGCGCATGCAAGGAAACTGCCAATGCTACTGGGCAGTCTTGTGCCAACCGATCAATCATCGGCACTACACCCGACGTAGAAACGGTTACGCGACGACGTGATAAACCATACGCCCTGTCATCGAGCATTAAAGGTAATGCAGAAACCACGTTGTCGTAATTGAGCAGAGGCTCGCCCATGCCCATCATCACCACATTTGAAATCACACGACCAGTGTGCTCCCAACCTGGAGTTGGAAATTTTTCAATGCGACGAATCGCCTCTGGATCATTGCGCAATAGATGCTCGGCAAACCACAGCTGCCCAATGATTTCCCCGGAAGTCAGGTTGCGCGAAAAGCCTTGGTGTCCAGTTGAGCAAAAACGGCAATTAACCGCACAGCCCGCTTGAGAAGAGATACACAAAGTGCCTCGGTCATCCTCAGGAATAAACACAGACTCGACCGCATTACCAGCGCCCACATCTAGCAACCACTTGCGGGTGCCATCCAGCGCGCGCTCATCTTTAATAACAGGAAGAGAAAGAACTTCTGCTGTATCTAGCAAGGTGGCTCTCAAGCTTTTTGCTAAATCACTCATGTCATTGATATCTGACACACCACGTTGATGTATCCACTGTATGAGTTGCTTTGCCCTAAAGGGCTTTTCATTCAAACCCGCGACATACGCCGCCATTTGATCAGCATCAAAATCTAAGAGATTTACGCGCGGGGAGGTCAATGCGCCTAATTATAAATTAAATAGCAAATAGGTTGTTCGTTAGCAATCGTTGATTAACGATTGAAAACATTCATGCCAGGGAAGAAGAATGCAACTTCCACAGCAGCTGTTTCAGGAGCGTCAGAACCGTGCACAGCGTTTGCATCAATACTGTCAGCAAAGTCAGCGCGGATTGTGCCTTTTTCAGCCTTCTTAGGATCAGTAGCGCCCATCAGGTCACGATTCTTAGCAATAGCGCCTTCGCCTTGCAAAACTTGAATCATTACAGGACCGGAAATCATGAAGCTCACCAAGTCTTTGAAGAAAGGACGATCTTTGTGAACGCCATAGAACTGCTCAGCTTCATTTTGTGACAAATGCGTCATTCTGGAAGCAACAATCTTCAAACCAGCAGATTCGAAACGGTCATAGATTTTGCCGATAACGTTTTTAGCGACAGCATCAGGTTTGATGATAGAAAGCGTGCGTTCAATTGCCATTCAAGACTCCAATACAAATGTATTTTCTAGTTGGGGTTGATAAGCCACCCCACTCTAGCGACCCCCGAATTATACATTGCCTGACAGTATTTACCCCTATATAAGTAGGGCTAAGCCATTGAATTTACATGGCATAAGCCTCTAATTTGTAGGTCTTTTCCGTGGGGGCTTGAAATTAGGGTGTTTTGTCTATACTCTTAGTGTCAACAGCCCTTCATGGGCTCTTGTAATAACTATGAAAAAGAAGGAGTCAATATGAATGATCTGAACTCTTACCGCTTTGGCCAAACCGGCTCAATTAGCACCGTCCAGGTACGCAACCGCGTACTCCGCAATACCTATGCCCTATTGGCGCTCTCCATGGTGCCTACTGTCATTGGCGCCTGGCTTGGCGTTGCAATGGGCTTAGATCTATTCTCTGGCAGCCCTTTTATTGGATTTATGGTGTTTATGGCAGTTGCTTTTGGCTTCTTCTGGGCAATTGAGAAAAACAAAGACACTGGTGTAGGTGTTTTGCTGCTTTTGGGATTCACCTTCTTCATGGGCATCATGCTGTCCCGTTTGGTTGGCTTCACCCTCAACAGCTATAGCAATGGTGCTTCACTCATCATGCTGTCCTTTGGCGGCACAGCCGCAATTTTTGCCACTATGGCAACTATTGCTACTGTAAGCAAAAGTGATTTTGCCGGTATGGGCAAATGGCTCATGGTTGGCGTTCTGCTGTTAATCGTTGCCTCACTAGCAAACATCTGGTTGCAGTTACCCGCATTAATGTTGACTGTGATGGTGCTTGCCATCGCAATCTTCTCCGCCTTCATCTTGGTTGATGTGCAGCGCGTTATTAATGGTGGCGAGACTAACTACATCATGGCTACTTTGGCGATTTACTTAGATGTATACAACGTCTTCACCAACCTGCTTGCCCTTTTGGGTATTGTTGGTGGCAATAGAGATTAAGGAAAGCCTTACGTCTAATTATTGGGCGTGAAACTCTCCAAAGGCGCCTACGGGCGCCTTTTCCATCCTACCTATTTAGCCGACTACAAGCGATCAAAGACCGTCATTGACTCCACATGAGAGGTGTGGGGGAACATATTAATAATCCCGGCACTGCTCAGTTGGTAGCCCGCTTCATGACACAAGATTTCGACATCCCTTGCCAAGGTTGTTGGATTGCATGAGACATAGACTATCCGTTGTGGCAGCCAATCACTTTGCTGCACATTTAATTCTGCAAGCGCTTTACAAATTTCCATCGCCCATTCGCGTGGAGGATCCATGAGCCAGCGCTCCGCTTTACCCCAAAAAGCAACTGTTTCTGGCGTCACTTCAAATAAGTCGCTTCGCATAAAGCTGACTTTATCGACCAAACCATTATGGTGCGCATTCGCATTTGCACGAGTTGTCAAACTCTCAAGCCCTTCTATGCCTAAAACCTGTTTTGCTTTTCTGGCAAGCGGTAATGTGAAGTTACCAATGCCACAAAATAAATCCAGTACACGATCCGTTGACTGCACCTCCAATAATCGCATCGCCCTGCTTACCAAGGCGCGATTCATCATGTGATTGACCTGCGTAAAATCGGCAGGCTGAAACGGCATCTCAATTTCAAATTCAGGCAAGCGGTAACAAAGCTTGCCAAGCTCTGGGTAAAACGGCGCCACCGTCTCTATGCCCTTGGGTTGCAGCCATATCCAAGCTTGATGTCGATCAGCAAATGCTCGTAGCAGTCGCTCATCCTCACCTGTTAAAGGCTTGAGATTGCGACACACCAAAGCTGTGACTGGTCTTGAGTTATTAGGATCATCTGATTGCGGATCTGCTGGTTCGCCTACGGCAATTTCAATCTGCGGCATGCGATCAACGATAGACAAACCCATGACCAATTTACGCATCTCCGGCAAAAGATTGGAGATATGCCTGGGCAAAATTTCGCATGCCAACATATCAGCTACATAACCGCTCTTACCCTCATGAAAACCAATTAATACAGTTCCTTTTTTAATAGAGCGATTTACAGCGATTAATCGCGTGCGGTGACGATACTCCCAAGTAGGACAACCCATTGGGCGCAGAATTTCCCCAGGCTTTACTTTGGCAATATGCTGCAGGTCATCTTCCAGAACCCGTTGTTTGATCGCTACTTGCGCGCGAATATTCAAATGCTGCATAGTGCAGCCACCACATACACCAAATGCAGCGCATTTGGGTGCAGCTCTAAATACCGCAGGCTTAAGAATCTCACGCACTTTGGCTTTACTAAAGCGCGCCTTATCGCTGATGATGGTGTATCTGACTACCTCCGTTGGCAATGCGCCTTTAATAAAGATTACTTTGCCACTTTGCCCTTGAGAAAGCTCTTCTTCATTAGGCGCTAAACGGGCTATTCCCTGAGCATCGAGATCTAAAGCTTCAACTTGTATTGGCGCAGCCACTTCGATATTGACTGGCTTATCCCATCTACGCATCTGCTGAAAAACCTTGGAGATATTCTTGCCATTGACCGCTGTTAGGTTCTTTGGATTCTTTTTCTAAATATGCTTGTACAAATTGAATTTCCTCTTGATACTCTTCAAGAGAAAATCCACCGCGCAATAATTGAAAGCGGCAATACATCAGATAAGTATTGACAACATCAGTCTCACAGTAGCGACGAATATCATTAATTTTGCCGTCTTGGTAGGCTGGCCAGACTTGGCTACCGTACATGCCCATCTTGCCCGGAAAACCACAGAGCTTTACTAAGCCATCCAATGGCGCATTGGCGCGACCATTAAATTTAGCCAGCAGATCCATCATGTCCAAATGACGCATGTGGTAGCGACTAATGTAGTTATTCCACTTAAATTCTCGGCTATCGGCTTCTTGGCTCTCACCCATCTCCCAATAACGAGAAGCTTGCACATGATTGGCTAAGGCGCGATAGTGCAATACTGGTAAATCAAAGCCACTGCCATTCCATGAAACTAATTGAGGCGTATATTTTTCAACCAAATCAAAAAAGCTTGAACCAGGACCTTCTCATCATCCTGCGGTATTCCTAAGGTGCCCACTTTAATTTGCGGCAACCCTTCCTTCGTTGTCCTACGAATCACACAAGAGATGGCAACAATTTTTTGGAAGAATAAAGGAAGCAATTCACTACCGGTTTTGGCGGCACGATCAGACATAGCCTGAGCTGCCACTTCGGCATCGCCCATCGAATCCGGAAAATCTTCCAGGCGACGCAAACCCGCTACATCCGGACTGGTTTCAATATCAAATACGAGAACAGTCGCCATGCGTGTTTACTGCAACTTACTGCAAATACGGTGTTGGATTAACTGGTTTACCGTTGACGCGTAATTCAAAATGCAGCTTCGCTGAGGTGGCATCTGTATCACCAATCTCGGCAATCTTTTGCCCTTTTCGAACAGCATCACCCTCTTTTACCAAGAGCTTGCTGTTATGCGCGTAAGCAGTCAGATAGGTGTTGTCATGCTTCACAATCACGAGATTGCCATATCCACGTAAGCTATTGCCCGCGTACACCACTTTGCCATCTGATGCCGACAGAACAGGCTCCCCGACTTTGCCGGCGATATCAATTCCTTTGTTAGCTTCACTGAACTCACCTGTGATCTTACCTTTGACAGGCCAAGATAAGCGAATACCGGGTTCAGCAACAACTTCTGACTTTGCTGGTTCTGGAGTTGATGTCTGAGATTGGACTAGTGCCGGGGAGTCAGGCTTATCGGTTACCGCTTTCTTCTGAGCAACACGCGCAGGCTTGGTGTCACCCGGTGCTTTAATCAAAATTAAATCACCCACTGCAATCACATTGGGATTAAAGCTCGGATTGACTGCCTTATTCCACTGAGTGACATCACGTGGTGCCTGACCGTTATCCAAGGCAATGCGGGCTAAGGTATCGCCCCTTTTTACTCGATAGTAGCCAGGAGGAGCTGGCTTACTAGCAGCGCCAGTGCGATCAGTCACACTAGCGGGTTTAGTGCGAGGCGTAGAGCAACCCACTACCAACATCAAGGATGTGGTGATGAGCGCAATAAGAAAAGTCTTCAATAATGTCAGCGGCATCAAATTAGGTTCTGAATTGGAAATTCATCATAAATCTCATACTACCCCTGATTGTAAGGGGACAAAAAAGACCTCGTCCAGCACGGTTCTTCTTTGATAGCGCTGGGAACTCATTCTCTCCACCATCACCAGTTGCTGCTCTTTATCATTTTTCGCCACTGGTGCTACTAAGCGCCCCCACCAATCGACAACTGATCCAATAAAGCATCCGGAATTCCTAAACCTGCCGCAGCCAAAATAATTCCATCAAATGGAGCTGCTTTGGGAAAACCCAAAAATACCATCGCCATAAATCAGGCGGATATTATTAATCCGAAATGGGCGTAACTTTGCCCTAGCCATATCATGGAGAGGGCGAATGCGCTCAATAGAGTAAACCTCATCAGCTAGCAAACTCAGCACTGCTGCTTGATAGCCACAACCAGTCCCAATCTCTAACACCTTGCCAAGCTTGTGCTTTGGTTTATGGAGTAACTCAATCATACGCGCCACCACGGATGGCTTTGAAATGGTTTGTTCATGCCCAATGGGTAATGCGGTATCTTCATAAGCTTGCGTATGCAAACCCGCATCCATAAATGCATGTCTTGGAACGGTTGCAATTGCCTCTAGTGTTTTTCCGTGCTTGACACCACCAACGTGCACTTTTGCAGCTAGGGCCTGTCGATAGACGGCAAAGCGTTCGGTGGGAACCTTCAACCGCGATCCCAGCCATTTGCTCGCATCGCCGCTAAACGCGCATGATGCGTTAAATCCAACTGCATTGGTGTAATTGAAATACACCCCTCTGCAATCGCATGAAAGTCTGTGCCTTCAGAGCCCTCTTTTACATCCCCTGCGGCACCGATCCAGTAGATCTTTTCGCCACGCGGACTATCTTGCACCACCACTGGCTGTGAATGATGGCGATTACCCAAACGAGTAACGCGCCAGCGATAAAGATCCGCATAGGGACGATTCGGGATATTCACATTGAGTAATGTTGCTACACCATCAGCATGCTTTTTGCTTAAAGCAGAGACCAGCATCTGAGCCACTACATCATGCGCTGCTTTAGCGGCATCTTCAGCACGATTCCAACCGCGATCCGTTTGAGAGAAAGCAATGCCGGGCACCCCAAACATCACACCCTCAATCGCGGCAGCCACAGTGCCAGAGTAAAGCGTATCTTCCCCCATATTCTCACCCTGATTAATTCCAGAAATCACTAAATCGGGCTTCTCATCCAGAAAGCCTGTCATAGCAACGTGGACACAATCTGTAGGTGTGCCGTTGAGAAAGAAAAAGCCATCGCGCTCACCACCAGCTACTCGATGAATCGAGAGTGGTCTGGATAGAGTTAGGGAATTAGAGGCACCACTATGGTTTTGCTCGGGAGCGATTACTGTAATACGACCCAAAGGGCGCACGGCATTGACCAAAGCCAATAAGCCCGGAGCCAAATAGCCATCATCATTCGAAACCAGGATGTGGGGTTGACGGTTACTCATAACAGTTGATTACTTTCCCTTGTCTATCAAATTAAATATTGCTGGCCGGAGTTAACGCACGCGCTCTGAACCAGCCATAAATTACTGGCAATACTAGGAGCGTAAGAATGGTGGCAGTGACCATGCCACCCACAATAACGAGAGCTAAAGGACGTTTCGCCTCGGAACCAATTGAATGGGACAAGGCGGCAGGCAAAAGATCCACTCCAGAAAGGGCTGCCGTCATCAAAACAGGGCGAACTCGCAATGAAGCACCCTCCACCATCACATCTTTCATCTTACCATGCTCAGTGGCGGCAGTCTTATTAATAAAGGATATGAGCATGACGCCATCCTGAATCGCAATACTAAAGAATGATAAGAAACCAAAGAAGGTGAAGATGCTTAACGTTTCGCCAGCCAAGTGCGGCGCAATCACGCCACCAATTGCGGCAAAAGGCACATTGCTCATCACAACGAAGCGTCGCGGAAGTTACCAAACGCACTCACAAGTAACAAGAAAATTCCCAATAAAGCAAGCGGCACAATGAGCATCAACTTTTTCTGCGCTTGCTTCATCTGATTGAATTGACCATCCCAACTAATCGAATAGTTTGGTGGCAAAGTGATATTTTTCTCCACCAAGAACTGGGCATCTTCTACCGCGCTACCTAAGTCACGATTACGAACGCTAAACTTAATCGCGATGTAGCGCTTTCCTGCCTCACGGTAAATAAAGAATGGGCCATCCGTTAAACGAACCGTGGCAACCATCGACAAAGGTATCTTGGTGCCGTCCGGCGCATCAACCAATAAGTGCCCAATATCGGCGACATCGTTGCGACTGCCTGCATTTAGACGCACAGCAATGCCAAAGGTTTTTTCGTCCTCAAGCAAATTGGTTACCGCGGCTCCGCCAATTGCGTTAGTAACCACCGTCTGAATATCGTTCACATTGATGCCATAACGCGCAGCTCTATCGCGATCAATTTGAATATTCAGGGTTGGCTGACCTAATTCTTTGAGAATGCCCTCGTCAGCAACGCCACGCACCTGCTTTAGCTGATCAATTACTTCATGCGCTTTTTGGTCGAGCACATCTCAGTCTGTACCGTATATCTTGACGGAATTCTCACCCTTTACGCCAGATCAAGCTTCATTCACGTTATCTTGAATGTATTGCGAGAAACTATAGGTAATTCCCGGTAGCTTATTAAGCTCTGTTTCTAAATACACAATCAAATCCTTTTTAGTCGATCTGCTAGGCATCTTGTCAGGACTCTTTAGATAAAGGCCATACTCTTGATTAAATACACCGGTTGAATCAGTGCCATCATCAGGTCGACCGATCTGAGCGGCAACCTGATCGATCTCAGGTTGAGTCATAAAGGTTTCACGAAACTGATTGGCGATCTTGACGGAATAATCCAAATCCATTGTATTTGGGAGTGTTACTCGCAACCAAATATTATTCTCTTCTAGGGTTGGCAAGAAGGCTGTCCCTAAGCGAGTCATACTCAATAAGGTAATGCCCAACACAAAAACCGCTACGGAGAAAACTGTTAATGGGCGATCCATCCATCTTCTAAGTAAAGGTTTGTAACCATCCAAAAGCTTAGTAATAAAAGACGGTGGTTTGTGATGCAAGTTTTCACCAAAGACCAGTGAAATCATGGCTGACAAGAAAGTTAAGCTCAACACCATTGCAGCGATCAAAGCAAAACCCATGGTGAATGCCATCGGCTTAAAAATAATGCCATCAACACCGCCCATAAAGAATAGTAGGCAACGATGATGATGCCCGTGGAATAAATCATCGCGCGCTGCACTTCGCTCGTTGCCAAAATAATGCTCTGGTTGAGCCGCTTACCGCCCTCTTCCAGATGACGCATGACGTTCTCCGTCAAGATCACCGCAGAGTCGACAATGACACCGAAGCCAATTGCGCCTAAAGAAATCATGTTAGCCGGAACACTCCACAAGTGCATCTGAATAAAGGAGACACAAAGCGCTAAAGGAATCACCGCAGCCACTACGGCAGCCGACCGGATATTGCCTAAGAAGAAAAATAGAACCGCCAATACCAAGGAGATACCAAAGAATAAAGTGTGCTTAACAGTACCAATGGTGATAGCTAAAAGCACTTGGCGATCATAAAAAGGTGTTACTTCAATCCCTGGTGGCAAGACATGCTTATTGATATTTTCCACAGTGCTACGAACGCGGGCCAAGACTTCCGTAGCGTTCTCACAACGACGCAAATACACAATCCCTTCAACAGCATCAGGATTGTCATTGAACTGGAACATACCCAAACGTGGGGCATTGCCAATCTCTACGCGGGCAACATCTCCCACTCGAATCGGAACACCATTGTTCAGAGTGATAACCACCTGCTTAATGTCATCGATATTCTTTAATAAGCCAACTCCACGAACCACGAACTGCTGCTCACCACTGGGCAATAAGCCCCCACCCGTATTACTGTTGACGTTTGTGAGAGCTAAGATTAATTGATTGACCGATATGCCTTTAGCCTGCAAGCTTTCATGACTCACAATCACTTGATATTGGCGAACCTTTCCACCAAATGAAGATACGTCTGCTACACCAGGGGTTTGCTTGAGCTCTTTATAAATTTCATAGTTTTGCAAAGTCTTTAGCAAAGTGGATGAGACGTAATCAGAGCGCACCTCATAGCGCATGATCTCGCCAGTAGCATCTGAATCTGGACTGATGCTGGAGGTAACTCCCGGCGGAAAGCTAACATTTGATAAATTGCTAATGAAAACTTGACGCGCTTTGAAGGGGTCGACAGTGTCATTAAATGTCAGAGTTACAACGGAGAGGCCAAACAGCGATACTGAGCGGAAAGCTTGCAGACCTGGGATACCAGCTAAGGCATTCTCAACAGGAATGGTAACTTGCTGCTCGACTTCAGTGGTACTTCTCCCGGGCCATTGAGAAATTGCCTGAATAGTGAGTGGCGCAACGCCCGGGTAAGGCTGAATGGGGGGCTTACTCACGCTGAGCATGCACAAACCAAGCAACACAATAGAAGCAAAAATGACAAGCGCGGGCTTCTCAACTACCTCTCGAATAAAGGAGGTGAAAACGCTCACTTAGTCCTCCTGTTTAGCAAAGCGATCGTTTAACAAAACTGCACCTTCAGTCAACACTTGCCAGCCCTGCTCCACGCCCTCGGTAATCGCGAAACTCTTACTATTGAGGTCATACCTCTTCACAAGCACCCGAAAGAATGTTTCTGGGCCAACCTTAATGATCGCGTAACGATTTTCTCGAACCCTAACAATGACTGATTGCGGAACAACTACAGCATCCGCGTTACCAGTAGTTAATAAACCAGAAGCGTACATATCGGGACGCAATAAGTCGTCTGTATTTTCAACATCAGCACGAATTAGCAGTGCGCGAGTTTGCGGATCTATTGTCGGCGCGATGTAATTAGCGTAAGCAACAAACTCTTTTTCTGGGTAGGCCTCAAGATGCGAGACCATTTTTTGACCTTGCTTAATTAAGCGGAAATCTTGCTCGAAAACATTACCCAAGAACCAGAGTTGCTTTGGATCAGCCAATGTGGCAATAACGTCACCGGAATTAACCACGGCGCCAGGTTCAACGCCCCGCTTCACAACTACGCCCTTCAGAGGAGAGCGCATCACTCAATTACTAGTGGTTTTACCCGTAGTCTCTATGCTCTTAATATCACCCTCGCCCGCACCCAGATTACGCATACGGTTTGCGGCAGCCTGCTGAGTAATGCGAGCATCGCCAAGCAAGTCACTCATGGTTTTATTGGACTCAAGCACCTTAGCGGTTTTAGATGACAACAAGTACGCTTGCTGCGCTGAAAGAAATTCAGGGCTATACATCTCAACGATGGGTGATCCAATATCAACCTGAGCACCATCGAAAGCATAAATACGCGCTACTCGACCCGGCGCACGCGCTAAAAGCACTTTCGATTTTTCCGCGTTAAACGCCAAACGTCCCAGGACTTTAATGTTGACTGGAACCTGCACTTTTTCGGCCATCTGAAAAACATAAATTGCTGGATTGAGAGTCACACCATGAAGCTTTAGCTCCAAAATACCGCTGCTCTCCACCTTGAAGGCTTTATTGGAAGCTTCAATTTTTACCGCGCGATTAACATTGGCAAGACGGCACACAACAATGCCGACAGATAGAATGGCAAAAGCAAAGGTCGCCAGACGAACGCGATAACGATTTTGCGGAGTCAGATTCCAGTACAAACCAGCCAAACCAGTTGCGACCACTTTTGCATGATGAGCACCGTGATGCGCGCCCTTATGCAGAATTGGCTTTGCCTTATCGGACAGCTGCTTTAGAAACGAAAGAATTTTGTCTTTCAAAACTACTCCCGAAAAGGGCTCTTTACCCACTGAAACCAGTAATACCGCTTGAGCTTGCAATAGATTGCTTTCAGCCTAAGCCAAAGCAACGTCCAAGTTACGCAATTGTGTTTGTGCCGTCAATAGATCGTTAAAGCCTTGGCCATTGTTGGAGTACTGCGTCAAACCCACTTTATAAGCCGCATCCGCCTGCGGGACCTGACGATCTCTCAAAAACTGAGTTTGGTTCTTGTCCTGCTCATAAGCGGCATATGCGGTATTGACTGCCAACACGATTTGCTGGCGATTAGATATGTTACCCGCTTCAGCCGCAGCCTGATTGCGCTGCGCTTGTTCTACGCCATACTTCTCTTTAGTCAAGAAAGACAGGGGAATAATTAGATCAAGTTCAAATTGATAGAACAATGCGCCATTGTTTGCGGAAAAAGGGCCGCGCGGTGTGTAGGATGAACCAATGATTTGGAAGTCCGGGAAATAGGCCTTCTTTGCGAGATCAACGCCTTTACGCGCTGCATCCAATTGCAAAGCAGAACACTTTAGAGATGGATGACTGGTTTCCGCATCATCTTCCAACTCAATTAATGTGGGAACGCCATTCATGGCGCGACGCACATCACCACGCAATACCAACTTTTCACGAGAATGGCGGCCAACTAACTAAAAATGTTTTTTAACGCAACATCAAGTTGACGTTCCACATTAAACTGATCTGCTTGGGCTGCATTTTGCGCTAGCTGAGCGTTCAAGTATTCAACATAAGCCGCAGCATTATTGGCATAACGGGCTTTAGCCACATTCTTAATCATCTCCAAACGAATAACTGACTCTTTAAGTACCTGCAATTGCTTTTGTGATGAGAGTGCGCTGTAGTGCAGAGTGGAGAGTTGAGCGTCAATCTGCAGGTAAGTGGATTCAGCACTTGCCAACAAAGCTTCAGCATTGGTATCAGCGATATCCGCAGCAAGACTCTTCTTCCCAGGGAACTGAAACGGCTGCGCTACTGAAATGGAGTTATTACTACTAATCCCACCGCTGCCAGGATTGTTGGGGGAAGGCGCGTTTGCGCCGCCTAATGCAAATGGTGAATTTACAGGCATGCCAGACCAGACTAACCCAACCTGTGGATTGGCTGGCGCGGCAATCTGAGGAACGGTTGCCTTTGCGGACAAGTAAGATTCGCGCAATGAAGACAGTTGCGGATTATTAATCTTGAGTTCACTCCAAAGCTGGCGCAAATCCATTTCTATTGGTCCAGATGACGCAGGTTTGGCGTTAATCTTTGGAGTATTCGCCTTGGTTACTGGCGCAAATCATTCTGATGCTTTGGAGCTAGAAGACACCTTTGGATCTTGTGTGCCTAACTGCGCAGCAATTGATGGTGGCGCAGCCAAGGAAGTATCGCCAGACTGAACGGTCACACTTGCCGTGGCACTCTCGATAGAAGACTGTGCAAGCACTAAAACAGAAAAAGTAGAGGCGCCAATAACAAAAGCAGCCAGCGCAAATGGCGTGAAGCTTTTGAGCGGTATTACAACCCTAGTTTTGTTTTTGCCGAGAATGAACAAATGCGGCTGCCTCTAAATCAAGAAAATGCTGTTTTTATAGCCCCGGATGCGGATTTAGATCCAATCTATACCCATTTCTGAGGATTTTAAGGATTATAGGGGACAAAAGTCAACAGTCGAATATTTCACAATATATAAGTCATTGATTATAAAGATAATAATGATGGCTACATTGTGTCTATGGTCAGCAAACCCCTTAACACTCTGCATGGATCCTAAAAGACAGGATATTTACAGGGCCACGGGCCGAGTTATAGGCTGGATTGTTGATGTGCTGAAAGTTCAAACCCGCCAACACATTCTTGAAAACCATTGCGTTGTAATACACCTCGCCAATTCGTTCAGGGCGATAAGCAATCGTCCGGCCTGGACCGGCATAGTCGCCAATAAAGTAAGACACCCCACCCGCTTGCAAATAATTTTTACGATAGCTTGATAGGCCGTTTTGCATCATAGAGATACCGATAGCGTCATCCCGACGACTCCAACTCGCCCAATTGAGACCCGCGCCTATCGACATAGAATTATCTGCCTCAGTAAAGGACATGATTTCGGTGTGACCATCAGAAGTAAAGGCGCGCCCATAAATACCGAGATCTTTAGTTAATGCTTGTTCGTCATTAATACCGATACCGGTTTTGTATTGGTAGTTGGTGCGCACATTATTGATTGCCTGTGTACCCTGCGCATTATTAGCAATGACATAATTCGTTGCGTCTTGAAAGCGCGCCAACATCATCCGGTTTCGATAAGCACGCACGCTTACCTTGCCTGGTAAATCGGCAATTTTATGCTGGCGCTCAACTTCAAATTGATCACCATAGGTATTGAAAATTTGCCAATTTAAATCGCGGCCATTTGGTAGCTTTGGCGCAAGCATGCGGGAAGCCCTCATGACCCAATTTCCAAGATACCACTCGCCCGCTAAGCCAGTGCTGTAGCCACGCGCATCGGCTGCATAGTCATATGCCAGATAGGTCATATTGCCCCAGTTCATAAACTGAATGCGTGGATCTGTAGCGTATTTACTGTCGTCAAAAATATCCAAGGTAGAAAACTGTCCCGCAGTAATAACCACACGATTACTACTAACCGTTTTGGTAATTTGATTGGCGTCATTTTCAAGCAAAACCTTATCGCCCTGTTGATTAATTGTTTGACGCAGAAATGCTCTCGCAGCATAAAAATTAGCCTGCGCACCATTCGCTTTTGTGGCTTCACCGTTGGTAAATCCATCCAAACCAGAGAGATCAGAAAAAGGTACACCCGACACTACCTCGGGATTGAAATACACATCAGTATTTGGAGATAGGCGCGCGCCTAAAAATAAAGTTCCAGACCAGGTGTAGCTCATTGACTTCAATGCAGACAGACTATTTTCGTCAGAGTAACCAGAGGTGAAATTGTTGTAACGCTGATTGACGTAAGTTATTTGACCGTGAACATTCACAGGCGGACAGAAAAGCGCCCCTTCGGTTGGCAACCAGGAAATGTCATCAGCGAAACTCGAAATTTGATCGGCGCCAGATCCTGCTCTCTGCGCAAAAGCGGAGGCAGCAAAAAAGCGCAAATGATGCTCAACAGGAGGAATGGATAAATCTTCTTGCGGGTCATTCACAATTTCTAATTGGGATGCCAGTGCAATGCAATAGCAACATGCCGAAGGAAAAACGAGGCAAACACAGCTTGAGATTGAAGCCAAAGGGTGGTGCAGACCAAATTATCCCCAAAAAGAGGCAATTTACCTAGTCTTTATGTCCTTGGTATGACAACACCTTAGCCATAGATCATTGACGGCTAAGCCTCTACTTGTGCCTTGAAAAAACCTACAAGGAAGATTGCAGAAGAGTTAGCGGCGATCCATTAAGGCGCGAGCCAATGTACCCGCGTCTACATACTCGAGCTCTCCGCCCACTGGGATGCCGCGCGCAATACGAGTCACCTTGATGCCTTTAGCCTTAAGCACCTCACCGATGTAATGAGCGGTAGCCTCACCCTCACTCGTGAAATTCGTAGCTAGCACTACTTCGCGAATAGGCACACCGGTATCCGGAGCTTCAATACGGATGAGCAATCGATCAAAGCCAATTTCATTTGGGCCCATGCCATCGAGCGGTGAAAGACGCCCCATCAATACAAAGTAATTCCCTTTGAAGCTTAAGGTCTGCTCCACCATCACTTGATCAACAGGTGTTTCCACAATACAAAGGAGTGATGGATCACGACGCCCATCTGAGCAGGTACTGCAAATCTGCGTTTCTGAAAATGTATTACAACGAGTACAGTGCCCTACTGTTTCAACTGCTTCGCCCAATGACTGAGCAAGCACAGCTGCGCCATTGCGATCATGTTGCAAGAGATAGAATGCCATCCGCTGAGCAGACTTGGGGCCCACTCCAGGAAGTACGCGCAATGCCTCGATCAATCGACCAAGTGCATCTTGAGGTGCTTCTATACGCGCCATGGAATATATAAATTCGTATTTAAAAAGTATGAATTAGAACGGCAACTTGAAGCCGGGAGGCATAGGTATACCGGCAGTTGCGCCAGACATCATCTGCGCGCTAGCGGCTTCCACTTGCTTAAATGCTTCTGTATAGGCCGTCACGATGAGGTCTTCCAGCATCTCGCGATCATCCATTGCACCCGGATCAATCTGCACTCGCTTGAGCTCGTATTTGCCAGAGACAGTCACCTTTACCAAACCACTAGCAGCTTGACCAGTGACTTCTAACGCAGCCAATTGAGATTGCGCCGTTTTCATCTTCTCTTGCATCTGCTGGGCCTGTTTCATGAGGCCAGCAAGTCCACCTTTCATCATCGCTTCTTTTCCTTAATGACTTACATATAGAGTGAAAATTAAATTCAGTTGCTTGATGCTTTTAGAAAGGTTGGTTTAAAGAGGCTTGACGGAGCCACCAACCACCTTCGCACCAAACTCTTTTTCTAATTGCTGAATAAATGGATCAGCCGCAATCATTTGCTCGGCATTCATTCTTTGCTCTTGGTGAATCTGGGCATCAACCTTGGCAACTGTCTTGCCTTCCACTTCGCCCTTTTCAATAACGATCTTCACTGGCTTACCAAAGTGGGCAGTGAGCGCACCAGCCAAACGCCCAACAGAAGCTTCGGAAGCTAACTGCGGCATCGGCGTCACAATGGTTGCGCGCACTCCAACTACTGAATCATTCCAATCTTGCAACTCTGTCTGAAATGCTAACTGTTGCACTAAACCTTTTACGGGCAACTGGCGCACCAAAGCATGCCAATCAGGCCGCTCAGCTGAGCTGGCCACGGCAGTTTGTGCAGCAGCCACTGGGGCAGATGCTCTTGCGGCAGGAGCTCCAGCTTTAGTTGCCGGTGCAACTGCTGGACGCGCGATATTTACCGGCGGAGCTGACGGTGATGAGGGTGCAGCAGAGCCACCGCCTCCACCATTACTACCCGGACGAAATGCCAACATACGCAAGAGCGTCATGGCAAAGCCAGTCTGCTCGTCTGGTGCGAGTGATAAATCTGGACGACTAGTAATGGTGATTTGATAGAAAAGTTGGGCTTCTTCTTTTGTCAGTTGACCAGCTAGGCGATGAATCTCACCCGCTTCTGGCCAATCGTCTAATACAGATTCTGGCACTACTTGCGCTGCCGCAATCTTTTGCAACAAGCTTGAGAGATCTTGCAATGCCAATGAGAAAAACATGCTGCGCTCGCCCATTTCATTGGCGACTGCAAGAAGACTTGCGCCGTCCTTAGTAATTAAGCAATCCAGAATGCGAATCAGATAAGCATCGTCCAATGTGCCAAGCATGCCACGCACAGACTCTTCAGTGACCTTGCCGGCAGCATAAGCAATCGCTTGATCAGTAAGCGATAAGGCATCACGCATAGAGCCTTGCGCTGCTTTAGCCAATACTCGCAATGCGTTGACTTCGTATTCCACTTTTTCGGAGACAAGTACTTTTTCTAGATGCTCAACAATAAGCGGTATCGGCATTTGCTTCAGATTGAACTGCAAGCAGCGAGACAAAATAGTAACGGGGATCTTTTGCGGATCAGTAGTCGCTAGAATAAATTTAACGTTCTCTGGAGGCTCCTCCAAAGTTTTGAGCATGGCATTAAAGGCATGATGGGTGAGCATATGCACCTCGTCAATCATGTAGACCTTATAGCGACCATTGCTTGGCGCATAAGCCGCTTTTTCTAAAAGAGCAGCAATATCATCAACACCACGATTACTTGCGGCATCCATCTCGATGTAGTCAACAAAACGACCTGCATCGATTTCCATACATGCTGGGCATTTTCCGCAAGGCTCTGCAGTCATCTTGCCGGAACCATCAGATCCTGTGCAATTGAGTGCTTTGGCCATAATTCGAGCAATCGTCGTCTTACCCACCCCACGAGTGCCAGTAAAGAGCCATGCATGGTGCAGGCGACCCTGATCCAAAGCATGGGTTAAAGCCTTAACCACATGGTCTTGGCCTACTAATTCAGAGAAGGTTTTGGGGCGCCACGAACGGGCTAATGCCAATGCTGTCATGTCTTACATTCTAACAAGCTAAAATGGAATTGGATGGGCCTCCCCGCATGGTGGGTTGGATAACCTGGTCAGGTCGGGAACGAAGCAGCCAAACCTAATTTCTGCCAGTGCCGGGGGTTTGGCTCATCCACCATCCCCTGGAATTCAGAAGATCTTCAGCAGCCTGAAAATCCCCCAAATGATCCAAATAATCAGCAAAACTAAGACAGTTCTCGCATCTAGAGAGATCCTAAACAGTTGCAATTGTTTGTGAGAACACTCGATAGATAGCTGCAAAGTAATTCCTCCCTCTATAATATAAGAGTTCAGCGTAGCGTTTTTGAGTCTAGGCGTGTAGCAATTGGGGATGATTTAGATGTCAGTCAAGTAATAGTCAAGGCACAATAGACCCATATCACCCTATTGAAAACTTTATGCCCAAAGCCATTATTTTTGATGTAGAAGCAACCGATAAGAATGATGCGGTCATTATTGAAGCTGCCTCATTAGATGTGACCTCTCTTAATCCATTTGAGGTTGGCAATCCTTGGGTGCAACGCTATAACCCTGGGAAACCCATTAGCTTGGGCGCCCTTGCGACGCATCACATCATGGATGAAGAGCTGGTGAATTGCCCCGCAAGTAGCTCGTTTCGTTTGCCCGCTGGCACTAAGTACCTAATTGGCCACAATATTGATTTTGATTGGGTTGCGATTGGTAAACCTGAAGTAAAGCGCATCTGCACCCTTGCGCTTGCGCGTAGCTTTTGGCCCGATCTCGACAGCCACACGCAAAGCGCCCTACTCTATTTCTTTGAACGCGATACTGCTAGAGAGCAGTTGCGCAGCGCCCATAGCGCCTTAGCTGACGTTTGGATTTGCTCCAAGATTGTTAAACAAATCATTGACAGGCTACATCCTGTCTCTTTAGATGCCCTGTGGGAAATGTCTGAGAAGGTCAGAATTCCGAAGATCATGCCTTACGGCAAACACAAGGGTGAATTCATCAGCCAAGTGCCAACAGATTACAAACAATGGCTATTGCGCCAAGACAATGTTTCCGAATACTTGCGCAAAGCCTTAGAGGCTAAGTAAATCAGCTTTTACTATGGAATAAGGAATCCGTGATTTCCTTATTCCCCTTCTCGGCTTGCTGCTTGTTCTTTACTGATACTTGCGGCTAAACACTCACTGATTTTTACTGGCATTGCGCTTGGTATTTTTTAATACTGCGCAGTCAGACAGAATCATGATCACAGCCAATGAAATGCCATTGAAGTTATTCATCAAGTTGCTGATTGTGTTCATCTGATTCCCCTCGTTCGCTAGATTCATTATTTGCGTCCTAACCATTAATATACTGCATGTTTATACAGTATATGTAAAAATCGTAAAAATGAGGTTATTTTTGTTGTTTTGATGCCTTTGAAGGGGTTTTCTAGTCATAAACCCCGACCCCGCTCACCCCAATTCACAGGTAGACACCCCCATAATGAGCGTAGCAATTGCTGAAATCCAATACAGCCATATAGGCGTGGGAGGCACATGAAGGCACTAACAAGTTTTGGCATTGCACTGACACTTCTATCTAGCGCAATAAGCCATGCGCAGCCCTTTCCAGACAAAACCATCCAGTACATCATCCCCTTTCCTGCTGCCGGTGAGTCAGATTTGGTGGCGCGCTATCAAGCGGATATCTCCGCTAAAAAATTCAAGCAACCCATGATGGTGATTAATCGCGCTGGTGCTGGTGGCGCTTTGGTATCGAGCGCCTTGAATACCTACCATGCCGATGGCGCCACCGTTGTGAGCGTGAATATTCCCCACACCATCTTGCAACCACTACAAGCAGATATCCAATACAAAACGGATGACATTAACGCGATCTACTACTATCACTTCACGCCTGATGCACTGATGGTCTCCGTGGACAGCCCCTACAAAACTTATCAAGAATTTATTGCTGCCGCCAAAAAAAGAGCCCGGCACAATGTCCTTGGCTGGCTCAGCACAGTTCTCAGCCAACCACATGGCGGTTGAGCGCCTCAATAAACTAGCGGGCGTCAAAATAAATTACGTACCCCTCAAAGGCACAGGTGATTTGATTACCACCCTGATTGGTATGCACGTCGACGGGGCCATGGACTACCTCCCTTTGGCAATTCAACAAAAAGGGAAAGTGCGTACGCTGGCAATCGCTACCGAGAATCGAAACCCCGCTCTACCAGATGTACCAACCTTTAAAGAGCTTGGCCTAAACTTAGTCGATGGCGCATATCGCGGCGTAGCTGTACCGAAAAGCACACCATTAGTCCTCCAGCACAAAATGTCTGATTACTTCGCACAACTAAATGCGGATCCAGAAACCAGGCAAAAACTAGAAGACTCCGGTTTTATCTTGGTGGATATTCCACTGGCAAAAATGCCCACGTTCATGAAATAGAAAACGGCTCAAGCTATGGACGATGCAAAGAATGCTGGAATGATTAAGTAAGGATTTTTAGATGCTCTTTAAATAAAAAACCACCATATCGGTGGTTTTTTATTTAGCAGAACGCGATCGCCAGAATTGCAGTATCGTCCACAAAGGCATTAGAGATATAAATACTAGCCCGACATAACCAAGGTTGGGCACTCTCTAGGAGTTCGATGCGGATGGGAAAGCGTTCCATAGCTAGATGATAGTGCTTTATGCCCTACTTGACCTCAACTATCTCGCCACTGGATGAAATCAAGTAAGCCTTGTTTGTTTTGTCTTTTCTGATGCGCGCCAGCTCAGCTTGATAGTTTTTGAGTTGGGCGCGATACTTTTCATACTTCTCGCTACCCACTTCTGGGATGGTGAGCTTGTAATCGATGATGACCAAATGATCATCAAGCTCCACTAAGCGATCCATGCGATAGCTTTTGCCTTCTTTGCTGACAATGTCCAACTCATTCCATGCTTGAACCCATTCGCCCGATGTCAGGTAGCGTTTTAGTCCTGGAGCTTCTAGCACCATCTTTGCGCGAGTCATTAGAGTTTTTGCATGCTCTTGATCAACGTCCAGCCAATTCATAAGCTCTTGCTCACCCGGCATAGACGGCTTTACTTGGTTATTGGAGTCTGGGGTGAGGAACTCAAGCAACTTATGAAAGTTCGTGCCCTCTTCTAGAATTTCTGGATCTAGCGCTTCTTTTGCTTGTTCCAAAGCCTTTTCTGTCAACTCTTGAGCTAATGCATCACTCTCAATCTTGGCAAGATGCTCTTGATAGGTAGTGATTGCACTATCCCACTCAACTTGAAAGTGATCAATCTTAAATGGCATGCTACCGCGTTCAACTTCAATCTCTTTTACATCCGTTACAACACTTGGAAGATTGAGTGCATCAATATCTAATGTAGGTATACCTGCTGCCAAGGCCCTGCCATACCAAGAGCGCTCTTTAATTCCAGATTTTGACTTCGCCGCGACACCGCTAATCCACAAGCCTTGTTTAGCCCTGGTCATTGCGACATAGAGCAAGTTCCAGTTTTCATTCTGACTGACTTCACCCTCTTTTTTAAATACTGCGCTACGTTCGCCTGTTAAGGTTTTAGCGGTATACATAGAAAGATGGGTTGGACTATTCTGCTCTGGTGGCCAATCTAACAACACCCCTCGGTGCTGCGCTTTCCACTCCGTATTATTGGCATCAAGGATGAAAACAAAGGGTGCCTCCAATCCCTTTGCACCATGAATTGTCATTAAGCGCACACGTCGATGTCGCTCCTCATCTGACATCTCACTATCTAGATCTACTTCGCCAATATCATCATCAGTATCCGCCTCCGTTTCAGCTTCTACATCCCCCTCATCCGGCGTTTCATCATCATCACCACGCCGCATCGCATTCATTGCATCAATAAAGCGGCTCAAGCTAGGATAGCGTCCACCATCCTGATTTAAAGCGAGCTCTAAAAAGGCATCTAAATTAGCCAACACCTGTGCACGAGCTAGATTCTGCGCAGAAATGGCATAACTCACTCGTAAATTACTCTCGTGATAGATCAAATCCAACAAATCATGCACAGGCAATACCTCACCCAGGCCACGCCAATGTTCTAAATACCTCGCAGCCTTTTGTATTAGTGGATTTTGACTAGCCTGCAAAGCATCCCACCAGGATGAAAATCCGTCAGCCATGCTCTTACGGAGCTCTTGCATTTGCTCTTCAGTAAAACTAAAAATAGGGCTACGCAACACTTGCGCTAAAGGCAAATCATGTCTTGGCGAAACCAATACTGTTAACAACGCAATCAGATCATCGATCTCGAGAGTATTTAACAAACCACCTAGGCGCGAACTGTCATAAGCAAGCCCTGCATCACGCAAGGCTTTTTCATATTGAGGTAAGAATTGGCGTCGCTTCACCAATAAAATGAAATCGCTCCCCATTGCCTCACGCCAGAAGTCTTTCCCATCTTTCTTATCCATCACCTTGCGAGTTGCTATGATGTGATGAATCAAGCGAGCAATGATCTCCCCTTCTTCATAGCGTTGCTGAACACTTGTAGTGTTCCCAGCATCCTCAATGGGACCATCAAACGCCGTACCATTTCGCTCCACTATCGACGGATCTTTGCGCTCAATCAAGGGCAATAGATAAGCTTCACCCATCGCAGCGTAGTCATGCCCTGAAATGCCTTCTAATAATGGTTTCCAGGCAGTTTCCTGTTTTGTATACCGATAGGTATCAGGCAAAGGTCCTGCCAAGAAAATCTTGTTCACTGCTTCATTTATAGCAAGTGCATTGCGGCGTGTCGTATTTTTATTTTGAGCTTTGGCTTGAAGCTTAGTCTCTAAAAATATGCGAGCACTATCAAATAATCTTGGGTCCGCACGGCGGAATCGATAAATCGATTGCTTAGGATCGCCCACGATAAAAATGCTTGGCATGGAGCCATCATCCCCATATCCCGCCAACCAAGCGCGCAAAATCTGCCACTGCAGTGGATTGGTATCCTGAAACTCATCAATCAGAATATGTTTATATCTAGCATCTAATCTGGCCTGTAGATAGGCAGCATTATCAGAGCTCGCCATTAATTGGCTTACACCAATTTCTAAATCATCGAAGTCCCGAACGCGCATGGCTTCTTTAGTTTTTTCCATATGAGCAAGCATTGCTTCACTCATAGCAAACCATGCATCATTTAAAGCATGCATCAAATGCTCGCCCTGCCACACAAATAGAGCCTCATAGGCATCTAACCACCCCTGACAAATCGCAGTAAATTCATCAGGATCTCCACCGATACTCTTGATGTACTTAGCCATCGGAACGGAGGGCTTTGCAATAGTAGCTAATGGAGTACGTTTTTGGGTAAAGAAGTATGTCTCCCATTGATCAGCAATATCCATCACTGATCCACCTGCCATATGGTGCTTGATGACCCCCTCAATATAGGGGGCGCTTCCTATTTGGGTTGGAGTTCCATTACAAAAACATTTATAGAGAAACTCTAAATCCGTTTTTGTCTGGGTTTGCCTCCAATGTGCCTCAAGGGGGTTTAACACTCCCAAGTGCGGCAGTATTCTTTCTAAGCACTCAATCGGTTTAATGCGCTGTTTCTTACAAGACTCTTGCAAAAAAATCCATGCGCCTCTTTGCTTGAAAAGGCTATAGTGACCCATCAAGAATTTTTGAGTCTCTACCGCACCAAACTCTTCCAACAAAACGTCGTAGTGCTTTTGTAGATCATCGGGCAAATCACCCCACCAATCTGCCATACACTCTTCCTGCAAACGCTTACCATCCTCACGTAAGCTAAAGCCCGGCTGGACTTCTGCCGATACAGGCGCAGCCCCCAATAGACGGCCAAACCAGCCATGGAAGGTGTCTATAACAACCGCCTGTGGGCTTGCTAATACATTTAAATATAGCGCTCTTGCCTGCGGGAGTAATGCAATGGCGTCTTTTTCATCTAAACCTCGCCCTACCAACTCACTGATCAAGGTAGCGTCATCGCAGGTAGAAAACTCCTCTAGCAATTTATAGAGGCGATCGCGCATCTCCTGCGCAGCTTTGCGAGTAAATGTCAGCGCCAAGATTTGCTGTGGTTTTGCACCGGCTAGTAGCAAACGAATCATGCGTGACACCAATAGCCATGTTTTGCCACTTCCAGCACAAGCGGAAACAATGACCGATTCAGCAGGATTGCAGGCTATGGCGGTTTCTAACTTATCGCTCACCACATTCCCTTTCTGCAAACGCCTCTTGCTTCACAGTATTGACATACGCTATCGGGGGCGAATGCCCTCATGGGTTTGCGGGACCATAAATCATTCAAGTCATTAACTACCTGTTCGGAAAATTCCGCCATTACTGCAGGCATATCCTCAACTGGGTGAGCTCGAACAATCTTTTCCTCGTCCTGCACGTCAGCCCTCAGCGTGACCCATTCGGCCTGCTCTACCTCTCGCCCTGGAATGCGAGCTTCAACAGGGTTCTCAGTTGCGCCCCTGGCATAAATCAATAACTGTGGATCGTCCAGAATATTCGCTGCACGTTGAGTAATTTTCTTTATCTTCTGGTTTTTATAGTCAATCACCGCAGCTGCACTGGCATCGGACTGATTAATATCAAATCGATCAGCGCGCCCGGCAATCCAGATATCTTTCTTGATTCCCTTGGGATCGGTAATCGACAAAGTAAAACCAACAGACAACTCAGCATCATGGTAGCGCCACCCTTCATTTTCACGCTTTAGCTGCCAATCGACAAAACTGGGTATCTGTTTTTGCCAGTCTCGCAAAGTTCCCAATATTCTGGCATCACCAGCAATGAGCCTCTCGAATTCTTTGTTGGAAAACTGCATGAGATGCTCAATCATCCATTGACGTCTTGCATCCGCACCACCATGAATAGTGGAGTGTGATTTTTTTTCTTCTGTTTTGAGTGCCTGAAAGAAGTTTCTCAACAAGGCGTGTAAAGTCTGGCCAGCCAAAGAGGCATCAAAGCCCTCTTCAAATTCTTTTGCTTTACGTAAACCCAATAAATTGCTTACGTAATACCGATAAGGGCAATCTCTCAAAGCCTTATAGGCACTCGGCGAAACCGTAGTTGGGATTTTCAAATCTAGAGCTGGAATACTCACCGATTTTTGAATAGGCTGTGATTGCCCTTCAAATGGCTTGAGCTTTGCTTCCACCACTTCCCATGGAATTTTCTTTTTGAGCACAGCTTGTAAACGTTGAATCCAAGCAGATGGCCTTAAGGGTGCACCACTTTTACTCTTACTTTGCCAAATTAAATCTACGCTCTTACATGCTACTAATAGCTGAGAAAGATCGCGGGCTTGTTGAATGTATTGCGCAGTAATAGTGGATGACTTTAGATAACGGTTGAGCGCATTCGAAAAAAACAATGGTGGCTCAGAAAATGCGGGCAATTGTTGCTCATCGCAACCTATGACAACTACAGCATCAAATTCACGTAGGCATGTTGAACGGAGAGGCAAAATACTCAAGGTAGCCCCTGCTTCTTTGCCGGCCTCCTCATAAGCAGCTTCTTCGATCACCGTTTTAAGGAGACTCAACCACTCTGGTAATCGCATCTTCAGATCTTTGTATGGCCCACCACTCAGGTCGAAGCGCTTAAGAACCTCTAAAAGCTGCTTACCGGCAGCATCTTTCTCAAGTCGCGGAGCCATGCCAGCCTCCTCAAGGCTATCTTGAAGCTGGACATAGGCCTTTGAGCATTCAAGGAGCGGTGACTGCCAAGCGAAATGCAGTTTTTTAGCAAACTGGATTAATTTTATGAGCTGCTCATTTGGTGAACCGCCATGCATACTGGCATATCCATTCGCTTTATCAATTGCAGCAATAAATGTTTCCCAGCCAGACTTTGCTTGACTAGCAAGCAAAATATCGTCGAGCTGCGCAATGAGATCAACACGAACCTCAGGGCTCTTTTGCAGGCTATGCGCTAAATCAAAATAAGGGTTTTGCAAAAACTCGAGTAAGACGCTCGCACTAGGACCTTCCTTAGGCGCACGGATTAACTCTAGCAAACTATCAAATGCAGCTGCCGCTCTGGTAGTTGACAACCTCCAACCCGTTTCATCACGGATACGAAGAGAATCCCCAAGGCGACTTAAAAGTGCACGTGCACGGCGTGCCGCTAAACGATCTTGCGCCACTAGCGCAATATTTTTCTTCTTATCAACTAAATGCGACTCGATTGATTTTGCCGCTACCCACGCCAACTCCTCGAAACGTCTTGCTGCTAGCAAACGCCAGCCTTCATGACGACTTAAGTTGATATTGCCCTCAACCTGCTGCTCTGCTGATTCATCTGCAAGAACGATTTCGCCATCGACGTCTTGCCCACAAAGCGCCTCCGGCCATAAAGCAACAGTTTGCCAATCAAGAACGACACGCACTACTGTCGCATATTGAGCGTACTCACGTAGGTAACTATCGATTAATTCCTGATCTACTGGCTTTGGGTCTGCAGTTTGCACCCAGATAAATGGGCGCACTGTGTCTGGACTGTTTTTTGCATTTTCTTTTGCTGCTTGCAGGTGAGCAGCCATGGCTAAATGCCTATGAATAATAGGATCGCCAATGCTGGTGAGGTAGCGCCAGAATGTTAAGAGGACCGCAGACTCTTCATCTACGACATTACGTGAGAGACCTACGTAAGCTTTTGCAACTGCCTGATCTAGTGCAAGCTCCACTTTTTTAAGCCAAGCTTCAGCATCTAGCGAGTGTGTCTCTAATAAGATATTGAGCTCGCCTTGCAACTGGGGAACCACCAATTCAGACAAGGCATCACATGCATCAATAACTGCTTGAGCCAATCCCCATGCTCCCGCTTCGCTTTCAGCTTTGAACCATGCTTTGAGTTTTGGATGTTTGCGAAGATTGATGTAAACCGATAACCATCTCTCCAAATCCGTTTGTTTCTTCGGAAACTTCCATGCGCCGGGCGCTGCCTCTAGCCAATCCGCAAAGCTAATAACTTGAGGCAGAAAAGCGATCTTGCTAGACAGGTCCTTTGGTCGGTTTTGCTCTAAGGCCGTCCTGACCCCAATCAGTGGGCCAGCGGTACTGAGCACTACCAAGGGACGATGATTAGTTTGCACTGCACAATCCCAAATACCTTTTGCCAATTGGGCGAGCGCTTGGCTATTGGGCGTGATTGCCCAAGCTTGTGGCTGCTTTTTGTCTGAAATGGTCGGAAAAGGTTGAGGCATTAATTGAGTAATTTATCTATTTTGAATAGAACGTTCCGCTTATTGCTAATATAAGCGCTGTAACCCAATAACTAAATAAGCCAAATAAGGAATTTGCATGAGTGCCGGCATTAAATATGTAACTGACGCCTCTTTCGAACAAGACGTCCTCAAGTCCGATAAACCTGTTCTGCTCGACTTCTGGGCTGAGTGGTGTGGTCCTTGCAAAATGATTGGCCCGATCCTGGAAGAGCTCGCTGGTGAATATGGCGACAAACTACAGATCGCAAAAATGAACGTGGATGAAAACCAAGGCGTACCTTCCCAATTCAATATTCGCGGCATTCCCACCTTGATCCTATTCAAAAATGGCACCGTGGCTGCTCAAAAAGTAGGCGCTTTGGCCAAATCCCAGTTGACCGCCTTTATTGATAGTCACCTGTAAATAGTCTCAGACCACAGGTTCACCAGCTGAGCCTGTGGCTTTTCCCGATGTGCCGCAGTTGTCAGACCCGTTTTTTAGTGTAGTATTGCTCGAACGCACTAATCAGTGCTCCGATTTTCAGAAATTTATCCCCCCCTTTTTTTCTTTTAGCAAACGCCCAAAACTCTGGTTTCCCCTATCTGCGTGATCTTAATCAACGCAGCGATACCTCAAAACAAATTCATTCCATTCTGATTTTTCCCTTTATTTACACCCGAGAACCACATGCAATTAACTGAACTCAAAGGTCTCCACGTATCCGCTCTGCTCGAAATGGCAGCCAGCTTGGAGATTGAAAATACTCAACGGATGCACAAACAGGAATTAATGTTTGCCATTCTGAAAAAACGCGCGAAGGCCGGTGAAACCGTTTTCGGTGATGGCACATTGGAAGTGTTGCCTGACGGCTTTGGTTTCTTGCGCTCACCTGAAGCCTCTTACATGGCTTCTCCAGACGACATCTACATTTCTCCTGCGCAGATTCGCCGCTTTAACCTCCACACTGGCGACAGCGTTGAAGGTGAAGTGCGCGCACCTAAAGATGGTGAGCGTTACTTTGCATTGGTAAAGGTAGACAAGATCAACGGTTTGGCTCCAGAAGCCCTCAAGAACCGCATCATGTTCGACAACTTAACACCATTACACCCGAACCGCGTAATCAGCTTAGAGCGTGATATCAATGCCGAAGAGAACCTGACTGGCCGCATCATCGACATGATCGCTCCTATTGGTTACGGTCAACGCGGCTTGATCGTAGCGTCACCCAAATCCGGCAAGACCGTGATGATGCAACACATTGCGCACGCAATCTCTGCAAACAATCCAGATGCCATTCTCATTGTGCTGCTCGTTGACGAGCGCCCTGAAGAAGTCACTGAAATGCAACGCTCTGTTCGCGGTGAAGTGGTTGCCTCCACCTTTGATGAACCAGCAGTTCGTCACGTACAAGTTGCTGAGATGGTGATTGAAAAAGCAAAACGTTTAGTGGAGATGGGCAAAGATGTGATCATCTTGCTTGACTCGATCACTCGTCTTGCGCGCGCATACAACACCGTAGTTCCTTCATCAGGCAAAGTACTCTCTGGTGGTGTGGATGCGCATGCATTGCAACGTCCAAAACGTTTCTTTGGTGCGGCACGCAATATTGAAGAAGGCGGTTCATTAACCATCATTGCTACCGCCCTGATTGAAACTGGTAGCCGTATGGATGACCTCATCTACGAAGAGTTCAAGGGCACCGGCAATATGGAAGTTCACCTCGAGCGCCGCTTGGCCGAGCGTCGTGTGTACCCATCTATTAATCTGAATAAGTCCGGTACCCGCCGCGAGGAATTGCTTGTTAAAGCCGAAAATCTCCAGAAGATCTGGGTATTACGTAAATTGCTGGCCGACATGGACGATATTGAGGCGATGAATTTCATCGTCGATAAGCTTAAATCCACCAAAAACAATGGTGAATTTTTCGACTTAATGCGTCGCTGAGGCTAATTTAGAGGTCCAGAGGGTCATTTTGCCACTTTTTGGACCTCAAAAATGCGCTCTTTTATTGATTTCATGGCATAATGTCGCCTTTACCGCTTTTAAAACCTTAAAACCTGGGAAAGTATTTAAGTGAATTTGACTCAAACGGCTACCCGCTTATAGGACTTATAATGAAACCTGGCATTCACCCAGATTACCGTGAAATCGTCTTTGTAGACGTTTCCAATAACTTCAGCTTCAAGACTCGCTCCACAATGCCCACTAAAGAAACCATTAAGTGGGACGATGGCAATGAATACCCATTTGCTAAGATCGAAACTTCATCTGAATCACACCCTTTCTACACTGGTACCCAGAAAATTATGGATACCGCTGGTCGTGTTGAGAAATTCCGTCAGAAATTCGGTACTAAAGCTGTTGCTAAAGCTTCCGGTGATGGCGCTGCTAAAACAGCTGAGAAAAAAGCTGCAGCCGCAGAAGCAAAAGCTGCTGAAAAGACAAGCAATAAGAAGGCTTAAACCACTTCTGTTCGCGGGGTATGTGAAATACCTGCTCTGCGAGATAAGCAAGGCAGCGTTTGCTGCCTTTTTTATTTTGAACTTTACCCATGGTTAAACTTACCGCCGCCGCCACCAAATCAATTCCACGCATTGTGATTTTTGCGTTGACTTTGGTTTACGGTTTCGCCGGACTCTTCTTTCGAGATCCTTGGAAGAATGAGGACGCCATTGGCTTTGGTGGCATGTGGACTCTCTTTCGCGGTAACTCCATCGACTGGATTGTTCCGCACCTAGCTGGTCGAGATATCTCACTTGGAACGCCGCTTCCTTACTGGATGGGCGCCACATTAATTGAATGGTTTGGTCCATTTATTGGCGCTGCTAACGCAGCGCGTTTGTATGCGGCAATTTGCTTCTTCTCCGCAGCGCTAGCGATTTGGTACGCAACCTATTTATTTGGGCGTCGTCGTGAAGTCCAGCCAATGGCGCTTGCTGTTGGCGGCCAACCGGACATGAAGAGTTATGGCATGACATTGGCCGATGGCGCCTTGCTGATCTTCCTGGCTTGCGTTGGTCTTGCTCAACGCGCTCACGAAACCACGCCGATGATGGCGCAACTAATGGGCATCAGCATTGTTTTGTACGGCACTGTGCGCGGCCTAGATAAGCCTTGGCAAGGCGGGCTATGGACTGGCCTTGGTATTGCCATCGTCGCACTATCTAGCAACCTCACTCTCAGCTTGATTATTGTCACCTCCACTATCATCTCGGTCATTGCTAGCAACGCAAAGTTACGCTTTCGCTGGACACTTACCAGCACTGTTTTAGGTTTAATGGGTTTTGCCATTTGGCCACTCATTTGGTACGTTGCAGATTTATCTCCATATTGGCGTCATATCGCCGCAAAGGGATGGCGCAATATGCCGGAAATGCGCGCCACTCCATCCATTGAATCCATGGGATTTTTGAGTGTGAACTTCTGGGATTACGCCTGGCCTGTTTGGCCGTTGGCTATTGTTTCATTAGCCCATTGGGGGCGCGTTAAGGAAGCGGGTGCTTGGCGCGCCCCACATCTTTGCATACCACTCAGTTTATTTATTGGTAGCTTGATTTATGTTCTGTGCCGCCTTGAGGCAAAAGAACATGATTTAATGATTTTGATTCCCAGCCTTTCTATTATTGCCGCATTTAGCTTGCCCATTCTCAAGAGAAGCGTCATTAGTTTTATCGATTGGTTTGCGATGTTTAGCTTTACGCTCATCGCCCTAGCGATTTGGATTATTTGGCTAGCAAAGGTCACGGGTTACCCAGAATCTACTGCTGCTAATATCGCTCGCCTACTTCCCGGATTTGAAGGTCAGTTTAATGTTCTGGCATTTTTTATCGCACTCGTCATTACCGGCCCATGGCTTGCGATAGTTCTCTGGAGGACTTCTCGCGCCCCTAAGGAGATTTGGCGCTGCCTGATCATCTCCGCTTCAGGCACTACGCTGATGTGGGTCTTATTGATGACTCTCTGGCTGCCAACCATTAACTACGCCAAAACTTATCGCCATGTATCGGCGCGATTAACCCAAGTCATTCCATCGGGTGGCGGCTGCATTAATACGAGCAACCTTGGCTTTGCTCAGCTCGCCTCTTTTGAGTACTTCTCCAAACTCAATCTGCGCGATGACGCCAATTGCCCATGGATGCTCACTCACAGTCAATCCGAGGCAAAGACGTACGCTGAGCACAACAATAAAAAACTTCATCTACTTTGGGAAGATCGTCGCGCAGTTGACCGTGATGAACATTTACGTCTTTACAAAGTCGTCCAAGAATAAATCGTGCTGCACTTTAAGTTATCGCGCCTACGCGAGGACATCCCCTCTCTATTAAAACTTGCCGGGCCTTTGCTCATTGGTCAACTGGCTGTGATTGCGTTTGGCGTCTTAGACACCGCGATGACAGCGCGCTACTCCGCTGATGACCTAGCCGGGCTAGCAATGGCTTCAGCCATCTTCATTAGCATTTACGTTGGCTTGACTGGGGTCATATCCGCCATCGCCCCGATTGTCGGCCAACTCTTTGGCGCTAAACGCTTTTCAGAAATCGGTGAAGAAGTTCGTCAAGCGACCTGGCTTGCTTTAGGTCTGACTATTTTCGGCTGCCTGATTTTGCTCAATGCGGATCACTTGCTTGCCATCTCCCAAATGAATGCCAGCATTGAAGGCAAGGCAAAGCTATACCTCAGCATATTGGCAATTGGGTTACCGGCGAGCATGGGCATGCGCGTGTTAATGGCCCTTCACAATGCGGTATCACGCCCTACTGTAATCACTGTGGTGCAGATTATTGGCCTAGCACTCAAATTGCCACTCAATTTACTTTTCATTTATGGTGGTCTAGGCTTTGAAGGCATGGGTGGCCCTGGATGCGCAGTTGCCACCGTCATCATCAACTGGTCATGGCTACTCATGACTTTAGGGTTTGTGTTATTTGATCGCTTTTATAGACCATTTAAGATCTTCGCGCGCTTCAGCATGCCGGACTGGCATCGCATTTGGACTTTGCTAAAGCTTGGTACCCCCATTGGATTTAGCTACTTAATTGAAGTGAGCTCTTTCACTTTTATGTCTCTGTTTATTGCGCGTCTTGGCACTACCGCATTAGCAGGACACCAAATTGTGGCCAATATTGGGACTGTTATTTACATGGTGCCACTATCCCTCTCCATCGCCACGATGACCTTAGTGTCTCAAGCGATTGGCGCGAACAAACCCAAGCGCGCTGAAGAGATCGGTTGGTCTTCGGTATTTTTTACCACTACACTCTGTATCGGCATTGGTATCGTTGTTTGGATTTTTAGATTTCAGATGTTGGACTTATACGATCCGCCAGCAGAGGTAAAGGCATTCTCAATTCCCCTCTTTCTGTTTATTGCGTTTTATCAAGTGTTTGATGCCCTGCAAATCACAGCAGCCTTTATTCTGCGATCGTACCGCGTCGCGTTCTGGCCCATGTTGATTTATGCCGGCTCACTTTGGGGTGTGGGCCTAGGTGGGGGCTACCTCATGGGCTTCAATGTATTGGGCAATACGCCAACATTCTTGCAAGGTGCCAACGGCTTCTGGGCCGGCAATAGTCTCAGCCTAGGTCTCGCTGCATGCCTCTTGCTCTACCTCTTTAGAAGAACAGCGGAGCGCTATGAGAAGACCCATCCGCCAGTTGAGGTCTAAAAAGCGAGTACACCTCGGGATCAACGATAACCTTGGCCTGAAGCAGGCACTGCATAACTAGGAACTTGATTACCCTTAGAGTACATGCACTGCTGATAAGCAATGTTGTATTGGATTTGTGCTTGGTTTTGCTTTCCAGATGCATGCATAGCACCAATTGCAGAACCGCCCAATAATCCTACACCTGCGCCAGTTCCAACACCAGTATGACTACCGCCACCGATGACGGCGCCAGCTGCAGCGCCTAGGGCTGCAGCAAGAGCTGCACTGGTAACACCCTCCTTCAGAGCGGCATCGCCTGTATCTTTCACTGCATTTGCAGCAAATTGTCGGCACACTTGATCTTCTTGTTGAAATACCTCAAAAGGCTTACCCTCGCGTGGCATGACGGCGATAGTCGGACCAGTTGGCGCGGATACGCATGCGGTTAATGATGCAATAACAGATGCAGTTAATACTGCGGTGCGAGTCAATCGTTTCATATTAAAACCTTTAACTATTCTGAAATTCTAAAAAAATTAGTGCTGTGGCTGCCTAGGCTGAGCGTTACTCGCCGGTGGAGTTTCGGATTGAGTTTGCCAGCCACTGGGGCACTCTTGTAAATATGGAAAATATTTTCCGCTAGCGGGACAGTAATACCAAACCGCAGGTTGGGGTTGAGCAGCCAAAACAATAGGCTGAGATGGTGGGAGATAAGTCACCACTGGTGGTGAATACACTACGGGTGGAGCGCAATAGCCGCCATAAGGTCCGTAATAAGGGCCAGCATAAGCCCAATTACCTCCCCATCCAGGATCCCAACCACGTCCATAAGCTCCGTATGGCGCTGGACGCCAGCCACCGCCATAACCCCCGCCAACCGATACATTCCAGCCTACATTACCTGCTTGGGCTATCACCGGTGAAGCCGACAATAAAGCCAACAAGGCCACTCCTAAAATACTGAATTTATTGAATACTTTCATGATCGACCCCTATAATATATTGGTCTTGCATTTCCTAGTGAGTCCATTTTAGTTTTTACTAGCCTTACTAGCAATAACGCCTTAAATACGGTTAGGCTGACGAGAAAATCAATTATTTATAGCAAATGTTTTGCTACTCTAATTTTGCACCCGATTGCTGTACCACCTTACCCCATTTAGCAGCCTCGGAAGAAATTAACTGAGAAAGCGCTTTTGGGCTACTGAGCGCAGGATCTAAACCATTTGCCAACAGTCGAGACTTAATCTCGGGATTGCTCAAGGTCTGACGAACCATTTGATTTAGACGCTTTTGAATGGGGGGCGGCAGATTGGCTGGCGCCATTAATGAAAACCAAGATATCGCCTCAAATCCAGTCATGCCCTGCTCGGCTAAAGTGGGGATCTCGGGGGCTGCATGAGAGCGCTTCGGCGTAGTAACTCCCAGCGCCTGCACTTCACCAGCCTTAATTAGAGCCAAAGAGGAAGATAAATTATCAAACAGCATTGAGATCCGACGGCTGAATAAGTCCGGCAATGATTGGGCGCGGCCTGTGTAGGGAATATGGCGTATTTGCACACCAGCCATCTCTTTAAATAATTCGCCAGACATGTGTAGTGAAGTGCCGACTCCTGGAGAGCCAAAAGTGAGTTGATCAGGCTTGGCTTTCGCTGGATCAATTAACTCATGAAGATTGCTCGCGCCCAATTTCTTATTCACAATCAAAACGTTCGGCGTACTAGCTAAAAACTAATCGGCGTGAAATCCTCTACAGGATCAAAAGCGATCCTTTCATAAAGCGCGCCGTTGATCGCATGAATGCCAACGGTACCAATTAATCAGGTATAGCCATCGGGCTCGCTCTTAGCAACCAGATCGGCACCAATATTACCGCCATACCCTGGTTTATTTTCCACCAATACGGGTACACCCAAATTCTGCTGCCAACTTTCCGACAAAACGCGCGCCAAGATATCAGGCGCACCCCCAGGAGTAAATGTCACAATAATCCGAACGGATTGCTTTGGCCATTTTGCATTCGCTACTGAGCCTGGTTGCGCATGCGCAAGAAAAGTTAGACATACCGCAATTGCAAACAAAAAGCTCTTCAGCACTTTAGAGAATTCCATGGTTCATCAACTCAGAACTAGACCGAGCGGTCTAGATTAAAAAACCAAAGCGAGAGCGCAGCCATAACAAGCCCTCATACTTCACAGGATCATCAGCGCAAGGACCAATACCACACTCAAGCAAAGTGGAAACAAGGTTTCCAAAAACTAAAAGAATAAAAAGAATAAGAATCGTATTCGCAAACCAAGAGCGCGAGCGCACTGCTCGATTAGGCAGCATTAGCAAGATAGTCAATCCCAGTAGAAAACCGGTATAGCCAACATAACCCCAAGCATAAAAATGCAATTCCAAAAAAGTTTTACCAAACACTGGATCGCCAGGCAAAACATGTAAAGCACTTGGCGCAAAGAAACCATCATGCCCACTAGGCCACCAACAATCCCACAACCATAGTGAGATGAATGAGCGCCACAACGAATATTCAAAACCAAAGCACACCCAATAATGACAAATCCAATGCGCTGCATCAAACACAGCGGGCAAGGTAATTCACCAAAATAGAGTTGATCGATAAACGCATAGGACAGCATGCCAACAATGGCCAATAACGCAAGCTGATTACCTAAAGCCGCTAACGAAGGAAAAGAATGCCTACTCACAATCAATTACAGACTGATATTGAGATGGCTGGTTGCATGGAAATGAGACCAGCATGAAAGAATTCCGACAGTGATCGCTAAAACCACCAAACCCGCAAGACGCTTCTCAAACCAGACTAAAACCAGTCCAATAAAAACTGTCAGAAAAGGTAGGGACATATACATAAGAGAATGCTATCCCAGGACACTCTCCGTCTGACTAAAACTATATGACAGCGCTTACGAAAAGGTCTTTTTTGAGGGGTCGAGATACTGGCTTTTGTATAGAATAGTTCCATGACTGTGAACTCCACCCCACCCTGTTTGAACCTAGAAATCGATGGAATGATTGCGCGGGTTACCTTTAATAACCCTGCCGCTCGTAATGCCCTCACTTGGCCCATGTATGAAGAGCTTAAGCAGATTTGCGATTCATTGGCCACCAATGCGGATGTTCGAGTAGCCATTTTTCATGTGGCGGGTGATAAAGCATTTGTTTCTGGAAGCGATATTCAGCAGTTTGTTGACCTCAAAGAAAACGAAGCATATGAAGTAGCGGTCGATCATATCTTTGCCCCCCTACAGCAACTACCCATACCAACCATAGTGATGATCGAAGGTTTAGCAGTAGGAAGCGGACTGTTAATGGCCACTGCCTGCGACTTTCGAATCTCTACGCCTGATGCGCATTTTGGTATACCAGTAGCCAAAACTCTCGGCAATTGTTTGTCACCAAACAATTTATCGTGGCTTGCAGCACATCTGGGAGTGCCCGCAGTCAAAAAGATGCTACTCACTGCAGAGTTAATTAAGGCGCCAGAGTTACTGGAGTCCGGCTTTCTCTATCAAACCGTAGAGACAACGGAGATTTGCGCAGCAACAGATGCTCTTGCAAAAAAATTAGCAGTCCTTGCGCCAATCACCCAAAAAGCAAGCAAACTTGCCATAGCGTGCTTACTTCAAAATAATCTGCCTGATTGCACAGATCTCATGCGTGAAACCTATAACAGCAAAGACTTTATGGAGGGAGTGAACGCCTTTTTAGAATGTCGTTCACCGCAGTGGCTCGGGGAGTAAGAACCAGCGCTAATGCTTTAGCTCTTGGAGTTTAAAAACTCCACTACGATTTTCACAAACTGATCTGGCACCTCGACATGGGGCACATGGCCTACATTTTCAATAGGCACTAATTTCGCATTCGGAATCACTGACTGCGCCTTTTTGCCTAACTCCGGAAAATTCCCCAGTGACTTCACTGCTTCTTGTGGCGCAAAGCGTCGACCAAATACAGTGGGATCTTTTTGACCAATCACCAATAACACTGGCATTTTTAAATCTGACAAATCGGAGACCACCGGTTTTTCCACGATCATTTGATATGTTAATACTGAAGTGTTTGCGTAAGCCGGATAATCCAGGTCTTTTTGCACTCGAACATAAACCTCTACAAACTTTTCATAACTTGGTTGCCAGTTTGGAAAGTAACTTTGTAGAAAGCGGCGATAACTGGTCTCGGTTTGCGCCATTTCGAGCTTAAGCAAATCATCATTTTTCTGAGTCGGAATATCTCTGCTGTAATCTTCAAGCCCTAGAGGATTTTCAAGAACCAACTGTTGCACAGTTTGCGGGTACAGGCGAGCAAACCGAATGCCGACCATGCCACCCATTGAATTGGCAACGACCGAAGCTCGTTGAATGTTAAGAGATTTCAATAAAGCTTGGGTGTTAGCAGCCCGATCATCGAAGTGGTAGGCCACATCAGGCTTGGAGGATTTGCCAAAACCAACCTGATCTGGAGAAATCACTCGATAACCATCCTTAGATAAGCCCGCGATTGTTGGGGCCGAATAGTCGCTAGAGAAATTCTTCCCATGAAATAGCACAACTACACCTTTCGGCCTCCCGAGTGCAGCGACATCCATGTAAACCATGCTTGCCGGCTGCCCCTATAAGGAGGTCTTAAATTCTTTTAAGGGATAAGGGTAGGGCCCTTTGCTTAAACGCAAATCCAATGGACTTGCGTTTGCATAGAGGCTGGCTGGTGGATTGGCCGCTTGTTGAGAAGCGCAAGAGGCAAGCAAAAATGGTAGTCCTGCCGCCAGCAACAAAAGCCCCAATCTCTTGAGCAAACTATTCATCAATGGGCCTGTTTTAAATTTAGATAATTTTTGCCTTTAAATTCGGTATGCCAACGACACTCCCCTCCAATACATCGCCTTTTTTCACGGGGCCAACACCTGCCGGAGTGCCTGACAAAATGAGATCGCCAGGCTCTAAAGTAAATAAGGTGGAGAGATAGGCGATGGTGTCAGGCACGTTCCAAATGAGTTGATTGAGGTCACCCTCTTGGCGAACCTCACCATTCACCAATAACTTCACAGGACTTTGGGCGGGATGACCGCATTGACTTACCGGAGTTATCTCACCGCATGGCGCAGACTGATCAAATGCTTTGCCACTATCCGAGGGGCGCCCCATCTTCTTGGCCTCACCCTGAAGATCGCGTCTAGTCATATCCAAGCCAACCCCATAACCATAGACATGCTCTAGCGCTTTATCCGCGGGAATATTCGCGCCACCCTTGCCGATCGCCACAACCATTTCAATTTCATGATGGACATCATTCGATAAATTAGGATAAGCCATATCTTTACCATCAGCCACAATCGAATTGGCCGGCTTCATAAAAAAGAATGGTGGCTCACGATCGGGATCATGCCCCATCTCACGCGCATGATCGGCATAGTTACGCCCAACGCAATAAATGCGATTGACAGCAAAACGACGAGTATCACCTGTTACAGGCAATGAGATAACTGGTGGTGAGTCAATCACAAATACTGAAGACATAAAAGCCTTTGTATGAATTAGGGTGAATTAGTGTGTTATTTCCGCTGGGTAGAAATACGGCGCAATTTCAAGAACAAAATACTCAAGGCCAAAATGAAGGTCAGCGCATTTGCCAGAATGAGGGGCAACTTCTCAATAATCAAGCCATAGATCAGCCATAAACCAACCCCAAAAGTAAATAACGCATACATGCCAAAGGCAATCCCCGATAGATCTTTGGTACGCCAAGACCGAACCGCCTGAGGCAAGAAGGCAATGGTGGTTAGGAATGCGGCGCAATAACCAATAATCTCTATTTGGTGAGTCTCTATAAAGATAAGATCAAATACAACTTGGAAAAAGATTTCACGCCCGTCGATGTGGTGGGTGTTTGGCCACTGGTGTTTGTAGTAAATCCTTCTGTGCCGGTAAAGAATATGAAAGAGTTCATTGTCTATGCGAAAGCAAACCCCGGCAAACTCACATTCGCCTCCTCCGGTGCCGTTGCTCGACAACGCCTGGCGATGGAAATGTTTCGCTATCAGCTTGGTTTAGATTGATTGCATGTACCTTATAAGGGTAGTGGCCCTGAGATGACTGACTTAGTAGGCGGACAGGTTTTAACAATGTCTGAAACCGTACCGGCAGCCCTGCAATTTATCCAGGCCGGTCAGTTAAGACCGCTCGCGGTTACCACCGCCAAACGCGCATTAGTCAACTACCAGATGTGCCTACGGTTACGGAAGCTACCGGCCTGCCTAACTTCGATGTGGTGAGTATGTTTGGACTGTTGGTTCCAGCGGGAACACCCAAACCCATTATCGATAAACTCAGTGCGGATATCAAAATTATTTTGCAGCGCCCCGAAGTTCAATAGCGCATATTAGCAGCTGGGGTGTATGTGAATTACCTCTCTCCAGTGGATTCCGCCAAACGCATTCAAAGGGAGTTAACGATGTGGAGTAAAGTAGTGAAGGATGCCAATATTAAAGTGGATTAATGCCGCTTCGTACGCCAACGCTTTTCACTTAAAGCGTTGGCCCTTGATTGGCTCTGCTTAATTAAGTCTGATTTAGACCCGCTTTGCGTGCATCGACCTCTTTGTTGATGGCGACAATTGTTGTTGCATCTGGTGACTTCCAGCTCCCGACTGAGTTATTTACCATATAAACCAAGGCATCCGAAAACCATTCGATACCGAGATTGGGATTTCCACCCTTAGGCGGCATCCCCCTAACCCCAAAATAAGCGTGCGCAGTTAGCGTAACCCGACCTTCGGAGACCAAAGGCGCCCATTTTTCTTGATCACCAAACTTTGGAGCATTTAGCACTCCCGTGCCGTGACAGTTAGCGCAAACTTGCTTATAAAGTATTTTCACCAGACTGAGCTAAAGCCGAATTAGAGATAAACACACATGTCATGCAGCACAGAAGGAAGGAAAAGGATTTAAAGGGCATGGAATGTTCTCTTAAACAAGGAATGTTAAGAGATTATCCGAAATTAGAAAAACTTGCTCTGATATCAATCAAGCCAAGCCAAGGGCGCTAGCAATTTGATAGGTAATAAATGCGGCAAAATACGCTAGTCCGAATAAATAACTCAACATGATGACTGGAATCTTCCATCCTCCAGTCTCCCGCTTGACTGCCGCTATGGTGGATAAGCACTGGGGTGCGAATACAAACCACGCCAACAAGGACAACGCAGTAGCTAAAGACCAGCCACTGGAAATCAATGGGATCAGTGCGTCGGCGGCATCCACGCTTGAGCTTGATAAGGCGTATACCGTTGCCAATGAGCTCACCACCACCTCGCGAGCAGCCATCCCCGGCACCAAAGCAATACTAATTTGCCAATTAAAGCCAATCGGAGAAAACACATGCGCTAGCGCTTGACCTAGCATGCCGGCAAAACTATATTGAATGGGCGAACCGGTAGCGCCTTCTGGCGGAAATGGACAGCTGGATAAAACCCACAAGCCAATTGTCATCAGCAAAATAATTCCACCGACACGACGTAAGAATATTTCAGCGCGCTGCCATAGGCTGATTGCCAAATTACCAAAGCGAGGCAAGTGATAGCTTGGTAATTCCATCATAAGCGCATTCATCCTAAATTCTTCGCTAGTGAAGCGCTTCAGAATCCATGCCACCGTCATGACGCCTAAAATTCCTGCGAGGTATAATAAGAACAAAACCAAACCCTGCAAATCAATCCCAGCCCAAAGCTTTTGCTCGGGAATAAACGCGGCGATTAGTAAGGCATAGACAGGTAAGCGGGCAGAACACGTCATCATGGGCGCAATGAGGATTGTTACCATGCGATCGCGCGCATTTGAAATGCTTCTGGTGGCCAGAATCCCAGGAATCGCACAAGCAAAACTAGAGAGCAGTGGAATAAAAGACCTACCAGAGAGCCCAACCGAGCCCATCACTCTATCCAGCAGATAAGCGGCTCTCGGTAGATACCCAGACTCTTCAAGCATAAGAATAAAGAAGAACAGGATCAAAATTTGGGGCAAGAAAATCACCGCACTACCTAAGCCCGCCAAAATCCCATTGATTAATAAACTGCGTAACCAAGTATTGGGTAAGAACTCGATGATTTGACAACCAGTGTATTCAACCCCAGACTTAATGAGGTCCATAGGTATGGTTGCCAAACTAAATACCGCCTGGAAGATACAAAAAAGAAGCACTACCAAAATCAATGGACCAAAAACTGGGTGAAGCAATACCGCATCCAGGCGATCACTTAGATCATCCGGAATGATTCGATCTAGTGTGAGGTTTTGCAAAATTCGTTGCACCTGAATGTTGTCAGATTCAGCATGCGCAATATGTGACGCGACATTTTCTAAAGTAGCATCGCCCGTACCAGTACGCAGATTGCTTAAATTACGCCAGTCGAGAGTGGCTAAAAAATGTTTGATCTCATCCGCGCCATTTGATTGAATACCGATGCTAGTGAGAACTGGCAGGCCCAATTCATTTGAGAGTGCGGCAGTGTCAATCTGTAGGCCCTGACGCCTAGCGATGTCGAGCATATTGAGAACAACAATACAGGGCAAGCCAAGGCGTTTTGCAGGCAACACCAAACGCAGGTTACGACGTAAGTTCATCGCACTCAATACGCAAATGACTAAATCTGGCCGCTTCTCACCTTCCGCTCTGCCAAGCAACACATTGCAAGTTACACGCTCATCTAAAGACCTAGGATAAAGACTGTAAGCGCCGGGCAAATCCAAGATGCGAATATTTTTCCCCGACTCCAAGGTTAAACGGCCTTCTTTGCGCTCAACCGTCACTCCAGAATAATTAGCCACCTTCTGACGACTACCGGTCAATAAATTAAATAAGGCTGTCTTGCCGCAATTAGGATTACCCAATAAAGCGACCAGGGGCTCACTGGGGAAGAAATGGACCTTGGATTCAGGCATGCGATTGGGGCTCAACCAAAATCAAGCGCGCCTCTGATTGGCGCAATGCAAAAGTGGAGGCCCCTATACGAACCATATATGGCCCCTTACCCAACAAACCACTGCGGAGTACGGTGACATGCTCGCCAGGTAAAAAGCCAATATCTTCCAATTGCCCCTTAATTTGAGGAGCGCCTTTAGGGGCATTTACTTCACTGACGCGATAAAGACTGCCTAAGTCGACCTGGTCTAAATTCATTCAATATGTGCTTTTTGCTGGTTTAAGGCCTATTATAACGATAAATGAGAATGAATATCATTCGTTTAAATGGTTATTTCATTGACAATAATGAACCATTTAAGAGACTCGGAGCTTGATCCAGGACAAAATCAGCGCGCTTAATGCATACCGATTCACATCTCACCTACGCTACTGAGTTATGTGCTTATCAAACCATTTTTTAGTTGAAGACCCCGCAGTGCTGGCTCAACTCATTTCCGAATACCCCCTCGCTACTATTGTCGGCAACTTAGATGGTCGTCTAGAAATTAATCACCTGCCCCTCATGTTGAGTGACGATAGAACCAAGCTTTATGGTCACATTGCCAAAATGAATCCACTGACTCAAGTTGCGTCCAGCAGCAATGCTTCTGTCACCGTCATCTTTAATGGACCAAACGCCTACATCACCCCCGCCTGGTATCTCTCCAAACAAGAGACTGGAAAAGTAGTTCCAACGTGGAACTATGCGGTTGTCCACGCGGAAGGCGCTATGAAATTAATTGATGCTCCGCAATGGCCTAGAAGTCATGTCGCGCAAATGACAGACATTCATGAGCCAACCCATCAATCCACATGGAAGCTTGATGACGCGCCGGAGGAATATGTGCAAACGATGCTCAAAGCGATTATCGGCATTGAGATTGAAATCAAGAGCTTGATTGGCAAATTCAAACTAAGCCAGAGTCGCCCCGCCCAAGACTATGATGCAGTAGTAGAGCAATTACAGAAATCACCTAAAGGGACTTTGCATGACATGCTTCAATACATGAAGGCGACCGGATAAATCAATAGGCGACTAAGGAGTGGTTTAGCCGAATTTTTGCAGGATGGATTGAGATTGAGGCCTCTGCATAAAATAATATAAATCAACGGCTTCTTGAGGAGCGCCTTTCATCAGCACCATGCGCTGCTTAATAGGCTCATACATTTTTGCATCTACTAGCAAGAGGCTCATTTGCTTAGCTACCTCAGGTGTTTTAGCCAAAGAAAAAACAGTAAACCCTAGATCAACGGCGCCACTGACAACGTAAGCTGTCGCCGCGCCAATATTGTCAGCATAAACCAGCTTATCTTTAGCGAGCTCCCAAAGCCCTTCCGATTTTAAATACTACACCGCCGCCCTGCCATAGGGCGCAAGCTCAGGCTTTGCGATAGCAATCTTGTTTGCTTTAGTGATCGCTTTTGCGATATCCGCCTTGGCATTTAACAAAGAAATACCTGAGGATGTTTTGGTGATGATGACTAATTGACCAATGGCATAAATAGCGCCTTCATCACTAGTTCTGCCATTTTTGTAGAGCTCAAGCGGGAACTGCTCGTCTGCTGCGATAAATAAATTAAAAGGCGCTCCGTTGAGAATTTGTGCTGTGAAATTACCGGAGGATTCATACACCACCCTCATCTCAGGCTTGCCTGTAGATCTAAATGCAACTGCAATCTCCGCAAAAGCATCCTTCATATTGGCCGCAACAGCAATAGCAGAGATTTGCGCAAACGCAGATCCCGCATACAAGAATAATGTCGCAAATAAAGCCAGAAGTCTCATAGCCATATGAAATTCATTCTAGCGGATTCACGCACACTTTGAGATCAGAGAAGTCTACAGCCAGTCCCGAATTTGTCTATTTAAACTCACCGCCTTATATCCAGGAGTCTCCCCAGAATAACTGCGAATCTTGCGTATCAACTTAGAAGATATGACTTGAGCCGCCATTTCTTTGTGCATTGCGATCAAGAAAATTTCATCTTTTAAGGGGATAAAACCCAAATTATTTTCAATGGCAATGTTTTTCACCCCCAATCCCACGTCCGCCTTACCCGCAAGAATAGCGTTGGCCACAGCTGAATGGGTAAATTCCTCATGTAGGTATCCATTCACCTCCAGCGGATCAATCCCCTCTTCCATGAGTAGGCTATCGAGCAATAATCTCGTTCCAGAACCGATCTGCCGATTAATAAAACACACATTTTTATCAACCAAATCCTCTACCGTGCGAATATGCAGCGGATTCCCTTTGTTGACAATCAATCTCTGTGTTCTCTTCATTACGGGATAAATTGCAATATTGTTTTTAGACAAACGTTGATAAATTGCTCTTGAACTCACTGGACAAGAAACATGATATCCAGCAATGTGCGCTTCATTATTTAAAAGTCTCTCGAGGGACTCGCCTGATCCAGCGATCTTGAGCTCCACCCCCTTGATTGCTCCAGCGGCTTTTTGAATTAATGAATCACTGCTCGAGAAAAATTTCCAACGAATACTTTCTATTTTTTGTATTTTCTTTATTTCTTTTAGCAAAATTTCTTGATACTGAGCGTCATGCTTTAAATATCCTACTTGCATATCCTCAATAAACTGAATGAAAAAATGTCCGAATTCAGTAAGCTTTGAGCCATGTCCCTTGGCTCTAAAAATGAGTTGCATACCTAACTCATGCTCAACTTGATTCAGCTTCCCCCATGAACCCCTGTAAGAAGCACCCGATTTTTTACTGGCAACAACTAAGGAGCTGCCGCGGCCAATATCCTGCAATAACTGGCAAATCCAGATGAGATCTATAGAGCTTTTGCCATCAGTCTGGCTTTTAACAATCAGGGTTGGGCGGGCTTCAATTTGCATATGCAATATTTTGCATATTCAATAAGTATTAATGTATGAGATGATAACCATTTAATCAACCACTTAAAAATTCAGCCAAACAATGATGCGCAGACTATTCCTCACCATCCTAACGACCTTATCAGTTACATCACTTTCAACTTACGCCCAAGAGAGCAGTATTGTGGTCTCCTCCACCACCTCCACCGAACAATCCGGCCTCTTTAATTACATGTTGCCGATCTTTAAGATGAAGACAGGTATTGAAGTCAAGGTTGTTGCTGTTGGCACAGGCCAGGCATTAGATATTGGTCGTCGCGGTGATTCAGAGGTAGGGTTTGTGCATGACAAACCCGCTGAAGAAAAGTTTGTGGAAGAAGGTTACTCCACTAAACGCTACGAAGTAATGTACAACGACTTTATTCTGGTAGGACCGAAGTCAGATCCAGCAAAAGTCGGTGGTGGCCAAGATATTCAAGTTGCACTCCAGAAAATAGCCGCCGCTCAAGCGGCGTTTGTATCGCGCTCTGATAAAAGCGGTACTCATGCAGCAGAGCTGCGCTACTGGAAAGGCGCCGGCATCTCCATTTCTCCAGGACCATCCTGGTACAAAGAAGCCGGATCCGGAATGGGTCCCGCACTGAATACCGCTTCCGCAATGAATGGCTACATCTTGGCTGATCGCGGCACTTGGCTTAGCTTTAAAAATCGTGGCGATCTTGTCATGCTGGTTCAGGGCGACCCCAACTATTTAACCAGTATCGGGTGATGCTAGTAAACATAGTGAAATTCCCTCATGTGAAAAAAGCACAAGGACAGGAATTCATTGGTTGGCTTATTTCTAAGAGTGGTCAAGATGTCATTGCCAGCTACAAGAGTGATGGCGAGCAACTCTTCTTCCCAAATGCCAAGAAATAAAAAAGCCCGCAGTAGCGGGCTTTTTTACAACTCGCTCAGTGCCAATTTATTCGTTGCTTTGAATAGTTATTTCTTCGGTGTTACGAAGCCAATAGCTGTATCGTCAACAAACTCAACCATGACATCATCGCCAGCTTTGAATTTCTCAAGACCAAGAACAGATGGATCTACTTTTACTTTTTGCTTCTCACCGCTAGGCATTATGAAGGTAACGATGCGTGTCTTTTGATCGATCGTGGAGATCTTTACAGTTGCATATACAGTATCTACCGTTTCTTCAAAGGGCTTAGCAGAACCTTTGCCAGCCACTACTACAGAACGCACACCAGAAACACCTGGCTTTTGATCTTTGCCGGCGGCAGTCAAACCAACAGCAACCGCTTGCGCATGCTCAACCAAGAACACATCGCCTTTTTTAACTTTATCTAAATCATTGATGGATTTAGCTACATTCATTTGCGCCAAGTTACCGTCCGCATCTTTCAACACAACAATGCGTTTTTTAGCATCAACAGAGTCAACCGTTGCACTCAGCACTATAACATCAGCCGCTAAAGGCAACATTTTTGCAGGTACTTGCGCAAAAACAGAGGCTGCGCTGGCGATACCAACCGCAGCAAACAAACCAGCTAATAAAGATTTCTTCAAGATGACTCCTAATTAAGTAAAAGGTTTCAGATGGGTCTAATTCAAGACCACGATTCATTGTAACCATCGATTTAGGCAGTTTTAATGCCATTTCGAACCATCCGCCTATTCCACCCCTTCTTTGGTAAATTGAATGGGCAATCTCTCGTGGGGGTCTTCAAACATTGGAAATACTGATTAAACCCTGGGAAGAAGCAAAATCAGGGGCCTTTTTGGTGCGTCAGAAAGTCTTTATTCAAGAGCAAGGCGTTCCGGCTGAACTTGAATTAGATGAATTCGACCCTTTGGCCGCTCACGCACTGGCACTTAAGGATGGCAAGTGCATTGGCACAGGCCGACTGATGGACTTATGAGGTGCCCAAGCCCAAATTGGGCGAATGGCTGTCTTAGCCCGATACAGAAATCAGGGCATTGGAATGAAAATTCTGGAAGAATTAACCGGGTTAGCCACATCAAAAGGGGTCCAATCCATCGTCCTACACTCCCAAGAGAACGCTATTCCATTTTATGAAAAACTAGGCTTTCAAGCATATGGGGATAGCTATGAAGAAGCTGGCATTCAGCACCGTAATATGATGCTCTTATTACCAAAATAATTTATTTGCCAATGACCACCAACATCAATCCAGATCCCTCTGCTTTTACTTATATTCATCGGGTGTGCTACTCCGATACTGATGCGGCTGGTTTTGTCTATCACGGACGCTATTTGGAAATTTTTGAACGCAGTCGCGCAGAGTGGCTTGCTCAACGCGGATTGAGCCCCACCAAACTGATGAATGAGTTCGATATTGTGATGCCGATACGTGAGCTCACAATGAACTTCTACAAGCCAGGGCGTTTAGACGACTTACTTCACATTAATCAAGTCATTGAGCATCGCGGCCGCACTCAAGTCACAGCTAAGCAAACCGCGCAAAGAAAACTCCTTGATAGCGAGGAGCTGCAAGTCATAGCCAGCGCTGTATTGCATATTGTTTGCGTTGATACCAATACACTAAAACCCAAAGCATGGCCAGACTGGCTTTTCTTAACTGAGTAACAAAATAATGGAGCGCAATATGACCGATGAGAAGCTGCTTACTTTTGTAAAAGCGCTAAGCCTCCTGCTTGAGCAAGGACCAAGCGAGGAGGTGATTTTTACCAAAGGGAAAAAGTTACTCGAAAATCTCATTGCTGTGGATGACTGGCTTCCTGAAGAATTTACCAAACCACACCCGCAGTACTATCAACAATACCTCCTTTATGCTGATCCACTAGATCGATTCTCCGTAGTAAGTTTTGTTTTGGGTCCCGGACAAAAAACACCGCTACACAATCACACAGTCTGGGGAATGATTGGACAGTTGCGTGGCAAAGAAACAGGAACGCCCTACTGCCGCCAGCCTGACCAGAGCTTTAAGGCCCGGTGAAGCATGTTCCAGCTTGCCAGGACACGTAGACCTGGTTTCACCTAACACCCATGATATTCATGTTGTAGAGAACAGCTTGAGCGATCAGACTGCGATCAGCATTCATGTCTATGGCGGTAATATTGGACGCATTCATCGCTCAGTCTTTGATCCCGAAACTGGAACGGAGAAATCTTTTGTTTCCGGCTATGCCAATACAGTGGTACCAAACCTCTGGAATTCAGCTTCATTCACCAAATCCCTGACTTTTGGAGGGGATGACTTAAAATAGGCCTTCTTACTGCAAACGCACTAGCGTGGCAGATCACCACATTGACCGGGATAGTCGATTTTTAAATACGTTGAATACGGGTCAATACATTATTGGCCCCTATGTTATTCACAGATCTTGGTTTATCAGAATCCATTCTTCGCGCTATTGCAGAAGAAGGCTATACCAGCCCAACCCCAATTCAAGAAAAATCCATTCCCGCCGTTCTGAAGGGCGGAGATTTATTGGCGGCAGCACAAACTGGCACCGGAAAAACTGCTGGCTTTACGCTGCCAATTCTGCAACGCCTACCTTCAAACAAAGCAAGCTCCGGAAAACGTCTTTTACGTGTTTTGATTCTCACTCCAACAAGAGAGTTAGCCGCTCAAGTTCAAGAATCTGTGCTAACGTACGGAAAATACACTGGCTTGAAGTCCACAGTGATTTTTGGTGGCGTTGGCGCAAACCGCCAAATCAAAGCAATTGCCGGTGGTCTTGATATCTTGGTTGCTATACCAGGACGGCTGCTAGATTTGATGTCACAAAATTGTGTGCCTCTTAAAGATATTGAAATATTAGTTCTCGACGAAGCGGATCGCATGCTCGACATGGGATTCTTACGCGACATTCAAAAAATCTTGGCTGCGCTTCCTAAACAACGTCAACACTTATTATTTTCAGCAACCTTCTCCACTGAGATCAAAGCACTAGCTGATGGCTTATTAAATACCCAAGAGTTAATTGAGGTAGCTCGTAGCCATAGCACTAATGAAGCCATTGCTCAATTGATTCACCCAGTTGATAGAACTAAGAAGCATCCTTTGCTAGCTCACCTCATTAAGAGCCACGATTGGAAACAAGTACTTGTCTTTACACGCACTAAGCATGTCGCCAATAAATTAGTGACGCAGCTGGAGAAAGATGACATCACCAGCATGGCCATTCATGGCAATAAAAGCCAATCCGCTCGAACTAAAGCATTGGCTGATTTCAAAGCAGGCAAGTTAACCGCGCTAATTGCGACTGATATTGCTGCGCGCGGTATTGATATCGACCAACTACCCCATGTAGTGAACTACGACCTACCGAATGTCCCGGAAGATTATGTGCACCGCATTGGGCGTACCGGTCGAGCAGGATCCAACGGTGTAGCTGTGTCCTTAGTTTGTGTTGATGAACATCAAATGCTAAGAGACATTGACAAGACTCAGGCTATCTATCACTGGGTAGCGGGCAACACTCATCGCAACCCTAAAACTCTGGGCTGCGGACAGGGCGATGTCAAACTCATGTTGGAGACCAATAATCTAGGCGGCAAATGCGCAGACATTAACGCAGTATTTGTAGCCCTTGCCCGCTCAGTTGGGCTACCTGCGCGCGACGTTTACGGTATCCGCATTGCTAACTCGGCACGTGGCTATAAGAGCTTGGGCAAAGGTGGCGATATCACTAAAGCGCAACACTGTCGTGCAGAATTCTATGCCGCAGGCTTTGGCTGGGTGCCTGTTGATCCAGCCGACGTACGTAAAATGATTCTTGAAGAGACCGGTGTTTTAGCGGTCACTGATCCTAAAGTCATCGCTATTCGCGACTACCTCTTTGGTAATTGGGAGATGAATTGGATGGCCTATAACTATAATCATAACCTTACTCTCTCCGGTTCAGCGCTTGGCAAGAAAGGTGAAATTCCATTTTTGATGTATCCCCAGGCGGAAAATACTGAAGGTCGCTTTGACTCGCTCGATCCAGATAACTTCAAATACAAAACTACTAGTAGACGCATTGGCTAATTGAGTTTTTAGAAAGCTATTAATTGGTATGTTTATATATAAGCCAGCGCGAGCACTGATTCTTACGCTGGCTTTTTCTTTGCTTGCACTTTCTAGTTATTCAGCGAAGGCTGAGTGGCGTCCTGTCGCTCAGCTAGGCCTATCGCAAATAGCGCCTCCACTACAACTCAATAATCTCTCGGGTAAACCGGTGGATCTAGCTAACCTGAAAGGCAAAGTGGTTGTAGTGAATTTTTGGACGCGCTGGTGTGAACCTTGCCGCGAAGAATTTGAAGAGCTGACGCAACTTCAAGAAAGTTATAAGTCTAAGGGGCTTGTCGTTCTCGCGGTAAACCTTGCTGAAATGAAACCCCCGTATCACACAGTTTCTAAAGGGTAATGGTTTTTAGCGCAGCATTGAGATGCTGCTCGATCGCAATAGCACTGTCTATAAGTCTTGGAAAGCGCGAGGATTGCCAACCACTTTTCTTGTTGGCAAAAGTGGCAAGCTCAAAGGAGTATGGATTGGTGCGATTGAGAATGTCAATAGCGATGAAGTTAAGGGAAAGATAGAAACCCTGTTACGCCAATAATTAGACTCCCTTCTATATCTGATAACCTCACCACATGAACACAGTCAATATCTCCACCGAACCACGTCTCACCTCCCTGTCGCATGGCGGAGGCTGTGGTTGCAAGATTGCCCCCAGCGTTCTCTCTGCAATCCTCAAGAACGTTCCGCAACTCCCATTTCCAAAAGAATTAATCATTGGTATCGAGACGTCTGACGATGCCGCTGCTTACCAGATTAATGAATCTCAAGCGGTCGTAGCAACGACCGATTTTTTCATGCCGATTGTGGATGACCCCTTTGACTTTGGCAAAATTGCCGCCACCAATGCGATCAGCGATATCTATGCGATGGGCGGCACCCCTTTGTTCGCTCTTGCTTTGGTTGGAATGCCAATTAAAGTGCTATCCAATAAAACGATCGCTCGAATTCTAGAAGGTGGGGCTGAAGCTTGTCGCAGCGCTGGCATCCCCATCGCAGGCGGACATACGATTGATTCAGTGGAGCCCATCTATGGTTTGGTAGCGATTGGAATCGTTGATCCAAAGCGCGTCAAGAGTAATGCGAGCGCTCAGCCAGCCGACGTACTCATTCTCGGTAAACCGCTAGGTGTGGGCATTCTGTCGGCTGCTTTAAAAAAAGATCTGTTGAGTCCGGACGGATATCGAGAAATGATCGCCAACACCACTAAGCTCAACTCTGCGGGACCGGATCTAGCCAACTTACCTGGCGTGCATGCCCTAACCGATGTTACCGGCTTTGGATTGGCTGGACACACGTTAGAATTGGCCCGCAGCTCCAACTGTACAGCGCATATCGACTGGAGTCAGGTGCCGCTACTCTCCAACGTAGAAGCGCTAGCAAACGATGGTGTCATTACAGGCGCATCAGATAGAAACTGGCTGAGCTATGGAGATGAAGTCGGCATTCCAGAAAATTTCACATCAGCGCAACGCGCTTTATTAACTGATCCACAGACTAGCGGCGGATTGCTAGTCTCTTGCAGCCCTGAGAATGTGAAAGAGGTATTGGAAATATTCAATCAACACCAGTTCTTGGGCGCCCGCGTCATTGGCAAAATGAGCAAGCGGCAAGAAAAACTACTGGTTGTTTCCTGGGTGATTGTTTAAGTTATTTTCTCAGATTAAATACGCTTGAGAAATCCAGCTGCCCATTACCTGCTTTGCTGTGAGTTTCATAAAGTTGTTGCGCTAATTTTCCAAGCGGAATGCTGGCGTCCAGATTCTCCGCATTTTCAACTGCTAAGCCAAGATTTTTCAGCATCAGATCGACGCCAAAGCCACCCATATAGCCTGTGGAAGATGGCACATCTTCAATGACGCCTGGACATGGGTTGTATAACTCCAAAGCCCAGTTGCGCCCAGAACTTTTTGCCATGATGTCGGATAAAACCTGAGGGTCCATGCCGTTGGCGATTCCCAAGCGTAGCGCCTCACTCGTTCCCAACATCTGTATTCCCAAGAGCATGTTGTTGCAGACTTTAACGATCTGACCTGCCCCATTTGCACCAGCATGAAAAATATTCTTACCCATCTTCTCCAATAAAGAACGCGCGCACTCTACCGCTCCCTACCGCTCCCGCGTCACCGCCAACCATAAATCTTAATGTGCCAGCCTGGCACCCGCAGTACCACCAGAAACTGGCGCATCGATCATCGTAAAACCCGCGGCCTTAGCAGCCGTGGCTACACCCTGCGCAACCTTGGGGGCGATAGTTGAGCAATCAATGAGAAGTGTTTTAGGATTCACATTAGCCAAAATACCTTTATCACCAAGATATAAACCCTCTACGTGGCGTGATGCTGGCAACATACTAATCAACACATCGGCATCTTGGGCGGTTTCATTGGCATTCGCTGCAACAACACCCCCTGCAGCTGAAAATGGATCCAACTGAGCCTTGACCAAGTCAAAGCCACATACTTGATGACCTGCTTTTAATAAATTCAGGGCCATTGGTCAGCCCATATTTCCCAAACCAATAAATCCGATTTTCATAGCGCTCCTAGTGTGAATGTTTTCTGGAGGCCAAGTATTTCACGCCCTCAGGCCCATATGATTCTGAGTGAGGCTGCTTCCAGTCCAGTCGAAAAATGTCACCAGCGGTATATACCTTATTCACTCCGCTAACCATAATATCGATACTGCCTTGAAGAACGAGCGCCCTAACTTCAAATGGGTACTCGTGAGTATCAAGATGACCGTTAGGGGGCTGCTGAACCTCTACCGGCTCAGGAAACCCATTCTCACGAAGTCTCTACAAAAATTGCTCTCTATCCATACCTTAACTATAGCGTGGATATACTTCCCTAGTGTTAGCAATCTATACAAAGGAGCATGATGGTCAAGGTCATTTGGCTGATGTAGTTAAGCGATCAAAACGCTTTTGAACAATACCGATCTCAGGTAGGTCAAACTGTTGAACTCTATAAGGGTACGATTCAAAACCGGGGCTCAATAGCCGAGCTATTCTGGAATGAACTCGGTTGCACGCCTTTTAGCGCTTTTGTAGAGCTTGAATTTTCACGCACGCAAGATGCTCACAATTGGGCCAACAGCCCAGAGTATCAATCACTTCTATCCATTCGGAGCAAAGCGATGAAGCTCACTTTACTTAGCGTCTCTGTCTAAGACAATCTGGAATTCTGGATACCGTAAATAAAAAAGCCTAGCTCGCGAAAGCTAGGCCTATCAATATTCTGAAGCAAAAATTACTTCTTAGCTTCCATTGCTTCTTTGGCGGCTGTAATTTCTTTGCGACGCTCTTTGCATGCACCAGCAATGTCTTGCAAGGCCTTACGTGCGCGCGCAGCGGATGCCTTAATACCTTTTTCAATAAATTTTTCGTTTTCAGCTTTGTATGTTTCCAAAGCAGCCAACAATGTATCGTGTTGTGACATCTCGTCTCCTATTAACAAATGAATATTCATACCGACAGCCAAGTCAGTATATCTCTATAAAAACCATAGAAAATCGCCCCCTAAATCAGGGATAACTCTTATATTTAAGGCTTCAGCCAAAATAGCTCAATTCATGAAAAATAGCCTGGAAAGCCCAATATGTTGAGAAAAATCCTACTACTACTCATTGGCTCACTCATTGGATGCCTAGCCACTGCTCAAACCAGCTCCTGGCCAAGCCCAAACAAGCCCATCACCTTCATAAACCCATTCCACCCACCCACCAGGAGGCGCTGTAGACGCCTTTGGACGCGCTCTAGCTAAGCAACTATCAACCCAATTAAATGATTCCATCGTGGCAGACGATCGCGGGGGCGCAGGAGGCACTCTAGGTGCTGCTGTTGCGGCAAAAATGGCGCCAGATGGTTACACCTGGCTCCTTGGTGCGGTGCATCATTCAATTGCACCGAGCACGTGCTCCAATCTTCCTTATGACATCACCAAAGATTTTGAGCCTATCGCCATTATCGGCAGCGTTCCCCATGTCATTGTGGTGCACCCAAAGAAGTTTCCAAAAAATGATTTGAAGTCAATCATGGAAGAGATTCGTAAGCATCCAGGAAAAGATAACTACGCATCCACCGGCAATGGCACATCACAGCATTTAACCGGCGAACTCTCTTTAAGATGCAGAACAAATTATTCATTACTCATATTCCCTATCGCGGCACAGGTCCTGCTTTGCAGGATTGAGTCGCAGGCTAAGTGGATATGATGTTTGACGCCCTAGCAGGCGCGGCGCCATTTATCAAGAATGGTCAACTCATTGCGGTTGCGGTTGCGACTTCAAAACGAGTTGATGCTTTTCCAAATGTTCCAACCGCTCAAGAATTAGGAATATCCAATTTCATCGTGTCTAGCTGGTATGCGATGTGGGCACACCCAAAGATCTCGTCGACAAAATGAGTGTCGAGGTGCAAATAGCACTCGCCTCTCCAGAACTTAAAGAACGCTGGGCAGCCATTGGTGCAAGCGCTCCCAAAATGACTCGCCCTGAACTTGCGGCGTATATCAATCATGAAATTTCGCGCTGGGGAGAGGCCATTAAAAAGTCTGGTGCAAAACTAGACTAATCAGAAATTTCATTAGCCAATTAAATTCATTAATAAAAAAATAATTCAGAGACAACATGGCCATTCAAACTAAAAAATATTCTTTTATCCGCGACAAACTTCTGAACAAAGAGGAGATTGGATTTTTGGATGTGCGCGAAGAAGATCCCCATGCTCAAGAGTATCCTCTTGTTGCCGCAAACCTTCCTCTATCCAGAATTGAGATTGATGCTTACAGCAAGCTACCTAAGAAGAATACGCCCATCGTCACGCTAGATGATGGCGAAGGATCGAAGGATATGCGCAATTAGCTGCGCAACGATTAACGAGCCTGGGTTATACCGATGTTTCCGTATTTGAAGGCGGCGTAAAAAAATGGAAGGCGGCAGGCGGCGAAGTATTGAAGGATGTTAATGTCCCGAGTAAGTCTTTTGGTGAATACGTGGAATTCAAGCGTCATACTCCGTCTGTATCAGCACAAGAAGTAAAACATTTAATCGATAGCAAAGAGGATGTGGTGGTTGCGGACGTTCGCCGCTTTGATGAATACAACACGATGAGTATTCCAATCGGAATTAGCGTTCCTGGAGCGGAGCTAGTCCTCAGACTCCCTGAGTTAGCCCCCAATCCCAAAACGAAGGTGATTGTGCACTGCGCAGGCAGAACCCGTAGCATTATCGGAACCCAATCACTCATTAACGCCGGCATTCCAAATGAAGCCAACGCGCTGCGGAATGGCACGATCGGCTTGACTCTTGCGGGACAAGAGCTGGACAAAGGTCAAAGCAGAAGATTTCACGAAGTAAGCAATGACACCAAGAACGAAGCAGCGGTTCGCGCTCGTAGCGTTGCCGATAGAGCTGGCGTCAAGCGCGCGAATCTAAATGATGTACAGGCTTGGAAAGCGCAAGCCGATCGAACCACTTATTTTTTCGATACTCGCACCCCAGAAGAATATGAGGCGGGCCACACTCCAGGATTTAAATCTGTGCCAGGCGGACAGCTTGTGCAAGAAACTGAAATGGTCGCCCCTGTTCGAGGCGCCCGCGTGGTGCGCGTAGATCCCAGTTGTGGTGGAGTTCGCGCCAATATGCCAGCCTCATGGTTAGCGCAGATGGCATGGGATGTTTATGTTCTTGATGATGTTCACACATCTAACCTCACTGAAAATGGCTCCTGGCAAGCACCTTTGCCCGCGCTTCCAAAAATAGAAAGCGTAGATGCAAAAACCCTCTCGGGTTGGTTAAAAAATGATAGCAATACGATTGTCATCGATTTCAGTACACACACCAATTACATTAAAGGACATGTCCCGGGAAGTTGGTATGCCTTACGCTCACAACTTGTGCCAGCCATCCAAAACATTCCACAAGCTGATCGTTAGGTCATCACTAGCTCGCCAAGCGAACTCAGCCTCTTTGCAGCGCAAGAACTGCAAACACTAACCGATTCTGAAGTACTTGTTTTAGATGGAGGTAATGGCGCCTGGACAAATGCCGGCCTAGAGCTTGAAAAAGGGCCAAGCCATTTAGCATCACCTTCCCTGGACCGCTACAAGCGACCTTATGAAGGCACTAGCGTTGACCCAGCCGCAATGCAGGCCTACCTAGATTGGGAATTTGGTTTAGTAAAACAACTAGGCAAGCACGGAACCCATCACTTCTGGGTTCTATACAACACTATATTCGTCCTTGCGCTTATCCAACTTGCTTTACTAAGCAATCGTGTTGCGAATGATGCCGATACCAGTGATCTCTGTTTCCATGCTATCTCCTGGCTTCAAGAACTCTGGCGGCTTTCTGCTGTAACCCACACCTGATGGCGTACCAGTAGCAATGATGTCACCAGGCAAAAGAGTTAGGCTGCGAGAGAGCTCGGCGATCACCACGGGGATTTTGAAATACATTTGTTTGTAGCTGGCATTTTGCTTCTCTACGCCATTCACACGACAGATAATCCGAGTGTCGTCCAAATTAACGCCACCAGCAGTCACACTCCATGGACCCATAAGGCCGTGGCCATCTAAACTTTTACCCTTAAACCATTGTCCAGAATGACGTTTTTGCTGAACATCGCGTGCGGTAGTGTCGTTGTATGCAGCATAACCAAAACATAGTCCATCGCATTCTCTTCGGAAATGTTTTTGCATTTCTTGCCGATTACCACAGCCAATTCGGCCTCCCAGTCGATCATGGTGGAATAGCTGCCGTCATAAGGAATGGAGTCAAAAGGTCCATTCATGGTTTGCGTACCCTTAGTAAAGAGCACTGGCACTTTTGGATATTCCGTAACGCCCTGATCAGCGCACCTATCCTTGCCCTCATCAAAATGATCTAAGTAATTCCAGCCAACGCAGTAAATATTGCTTTGAGGCTTAAAAATTGGTGAGAGCAAAATTACCTGTTCACATTCTGCAAATTTGATCCGCGACCTTTAAAGAGGATAGCTAATTCAGCCAGCCCTTTATTGCCAGAAGCCGTCAAAGAAATTGTTGAACTTGGGTCGAATGATAGCTGTACCTTTTGGCGGGCTGCCTCAGCAGGGATATCCACCACCATGCCATCATTTGTTACCAATCCCAATATTGAAAAATTCACTATTCTTGGACCATGCGCCATTTTCAAGGGTCGACCTACATTCGCCTTCTAGCCTGCATCTTCACCTTGCTGGGGCTTGGCGCCTGCGAACGTGAAACTTACACGAGCTGGAGCTGCAACTCACCTTCAGACACAAAGGTTTCCATGGTGCTGCGTAAAGCGATAATGGAATTCAAGGGGGATAAATTGAGCTATTGTGGCAGCCTAGGACATCAAAGTTATTTTGACCAAGAATGCCCACCTCAGACTACCAAATCAAGCGTTACATTCACACCATCCTCAGGATCACTTCTCATCAAGGGGAAAGAATTTCAGTGCGCTGCCCTATGACGAATAAATTGAGTCCCAAGAAATTATTGCTGACCAAATGGACAGCGGTAAAACCGATTGCCAAACAAAAGCATTTTTTGATCAGCAAGGTAATTTTGCTTGAGCCCCCAAGCGAAAAAATTGAGCTTGTAGAAATTGAAGCGGTCTACTCTCAGAAAACATCAGTAATCTCCTGGCGCGACCTCAGCAATAGCGAGCTTTGGATACAGGGCTGGAAATAAAAAACCGCCCCAGTTTCAAGGCGGTTTTTTTAAGCAGCGCTATGACAAGCTGGCTTAAGCAGACTTCTTTTTAACTCCGGTTTTTTTAACCAAGTCATCAATATTCTTTTCGGCAGCATCTGCCACTTGGTTCACTATACGTCGCCCTTCTTTAAACATCTTCTGACGGGTAGTAGACATCTCATTAACTACCTTACAAAGTTTGTCGGCATGGGACGGCATTTTATTTTCAGTATCCTCTAGCCAACTTACCAGCGAGCTGCGAACCTTTTCAAGATGCTTCTCTGTTTCATCGGCAACGCTCTCGCCAATATCTTTCAGAACCGATTTGACCTTCTTTTGGTAAACGGCAGCGCGCTTCGCAGCCTCTTTTGCCGCCTCTTCCTGCAAACCTTTCAATTTGGCCAAGTCATTTTTAGCTGTTGACTTCGCACTATCGAGAGCATTCTTCATGTCCCACTCCATTTCAGCAATGTGGTGCTCGCTTAATTGCTTAGCCGCATCTAATAGCTTATGTGAGTAATCAAATAACTCGTTTGCTTTTTCTTGTTGCCGCTTTTGCAGATCTTTTGCGTCCATTCCAACTCTACTACTTAGCAAGTATTCATTCAGGGTTCACAACAGATTGATAAGACTTCCAAGTTCAAATCTATACCGAATTAGAAGGGCTGCCAATCACCCTAATTTCCAGCATTAAAATACGGTAATAACCCAAAGCAACTCTATTTACGACGCCATAGGTGGAATCGATAAAATCGATGAATTAGTGGACCGTTTTTACGATTTAATGGCCCTGGAGCCCATTTTTAGCGATTTGCGTGCAATGCACCCACAAGACCTAGCGAGCTCCCGAGAAAAACTCAAGTTTTTCCTAACCGGATGGATGGGTGTCCCGGATATTTACTCACCTAAGTATGGACACCCTATGCTTAGAGCCCGCCACTTACCATTCAAAATTGGTTTAAAAGAACGCAATCAGTGGCTTGCCTGCATATATAAAGCAATGGAAGAATGCAACATTGATGGCAACGCTGCCAAGCAGCTAGAGGAATCTTTTTTCAATACCGCGGATTGGATGAGAAACCAACCCAACTAGCCTTCTTAGTCAAACTGGGCACCAGCCTGCTTAACCGCTTTAGCCCAGCGTGGCATTTCCGCAGCGAGACACGTGGAAAATTGATCCGCATTTAAATAGGCGGGATCAGCACCTTGATCAATCATTTTTTTCTGAATCTCCGGTGACTCTAGCGTTTTCTTAAAGGCTTGGCTTAATTTATTAACAGCCTCAGGTGGCGTCCCCTTGGGAGCCAAAATTCCATAAAACCCAACCACATCTAAAGTAGCAACTCCAGTTTCCAGGACGGTCGGTGTGTTTGGTAAGGCGGGATTACGTTTAGCGCTAGTAACAGCCAGAGCTTTAACTTTGCCTTGTTTCGCGTAGTTTGCTGCCTGTGGAACAGACTCCGCCATAAATTGCACATGACCCACAATTAAATCTGTTAATGCTGGCGCGCTTCCTTTAAATGGAATATGCACCATCAATATCCATGTCTCACTCTTGAGCATTTCTGGAACTAAATGAGAAACCCCACCATTGCCCGCTGAACCATAATTTAATTTTCCCGGGTTTGCCTTTGCGTAAGCCACAAATTCTTTCAAAGTATTGGCCTGCACGTCCTTATTCACTATTAATGCAATCGGCTGCTGCGCCGTTCTAGCAACAGGTTGAAAATCTTTCAAGGTATCGTAAGGTGATTTAGTGTAAATCGCAGGATTAATCACCATCGTTCCTGTATTGGCCAACAGTACTGTATATCCATCAGCCGGGGATTGCATCACATATTGAGCGCCAACCGCACCACCCGCGCCTGCTTTGTAATCAACAATTACCGTTTGACCCAATGAGGATTGCAGTTTTTCGACCAAAAGACGAATATGCGCATCTAAGGGCCCGCCCGCTGGAAAACCAATGATGATTTTGATAGGTTTATCAGGATTGGCCGCTTCTACAGGGCCAAATGCAATAAATAACAGCGTGTAAAGCAAAAATATCCTGAAAATTTGTGTGGGCTTATACATAAAAGGCAATATTAAATTTACTTGGATACACTTTACCTTAAGCCCTTAATCGCAAAGTAAAAAATGATCGACAGCCTCTTGCAACTTCTCAGCAACCCTAACGCTTGGATCGCATTCTTTTAACACTCTCTGCTCTAGCAATTATTCTAGGAATAGACAATATTATTTTCATCAGCGTCATCGCCAACAGGCTCCCCGCAGAAATTCGGGAAAGAGTCTGCCGCTTTGGGTTGATCTTTGCGTTAGTCACGCGCATTTTGTTACTTCTGAGCTTGTCTTGGGTTATGGGTCTTACAGCCCCTCTGTTTAGCATAGCTGAAAAAGCCATTAGCGGAAGAGATTTAATTCTCTTGCTAGGCGGCTTCTTCCTCATCTGGAAAGCCTCAAAAGAAATTTATGTTGAGGTGGAAGTTGGCGATCATAGCGATGAACAGGGCAATGCCAGCAGTCAAAATGGTGGCAAATCTATGATGGCTCTATTTATTGGCTCAGTCGTGCAAATCGGCCTACTCGATATCATCTTCTCACTGGATAGCGTGATCACTGCGGTAGGTATGGTTGCTCAAATTAGCGTAATGATTGCGGCAGTTTTAGCCTCAGTACTCATTATGCTAATCGCCGCAAAACCGATTGGAGATTTTGTTCATCGCCATCCATCGATTAAAGCGTTGGCACTGTCTTTTCTCACGGTAGTATGGGTCCTTTTAATCGCGGAAGGCATGGGAGCTCACATTCCAAAAGGATATGTGTATCTAGCTATGGCTTTTTCACTATCAGTTGAGCTTCTCAATATTCGCTCGCGTGAAAAAAGAAAAAGGTTGAACTAATCTTTAACTTAATAAATGACTTATAAGGTCTGTGCGCAAGCAAAGCCGCTTTCCAAAGCCCATTGAAAATTATGTCCACCTAAATGGCCAGTGACATCTACGGACTCACCAATAAAGAATAGTCCTGGGTACTTGCGTGACATCATTGTCCGCCCATCGAGCTCTTCAGTATCAACGCCGCCCAACATCACTTCAGCCTTTTTCCAGACTACAGTGCCTGCGGGCTTTACCGACCAGTTTGTCACTAATTCCTTGAGGGCTTGACGATCTTTTTTGGACACCTCCGCCCACTTACGACCCGTTAAATTTCTTTGATCCGAGAATGCCTTGGCTAAGCGCTGCGGCAGGACTGAGCCCAAAATGGTTTCGGTCAGCTTTAAACGATTCTCTTCGTTATTAAATAACTCGTCACAATTAAAACCACCGGGGCGCTCTATAGCCACAAGCCAATCAATATGAATGGGTTCGCCCTCTTCCCAATAGCTGCTTGCTTGTCACACTGCCGGACCAGATAGTCCTTTGTGCGTGAGCAGTAGGTCTTCAGTAAATCTACAGGCGCCATAATGACGACCTTTTGAACCCGCCGCAATCCTAACGGGGACACTTAGGCCAGCAAGCTCATTCAGACTGCCAAAAGTATCCGCAGTAAATGAAAGTGGCACCAGAGCTGGTCTTGGGTCAATTACATTTACACCAAACTGCTTTGCAATATCTAAAGAATAAGCGCTAGCTCCGATCGCAGGCACTGGCAACCCACCAGTGGCCATTACAACTGCTTTCGATATTTCAATGCCGGTATCGGTATGCACCATCCATTGATTGGCATCCCGCTTAATAGATTGGACAGAAACTGGATTGCGCACAGCCACCCTCCCTTTAGCGCATTCATCAAAAAGCATGTCAATGATTTGTTTCGCGGAGTCATCGCAAAACAATTGCCCCTGGTGTTTCTCGTGATAATCAATGCCGGATAAGATAACGAGCTTGATAAATTCTGCAGAGGGATGCCGAGCAAGCGCGCTCTTAACAAAATGTGGATTAAGCGAAAGGAAATTAGATGGGTTGCTGTGATTGTTGGTAAAGTTACAATGCCCACCACCGCTAATACGTATTGTTTCACCCAATACTTCTGCGTGATCAAGCACAAGCACTCTCTTGCCCAGCTTGCCAGCTACTCCAGCACAAAATAAACCCGCCGCGCCGCCGCCGATAATGACGGAATCCCTTTACTCATGAATTACTCGAAGCGATCAATAATTTCGGATGGGATTTTAAGTTTTCCCATATGCAGTTTGATGTAGGCTTGACGAAAGTTTTTAGTCATCGAGATCATGACTGAAGCAGTCCATGCAAAAGCGAACATTCCCGAAAAAGCGATAATCACCGCAAACATTTGCCAACCGTCTGGAAGAATGTCCTCAAGAAATCCCATTGCGGTATAGGTACTCCCGCCAAATAAAATGCTTTGACCTAGCGCCGGCAGCAACTTAAAAACATATAAAGCAATACCCCAAATCAAGATTTCAGCGATATGCGTTAAAAAAACAGGAGAAACACACTAATGTAGAAACAGACTGCAATAGCGGAGTATTTTTTCTCGGCCAAATATAAAAAGGTCTTTACCTCATAGCGTTTCGCAATCTGCAACAACATCACCCCATGAAACACCATTACCAATAAGAGCATAATCCCACCCAAGAGGTAGCTGGGGAATATCAAGCGAGACACTGAGGCTAGGTTGCGTAGGGTTCATCCGCCCATTTTACAGGGGCGGTTAGCCCAATTGATACCAATTCTGTATCACTTGCCAGGCCTCTACCGCTGTCTCTGAACAATGAATGCTCCGCATATCCTCCTCATCAATCACGCCAAACTCCATCATGTGATTGACATTCACCATCTCGCTCCAACAATCCTTACCTACCAGCATCACCGGGATACGCACCACCTTCTTGGTTTGTATCAAAGTTAACACCTCAAACAACTCATCTTCGGTATCTTGCAAGCTACGGTGTAGGTGACCGCCGTAAGTGGACTCCACCACAACCACATCAGCATCTTTAATTAAATCAGGATCCGGCATTAAGACTTTGCCCTTCATGCCAACGTCACCAGAAAAGACGCAACGTTTTTTCTGGTGCCCATCTTCAGTAATATCAAGTACGGCAATTGCTGAACCCAAAATATGTCCAGCATTACGAAACTCCAATTGAATACCCGAAGCCAACTCTACACGTTGCCCATATTCAATTGGCTCAAACTGATTAAGAGTGACCTCGACCTCTTCTTTAGAATACAAAGCCACGGGCATTTCTCCGCGCCATTTGCCCGCCTTCTTCTTTCTTTCCGCCCTCTCGACATCCGCACGCTGCAAATGGGCGCTATCTAATAAAAGAATTTTCAACAGCTCAAAAGTAGCATTTGTGCAGTAAATGAGCCCAGTACAGCCTTGAGCGCATAAACGCGGTAGTAACCCACTATGGTCGATATGGGCATGCGTTAGCACCACAAAATCAAGGTCTTTTGGTGGGAATAGCAGAGCTCAAGATTCTTATTGGTCGCCTCGCGACCGCCTTGAAACATTCCATAATCAACCATGAAATGTCTTGGCTTTCCAGCCAACATCACCTCAACCGAATGGCGTGATCCGGTAACCTCACCTGCAGCGCCAAGAAATTGGATCTTCATGTGTTTAGCATACTCTTTCCTATAATTGACTCAATACCCCCGAAATCAGAGCGATACTATTCCGATGAACTCTCCACCAGCAAACCTAAATACGCTTGGGCTAGCAAAGCTTCTTAAGCGCGAAACCGCAGAGTATAAAGGCAATGCAGGCAAGGTGGTTTTAATTGGTGGTGCGCCTGGCATGGCTGGCGCACTCCTATTGGCAGGCAACGCGTGTTTGCATTGAGGCGCAGGCTTGGACCATCTTAGAAACTCTAGATCCCGCATCGACTCGTGTCGACATTCATCATCCTGAACTGATGATTCGTCTTGCGGAAAAGAATATCCAGAAAACATGGATTGCCACCCAACCCGATCTCATTGCGATTTGCCCTGGCCCCGGAAAATCCGAACTTGCATACCAGTGTTTGTGCGCATCACTCTCCTATCCGCAGATTCCATTGATCATTGATGCCGATGCCCTTAACCTGATTAGTGAATCACCTGAGTTACTTGAGCAACTCAGAGAACGCAATACAACATACCCAGGCCTTACCACACTCACCCCTCATCCCGGTGAAGCGGCGAAACTTTTAAAAACCACAACTGAACAAGTGCAATCCAATCGCTTAAAAGCCATTCAACAGTTAGTGGAATTAACCCAATCGATCATAGTCCTGAAAGGGCAACACACCCTCATCGCCTCTCCACAACATCCCCCAGTGCAATGCATGGCGGGAACCCCCTGCATTGGAACGAGAGGCATGGGTGATGTGCTGACGGGAAGCATTGCAGCCATTGCTGGTCAGGGAGTTCGGCACCATCTAGATCTATGGGAGGCGAACGGAATTGCAGTTGAGTTTCATGCCAGAGCAGCCGACAGCCTGATTGATAAAGGCATTTGCCCTATTGGCCCTACACCGTCAGAGACTATTTTAGAGATGCGATCCCTGTCAAATAAGCTGCCATAAATCGTTATGCATTCAGTAAGCGCAGCACATCATTGTCAACGCTATCTCTACGGCATCCTCATGGCCGGGATCGGATCGATGCTGTTTTCAGGAAAAGCGATTCTAGTAAAACTGGCTTTTGGTTACGGCGCTAATGCGGAAACGCTTGTGGCTCTACGCATGCTCATGGCGCTCCCCTTATTTTGGGGAATTTTCTGGTGGGAATCTCGCCGTAAAGCAATGAGTCCTATTTCCTGGCTTGATCGCGGTAAATTATGTTTCCTAGGATTTTTAGGCTATTTCCTATCAAGCTATATTGATTTGTTAGGACTTCAACATATCTCGTTGGTCTAGAACGCATCGTTCTCTATCTCACGCCAACCATCGTGCTCATTATTTCTTACTTTGTTTTGAGAAAGCCTGTTTCTCAATTGCAACGCTATTCGCTGGTCGTTGGCTACATCGGGGTTTTTATTGTCTTTATTCAAGATGCCAGCTCAACAGGGATCAGCGCATGGCTGGGTATGTTTCTCGTTTTTGGAAGCGTATGCTCTTATGCCGCCTATATGCTTGGCGCTGGTGAGATGGTCAAACGGATTGGCAGCGTACGTCTTGTTGTCTATGCCAGCTCAGCCTCTGCGGTTTTAAGCATATTGCAATCCACCATTCATAGTCCGAAAGCAATCTTTGAGCAACTGCCGCAAATCTCTATTGGTATAGCCTGCTCAATGCAAGCTTATGCACAGCAATACCAATGCTGCTGATTATGATCGCCTCAATCAAATTGGCTCACCACTGGTGGCACAGGCTGGAATACTGGGCCCAGTTTCCACCATCTTGATGGGTTACTTCATTCTGGCAGAGCCTATTACTTGGCCACAAATCAGTGGCATGACTTTAGTGATTACAGCAATGTGGCTCTTAGTGCGTCACGATGCTCCAAGAAAAAAGTCACCAGCCCAAAAAAGAGCTGATGACTTTGATGGCGCAGCACCCCTCAATTAAGGGGTGCTGAATTACTGAACCGCAGAATCAGCGGCTGCTTTGGATTTCTTTTTCGCTTGTTTCTCGGCTTGCTTTTCTTTCTTGATTTTTTTCTTAGCTTGCTTCTCAGTAGCCTTCTCAGTCGTGGTGGCGACAGGAGCGGCAGCCGGAGCTGGTACGGCAGCTGGCGCTGGAGCGGGGGCTGGATCAGCAGCCATTACAGAGATTGGAGTCATACCGATAGCGGCAGAAATAAGAGATGCTAGGCTAAGGCGTGCGATACGAGAAATCATGTAATTCTCCAAGATGGTTTGTGGATTATTTAATAATACTCAAAAAATTGAGATAAATACTTCTTTTTAAAAAGTAGGCTATGAGTGATTTTCCGAGCGACATCTTTACCGAACTCAAGGGTTATTCACTGAATACCTTGGAGCAGCTTGGGCCCTTGACGGGCATGGCCGGCATCTTGGAAGGTGTGAGGGGCTTGGATGTCAAACCTAAAGCCGACGGCCCAAAAACACAAGCCTATGTTGAGCGCATTGAACTCCAACCTATCGACACTCAAACCCATGGGCCTCAATTGTTTTATGGCCTACGGTATCACTCCCACATTACCAAACCAGATCAAGTAAAGACCTATCACGACCAGGTGGGATACTGGCTTTGGGAACCCGCAACCGGCAATATCATTCACACCCTAACGATTCCTCGAGGCATGATTACGATGGCAACCGGTAACGCCGCGCCAGATGCAAAACAATTTGAGCTGATCGCAAAAGAAGACGATCGTTGCGCGTGAATCTCCTCAAACCCTTTCTTGGATTACGCATTTAAGACGGTCGAGTTTCGTATTCAGGTATCCATACACAATGACGGCATCTGGTCTTACGAACAAGATAGCGTCATGAAAATTAAAGGTTAGGCTGAATTGTTTCATCACGTAGATAAAAATACTTTGATTAAAATTGGAGAGGCGACCCCCAATCCCTTGGCGAGGTAAGCCACTAGATCAATGCAAAATGGATTGCGGGCAAAGTAATAAAGGCCATCATCTGATGGCCTTTATCTTTATCGCTTAACTACCGGAGCCCTTACGCGGGTTGCGCTTCAGTCTCTGTAATTTTTTCTAAAGCGGCGGCAAGGTGTCCCACGGTGCGATCCACATGCGCCAATTTTTCTAAGCCGAATAAACCGATGCGGAAAGTGCGGAAGTCTGGTCTCTCGTCGCCTTGCAAGGGCACCCCAGCAGCAGTCTGCAAACCAAGCGCAATAAACTTCTTGCCAGATTGAATATCAGGATCTTTGGTGTAGCTAACTACGCCTGGAGCGTGAAACCCCTTAGCCGATACAGAGTTATATCCTTTTGAAACCAAGAGGTTACGCACTTTTGTACCGAGCTCTATTTGCTTGTCTTTTAGCACGGCAAAACCAAGGGCCTGAGTTTCTTTCATGACGTTACGCAAAATCTTGAGGGCATTCGTAAGCATCGTGGTGTGATACACGTGACCACCATTTTCGTAAGCTTCCATAATCTGTAGCCACTTTTTCAGATCCATAGAAAAGCTGCTGCTTTGCGTTGCGTCAATACGCTCACGCGCGCGATCGCCGAGGGCAATCAATGCGCAGCATGGAGAACTACTCCAGCCTTTTTGTGGCGCTGTAATAAGAACATCCACATTGCAGGACTTCATATCAACCCACATTGCCCCAGAAGCAATAAAATCCAATACAAACAAGCCGTTAACAGAGCGAACCGATTCACCAACCGCCTTAAGGTAATCGTCCGGAAGAATGATGCCAGCGGAACTTTCCACATACGGCGAAAATACTACGGCTGGTTTTGCTTTCTTAATAAACGCCACCACCTCTTCAATTGGAGCTGGAGCAAAAACACCCTGCGCCGAATCCTCTCACTGATGGCCTTTCCGAACAGTGACGTCATTAGTGATGTGAGCTAAATCAAAAATTTGTGTCCAGCGATAACTAAACCAACCATTACGCAAAACTAAGCATTTTTCATTATTGGCAAACTGACGGGCAACAGCCTCCATACCAAAAGTGCCGCTACCGGGAACGATCACTGCAGAACTTGCGTTATAGGCATCTTTGAGCACACCAGAAATATCCACCATCACGCGCTTGAACTCTTCAGACATGTGATTTAAAGATCGGTCCGTGTAAACGACCGAGAACTCCAATAAACCGTCTGGATCAACATTAGGGAGTAAGCCTGGCATAGTAATTGCCTAGGAATTTCTGTAATAAGGCCTAAATGATACTGATTTAAGGGTATTTTGGGCGAATCACGTCAAAACCCTATTGAAAAGGGCTTTTTTGGTGCTTTGTGAATTTATTGTCCCGTTTTAGAGGAAATGGCGATGCCGGCAACAATCAGCGCGAATGCAAGACCATGGAAGAATTGCGGGGGTTCACCCAGCATCGCGGCCGATAGGAGCGCGGTAAACAAAGGGATGAAATTAGCAACAAAAAGCGGCAACCGTTGGCCCCGCCCCACTTACACCCAAACCCCAGCAACGATAAGCAATCAGAGATGGGCTAATCGCAACAAACAAAATCAAAGAGGCTGTCCACCAGTTAAGTTCAATAAAAGCATGGCCGGTGGCAATTTCAAAGCCATCAAAAAATCCTGTCCACAAAAGACCAACCATGACTTGAGCTATCAAAAACTCTGCCCATGGCCATTGACGCTCCGTACTCGTACCTGGGCGACTTAACATCCAGCTGTAAAAAGCCCACAAAATCGTGGCCAGCATGATCAAAAGACCTCCAATAACCATTTGCATGGATAGCAATACTGCGAGATCACCGCGCGTTCAGACTATTCCCACGCCAAGCAAACTGACGATTGCGCCAATCATTTGCAATAGACTTGGCTTTACTTGATAAAAAACGCCACCAATAAAGAGCATCCAAATAGGCATACTTGCGCCAATCAAGGTGACATTGATTACGGTAGAAGTTTGCAAAGCAAGATACAAGAGCACGTTATAACTACACACACCAAACAAGCCCAAGAGCAAAAAGCGCTTTTTGCTCAGCCACAACGCGCTGCTGGGCATGAACACACACCATCCCAAAGGAAGCAGGAGCAAGGCAGCCAATCCCAAGCGAACTGCACTTAAGGTAATTGGAGAGATGCTGCCCACTAATACATGGCCTGCAATCGCATTACCCGCCCATAAAGCGGTGGCGGTGATTCAGTAGGCAATAGTGGCGAAATTCAGTTGTTGCATTCAGCGGCTTAGCGGGAAGTAGTTATTTGAGGTCCCCAGACAAGGGATACCCTAGCATTGTAGAAACAAATGCCTGGTATTGCTAAGATAGCGCTTAAATGAAGCATTTGCTTTAACTAAATAGCGTTAATAGAAGGATACATTGTGGCAATCATTACCAATATAGAAGACTTGCGGGTCCTCCACCAAAAGCGTACCCCCAAGATGTTCTATGACTATGCAGAATCGGGCTCTTGGACGGAGTTTACATACCGCGCCAACGAATCTGACTTTCAAAAAATTAAATTGCGCCAACGTGTAGCGGTGGATATGACAAACCGCACTACCAAGACCACCATGGTTGGTCAAGAGGTTGCAATGCCGGTAGCGCTCGCACCCACTGGCCTCACTGGAATGCAGCATGCTGATGGTGAAATTTTGGCCGCTAAGGCCGCTGAGAAGTTTGGTGTGCCATTCTGCCTATCCACTATGAGTATTTGTGCCATTGAGGATGTGGCGGAGCGCACTACGAAACCATTTTGGTTTCAGCTCTGTCATGAAAGATCACGGCTTTATTGAACGTCTTATTGAACGTGCCAAAGCAGCTAAATGCTCCGCGCTTGTTCTCACCTTAGATTTACAAATTCTGGGCCAACGCCACAAAGAGTGAAAGAATGGTCTTTCAGCCCCTCCCAAACTGACTATTGCCAATATGATCAATATGTCCTCTCTCCTCCTGGACTGCGGAACAATTTGAGCCAGGCCGCAATTGGGGCGATGTGGAGTGGATGAAAAAATCTGGGGCGGCAAGTTGATTATCAAGGGCATCTTGGATGAAGGTGATACACGCTTAGCGGCAAATTCTGGCGCAGATGCATTAATTGTTTCTAACCATGGTGTACGTCAATTAGATGGTGCGGTATCTAGCATCAATGCTTTACCTGGGATCGTCAATGCTGTTGGCCAAAATATTGAAGTCTGGATGGATGGCGACATTCGCTCCGGTCCAGATGTTCTCAAGGCATGGGCTTTGGGTGCGCGTGGCACGATGCTTGGTCGCCCATTTTTATATGGTTTAGGGGCTATGGGTGAAGCCGGTGTAACCAAGTGCATAGAACTCATTCATAACGAGCTAGATATCGCCATGGCATTTACAGGTCATCGTGACATTCAGAATATAACTAAAGATATTTTGTATCCGGGAACTTTTTAAATTTTTCACCTTCTAAACCACCCTCTTATCCTATTTGGGGTAACGTTCCTAACGCTCGCCCTTGCCGTTTGGTTTGGGTTCGCCGTGCTCAGTCCTTTCCGCTCTAAAGACACGGAGACCTCTCAAGATTTAGGCATCATCCAGACGGCCACCTTAACTTTGCTCGGCCTAATTATTGGCTTCACATTCTCAAGGGCCATTGATCGCCATGATCAACGAGAGAGATATGAGGAAGCCGAAGCAAATGCTATTGGAATCGAATACTTACGCGCCGACTTTTTACCTCCTAAGGCGGCTGCCGCAACCAAGGATCTTTTGCTTCAATATATAGATCAACGCATTCTGTTTTACTCCAAGCAAAGTCCGGACAAGATTCAGGAGATACGCAATCAAATGGATAAGCTGCAAACAGCCCTTTGGAATGAAATTCTTCCGACCGTTCGCACACAACCCTCTCCAACGATCGCACTGGTTGCATCCGGCATGCATGATGTCATCAACTCCCAAGGCTACGTGCAGGCTTCTTGGTGGAATCGCATCCCCTATACGGCATGGGCTTTAATGGCAGCGATTGCAGTGGTGGGTTTTGGCGCCCGGAATTTTAAGAAGAGCACCGGTCTCTTCATGATCTTTCCCTTCGTGATCTCGGTATCCTTCTTTTTGATTGCCGATATTGATAGCCCAAGGAGCGGAGCGATTCGCATTGAATCTAGAAACTTGGTGGCATTAAAAAAAATAGTCTTACCCAACAAACAAATATAGCCACCCCATCCATCAGTAGCAAATAAGCATCACCACAAAGGCAACTCAGATGAAGCGTGTAGTTGATGTATTTAAAAAACCGAGGCCGGGAACTGGTCTGGACCTATGCCATTCACCTGCAGAATGATGAAGAATTTCACCCGGGACAATTCGACTTTGAGGTTGAAACCCGTAGACTCTCTCAAGTAGATAAACGAGGTGCAGTCAACGAGCTGAGCGCGAAAGTCAGACTCAATAATTAAGGCTTAGCAGCTGGTCGAGGAAATTGCCCATAACGTGGATAATGTTAATGAGATTCATTATCATTTATTTTGAATTCATTCAACAACCTATCTCCATGTCGAAAACTCAATACCACCGGATTTCTATCTTTTTTCATCGGTTGATCTTTTGGCTGGTAGTTTCAGCTTTTGTAACCATCGAACTAAAAGGCCAATACCCCAAAGGTAGTGAAACAAGAGAATCGTGCAAAACTATTCATGGCCTCTTTGGTCTGCTGATGGGATTGCGTTTAGGTGCGCGCTTCATATTCGATGTACCCACCCCCACAAATCCCAAACCCGTTTTTGTGACTCTAGCCAAGTCGATGCATTGGTTGCTGCATGCCTTACTCCTGATATCGCCCAGCTTTGGCATTCTGTATTTTCAGTATGGTGGAAAAGAACTCCATTTCTTTGGCTGGATATGGCCTCAATTAGTGACCCCCAATCCAGAAATGAAAAAAATGGTTACAGGCATTCATGAATTGTTAGGAAACTCACTCTATTTCCTTATCGGGCTTCATGCTTTGGCGGGCTTATGGCAACATTACGCCTTAAAGGACGATACACCGCGTCGCATGTTGAATAAAATTCCTAGCTAAACTAAATCTGGAGTAAAAAAATAAATGAAGCCACTTTCCAAAAAAGCCAAGATGGCTATCGGCTGGACTGTCTTGATGACTGTGGTGGGGACCGCCATGTTGCATCAGTGGCAATTTTTTGCCATGGGTTTTGCATCCCTTACTCTTTTGCTCGTAGCTAATCAATACGATCTTTTAAAAGACCCAGAAGATAAATAAGCAACTCGTTACCGTTTTAAGAATACCGCTCGCGAATACAGCTAGATAAGGCCTGAAACTCCTGAGTGTGCGCGGTAGCAGCACGCGCAACCAAGGCGATAACTCTTTTTGGGGCTGGCGCCGCCAATTCCTTGGCCACTAATTCAGAATTATTTAATAAGCTACTTTTTACCGCCATGCCGGTGAGCAATGCGATACCAAAGCCAGACTCAACCATTTGCAACAAGGTTAATAAACTAGTCGCTTCCAAGCCTTCAGCCTTACGAATATCAGCACGCTTGCAGGCTTGGAGACTATGTTCCCGCAAGCAATGCCCCTCTTCTAGCAATAAGAGTCGCTCAGCCATCTTGGCCGGCAAGGTAACCTCCTTACCCTTTAAAGCTGGATCTCCCTCTGTTGCAACAAGCCAAAAATGATCATCAAATAACTCTTCGACCAGAAGGCCGCTCACATCATATGGCAACGCAATTAAAGCAAAGTCCAGCGTATGTTCAGCCAATCTTGAAAGTAGGTGTGCAGTCAGATCTTCTCTTAGAGTAATTTTGAGCTCCGGAAAACGCCGCCGAATTTCTGGTAAGACTGTTGGTAGTAAAAATGGGGCGATCGTTGGTATGACGCCCAGCCGAATCGTCGCAGTCATTGGCTTACCAGTGGCGTCTGCATATTCGACTAAATCCTCAGAGGCGGCCAAAATCAGCTTAGCGCGCTCAAGCACCTCCAATCCAATCGGGGTGATAGATACATTCTGGCGATCGCGCTCTACCAAATGAATCCCCAGCGCATCCTCCAACTCTTTTAAGCCTGCGCTCAAAGTGGACTGCCCGACAAAACAGGCTTGGGCCGCCCGTGTGAAGTTGAGTTCCTTGGCCAAAGCAACGAAATAACCCAACTGCCTTAAAGACGGTAAATAAGCCATATCTCCCTCATTATCGATTTATATGACTCAACAAATTGAATGCAAATTGAAAGGGATCAAAATGACACGTCCAGAAATTAAAACCATCCATAACCTGGAGTTAGCTTTTGCTGGGGAATCCATGGCTCACATCAAGTATCGCTATTTCGCTAAATTAGCGCGCGCTGCTGTCGATGAAGAAACGGCGAAGATATTTGAAGCTACGGCCGATCAAGAAGTCATGCACGCCTTTGGCCACTTAGACTTACTATACCCCGCTAACACCATTACTCCTACACGCGCCCTAGAGATTGCGATTGAAGGGGAAACATATGAATATACCGAAATGTATCCATCATTCCGTAAAACGGCAATAGAAGCAGGCAATACTGCCGGAATACAAGAAAGAGATTGATGAGCAAATCGCGGAATCAAAAGAGCATGCAGAACAATTTCAGGCGGTATTGGCTAAAGCAGCAAAGCGTTTCACAGCCTTGGCAAATGTTGAAGAGCGTCATGCAAATCACTATAAACAAGCTTTGGAAAAAGCAAGGCATTTGCCGCCCAATAAGTCATACACAGAAACAATTCACAATTAAATTTAAAATTAACAATCTATTTCAGGAATTATTATGAAAACCTACCAATGTATCGTGTGTGGATATATTTATGACGAAGCTAAGGGTGTTCCAGAAGATGGCATTCCCGCAGGAACGCTCTGGACTGATGTGCCTGAAGACTGGGAATGTCCAGACTGCGGCGTCGCAAAGGCTGACTTTGAAATGGTTCAGATAAGCTAATACTCCCACACCATCTTTTACCGCTTAACTATTTAACTGCTCGTTATTTTGGAGAACCCAGCCTTGGATCAGACCACCCCTCAATCCCAATCCTCAATTGTCATTATTGGCAGTGGATTGGCTGGTTATACCGTGATACGAGAAATGCGCAAGCTAAATAAAACAGCTCCCATCACACTGATAACGCGGGAGCCTGGCTATTTCTATTCCAAACCAATGCTCTCCACTGCGCTCGCTAGCAAGAAAGAAGCGGCGCAGTTAATATCCACCCCCGCGGATGGTATGGCAGCACAACTAGAGCTGACCATTTTTGGTAATTGCGATGTCAACTCAATCAACCCTGACGCGCAAACTATTCAAACTAGCAACGGTGAAGTGTCATACGGAAAACTAGTGATGGCTCTGGGTGCGGATCAGATTCGCCTACCGCTACAAGGCAACGCAGCCAATGAAGTTATTGCCGTGAATGATCTTGAGGACTATGCGCATTTTCGAAATGCCATTGCCGGGAAAAAGAAAATTGTTATTCTAGGCGCAGGCTTAATTGGCTGTGAATTCGCCAACGATCTTGCACTCGGCGGGTATGAGGTTGACGTAATAGACTTGGCACCTCAAGCCTTAGGACGTCTTTTACCGGAAGCCGCAGCTCTAGAGCTACAACAAAAGTTAAGTAACGCAGGAGTGCGCTGGCATCTTTCCACCACCGTAGAAGCAATTGACCGCGAAGGCGAATCTTTACCGATAACACTAGCAAATGGCAATACGATTGTTAGTGATGTATTTTTGTCCGCCGTTGGTTTAAATCCGAGAATAGATTTAGCTAAATCAACCGGCATCAATACTGGTATAGGCATACAAGTAAATCGCGAGCTTGAAACCAATATTAAAAATATCTTTGCCATTGGTGATTGCGCAGAAGTTGAGGGTTTGGTTTTGCCTTACGTCATGCCGATCATGCAGGCAGCAAGAGCATTAGCGCCAACCTTGATTGGACAAACTACGTCATTAAGCTATCCCGCCATGCCAGTAATGGTGAAGACCCCCGCTTTAGCTACTGTAGTTTCTCCACCAGCGAAAGGCGCCGAAGGCAAATGGTTAACTACCGCCATTGAAGGTGGCCTAGCGGCTCGTTTTGAATCTGCGGATGGTAAGTTGTTGGGTTTTGCACTAATGGGCACAGCCACCACGCAACGTGGCGCCCTTACCAAGGAACTCCCAGCAATTCTGGCTTAAGCAGCCCTCCCTGGAAACAAAAAGGCCCGCATTGCGGGCCTTTTCTGTATACAAACCGTGGTGATTAAGAAACAATCACAAACCAAGTAGTGTTGTGCGATTGCACAACCATCAAGAACAACATTGGTACAGATAACAAGGTGTTCAAGCGTGATGTCAACATTGCAACGCGAGCTGATTTTGCTTTTACATCAGCCTCAACAGCAACGATGCCAAGAGCGCGTTTTTGATTGGGCCAAATAATGAACCAAACGTTAAACGCCATCACCAAAGCAATCCACATACCTAAGCCGATTGCGCGGAATGGGGCTTGTAATGTGAAAGCTTGGTGCAAGTAGCCACTCAAACCAGCAACGATCAAACCAGTCACTACAGTACACAAAGCGGCATAACGGAACCAGAACAATGCTGTTGGTGCGATTATTTTACCAATCGCTGGTTTTTGCTCATCAGGAATCTTTGGCATAGAAGGAATTTGCACAAAGTTGAAGTACCAGAGCAAACCAATCCACATTACGCCAAACATCACGTGCAACCAACGGAAAACAAATGGGAGCTCGACAGAACTAAAGTTACCGCCCAAAGCCAAAATAATTAAAACGAGAAGAACGAAACCCGCAAAAACGGTGCGCCCTAAAGATGTCAAAATTGATGCCATGGAAGGATCTCCTATGAGTAAATAATGGGTCTAACTATAAACGATTCTGTCAATTTTGTTTGTACGCGCCAAAATTAAGAATTCTTACTGAAAATAGAGACTTAGCCTTCATTGCGCCTCTTATTCTTGTTTGCTGAGATCAAATAAAAAAATGCCGGCAAGAAGCTTGCCGGCATTGAATACCAGAGGGCTTTTTGGCTTATTGAGCAGTCCAGCCACCATCCATATTCCAAGCCACACCACGAACTTCGGAAGCATCTGGCCCGCAAAGGAATACCGCTAGGGTCGCCAATTGTTCGGGCGTAACAAACTCCCCAGACGGTTGTTTTTCCGACACCAAGGCGGTCTTAGCGGCTTCGTTAGAAATGCCTTCACGCTCCGCACGAGCATCCACCTGTTTTTGAACAAGCGGCGTTAAAACCCAGCCTGGGCAGATTGCGTTACAGGTAATACCAGTACGTACGTTGTCTAAGGCAGTCACTTTAGTCAAACCAACAATACCGTGCTTAGCAGCGACATAGGCGGCCTGCTGAGTTGAAGACACCAATCCATGTACTGAGGCAATATTGATGATGCGACCCCAGTTGCGCTTTTTCATACCAGGCAACGCGTGATGCGTTGTATGAAACGCAGAACTCAAATTAATGGCAATGATGGCATCCCATTTATCCGTCGGAAACTCTTCAATATTCGCAGTGTATTGAATGCCGGCATTATTAATCAGAATATCTAACGAACCAAAACGCTTTTCTGTTTGCTTGATGAGATCTTCGATTTCAGCAGGCTTACTCATATCAACGCCATGATAATCGACTTCTACCCCACATGCTTTAATGTTGGCAATTGCTTCCTCCTTCTCACCAAAACGATTCACCATAATATTGACACCTTGCTTTGCTAACGCAATGGCCATTCCTCAACCAATCCCGCTGGTAGAGCCAGTGACTAGGGCAGTTTTACCTTTTAATGTAGACATTTCTTTTACCGTATCAAATTAACCAGATGGTTTTCATCACGATTTACCCCAAAACTTGATGTTACAGGATGTGGTGAACCGCCCCGGGGGAGCATCATCCATGGCAGCTTAAATCCACTAAAAATGAGGTCTAGTTGGTCTTTATTAAATCTTTTTGAGGGCGCGCAAAATCTTTTCGCAGGTGATTGGCTGATCAAAAACAGTGGCATCAAATGGCGCCAAAGCATCATTGATCGCATTTTGAACCGCGCCTGGTGCGCCCGCGCCCTTGGCGCCTAATTTAGATGACTGTGTAGGAGTCTCTACGTGAGCTACTTCGATATCAGGCATCTCATTGGCCATCGGTACCAAATAATCGGCCATACTGCCGTTACGCAGCAAGCCACTCTCATCGTAGAGACACTCTTCAAATAAGACACCGCCAATACCCTGCACGCTTGCGCCGCGAACTTGCTCATTTACCAACGTGGGATTGATCACTCGTCCACAATCCTCAACCGCCCAATGTTTTAATAATTTGACGAATCCGGTTTCTGGATCCACCTCAACGTAAGAAGCTTGAACTCCATTCGTCAAGATAAATGGATCATCTTTTTGCGTGTAATGACGCGTCACCATTAAGTCAGCGGAAAAACCTGCAGGCAAAGTATCCGTGCGGAAATACCAAACCCTGCCTACTTCTCTAAATGGCAATAACTGCTCACCAGTCGCCTTATCTAAAACATGGCCACGACGCGCGATCAATTCAGCATCTGGGCGATTCAAAATCGCTCCAGCAAGCTTCAGAATATTTTCTTGCAAGGCTTGAGAAGCTAAAAGAACCGCTTCCCCCCTACGCCAGCACCGCGTGATGCCAAAGTACCTCCGCCGTATGGAGTGACATCTGTATCACCAGTGACAATGCGTACTTGATCGATTGAAACACCTACTGCATCAGCGGCAATTTGGGTGTAGATGCCTTCCGTTCCTTGGCATTGTTCGCCAACGCCACTTAATACTGAAATGACCCAGCTAGGATCCATGCGAACAGTGGCGCCATCCTGAGAAGCAATTCGCGCGCCACCCACGCCATAGAATGCAGGACTTGGATTTGTTAACTCAATCAATGTTGCAAATCCAATGCCGCGATAAATACCCTTCTTGCGTAATTCCATCTGCTCTTTACGCAAAGCTGGGTAGTCCATCATCTTTTCAATTGCCTGCAAGCATTGCTCATTGGAAAGAACAGCTAGCTTGATACCAGAAATTCCGGAGCATGGATAAGCGTCGTCAGGAATGACGTTTCGCCTACGAAACTCCAGCGGATCCATCTGCAATTTCTTGGAATCTAAATCAACCAAACCTTCGGTTACCGCGCAAGCAATTGGGTGACCAACCCCGCGATACTGACAGGTTGAGGTTTTATTTTGGAAGACGACGTTTAGATGAGCGCGATAGTTTTGATGCTTATAAGGGCCACCAACCAAGTTCACCACCTGATTTCCTGCAATTGCGCTTGTTCGAGAAAACATAGAATAAGGACCAATAGCAGTTACTTCATCAATCTCAAATGCCAAGATATCCCCTACTGTATTGGCAGAAATACGGCCCTTAATACGATGCTCGCGTGCATGGATATCGCTCGTAAATGACTCTAAGCGATCAGCAGCAAATTTCACTGGGCGCTGCAACATCATTGCCAGACCCACAGTCGCGCAATCATCTGGATATGCGTGAACCTTAATTGCCAAAAGAACCGCCAACATCTTTACAGATGACATGCACATCAGACTCGGATAATCCGAACTGACGACAATATAAATCCTGCATCATGTGGGGCGCTTGCTGTGAGTGATACACGGTTAGGCGACGATCACCTGGGTTGTAATCGGCAATCTGACAACGAGGTTCCAGCGTGACACCAGTATGACGACCGAACCCAAATACGGCCTCCGCCACTACATCAGCCGTCGCAAATACTTCATCTATATTACCAACATCTAAGCTTCGCGTAAAACATAAATTGTCACCAAGCTCTGGGTGAATGAATGGTGTTTCTGCATCGAGCGCTGTCTCCATGGAAACCACCGCAGGCAACTCCTCCAATTCAACCTCAATATGCTGAAGCGCGTCTTCTGTTTGCGCCCTAGTTTCCGCAACAACCGCAACTACCGGCTCACCCTGCCAGCAAGCACGATCAATTGCTAAAGCATATTGAGGCGCAGACTTCATACCGGCCAAGTGACCTAACGTAGCCACCCAAGGTTTACAAATCTTTGCCATTTGCACGCCATCTACCACCGCCAATACCCCTGGCATCTTGCTTGCGTGCTCTGTATGCATGTTTCCGATCTTCATCTACAGGTGAGCACCAATACACAACATGCCCCATACGTGGCAACTGAATGTCATCAATATAAGTTCCTTGACCCTCGAGCAGGCGACGTGCGCCATGTCTTGGTTCGCTATGGCCAATATAGCGCTGATCGTTTGTTACGGGATCCAGAACCATTTCCTTCAAATCACTTGACTTATTCATAATGCGTGTTCCTTAATACCTTAAGCGTTAGCAAGGACAGGTTTAATTTTTTGACCCTTAGCGCGAGCATCCAATACATCGAGAATGGCATCCACAATAGAGTGGGAACCAGTGCAACGGCAGTAGTTTCCAGAAATCCATTCGCGCACTTGTTCGCGCGTTGCTTTCGGCTGCTTCTCTATTAATTCCGCCGCAGCCAACAACATGCCCGAAGAACAGAAGCCGCATTGCATTGCGTTATGCCGCATAAAAGATTCTTGCAGGTCGGTTAAAACACCGCTTTTTGTAAGCCCCTAGACCGTCTCAACCACGCTACCATCGGCCTGAACGGCCAAAAAGAGACAGCCGCGAATAATTTGCCCATCCACCTCGACTGTGCAACCACCGCAAGCGCCCTGTTCGCAACCCAAATGAGGGCCTTTTAGATGAAGGTCTTCACGCAAAAAATCGACCAGATGTCTGCGTGGCTCAACTTCGGCGTTGACGAGTTGACCATTCACGGTCATTGCAATTTTCTTCTTCAAAGTCATTCTGATCTCCAAATTCTTCCGCGGCTAATTTTTATGCTGAACATTAAGCAATCATGTGTTTAAGGCCGCACTCAAGCAAAACACCAATGAGGTGTTGCTTGGCTTCCGCGCCACTAGTAATATCCGCGATAGCTTCAATTTCATTACGCGCAGCAGCAACAGCTTGAGCAATCAATTCGTTATTTAACTTTTGGCCGTCGACCAAATCTTGTGCTTTTATAGCCATCACTGGTGTGGCGCCAACCGAGAAGAATGTGAAAGCGCAATTAGTTAAAACATCACCTTGTGTTTGCGCAACCGCTGCAAGCCCAGAAACGGCATAATCACCATGACGTCTGGCTAGCTCGTGAAAATAAAAAATCTTTTTCGGAGATGCGGCGCTCACCTGTTGGACCATGAATAATCATCGTAGCCCGCAATGCCAGCCTGCAGGCTGGCCATTCGGCGGCAGGATAGTCATAGGCTAAAGAGCCGCCCCATGTCCCGAGATTGCGAATCGCGCGATGTGCAATATGCGGCGCAGCGGCCTTTAACAATGGCGCGTGTTTTGCTACCAATTCCGAATCTTCAATTTCAGTATGCGTAACCAAAGCGCCAATACGCAAACTATCGCCAACAATCGAGATACCTTTTAGCTCTGCGACATCAGAGATATCAATCAACACACTAGGTTCAGACAAACGCATATTGAGTGTTGCTAATAATGTTTGTCCACCCGCGATTAAGCGGGCATCTTCGCCAGCTTCTTCAAGCAAAGATAAAGCCTCTTGCAATGCCTTCGGCTTTACATACTCAAATGCTGCGGCTTGCATTACGTCTCCTCCACAACCAAGGTAATAAGCTTTTGTAGCTTTTTATTTTTCACTACTTTATTTTTTTACTGCAACTACTTTTTTAGTTTTGATGCTGCTTTTTTAGTTACTACTGACGTCTGATTCCAACGCCACTGTCTCCCCGCCTAATTCTTTTGCGAACTTTTGAAAAAAATCATCCGCGATCTTTTTTGCTGACGCACTGATCAAACGTCCACCAATTTGCGCTCACTTACCGCCAATGGACGCCTCGGTTGTGCATGAAACTAATGCGCCCACTTCAGCTTGCTTCAGATCAACCCGGGACTTACCTTTAGCAAACCCGGCCGCACCACCAGAACCCTCAAAGGCCATCGAGCAAGACTGATCTGGAATGATGTCACTCAGGAGCAATTTCCCGGCAAAACGGGCTCTAAAAGGCCCAATCTTGAACATCACCTTGGCATGAACCTCCTCCGGTGAGATTCTGCTGATCTCCTCGCAACCTGGAATAGACCTGGCTAAAACGTCAATATCGTTCACACCCCTCCAAATATCAGGGATTGAAGCGGATATCAATTGTTCGCCATTCAGTTCCATACGATCTCCTTGGGGTTTGTACGAATAGAGTCTTATCTACCAATTTTTAACTTTTGGTCAATAAGTCCAAATTCGGATCAACTCTGAGAACCCATGCGTTTTACTAAAGATCACGTTTCCAGCGAAAATAATGCTGAAATTTCAGCAGGCGGATCAATGCCAACCAGAAAGCGAATGGGCACAGCCGAACGTAAGCGTCAAATCCTCGATAGCGCCATTCAATTCTTTGCCAGAAATGGCATTGATGACCAACTCAGAAATTTATCTAAAGAGCTGGAAATCACCCATACCCTGCTCTATCACTACTTCCACACTAAAGATGCTTTGATTCAAGAAGTCTACAAAGAAGTTTTTGAATCTCGCTGGAAACCAGAATGGGAAGAGTTGCTGGATGACGAATCACTGACACCCGAAGAAAAATTCAATGCATTTTACCTGGACTATTCCAACACAGTATTGGCTTATGACTTTGTTCGCATCCTGATTTTCTCTGGCTTAAGTGATCACTCAATTAGCGATCGCTTCTTTGAGCTTTTGCGTACGCGTTTATTGCCGAGACTTATTCGCTAAACACGCAAGTATTGCGGCAGAGCGGATACCTCCAAACCAACGCAACGCGAGCTTGAATTTTTAATGGGCTTACATGGCGGCATCTTTTACATCGGCATACGCCGTTGGATCTATGGCCAAGCCATATATGGCGCTGAAAGCCACAATACAGAACAAGAAATCATTCGTGATCGAGTGCAGTCTTACCTCCATTCCGCAAAATCATTATTCGCTTAATTCAAAGGATCATCATGTCTAACTTAAGCCTAAATCACTGTTCCATTCGCAGTCTGGAAATCGAAAAAACCACTGAATTTTTTAGCAAGGTATTAGGCTTAACTGTTGGTCCAAGGCCAGAATTTCCATTTCCAGGGGTCTGGCTCTATAACGGTGATGAAAGCAGCTTGGCAAACGCAGTGCTGCACTTAATTGCCATCGATAAAATGATCCTAGCGGACTTAAGAAATATTTTGGAGATCGTGCTCCTAGCTCTCTACATGGATCCGGCGCGGTAGATCACATCGCCTTCTTCGCAAATGGGCTTGAGGAAAAAATTGCGCTTTTAAAAGAGCTCAAGATTCCTTATCGCGAACGCACAGTACCAGTTTTAAAGCTTCACAAAATATTTCTAGATGATCCCAATGGTGTCGTTATTGAACTAAACTACACGGCTGAAGAAAAAACGGCTCTGGACGCCAAGGCAGCATAGGAGCGATTGATGGCAAAAATCCTGGCTATTGGCGGCTCTCTTGGCGGCTTGTTTGCGGCGAATATTTTGCTGTGACAAGGACATGACGTCACCCTGCTTGAGAAGACAACTGGATTCTTGGATGGCCGTGGCGCGGGTATTGTGACGCATGACGCCTTAGCTGAAGCACTCCGTGCCGCCGGCGTTACTGTCGATGAAACCCTGGGTGTAGCCGTTACCAAGCGTATGACTTTAGGTGCTGACGGCCAAAGTCTGGGGGAAAGGGAGTTACTTCAAGTGCTTACATCTTGGAGTCGTCTGTATCACATGCTGAAGGAAAGCTTTCCAGGCGCACGCTATCTTCAAGGCAAAACAGTCAAAACAGTTACTCAAGATCCAAATAGCGTACAAGTGCTATGTGAGGATGGCAGCCAATATGATGCCGAGATCTTGATTGCCTCTGACGGCATACGTTCTGCAGTAAGAGCCCAAGTAGCCCCACAAATTCAACCTGAATATGCCGGCTATATAGCGTGGCGTGTGCGATGAAGCTTGTTTATCCACTTACACACTGAAGACGCTATTTAATCGCTTTGGTTTTTGCCTACCTAACGGAGAACAAATGCTGGGCTACCCAGTGGCAGGCTAAGGCAATGACACTCGCCCCGTGAAGCGTCGCTACAACTTTGTTTGGTATCGACCCGCTTCGAAACATGAGGACCTGGTCAGCCTTTTGACTGACGACGATGGTCATTACTACCCTACCGGCATTCCCCCACTCAAGGTTTCCTGGAAACACATTGCTCACATGCGAAAAGTAGCGCAAGAGATATTGGCGCCCCAATACGCGAAAATACTGGAGAAAACTGCGGCGCCATTCTTGCAAGTAATTTATGACGTTAGAGCCGAACAAATTGTTTTTGGGCGAATCGCATTGAATGGGCGACGCTGCCTTTGTTGGTAGACCTCATGTTGGCATGGGCGTCACAAAAGCGGGTGACGAAGCGATGGTGATTGCAAAGCATATTGCAGCACTTGGCGCCACACCAGAAGCTTTACATACTTATAGCGAGGAACGCCTCAAGCTTGGTCAGCAAGTGGTTGCTAGAGCACAGTATTTGGGGCGCTATATGCAAGCTCAGGGCAGCAAGGGCAATAGAGAGCACGAGAAGCTTAAAAGAAATGTCGATACTGTGATGGTGGAAACCGCAATTGATATTAGCGATCTATTAGCTCAAGGGAAAGCAGTACCTGAATACGCACATGAAAAGGCGCATTCAGTTAAGATTTAAAAAAAATAAAAAGCATTCTTATTTAACAAAGTTTTATAGGGAGGAGACAACCATGAAACAAAAAGTAACGAATCAAACGAGACGCAAGATGTTGATTGGTGGAGCTGCCGCAGCAAGCACTCCACTATGGTTAAACGTTGCGCATGCTCAAGCTGACACGATCAAGATTGACTTTCCGACACCGTTAACCGGCCCATTCTCCGCCGAAGCCCAGGACCAGGTAAATGCTGCGGAGTTGGCTATTAAAGAATTGAATGATGCTTGTGGTTTTAACGAACGCAAAGCGGAATTGTTAGTGCGCGACGACAAGTTAAATCCAGGCGAAGCGGCAACTCGTACATTGGAATTGATTGAGAAAGACAAAGTGAACTTTGTTGTGGGCTCGCTTTCCGCAGCGACACAACTCTCAATCAACGCGGTATGTAAAGAGCGTAAGGTTCTCTTCAACTCCATTAGCCAGTCTGATGCGATTAACGACGCGAAAGACTGGAGCGTCTATACATTCCACGAAGCGCTTAATCCAACTATGACTGCTGGTGCTGTGTCACGCTATGCTATCCCGCGCAATACGACTGGTACAAGGGTCCCGAGCACTACCGTAAGTGTGACCACCAAGCAGTCCAAACCGTGATCATCGTAGAGTCGAAATCGAAAAATATGAAAGACAAGTATGACGTCTTCAATATGTTAACGATTGAGCCCACAACCGAGAAAAACATGCGCTCTTGCGCAGAACTAGGCCACAAAGCTTAATCCAAAAATTTCAGAGTGGATGATAAATTCACCCCGATCCACCCCCTCCCTTATTAGGTTTAGGGGAGTTATTTTCTGAGTATATTTATGACCAGTATTACATTTGAACTTCTTTGCATGCAGCTGCTTACGGGCATCGCCTTAGGTAGCATTTACGCACTTCTCGCCATGGGCTTATGTCTGATTTTTTGTATGCTCAATGTGGTGAACTTTACCCATGGCGCATTTTTTATGGTGGGCGCTTTTTTAGGTGTTTACTTCTTGGGCATTACTGGAAGTTCTTGGTTTAGCCTAGTGCTAACTCCATTGTTTGCGGGAGCAATCGGCCTTTTAACCGAGCTCTTGTTAGTACGGCCTTTATATGGTCTCGGACTGGATTACCCGCTACTACTCACCTTTGGCCTCTCCTATGTATTGATTGAGGTCATGCGCATTACCTTTGGTATTGAAGGATTGCCTTCAGCGACTCCGGAAGGCCGTACTGGAACGGTGAATGTCGGTATTGGATACTTCCCGAAATACCGCTTATTCCTAATAGCCGCTACCGCTGTAATTATCTTAGGCGTGTGGTTCTTTATTCAAAAAACCCCGTTATGGCCTAATGATTAAAGCGGGTGCAGCCGATCAAGAAATCGTGAAGGTCTTGGGTATTGATATTGCTAAGGTTTGGCTACTGGTCTTCGGCCTAGGCTGCGCAATTGCCGGCCTATCAGGAATACTTGCTTCACCAACGAGATCCGTAAATCCAGAAATGGGTATTCCTATTTTGGCTGAATCATTTTTGGTGACTGTGGTTGGCGGCATGGGCTCACCTGTTGGAGTTGTTATTGCCGGCTTACTAGTAGGCGTGGTCTACAGCATGACCTCACTCTTCTTCCCCGACTTGGCAGAGTTATCTATCTTTGTATTGATGGCCGTAGCGTTATTAATTCGCCCACAAGGTTTATTTGGTAAAGCAGGAGCGATGGGCTAAGACTCCGTATATCTATGGACTCATTATTTCAACTCAGTGCACGTCATCGCGTACTAGCTAGCACGCTATTTTTAGCAATCTTTCCATTCATCGTGCCGTACGAAGCTCTGGCGATCAATATTTTGATCTTTGGTTTATTCGCTATGGGCTTTAACTCGTTATTTGGCTATATGGGACTCCTCTCCTTTGGTCATGCAGCCTTTTTAGGTATTGGCAGCTACCTCACCGGTATTGCCATCGTTCATTACGGCATACCTTGGGGAATCGCCATTCTCACGGGTATCGTAGGTGCAGCCATTGGCGGCCTTATTATTGGTTACTTGTCCATTCGCACTCGCGGGATCTATTTCTCAATGGTGACATTGGCTCTTGGTCAAATTGTGTATTACATCTTCTATAAAGCGGAAAGCCTTACAGGCGGTGAGAATGGTTTGCGCGGCGTGAGAGTGGGTGAATTCACCATCCTAGGTATTCCAATTGATTTTTTAAATCCCCTAGTGAAGTACTACGTCATTCTCTTCTTCGTAGTGATTGCGATCTGGCTAATCTCACGCATCCTACACTCTCCTTTAGGCGCAGTAATGGAGGCGATTCGCGAAAATGAAAAGCGTGCGGCAGCTTGTGGATTTAATGTGGCTCGCACCAACAAACTATTGGTAGTTGTTTTTGCAGAAGCCATTTGCGGCTTAGCTGGTTCATTACGCGCCCTGCACCTCTCCATCGTTCCAATCGACTCTCTGCACTACTTGCAAGCATGACAAGCGGTCATGATGAGTATTCTGGGCGGCATGGGCACCTTCTTTGGCCCTTTCATTGGCGCAGCGGTCATGCTCTATTTAGAAGATGTCATAACTACCTTTACCAAACACTGGATGGCCGTCGTTGGCTTGGTTTTCATGTTCTTTGTGCTGTTCTTCCACAAGGGAATCTGGGGAACTATTCTGAGCAATCTACAAATTAATCAGGATTCAAAATAATGAGTAGCGCAACTACAACCCCCATTCTTGAAGCGCGTAACGTCAGTAAGAGCTTTGGTAAGTTCAAGGCTCTGCAAAATGTATCTACTAGCTTTATGCCTGGAACGTTAACCGCAATTATCGGACCCAATGGCGCTGATAAGAGCACCTTCTTCAATGTCTTAAGTGGTGCCTTTCCCCCATCCAGCGGACAAATACTATTTAATGGTAAAGACATTACTGGCATGCAGCAACATGCGTTTGCTCCCATCGGAATTTCCAAAAGCTTTCGGATTACCAACGTCTTTAAGCAATTAAGCGTTCATGAGAATGTTCGTGTTGCCGCTCAAATGGAAACCACCCGCCATAACTTTCTGCGCAATGCGCAAAGTTATCCTAAGCCTATTGAGATTGCCGATGAGCTGCTTCATCGAGTGAATCTTGAGCACTTGCGCAACAAAAAGACAGGCGACTTGACCCACGGACAGCAGCGCGCTCTCGAAATTGCAATGGCGTTAGCCTGTAATCCTAGCCTGCTTTTACTGGATGAGCCTACAGCCGGAATGTCTCCAGAAGAGACTTAGTCATGATGGAGCTCATACGAACTTTAGCAAATGAACGGGCAGTCATTTTGGTCGAGCACAAAATGAAGCTCATTATGGGTCTTTGCAAGCGCATCATCGTTTTGCACCATGGTGAATTTTTAGCAGAAGGTACACCAGAAGAAATTCAAAATAATGCCGAGGTACGTCGCGTGTACCTTGGTCAAGGTTAAACGGCAAGCAAACTATGTTGCGTGTAGACAATTTAAACGCTTGGTATGACCGCAGTCATGTATTGCAAGGAGTATCGCTTCAAGTCAATAAAGGCGAAATTGTCACCTTGATGGGTCGCAATGGCGCAGGCAAAAACCACCCTACGCTCATTAATGGGTCTACTATCCAAGCGTCAAGGTAAAGCCGCAATTGATGGCATCTCGTTTTTGGATTTGCCTGCTCATGAACGCTTTCATTTGGAACTAGCTTATGTACCAGAAGATCGCCGGATTGTCCCAGGGCTAACCGTTAAGGAAAACCTAGAACTTGGCGTGATCGCCAAGAAGAACTCAGGCGGTATGAGTGCACTAGTTGATGAAATTGCCGAAATTTTTCCCAGGCTGAAAGAACGCCTTCATCAAGATGGCACCTCTCTGTCAGGCAGGGAGCAGCAAATGCTAGCGATTGCTAGAGCCATGATTGGCAAGCCTAAGGTCATTCTGCTGGATGAGCCCTCAGAAGGCATCATGCCAGTCTTAGTGGATGAAATGTTTGAGTTGTTTGCCAAATTAAAACAGCAAGGCCTCACGATTCTTTTGGTCGAGCAAAACGTACAGCAGGCTTTGAAAATCTCCGACAGAGCCTATATTCTGGATCAAGGTGAGATTGTGTTTCATGACACCGCTCAGAACCTCTTGAATAATGATGAGATTCAGCAAAAGTATTGCGCGGTTTAGATGATGTGCAACCAGTGTCCCAGTTGATGCCAAAAACTATCGGGGACTAAGCCCAGAAGCGAGGTGAGCGTAACAAAACGCAATAATTTACCTATAAACATGTAAATAAGGCATGGCTGCCAGGGAAGTTTCAACCATCCAGCAGCCAAACATAAGGGATCGCCAAATCCTGGCAGCCAGGAAAACAGCAACAACTTGGGACCCCAATCTCCCAGCCAGCGCTTTAAACGACTGTCTCTTGGCTCATCCATGGATTTAAAACTATTGCGCGCCAACACTCCAAGCCACCAATTCAACATACCGCCGAATGTATTACCGATTGTGGCAACGGCTATTGCGACCCAAAATAAATGGGGATTTAGAGTGACATAACCAAACAGAATTGGCTCTGAACCAGCCGGAATTAAGGTCGCGGAAATAAACGCGCTAACAAAGACTGCAGGCAAGCCCACTGAAGGCATTCCAAACCAGCTAAAAAAATGCTCGAAGACACCATCCATTCAAAAACACCTCCTAGGGTATTGGAGCAAATAATCTTGAGTCTCATGAGGACTATTTTGCCTTGTTTTAGTCAATATCCAATATTGTTAAATCTTGCTTAAACCAATGGCTCTGTCAGTAAATAAACCATAAAACCTATAAATCGAGACCTTCATGAATCACCCTATTCCAAAGCCAGACCAATACCAAGATATACGCGAGGCTTTGCGCGATCTTTGCGGAAGCTTTGATTCCGCTTATTGGCAAAAGATTGACCATGAGCGCAGTTATCCCGAAGCATTTGTCGATGCAATGGCGCAAGCAGGCTGGTTAGCCGCCCTGATCCCTGAAGAATACGGCGGCTCAGGTCTTGGTTTGGCTGAAGCCTCGGTGATCATGGAAGCAATCAACTTCTCTTGCGGCAACGCCGGATCTTGTCATGGTCAGATGTACAACATGGGTACCTTATTGCGTCATGGCTCTGATGCTCAAAAGAAACTTTATCTACCAAAGATAGCTACTGACGAATTTCGTTTACAAACGATGGCGGTAACTGAGCCAACTACCGGAACCGAAACTACCAAGCTCAAGACAACCGCAGTGAAAAAAGGTGACAAGTATGTCGTAAACGGACAAAAGGTCTGGATCTCTCGCATTCAGCATTCTGATTTGATGATTCTCCTGGCGCGCACTACTCCACTGGCCGAAGTGACTACAAAATCCGAAGGCATGTCGATATTTATCGTTGATCCGAAAGAAGCCATTGGCAAGGGTATGGATATCCAGCCTATTGCCAATATGGTCAACCATGAAACCAATGAAGTATTCTTCGATAACCTAGAAATTCCTGCTGAAAATCTGATCGGTGAGGAAGGCAAAGGCTTTAAGTACATCCTCGACGGCCTTAATACAGAGCGCACCCTGATCGCCGCCGAGTGTATTGGCGATGCCTACTGGTTTGTCGATAAAGCCCGTCGCTACGCTAATGAGCGTGTGGTGTTTGATCGTCCTATTGGCAAAAACCAAGGCATTCAGTTTCCAATTGCAGATTCCTATATTGAAACTGAAGCAGCCAACCTGATGCGCTTTCAGGCTTGTAATCTCTTTGATGCGAAAGAGCCTTGCGGTGCCGAAGCCAATATGGCCAAGTATTTGGCGGCGAAAGCTTCTTGGGAAGCGGCGAACGTATGTTTGCAGACTCATGGTGGCTTTGGCTTTGCCAATGAATACGATGTTGAGCGTAAGTTCCGCGAGACTCGCCTCTATCAAGTAGCGCCAATCTCGACAAAGTTGATTTACTCCTGTGTTGCCGAGCGCATCCTCGGCCTCCCACGTTCTTTCTAATCTAATCGAGATCAATATGAGTGTTCGCCAATTAGATAGCATTACCGTTGTTTCTTTAGAACATGCCATTTCGGCACCTTTTTGCACGCGCCAGTTAGCCGATTTTGGAGCGCGCGTTATTAAGGTGGAGAGGCCCGATGGAGGCGACTTGGCTAGAGGATACGACACGCAGGTTGACGGACTTTGCTCTCACTTCGTATGGGTAAATCGATCTAAAGAGAGTTTGACCTTAGATCTAAAGCAGCCAGCTGCGATTGCCACACTGAAGGAGCTATTAAAGACAGCGGATGTGCTGGTACAAAATCTAGCGCCAGGCGCGGCGGCTCGCATGGGACTGACTGCGGAAGTATTGCAAAAAGAGAATCCAAAACTGATTCTCTGCGATATCTCTGGCTACGGTAATAATGGTCCGTATCGCGATAAAAAAGCCTATGACCTTTTGGTTCAGAGTGAGACTGGATTTTTATCGGTTACCAGAACTCCGGAAACACCGAGCAAAGCGGGCAATTCGATTGCTGATATTGCGGCCTGCATGTACGCCTATACCAACATCTTAGCTGCCCTTTTGCCAAGAGGGAAAACCAGCAAAGGCTCAGTGATCGACATCTCCATGCTCGAATCTCTTGGTGAATGGATGAGCTTGCCCATGTATTACGCCTACAAGGGGGCGGAACCTCCACCGAGAAATGACGCTTCTCATGCAACCATTTATCCGTATGGCCCCTTTAAAGCGGACGATAGCAAAACTGTCATGCTGGGGCTTCAAAATGAGCGTGCATGGGTGCAGTTTTGCGAGCTTGTATTAGAGAATCCAAATCTCGCCAAAGACGAGCGCTTTGATCGCAACTTTAAGCGCAATGAAAAACGCGCCGAACTTCTAGAAATTATTAATAGTTGCTTTATTCAACTGACTTCCGAGCAATGAATCGCAAGATTGGAAAAAGCTCAGATCGCGAACGCCCATCTCAACGACATGGAAGGCCTTTGGAAGCATGAACAACTGAAAGCCCGAAATCGTTGGACTGAAGTGGATAGCCCTAATGGCGCTATCGCCGCCCTACTACCGCCCGGCTTAAATGATAGTTATGACTATCGCATGGATCCCATACCCGCAGTCGGAGAGCACACGAATGCGATCCTGAAAGAATTGGGATTAGAGGAGTCTGATATCGCCAATATGCGAGCTAGCGGGGCAATTTAAAGCAGTGGCGAAGTGAGGTGTGCAGCATTCTCAAGGTAGCGACGCCATGTTGGCCTCTTCGTCCAGGCTTGCGGATCGACATAATCCGATTGAGCCAAGTATGACTCAATCAACTTCCCAAGTTTGGCGCAAAAATCAACGTTATACACAATCAGACTGATTTCAAAATTAAGACGCAAGCTGCGTTGGTCAAAGTTAACTGAACCAAAGATTGCAATTCGTTTGTCAATCAGCAAACTCTTGTTAAAGTCTCCAGCGACGATCGTATGTCCATCTTGAGCCAAATGTTGAATGTGCCCAATAATAGCCTCCAACTGTCGCTCCCGGCCACGCTCAAAAAACGCTAAATGTACACAAAAACAATGGATGGGCGTATCTACGCCATCTAGTCTTGTAATGCTGTGCAGCAGCCCGCGACTCTCAAAGCGATACGCAGATATATCGTAGTTGTTACCCTTTTGCTGAGGGTGCTTAGAAAGAAGCGCATTACCATGATGCCCATCACGATACTTGGCATTTTTTCCATAATGCCAGTGCTGCCAAAAATCCTCGGAAAGAAAGTGTGTTAGCTCTGTCAGTGGCCATTGATCAAAACGCATCGACCTACCCCGATGCTCCTGCTGCAACTCTTGTAAGAAAAGTAGATCAGGATAATGGCTGCGCATTTTCTGGCGCAATTGATAAATTGTTGAGTGTCGATGCAAAGGTGATAAACCTTTGTGAACATTCATGATCAAAACTGTAAAGCGAGAAGCGTTTTTTGAATCCATCAGAACTGCCCCGCCGCACGCTGACGCCGAACGCGCGCCAGGTAAATCTCGCCCTCAACTAGATCCTGACACTGCATACATTTATTGCAAATAGAGGCCTGCTCTCGCAATTCTTCAATGGAGTCTACCGGATGGGTATCCAAGTACTCGCGCAACTCCACGTCGAGGACCTCATTGCAGAGGCAAACCACTTCAGCCATTAGTCGACAATAGGGAAATCAGTCTCATTACAGCCATTTTGCCACTGCCTTGATAGAATCAAGTGATGTGAAAAGCCTTTCAGGACGCCCTCGCCCTACTCACCCATTTGGATGGCGGAGTGCTTGGGATCGTCTGGATTTCGCTACAGGTTAGTCTCACGGCTTTGCTGATTGGAGCACTGCTGGGCCTCCCAATTGGAGCACTTCTAGCTACAGAACGATTCGCAGGCAAGAAAACGATTATTGTGACCCTTAATACCCTGATGGGCGTCCCCACTGTAATCGTTGGGGTCCTGGTATATCTCATGTTGTCCCGCACATGGCCGCTAGGGATGTGGGGATGGCTATTTACAGTCAATGGGATGATTGTGGTCAAGACATTACTGACAACCCCTCTCATTGCCACTCTTAGACGCCAAATATTGGAGGACTCCTGGAAAATTCACCGTGACTTCTTTCTCAGCCTCAGATTCCCCCCTCTGTCTCGCTTTAAATGGCTGATATGGGATTGCCGCTTCTCGCTCATCCTTGCTATTCTTGCTGTCCTAGCAAGAGTCATTTCAGCGGTTGGAGCAGTAATGATTGTTGGCGGCAATATTGATCATTCAACTAGAACAATGACAACCGCGATTGCCATAGAGACTAGCAAAGGTAATCTACCTCTCGCTCTTGCGCTCGGCATTGTCTTGCTGACCATCGTTTTGTTTGCCAATCTACTTACCTTTGCGGTTTGCCAAGTTGCGGAGCGTCGCTATGGTTAGTACAACACAGACTTTTGAGAGACTCATTGAGGTCAAAGACATTATTGTCAAGAGTGATGGCAGAACCATCCTTAATATTGCTCATGCCATCATTCCCGCAGACCGAATTACCGCATGCATTGGCCCAGACGGCGCCGGAAAAACTACTTTACTGAAGCTCCTAGATGGGCTCATCAAGCCTGACTCAGGCACGGTGACTTATTCCTTCAAGCCAAATCTTACACCGCACACTCATGATTAAAGCCTCGGCTAAAGCCAATCTGGGAATAGCGCGAGATGTCGATCCATCGATTCGGAATACCGATGTAGATCGGGTGATGGCGCAGGTGGGTTTAGATAATCTAGACATTAGTCCAGCCCACAAACTATCCACCGGAGAAAGACAAAAGCTTTGCCTTGGCAGGGCCATTCTCTTGCAGCCAAATTTAGTATTGCTAGATGAACCTATAGCCAATCTCGACCCCAATGCAACTGAACAAGGCGAAGATCTGATTCGCCAATGTAACCGACAAGGTGCGAATGTAATTTTTTCATCCCACCAACTCGCTCAAGTACAAAGACTCGCTGAACACATCATCTTTCTTGACAAAGGCGAGATAAAAGAAAATGGACCCGTAGACCCCTTCTTGAATCAGCCTCAAACACCAGCAGAGAAACGCTACCTACATCAAGAGCTGCTTAACGACTAACCTTATTTAGCCGCAGGTACAGCTGGAGCAGCCGGAGCTGCGGCAGCCACTGGTGGAGTAAATGGAGGTGCAGCCGTGCATACGCCAGGCGCAGGAGTTCCAGGTGCCCTAAATTGATCTGCCACCTTGTTGTGCGCTAAACAAATTTATATGCGCCAACCTTATCGCCGTAGGCGGTTTTTGCTTTAGCTAAATCCGCTGCCGCCTGTGCTTCCGGAGTTAACGGCGGGAGAGCTGCAAAAGCTGTAGCAGAGGCAAATGCGCAGAATGTAAAAGCAATGATCTTTTTCATGGCTTTGTCCTTCTTTATTCACCTTGTTGTACCAGATCTCATGGTGCTCTTTAGCCCCAGTAGCATCCACATATCCAGTCTTCATGCCGTCGATTGATCCCTGTGAACCAATCGTACCAATATAGATATGACCCATCGTCATGGCAGTCATCAAAATTGCGGCACTGCTATGAATGATGTTCGCGATTTGCATTGTGCCGCGCGTGTATTCCAAGGTCATAAAAGGCAAAATCATGTCGAGCACAAATCCAGAGCCTGATATTACCAATCCCAAGAAGGTCATCCCAAACCAAAACCAGAACTTTTCACCGAAATTAAAGAAGCCCGCTGGAATATGTTTGCCTGAAAAAAACTCCTCCAAAACCCATAATCGATGCCATGTCACCCTTACCAAACACATTTTTGTAAGCAAAGAGCAAGAAGAAAATGACGATACAAATCGTAAATAAAGGGCCGGTAAAGTTGTGGATATTCTTGCAAACCATCAAGAACGAGCCGTAAGCCGTCCCACCTATCAATGGCATCGCAAAATACTTACCGTACAAAATCAATAAGCCAGTAAAAGCTAATACTAAAAAGCTAAATGCCATGAACCAATGCACCAAACGATCAAACGCGCTAAAACGTTTGATCTTTACGTCCGACATTGGCTCATGTAATTTCATGGGGCCTTTAAGCGTATAAGTCGCAATGATTCCAAAAAAGGCTAAGGCCAACAACCAACCGCCATACACAGTAATGACGCCATTGCGAATCACGCGCCACTCTTGGCCAGAGCACTGAATCAGAACGCTGGCTTCCTTATCAGGAATGCTGACGTAGTTATGCGGATCACTATTTGCAGAAGTGAAGATAGAGGGGTTATCCGGTTGCGCCTGAGCCTGAGTTCCGTTTGCTAAAGCATTGAGATTGACTGGTACGGATAAAGGTGGAATATCCACCCCACTTGGAGATGGCAAGGGCGCCATCGGCGCGCGCTCAGCAAAACTGATTCCGCTTGCCAATGTCAGCGACAAACCAGCAGTCACCACCAAAGTGCGTAGAACTTTAGAAAATGATCGTTTCATACACATGTCCTTAAATGTTTTCGTTTTATTTATTGTTGTTTAGTTGATCACTTAACGCGACTGTATTCGTTTTGACCCTGAGTGCGCTTGTCAATCGACTTAGTCCAGCTGGCCTGATTACCCGGCGTCCAATTTTTGGTCATGAATCCATTGTTAGCGCCCATGTAAGGCGCCACATCCGGACGCTTTGCAGCTTTAGCAGCAATTTCTGGGGGTTCAGAGAATGCAGCCAATAAAGCCGCTGCTGCAAAACATAAACCGAGCGTTTTCAAAATGGCTTTCATTATTTAGCTCCTGGAATTTTCACGGCAGGCGTTGGAGTTGACGCTGGGGCATCAGGGCCAACATAAGCAGTAGTCCAACCAAACGCTTTCGACCCTGGATATCTGCCATTCTTCTCGCGGGTGGCGACACGATTATTGAAGATGCCGCTAATCACATCGCTATCCCCACCAATCACGGCCTTGGTAGAACACATTGCAGCACAAAGTGGCAACTTACCTTCTGCCAAGCGGTTACGACCATACTTCTCAAACTCAGCAACACTGCCGTTTTCTTCTGGACCACCACTCCAGAATGTGCACTTATCGATTTTGCTGCGGGAACTAAAGGCGTCCTTACTCAAGAACTGTGGCGCGCCAAATGGGCAAGCAAACGAACAGTAGCCGCAACCCCGATACAGATATCTTTATCGTGCAGGACAACACCCTCATCTGTGCGATAGAAACAATCTACCAGGCAGACGGCCATACAAGGCGCATCGCTACAGTGCATACAAGCAACTGATACTGATTTTTCTTGACCAATGATGCCATCATTCACCGTCACAACGCGACTACGATTAACACCCCAACGCACTTCGTTTTCATTCTTGCAGGCAGTGACACAACCGTTGCACTCAATGCATCGTTCTGTGTCACAAATAAATTTCATTCTTGCCATTGTGTGCTCCTGACCTTATTTTTTGACTTAGGCACATTTCTCGATTTGACACATCGTGGTTTTCGTTTCTTGCATCATCGTCACCCTGTCATAACCGTATGTAGTTGCAGTGTTAACCGCTTCACCCTGAACTACAGGCGCAGCGCCTTCTGGATAGTATTTACGCAAGTCAGCGCCCTGCCACCAGCCAGCGAAGTGGAATGGCACAAACGCAGCACCCTGATTAACACGCTCAGTCACTAACGCACGAACTTTGATCTTGGCGCCGGTTGGCGACTTGACCCAAACATAATCCCAATTCTTAATACCGCTATCTGCTGCGGCCTTAGTATTGATCTCCACAAAGTTTTCTTGCTGGAGTTCAGCCAACCATGGATTTGAACGGGTCTCATAACCGCCACCCTCATACTCAACCAAACGACCTGAAGTCAGAATGATTTGGAACTTCTCATATAACTTCTGATTCAAGTTTTGGTCTTGAACAGTCTTATAGAGAGTTGGTAGGCATCAGCAATTCTTCTTATCTGCGGCAGTTGGGTACTTGCGCATCATTGGCGCATTTGTACTGTAGAGCGCTTCGCGGTGAATTGGAATTGCATCTGGGCAGTTCCGAACCACTGCGCGAGATTTGGCGTTACCAAATGGATGGCAGCCATTCTTCATCACAACACGCTGAATACCGCCAGATAAGTCAGTCTTCCAGTTCTTGCCTTCTGCGAACTTCTGCTCATCTTCCGTTAGCTGATCCCACCAACTCAGTTTTTTCACGAATACGTGATCGAACTCTGGATAACCAGTGGTGATTGCAGAACCCTTAGAGCAAGAACCGTCACCAGCTAACAAACTCACACCATCGCGCTCAACACCGAAGTCTGCGCGGAAGTTGCCGCCCCCCCTTCCATCACACTCTTGCTGGTATCATAGAGGTTGGGTGATCCAGGATGTTTAATTGCAGCAGTGCCATAGCAAGGCCAAGGCAGACCATAGTAATCACCAGTGGTGTCATAGCCGGTCACCGAATCCACTCCACCACGAGACTTCAATGTCTTCGGATCAAATGTGGCAACCATTCTCATATGCGCTTTCAAGCGCTCAGGAGTTTGACCTGTATAGCCAATGGTCCATACGGAGCGATTGATCTCGCGCAAGATATCCTCAATTTGCGGCTCTTTCCATTGCTTAACGGCAAATTTAGAACTGAGCATTTTGTAGTTCTTGGACAACTCTTGTCCAAAGCCAAGACGATCGGCAAATGCCTGCATGATCACATGGTCAGGCACAGACTCACAATGGATCAATTACTTTTTCACGCCACTGCAAAGAGCGATTTGACGCTGTTGCAGTGCCGCAAGCTTCAAACTGAGTTGCGGCTGGCAACAAGTAAACATTGCGATTCTTGTTTACAACGTCGCCCTCTGCTGCCGGCATTGCTGCCATTGCCGCAGTTGCACTTGGGTATGGATCCACCACCAAGAGGTCTAACTTATTCATCTCGCGCTTCATATCTAGGCCGCGAGTTTGCGAGTTAGGTGCGTGACCCCAGAAGAACAAACCTTTAACGTTTGTTTTCTGATCGATCATGTCGTTCTTCTCGAGAACAGCATCGACCCAACGAGAAACGGTCGTACCAGACTTTTCCATCATGTCTGGCGCATAACGGCCCTTAATCGAATCGTAGTCAACACCCAAAACTGTTGCGAAGTGTTTCCACGAGCCAGCAGCGAGACCATAGTAGCCAGGCAAGGAGTCTGGGTTAGGACCAACGTCAGTGGCACCTTGAACGTTATCGTGTCCGCGGAAAATATGTGTACCGTCGCCAGACTTGCCTACGTTACCTAATGCCAACTGCAAAATACAGGCAGCGCGCACCATGGCATTACCAATAGCGTTCTGCGTTTGACCCATACACCAAACAACCGTGCTAGGACGATTCATCGCCATAGTCTTGGCAGCTTGATACATTTGAGCTTCAGGTACGCCACAAGCTTCTTCAACTGCGGCAGGAGTCCACTTCTCCATCACTTCTTTGCGGATCTCTTCCATGCCGTAAACACGGTCATTGATGTATTTCTTGTCTTCCCAGCCATTCTTGAAAATGTGATACAGACGTCCAAACAAGAAAGGAATGTCAGTACCAGAGCGAATACGGATATATTGATCAGGCTTGGCAGCCGTACGGGTGTAACGCGGACCAACCACAATCACCTTGCAACCATTTTCCTTGGCGTGCAATAAGCTCAACATCGAAACTGGATGGGCTTCAGCCGCATTAGAGCCGATATACAAAGCGGCCTTGGCATTCATCATGTCGTTGTAGCTGTTGGTCATCGCACCGTAGCCCGAGGTGTTTGCAACACCGGCAACAGTGGTGGAGTGACAGATACGGGCCTGATGGTCTGTATTGTTTGTGCCAAAGCAAGAGACCCACTTACGGAGCAAGTAGGCCTGTTCGTTGTTGTGCTTAGATGATCAAATAAAGAACATCGCATCTGGAGAATACTTCTCGCGAATATTCTTCATTTGAACGATAATTTCAGTCAGCGCCTGATCCCAAGAGATGCGTTGATATTTACCGTCCACCAACTTCATTGGATAACGCAAACGGTAATCGCCGTGGCCATGCTCACGCAAAGCAGCGTCCTTAGCGCAATGCGCGCCCAAATTAATAGGCGAATCAAATACCGGGTCTTGACGCACTCAAACACCATTCTGAACGGTGGCATCTACTGCGCAGCCAACGGAACAATGAGTACAGATAGATCTCTTGACTTCAATCTTGCCATTGCCATCAAGCATGGCTTTACTTGGTTCAGCGGCTGCCGATGGCAACTTTGGATTTCATGCTCATGGCATGCTCCTATCTAATTATTCTTGACTCCCGTCAAGTTTAATCCGTAATTGCACTTTTGACATATTTGCTTCATTGGTAATTGCTAGGCATTTCCATATGCTGCAACGCAACATAAAATCATGTCAAAACCTTGACTCTCAATCGCCAAGAATTCTCTGGTAAGTGCGGCAACGGGATGGTACAGATGCATTTCCGGAATATCTTCTATTGCATCGCACAATTCGTCATACCAAGGACGAATATGTTCGTTGAAGAAAATCCTTTGATTTGTAAGATTTGATATCTCAACATCACCTCCCGCAATGAGGTAGCGCATGACCTCACACAGTGCTGAGATATGGTCTTCAGTTTCAGTCACCTCCTCCGAAGCCTCCAACCCAAATTCTTCGAGTGCCTGACGAATATTGACCCAAGCTTTTTCGTTTAAATGGCCGGCCATATAAAAAGAACCATTCAAAACAACATTAGGCTTACCTACACTGATGCAATTGAGATCAAACTCGTCATGCCAAGCCTTGGCTGGATTGTTCTTGGCAACCTCAACCACATCCATCCAAAGCCGAGCCAAAGGCGCCTCGTCAGCAGCATCATGCTGATCGGCTGTAGCTGCGATTTGATTCAACACGTCTTGGGCAGGCGGCATCTGAAAAAAGCGAGCGATTAAGTCATACAAATCCGCTCTTGCCAGCTCTTCTGGCAAACCCACATCCCCAACCTCCACAGAAGAATGCTCTGTAGGCATTGCCTTGTTTGTCGCTTTGGTCATTGCGCTCATATCTCTTTTTTCACCATATCCACCACCCGACAATCACTACACATTTTCAATCTGTCCATTGCTGCTCCAGCAAAAGCACCATGAGCACCCAATTTAGTCAACATCAGATCAACCATCTTCAAAGTGCCAAATGGCTTACCACAGCTAATGCAATGGAATGCCTGGGTTTCATTAAGAACAGCTTTTTGTTTGCGCTGCTCAATCGTCTGCAAACGTGGCGCAAGGGTCAACGCTTTTTCAGGACAAGTTTGCACACAAAGACCGCATTGAACGCACGGCTTTTCAATAAAGGAAAGAATGGGTTCATCTGGATTATCTAAAAGCGCACCCTCAGGACAGCCACTTACGCAAGACATACACAAGGTGCATGCATTTTTATTAATTGCCAAACCACCTAACAAGGAAGACTTCGGGAGCGCAACACCCGCCTCCGGCAATGGTGTCTTTGCTTGTTTTTGCAGATGCTCTAAAACCGCTTCCAACGTTTCACGTTTTTGATTGGATAAACCAATACTTGCAGGAGTGCAGATGGGACTCAGAGCTCTTCGCTGACGGAATAATCCCATTGCTTTAGACACTGCGGATAAATCATCAGGGGAGCTTGCCAATATCAAATGAATGCGCTCATTAAAGCCATAAGCCTTCAGGATGCTATTTGCTAAATTCGCTTGCTCTTCAAGAGCGGCGCGGTATGCGGGGTCCTCATTCCCACTTAACAGTAGTGTGACATCGGCAAAACCATACGAGAGAGCTCCAAGTCATAAGTCCAGGCCGATAGAGGCGATATGCTCAATGCCATAAGGAATAACAAACGCTGGCAAGCCTTCAAACTGTTTTGGCATGAAATGTGCAGACCTACCCAATCCGTCAATCATTTGCGTGCCAGCTTTTAAGGTATGCAAAAGTAAGCTGGGGGGCAATCGCCTGGTTCAACTTTTTAGCTGCTGCCGTAAACGCACTGACTAGTGTCTTCACCTCTTTACCTTGATGAGAAACACTAGGGTAGTTGTATCGCATAGCGCCAGAAGGACATGTCGTTGCGCAAGCCCCACATCCCATACCAAGATTGGGGTTCACCTCAACTGAGCCTTGGCCATTTTTAAATATCGACCCAATGGCTCCGGTCGAACAAACATCAATACAAGCGCTACAACCCACTTTGCCATTACGACCGTGCGCGCAAATCTTTTCGTTATAAGCAAAATATTTAGGCTTCTCAAACTCCACAACCATTTCTGATAACTGATTAACAGCCAATGCCTGCTCCAGAGGATCGGTTCCAGGAGCGAAATAGCCCTGTGGAGTTTGACTCATGCGCATCTTTGGATCTGCACGCAAATCTAAAATAAGATCAAATTCAGAATGACGATCTCGCTCTTTGCGATCAAAACCAATAGCGCCGATACTTGCGCAAGTAGTGACACATGCGCGATGGGATTTGCATTTGTTTAAATCAATCGGAAAAGAAAGATCGATAGCTTGTTCAGGACATGCCTCAACACAAGCTCCACAGCGAGTGCACATCTCAGGATCAATCGGGTTTTGTAAATCCCAACTCACCGAGAAATTTCCTAAATATCCATCTCGCTTAGTTATCCCACCGGTGTAAATCGGGTAGCCTCGAGTAAGCGGTAAGTCACCAGGCTCAGTACATAAAACAGAAACATCTAGTGAGGAACTGAGTTTTGCAGCCCATGGAATGGCCTGTGATCCAGCGCCAATAATCAACAATCTACCCCGGCTTTCATAGTTCACAACTGGAACAGGCTCAGCCTCGGGTATATCCGCCAATGCCAATAACGCGGCAATTTTAGGGCCAGAGGTTTTGGCCTCTTGCGTCCAGCCGGCCACTTCACGAATATTGACAAAACGCAGTGGCGCAATCAGAGGCTGCTCGACTTGATCGGCCAATTCACTAAACAGCGCGCCCTCTTGGGTACAGGCAACCACCAAAGAATCCGAATCATCTCAGGCTTTTAAAAAAGAGCCTACTTCTTGTCTACATCAAGATTGATGAATTGGCACACCCAAGGCTTTTGCATCCAAAGGCATAGTGCCATTGCAATTGCAATGGCAGACTAATTTTTGCCTCATGCGCTATCTTCTTAGGTTTTTTCTGTTCATGCTCTTTTGACACTTCATGTGGCACTTGAGCCAAGCGATCGGAGGCTTTTTGCTGTGTGGATGTTAAATCAGTTTCCTGCCGCACCTCCAATTTACCGCTCTCGATCGACAGATCGTCAACTTGGTGCTCGGCTTGTTTTGTATTTTGCGTTGTCTCGGGCGCTTGAGGAAAAAGCTTCAACATATCACTTTGCACCATTCTATCCAGCATGCCTGGCGGCAGAGGATCTAGCTTGCTGTAGTCATCAATATAGATATCCAATCCATCCATGATGTTGAAATGAGGATCGGTAAACATTCTCTTTAAGGCGGCCTGTTGGACACCAGGATCCACATCTGGCTTCATGAACCCGGAAAAATCGGGGTCAAATCGATCAATCTTGGCAACATCTTCCAAAGTGGGGAGCGGCGCAGCTTCTTCGACAACCTTCTCCACAGGGGGATCCCCAGAAGACTGCGGGGCTTCAACTTTTTTCTCTAAGGAATCATTGTCTTTAGCCGCCTTGCGTTTAGACCAGCGACTAAGAAATCTATCAGCCATGATTCCTACGCTGGACGCTCAGCGCCTTTAAATGAGGCGGGCTTATGACGTTTTTTGGGTTCAGGACGGTAGTTGTCGTTGATATACTCTTGCAGTCACGATGCATACTGCCCACTCATCCTGATCGCGTACACTGACTCACCACCATCAAGCAAACCAGCAGCTTCGTTATAGCTCACACAAATACGATGTGGGACCGCGAAGGATGATTCAGACTTTGCCAAAGCAATTGATTGCCCATCAATATCACGCTCAATATCGTCCTCTAAGCGCCACATCACAAACCAACTGGGTGTTGTAGTCGAAACATTGAGGTAGTAGCCTTCAGCCTCATCCGGAAAAAGATCTCATTCGTAACCAGTGAACAACCAAGACTCGCCTGCGTCATCTCGCCCAAGAAGCTGACCAGAAATGGAATTACTTTGATTAGCATTGAATTGCCCAAAGTCAGGCAATACTTCCTGAGGCGCCCAGCGGTATGAAACCCAGGGGTTATCAATATTTTGTTTACGTATTACTACCGCAAAACGCATAAATGTTCAGAGCCTCAAGTGTTTTGAACAACGATATTCGGGAATTTACTACTCATATCTTTAGACAGAGTAGCAACACGGATAGCTACCTGTCTAGCAATGCCTTTATAGATTGCGCTAATAGCGCCGTCTGGGTCGGCAACTACCGTTGGGCGCCCCGCATCAGCCTGCTCACGAATAGAAAGATTGAGGGGTAAAGATCCCAAAAAATCCACGCCATACTCTTTGCACATTTTTTCGCCACCACCAGTACCGAATACATGTTCTTCATGTCCACATTTTGTGCAAACGTAAGTACTCATATTTTCAATAATGCCGATGATGGGCACCCCTACCTTCGCAAACATCTTGAGACCTTTACGAGCATCGAGCAATGCGATATCTTGAGGCGTAGTCACAATCACTGAACCGGTTACAGGAACTTTTTGCGCCAGTGTCAGCTGAATATCACCCGTACCAGGCGGCATATCCACTATTAAATAATCCAAATCGCGCCAACGGGTTTGACGAAGCAATTGCTCAAGAGCCGAAGTCACCATTGGGCCACGCCAAACCATCGGCGCATCATCATCAATTAAAAAGCCAATTGAGCTCGCTTGCAGGTCATAAGCCTCCATTGGTTCAATCGTATTCTCTTCAATAGAATCTGGCCTACCGGTAATACCCAACATCATCGGCTGGCTTGGGCCATAAATGTCCGCATCTAAGATACCAATCTGTGCGCCCTCAGCTGCAAGAGCTAAGGCTAAATTGACCGCCGTAGTAGATTTACCCACACCACCTTTACCACTAGCAACAGCAATAATATTTTTTACACCAGGCAACAACTTCAGTCCACGCTGTACCGCATACGCGACAATTTGACTACTCACATTCACACTGACGTTTTTTACGCCTGGCAATTCACGCAGAGCAGTAATAACTGATTTACGAATGGCATCAAACTGGCTTTTGGCAGGATAGCTAAGCACGACATCCAAAGACACATCGCCATCTTCTACGCGAAGATTTTTAATATTTTTTGTAGTGACGAAATCAACTTTAGTATTGGGATCAACTAAGCTTTTGAGTGCCGCTTGTACCACTTCCGGTGTAACCGCCACAACCTTCTCCTAATATGAGTCAACCTAGAATGAGCTTCTAGGTTTCAAGTATTTTCTTAAATTAGCGCTAGCTTACTCGTAGCCGAAAATATTTGCCGCAAGTGATACCAACCACCTTTAGCTAACGGCTTTAAAAAATTAGTAGGCTCAAGTAATAGACTGCCATGGACATCAAAGCAGTCGCTGGAATGGTGAAGATCCATGCCCAGACGATGTTTCCAGCCACACCCCAGCGGACGGCACTGGCCCTTTGGGTTGATCCAACCCCAACAATAGCACCAGTGATTGTGTGGGTAGTAGAAACCGGAACTCCTAAAGCAGTTGCCGCGAATAAGGTAATCGCGCCACCAGTCTCGGCACAGAAACCACCTACAGGCTTGAGTTTGGTGAGTTTTTGACCCATAGTTTTGACGATGCGCCAACCACCAAACATCGTGCCCATCGCGATTGCGATGTAGCAGCAAATAATTGTCCAAGTAGGCGGCATCTTTGCGCCAGCTTCGGCATAGCCAGTGATGATGAGTAAAAGCCAAATAATGCCGATGGTCTTTTGAGCGTCATTGCCGCCATGACCCAAGCTATAGGCGCTCGCAGATAGCAACTGAAGGCGGCGGAACCAGCGGTCTGTTTTAGCCAGATTTGCATTTCGACAAACCCAGGCCACTATCAACATCATCAAAGAGCCAAGCAAGAAGCCAACAAATGGGGAGATAAAGATGAAGGAAACAGTTTTAATAATTCCTGACCAAACCAAGCCATCAACCCCTGCCTTTGGCAATGCCGCGCCAACCAAGCCGCCAATCAAAGCATGAGATGAGCTTGAAGGAATACCGTAATACCAAGTAATCACGTTCCAAACAATTGCGCCAACCAGAGCGCCAAAGATCATATGCAAGTCCACGGCTGCGGGATGAACAATTCCCTTTCCTACTGTGGCAGAAACGCTTAAATGGAAAATGACAATCGCCAAAAAGTTAAAGAAGGCTGCGAACACTACTGCCTGTTGCGGCTTTAAAACGCCGGTCGAGACTACGGTTGCAATAGAGTTGGCCGCATCATGAAATCCATTCATGAAATCGAATGCAAGGGCTAGCGCCACTAAAAGCGCTACGACCCAAAAAGCTACTTCTGTCGATGGCAACTTAATTCGCCTTAAGAATTTTCAAGAACAATGCCTTCAACCAAATTGGCAACGTCTTCACATTTATCGGTAACTTCCTCAAGCAACTCATAAATGCGCTGGCACTTAATCAGCTCACGTACTTCGATGGCTTCACGGAATAGGCGGGTAATCGCGGTCGATAGCAGGCGGTCAACGCCAGATTCCAAGTGATCAATCTCATCACAAGTTTTCAATGCCGCCTTAGCTACCTCAGGATCGGAGATATCCTTTAATGCTGCAACAGCATTTCTCATGCCGATGCAACATTGATTGCAAAGCTCTGCCATTTGTAGCATTTCAGGCGTCATTTGCTTGACGTCATACAAATGCATCGCTTCTGTGCCGTTTTGCAACAAGTCAGCCACATCATCCATCGTATTAATGAGAGAGAAAATTTGCTCACGATCGATTGGCGTAATAAAGGTTTTATGCAAACGGCGATGCACTTCTTTTACAACATTATCGCAAGCATGCTCTGCTTTATCAACATCTTCCGTATATTTAGCGCGCAGGGTTTCATCGTTGTAATGCTCAACGAACTTTAAAAAAGATTCGGAAGCGGAAACAATATTGTTGGCGTGCTCATTGAATAACTCGAAGAAATTACCATCGTGAGGCATTAACTTACTGAAGAACATAAATCACGATCCTTTTAGAACAAAAACTACGGGTTTTGCTAGGTTTGCCGACATTCTAAACAATGCTTATTAAGCAACCGGAAAACCAGCATCTGTTATAAGCCGGCTTGCTTGCTCTGCCGATAAGATGGTTTCCAGAGTCACAATTTGACTGGCCAAATCCGCCTGAACTTTTGCTTGCGGGTCCTGAGCTTGGATTTCTCGAGTTACGGCGTTAATACAGCCTCCACGGGTCATTCTAGATACTTTTAGAGTCCACAATATAGGCCTTTTTGATGTAAATATGGCTTGCATACAAGTAGATTATCTTCTATATGAGCCCTCAAAACGACATTAAATCAGAGCTATTTACCCTAGATATCGGCGGCATGACCTGCGCATCCTGCGTTGGCAGGTTTGAGAAGGCTTTAGACAGGATTCCTGGGGTAGAAGCGGCTAGCGTGAATTGGCTACCGAGCAGGCCAAAATCCGCCTAAAACCGGACTCAAAGACTGAAATTAATGACTTAATCGCCGCAGTCCAAAAAACAGGGTATGAAGCCAAAATAAGCTTGCCCCATGGCATGGTCGAACTGGCCCCATCGAAACTATTCTGGGGTACGGATGAACTGGGACGAGTATTGCTGGGATTCATCCTCTCCGCCTCACTCTTTTTGCCCATGCTCCTTATGCCATTTGGCATACATTGGGCACTTTCACCAAAGTGGCAACTTCTACTCGCCACTCCTGTGCAATTTTTTTTAAGATGGCTCTTTTATAAATCAGGCTTCAAATCCCTAATGTCAGGTGTTGGCAATATGGATTTACTCGTAGCCTTCGGCACCACTGCAGCGTACGGTTTAAGTATTTATCAAATGATTGCGTCACCCCACGCGAATCACGAACTCTACTTTGAGGGCTCGGCCGTAATTATTTGCATGGTCTTGCTTGGCAAATGGCTGGAGGCCAGAGCAAAGCAACAAACAAGCGAAGCAATACGCGCTTTACAAAAATTATGGCCAGAGCATGCCAAAGCAATAGAGCGCGATATCGTGATCACCGATAACTCCGCGTTGGATCAATTTCGAGATCTTCCCCTGGATCAAGTGTTTCCCAAAGATCGTATATTGGTATTGCCTGGCGAGCGTATACCGGTAGATGGAATCATCTTGCTTGGCAATAGCCACGTAGATGAGTCTCTCCTCACTGGAGAACGCGAGCCAGTCAAAACATATATCAACGGAAAAGTCATCGGCGGCCCCCTTAATGGGGAACGCGTCCTCGTCATTGCTGGCCCTTGCGCGCTAAGTCTTGCCACACCCGCGGCCATCATGGCCGGCACAGGGGTCGCAGCCCGCTTTGGAATTCTCATTAAAGATCCTCAAGTTTTGGAATTAGCGCATCGCCTGAACGTGGTTGCCTTTGATAAAACAGGAACGCTCACGGTCGGCAAACCGAGACTGCTAAAAATCATTGCATTAGACCATTCAGTTTCCAAAAATGACATCCTAGCAAGCGCCGCAGGTTTACATCTAGGAAGCGAACATCCTCTTGCAAAAGCGCTACTCGACGCCGCCAAGCAAAAAGATCTCAAGCCAAGTGCCAAAACCGATAGCAAAGCCATTCCCGGTATCTGTATTAGCGGAAAACCCATCTCAGGAATTTTTGCAGGTCAAAGTCTTAGTCTGCAAAGCATTGCTGCACTAGAAGGTAGCCATCATCACTCCGCAATAATGGACAAAGCGCAAGCCTGTTTTGATGCCGGCCAAACTGTTTCTGCATTAGTAAATAATGGCGTGTCTCCAGCACCAATCGCCATCATTGCCTTTGGAGACGAGCTCAAAGACAATGCTAGAGAAGCAGTCTCCTCACTACATCATTTGCATCTTCGAGCAGTAATGCTCTCTGGTGACAATCTCGCCGCAGCCAAACGTGTTGCCAATACCATCGGCATTCAAGAAGTCTTCGCGCAAATTCTGCCCGGCGATAAAGCAGAAATTATTCGTAAACTTCAATCAAAAGATGGACAAAGACAATATGTCGCAATGGTAGGTGATGGTGTAAATGATGCACCCGCCCTAGCAACCGCAGATGTGGGCATGGCAATGTCTACTGGCACCGACGTGGCCATGCAAGCAGCCGGCATTACCCTGATGAGAGGCGATCCCAACTTAGTGGCAAATGCAGTCGATATCTCCAAGCGCACCTGGAAAAAGATTCAGCAAAATTTGTTCTGGGCTTTTATCTTGAATGATACGGGCATCCCTTTGGCCGCCCTAGGCTATCTCTCGCCTATGCTGGCTGGTAGCGCTATGGCGTTATCGAGTTTTTGTGTCCTGAGTAATGCGCTTTTACTGAAGCGCTGGCATCCCGGTCACCAAATCTAAATAAATAGTTTTGGCGAACTGCTTCGCTTATTTTGAATTTTTGCGAATCAATTCAATATCACCGTAAAAGGCACGCGTTTCTGACTTAGTATTGTCTGTATCGGTCAGCAAGGCAATCCCAATAACCTCACCGGGAGACTCGCGATAGGCACGTTTATAGTCAGCCGCCAAATTCCGCTGATGCTTTTGCCACTGCCCTAAATTATCCCAACCAGAATCCACCACGATCATCTTAATGCGTGAGGTGTGCGCATTAAGATGATGGTATCAACAGGAGATTTACCTGACCAGATATGCATCAATGTGGCATATGGCATCTCTTGTCCGCTAATTAGATTAGCCATCTCAACAGTCATCTTTTCTTTTAAGGGTAACTTCGATTTATTGCCATCAAATGCAACTAAGATGCGAAGTGGGGCATCGTCCGCATTATCCGCATTGACGATGGGATTTATTTCCTTCCACTCCCACTGCAATAACAAATTGGCGGCCTGACGCGAACGTAACTTGACAGCCAACCCCGATGCGGATGTTTTTGAATTCGCGCTCAGCACTGTTTTGCCTTGATAGTTCTCCAGGCGATAAACGGAACCGCCGCTTAGTCCAGCGCATACAGAGAGGAATATGACTGTACTTAGGATTAAAAAACCAGGTTGTTCGTTTCACCATATCTCAATTGTCCCAAAGAATGGGTCTTGTGAGACTAAAATCAATAGATGCGCCAACAATCACCCTCAAGCTGGGCCATCATCTGCGTCTTGATTGCTGCAGCCGTGCATCTAGCCCTGGGCTTTTCAATCGAATTTTCAATTGATGAGGCGCACTATGCTCTATATGCTCAACACTTAGCCTGGAGTTATTTTGATCACCCGCCTCTAGTAGGTTGGATACAGTGGCCCTTGGTAGCACTCACCTCTTCTGAAGGGCTTATTCGTCTTATTCCTGAATTATTGTGGATTCTGTCTTGCTTCTTGGTCTACCAAGTCACCTTTGAAATTCACCATTTCATTCGCGGTCGTAACGCAGGCTATCTCACTAGCGCACTTCCTTCCGCCAACTTGTGCGGCCTCTTAGCGGTCTTAACTATTGTTGCAGCACCAATGCTACATATCCTGGCAATTGGTTTATTGCCAGATAGTCTACTGACACCCTTAAGCCTCGGCCTCATGTTGATGGCCATTCGTTGGCTGAAAAAAGATCACTTTGATATTGGCGACTGGATAATTGCTGGGGCGCTATTGGGTCTAGCAGGTTTAAGTAAATACACCGCTGCGTTTACCGCATTTGCTTTGTTGTTTGTATTCCTAAGTACTCCAAAAAAACCATGGCTCACTAAAGCCGGTTTCTGGCTAGCTGTCGCAGTAGCGCTGCTACTGATCACCACTGTCATCTACTGGAACTGGGCACATGATTGGATCTCATTCAAATATCAACTGGCTCACGGCGGCGGCGGTGAATGGCTCTGGCGCAGAGTAGCAGCCTACATAAGTCTTCAAATCCTCGTGTTTGGACCGCTCTTTATTTTGGGGTCTTTTGCATTCCTAAAAGACTGCATGCATGGCATCAAGCTTCCATTGCTTGCACTCTTAGGATTCTTTTTAATTCCTTTTGCAATCTTTACTAGCTTGTCCGGCGGAGGAGGTCTACCTCATTGGACTTCACCTGCCTGGTTCTGTCTCGCGCCTTTCGCTGGAATTGGATTGGCAAAAGCTTGGGCTACACAACACCGTCGCTGGATACGTGTTTTATTTTTGATCCAAGTCGCGCTCTGCTGCATCGGCTTTGGGTATGTTTTATCTGGCGGCATTAGCTCTGCCTCAATCAAATCCAATCCGATTGCGGATTTATATGGCTGGAAAGTTGCCGGTCACACAGCAGCGGGTCTAGTAAAAGCAACCAAGACAGATGGTATTGCCGTTCAACACTGGACCCTAGGTAGTCGCGCTGCTTGGTATGCCTCTCCTACTCCGGTATTTGTTTTAGATCAGCGACAGGATCAATTTGACCTTTGGTTCGGTCAGCTTCCGCCCGGGGCAAATATCCTCCTGATTAACTGGTCCGGCATGCCATATCCCATGCCGGTGGGCAATACATCCGCCTTTGAGGCGTGTGAGCCCTTGGATAACCTAGAAATTGAGCGATTTGGAAGGGTTTTATCCAAGTTTGACTTTAGTCTTTGTCGCAACTGGCAGGGCCTCGGTCGGCCGGAGTAATTCCCCCAAATTCAAGACCTTGGGGGTCCAATGCATTATCCTTACGCTTATGTGTTCACAATCCAAGCACACCCCCAAAACCCAACCGGGGTGGAAATCCATTCTGAAGCGAACTTGGCCAACGATTCGCGTTCTTCTTTCTATCGCTTTGTTATGGAAAGCCACCATCGGCATTGAATGGCATTCCCTATTCGATACCCATATTCAAATGCAACCCCTGTGGTTTTTAGCGGCGCTTGCCAGCATGATGTGCGCCTTTATTTGCGGCGGATATCGCTGGGGATTGTTTATGCAAGCCGTAGGATTTCCAGGTCGCATCCGCTCTTACATCGGCCTCTATTTTTCGGGTGGACTCATTAATCAAGGTCTACCAAGCACTTTGGGAGGCGACGGCTACCGCGCTATCACTGCCACTCACTTAACCAACGCCGGCAACCTATCGGAAACCAAAGAATTAGATAAAGAGCTTCATCACTCAGTCGATCTTGAGCATGCCACACCTAAATTACGTTTAAGTTTTGCGATGGTACTGGTAGACCGTCTCTTGGGTTTAGCGGGAAATAATTTACTAGGCGCAATTGGCTTGATATTGGGCGGTGCCACATTGGCGACTTGGGGGCAAGACCTAGGTTATGCAGTCATGGCGTTAATGCTGTTAGCGGTCGTTGCAATCGCCATCATCTTGACTTGGGGCCCTAGCAAACAACCGCTACAAAAATTCTTAGATCGATTCAATATGAATCACGCCATGCCTGGGATTCAATTGGCATTCGCATGGCCTAATAATATTGCCCAAGCTTGCTTAGCCATTGGCATTCACTTTCTGACAATCTTGACCCTATTATTCTGCCTTAAAGCGTATGGAGTGGACGCCCCAATTGAGGGCCTGATGATCGGCTTGCCAGCACTGAGCTTGCTACTCATGCTGCCCATTAGCATCTCTGGCTGGGGTCTTCGTGAAGCCACACTTTCATCCGTCTTAGCCTTGTGGGGCGTCAACCCTTCTTTAACTGTTTTAGCTTCAATTAGCTATGGAGCGATTACCGTTTTATCGGTTTTGCCTGGCGCGTATTTTTTATTAAAACTAAAATAATTTAAATCATTTTTTAGAACAAAGCTATGACTATTAGTGTCAACACTATGCGCGCGATTGATCATTGGGTCGGTGTACCGCTTTGCGCAATGGTTAGCCCCGTGATCGCATTAATTGATGGCGTAAAAAATATCTTCAATCGCGGTCCTGAGACCACAAAGAAATTGCTCTTTATTGAACTTTCAGAGATGGGTAGCGCGATTTTGGTGGATCCAGCAATGCGTAATGCGCAGGCGCGCGGAGCTGAGTTGTTCTTCTTGATCTTTAAAAACAATCGCGCCAGCCTAACCTTACTCAATACCGTTAAACCAGAAAACATCTTCACCATAGATTCATCCAGCTTGGGTTGCTTAATCAAAGATACCTTGCGCTTTTTGGTGCTGGCACGCAAACACCGCATTGATACCGTAATTGACTTAGAGCTGTTCTCTCGCTTTACCGCCCTATTAGCAGGTATGTGTGGCGCCCGTCGTCGCGTGGGTTATCACATCTTTCACGGCGAAGGATTGTGGCGTGGCTTCATGTTGACCCGCAAAGTACATTACAACCCACATATGCATAGCACCAAGAACTTTCTCTCTTTGATTCATGCCGCTTTTGCCCAAAAGATTGAAGTTCCTTTTAGTAAGATTGAAATCCCCGACTCCGAAGTACGTCTAGAGCAAGCCATTATCAATCCAAGCGCTTTAGAAAAAGTTCGCGAGCGCATTCAGACCTTAGCCAAAGAGGCGAACATTGATTACGCGTCCGGCAAAAACCGCCTCATCCTGATCAACCCAAATGCCAGCGATCTACTTCCGCAGCGTCGTTGGGCTCAACAACGTTTTTCCGAACTCATGCAGGCCATACATCAGCAATATCCACATGACCTCATCCTCATTACTGGCTCACCCGCTGAATTTGAGTATGTTGAAAAAGTTCGAGCTGTAGCTAATGTTAAAAATGCGTTGAACTTTGCTGGACAAGTGAGCTTTGCTGAGTTGCCACCGCTCTACACCTTATCCGATGTGATGGTGACAAATGATTCTGGTCCAGGCCATTTTGCAGCGGTAACTCCATTAAGAACCGTTGTGCTCTTTGGACCAGAGACTCCAGCACTTTATGGCTCAGTTGGAAACTCGATTGCCATTACCGCTAACCTAGCCTGTTCCCCCTGCGTGAGCGCCGCCAATCATCGCAAGACTCCCTGTCATGACAATGTCTGCATGCAAGCCATTACCGTTTCTCAGGTGCTTGATAAAGTGGTTAAGCAATTACAAGACGCCGATCAAGCTAAGGCTCATTAAGCTGAATGCGTAAAAGCGCAATATCTCGGTTTGCTTGGTTTTTTCCGCTCGCCCCTATTGTCCTCGTATTCGCGATTTACTTTGGTGAACTGCAAAGTAGTAGCTTTTTATTCATCAATCAACTAACGCAGTATTTACCAGACACACTCTGGGCCTGGCTTACATTTCTAGGAAATGGTTGGGGGTTATTCGCTCTTGCTTTTCCGCTTTTACTATTGGCACCAAAAATGCTCTCTGCCGGTATTTTCGCTGGCATCATCTCCGCTATAGCAACAACAGTACTTAAAAATGCATTTAACTTACCAAGACCTGCCAGCCTTCTAGAGAGTGGCAGCTTTCACCGAATCGGCGAAGTGCTGCTCAATAAAGCATTTCCATCTGGTCACACGCTTACCGCCTTTGCCATTGCAAGCGCTCTCTATTTTTCGGCGAATAAAGAGAAACGCGCACCCCTGCTTGGCTTGTTTTTGCTGGCGACGTGCGTAGGGCTCTCTCGCAATGCCGTTGGAGCCCACTGGCTCACCGATGTACTGGCGGGAGCGGGAGTGGGCATGTGGTGCGGAATGTTTGGCGCCCTCTTGGCGGATCGCCTTACCAAGGATGCCCTCAACCTCAAAAGCGCCTGGTCACGCACTATTGCCATTGGCGGCTTAGCGGCTATTTACGCGCACATTACCAAAGTAATGGATCTGGAATTAAACCAACCACTGCAGTATGCCTCAATCGCCATCATCGTTATTACGCTTGCATTTTTTGCTACAGCGCAATTTACCCAAGTTCGCCAGTAATGAGGCTGCTCTGATATGTTTAGCTATAGACACGCATTTCATGCCGGTAGTCATGCAGATATCCTGAAGCACCTTACCCGCATTCATTTAGTTGAGTATCTTCAGGAAAAGCCTGGCGCACTGACGATTGTGGACACGCATGCGGGCGCTGACGTTTATAGCCTACAAGATGGGTTCTCAACTGTGAGCAAAGAAGCGGATGGCGGAATTTTTCGCCTTACTCAATATGTGAAGACCTGCAGGCGCGCTAATACTCTAATCCCGGAGAGCATTCAGGAGTACTGAAAGCGCATTGAAGCTGAGAATCAGGATGAACAACTAACAAACTATCCCGGCTCTCCTTTTATCCTTGCTCGCCTACTACGTCCACAAGATCGCCTCAAGCTATTTGAACTACACCCAAAAGAAATCGATATTCTTCGCCACAATATTGGCGAGCTAAAGCAGTCAAAGCAAATTGACATTTATTCGGAAGATAGTTTCTCTAGGCTAAAGGGCTTACTACCACCCCCAAGTAGACGCGGACTGGTACTAATAGACCCTTCCTATGAAGACAAGCAGGATTATCGATATCTTGAGACTGCGATGGAAGAGGCATTGCAACGATTTGCTACGGGCTGTTATGCAATCTGGTATCCCGTATCTCTAGAAGAGAATCCGCAGCTTTGCCGGATAGGCTAAAAAAGATTGCGGCCCAATATAAACGCTCCTGGCTTCATACAGAATTGCGCGTTGAAAATGCGCCCGGTGAGCGACGCCTACAGTCCAGCGGTATGTTCATCATCAATCCGCCCTGGACTCTAGAAAAACACTTAGCTCAAGCCCTGCCAACTTTGGTTAAGGCGCTAGGCATCAATGGCGGCGGCCAATTTGTATTGAAAAGCTTCGAAGCGAAAAACTAAAGCGCCAATCGCATTACCACTGAGCCTTAATCTCAAACCCGCTTGCATTGAAACTTAGATTCGCTGCAGCACCAACGGGTCAAGTTAATTTATTCGACTGATGCCAAAACGGTAAACCCGTCAAAATAGGAATCTCTGGCGACAAGCGCTTACGAATAGCCTCGATCGCTCTTTCAAGTGAATACCCTTTATCGTTATCGTAAAGACGGTAGGCAGAGAAACCACCCAGCAAGATCGCACCCTGATTGGAAAGCACTTCCGCATCCAGCAGCTGCATCAACATTCTCTCTATGCGATAAGTGCGCTCCTTGACATCCTCTAGGAATAAAATACCGGCACGCGTTTGTTGGGCACTTGGAAAATAGGGTGTGCCCACCAAACCTGCTACAACAGTCAAGTTACCGCCCGACAATAAACCCGTTAGAGAATGGGCATTGGGTGCGCCCAGGAAAGATTACGGCGCCGAAACCTGACATTCCACACTTCGATTCTGAGCGGCATTCTGAAAATGCTGCCACATGAATGCATCCGGGACTACTGGGGCACCATCATCGGCAAGTCGCCCAAAGTCATAATTCAGCATTGGTCCAGCCAATGTAATGGCGCCTGTTTTTGCTAACAATCCCAACTGAAATACCGTGAAATCACTATGGCCGCAAATCTGTAACCCGCTTTTAACTGCCTTTGCAATCCCATTCCACTCCATGCCTGGAAGCAAGCGATGAAGACCATAACCACCACGCATTGCCATCACTACAGTTTGTGAATTTACTTGAGGCAATTGGTTGATCTCCGCAAGCCGAGCCTCATCGCCCACTGCAAATCGTTCATACACTCTATGAACACAATCAGTATTTTGGATTGAAATGCCTTGGCGCTCTAGCCAGTCGATCCCAGCTAAAGTGCTTTTGTTATCTAAGCTCGCCCCAGAGGGAGCAATTAGGTGAATGGATTTCAACGTCGCCCCTTAAAAAAATCGCGCAGTAACTGACCACACTCTTCGCTCATAATGCCACCTTCAACACTAGTCTGATGGTTAATCTGTTTAGAGGCAAATAAGTTCAACACGCTTCCAGCCGCACCCGTCTTGGGATCTGGTGCGCCATAAACCACCCGATCAACCCGAGCATGAAACATGGCTCCTGAACACATTGCGCACGGCTCTAAAGTGACATATAGAGTGCTGCCTGGGATACGATAATTTTCTTCAACAAGAGCTGCCTCACGCAAAGACAGCATTTCAGCATGAGCGCTAGGGTCGTGATTCGCAATTGGCCTATTAAACGCTTTTGCAATTACTTGACCATCCTTGACAAGCACCGCGCCCACCGGAACCTCACCCGACTGCGCAGCCAACTGAGCCTGCTCAATTGCCATACGCATATGTTGCCGATCAAGCTCTGCTTGCGTCATTTAAGCAGGATGAACATCGGCCCAACAATTGGGCGTCTCATAGCGGCGAATGGATGAGATCTCTAAGCGACCACCAAACGCCTTGCTAAACACAGGCTGCAAAATTGCAAAGGCAGCATTCGCCAAATTTTCGACAGTAGGCACATGCTCCATGATCACCGTCTTATGGTTGGGCAAGCTAGCAAGAAAGGCAACTAAACCCTCATCCTCTTTGGCAACTACAAAAGCGTGATCCCAAAGGTCAACAACATATTGATTTGTTAAGCGTTTGATATCACCAAAATCTAGCACCATGCCATCATCAGCTTTACCAGGATGGTCGGCCACCTCACCAGTTAAAGTCACTTCAATCGCATAACGATGTCCATGGAGATGACGACATTGCCCATCATGATTTGGAATGCGGTGTTCTGAGTCAAACTCAAGGCGGCGAGCAATAGAGATGGCAGGTTGTTTATTTGTCATTGATGGCTGAATTAATCTTGATTTGAGCTTAAGCCCAATTATCGAATCCCAATGAGTTTATGGGATTGCAAACTCAATCTCCATAAAGGATGCTTTTGGCACAAGCTTACCGCTAATTCCGTGTTGCTTTTGAGGCTATGGACCATCCATAGGCTGCAAGAAACGATTTCGATAGTCCATTTTTTCAAAGCGAGCCATCAGCGTTTCCAATTCTTGATGGCTATCTTGTGGAATGACTAATTTCAATTCATCCGCTTGCAGCACAATTAATTCAGAGCCTGATTTTGGGCTGACGCACACCCAATCAATTCCATTGGGAATCTTAAGAGTGCCGTTCGTTTAAATCGCCACCGTAAAGCCTTTTTGATGAAGCGCGGTCATTAATTGTTCATCCAGCTGCAAGATGGACTCTCCCCCAGTAAAAACAACATATCGCTGTTGGGGCCCGGCAGAAGTGCTGCGCCATGATGATTCAATGGCATCGGCGAGAGAGGTGGCTGTCTCAAACTTTCCACCACCGGAACCATCGCTACCTACACGATCGGTATCGCAAAACTGACAAACAGCAGATGCACGATCTTCTTGGCGACCAGTCCAGATATTGCATCCAGCAAAGTGGCAAAATACCGTCGCCCTACCTGCGTTGGCACCTTCACCTTGTAAGGTGGGAAATAGTTCTTTTACGGTATACATAGCAATACGCTTATTTTAAGCGTATTGCTGCTTTCCAGGAGATTAGCTTCCACTCCAGGTAATCCTCCCAGAGCGCGCCACTCCATCGCATGCCACCCAGTAAATAACGCCAAAGTGATCTACGGATCACCCAGCGCACAATTTCTGGAGCAAACCAGAGTTCTTCCTCCCGATAATTGGACACTCTAAAGACATCTTGGCTTTGAAAGTAAGGTATTTCATTGAGATATTTGAGGGTGGTGGTTTAAAACTCATCAAACGTGGCCAAGAGGTATCTAGCTGTACCGTACCACAAGGATCCTGAATCTCACTCGCCAATGGGCTGCCATTTTCATCAGCGTGCTCAATCACAATAGTTGAGCCAACACTCGCAACACGCTCGGTGATAACCCCACTAATCTTTCCATCCAAAACATCACGTTTAATTTACGTCCACTCCTGCCCTGCTTGAGGGGCTCTGACTTGTGGAGCGGGTACCAGTTGAGCAACAGGCGTTCCTCGCTGATATGCCAATGGCACTCCGCAGGCTACTGGAGCTAAGGCTGCAGATGTAATGAAAGTGCGACGCAATAACTTCATTTATTTACTCCACTAAAAATGAAAGGCTGTGAAATTTATTGTAATTCCAATTTAAGCGCATATGATAATCGCGCAAAGCATTCTCTATAAAGCTTTTAGGCACTGTGGTTTTCGGTATGGCGATGTCCAATCCATCAAACCAAGACTTCACATTCATTTCAAAGCCAACGCCATGCATATAGTTATAGATGGCCTTTTTAAACCTTGGCCCAAGGCATCATGATCAACTCCAGTAGAGTCAAGAAAGGCGACATCATTCTCGGCAAAAGTAATTTGGGGTAAGGGTATTAATTCAATTCCATCCTCTTGAGGATTCAGCCCCACCGGCGAATGCACCGTACAAATAAAGCAATGGAAAAAACCGCTCTGTATGCACCCATTCTCAAATAGTGGCTTTACGTATTCCAAGGCATCTACCGTTTCTTGCACGGTTTGCGTTGGGAAACCATACATAAGGTAAGCGTGCACCAGAATGCCAGCATCTGAAAAACCTTTGGTCACTTGAGCTACTTGCTCGACTGACACACCCTTTTTCATTAGATTGAGAAGGCGATCAGAATCAACTTCAAGCCCACCCGACATCGCAATACAGCCACTTTTCGCCAGTAGCTCAGCCAACTCCGGTGTAAAGGTTTTTTCAAAGCAAATATTGCACCACCAGGAAATAACCGTCTTACGACGAATCAATTCTGCAGCAAGGGCTTTTAATATTTTGGGTGGTGCAGCCTCGTCGACAAAGTGAAATCCGGTCTGCCCCGTTTCAGCAACAATTTGCTCAATCCGATCTACCAACCAATCGGCAGATGCCGTCTCATACCGAGAAATGTAATCAAGCGATACATCACAGAAACTACACTTCTTTCAATAACATCCGTGCGCAACTGTGAGCTTATTCCAGCGGCCATCGCTCCATAAACGGTGCATCGGGTTCAGCATATCCAGAAGCGACAAGTAGGAATCGAGTGGCAACCCATCCCAAGTGGCGGTCCCCACCTCCTCAAAAGGCACATCTGGCTCTTGCCAATTGAGGTACCGCACTTGATTATCTGAATTGCGAATAAAGGTGCGCACCAATCTTTCAGCTAAGCGCTTTCCTGCAAGATGCTCAAGCAAAGCTAGTAGCGGCCTCTCCCCAGAATCAAGCGTGATGAAATCCACATAATCAAAAATACGCGCATCAGACAACTCCCGAAGCTCCGTATTCACATATCCACCACCTAAAGCAATCTGGATCTTTGGATGCGCTTTTCTAATCTCCTGGGCTATCCGCAAGGCGGCATACATTGCCCCTGGAAATGGGACCGACAACAGAACTAGATCTGGACGATGCCGCTCTATTGCGTTGCCAGTCAATTTTTGTAAATGTAAATCCATTAACGTCGGCTTAGCCTGTAATGCATCCGCTAAAGGCGCAAACGTGGGTTGACTGCTTGCGAGTGACTCCGCATAGCGCACGAATTCAAAACGATCATCAACAGCATCATGCAATACATCCGATAAATCGCTAAGGTATAGCGTTGCTAAATGACGGGCACGATCTTGTGACCCTATGGCACCAAATGCCCAAGCCAATGGATCGCTGCTATCTTCATCATCAAAAACATCCAAGGACGCAAAGCGTGGACCTGCAGGCAAAAACGCCCGTAAATTGATGCGATGACTCAGCGTGCTGTCGCGCCCCTGAAAAAAAGTAATTACTGGCGAGATAGCGGATTGATACTCCGCAAAGTAGTCCCAGAAGAAATTGACGCTTGCGCTGCGACTCTCTTCGGGCGCGCGAAGCGCTTCTGCTCGGATCTCAGATAAACCTTCTGGCGTAAAAAAACTAAGCACTAGAGCTAGAGCCAAATCCTCTTGAACGACATCGACACCACGAGACCTTAAAAACCCCGTGAGGTAAGCCGTAGAGGGATACGGCGTATTCAATTGAGTCATCGGATGAATGAGGCTTAATACCTTCATATTCTTACTATGCCCCAAGAAGACTTAACTCTTCAGAAGTAAAGTCAGCCCGTTTACGAGCCTCAACATTAAAGGGTCCCGTTAAAATAGGTGCGCGATATTTTGCAGCCAGCTCTCGATACGCGGTGATCGGAGAAAGACCTTCTTTAACACATAAGAAATTAGACCAACGATTGCCAATCAAGACATGGCCAATTGCATGATTCAGCATGATCTCTAGGATCTCAACTGCTCTCAATTCTTTGATTTGCTTAAAACGATCCCGAATCATCGGCACCGCATCCAATCCTCTAGCTTCCATGGTTCTGGGAACCAGCGCCATTCTGGCGATGACTGAATCGGTTGTGCGCTCAACCATTTCCCACAAGCTGTTATGGGCCGGAAAATCACCATAGGTAAAACCGAGTGAGTGCAAGTGCTTGTTTACCAAACTAAAGTGATAAGCCTCTTCCTTGACGACCTTAAGCCAGTATTCATAGTATTCCTGTGGCATATCCTGAAATCGCTAGATCGCATCTAAAGCGAGATTCATGGCGTTAAATTCGATATGGGCAAGGGAGTGCAATAAACCCGCCCTACCTTCTGGCGTATCCATTCTTCTTTTGGGAACGAGCTTAGGAAGAACTAATTCTGGTTTTGGGGGTCGCCCTGGGAGTCTGAAAGTCTGAGAGTGGATCTGGCGAGAAATATCGAGCGCAATGCGCTGCTGCTGATATTCAGAAAACCGATTTAATAACTGAGTTACTTTAGTTTCTGCATCAATCCCTGCCAGGATTTCGAGTGCCGCCGCTCGTAATTAAAGCATAGGAATTGGTAGGCTGATTTAGCCAGCGCCTTATTCCCACTCTATTGTTGCTGGCGGTTTGCCACTGATGTCATACACAACTCGATTGATGCCGCGCACTTCATTGATGATGCGATTGGAAACCTTGCCAAGCAAATCATGTGGCAAATGGGCCCAATGCGCTGTCATAAAGTCTTGCGTCTGCACCGCCCTCAGCGCCACAACGTATTCACAAGTTCTGCCATCACCCATCACGCCTACAGACTTCACCGGCAAGAACACAGCAAAGGCTTGACTAGTTAGGTCATACCAAGATTTTTGACTGACTTCATCAATCGTATTGCGCAACTCTTCAATAAAGATCGCATCGGCGCGTTGTAGCAAGCTGGCAAATTCCGCTTTGACTTCACCTAAGATGCGTACACCAAGACCAGGCCCTGGGAATGGCTGGCGATATACCATCTCACGAGGCAGACCTAAGGCGACACCAAGCTCACGGACCTCATCTTTAAAGAGTTCACGTAGTGGCTCAAGCAATTTGAGATGCATGTCTTCTGGCAAGCCACCCACATTATGGTGACTCTTAATGGTATGCGCACCCTTCTTACCTTTTCCGGCGGATTCAATCACATCTGGATAAATAGTTCCCTGGGCAAGCCATTTAGCGTTTTTGATTTTTCCAGATTCTGCTTGGAAGATTTCCACAAATTCTTTACCAATAATTTTGCGTTTTGCCTCCGGATCCGAAACTCCAGCTAATTCACCCATCAAGGTATCTTTAGCATCAACACGAATCACTTTCACGCCTAAATTGCGCGCAAACATTTCCATCACCATATCGCCTTCATTAAGACGAAGCAAGCCATGATCTACAAACACGCAAGTGAGTTGATCACCAATCGCGCGATGGATCAAAGCGGCAACAACACTAGAGTCAACACCACCAGACAGGCCAAGAATCGCTTCTTCGTCGCCAACCTGTTTGCGAATCTTCTCAACCGCCTCAGCGATGTAATCACCCATGACCCAGTCAGGCTTGCACTGGCAAATCTCGTGGACAAAGCGCTCGATGATCGCAGTACCTTGAATGGTATGAGTGACTTCAGGATGAAACTGGAATGCGTAGAAGCGACGGTCCTCATCTGCCATGCCGGCAATCGGACAAGACTCGGTAGAAGCCATTAACTTAAACGATGGTGGCAAGGTCGTAACGGAATCGCCATGACTCATCCACACTTTGAGGATGCCGTGGCCTTCACTTGTAGAAAAGTCCTGAATACCTTTGAGCAGATTGGTATGGCCATGAGCACGCACTTCAGAGTAGCCAAACTCACGCGCTTTATCCAAAGACTCAGCAGAGGCAACAGCGCCACCCAACTGAGTGGCCATGGTTTGCATGCCGTAGCAAATACCTAAAACTGGAACGCCAAGCTCAAAAACAATTTGTGGTGCACGTGGACTACCCTCTTCCGTTACAGAGCTAGGGCCACCTGAAAGAATGATGCCCTTACCGCTCTTCTCTTGAATGAACTTGCGAATGAATTCTGGATCGCAATCATAGGGATGAATCTCTGAATAGACCCGTCCATCGCGCACGCGCCGAGCAATGAGTTGAGTTACTTGTGAACCAAAGTCGAGAATCAGTATTTTGTCGTGCACGAAAGAAACAGCCCTTATTTCAGCTTTTTTAATTGTTAATCAATATGGTAATTTGGCGCTTCTTTAGTAATCTTCACATCATGTACGTGTGACTCACGCACTCCAGCAGATGTGATCTCTACAAAGTTGGCGTTTTCATGGAGCTCAGAAATGGTTTTGCAACCGAGATAGCCCACAGAGGAACGAATACCGCCTGTGAGCTGATGCAAGATCGCCAATACACTGCCCTTATAAGGCACTTGACCTTCAATTCCTTCGGGCACAAGCTTCTCTGCATTGGCAACAATGTCGCTCTGGAAGTAACGATCGGCAGAACCATCGGCCATCGCACCCAAGGATCCCATACCGCGATAACTCTTGTATGAACGTCCTTGATACAAGAACACTTCACCAGGCGCTTCGTCTGTGCCAGCAAACATGCCACCCATCATGACAGAGCTAGCACCAGCAGCTAGCGCTTTTGCAACGTCGCCAGAGTAACGCACGCCACCATCGGCAATCAATGGGATGCCTGTACCTTTGAGTGCGGTAGCCACATTCACGATTGCGGTAATTTGGGGAACACCAACACCAGCAACAATACGAGTAGTACAAATTGAGCCTGGTCCAATACCAACCTTGACGCCATCAGCACCATGATCAGCCAACGCTTTAGCAGCATCGCCAGTGGCAATATTGCCGCCAATCACTTGCACATGAGGGAAGGTTTTCTTGACCCACTTCACGCGATCTAATACGCCTTGGCTGTGGCCGTGCGCGGTATCAACCACAATCACGTCAACACCAGCACGCACCAATAGCTCGATACGCTCGTCATTGTCAGGACCGACACCAACCGCGGCGCCCACGCGCAGCTTACCTTCGCAATCCTTACAAGCATTAGGATGCTCAGTCGCCTTGAGAATATCTTTAACTGTAATTAAGCCGCGTAATTCAAACTTATCGTTGACAACTAATACGCGCTCCAAGCGATGCTGACTCATCAAATGTTTTGCTTCGTCTAATGAACAACCTTCTTTTACAGTGATCAAACGCTCACGTGGAGTCATTTTGCTTTTTACCGGCGCATCTAAATCTTCTTCGAAACGCAAATCGCGGTTCGTAATAATCCCCACCACCTCTTTGTCAACGAGAACCGGGAATCCCGAGAAGCCATGTTCGCGAGAAAGTTGAATTACTTGGCGCAAGGTAACTTCTGGAGCAATGGTGATTGGATCACGTAGCACGCCAGATTCGTAACGCTTTACTTTGGCTACTTCGCGCGCCTGCTCAGCGGGCTTCAAGTTTTTATGAATGATGCCAATACCACCTTCGCTGGCCATGGCAATTGCCAAACGACCTTCGGTAACGGTATCCATCGCTGCGGACACCAATGGTGTATTGAGTGAAATTTCTCGAGTTAACTTACTTGCCAAGCTGGCATCTCGAGGGAGTACCGAGGAATAGGCCGGTACGAGGAGGACATCGTCAAAAGTGAGTGCTTTTTGAATGAGTCGCATGCAAAACCCCTAGTCGCAAAAATCGATTATAGCCTCCTAGCCTTTCTTTTAGCTGCGGCAGCCTGGAATTTGGCATCCTGATTCTGGTGTGCCTTCTTGCGACGGACCGTCTTAGGGTCGATGAGCAACGGGGAGTAGAGCTCCAAGCGATCCCCTGCATAAATGCGGCTATCCCAGTCCTTGCGCTTGCCAAAGACCCCAAAACAGCCCTTTCTGGCTAAAACAGGATCATCTGGGCCAGTCGCAATTCCAGCCCTAACTAGAGCCACCCCAACTGTCGCCACCTCCCCAGCCTCCAAAATCAGCTTGAAGGGCCTTAGCTCCAGATCGCCCTGCCTGGCATCACAAAGAGTTAAATCAAGCACGCGCTCAGCCATAGAGCTCTTCTGCACGTTTCACAAAGCAATCCACAAAAGTGCCCGCTATATGACCAAAGACTGGGCCAATGCTCTTATCCAGGATGACGCTCTTAAATTCCCAGTGCAGCTTGAACTCCACCTTACAGGCATCCTCACGCAAAGGGATAAAGTGCCACTGCCCCGACAAATGCTTGAAAGGGCCATCTACAAAGACCATATCGATAGTTTCTGGGCGCTGATTGACATTGCGGGTATGAAAATACTGCGTAATACCCTTGAAATGAATATTGATTTTGGCATCAAGGACCGTTTCGGTCTGCTCAAAAATCCCCACCCCACCACACCAGGGCAAAAATTCTGGATAGCGAGCAACATCCGTCACCAACCCGTACATACGGTCGGCTGATTGGCCAATTAAAACGGTCTTGTAGACGTCTGCCATAATCGTTCTTGAGAGCTAAATAAATATGAGTATCGTCGATAACAAAAAAGCCTTCTTTGATTATTTTATCGAGGAACGCTTTGAGGCAGGGCTTGTACTGGAAGGCTGGGAAGTAAAGGCCATTCGCGCAGGCCGCGTGCACATCAAGGAAGCGTATGTTGTCATTCGCAAGGCGGAGCTATTCCTGATTGGCTGCCATATCACTCCCCTACTCTCAGCATCTACTCATATTGTTCCCGATAGTACTCGAACCAGGAAACTATTACTGAACGCCATTGAAATCCGCAAACTTATCGGCAAAGTAGAACAAAAAGGCTATACCCTGGTTTCTCTCAACCTCCATTTCTCCAAAGGCAATGTGAAGTGTGAAATTGGTTTAGCGAGAGGTAAAAAGCAACACGACAAGCGAGCTGCCACCAAAGAACGCGAGTGGGAAGTACACAAAGGTCGAATTGCGAGAGGCGATCTCAACGCTTAATCTTTAACAAGGGTAGCGCCGGCTTTGATGCCACCAATTCGAGCATTTATGCTCTTTTTTGGTGCCCTCCAGCACCCAGCCGCTTCAACCTGCACAGCTCATTGCTTACAAAAGCATGAGCTTTGTAACTATGAAATTGCCTTTTGACGAAATGCTCGACGCCGCAGGCAAAGCGCGTCCACACTACCAAATTTTTCAAAATTGGTTAAAACAGCACAGTGACGCCCTCATGGGTCTCAAGCGAGCTGAAGCCGACCTCATATTTAGGCGAGTGGGCATTACCTTCGCGGTCTATGGTGATGACCTAGGATCCGAAAGGATCATCCCCTTCGATCAGGTACCCCGCATTTTCTCTGCCAAAGAGTGGGAGCAGCTTGATGCCGGACTACGTCAACGCATGAAAGCGCTGAACCGCTTCATCTATGACGTCTACCACGATGAAGAAATCATCAAAGCGGGAGTCATCCCTGCTTAACAGATTTACAACAATGCGCAATATCGCCCAGAGATGCGCAACGTGAGCGTACCTCGTGACATCTACGCGCAGATTGCAGGCATTGATATCGTGCGAGCTGGCAAAGGCAAGTTTTATGCACTAGAAGATAATCTGCGCGTTCCATCAGGCGTTTCTTATATGGTTGAAGACCGCAAGATGATGATGCGACTCTTCCCCGATCTCTTTCAAAAATATCGAGTTGCTCCTGGAGAGCACTATCCCGATCTTTTATTGGAGTGCCTTAACTCCGTAAAACCTGATGACGCAAAAAACCCAATGTAGTTGTATTAACACCCGGCATGTATAACTCCGCATACTTTGAGCATCGCTACCTTGCGCAGCAGATGGGTGTTGAGTTAGTCAAAGACAAGGATTTATTCGTTAAGAATGAACAAGTCTTTATGCGCACTACTCAAGTCCCTGAAAGGGTCGACGTGATCTATCGCCGTGTTGACGATGATTGCTTAGATCCATTGGCATTCCGCTCTGATTCAACATTAGGAGTTGCCGGCCTCTTATCAGCGCATCGCGCTGGTAATGTCACATTAGCTAATGGGACGGGTATTGCCGATGACAACTCTATTTATCCCTATGTGCCCGAGATGATCGAGTTTTATCTCGGCGAAAAACCCATTCTCAATAATGTACCCACCTTCCAGTGTCGCAATCCAGATGATTTGGCCTATACCTTAGCCGATTTGAATAAGTTGGTAGTAAAGATAACCCACGGAGCTGGCGGTTATGGCATGTTGGTGGGACCTGCCTCTACAAAAGCGGAAATCGAAGAATTTAGAGCACATTTGATTGCCAACCCAGCTCAATATATTGCCCAACCTATCTTAGCACTCTCGACTTGCCAAACCTTTGTGGAGTCAGGCGTTGCGCCACGACATATCGACTTACGACCATTTGTGCTGTCAGGCAAAACTATCAAGATGGTGCCGGGCGAATTAACCAGGGTCGCACTCAAAGAAGGTGCTGTAGTAGTGAACTCCTCTCAAGGTGGCGGAACTAAAGACACCTGGGTATTGGAAGCGTAAGAGGAATCAGAAAATCATATGTTAAGTCGCACAGCTGACTGTCTTTATTGGATGGCTTGTTACACCGAGCGCGCGGAGAATACTGCGCGCATGTTGGACGTAAACCACCAAACCTCTTTACTCCCCAAACCACCCGAATTTTTAGAGCAGAGGTGGAAAACGCTGCTCACAATTGCCAAACTAGAAGAGGCATTGCTCAGCAAGTATGATCTGATTAATCGCGAGAATCTACTGGATTTTATGATCTATGAAACCAGCAATCCTTCTAGCATTGTTTCTTGTTTATTTGCAGCGCGTGAAAATGCCCGCGTCATTCGAGGCAAGATTACCTCCGAGGTTTTGGAAACGCAAAATACTACCTGGCTTGAACTGCAACGCATCTTGGAGGCTAGACATCAAGCCGACCCAAGTCGCCTATTGGACTGGGTCAAACACCGTTGCCATCTCTTTACGGGCGCTCTCTATGGCACGATGCTCAAGAATGAAGCCTTTTATAAGCGTAGGTACGCTGCTTGAGCGTGCCGATAACACCGCTCACATCCTGGAAACGCAGTATGAAGATCAGGCCGCCCTAAAGATTCTCGGCTCAAATCGATCTAGCAATGAGAAGGCCGACGGTGAATTCTTTGATTTTTACCATTGGGCCGCACTACTCCGCTCAGTATCGGCATTTGAGATTTATCGTCAAATGTATTCGGATCAAGTAACCCCAAAACAGGTTGCCGAGTTGCTGATTTTCAACAGACAAATGCCACGCTCATTGGTTTGCTGCATCAATGAATTAATTCCTTTGATTTCCGAGGTAAAAAATCATCAATCCAAGGAAATTGAACGCTTGCTTGGCAAACTCAAGGCCAGCTTGGAGTACTCCGATATTGATGAAGTCTTTGAACAAGGTCTAGAAGAGTTCATCGAGACTTTTTTAGAGCGCATTAATCACATTGCCGATGAGTTTAGCAATGCATCCCTCATTCCATTAGCGGTCCCCTAAGCTTTCATAAAGAATATATGCACCTAAAGATCCGTCACCGCACTGAATATCGCTATGAAACGCCAGTCCGTTACTCCATTCAAGAGCTACGCCTAACGCCACCATCTATCGCAGGTCAACAAATAGACAAATGGAAAGTAAGCACGCCAATTAAGGCATCGAATTCCATAGATACCTTCGGAAATATCTGCAGTGTATTTGTGCAGGAGAGTCCCTATACATCAATGATGATTGAAGCGGAAGGAGAACTACATACCCAAGATGCTTTTGAGTTTGTGGATGATGCCAAAGCGGCATCCCCTTACTACCTTCTTCAGCAGACCAATCTAACCGAACTAACTGCTACCATGTTGGAATACTTCGCTACGAACCTTCCCACGAGGAACTCTATAGACCAAGTTCTGAGCCTAGCATCCGCCATACAAGATACGATCATCTACTCCCCGGGGCAAACCAACTTTGCGACTACAGCCGCTCAATCTTTTGCGATGAAATCGGGTGTTTGCCAAGATCATGCGCATGTCATGTTGAGCCTTTGCCGTGCCTCACAAATTCCTGCTCGCTATGTCATCGGTTCTTTCTTTGCAGAAGAGTCCCAAAACCTTGCCAGCCACGCATGGATCGACTTTTGTAGCGATGTGGATAAAGGGATCTGGATTAGTATTGATATCGCTCATGCTTGTTTAATTGACTCTCGTCACATTAGAGTAGCAGTAGGTCGCGACTACTATTCAGCCGCACCCGTCAAGGGGGTGCGCACGGGAGGTGGTGGCGAAGAGTTAAGCGCAAACATCTCAATTCAACAACCGAGCTAAGCCCCGCTGATATTTAAGAGATAATCCCTTGAGATATTAAAGAAGGTTAAAGAATGACGTACTGTGTTGGACTCTGCCTGAAAGATGGCCTTGTATTTTTATCGGATACAAGAACAAATGCAGGTGTATATCAAATCGGCACCTTCAGAAAAATGACCTTATTCCAAGATAAGGATCGCTTCTTTACCCTCATGAGCGCGGGGAATCTCACTATCACCCAAGCCGTTAAAGAAATTTTGCTATAAGGGCAACTACTAGGCGGAATCAATCTCTGGACTGCCGCAAATTCGCATGATGCGGCTGTTGTTGTGGGAGATGCTATTAAACAAGTTTACGATCGCGATCACAAGGCTCTTGAAACAGCAGGTATTGATTTCAACTGCAACTTGATCTTTGGCGGTCAAGTTAAAGGGGAAAGACCTCGCCTCTTTAACGTCTACTCTGCGGGCAACTTTATTGAAGCCACGCCAGAGACTTGCTACTTTCAAATTGGAGAGTCCAAATATGGCAAACCAATCCTAGATCGCGTATTGAACTTTAATACCTCATTAAATTTGACTACCAAATGCGCTTTAATCTCTATGGATTGAACGCTAAATAGCAATATCTCAGTAGGACTTACCCCTTGATTTGCTCGTTTATGAGAAGAACTCTCTCAAGGCTAACAAGTTGGTGACTATGGATGAATCCAATCCCTACTTCTAAATGATTCATCAGCTTTGGGGTGAAAAACTGCGGGCGGCCTTTAATTCCATCGCGGAGCCCAGTTGGAGTGGTGCCAATAAGTCCAGCGCGATCTCTGCGCCTGCGAAAAAAATGGGTGCTGTTCCTGTCAACCGACAACCAGCAAAGGCCAGGGTAAAAATTGCGACTCCGACAGTCAAAAAGCCAATAAAGCGCGCTAGCGCTAAAACAAAATCTAAATAGGCTCTGTTTTTATCCTTTTTTTATTTTTACCAAACAAAAAGGCCTAGAAAAATCTAGGCCTTTTGCATTTCTCGCTTAACGATTATTATGCTTTTAAGTTCTTACCTAACATTTCCCAAGTAGCCACTACACTATCAGGATTCAATGAGATTGACGTAATTCCCTTCTCGACCAACAAACGAGCAAAGTCTGGATGATCTGAAGGGCCTTGGCCACAAATACCAACATATTTATTTTGCTTGCGACATGCATCGATTGAGCGAGCAATCATGAACTCGACCGCTGGATCACGCTCATCAAAGTCAATGGCCAACAACTCCATGCCAGAATCGCGATCTAGACCCAAAGTTAACTGAGTCATGTCGTTGGAGCCAATCGAGAAACCATCAAAGTATTCAAGGAATTGATCAGCCAAAATCGCGTTAGATGGAATCTCGCACATCATCATGAGGCGCAAACCATTTACACCGCGCTTGAGACCAAACTTCTCCATCATATTGATTACACGCTCAGCTTGTTTGATGGTGCGCACAAATGGAACCATGATTTCAACGTTATCTAAGCCCATATCTTCACGCACACGCTTCATTGCCGCGCACTCGAGCGCAAAAGCTTTACCGAAATCCTCTGATACATAACGTGATGCGCCACGGAATCCCAATATTGGGTTTTCTTCATCCGGCTCGTAACGTGATCCACCAATTAACTTCTTATATTCATTGGACTTAAAGTCTGACAAACGAACGATGACTGGCTTTGGATAGAAAGCAGCAGCAATCGTTGCCACACCTTCCACCAACTTGTCTTCGTAAAACTGACGTGGGCTTGCATAGCCACGCGCAACGCTCTCTACTGCGCGCTTGAGGTCAGGATCAATATTTGGGTATTCCAATACTGCACGTGGATGCACACCAATATAGTTATTAATGATGAACTCGAGACGAGCAAGGCCAACGCCTGCATTTGGAATCTGGCAGAAATCAAATGCCAATTGAGGATTGCCGATATTCATAGTGATCTTCACTGGAATCTCTGGCAAAGCGCCACGAGATACTGCAGTAACTTCCGCCTCAATCAAACCATCGTAGAGATGACCTTCGTCACCTTCCGCGCAAGAAACCGTCACCATCATGCCATCTTGCAAATGCTCTGCAGTATCGCCACAACCAACCACCGCAGGCACACCAAGTTCACGAGCAATAATCGCCGCGTGACAGGTACGACCACCACGATTGGTCACAATCGCAGAAGCGCGCTTCATCACAGGCCCCCAGTTCGGATCAGTCATGTCGGCAACCAATACATCTCCTGGTTGCACACGATCCATCTCACTTGGGTCACGAATAATACGCACAGGACCGGCACCAATCTTTTGGCCAATCGCACGACCTTTTGCCAGTACTTTTGCGCTGCCTTTCAATTTATAGCGCATCTCAACTTGACCTTCCGCCTGACTCTTCACAGTTTCAGGACGAGCCTGGAGGATGTAAATACGGCCGTCTTGGCCATCCTTGCCCCACTCGATGTCCATTGGACGACCATAGTGCTTCTCAATGATCATGGCGTACTTAGCCAGTTCTGTAATATCCGCATCCTCTAAAGAAAAGCGATTACGCTTTTCTGGGGATACATCTACAGTCTGCACTTTTTCCGCAGAGCCATTGGGTGCAAATTGCATTTGAATCAACTTGGAGCCCAAAGAACGACGAATGATTGCCTTCTTGTCTTTTGCTAAAGTGGTTTTGAATACATAGAACTCGTCAGGATTTACCGCACCCTGAACCACTGTTTCTCCCAAGCCATAGCTTGAGGTAATGAAAACCACATCCTCAAATCCAGATTCAGTATCCAGTGTGAACATCACACCTGCAGCGCCTAAGTCAGCGCGCACCATGCGCTGGATACCCGCAGATAAGGCTACTTCAGCGTGGGCAAAACCCTTGTGCACGCGGCAAGAGATAGCGCGATCGTTGTATAGGGAAGCAAACACCTCGCGAATTTTCTTGAGCACATCATCGATACCTTCGACGTTCAAGAAAGTTTCTTGCTGTCCCACGAATGACGCATCCGGCAAATCTTCAGCAGTAGCTGATGAACGCACAGCGAATGAACCCTTACCAGAGTCATCCAATACTGCAAAAGCCTTGCGAATCTCTTTTTCAAGCTTAGGCTGCAATGGTGCCGTTTCGATCCAATGACGAATCTCCGCACCGGCTGCCGCCAAAGCACGGACATCATCAATATTTAAACCTTCTAAACGCTGTTGAATGCGTTCAGTCAAATTATTATGTTTTAAAAAATCACGAAACGCTAATGCGGTCGTCGCAAAGCCCGTTGGGACACGAACACCAGTTGAGGCTAACTGCGAAATCATTTCACCCAAAGAGGCATTCTTACCGCCGACGGATTCAACATCCGTCATACGGAGTTGCTCAAAAGGCCAAACATAGGCATCGGCCATACTGCTATTTTGTTGCTGTTGGTTGGACATAAAATACTCTCTAAAGATAAGGCAACTGGTGTAGCGGCCACCTTAAATGGGGCATACTTTAATATGATTCTATTGTAGTGGTGACCCCGACTTTTAAGCCAAATCCATGACCAACGAAACCCGCATTGTTTTTATTGTCTCTGATGGCACCGGCATTACCGCCGAGAACTTCAGCCAGTCGATTTTGGCCCAATTTGAGGCCACTTTTAAGCATATTCGAGTACCTTTTGTAGAGAGTGTCGATAAAGCTCATGATGCCGTCAGTAGCATTAATCAGGCGGCCAGTAAATATGGGGTGCAACCCATCGTTTTCACTACTTTGGTGAATTCTGAGCTCAATGCCATTGTTGGCAAAGCAAGTGGCCTGATTCTCGATATGTTTCAGACTTTCGTAGCCCCACTGGAAGCCGCCCTGGGCATGCAATCCACTCATGCCATGAATCGCCTGCACCACAATGCCGACACTGAGGCCTACAAGAATCGAATCGAAGCGATTAACTATTCTTTGGCACATGATGATGGCCAAGCCAACCAAAACCTGGCAGAAGCGGATGTCATTCTGATTGGCATTTCTCGTGTTGGCAAAACTCCAACCAGTTTGTATCTTGCAATGCAGTATGGATTAAAGGCGGCAAATTATCCACTCATTCCGGAAGACTTTGAAAGAGGACAACTCCCTAAGGACTTGGTGTCTTATCGCCAAAAGATCTTTGGATTAATGATTGATGCGGAGAGACTTTCTGAGATTCGGAACGAACGTCGCCCTGGCAGCAATTACGCTAAGTTAGAAAATTGCCGTTATGAAATCAATGAAGCGACAGCGATGATGAAAAAGCAGTCCATTCCTTGGGTGCTTACCACCAGAAAATCCATTGAAGAGATTGCCACTACAGTACTACAGGCAATTAAGTCAGATAAGACAATACTCGGCTAATCGAAGAAGGCTTAACCTCTTCGTACGCGCAGAGTTTCAAATAAGCATACGGCTGCCGCCGTTGATACATTAAGCGATTCCACGCGTGGATCGATTGGAATAGAAACCCCTTTGGATTGAGCCAACAGATCTTCTGAAACGCCCTGCCCTTCGCTACCCATTACCCAGGCAACTGGATGCAGGAGATCTTTCTTCAGAGAGAAAAGATCATGCTCCGCATCTGCCGTGGCGACCAATAAAGGTGCGGTAACTGCACTCAAAAGTTGCTGATTTGTCCAGCCTTCATATAAATCCAAGAGTCGATGTGCCCCCATGCCCGCACGCAATACCTTGCTGGACCAAAGATGGGCGCAACCAGATAAAGCAATGACTTTCGTGAAGCTTGATGCTGCTGCGGCACGCAAAATAGATCCCACATTACCTGCATCCTGGACGCGATCTAATATCACCACATCCCCATCCAGAGTTGCGATTGATTGCGGAGGAGTAAGAGTGGATTTTGGTAAATCAAGCAAGCCCGCGATATGTGGCGCATTAACTAAGTCACTCAGCAAATCCCAGAGAGCACTATCCAACTGCAATACCTTGGCCTCTGGGCAAATCTCAAGATGCTCATAAACGGCCTGCGAGATTTCAATATTCTTTAAACCGATTTCCGAAGTGAGTAATACCGTTAGATTTGGATCGCCCACCCAAGTCTGCACCAAATGAATGCCTTCCAACAAAGCTTGACCGCTAGCCAACCTGGCCTTCTGCCCATTAGAGCCGGTCGCCTGTAGATTGCGAATGTCTTGAAATAAGGCATTCTCCTTCGAGGTAATGAGATCAAAGTTCATAACTTATTTATCACCTAGCTTGCAATCGATTCAAGAACTTTGCGAACCGGAGAAAAACTTCTTCTATGTTGATCGCAAGCGCCATATTGTTTGAGCGCCGCGAAATGCGCTTCCGTTGGATAACCCATGTGCTGAGCAAAGCCATATTCCGGATGACGTTCATGCAAAGACATCACCTGACGATCACGCGTGACTTTAGCCACAATAGATGCTGCGGATATAGCAGGCTCTTTACTATCACCTTTCACAATCGCTTCGGCAGCAATCGGCAATGCCGGGCAACGATTCCCATCAATCAACGCTTTATCGGGCCAAGTACCCAATCGATTCGCGAGATCTTCAATCGCTCTGCGCATAGCGAGCATAGCGGCTTGCAAAATATTGATCTCATCAATTTCAGCTGGGCTAGCCTCGCCAACACCCCAGGCTTTTGCCCTTTTCATGATCTGCTCGTAAAGATATTCACGACGAGTGGCGCTTAACTTCTTAGAGTCTTTTAAACCCTCAATCGGATTATTAGGATCAAGTACCACAGCGCCAGCCACCACCGCACCGACCAATGGCCCTCGCCCCGCCTCATCCACACCACAGACCCATATAAGACTCATATGGTTACTTTGTGTTTACGATGATTGGCAATCGTTTGTGCCACCGCTTGAGCAACCAATAAACCGGTAGGGCGACGCAAAGTCTCGTGCATCTGCGTAAAACGCTCTTTAAGTTTTGCCACCTGAGTTGGATGCTCCAGCCAATTTTGGACGGCATTCGCTAATTTTTCAGACGTAGCGTCATCCTGCAGCAACTCGGGAACAACAAACTCACCACACAAAATATTAGGCAAGCCAACATAGGGCAAATAACCCTGGCGCTTCATGATCTGCGCAGTTAGCCAGGGAACTTTATAGGAAATCACCATTGGCTTTTTCCACAGAGCGGCTTGCAAGGTGGCGGTGCCGCTTGCAATTAACACAACATCGGAAGCCTCCAGAACTTCATCGGCTATGCCATCGAGCAAATGAATTTGAATATCTGAATTACTATTTTTCGCTTTAAGCAAAAACTGCTCTAGCGGCTCACGCAGTCGCGGCGTTGCGACTGGAATTAAAAAATGAAACTTCTGACCTTGGAGTCTTTGAGAAATTAATTGCATCGTCTCAAAGAAAACTGGGGCTATCAACTCAATCTCAGAGCCACGACTACCCGGTAGAACAGCAATAACAAGGCCATCATCTAAGGATTGAGCTGGAATTTGTAGGTGATGACTAATTTTTTCTCTTGCTTTGGTAGCATTGGGTTCAAGTGGAATTGCACTGGCAAGCGGATGACCTACATAGGTAGACGCCACTCCAGCACGATCGTAGATTTCAGTCTCAAAGGGGAAGATGCACAACATGCGCTCAACCGCTTGAGAAATCTTCTTAATGCGCCCCGCTCTCCAAGCCCAAATAGAGGGTGAAACTAAATGTAAAGTCGGAATACCTGCTTTGCGTAACTGTAGTTCAACACCTAAATTAAAGTCTGGCGCATCAACCCCCAAATAGACATCGGGGCGCCCTTCATTGAGGAGGTTTTGAATGAGTTCTTTGCGTAGCCTCAGAATAGCCGGCAGTTGCTTAATGGCCTCAACATAACCGCGCACGCTCAGCGTTTCGATAGGCCAGTCAGAGCGCATACCCTCAGCCTGCATACGTGGGCCGCCAATACCATACACCTCTAAACCAGCCATATCTGGTATTTGATGTAGCGCACTAAGTACTGGCCGCGCTAATAGATCGCCAGAAGGTTCGCCAGCTACACAAGCTAACTTTGGCAAAGTAATTCCGTTACCGAATGATGCCGCGGGTAGAGGCGGCGATGAAATCATGAAATTGAGCAAGCTTCTCAGAAGTGCCTGGATCAGCTGCAGAAGCGACAACCATCTTCTGAATTTCTACTTTAGCCTCTTCAAAACTAAGTCCATCTTTATAAAGAATCTTATAAGCCTGGCGCAAAGCCGAAATCGTCTCACTTGAAAAACCACGACGTTTTAAGCCTTCAACATTAATCCCATGGGGAGAGGCCTTGTCTCGCGCCGCAATTACAAAAGGCGGGATATCCTGCCCTAACGCCGATGCGCCGCCCAGCATTGCGTGTTGTCCAATACGTACAAACTGATGTACACCCGACATACCACCCATAATGGCCCAGTCACCCACTTGCACATGGCCCGCAATTTGCGCATTACTAGAAAAAATCGTGTGATTACCAACCTGACAGTCGTGCGCGATATGCACATACGCCATGATCCAGTTGTCATTGCCAATGCGGGTAATACCAACATCCTGCGATGTGCCCGTATGAATGGTAGTGAATTCGCGGATCGTATTGCGATCGCCAATAGTTAATTGGGTTGGCTCGCCACGGTACTTCATATCTTGAGGGGGACCACCAATTGCGGCAAAGTGCGCAAAGTTATTTTCTTTGCCAATAGTCGTGTAGCCCTCAATCACAGTATGAGATCCCACCTTGGTGCCAGCACCAATTTTGACGTTGGGGCCAATGACAGAATACGGACCAACTTCAACATCGCTGGCCAACTCAGCTTTACTGTCTACAACAGCAGTTGCGTGAATCCGAGTCATTACGCACCTTTCGTACGGACCGCGCACGTGATATTGGCTTCCGCCGCAATCTCTCCATCCACGGTTGCTTGAACGGCAAACTTATAAATCCCAGCACGACCACGCTCTGGCTTGGCAGTCATAATCAACTGATCCCCAGGAAGCACTGGTTTTTTGAAACGAGCGCCGTCGACGCCAGCAAAGTAATAAATCGCATCTTCAGCGCGTTCTTCAGAGAATGTCAGCAAAGCCGCCGTTTGAGCCAGCGCCTCAATAATGAGAACTCCGGGCATGACTGGAAAATCAGGGAAGTGGCCCTGAAAAAACGACTCATTCATCGTGACATTTTTTAATGCCGTAATACTTTCACGAGGGGCGATTTCCAGCACGCGATCTACCAATAAAAATGGATAGCGATGCGGCAGCAATTTCAGAATTTTATTAATATCGATTGCGATTGGTGTGCTCATAAATAACCCGCTGAAAAGTAAATATAGTTTTTAATAATACGAAGTCTTATGACTCCGTAGTTTTATTTTTATCCAACAAACGCAAGCGTTGCCGTATTTTATCTAGCCCACGCAAAATAGCGGCATTCTTCTCCCAAGCGCTATGAAGCATGGATGGGTAGACACCCGTGTAATGCTGGCCTGGCTCAGCAATAGAGCGAATAATCGAAGTATTCCCGGAAACCGTTGTTCTATCAGCAATCGATAGATGACCCGCAAAATTTGCAGCTCCCCCAATAATGCAGCAGTTTCCGATCTTGGTGCTTCCGGAAATTGCAGCACAGCCCGCAATGACACAGCAATTACCAACAATGACGTTATGCGCGATTTGCACTTGGTTATCTATTTTGGTTCCGGCGCCTATTACCGTATCACTCATTGCACCACGATCGATCGTCGTTGACGCGCCAATTTCCACATCATCACCAATCACCACTCGACCAGTCTGCGGAATCTTGACCCATTCCCCGCCAGCAGCAGAAAAAGCAGGCGCAAAACCAAAGCCATCCGCACCTATGATCGCACCACTATGAATAATGCAGCGTTCGCCGATTTGCGTGTTGTGATAAATAGAAACAGATGGGTAAATTAACGTGTCGCTAGCAACAACACTATTACTCGCAACAGTTGTATTTCCCAGAATTGAAACGCGCTCACCAAGCTTGACACCCGCGCCAATGTGCACAAACGGGCCAATATGACATGAAGCGGGAACAATCGCCGTGACATCAATCACGGCGCCAGGATGAATTCCGGATGGATAAACTGGGCTAGCGGCTTTTGCAAAATGCTGAGCCATTCTGGCAAAAGTAGCGTACGGATTTTTGGAAACAAAATAAACGCGTTTAGCCGAATTTACACTGGGATTGGCCTGCAGAAACTCCAAATCCGATTTGCTAACAATCAGTGCGCCAGCAGCACTTTCACTGGCTTGCTGCCTGTAAAGCGGATTGGAAAGGAAGGAAATCTGATCAGGCTGTGCTCGCTCCAATGGAGCAAGACCCGTAAATCCGATGTAGGCATCCCCCACCAAGCTTGCTTGAAACTGTTCGGCCAGCTCAATGGCGGTCTGCATAAAGCTTACTTCTGGCTATTTAAAGCCTTGACAACATCATCTGTTACATCAGCCTTAGGGCTAACGTAAGCCGCTTCTTGAACAATGATGTCAATTTTTCTTTGTTCAGCAATTTGCTTTAACACTGCATTTGCTTTTTCCGCGATCTTGGCACGCTCTTCAAAAGTGCGCTGATTAAGATCTTCAGTAAATTCGCGTTGCTTGCGTTGTAGCTCGCGGTCTTGATCAGCCAACTCTCGCTGACGACGAACACGCTCCGCTTCATTCATCACAGCAGCATCGCGATCAAGCTTTTCGGCTGCAGTCTTAATTTTTTGAGCACTGTCGCGCAAATCATTTTGTCGTTTAGTGAACTCATTTTGCAAACGCGTTTGCATTGCTTTGGCCAAGTTGGACTCGTTAAATACTTTCTCAGAGTTCACAACCGCAACTCGAGTGCCGGCATCTTGAGCGAATACTTGCGGAATAGCAATTGCCGTTACGGCAGCAATTACACCAATTTGAATCCATTTAGAAGATTGATAAAGCTTCATAAAACTTTCCTTAAACAATTAAAACGCTGTACCAACCTGGAACTGCAAACGCTGGACATTATCCGTAGGTTGAGTCTTGTACGGAATACCATAACTGAACTTCAAAGGGCCTAGAGGTGATATCCATGATAAACCCAATCCATAGGAGTATCTTAGAACTAAATTCAAGTTTTGCCCAAATGCGTTACCACCGTCCACGAAGGTAAATAGGCGAAGGGTTTTATCAACACCCGACCCAGGAACAGGGAAGGTATATTCAACGTTGGTCACAATCTTCGACTGACCACCCGTTGACTGGTAGGCACCAATGATGGTGTTGTAGTACTGGGGCCAGAGAGAGCCGGGAGCATAACCACGAACGGAACCAATACCACCTACATAGTAGTTTTTAGTAATCGGGAATGGATTATTGCCGTATGCCTGACCGTAACCAACTTCGCCGTTGAAAGATAAAATATTACCTTTCGTGAATGAGTGGTACTTTTGGTACTGGCCATATAAACGATAGAAAGTAAGATCTCCAACTGGCGTACCCACCTCAGCGGAAAGCTGCTGCAACGAACCATCCGAAGGAATTAAAGAGCTATCACGACCATCGCGTGACCAACCTACTGTTATAGGAACGTTATACGTCGTCACGGTTCCCGGATAACCTGGAGCGGCAACGCCGTAACTCATGGCATAGTTTAAATAGGGGACTGGAGTATTGGATGAGGTCTTAATTTGAAATACTTCTACACCAGTTCCAAAAAATACTCGGTCTACCTCTGTGTATGGCACACCAAATTTAATATTCGAACCAACCGACTTAATTTGATAATCAGGATCGCCAACATAGTACAAAGGCTTGGATGAGCGGTAGTACAAATCGGTATAGCGACTAATGCCGTCTTCAGTGAAATACGGGTCGTAATTGGAAAGTGTTAAGTTCTGATTAATCTTACAGAGAGACGCATTCACACCGATCGCAGTACCAGTACCAAAAGCGTTATCTTGATTCATACCGGCGGATAAAATCAGATTCTCAGTTGAAGAGAAACCAGCTCCAACAGTAATTGCTCCGGTTGGTTTTTCCGTCACCTTCACATTAACGTCCACCTGATCCGGGGAACCGGGAACATCTTCCGTAGTAATGTCTGTTTCAGTGAAATAACCCAAGCGGCCTAAGCGCTTTTTAGATAACTCAATCTTGTCGCTGTCGAACCATGAGCTTTCAAACTGACGCATTTCACGTCGAATGACCATATCGCGAGTTTTGGCGTTACCAGAAATCGCTACCTGGCGTACATAAATGCGACGACCTGGGTCAACCACTAATGTCAGGTCCACCTCCGCAACCTCACGACGAATATCTGGCTCAGGGTGGATGGTTGCAAAAGCGTAACCATAAGAACCCAAGACCTCGGCAATCCCCTTAGTGCTCTGTGTCAAACGCGCCGATGAAAAAGGATCGCCAGGCTTTAAAACGATCAACTGCATTAACTCGGCTTCTTTGCCAAGGGTTTCACCAGCCAAACGAACATCTTTAACGGTAAATTGTTTCCCTTCACGAATGCTAATGGTGAGGTAAATACCCTTTTTATCCGGAGTAATGGATACCTGAGTTGATTCAATCACAAACTCTAAATAGCCTCGATTTAAATAGTAAGAGCGAATGGACTCTAAGTCGGCGGTTAATTTCTGCTTGGAGTAAAGATTATCTTTACTATACCAAGAGAGCCATCCGCCTGTTTTTAACTGCATCTCACTCTTTAAAGTGCCTTCGCTAAACACTTCATTGCCAATAAAATTAATTTCTTGGATTTTGGCAACGGTGCCTTCATCGGTGTTGAAGTAAATCGCCACTTGATTGCGCTCAACAGGAGTCACCGTCGCGACTACTTCTGCCGCGTACATGCCCTTACCCACATATTGACGTTTTAGCTCTTGTTCGGCTTTGTCGATCAAGGCCTTGTCATAAAAACGAGCCTCAGCCACGCCGACTGTTTTCAAGGATTTACGCACAATCTCGGGATCAAACTCGTTCATGCCCGTAAACTCAATACGAGAGATGATAGGACGCTCTTCGACAATTACAATCAGCACATTGCCTTGCGCCTGAATCTGAACATCCCTAAAGAAGCCGGTGCCATAGAGCGCCTTAATCGCTTCAGCGCCCTTTTCATCAGTGAAGGTTTCACCCATCTGAACAGGCAGGTAACTAAAGACCGTGCCAGGCTCAACACGCTGTAGACCTTCAACACGCATATCTTTAACCACAAAAGAAGCGGCCGCAGTAGCATTCAAACTCAATCCAAGAGCTAATAACGCCAAGATTTGAGTAATGAAACGGGCAAAAATACGGGAAGAATGTGTCAGAGAATTCAAGGCGAAATATAGCGTTGTAAATCGTTAAACAATACCAGTAGTGACATAGCAATCAGCAGAATAAAGCCCACTTTTTCGAGCTGCTCTTGCATTGATGTCGAAATCCGCTTACCAGCGACCAACTCCCATGCATCATACAGTAGCTGACCCCATCCAGCATCGGAAAAGGAAGCAAATTCAGAAGCCCAATGCTAATATTCATGAACGCCAAAAAAGCTAAAAATGGCTGCCACCCCACCTGGGCCGTCTTGCCCGCCATATCGGCGATGCTGATGGGCCGCCGAGTTGCTTAAAGGAGGTGCTACCAGTAAATAAACCCCCCATCAGCCTTGCGGATACCTTGGAAATTACCCACACCCTTTTGGAGGCGAATATGGCCGCATCTACCGGATCCCATTTAAGTTCCTGCCACTTTTCCAATGGAGTCAGCGCTGGCAATAGACCCAATGCCAACATCGGATCCTTGTCTGGGCTCATTTTTGGCAAATCTTCGGCATAAAAGGCTTTTACATAGCGACTACCGGTTGGGGTTTCTAACTCCAAAGCGAACCCATCATCCCCAGTAAGGCCATCCATCCGACTTCAGCGCAATGCATTCCAACTGGGAACGGGCTCAAATTCACCTAAAAGGGGTGCATTTCCCGTTTGGGCACCCAAATCCTCCCACCCCACCACCCGATCGCCCTCATTCACCCCCAGCTGGGCTGCCAAAGAGGTTTCAAGAGGGGCTTTCAAAACAGCTGGTAATTGAGGGGCGCCAGAAAGGTAAATAAAGGCAAAGAAAATGACTGCCAAGAAAAAATTGGCGAATGGTCCGGCAGTCACAATAAAGGAGCGCTGCCAGAGCGGTTTCTTGTCAAAAGCCTGCGACTCCTCTGCTGGTGGAATGATTTGCCGACGATCACGACCATCGAGTAGCTTCACATACCCACCCAGGGGAACGGAGGCCAACACCCACTCGGTTTTATTTTTAGCACGGAAGGTATAGATCGGCTTACCAAAACCAATCGCAAAACGAAGTACTCGCACACCACAACAGCGAGCAGCTAAAAAATGTCCAAACTCATGAAAGCTGACAAGCACGCCTAGAGTCAACAAGAAAGCGGCAATAGTAATCAAAGCCTGCAAAGAATATCCTTCACCACTTCTTGTGCGGCTTGGCGAGCACTCGCATCGACGTCTAAAATCAACTCAAGTGAATCCGCACTGGATGCAGAGATAGCGTTTAATACTTTTTCAACAATAACGGGAATCTGCAAATACGGCAGGCCTTGATCCAAGAATGCTGCTACCGCAATTTCATTGGCGGCATTCAAAACCGCTGGAGCGGTCCCGCCAGCTTTGGCAGCAGCAAATGCCAACGAAAGACAAGGGAAGCGCTCCAACTCAGGCTCAGAAAAACTTAAGGCTGCCAACTGTGTCAGACTGAGTGGAGCTACACCCGCGTCAATTCGTTCGGACCAAGCCAAGCCATAGGCAATAGGAGTGCGCATATCTGGCTGACCCAGTTGCGCTAAAACCGATCCGTCACGATAACGAACCATTGAATGAACAACACTTTGCGGATGAATCAATACTTTAATTTGCTCTAAAGACAACCCAAATAACCAAAACGCTTCAATCACCTCAAGACCTTTGTTCATCATCGTTGCAGAATCTACGGAAATTTTTCTACCCATTACCCAATTAGGGTGCGCGCACGCCTGTTCTGGGGTAATACTTGCGAGCTGATCAAGCGGTGTATTTCTGAATGGTCCACCTGAAGCAGTTAACCAAAGCTCCTCCACACCTAGAGATGGGTTTGGGGCTTTAGAGAATTGGTCTGGCAAACATTGAAAGATGGCATTGTGCTCACTATCAATTGGCAACAGCTCTCCACCGCCCTGCTTCATTGCTTGCATAAATAAATCGCCAGACATCACTAGAGCTTCTTTATTGGCCAGCAATACTCTTTTGCCGGCTTTGGCTGCGGCTAGAGCCGATACCAAACCGGCGGCACCTACAATTGCGGCCATCACGGTATCGCAACCGGAATCTGTAACAGCGCTAACTAAGGCCTCCGGTCCATACAAGACTTGAGTATTGATTTTTTTCTCAAGCAAAAGCGTGCTTAAACGAGCCGCACCATTAGCATCAGCGACAACGGCGATAGCGGGACTAAACTCCGCGCATTGCTGAGCCAATAGGTCAACCTGCTTTGCCGCAGTGAGCGCAACCACCTTAAATCGGTCTGGATGCGCGCGAATCACATCCAGCGTGTTTACGCCTATTGAACCGGTTGAGCCTAGAATCGCAACCTGCTTCACTGCCATCACACAAATCCAGCCAATAGCGCAGCAATAGGCATAGTGGGAATCAAGGCGTCTACACGATCCAGCACGCCACCATGACCAGGCAAAAGATGGCTGGAGTCTTTAACACCTGCTAAGCGCTTTAACTGAGACTCAAATAAGTCCCCAAAAATACTGAAGACGATTAATACCGTCACCATTAAAAACATAGGAACCCAACCAAAGCGAATAGCCCAGACACCAAATAAAGTGGATTCAAAATTTAAAAAGTAAACACAAGCAAATGCGTAGATATAACAAAGTATGAGGCCACCAATAGCACCTTCAATCGACTTACCAGGACTAATTTGCACTGCTAGCTTGCGCTTACCAAAAGCCTTGCCAACAAAGTAGGCGCCAATATCGGCTACCCAAACTAAAGCCATACTGCTTAGCAAAAAGATAAGGCCCAACTCGCGCAAAAAGACCAACGCGAACCAAGTTGCGGGCAACAAAATGAGCCCAAGCATCACATAAAAAGGACGTAATTTTTGCAAAGAGAGGTTCATGCCTTTCGCCAAAATGAATGGTGCGACAAAGAACCAGAATATGACTGCGAGCAGCAATAATGCGAACTGCCAGGAAGCGTTTTGCATGCCAAGCAAAAACACAATAATCGCCAAACAAAATAATGCGTATATCCAAGCAGCTCGGCTTGCCTCAGGCGCAAGTAAGCGACTCCATTCCCAATCAGCAGCCAGTAGAGCTATCAGGAAAAAACCGCCGATATAAATTGGAGGAAGCAGAAACAGAATGGGCAACAGCACCGCCAATAAGACAAGGGCGGTAATGACTCTGGTTTTTAACATGGGGATCGACTTGGTAATGAACTACATCAAACTGCATCGCTCATTGCTTGCGATGCAAGCTGAGCACTGGTGCGACCAAAGCGGCGCTCGCGCTGACTGAACCACTCAAATGCTTTATGCAACTCTTTCTCATCAAAATCAGGCCACAGGATATCCGTGAAATAGAGTTCGGTATAAGCTAGCTGCCACAACAAGAAATTGCTGACACGTTGTTCGCCGCCGGTACGGATAAACAAATCAGGCTCTGGTGCATAAGCCATTGAGAGATGGGGCTGAAGAAGCTCTTCACTTACCTGCTCTGGCTTTAAGTTGGGATTGGCAGCAAGACATTGACGCATTGCTTGCAAGATATCCCAACGACCGCCATAGTTAGCGGCAATCGTAAAAGTCAGGCTTTTACAACCAGCAGTCTTTTGCTCGGAAAACTGCACCATCTCTTGAATAGCAGAATCAAATCGACTTAAGTCTCCAATCAATCTCGAGGCGATATCGTTTTCAGCAAGACGGGTAACCTCGCCTTTCAGAGACTTGAGAAATAGCTTCATTAAAAAACCCACCTCTTCTGGTGGGCGGCGCCAGTTTTCGGAACTAAAAGCAAAAACCGTAAGGTACTCAACGCCAAGCTTGCGACATTCTTGAACGATTTTTCGAACAGCACTCAACCCCTCGGAGTGTCCCGCGACGCGAGGCATCATGCGCTTACTAGCCCAGCGCCCATTGCCATCCATGATGATCGCCACATGGCGAGGTACAGCACTGACCTCAGGAATGGCTAGGGTTGAACTGGTGTGTTGAGTCATCAGAAACTAAATTTCAATCGGGTATTTAAACCGTCATGATCTCTTTTTCTTTTTCGGCAATGATCTTGTCGATATCTACCACTGCTTTATCTGTCATCTTCTGAATATCATCAGTAGCGCGACGCTCATCATCCTCAGAAATTTCTTTGTCTTTTGTTAAGCGCTTAAGATGCTCATTCGCATCACGGCGTAAATTGCGAACCGCAATCTTGGTATCTTCACCTTCACTCTTCACAACCTTAGTAAGCTCGCGACGACGCTCTTCAGTCAAAGCGGGCATCGGCACACGAATAACCGTACCATGAGATGCGGGGTTTAAACCTAAGTCAGAATCACGAATCGCCTTCTCAACCACGGCAACCATGGTTTTTTCAAAGGGTTGCACGTTAATTGTGCGAGCATCAGCCAAACCCAAGCCAGCAACTTGACTCAATGGAGTTGGATTACCGTAGTAGTCCACATGAATATGCTCCAAAATTCCTGGATTGGCACGGCCAGAACGAATCTTGGCTAAATTGGTCTTCAAAGCCTCGAGAGACTTTTGCATCTTTTGATCGGCATTGGTTTTAATTTCTGCTGCAGACATCAGGGCTCCTATTAAACGTGCACCAAAGTACCTTCAGACTCACCTCGCACTACACGCATCAATGCGCCTGGCTTGAGAATTGAAAATACTTTGATTGGTAATTTGCGATCACGACACAATGCAAAGGCAGTTGCATCCATCACCTGTAGATTCTTGATTAGCGCTTCATCAAACGTAATCGTTTTGTACAAAGTAGCAGTTGGATCTTTTGCTGGATCAGCGCTATAGATGCCATCTACCTTAGTAGCCTTGAGCATCACTTCAACACCCATCTCAGCGCCACGCAGAGCGGCGGCGGTGTCGGTCGTAAAGAATGGGTTGCCAGTACCCGCTGCGAAAATAACCACCTTGCCTTCACCCATAGCGCGAATTGCTCGCGGACGAATATAAGGCTCAACAACTTGATCCATGCGCAAGGCGGATTGCACGCGCGCTTCAACGCCTTTTTGACGCAATGCATCTTGCAGCGCCAAAGAATTCATCATGGTTGCCAACATTCCCATGTAATCGGCAGTAGCACGATCCATGCCTGCGGCACCACCAGCAACACCGCGGAAAATATTGCCGCCACCAATCACAATTGCTAGCTCTACTCCGCTATTTACAACCTCGGCGATTTCCTTAACCATGGAATCAATGGTGGCTGGGTTGATGCCAAATGCATCATCACCCATAAGGGCTTCACCAGATAGCTTTAGGAGGACTCTTTTGTAGGCTGGCATGTTTTTTATTTTCCGTAATTTGCCAAGTAAGTAACTTACTTAGCTTATTGATCTTTAAGCACTTTTTAATATCTCAGCCAAATTATAAAGGGCTTGAGCGGGATCAAAGAAAAGGGCACAGAAACTAAGGTTTCTATGCCCTTTTGGGTATTACCAACCGGCTGGGGCAAGCCCCATACTGGCTAATTAAGCAGTTGCTTTAGAAGCAGCAGCAACCTGCGCAGCCACTTCAGCCGCAAAGTCGTCTTGACGCCTCTCAATGCCCTCACCTACAACAAACATGGTGAAACCCTTGATTGTTGTATTTGCAGCCTTGAGCATTTGCTCAACAGTTTGCTTGTCGTTTTTCACGAAAGTCTGGTGCAACAAAGAAACCTCTTTGAGGTACTTCTGAATAGCACCTTCAACCATCTTTTCAACGATTTCTGGTGGTTTGCCAGATTCAGCCGCTTTTTGAACAGCAACGCTACGCTCAACAGCAATCGCCTCGGCAGGAACGTCAGCCATAGACAAAGCCACCGGCTTCATCGCAGCAATGTGCATTGCCACGTCTTTAGCAGCAGTTTCATCGCCTTCGAACTCAACCAGCACACCAATACGGGTGCCGTGGAGGTAAGAAACCAACTTGTTGCTACCAGCGAAACGCTTGAAGCGACGTGGCATGATGTTCTCGCCGATCTTGCCGATCAAAGCACTACGCACTTCATCAACAGTTTGACCATTCAATGGCAATGCCAACAATGCAGTAACGTCAGCCGGGTTCTTTTCAGCAATCAACTTCACGCATTCATTTGTGAATGCCAAGAAGTCATCATTCTTAGAAACGAAATCGGTTTCGCAGTTCACTTCTAGCAATGCGCCAGTAGTGCCATTGATAGAAGCAGCAACAATACCTTCAGCCGTTACACGAGAAGCTGCTTTACCAGCCTTGCTACCTAGCTTAACGCGCAGAATTTCTTCTGCACGAGCCATATCACCATCAGCCTCAGTCAAAGCCTTTTTGCACTCCATCATCGGAGCATCAGTGTTGGCGCGTAACTCGCCAACCATTGAAGCGGTAATAGCGACCATTATTCAACTTTCCCTTCTTCAACAAACTCTTCTTCACCTTCTTTAACTGCTGTCAAGATTTCTTGGACAGAGTTAGCTTTGCCTTCGAGGATTGCATCAGCAATACCGCGTGCATAGAGGGTTACTGCTTTACTTGAGTCATCGTTACCAGGAATGATGTAATCAACACCTTCTGGTGAGTGGTTGGTATCCACAATAGCGATTACAGGAATGCCAAGCTTGTTGGCCTCGGTAATAGCAATCTTATGATAGCCAACGTCCACTACGAAAATCGCATCAGGAACACCGTTCAAATCTTTGATACCGCCAAGTGCTTTTTGCAATTTGTCGAGATCACGATCGTTAGTCAAAGCTTCTTTCTTAGAAAGCTTTTCCCAGTCGCCAGCTTCTTTAGCAACTTCCATGTCTTTCAAACGCTTGAGGGAACCTTTAACAGTTTTGAAGTTAGTGAGCGTACCGCCCAACCAACGGCTGTCGATGTAAGGCATGCCAGCACGAGCAGCTTCTTCAGCAATGATCTCGCGTGACTGACGCTTAGTACCGACAAATAAAATCGTGCCACGATTAGCAGCAATTTGTTTTGCAAATTTCAGGGCGTCCTGAAACATTGGCAATGTTTTTTCCAAGTTGATGATGTGGATTTTGTTGCGATGACCGAAAATAAATGGGGCCATCTTTGGGGACCAGAAGCGAGTTTGGTGACCAAAATGGCAACCGGCTTCCAGCATTTGACGCATAGTTACTGACATAACTTCTCCTAAGGGTTGGTTCTAAAGTTGAGTCCTAGCTGCGCTAAAAAACGCCACCCTGGAAGGCTCAACTCGCGATTTCAAGTCCAAAACAGACCTGAGACCGAAATTATAGCTTAAATATCAATGCTCTAGCCAGACCCACCCCCACTAGAACAAAGAACCTACAGCCAGAACTACCCTCCAGATGGCCTAAAACGAAGTAATTGCCTATTTTTTAGGCAATTAGAGCAAGCCAAAACTCGCCAAGTCGTTGATAATCAAGGCATGAATAGTGTATTGACCGCCGAAAAAGACATCCTTGGGATGCGCGAAGCTGGCCGCTTAGCCAGTGAAGTTCTTGACCATGTGGCCCCTCACGTTAAAGCCGGGGTCACTACCAGTGAATTGGATCGGATGTGCCATGAATACATGCGCGATGTCCAAAAGACCATTCCAGCCCCATTGAACTATCAGCCGCCTGGCTACCCCCCTTTCCCCGCATCCATCTGCACCTCAGTGAATGACGTAATTTGTCATGGCATTCCAGGCGAGAAAGTATTGAAGACTGGCGATGTGGTTAATTTGGATATTACCGTCATCACTCCCGATGGTTACTACGGCGATACCAGTCGCATGTTCATGGTGGGCGAAGTTTCTGTCATGGCAAAACGCCTCACCCAAATTACTTTTGAATGTATGTGGCTTGGAATTGCTCAAGTCAAACCCGGCTGCTATTTGGGTGACATCGGGCACGTGATTCAGACTCATGCGGAAAAAGCAGGTTACTCCGTAGTACGCGAATACTGTGGTCATGGCATTGGCAAGGTGTTTCATCAAGACCCCCAAATTCTTCACCACGGCAAACCAGGTACCGGCGAAAAATTAGAAGCGGGAATGACATTTACGATTGAGCCGATGATTAATGCTGGCAAGCGTGATATTCGCACGATGCCAGACCAGTGGACCGTCAAGACAAAAGATCGCAGCTTATCGGCGCAGTGGGAACACACCCTACTAGTGACCCAGACCGGCGTTGAAGTATTGACTTGGTCGGAAGGCAGTAATTCGCCCCCCGACTGCGTTCAAGGACTTTCCTTTAGACCTGCGTTAGCAAGCGCTTAAGATATGAATAAGCAACAAGCTAGCGATATTGTTGATGTCGCTAGCCTGCGGGCTGCTCGTGAAATTGCTTATGGTGAGTTTAAAAAAACTCAATCCGTAGGTAAGTTAACCAAACAACTCGCAAAGCTGAGTAATCGACTGCTAGCGCATCTATGGAATAGTTGCGGCTTAAATAACGAAGCTGCTTTAGTTGCGGTAGGCGGCTTTGGCAGAGGCGCTTTATTTCCATACTCAGATGTAGACATTCTGATTCTGCTTCCAGCAGATGAAGCAAAAGCCAGAGCCATATCAAAACAAGTTGAGCAATTTGTCGCCAACTGCTGGGATACCGGTTTAGAGATTGGCTCTTCCGTCAGAACTGTCGCTGAATGCATTTCTAAATCCGAGCAGGACATTACAGTGCGAACCTCGCTACTGGAAGCCCGTTACATTTGTGGAAAAAAACAATTATTCAAAGATTTCGCTAAGGCGTATGAAGCGGCGATGGATCCGAAGGCCTTCTTTCAGGCCAAGCAAGCCGAACAAATTCAGCGTCATTACAAATATCAAAACACCCCCTACTCTCTAGAACCCAATTGCAAGGAGAGTCCAGGTGGTTTACGTGATTTGCAGGTGATCTCCTGGGTTAGTAAAGCGGTCTTATTGGGCAACACGTTCAAAGATCTCAATGAGACTGGTCTTGTTACTCAACGCGAACTGACTGAACTTAATCGCAACCAACGTTTTCTAGAAACCCTGCGTGCTAACTTACATTTACTTGCCGGACGCAGGAAAGATGTTCTTGCTTTTGACTTCCAAGCGGCGCTAGCGGCATCGATGGGAATCCAGGCAGAGTCCTCCCGCCAAACAAGTGAAGCCATCATGCGCCGCTACTATTGGGCAGCCAAAGCGGTGACTCAGCTCAATGACGTTCTCCTGCAAAACATAGAGGCACTTCTCTTTCCGCAGGAATCAAAAACCACTCACCCCATTCCAGGTGAAGGCAACGAATGCTTTATTGAGCGCCAAGGGGTATTGGATATCACCGACCCCCAACTTTTTCAGAAACATCCTGAACAAATTCTGAGAACCTTTCTGGTTTTTGCCAAAACAGCGAATGTCAAAAGTCTATCTGCAACCATCTTTAGGGCGCTTTATAACGCCAGAGCAAAGATGGATAGCAAATGGCGTGCCAACCCCATTAATCGCGCACTATTTATTGAAATCCTGAAACAGCCAGCAGGCGTAAGCAGAGCCTTTCACCTCATGAATCGCAGCAGCGTATTAGGGCGATATCTTCCCGCATTCCGCAAGATTGTTGGACAAATGCAGCATGACTTATTTCATGTGTACACCGTTGATCAACATATCCTGATGGTGCTACGCAATGTACGGCGCTTCATGGTTGTTGAATATACTCATGAGTTCCCGTTTTGCAGCAGTCTGATCGCCCATTTTGAAAAGCCTTGGTTGCTCGTGATTGCGGCACTCTTCCATGACATTACCAAGGGACGTGGTGGTGATCACTCGCAACTGGGCAAAGCCGATATGCGCAAGTTTGCCAAAGATCATGGCTTGGATAAAAAAGATACTGAGTTACTGGTTTGGTTAGTCGCCGAACATCTCTATATGAGTCAGGTTGCGCAAAAGCAAGATATTACCGACCCAGATGTGGTTAAGGCGTTTGCCAAAAAGATGGGCGATGAGCGTCACCTCACTGCGCTTTATTTACTGACTGTTGCCGATGTCAGGGGCACAAGCCCTAAGGTTTGGAACGCCTGGAAAGGTAAGCTCTTAGAAGACCTATACCGCGCAACTCTGAGAGTCTTGGGCGGCGCAAAACCAGACGCTTCATCTGAATTAGCGCAACATCAAGAAGAATCCAGAACTAAATTACGTCTCTACGGCATTAACGATGATGCTTACGAAGATCTATGGAAGCAATTAGATGTGGCGTTTTTCTTAAGACAAGATTCAACTGACATTGCTTGGCTAACACGCCATCTATTTAATAATGTGAATAGTGAACAACCAATCGTCAGGGCAAGACTCTCTCCGATTGGCGAGGGGTTGCAAGTCGCCGTCTATGTGAAAGACCAAGAAGATCTCTTTGCCAGAATTTGCGCCTACTTTGAGAGACATGGTTTCTCAATTTGGGATGCGCGCATTCACACTACCCGCCATGGCTATGCCTTAGACACCTTCCAAATTGCCGGTAGTAATTTTGTGGATGAGGGCGGTAGCTATCGTGACATCATTCAGTTGGTAGAGTTTGAACTCACAGCCGCGCTCACTAAGAGCGAGCCACTACCAGCACCAAGCATGGGTCGCCTATCCAGGCAATCACGCACTTTTCCAATTCAGCCACGGGTGCATATGGCCCCAGATGATCGCGGAAGGTATTACACGCTAGCACTTTCAGCAAGCGACAGGACTGGCTTGCTCTACACCATCTCCAGGGTCTTAGCTAAGCATCAGATTTCAATCCACACAGCGAGAATTAATACTCTAGGCGAGAGAGTGGAAGACGTGCTGCTATTAGATGCTGCCAACCTCGGTAAAAATCCCAAGCTACAGATTCAACTTGAGGCAGAATTGCTTGAGGCTTTGGGCGCTTAAAGCAGTTGCTTGAATTTATTTCAGCAACTCAAACATCACCGCTTCATCAATAACCGGCACACCCAATTCTTCTGCTTTAGTGAGTTTGCTGCCAGCATCGGTGCCAGCAACCACATAGTCAGTTTTCTTTGAGACGGATCCGGCCACTTTTGCTCCGGCCTTCTCGAGCAGATCTTTAGCCTCATCACAAGTCATGGTTTGGAATGTTCCCGTAAGGACAAATGTTTTACCTGCCACAGCTGCGCTAATGATCTTTTCATCTACAGCGAGTTGCATGCCAGAAGCGAATAATTGCTCAATCACTTCTCGATTGTGAGCCTCTTGCATAAAGCTAGTGATGGAGTCAGCGACAACGGGACCCACGTCTTTAACAGTGAGTAGATCCTCCATGCCTGCATCCATTAATGCGTGCATAGACTGATAGTGATTCGCTAAATCCTTGGCAGTGGTCTCGCCCACATGACGAATACCCAAAGCAAAGATAAATCGAGCTAAGGTGGTATTTCTGGATTGGTTGATTGCTTGAATTAGATTATCGGCAGACTTCTCGCCCATACGCTCTAGCTTCGCTAAGGCAGTAAATCCCAGGCGATAAAGATCTGCTGGGGTTCTGACTAGATTCTGATCAACCAACTGATCAACTATCTTCTCACCAAGACCTTCAATATCCATTGCTCTTCTATGAGCAAAATGAATGAGGGCCTGCTTGCGCTGTGCACCACAGAAGAGTCCGCCGCTACAACGCGCTACAGCCTCATCCGCTAAACGCTCAATATGAGAATCACATACCGGACAGCGAAGTGGCATGACAAATTCTTTAGCATCAGCTGGGCGACGATCCTTGATCACTGCAACCACCTCTGGAATCACATCGCCAGCTCTGCGCACTGACACAGTATCGCCAATGCAAACATCCTTGCGCTTTACCTCATCTTCATTGTGAAGGGTAGCATTGGTCACCGTTACACCACCCACCTCTACTGGAGCAAGCCTCGCTACTGGAGTGATTGCACCAGTACGCCCTACCTGCACATCAATACCCAATACCGTAGTCAGCGCTTCTTGTGCTGGATATTTATGGGCTACAGCAAATCTGGGCGCTCGTGAGACAAATCCTAGCTTAGCCTGCTCGGCAAAGGAATTGACTTTGTACACAACACCGTCGATGTCATAAGGAAGCGCGTCCCGTTTAGCGCCAATCTCATTGTAGAAAGCCAAAATCTCTTCCACCGAATGCAGTACTTTGCGTTCCGAACAAACAGGCAAACCAAGCTCTACATAAGCATTGAGCAATTCTTCATGGGTTTTGGGTAACCAAGACTGAGGCTCTAGAGCTCCTAAGCCATAAGCAAAGAAAGACAATGGTCTCTTAGCCGTAATCTTGGAATCTAACTGACGCAGGCTACCTGCAGCAGCATTGCGCGGATTGGCAAATTCTTTCTCACCCAACTCTGCAGCCTGTCGATTCATTTTCTCAAAGTCTTTCAGGTACATAAATACCTCGCCACGAACTTCTAAAACCTTTGGAATATTTTTTCCAACGAGTTTTAGAGGGATGGCGCGAATCGTTTTGATATTAGCGGTGACATCCTCACCGCTAGCACCATCACCACGAGTAGCCGCTGTAACTAGCGAGCCATTTTCATAACGAAGAGAAATGGCTAGACCATCAAACTTGAGTTCACCGGCATATGTGACATGATCTGCGTGGAGCGCTTCGCGGCAACGACGATCAAAGGCAATCAATTCCGAATCTTCAAAGGCATTATTCAAAGAAAGCATCGACACCGCATGAGTAACCGAATCAAATTCTTTTAATGCTGCCCCGCCCACTCGCTGAGACAAAGATTCAGGAGTGATCCACTCTGGATGCGCAGCCTCAATATCCAATAACTCACGATAAAGGCGATCGTACTCAATATCAGGCAGGAGTGGATTATCGAGAACGTAGTAAGCATGCTCCAAGCGCGCGAGCTCGGCCTTCAAGAATGCGTAACGCTCCGCTAAATTTGTCGGACTATTGGACGACAAAGTGATTTCCTAGCTAAATAGTCTGCTAGCTGTAGAAGATCCAGCAGGTACGCCAGATTTCTCAAGATTGGCGTAGAGGACATCAAGGTGCTGACGAATGCTGATAACTGCAGCTTCACTCAAATTAATACCATTGTCATCCACTAAGCGGCCATGAGCTGTTTGCGCAATCTCTATACCTTCTGCCAGCATTCTTTCAAATGCGCGCTCTTCTTGCGGAACCAAAGGAACTTCAAGCAACAGCGTTATCTGGATCACTGATTTATTGGGATCTAAATCAGCGCTATTAAAAAGTAAGGTACCTTTACTGAGATATTCGTATTGACGTCCATTACGAAACAACTTAAATCCTCTTTGGCGCATTAATGCATCGAAGTTACCCCAAGGACATGGCTCATCAAACAATACATTAATACTCAACTGAATATCACTCTCTGCAGCCATGACATCCAATTCTTTAGCACTTTCCAGCATGGTGCTTACGCTTGGCATATCGATTTGTGATCCCAGGGTCTCAGCAAGAGCTTGAGCACGAGAACAGAAGTCTGATAGCTCTAAAACACCTATAGGACCTTTGCGGCTGGCTAACTGGATAGCTAACTGTAATTCTGAATACATAGACTCGGGATGCAATTCTTCCCAGTCTTCAGCAACATTTAAATTGGCATTTAGGCCTTCGCACATCCAGCGCGCAGTAGATTGCGCTTCAAGATCAGTCCAAGCATTAATTTCATTTAGGATTTCCGCACCGCTAATAGCTTCATCAAAGCGGAGTGTCATGACACAATCAATGCGTGGATCAATAGCAAATTTATCCGGGGCTGAAATCGCCGTCGACTGAACCTCACCAAAACTAGGCTCTGTTCGCGCAAGCGCCTCGCTATCAGCGAAACCTTGACTAAAGCTAGGCTCACGCGCAAAGCGATCATCCAATGAATATTCATTTTGCTCTTTTGCCTTACAGCGAGCGCGTGCGTACTTAATATTGAGAATAGCTACCGTTATCAGAATCAATAAACCAATAACGGCTAATGCCAATTGCAAATCAGACAAACCCGACATCGTCATGATTTGTTCTAAATACACTTAAGCGGCCTCCACCATTGATACCGCAGAGGCGATATCGACAGCCACAATACGGGATACGCCCTGCTCTTGCATCGTGACACCAATAAGCTGATGCGCGATTTCCATAGTGATCTTGTTGTGTGAGATAAACAAAAACTGTGTCTTATCTGACATTTTGGCTACTAGATTTGCATAACGCAAGGTATTTGCATCATCCAATGGCGCATCAACCTCATCCAGCAAGCAGAATGGGGCTGGGTTCAAGAGGAATAGCGAGAACACAAAAGCAATCGCAGTCAAAGCCTTTTCACCACCAGACAGGAGGTCAATCGAACTGTTTTTCTTGCCGGGGGGCTGCGCCATCACCTGAACGCCTGAATCCAAAATCTCTTCGCCAGTCATGACCAGTTCAGCATGGCCGCCGCCAAATAATTCTGGAAAGAGTTTGCCAAAGTGGGCATTAACCTGATCGAAGGTACCCTGCAATAGATCATGAGTTTCCGCATCAATCTTCGCAATCGCATCCGTCAAAGTCTGCATCGCCTCATTCAAGTCAGCTGATTGCGCATCCAAGAATTGCTTACGCTCACGCGAACTGGATAACTCATCTAGAGCAGCCATATTGACCGGGCCTAATGCTTGAATCTCGGTATTTAAGCGATTCACTTCGCTCTGCAATGCACCAACCTTCAAGTCAGGACTGAAGCTTGCTTCAAGTGCAGTGCGATCAGCCTCGGCATCAGACAATAAAGTAGCAAATTGCTCGAAGTGCAAACGAGCAGCTTGCTCACGCAATTGCAAATCCACGACCTTGTCACGCATCGGTTGCAAGCTACGCTCTACTTGCATACGTGATTCATCGGCTTCACGCAGTTGATGCAACAAAGCATCCTGTTCGGTACGTGCGTTAGCTAAAGCAGCGTCACGTGCGCTACGAGCTAGCAATAGACCTTGCAACTTATCTTGCGCCTCTTCATCACTCAGCGTTTCTAATTCTTGAGTAGCGGAGTCATGTTTATCTTGAATCTCCATGATCTGTGTACGCGCAGTACTTTGATCACGCTGCAAATCGGCAATGCGTTGTTGCAAAGAGCGAGTCGCGAAGGCGGCCTCTTGAGCGGCCATCTCGGCAGCACGCAATGACTCGCGCAAACGATCACACTCTTCAGTGGAGCGCTCTAATTTCTCTTGAGCACCTTGTAATACCTCTTTCAGCCCTTGTTTTGACTCTTCTGATTCAAGTAATTCAGCAGCAGACTGCTCTTGAGTCTGACTCACTTGCTCCATCTGCTGACGCAATTCACTTAACTCAGACTGAATTTGAGCAGCACGTTGACTGTATTGCTCTTCAGCTTGAGTCAACTGCATTCTCTCCACTTCAAAGCCATGAGCCTCTTGAACAGCATGCTCAGCATTCTCGCGAGCCTGTTCCGCAGCTTGGTGAGCCGCTTGATAATTAGCCACACACTGATCCAACTCGCCTTTGAGTTCGCTTTGCATCAATTGTTGTGCACGCAGCTGCTTCTCGAGACTTTCCATCTCTTGAGCGCGAGCCAACATACCCGCTTGCTCAGAGTCTGCCGCATAAAGCTGTACGCCTACACGGCTAACCAAATGGCCTTGCTGAGTTACAAACGCGCCGCCAGCAGGTAATTTTTCGCGACGGTGCAAAGCATCTTCGAGGCTGCTAGCAATATAGATATTGTCTAACCACTCTTGCAACACTGAGGTGAGTCTTGGTGCACCCGCGCTTTGAACGCGGCTTAACAATGGCGTGAAATCCGCTGGCGCAGAGGTATGCGCTGGGGTAATTTCTTCTGTGAGCAAAATAGCCAAACGGCTTGGAGGCGCATCATTAGCTAAGGCCAATGTTTCTTGCACGCTCTTTGCAGTAACCGCAGCCAAACGGTCACGCAATACAGACTCAAGGGCAGCTTCCCAGCCACTCTCAACTTTGAGCTCTTGCCAAAGACGCTTACTTTCTTTGAGGCCTTTGCTTTCTAACCAAGGTCCAATCTTGCCTTGCGCCTGAACGCTAGCCTGCAAGGCAGTTAATGCAGTCAATTTAGCTTCTGTCTGAGCTAAATCCTGATTGGCTTCCTGAATTTTTTGTTGAGCGGCATTGCGCGCCTCATCGGCAGCAGGAACACGTTGCTGAGCTTCACCAGCGCGCTGCTTGGCCTCTTCCACTTTGCGCGCCGCAATGGCCTGACGGTCAATCGCCATTTGCAACGCCTCAGCATCAGGACGACGCAAGCCATCGAACTCACCAACTAGGCGGGTCTCGCGCCCCTTCAACTCATCTGATTGCGCTGACATAGAACGAATACGCTCACCCAAACTCGCTAAACGTTGCTCAATAGACGCAAGTGAATCGCGTGCTTGATTAAGCTCGCGAATAGCATTGTGATAAGCCTCTTCACGACCTGGCATTTGCTCTTGCAAACCATTCAAATCCGCCAGCAAAGTTTGTTCTTTTTCAGCAGCTAACGAAAGCTCGTGTTCGGTAGTGCGCTGCGCTTGTGCCGCATCGGTTTCTTGTACGGTCCAGCGTTGCAATTGCGCTTGCAAGTCTTGTGTTTGCTGTTGCAAACGTTGACGCGCTTCTTGCACATAAAGAATCTGCGACTCAACCTGACTCACGTCAGAATTGGTTTGATATAAATCACCTTGCGCTTGAGAAACTTTATCTTGTAATGCGTACTGTTGTGTGCGCATTGTCTCTAGCTCAGCTTCGACGTGGCGGAGCTTAACAGTTTGCTCTTCTAAGCCAACTTGGGTATCGCGGATACCATTGGCATGGCGCTCTTGCTCTTTACCGGCCTCGGTTTGGCGTACAAACCACAACAACTGTTGTTGGGATTTCATTTGCGTCGAAAGTTCCGCATGACGTTCGGCAACAGTCGCTTGTTTTTCCAAGCGAGTTAACTGCTGATCAAGTTCACGCAAGATATCTTCAACGCGCGTTAAGTTTTCTACCGTGTCTTCTAAACGCGCAGCAGTTTCTTTGCGACGCTCTTTGCATTTAGAAACACCGGCTGCCTCTTCCAAGAATACGCGCAACTCTTCTGGCTTGGCTTCCAAAATGCGGTTGATCGTGCCTTGTCCAATAATCGCGTAACCTCTTGGGCTCATACCGGTACCCAAGAAAATATCCTGAATATCTTTACGACGAACAACTTTGTTGTTCACGTAATAACTAGAATTTCCATCGCGAGTCAAAACGCGTTTAATACCTAATTCTGTAAAGGCACTCCACTGACCTTGAGCGCGTCCTTCAGTGTTATCAAAAATGAGTTCCACGCTGGCACGACCAGAGGGTTTACGCAAACCAGAACCATTAAAAATAACGTCCTGCATTGATTCGCCACGCAATTCGCTAGCGCGGGATTCACCCAAAACCCAGCGGACGGCGTCAATAATGTTCGACTTTCCACAGCCATTAGGACCCACAACGCCAATCAATTGGCCAGGCATTTCAAAATGGGCTGTGTCTACGAAAGACTTAAAGCCGGAAAGTTTGATGGATTTCAGTTGCACGGCGTACTTTGCAGGGAAAAAAGAGGTTCAAATAAAGGGGTACAAATGAAAGCTAAAGTGGGAAGATGATAGCAAGCTTGAAGGTGCTTAGACGCGTTTTTGCCCAATCTATATAATGATCAATCTACCCTCAGTGGAAAAATCCCTTAACAATCTGATAGTTAACTAAAAAGCATGAGCCAATCACCACAAAACATCATTGAACAAGCCTGGGAAAACCGCGAAAACCTGTCTCCAGATAGCGCTCCTGGGGATGTTCGTAATGCCGTAAATGCCGTCCTAGAGTGCCTCAATGCCGGCACTATCCGCGTAGCTGAGCGCCGCGACGTAGGCAAATGGGAAGTGAATCAGTGGGTTAAGAAGGCCGTTTTGCTCTCTTTCCGCCTAGAAGACAACAAACCGATGAGTGCTGGTGGCTATACCCAGTTCTACGACAAGGTTCCAAGCAAGTTTGAAAACTACACTGCAGCCGACTTTGCTGCTGACGGCTTCCGAGTAGTACCCCCTGCCGTAGCCCGACGCGGCTCATTTATCGGCAAAAATGCTGTTTTAATGCCTTCCTACGTCAATATTGGCGCTTATGTCAGTGAAGGCACCATGGTTGATACCTGGGCAACCGTGGGTTCTTGCGCTCAAATTGGTAAGAATGTTCACCTTTCTGGCGGCGTTGGTATTGGTGGTGTTCTCGAGCCAATTCAGGCCGGACCAGTCATTATTGAAGATAACTGCTTTATTGGCGCCCGCTCAGAAGTAGTGGAAGGCGTAGTAATTGAAGAAAACGCCGTTTTATCGATGGGCGTATATATCGGCCAAAGCACCAAGATTTACGATCGCGAAACAGGTGAAGTGCACTATGGTCGCGTACCAGCAGGCTCTGTGGTCGTTCCAGGCTCCCTGCCTTCTGCTTGCGGTAAATACAGCCTATATGCAGCAATTATCGTGAAGAAAGTCAATGCGCAAACTCGTGCAAAGACAGCTATTAACGAATTACTCCGCGACTAAGCTAAATCCATGAGCGCCACTCTTGAGCTTACTGAAGCTCTCATCTCCTGCCACTCCGTAACACCGGCTGATGGTGGTTGCCAGGAGTTAATCGCTAAACGCCTTCAGGCAATTGGCTTTCATACTGAGAGCGTTATCAGTGGTCCTGAGAATTTTCAGGTCACCAACTTGTGGGCAATTAAAAAAGGTAAGGCTGGCGATCAAGGCAAGGTCTTGATGTTCGCTGGTCATACCGATGTGGTTCCTACTGGCCCGCTAGAGAAGTGGACGAGCAATCCTTTCACGCCAACAATTCGCGACGGCATGCTCTATGGACGTGGCGCAGCGGATATGAAAACCTCGCTTGCTGGCTTTGTGGTGGCCACAGAAGAATTTGTCACTGCGCATCCAGACCACCAAGGCTCAATCGCCTTCTTAATCACCAGCGATGAAGAAGGTCCCGCTAACGATGGTACCCTAATTATGTGCGAGCGTTTACAAAAGCACGGTCAACGTTTGGACTACTGCGTGATTGGTGAACCTACCTCAGTGGATAAACTTGGTGACATGATGAAGCATGGTCGCCGCGGATCCTTATCAGGCAAACTCAGAGTCAAAGGCATTCAGGCGCACATCGCTTATCCGCATTTAGGCAAAAACCCGATTCACCTTTCTGCGCCAGCGATTTCCGCGTTGGTAGAGACCCAGTGGGATAAGGGTAACGAATACTTCCAACCCACCAGCTTTCAAATTTCGAATGTATATGCCGGCACTGGCGCGAATAACGTCATCCCCGGCGAATTGGTGATCGACTTTAATTTCCGCTTCTCTACCGAGAGCAAGCCAGAACAATTGCGCGAACGTCTAGAAAAAATCCTAAAGGATGCTGGTCTTGAGTTTGAAATTAAGTGGGTATTAGGCGGCAGTCCTTTTATCACTGGCGATGGTGAATTAGCAGGCGCGTTGCGCAAAACCATTAAAGCAGAGGTCAAGGTGGACGCAGAGCTTTCGACAACTGGCGGAACTAGCGACGGCCGCTTCATCGCGAAGATTTGCAAAGAAGTTGTGGAATTTGGCCCCCTCAATGCCACAAGCCACAAGATCGACGAGTGCGTTATCGTTGATGACGTAGTACCGCTCAAAAACATCTATCGCAAGACACTCGAGCAATTAATCGCTTAAGCACAATTACGTCTCGCCCGCCCTTTCCTCTAAAGACCCCTTCCATCATGGACCCTGAGTCTCAGCAACCAATTTCTGTTAACCGGTGCATTGATCGGATTGCACTAAAACTCGAAGCGGCAAACTTGCATTACGGCCATGGGGCGATTGATGCGCAAAGCGAAGCTTTGTGGATTGTTAGTAAACAATTAGACCTCAGCCCAGCGGAGACTTTAGATCACCTGGATGATGCAATACCCGAAGATCAACAGCAACAAGCATCTGATGTTGCCGAAACCAGAATTAGCACTCGTAAACCGCTTGCCTACATCTTGGGTGAAGCTTGGCTAATGGGTGTGCCATTCTTTTGTAGTGAGCAGAGCATTGTTCCGCGCTCCTGGATTGCAGAACTGATCGTGGATGGTTCGCTAGAACCTTGGTTGCCAGCAGATGGTAAAGCACTTGATCTTTGCACGGGCAATGGCTCGCTAGCAATTCTCCTGGCATTATCTTGTCCTGATATTCATGTGAGCGCCTGCGATATCAGAATGCCAGCACTCTCAGTGGCATCGCGAAATGTAGATCGTCATGGCTTGAACTCCCAGGTGGAATTATTGGATGGCGATCTTTGGGATGCCCTACCAGAGCCAAATGAAAACAACTTATTTGATCTCATCATTTGCAACCCGCCTTACGTCAACACCTCCTCAATGAGCGCACTTCCCGCGGAATATCAGGCAGAACCGGAGTTGGCCTTAGCAGGCGGCGACGATGGCATGGACATCATTAGACGCATCATTGCATCAGCGCCTGATTACCTATCTGAGCGCGGCGCCATCTTGCTCGAGATTGGTAACGAGTATGAAAACTTCAAGAATGCGTTCCCGCAAATTCCAGCTATCTGGATGGAAGTTTCTGCTGGGGAAGAACAAGTCTTGCTGATTCAAGCAGAAGACTTGCGTTAAGAAAAGAAGGATTAACTTAACTCAGCTGCTGCAGCGATTGCCTGATCAATTCGTTCAACTGGAATGACTTTCAATCCAGGAATCTTTGTCTTAGGCATATTGGTTTTTGGAATGATTGTCACAGTAAAGCCTAGCTTAGCAGCCTCCTTCAAACGCTCCTGACCGCGTGGACAAGGGCGAATTTCTCCTGCTAAACCAACCTCGCCAAACACAATCAATTCTTTAGGCAAAGCTCGATTGCGAATAGATGACTGAATCGCGAGCAGTACCGCCAAGTCAGCCGCTGGCTCGGCAATTTTGACGCCGCCAACAGCATTTAAGAACACGTCTTGATCAAAACAAGCGACACCAGCATGACGATGCAATACAGCCAAGAGCATTGCTAAACGCGCCTGCTCCAAACCAACAGCTAAGCGACGAGGATTGGGCACGTGCGCCGTATCCACCAGAGCCTGAATCTCAACCAACAAAGGTCTGCTGCCCTCTTGAGTCACCAATACACAGGCGCCAGGAACCATTTGCTCGTGCTGTGACAAAAAGATCGCCGAAGGATTGGTGACGCCGCGTAGACCTTTCTCAGTCATTGCAAAGACGCCCAACTCATTAACCGCGCCAAAGCGATTCTTGATGGAGCGCACTAAGCGGAAAGAGGAGTGGGTATCACCCTCAAAATATAAAACGGTGTCAACAATATGCTCGAGCACTCGAGGGCCCGCAAGATGGCCGTCCTTGGTTACGTGACCCACCATTAACACGCAAATCCCACTGGATTTGGCTGCTCTTGTTAATTGCGCCGCACATTCGCGCACTTGAGCTACAGAACCTGGGGCTGAACTTAGCACTTCCGAATACAAAGTCTGAATCGAATCCACCACCAATACCTGTGGCCTCACTGTATCCATAATTGAAATCAGTTTTTCCAGCTGAATTTCCGCCAACACTTCTAACTGCGGCGCATCCAATCCAATCCGCTTTGCGCGCAAGGCAATCTGAGCCGCCGATTCTTCGCCACTGCTGTAGAGTACATTCATCCCCGCAGCACTCATCTCCGCTAAGGCCTGAAGAAACAAGGTCGACTTACCAATACCAGGATCACCGCCTAAGAGCACTACGCCGCCTGGAACTAAGCCGCCACCCAGTACGCGATCGAACTCTTCAACGCCCGTACTAAATCTTGGCAAATCTTCAGCAGTAATCGCGGAAAGCTTTTGTCTTGGCAATGATTGCACCAAACCCTGAAAACGAGAATTCGACGTCGTTTCAGGAAGGCCTTCTTCTAGGGTATTCCAAGCCTGGCAAGACGGGCACTGACCTTGCCACTTGGCTGAGGTGCCGCCACAAGATTGACAGATATAAACCGTTTTGACTTTAGCCAAGAGTTACCTATTGAAATTGAAATACAGATTGATATGAAATTAATCGAGCTGAGTGCCGGCTTTATTTTCTTGCGCACGCTTAGGGGCATCTTTACGACGCCGCTCTAAATCAGCCGCTCTAGCTGCCGCATCCTTTTGCTTTTGCTCGTATTCAGCTTGATTGGCCGCGCGTTCAGCTGCTTTTTCTGGTGATGCTCGTTCTGCGGAACGCTTGATATCTGCTTGACTCTTAAGGCTTTTACGCAACTTACGCTGCACTTCATGCAGCGCCACCTCTTGTGCGCGAATGGGATCAATTTCTTTGCGATACAGAGCCCTAGCATCCTTGAGGCAGCTATTTACACAATACTTTTGATAGCACTCAGAGGAAGTTTTACCCCAACGATACTTCGCCCAATCTCGCTGGAGCTCCAACTGTTGCTCAATTCTATCCAACTGCTCAAGCTCAGCCTCTTCCGCGGGAGTGGCTAATACAACACCACTCAATGCTGAGGCCAACAAAAATATTGAAATGAATATTTTTGCTTGAAGCAAAAGATTTTTTCTCAAATCTCGACCTTTGCGTCCAACTCAACCAAGGGGTTCGTTGGAATTTTGAAGAAGTCAGACTGACGATCAGTATTTTGATACATCCAGCAAAACAATTTCTCACGCCAGATAGCCATACCAGGTATTTCAGTTGAAACAATCGTATCTCGTGACAGGAAAAATGAAGTATTCATCAGATCGAACTTGAGATCAGATGCCTTTTCAATTAACTCAATAATGTGACCCATATCTGGAGTTTCATTAAATCCATACACAGCACGTACAACATAAATTCCATTGCCAAGAGCGCACAAGGTAATGCGCTCACTATCCTTTACGTAAGGCACATCCCAAATACTCACCTTTAAGAAAAATACTTGCTCATGAAGCACATGGTTGTGCTTTAAGTTATGCAAAAAAGAAACGGGTAAATAATCTACGTGCGTAGTAAGGAAGATAGCAGCTCCCTCAACGCGATGAGGAGGATGCTGCATTAACGCCTCGATAAAACGCTTGAGCTCAATACCATTATTCATGGCATTTTGGCGAAGAATCTTGCGACCTTGATACCAAGTCATCAATAGCAAAAAGCAAGCCGACCCCAACAATAAAGGAAACCAACCGCCCTCCATGATCTTCAATAGGTTAGCAGTTAAGAATGCCATGTCCACCGCCAAGAAAGAGCTAATTACCAGCATTACCAATAAGGTATTCCAACGCCATACTACCCGCATCACAATTGCAGCTAAAAAGGTAGTGATAATCATCGTGGTGGTAACTGCAATACCATATGCAGCAGCTAAGTTTTCAGACTTTTTAAATGCTACAACAACGGCGATAACTAGAGTCAACAACACCCAGTTCACAAGCGGCACATAGATCTGGCCAATTTCCCTATCGGATGTATTGCGAATCTGCATGCGCGGTACAAAGCCCAGGAAAATTGCCGGACTGGTCATTGAAAAAGCGCCTGATATAACAGCTTGCGATGCAATGACGGTTGCAGACGTTGCCAAAAGCACCAAAGGAAATACAAGACCTTCTGGCACCATTAGAAAAAATGGGTTTGTAATGGTCTCTGGGTTACCCAAAAACATTGAGCCCTGACCAAAGTCATTTAAGAGCAAACAAGGCATCACAATAAAAACCAACCCATCCGAATTGGCGTAAGTCCAAAATGGCCCATATCAGCATATAAAGCCTCAGCACCAGTCAACACTAGAAATACTGCACCCAAAACAATAAACCCTTGCAATGAGTGCTCTATTAAGAATTGAATGGCGAATAAAGGGTTAATCGCGGCAAAAATTGCTGGGTTCTGAATAACCTGATGTACGCCCATCAACCCGATAGCAATAAACCAAAGCATCATGACAAGTCCAAAAAGCTTCCCAACCCAATCAGTGCCAGTCTTCTGAATAAAAAAGAGGAGGACTAGAATAAAAATAGTGCTTGCTATGACATATCGAGTCAGATCAGGGGAAATCACCTCCAGACCTTCAACTGCTGACAGCACTGAAATTGCCGGGGTAATAATTGCATCGCCATAGAACATGCAAGCGCCGAATACACCAGCCATGATAATGAGTGGTGAGCGCTTTGAATTTGCAGGTGCCGTTCTTAGCGCTAGCGCCATAAGCGCCAAAATGCCGCCCTCACCATGATTATTTGTGCGCATCACAACTAAAACATACTTCAATGAAACGACAACCGCAAAAGCCAAAAAAATCATTGAGATCACACCATAGACAGCCTCTGGTGAAAACGGTATGCCATGTTCAGGGCTGAAGCATTCCTTAAGAGCGTAAAGGGGGCTTGTACCAATATCACCGAATACAACGCCGATTTCGGCAAACATCAAAGATATATAGGCCCCTTTCGTATGAGGATGCCCCTCTCGAGAAATCTCCACGGGGCTTAATAAGGATGACTCTGAAAACTCAGGATTGCTAACTGACATTAATAAACCCTAGCGTGATGTTGCGTGGCAATATGTTACTCCTTAACGGCGGTCATGAAATCGAGAATTTCCCCTCAAAAACCGCTTATTTATGCTTTATTTAGAGGGAGACCTCGACAGAGACCCCAAAAAAAATGGTAAAATCTCAGCTTCAGACGCGGGGTGGAGCAGTCTGGCAGCTCGTCGGGCTCATAACCCGAAGGTCGTAGGTTCAAATCCTGCCCCCGCAACCATCAATACTTTAAGTTTTTCAGCCTCTTCTGAGGCTCCAAGACTTAAGCTTTTAGCCCAATCTATACGCAATTCGGCCTCCAGGCCATGTTTTTCTTGGCTTAACTGAATATCCCCTAATACATCCTTCAGAATGGTTCTAGATTTGATCCTAGAACCGTTTTTAGACCATCAACTGTCTGGCAATAGCGCTCCAGAGCCTTGGGCAACATATCCATTAGACGCCGGACAGCCCTCTCGTCCATTAAAGAGGCAGTCTCCAGCCGCTTCTGGGCTTCACCTTTTCTACCTTCGACTGCTACTAACTCATTTTTTGTAGATTCGGTCAGAACCCAAGCTTTAATAGCCACCATGATGTTATCGATCTCTCGTTGAGACTTCTTAACCTCAGTCTGAGCCCGTTCTACATCAACATGCAATTCTTTAGCCTTGCTCATCAATTCATTTTTGACCTCAACTGCAAATTGCTTACTAGCCTCAGGAGTGAAAACCTCTTGCTTGATCACTTCCAATAATTTCTTCTACACTTTGCGCCTTGGCAAACGGTAGTGATTTGAGCAAGCCGCATGACCGCCATGAATATTTTTTGCGCAAGCATAAGAAGTTGCGCTGTGCATTACAAAGTTAACGCCACATTGAAAACACTTTAGCAAACCTGACAATAAATATTTGGAGCCCATGCCTGTTGAGCAACCTGAGGCGCTTGCACTGGCAGCGCGAAGCCCCAACTTGACTCTTTCACCTTGCTCACTTCTTAGAAGTGCCTGACGAGCTTTGACCTGCTCCCATAATTCCGGAGAAACAATCCTCAGCTCTTCCATCTCTGTGGTTACCCATTCAGACTTGGAGCGCTGCACATAGGTCCGCTTGCCTGTATCAGGGTTTTTGCGCCACTCACGCCGATTCCAAACGTAACGACCGCTATACAACCAATTATTTAGAATACCTGTACCCTCATCTTGATCACCATAAATAGCTGACTGCAGCCACTGACTTCCGCGCGGAGAAGGAACGCCCATTTCGTTGAGCTCACGAGCAATGGTCCTAGGCGACCATCCTGTAGAAAAGCGCTCATATATGTGAACAATAATCTTTGCATGGTCTAAGTTAATTTCACGGCGGACTGCCAAAACCATCGGTCTTCCATAAGCATCAAGCTTTGATGAATCTTCAAGGGGATGATGCTCGTAACCCTAGCAGCGCCCTCCTGTGCTATAGCCACGACTTGCCTGACCCGCCATGCCACGATGCGCCTTTTCACGCAAATCATCAAGATAAAGTTCATTCATTAAACCCCGCATGGAGGTTTGAATTTTTTCTCCCTTACCTGAACTATCGTAGCCATCACGTACGCCAATAATCCTTAAACCTTGATATTTGAAACGACTAATAACCTGCTTAGTTTCAATATCATCACGACTCAAGCGCGATAGGTCATCAACCAGTAAAACGTCAAACTCCTTACTCTGAGCTGCCTTGAGCATTTCCCTAAATCCCGGACGATCTTTGGATGCACCACTAATAGCGCGATCTTCAAAATGGTGAACAATCGCCCATTGATTGTTTTGGGCAAGGTTCATGCATGCCTTAGCAATGTTGCAGCACCACCAACGTGATCACTATCGCTGTGACTAATCACCATGCGATCGATTTGGTTAATACCTCTGCCACGCAAATACGGCAAGATGATTCTCTGACCCGCATCATCTTTCTTATCTTAAATGGGGCCCGTGTCATACAGCAATCTTCTGTTTACGGTTTCGATAAGCACCGCAGTGCCCTGCCCGATATCCAAAACGCTTGCACTAAATTCACCATGATCTTGGTGAAAGGACCAACGCTCAAAATCAAAGGTATAGGGATTTAGAGAGCCGTAGGGACGCTTGAGCTTAGCCTTGAACTTCCAGCGCTGACCAGGAATAACCTCGGGAATTTCTTGAGGATTTCGCCAAGCAGGTTGCCAACTTAAATAACTTTTCTTTGGAAAAGAATTTATAAGCTCTCTTCCCGAACTAGCGGAATCAATCTCAAAGGCAAACTTTGCACCCGCCGAATTACCCTGAGGCAAAGCAGCTACCCCACCCTCAAGCGCGAGCTCTTTGCCCTCCAGATCGATAGCAAGAATATTCTCTAAACGCTGATCTGCATACCAGGCATTCCAAGCGAACCCCATCATAAATAACAAACCAATTACCGTCACTTTTTTTAAGTAGGGAGTGATTCGGTCTAAACCATCCAACCAGAAAACAAGGAGTGGCGGTGATCATGCATAAATAAACCCAGTATTCCGGCACTTGCGGCAAAAAGAGAAGGAGCGATCTCCCGGCGATAAACGCCGCTATAACTAAACGCAAATAGTTAAGAAGCTAAATGAGGGTTAGAAGAGCTAGCGCAGAGAGTCGACCAGCGAGGTAGCGCTTGCATTGCGTTGCCCCAAACCGCAGCAGCGAACTCAATATCCTCCGCTCCCCGTATAGAGGCCAACTCTTTTGTAATCCGCGGCAAAAAGACGGGCTCATTACAAGCAATACGCTCTTCCCTCAACCATGCCGGCGGAATATCTGGAGAATCCGTTTCGGTAACAATGCTATTTAGCGGTAACTCTTGCAAGAGCCTACGAATTTGCAAAGCGCGCTCATAGGTAGCTGCGCCACCAAAGTCCAACTTAAAGCCGAGCTCAATAAACGGCTCTGATTGCTGAAAACTACCGTTAAAGGCATGCGCTATACCGCCAGCAATATTACGACGACGTAAAGCCTTCAAAATCATATCTTGCGAACAGCGCACATGGAGGATTACAGGTAATTGATATTTCTGGGCTAAATCTAACTGAGCATTGAAGAAGAATTCCTGTTTATGCGAATCTAAATCTTCCACAAAATAATCTAAGCCTATCTCGCCCACGCCTACAAAGCGGGGATCAGAGAGTGATTCACCAATGTTTTTCTCAAGCGTTTCAATATCACTCTCTTTGGCTTTATTGGTATACAGCGGATGTATACCAAGGGTATAAACCAAACCCGGAATTTCCCGGCTAAATTGATGAGTCAATTCTTTTACATGAGTGCAGTCAGCCACCTTTACTGCGGGCAACAATATCGCCTTAACGTTTTTTTCAGCGGTTGCGCGGATCACGACAGACAAATGATTCGCAAATTCAGGAGTGTCCAAATGGCAATGGGTATCAATCCACATGGGATGTCCACTCATACTGAAAACGTTTTCAAAACTCCGCACTCTACATGCAAAATACGATCGCAGCGTTTAGCGCGCACCGGGTCATGAGTTACAATCACAAAGGCAGTCCCTTGATCGCGAGCGATATCCAACATCAAATCAAATACGCCATCGGCAGTTTCAGTATCGAGATTGCCTGTTGGCTCGTCCGCCAAAACGCATGCGGGATTACCAACCAAGGCTCGGGCTACAGCTACGCGCTGACGCTCGCCCCCTGATAACTCTCCCGGAGTATGCAACTCACGAGCCGCCAAGCCAACTGCTTTCAGCATCTCGCTGGCGCGGTCCATAGACTCATCATTGCTTAAGCCACGAATACGTAACGGCAACGCCACGTTCTCCGCAGCGCTAAATTCATCCAAGAGGTGATGGAATTGATAAATGAAGCCCAAGCTACGATTACGCAACTGATCCAATTTTTTCACCGATAGATTATTCAAATTGGAGCCCGCCAACATCACAGAACCAGCATTTGGACTATCTAAGCCACCCAAGAGGTGTAGCAAAGTACTCTTACCCGAACCCGAAGAACCCACAATCGCGATCTTTTCTGAAGTCGCGACGTCTAAATCAATCGCCTTGAGCACCTCTACTGCAGTAGGTCCTTGACCATAGGTCTTAGCTAAACCTCTAGCCTTAAGCACTAATTTATCCACACTACTCACTGTATCACTCATAGCGCAAGGCCTCCGCAGGCTGAACTTTGGCGGCACGACGACTTGGATATAGCGTCGCCAAAACTGAAAGACCGAATGCCATTAATCCCACTGTCAACACATCACTTGCTCTCACATCAGAAGGCAATTCGCCAATGAAATACACCTCGCGCGGCAAGAACTGAACACGGAAAATGGCTTCAATTACTGGAACGATGACATCGATATTGAGGGCAATTAATAAACCTAGAACAACACCGGCCAACGAGCCCAATAAACCAATCGCCAAACCCTGAACTAAAAATATCCTCTGAATGAGTCCCGGACTTGCACCCATCGTTCTCAGGATGGCGATATCCGCTTGCTTCTCATTCACAGTCATCACCAAGGTGGATACTAAGTTGAAGGCGGCAACCGCAATAATTAAAGTCAAAATGATGCACATCATTTTCTTTTCAGTCTGAACGGCCGCAAACCAATTGCGGTTTGATCTTGACCAGTCGGTAACCCATAGGGCCTGCGGCACAATGGCAGCTAACTCGTTGGCGACCTCTGGAGCACGCTGCATGTCATCCACTTTGATGCGCAGCCCAGACGGATCTCGCAAACGTAATAAGGCAGCGGCATCATGCCAATGCATGATAGCTAGGGAGCTGTCATATTCATAATGGCCACTATCAACAATGCCCACTAATTGAAGTGTACGCATACGAGGCATAGCACCTGCTGGCGTTAAATCACTTTCAGGAACAATGAGGGTAATTCGATCACCAACATGCGCACCAATCATCGCTGCAAGTTGAGAACCCAAAGCCACGCCAAAACTTCCTGGCTTCAGATCATCAATATTTCCATCTACAAATTGTTTTGGCAGTTCAGAGACCTTACCTTCCTCGCTTGGTGAGATGCCACGAATCGCAACACCACGCATCACATTGTCACGAGTGAGCAAACCTTGTGAACTCACCATAGGCGCTACACCAACGACATGCGGCTGTTGCGCCAGTTTCAGAGTCAGTGGCTCCCAATTGGCTAAACCATCAGGCGTGGTAATTTCCACATGAGATAAAACCGACAACATGCGGTCGCGCACCTCTTTCTGAAAGCCATTCATCACAGAAAGAACCACAATCAATGAAGCAACTCCCAAAGCGATCCCAGCAGTAGAAATCCCAGAAATGAAGGATAGGAAGCCGTCGCGCATCCCTACCGTCTTACGACGCTTGGATCGGGTATAGCGCAGGCCAATTTCTAACTCAATAGGAAGTCTCAACATAGCCACAGTTTAGTGAATCGCGCGGACAATCGGATGGAATTCCTAAATGCCACCTAAAATCAAGAGAATGACTACTAATTCCATCCCCACCAAAGCCCAGATCCGCCGCTTTACCCTGATGCTTTCAGGGGAAGATGTCTTGGACGAGTTTGACAGCAGGGGTGGTCCAAGTCAAGGGCTGCCGCATGAGCGCTTTTTACTCGGAGAGTTGACGCCACTTGCACCAGTATTGCTTCTTGGACAATCCAATCAGGCAGTCAATCCAAATCAAGTCATCGCTTGCCTGCAGCCAGTTCATCTTCACGCCACAAGAGATCACCTCATTTTGATGGGGCAAAACCAAGTTGATCTGAGAGCAGAAGAGTCCGCCCAACTACTTAAAGCAGCTCTTCCATTCATAGAAGAGGATTTCCAGAGCTCGATTCTTTTTGAAAATCAACACTACTGGTTCATCCCTGCCGGGCCTTTTGCTAGCCTAGCTAGCCATAGCGTAGATCAAGCGCATGGTCGCAATATTGATTGGTGGATGCCCCGGGATACCAAAGAAGAAGGTATCGCTAAACGTTGGCGAAAACTTCAAAATGAAATTCAGATGCTTTGGCATATCGGTCCAGTAAATGAAGAACGCGAGCAACGTGGGATGCCGAGCATTAACTCGATCTGGATTAGCGGCATTGGCAAGCTCAACGATATGCAAGTCCCCGAAGTACTCCAGCAATCACAGCGACTTATTGGTCAACACCCTATGCTGTCTGGCTTGGCGAGGTATTTGAATGCCCCCTACGAAAATCATTTGAATGAACAAAATTTAGCTGGCGCCTTTGCCTGGCTGGAACAACCTCAATTAGCGTGGCCACAGCTAAAGGAAGGTCTGCTGAACAAACAAATAGATGAATTAGCTATTATTGATTTTCCAAAAGGAAAGTTTCGCGAACGCATTCTCACCATCAAAGATCTTCATAAAAAATCTTGGGCTTTCTGGAAAAAGTCAGCGCCACTAAGCTGGAAAGAAATTACTCAGGAATGAGTTTTATATGAGCGTATTCTCTCAACGCCCTTTCTCAGAACGTACTGCTACTTGGTTGGCGCAGAGCGGTCTCCACCCCCTATTGGCAAGACTATATGCCGCACGAGGCCTCCAGTCTCCAGAGGAGCTCTCTCTAGATTTAAAGCAACTGCTCTCACCAATTGAGCTCAAGAATTGCATCAGCACAGCGTCTTTGCTTGCGGACATACTGGAGAATCAAGAGCCCATGCTCATCGTCGCCGACTATGACTGTGATGGCGCTACGGCCTGCGCAGTTGGTCTGCGAGGCTTACGCATGCTGGGCGGTCCCGAAACGCCAATTCAGTTTCTAGTGCCTAACCGTTTCACAATGGGATACGGACTCACGCCTGAAGTAGTGGAATTAGCTGCACAACAACACCCCAAGCCAAAATATTTAATTACAGTTGATAATGGTATCGCCAGTGAAGCAGGTGTTGATCGTGCTCGTGAACTTGGCATGGAAGTCATTGTGACTGACCATCATCTTCCAGGGGATCATTTGCCTAAAGCGTTAGCCATTGTTAATCCCAATCAACCCGGTTGCAGTTTTCCAAGCAAGGCCCTAGCTGGTGTTGGTGTCATGTTTTATTTATTAGTGGCTTTGCGCGCAGAACTTCGCAAGCGTGGAAAATTTACAAACGAAACCCAACCGAAGGTAGAGAACCTCTTGGACCTAGTTGCCTTAGGAACAGTAGCCGACGTGGCGCAACTGGACCGTAACAATCGCATACTAGTTTCGAATGGCTTAAAACGCATGCGCTCGGGGATCTCACAACCAGGCATACAGGCGCTATTTCAGGCGGCTATCCGCGACCCACGCAAAGCAAATACTTTCGATCTAGGTTTTGCGATTGGCCCAAGACTCAATGCCGCCGGTCGCTTGGCGGACATGACTTTAGGCATTCGCCTACTGCTCACCGATAACAGCGATGAGGCAATGACGCTGGCACATGAGCTTGATCGCATCAACCGCGAACGACGGGTTATTGAAAGCGGTATGCAAGAGACCGCCCTCTCTCACCTTGCTGAAGACCAGCTTTCTGGAACCCTATCCGAGCGCAACAGTATTTGCTTATGGAATCCGGAGTGGCATCAAGGTGTTGTGGGTATTGTTGCCTCACGCCTAAAAGAACGCTTTAATCGTCCGGCCATTGTTTTTGCACCAGCCGATGGCAACACCGGCGAAGAATTACGTGGCTCAGGTCGCTCGCTCACAGGCTTTCATTTAAGAGATGCTTTGGATCTCGTCTCTAAGCGAGGGCCTGGTTTAATTCTGAAATTTGGTGGGCATGCGATTGCTGCTGGACTCACTATTCGTAAAGATGATTTTGAGAGGTTTGACGCCTGCTTTCAACAGGTTGCCACAGAGTTGTTGACCGATGAATTACTGAAGCGTCACCATGCTCACGATGGCATGTTGGAGCCTTCTGAATTTACCCCTGCAATTGGCGATCTCCTGGCCGAGGAGATCTGGGGCCAAGGTTTCGCGCAACCGGTTTTTTATGGGGAATTTGAGATTACCCAACAAAGCCTCATGAAAGAAAAGCATTTGCGCCTGTTAGTTCGTCCGATAGGGATCTCCGAACCAAAGACAAGCAATAAACCACTCACAGCCGTTTGGTTTAACCGCACGCAAAGCCTGCCTGCCAAAGCGAAATTAGCCTACCGCCTGGTTACTGACCGCTATCAAGGCCAAACCCGCGTTCAGCTGATGATTGAAGCCCACGACGAACCCCTAGCGTCTGAGGGCTCAACGGAATAACCCCCTTATAATTAGAAGATGGAAGTTGAACAACTAAACATTATTTCAAATACCTTATCCGATCTGCTCACTCGTGAGCAAGCTCTTCGGGGGTATCTTTGACTTCGACGTAAAGTCACGTCGCCTTACCGAAGTTAATTCAATTCTGGAAGATCCCACCATTTGGTATGATCAAAAGAAAGCGCAAGCGCTCGGCAAAGAAAAAAAAATGCTCGACGGCGTAGTTGCCACACTGACTGATCTCAATACCAATATCACTAGTGCTCTTGAGCTATTCGATATGGCCAAAGAAGAAAGTGATTTCGAAACGATCGCCGCTATCGAGCAAGATGTCGAGAGCTATAGCAAGATTATTGGTGACTTAGAGTTCCGTCGCATGTTCCACAATGAGATGGACTCATGCAATTGCTTTATCGATATTCAAGCGGGTGCTGGCGGCACTGAAGCCTGCGACTGGGCCAGTATACTCTATCTTCAATACCTCAAGTATTGTGAACGCAAAGGCTACAAAACCGAAATCCTTGAAGAGTCTGATGGAGACGTTGCCGGCATTAAGAGCGCCACCATCAAAGTCGATGGTGAATATGCGTATGGTCACCTGCGTTCAGAAACGGGTGTGCATCGTTTGGTACGTAAATCGCCTTTTGATTCGTCCAATGGCCGCCACACTTCATTTGCCTCCATCTATGTCTATCCAGCAATTGATGACTCAATCGAGATTGAAGTAAATCCTGCGGACATTCGTACGGACACCTATCGCGCGTCTGGCGCAGGTGGACAGCACATTAATAAAACAGACTCAGCAGTCCGCGTAACCCATATTCCAACCGGAATTGTGGTGCAGTGCCAAAACGACCGAAGCCAGCACCGCAACCGCGCTGAAGCCATGACGATGTTGAAGTCTCGCCTTTATGAGCATGAGATGCAAAAGCGTCGCGCTGAACAAGAAAAATTAGAGGCTAGCAAAACAGATGTAGGCTGGGGTCATCAAATCCGCTCCTATGTTTTGGATCAAAGCCGCATTAAAGACTTACGTACCAATGTTGAGATTTCTAATACTCAGAAAGTATTAGACGGTGATCTCGATGCCTTTATTGAAGCCAGCCTGAAGCAAGGCGTGTAAAACCAACTCCCATTATGCATTACTATAGATATGAACGATAAAACCAATTCAAACAATACAGCCGCTCCATCCACTGAAGCAGTTGATGAAAACCACATCATTGCGGAACGCCGTGAAAAACTCGCTAAGCTACGTGAAGGTGGTGTTGCATTTCCGAATGACTTTGTCCCAACGCATTTAGCTGCAGATTTACATGCGCACTATGACAGCCTGACAAAAGAAGGGTTGGCAGCCAAGAAGATTCATGTCAAAGTAGCGGGACGCATAGTTCTTAAGCGCGTCATGGGTAAAGCGAGCTTCGCGACTATTCAGGATCGAAGCGGTCAGATTCAGTTTTACATCAATGATGAGTTGAGCGGCGCCGATGTTCATGGCGCCTTTAAACACTGGGATATGGGCGACTTTATCTCCGCCGAAGGCAATCTCTTTAAGACCAATAAGGGCGAGCTTTCTGTTGAATGCAGTAACTTGCGTTTACTCAGCAAATCACTGCGCCCTTTGCCGGATAAATTCCACGGCCTCTCAGATCTCGAAACAAAATATCGCCAGCGCTATGTGGACCTGATTGTTAATCCAGAAAGTCGCAATACATTTAAAGCGCGCAGCAATGCCATCGCATCACTACGTCGCCACATGCTAGATGCAGACTTTATGGAAGTGGAGACACCGATGCTCCACCCTATTCCAGGAGGTGCTGCAGCCAAGCCTTTCATTACCCATCACAACGCACTCGATATGCAAATGTTCTTGCGTATTGCTCCAGAACTTTACCTTAAGCGTTTGGTAGTTGGTGGCTTTGAACGCGTCTTTGAAATTAACCGCAACTTCCGCAACGAAGGTGTGAGTTCGCGTCACAACCCAGAGTTCACTATGATGGAATTCTATGCAGCTTATACAGACTACCGTTGGTTAATGGATTTCACTGAAGGTTTGATTCGTGCGGCAGCAATCGATGCACAAGGCACTGCTGTACTGACGCACCAAGGTCGCGAGCTTGATCTTAGTACACCATTCCAACGCCTCACCGTTACTGAAGCTATCCTCAAGTACTGCGGTCAATCAGGTAAGCGATATGAAGCTGCTCAATTGGACGATGCTAACTTCATCCGCTCAGAATTGCAAAAAGGTGGCGAGAATCCAGATGCCCAAACCCTCAAGAATGCCGGTATTGGCGCCCTCCAATTGGCCTTATTTGAATTGGTTACAGAGGAACACCTTTGGGAACCAACCTACATCATCGATTACCCAATCGAAGTCAGTCCTCTAGCTAGAGAATCTGACACTCGCCCAGGCATTACAGAGCGTTTCGAACTCTTTATCACCGGCCGCGAGATTGCCAATGGCTTCTCCGAGTTAAATGACGCTGAAGATCAAGTTAATCGTTTCCGCAAACAAGTAGAGCAAAAAGAAGCTGGTGACGAAGAGGCGATGTATTTTGATCATGACTTCATCCGTGCTCTTGAATATGGCATGCCTCCGACTGGCGGTTGCGGTATTGGCATCGATCGTCTCGTGATGCTTCTGACTGATGCGCCCAATATTCGCGATGTGATCCTGTTCCCCCATTTGCGTCGCGAAGAAGAGTAAGCTCTTCCACATAGAAAAAAGAGAGGCAATTGCCTCTCTTTTTTTATGCCCAGATCAGACTAATTAATTGCCGTAGACCTCAACACCGCCTTTAATTGTTTTAAGAACCTGAATATTCTTAATATCACTCGGACTCACCTTTAGAGGGTTTTGATCTAAGACCACTAAATCCGCTAACTTACCAGCCGTAATAGTCCCTTTGCTAGACTCCTCACGGTATTGATAAGCGGCGTCCTTTGTAAAACCCTGCAGAGCCAAATAGGGGGAAATGCGTTGCTCAGGGTCCAACACTTCACCAGAGAATGTCTTGCGATTGACCGCACTCCACACGGAAAAGAGCACATTCGGACCAGATGAAGGGGTGTCATTATGCAAGGCAAGCGTAATGCCTTTCGCATTGGCGCTATTTGCAGGGCTGAGATTGGCGGCCCGCTCACCTTCCAAGGCTTTGTTATAGACATCGCCATACAACCAAGTTCTATTTGGCATCATCACCGCCATAATATTTTTCTTTTTGTAATCACCCAGCTGATCGTCACGGATAAAGAAGGAATGGGCAATCACAGTACGGCGATCTTCTGTAATACCCGTCTCCGCAATCGATTTGCTTAGAGCGGTAAGAGTCATATCAATGCCGGCGTCACCATTGCTATAACCAAAGTATTGAATATTTTTCTCATAGGCTAGCTTGGTGTATTTATCAATCAGAGCTTGTGGATAGTATGCAAATCCACGCCAGTCTTTTGAAAACCCAGCGGTATCGCTGTAGGGTTTAGAAAAATAAGCCAAACGCAGTTGTGGCGCCCCATCGGTTGGCACCTGAATGCCGGCAACCTTAAAGCCTTTATCGCCCTGGATATAAACACCAAACTGGAAATTCGGATTGGTCGCCAACATTTGATCAACCGTATCAAATGTTGGTAACGCAATTAAATCAATATTGACGATTTTCCTATCAATGGCCAAGCGTATATCTGCAATACTGGCTTCGTAACTTTGCGCTGTTGTGAAACCATTAGAGGTATAGATTTTTTCAGCTTTGCGATAGGTTTCAAATGTCAGATCCTGTGAATATTTACCCACCGCTTTAACAACCGCCTCTAAATCAGGCATGCCGATTAATTCACCTGTTAACTGCCCAGTTTTAGGGTCTACTGGAATAAAACCAGAAACCGCCTTAGTCGCTTTTGTAATCCATAGTTGCTTTAATCCAGCACTATTGACCATGCCAGTAAGCATAGAAATATTTTCCAGCAACAATACCCTCTTCTTTGGCAATACGTCGAGCAAATTCAATAGCTTCTTCATTAGAGACTTGCTCCACCTTATCCACCACAGATAAATCAAGTTATCTGGAATAAAGCCTGCGCCTATCCCCTGAATTTTGTGTGTGGCAGGTTTAATTTCTTCGCCATTGAGTTTTTGCGTGACCACTGGGATCGCAGTTGGCTCAACCGCTACCACTTCAATATTCTTTTTCTTTACATTCTTAATATATCGACCAACACCGGAGATATTTCCACCCGTACCTACGCCAGCAACAAACACATCAATCTTACCGTCAGTGTCTTCCCAAATTTCCGGGCCGGTAGTACTCTCATGAATAGCGGGATTTGATGGGTTGCTAAATTGCTGGAGCAATACATACTTAGCGGGATCAAACTCGGCAATCTCTTTAGCTGTTGAAACCGCGCCATTCATACCCTGTGGCCCCTCAGTCAAGATAATCTTCGCGCCCAAGGCAGTACGCAACTTGCGACGCTCAATACTCATGGTTTCTGGCATTGTGAGTGTGAGCGGAATGCCACGAGCCGCGGCAACAAAAGCCAAAGCGATACCGGTATTGCCGCTAGTGGATTCAACGATTTCTTTGCCTGGGCCAAGAAGGCCTTTTTCTTGAGCATCATTAATCATCGCAACACCAATACGACACTTCACCGAATAGGCGGGGTTACGACCTTCAATCTTGGCGAGCACAGTTGCTTTGGCGCCATCAATTACACGGTTGAGACGAACTAATGGTGTCTTACCAATGGTTAGTGAGTTATCGGCAAAGTAAGTCATGAGTATTTTTTTGCAAAAAATGGGGTTGATAAAGAGCTTATGAGCGAAAGCAAAACTTGTAAAAGAAGTATTTACTAAGAATGAAATCTTCTATCACTTAAGACTACGATGTTGATTTTCTAAAAAAGGTAATAGCTAACGTCAATAAAATAACTGCAAACCATAGCAAAGACCACTCAGGAACTTGCAATCCCAATATGGCTGGAAGTGTTGATGAACACAATCCATCCGCCTTAAACAACCAAGGAAGACTATTCGCCAGCTGAAATTGATTAATCCAAGTTTCTAATGGATCAATGCCGCAAGAAGTTGCTGGGTGGGATAACAGCCAAACATGGCGACTAGCGACTCCCAGCCCATACCCAGCAGCCAATACCGCCAATCCATGAAATAGTTTTCTCAAAGGCGCAATACTGGCTGCCAATAGACAAGAAATGGCCACCACGAGATAACCCACTCTTTGCAAAATGCATAAAGGACATGGCAAAAAGCTCACGCCCTGATATCCAATCTGCTGCAAGATGACGGCAAATATCACCAAACTCAAACTAAATATAGATAAGAGGAGGTGCTGGATTCTTGTCACCTCTAGATGATAGCCAATAGACAAGCAAGCCCATTGAAACCAATGCCTGATTACTAAAAGTCTTATCTATATCACTACAGAATCCTGCTTTTTAGAGGATAAGCCCCAATGTAGAGCCTCAAGAATGGGATAATCATCGTTTTGCTATTAACCTCAATACATATTTATGGCCGCATATAACATCGAAACCGTTCTGTCAGTTCACCACTGGAATGACACTCTTGTTAGCTTCACCACCACCCGCAATAAGGGTCTGCGCTTTCGTAGCGGCCACTTCTTAATGATTGGTCTTGAGGTGGAAGGCAAACCTTTAGTGCGCGCCTATAGCGTTGCGAGCCCAAACTACGAAGAACACTTGGAATTCTTGAGTATTAAAGTTCAAGATGGTCCCTTAACATCGCGTTTGCAGAAGACCAAAGTCGGTGATCCGATTCTGGTGAGCGAGAAGTCTGTTGGCACCCTGGTGTTGGACGATTTAAATCCAGGTAAACATTTGTACTTGTTTAGCACTGGCACCGGTCTTGCGCCATTCATGAGCATCATCCGCGATCCAGAGACTTATGAAAAGTTTGACAAGGTGGTTCTCATTCATGGGGTGCGTTTAGTCAGTGAGTTAGCCTACGCGGATTACATCAGAGATGCGTTGACTCAAGATGAATTCTTGGGCGAACTCATTCGCGAAAAACTCATCTATTACCCAACAGTGACTCGTGAGGCTTTTAAGCACACTGGCCGCCTCACTACTGCGATTGAGTCTGGCCAACTCTTTAAAGATATTGGCTTGCCACCACTCGATCCAGCAGTGGATCGCGCCATGATTTGCGGCAGCCCATCCATGCTCAAAGAAACTTCTGAGATGCTCGATGCTAAAGGTTTCAAGGTTTCTCCAAGTCTTGGTCAAATGGGTGACTATGTCTTCGAACGCGCTTTCGTAGAAAAGTGATCGGGCATATTCTTTATACCTAAAAGTAATTTATATATATTTGTATATTCCTTTTGGATATATATCTGGCTTGGTAAATGCTTCTAAACAAGATATTTACCAAGGAATCGCAATGTCACCCGTACGAGAGCACTTCAACCCAGTTATTACCGGTTGATTGCGCGAACATGACCGCCTGCCTCACGACAAAGTTGGAGAGCGCAAGAGTTTCCAGCGTCAGATTCTATTTCTCATGAATGCGATAAAGCTTGAAGAATTTGAGCAATCATTTGTTTAATCAGAGAACCAAATCATGATCAAATTTTTTTATAGATTCCTCACAATTTATTCTTTCTGGCGAGCTCGTTGGCCTCTTAGTTGGCATGACTGGCGTTGGTGGAGGCTCGCTAATGACTCCGTTGCTCACCATTATTTTTGGTGTAGCACCAACCACTGCAGTAGGAACTGATCTGGCATTTGCAGCAATCACCAAAGGTTTTGGCACTGCTGCCAATAGACTTCATGGAACTGTTCGCTGGGATATCGTTCGACTACTTTGTGTAGGTAGCCTCACTACTGCAGTTCTGTCAATCCTCATACTCAAGTATGTTGGACCAGTTTCAAAAAATTTCAATCACTTAATTAGCATTTCAATTGGCATCTCTGTTCTATTAACAGCAGCATCCTTATTATTTAGAGCACAGATTGTGAAATGGGTTCAAGATAATCCAGGATTCCTACCAAGCGGGACAAGCTTAAAGCTTGCAACTATTCTTGTCGGGGCTGTAATTGATGTATTAGTCACGGTTTCCTCAATTGGTGCCGGCGCCATTGGTGCAACCCTCATATTAGTACTCTACCCCCACCTTAAACCCGCTCAAGTAGCCGGCACCGATATTGCATATGCAGTGCCACTAACTGCGCTAGCCGGAATTGGGCATTGGTGGCTTGGTAATGTGCACTTCGATTTGCTGTTTGGTCTGTTACTTGGATCGGTGCCCGCAATTTGGTTGGGTGCAAAACTCTCTAGCACTCTATCTGAGCGTGCAACGAGAACAACCCTTGCAGCAACCCTGTTTTTAGTTGGGATTAAATTAGTCTCCTCATGATCGCTCCAGAATTTTGGTCAATACCACCAAGCACCCTCACCCCTGCTCGGCTTGCTGAAAAGTCTGTCGTTTTAAAACAGCGTTTGGTGGATATTTCTAGTCGATTCTCTGATGTTCGCTTCGCAACCAGTCTCGCGGCAGCAGATATGGTGGTGACTGATGCGATCAGTCAAGCAAAGGCCAAAATCAAACTATTTACCTTAGCCGCTGGTCGCCTCCATCAAGAAACCGTGGACATGGTCAAAACCACTGAAGATCATTACGGCGTATCCATTGAAAAAGTCTACCCAGAAGAAAGCGATGTTCAAGCATTCGTAGATCAATACGGCATGAATGGTTTTGACGATGGCGAAGAACCAAAAAAAGCTTGCTGTGGCGCGCGCAAAATTAAACCCCTGAACACGGCATTGCTCGGCGCGGACGCTTGGATTACAGGACAACGACGCGAACAATCTACCACTCGCACCGAACTCAACTTAGAAGAGTTGGATGATGCACGAGGCATCGCGAAGTTCAATCCTTTGTTTGACTGGAGCGAAGCTGATATCTGGGCTTACATCAAACAAGAGAATGTTCCGATTCATCCGCTGCATCTGAAGGGCTACCCCAGCATTGGCTGCGAACCCTGCACCCGTCAGGTGAAGAAGGGTGAAGATATTCGCGCTGGTCGCTGGTGGTGGCTACAAAGCGATAGCAAAGAATGCGGTCTCCACGTTAATAAATAAAACAAATTCATCATTAAAACTTAGTAGAAATAACTTCCAGAATGTCAGAACAAAAATTACTTGATGATCACTTGGATTGGCTTGAAGCTGAATCAATCTACATCATCCGCGAAGTGGTAGCGCAGTGCTCCAACCCAGCCATGCTGTTCTCTGGCGGAAAAGACTCTATTGTGATGTTGCACTTAGCGCGCAAAGCTTTCCAGTTTGGTGATCGCCCTATAAAGCTGCCATTTCCGATTTTGCATATTGATACAGGCCACAACTACCCAGAAGTCATCGCCTATCGCGATGCCGTAGTGGAAAAGACCGGCGTCAAATTAATCGTTGGTCATGTTGCAGACTCCATCAAAAAAGGCACTGTTCGCTTACGTAAAGCAACCGCTTCGCGCAACGCCGCTCAAGCAGTGACCTTGCTCGAAGCCATTGCCGAATATGAATTCGACGCCCTAATGGGCGGCGCTCGTCGCGATGAAGAAAAAGCCCGCGCAAAAGAGCGCATCTTCTCGTTCCGTGATGAATTCGGCCAATGGGACCCTAAAGCGCAACGTCCTGAGCTCTGGAACCTCTACAACGCCCGCATCGCCAAAGGCGAAAATATGCGCGTGTTCCCAATTTCCAACTGGACTGAGCTTGATATTTGGCAATACATCGCTCGCGAGAATCTCGAGCTCCCAAGTATTGATTACACACACCAGCGTGAAGTGGTAAAGAAAAAGAATTGATTGGTGCCAGTAACCGACGTTACGCCAAAGGCAACTGACGATATCAGCGAGATCCTCAGTGTGCGATTCCGCACCGTAGGTGATATCAGCTGCACTTGCCCAGTACTCAGCACCGCGGCCACCCCTTTAGAGATCATTGCCGAAACCGCCATCACCGAAATCACGGAGCGTGGCGCAACTCGCATGGATGATCAAACCAATGAGGCCTCCATGGAGCGCCGCAAGAAAGAAGGTTACTTTTAATGACCACCAATCAAAATCAAAACGTCGTTCGTTTCATTACCGCTGGTAGCGTAGACGATGGTAAGAGTACTTTAATTGGCCGCTTACTCTATGACACTAAGTCTATTTTGGTAGACAAATTAGAATCCCTCTCCAAGACTAAGCATGCTCGCGTCACCTCCTCTGATGCGGGTGTTGACTTAGCCATTCTAACTGATGGTCTAGAGGCTGAACGCGAACAAGGCATCACCATTGATGTGGCCTATCGCTATTTCTCCACGCCAAAGCGCAAGTTCATTGTTGCTGACGCCCCCGGACATGAGCAGTACACCCGTAACTTGGTTACTGGCGCCTCCCAATCTGATGTTGCCGTGATCCTCGTAGATGCAACCCGCGTTGATCTCAACGCCACTCCCGAAACCCTGCTGGCGCAAACCAAGCGTCATGCAGCTATTGTTCACCTTCTAGGTTTACGTCACGTGGTATTTGCCATAAACAAGATGGACATATATGAGTTTGATGAGAAAGTATTTAATGCCATTAAAACATCCATTGAAGATCTCACTCAGAAGATTGGCCTACCTAAACCAACATTGATTCCAATCTCCGCATTGCTTGGCGCCAATGTCGTTACTGCCAGTACAGATACACCTTGGTATAAAGGGCCTACCCTCTTGCAGTGGCTAGACAGCTTGAATACCAGCCCTCAGTCTGAAAAGTTAGCACTTCGCTTCCCAGTGCAATATGTGGCTCGTCAAGATGGCAGCGTTTCCGATGACTTCCGTGGCTACCTTGGCGAAATCGAGTCTGGCAGTATTCGTCAAGGACAAAAAATCCAGGTATTGCCAGGGGGCTCTGAAGCTACAGTTGCAGAAATCTATCTAGGCAACCGCTCCAACCGAAAACAAACCAACGACAGCAATGCGGTTGGTTCAGCCGAGACAGGTCAAGCTGTTGCCATTCAGCTATCTGAGGACATCGATGTTTCACGCGGCTCTCTATTTATTAGCACTGAAGACAGTAAACCGCCAGTCCTGAGCAAACAATTATCTGCCGATTTATGCTGGTTAGACAGCGAGCCACTCTCATTGAGTCGGAAGTACGCTTTACGTCACACCACCAATACCGTTGGCGCAAAGGTGAAGAATATTCAACGAGTCTTGGATGTGCAAACACTATCACAAGCAAGCGATGTGCATACGCTATCCACCAACGAAATTGGTCGCGTTAATTTCATCTTGCAAAAGCCAATCGTTGCAGACTTGTTTGACCAATCACAGCGCACGGGCGCTTTCATCTTAATTGATGAAGCCACAAATCATACGGTTGCCGCAGGCATGATTCGTGAAGCGCTAGCGCAGTAAAGATGTATCGCTGATGTAAAAAAGCCTCGCAATGCGAGGCTTTTTCTTTTGCTGCAATAACTTTGTTTAGGCCTGTGCCTGTTCAAATGCACTTAAAGCATCTGCTGCATACATTAACGATGGGCCGCCACCCATATAAGTAGCCATGCCAAGCGTTTCTACTACCTCCTGCCTGGTGGCGCCAAGTTTAACTAAGGCTTGCGTATGAGAACCCGGGCAACCATCACAACAAGCGGCCACACCCAAAGCAAAAGAAATTAACTCTTTAGTTTTCTTATCTAGCACACCATCTTTAGTGGCTGCAGCTGCTCAGTCGCTAAAGCCCTGCATCACCTCCGGGGCATCAGCCCTTAATTTCGCTAATGAACCTGAGATATCTCTTGTGATTTGCTTGTAATCTTTTGGCATTTGAGTTTCCTTAGTTAAATAACTTGTTACTTACAGCAACCGCCACCGGTACAGTCAGAATCAGTGCCGCATGAATTAATGCCAAGAACCGGGTAAAAGGGGTAGAATCTAAACAAGCCGGTTGCCAGGGGCACAACACCGACCCAACCCCCAACACCAATCACACCACTAGCTGCCAAGCCAACCAACACCAAACCCACAGCGATGCGTAGAACGCGATCAATACTACCGACGTTACATTTCATTTGATTCGCCTTTAGGTTATTTCTTAGAAAACTGCTGGTACAAAACTTCGATAACTGCCAATGCTGATTCACTTCCTAGTGAATAAAAAATCTGTTTGCCTTCTCTGCGAGTGTTTACTAACTTTGCCACCCTTAATCTGGTCAGGTGCTGTGAGAGCATTGGCTGATGAAGATCCAATATCTCTTCCAACTGGCCCACGCACTTCTCGCCTTGACTGATTTCACAAAGCAACATCAATCGATCGCGATGATTGAGAACCTTCATCAGGAGACAGGCAGCATCTGCCGCACTCTTCATGCTTTTAAGGTCGATTTTTTGTTCTTTTGTAGCCATATACATTCTGTTTATTTACATTATGTAATTTAACATACTATTTATAAATAGGCAAAAGAAAAGCCACCCCGAAGGATGGCTTACAAGATTGTTTGGAGGCACTACCTAAAGAATGAACTACGAATTCATATTAATCCTTCTGCAAGCCACGCGCTTTCATACTTGCATGATTTAAGAGCTTAATGCTCTATTTTAGAGCGCTAGCCGAAGCTACAACCTATCTTCACCATATTTGCGACCAAACTGCCGGGCTCAGCATATTGCCCTTCAACGTCGTCTTGAGGAAATTTACCCAGGAAATCACCGTCCATATCCTGCTGACTGTAAAAAGAGTTTGATAGAGCAAATACACGTCGATTCTTGCAATCTACTCGCACAGTAGTCGCTTTTGATAAATAAGTATGGGAACCGAAGGATTGAGGCTGCCAGTAATTAATTACGTAAGTCATTCGAACGAAAGACCCCATTCGAACAATCGAGGAACTCTCAACATACAGACTACCTTCGTCACCAAAGCGGGCTACTTGTAACGGGTAAGCAAACAGGGTATTACTAATGAAGAGATTGGCGCAGAAAAAGATAAATCGCATTTTAATTTTGCCGATTACTAACTCCTCTTTATTTGCCTTAATTAGTTAATGCTTTGCTTTGGCATGATTGATTGAATACTTTGGGATTTCAATCACCAAATCCTGTTTACCCACAATGGCCTGGCAAGATAAACGAGACTGAGGGTTAAGGCCCCAAGCGCGGTCGAGCATATCTTCTTCATTTTCATCAGGAGGATTCAAGCTTTGATAACCCTCCTTCACAATCACATGGCAGGTACTGCAGGCACACACCATATCGCAGGCATGTTCAATTGGAATGTCATTCTCCAATAACGCCTCACAAATCGATGTGCCTGGAGCAACCTCAACAACCGCACCTTCAGGACAATACTCACTATGGGGTAATACAACGATTTGAGTCATGATTCTTTTCTATTGACGTTCTATTAGTATTTATTGAGTTAAATCTCAGCAACATGCTTACCGGATAAAGCTTTCTGAATGCTGGCGTTCATGCGCTTTTGCGCGAAGTCATCAGTAGCTTTGGCGGCATGATCCACCGCTTTACGAACAACCTCACCATCAGTCTCTTCATTCAAAATCTTTTGTAGTGTAGCCATCTCCTGATCAATAGCTTTCTGCTCTTCTGTATTGAGAAGAGCACGATCACTATCGAGAGCGGTCTGTACGGCATCTAGTAAACGCTGAGCATTAACCTCTTCTTCACGCAAAGATCTGGAAAGCAAATCCTCTTTTGCGGAGGCAAAGCCATCTTGTAGCATGCGAGTAATTTCCGCATCTGTTAAGCCATAAGAAGGTTTAATATCAATCGATGCTTTGACACCAGAGCCTTGCTCCATGGCACTTACAGAGAGAAGTCCATCGGGATCCACCTGGAAAGTCACACGAATGCGCGCAGCACCTGCAGCCATTGTTGGAATACCACGCAGCTCAAATCTACCTAGAGAGCGGCAGTCTTGAGCAAGTTCTCGTTCACCTTGCACCACCTGAATTGCTAATGCGGTCTGACCATCTTTAAAGGTCGTAAAGTTCTGCGCCCTGGAAACTGGGATTGGGGTATTGCGAGGAATAATCTTTTCAACCAAGCCACCCATAGTTTCGATGCCCAGCGATAGTGGAATGACATCCAATAGAAGCCACTCATCATCCTTGCTTTGATTACCGGCCAATAAGTCAGCCTGCATCGCCGCGCCCAACGCAACTACTTGATCAGGGTTTAAATTATTCAAAGGCTGCGTACCAAATAGCTCGCCTACAGCGCGCTGGACATTTGGCATACGGGTTGAGCCACCCACCATCACCACACCCTTAACATCTTCAGCCTTGAGGCCAGAATCACGCAAAGCTTTTTTACAAGCCATCAGAGTCTTGGTTACGAGATTCTGGGTAATTTCAAAGAATTGCGCCTGGCTAATACCGACATTCACTACCGTGCCATCATCCAGCGTTTCATGCACACGCGCTAAAGGGTTATGACTCAGTTGCTCTTTCGTATGCTTGCACGCTTGTAAGAGCGTTCGATGGTCATGAATCGATAATGGCGGAAGCTTAGCCTGCTCAATCACCCAGCAATACAAACGATGATCAAAATCATCGCCACCCAAAGCAGAATCTCCGCCAGTAGAGAGCACTTCAAACACACCTCTACTCATGCGCAATATGGAGATATCAAAGGTGCCGCCACCTAAGTCATATACGGCATAGACACCCTCAGAGGCATTCTCTAAACCATAGGCAATTGCAGCAGCAGTAGGCTCATTCAGCAAGCGCAAGACTTCAACACCGGCTAACTTAGCAGCATCTTTAGTTGCCTGACGCTGCGCATCATCAAAGTAAGCCGGAACAGTAATTACTGCGCCAACAATTTCATCGGAAACGGAATCTTCAGCCAACTGACGCAAGCGGGCCAAGATCTCTGCGGAAACCTCAATCGGACTTTTGTCACCAGCGACGGTTCTCAGCTTGAGCATTCCAGGCTGATCAACAAAATCATATGGAGCGCTTTCAATATGCTCTACATCTAGCAAGCCACGACCCATGAAGCGCTTCACAGAAACAATCGTATTTTTCGGATCAATCACCACACTCTCAAGCGCCTCAAAACCAGCTTGAGTTCTGCCATTGGGCAAATAACGGATTACCGATGGTAGTAATTCGCGGCCTTGCGCATCTGGCAAAACCTTGGGCAGTGCGTCACGCACAATAGCCACCAAAGAATTGGTCGTTCCCAAATCAATACCAACGGCAATGCGGCGCTGATGAGGTGCTAGCGATTTACCGGGTTCAGAGATTTGTAATAAGGCCATAGGCAATAGAGTTTAGCTTGAGTGGGGCTAGATTAGGGCCGCAATGGTGTCATCAAGCTCAACTGCAAACTTATCAATAAAAAGTAAGCCACGAAGTAATTCGGCAGCCCGCTCATAATTTTTGGCGCCATCAATGGCTTGAACGATTTCTGTAAGGATATCTTCTTTGGACTCTTCGACTTCAGCCATCAAAACCTCCAAAGCTGAAATGTTTTCCGCTTGCTCATCCAGACTTTCGCGCCATTCCATCTGTTTCATCAGAAAAGCAGCAGGCATTGCAGTATTGGTTTCCAATTTGGCATCAACGCCATGGAGTTTGCAAAGATATAAACCTCGTTGAATCGGATTTTTAAGCGTTTGATGTGCAGTGTTGGCCAAGGTCGCCATTTGCATGGCAATGCGCTGCTCCACATCGCTGCCACGAGCATAACGATCAGGGTGCACTTCCTTCTGAATCGCCAAGTAAGCCTGATCTAGATCAGGCAAATCGATATTGAATTTCTGATTTAATCCAAAGAAACGAAAGTAATCGTCAGACGCGGAAAGATTCACCACAACCACACTCATCTTTTACGTTTGGATTTTGAAACTTAAATCCTTCATTCAAACCCTCACGCACAAAGTCTAATTCCGTACCGTCTAAGTAAGCCAAGCTCTTTGGATCCAAAAATACCTTAATACCGTTTGACTCAAAAACCTGATCCTCTGCCGCAGGCTCATCAACATACTCAAGTTGATAGGCTAGGCCAGAGCAACCCGTCGTTCGAACGCCCAAGCGCAAGCCACAGCCCTTGCCGCGCTTTTCAAGATTACGGTTTACGTGTGCAGCCGCTTTATCAGTTAATGTAATTGCCATAGTTATGCCTACTTATTTCGCTGGATGCTTTTCTTTATAGTCCGCTACTGCTCCCTTGATAGCATCTTCAGCCAAAATGGAGCAGTGAATTTTTACTGGTGGCAAAGCCAATTCTTCGGCGATCAATGAGTTCTTAATCTCCAGCGCTTGATCTAAAGTTTTACCTTTAACCCACTCTGTTACCAATGAAGATGAGGCAATCGCAGAGCCGCAACCATAAGTCTTAAACTTGGCATCTTCAATTACGCCTTGGTCATTCACGCGAATCTGTAATTTCATTACGTCGCCGCAAGCTGGCGCACCAACCATGCCAGTACCTACGCTGTCGTCACCCTTTTCGAATGAACCAACGTTGCGGGGATTTTCGTAGTGGTCAATGACCTTTTCGCTATATGCCATGGCATTTCCTCTTTAATTTCTTTTATATAGTTTTAGTGTGCTGCCCATTGAATCGTACTGAGATCGATTCCATCTTTATACATTTCCCAAAGTGGGGATAACTCACGCAACTTAGCCATCTTCTCTTTCACCAACTTAATCGTGAAATCCACTTCTTCTTCAGTCGTAAAGCGACCTAAGGTAAAGCGAATAGAGCTATGCGCCAATTCATCATTGCGACCCAAAGCGCGCAATACATAAGATGGTTCTAAAGAGGCTGAAGTGCAGGCTGAACCAGAAGAGATTGCCAAATCTTTTAGGGCCATCAACATGGATTCACCTTCAACATAGTTAAAACTGATGTTCAGGTTATGAGGTACACGATGGTCCATATCGCCGTTGACATAAACCTCTTCGATGTCTTTTAAACCATTTAACAAACGATCCCGTAAAGCACGGATACGCTTGTTTTCTTCAGTCATCTCAACGCGAGCAATGCGGAAGGCCTCACCCATGCCAACGATCTGGTGCACAGCAAGGGTTCCAGAACGCATACCACGCTCATGTCCACCGCCATGAATCTGCGCCTCAATACGTATACGCGGCTTACAACGCACAAACAAAGCGCCAATGCCTTTAGGTCCATACGTCTTGTGAGCAGAAAAACTCATCAAATCTACTTTAATCTTCTCAAGATCAATCTCTACTTTGCCAGTTGCTTGAGCTGCATCCACATGAAAAATCACGCCACGTGAACGACATAAGTCGCCAATCACAGGGATATCTTGCACGACACCGATTTCATTATTGACATACATCACTGAAGCCAAAATCGTGCCCGGCTTCATCGCCGCTTCGAGTTGCGCAAAATCAATTAAACCATTTGGCAATACATCCAAGGAAGTCACTTCATAACCTTCACGCTCTAATTCACGACAGGTGTCTAAAGTTGCCTTGTGCTCAGTTTTTACGGTAATGATGTGATTGCCACGATCTTTGTAGAAGTGTGCTGCGCCTTTGAGTGCTAAGTTAATGCTTTCAGTGGCGCCGCTGGTAAAGACAATTTCCCTAGGATCGGCATGAATCAATTGAGCAACCTCTGAACGCGCCCATTCAACCGCCTCTTCAGCCACCCAGCCATAAGCGTGACTACGTGAAGCGGCATTACCAAACTGCTCGCGCAAATAAGGCGACATCTTCTCAACCACACGAGGATCAATCGGTGTTGTAGCTGAGTAGTCCATATACACCGGGAAGTGCTTAGGACTAAACATTGGAACCGGTTGTTGTGGCAAATCTTTTGGGGCGTTCATGGTTTATCTATCGGTAGGTATAATTCGTTATTAACTTTGGCGCGCTAGATTAAATACAGAATTTACTAGCGGCGCCTTAGGCGCTACTTCTTTTTTAGCTGCAAGCACTGCAGCAGGTTTATCCGCCTTGGAACTTTCAACCTTAATTTTCTTTTGACGCATGTCTTGAATCACAATGCCGCGCCCTTCTTGCTGCTGAACTAAATCTTTTAAACTCACTGAACTCAAGTAGTCAACCATTTTGGAATTGAGATTGCTCCAGAGGTCATGAGTCATGCAACGGCCATGATTTTCTTCGTCGGTATGACAGTTACCTTTACCGCCGCACTGGGTTGCATCGAGAGGCTCATCGACAGCGACAATAATGTCGGCCACACTCACCTCGGATGAAGGTCGGGCCAGGCTATAACCACCGCCAGGTCCACGAGTACTTGCCACGATATTGAAACGGCGTAATTTGCCGAACAATTGCTCGAGATAGGAAAGGGAAATCTTTTGTCTTTGGCTAATTCCGGCCAAAGTTACGGGGCCATGTATTTCACGCAGGGCTAAATCAATCATTGCGGTTACTGCAAAACGACCTTTGGTTGTAAGTCTCATATGTCACCTTGATAATGGAGTGTTATGGACAGCTAACAGTCGGTCGGGTATTACCAGACCATTCCACTTAACCTTACCATAAGACCCAGCAATCTGCTCGGGAATTATCCCAAAAATCCCTCTTACAAGCCAGGAATTAATGAATTAGACGCGTAGACCGAGTCCCTAGACCTGGCCCCGAAAGCCATTTCTTTCACATTAGTAAGTCTATCCCGGGTGCTGGCAGCCTTTTCAAACTCCAAATTCTTGGCTTCAGCATTCATTTGCTGCTCTAGGCGCTTGATTTCAGCCGCCAGATTCTTCTCGCCCATATCCTCATAGCGAGCCCGCTCCTGCTCAACTTGCATCTCCTGACGCTTCTCTTTGACGTCGTAAACGCCATCAATAATGTCCTTAATCCGCTTTTGAACCCCTTTAGGCTCAATACCATGCAGCTTATTGAAGGCAATTTGCTTCGTACGGCGTCTTTCGGTCTCCCCCATCGCCATGCGCATAGAGTCCGTGATCTTATCTGCGTACAAAATAGCTTTGCCTCGGACATTTCGGGCTGCCCGACCAATCGTCTGAATCAAACTGCGTTCGGAGCGTAAAAAGCCTTCTTTGTCGGCGTCCAAAATCGCGACCAATGAAACCTCAGGAATATCCAAGCCTTCGCGCAATAAATTAATACCAACCAAAACATCGAAAACGCCTAGACGTAAGTCACGCAAAATTTCTACGCGCTCTACTGTGTCGATATCCGAGTGCACATAACGCACCTTCACACCATTATCAGAAAGATAATCGGTTAATTGTTCAGCCATGCGCTTAGTCAACACGGTCACCAGTACGCGTTCACCCACTTTGACACGTGCATGAATTTGATCCAACAAATCATCGACCTGCGTGCTTGCTGGTAAGACTTCAATTTCTGGATCGACCAATCCTGTTGGTCTAGCCACTTGCTCCACCACTTGACCTTGATGCGTATTTTCGTAATCGGCTGGAGTCGCGGAGACAAAAATGGTTTGACGCATTTTCGTTTCAAACTCGGTAAATTTAAGCGGACGATTATCCATCGCAGAAGGCAAACGGAAACCAAATTCCACCAAGGTATGCTTGCGTGACTTGTCGCCGTTATACATCGCATTGAGCTGGCCAATTAAGACGTGGCTTTCATCTAGGAACATCAGGGCATCATTGGGCAGATAGTCCACCAGGGTAGGCGGGGACTCGCCTGGAGCGGCACCGGAGAGATGACGAGAGTAGTTTTCAATGCCTTTACAAAAACCCAATTCATTGAGCATTTCCAAATCAAAACGAGTGCGCTGTTCAAGACGTTTCGCCTCAACCAATTTTCCGTCTTTAACAAATTCATCCAAACGAGTACGCAACTCAGATTTAATTGTTTCAATCGCTTTCAAAACAGTGTCACGCGGAGTAACGTAATGCGAACTTGGATACACAGTAAAACGCGGAATCTTCTGCCGAATTTTTCCAGTAAGTGGATCAAATAATTGCAAACGCTCGATGACATCATCAAATAATTCAACCCGAACCGCTAACTCATTATGCTCGGCAGGGAAAATGTCAATCGTGTCACCGCGCACGCGAAATACACCACGCTTGAAATCGGTTGCATTGCGGTCATACTGCATCGCGATCAGGCGCATCAAAATATCCCGCTGACTCATTTTGTCGCCAGGACGCAATGTCATCACCATGCTGTGATAGTCGCCTGGATTACCAATACCGTAAATTGCCGAAACGGTGGCCACAATAATGACGTCGCGACGCTCTAATAGACTCTTTGTTGCGGACAAGCGCATTTGCTCAATATGCTCATTAATCGAAGAGTCTTTTTCAATAAAGAGGTCCCGCTGAGGAACATAGGCCTCTGGCTGGTAATAGTCGTAGTAACTCACGAAGTACTCAACCGCGTTTTTAGGAAAAAACTCCCTAAATTCACTGTAAAGCTGGGCAGCCAAGGTCTTATTCGGGGCAAAAATGATGGCTGGACGACCGGTTCTGGCAATCACATTGGCCATTGTGAAGGTCTTTCCTGACCCTGTAACCCCCAAAAGCGTCTGAAAAGTCAGTCCATCCTCAATGCCCTCAACCAGGGCATCAATTGCCTGAGGCTGGTCTCCTGCCGGCGGAAAGCGCTGATACAGGTAATAAGGGGAGTCAGGAAAGGTCACGAACTTGGCAGGATCTAGGTCGTGACCGACCTCGCCCAAAGGATCTACAGCCGAGCTTTTCTTCTCCGCTTTTACTTCAGATTTTGATCCAGTTTTAGGTAACTTAGGGAACATATCGGCTATCATTTATTTCATCCGTGAGATTTCTTCACAGCGAATTTTGTACAAACAATGATTTTGCCGTTTTTTCTTAGGAAATAGTTGCTTCTGGCCTCAAAAACCGAAAATTAAACTGAAGTTAACGTCAATTAAGAACAAACCCAGCCTAAAACCACCACTTTCGACCTCAAATGATCCTGTTTGCCTCAGTCCCATTTGCCCCTCAAGATCCTATTTTTGGCCTCACAGAAGCCTACGGTGCAGACCAACGCGCTGACAAAGTGAATTTAGGTGTTGGCGTGTATTACACAGACGAAGGCAAGGTGCCTCTTTTAAAAGCGGTGATTCAAGCGGAAGAGGCGATTGTTGCAAAGCACTCTCCACGTAGCTACATCCCTATCGAAGGTCCAAACCCCTACAACAGCGCAGTGCAAAAGCTATTGTTTTGCGCTGACTCTGCACCCATTAAAGATGGTCGTGTTGTTACCGCTCAATGTTTAGGTGGTACAGGCGCATTGCGCGTTGGCGCCGACTTTATTAAACGCCTGAACTTAAACGCGCCATGCGCTATTAGCAACCCAACCTGGGAAAACCACCGCGGCATTTTTGAATCCGCTGGCTTCGAAGTGCTTCAGTACACCTACTTCGATGGCAAAACTCGCGGTGTTGATTTTGATGGCATGGTGAAGTCTTTAGAGTCTTTCCCAAAGAACACTACTGTGCTGTTGCACGCTTGTTGTCACAACCCAACCGGCGCGGATATTACCGAAGCTCAATGGCGTCAAGTGATTGATATCTGTAAGAACAAAGGCTTGATTCCCTTCTTGGATATGGCTTACCAAGGCTTTGCGGTCGGGATCGAGCAAGACGGTATTGCGGTTCGCCTCTTCGCTGAATCGGGTATGTCCTTCTTGGTTTCCAGTTCTTTCTCCAAGTCATTCTCCCTCTATGGTGAGCGTGTTGGCGCCTTGTCTATCGTGACACAAAGTAAAGATGAATCTACTCGCGTACTCTCTCAATTGAAGCGTGTGATTCGGACAAACTATTCCAATCCTCCAACTCATGGTGCCGCCATTGCGGCCGCTGTTTTGAATTCGCCAGAATTACGCAAGCTCTGGGAAGATGAGTTGACGGAAATGCGTGATCGCATTAAAGCAATGCGTCATGGTCTTGTTGAAAAACTCGCTGCCGCTGGAGCAAAGCAAGACCTTGCTTTCATCGAGCAGCAACGTGGAATGTTTTCTTACTCAGGCTTAACAGCTGAGCAAGTTGAGCGCTTACAGAAAGAAGACGGCATTTACGCCCTCTCTACTGGACGCATTTGTGTGGCAGCCCTCAATACTAAAAATATTGATAAAGTGGCTAAAGCAATCGCCCGCGTATTAGCTTAATCCAAGCGTACCAAGCGGATATCATGAATTACCGGAGGCACCATGCTATATCAGTTGCACGAATTTCAAAAAGCCTTACTTCAACCAGTGAGCTCATGGGCACGCGCTGCTTCTGAAGCCTTTATTAATGCTTCAAATCCAGCGTCAATGGTTCCAGAGTCTGAGCGTTTAGCTGCTAACTATGAGTTACTCTACCGTTTAGGTAAAAAAGCAACCAGAGTTTGGCATTCACTCAGTGCAGGCGCACGGTCGCGAAGTTGCTATTCATGAAATGACGACGCTTGCAAAACCATTTTGCAAGTTAGTATGTTTTAAACGCTTTTCCGATGATGTTGAAGTTATTAAGAAACTCAAGGAAGATCCAGTGGTGTTTGTGGTTGCCCCTTTATCCGGTCATCACTCCACATTGCTGCGCGACACTGTGCGCACACTCCTACAAGACCATAAGGTGTACATCGCCGACTGGATTGATGCACGCCTCGTTCCATTAGAGGGGGTGGTGAATTTGGTCTTGATGATTATGTCCACTACGTTCAAGCATTCATTCGCACCATCGGCGCAAAAGATTTGCACGTGATTTCTGTTTGCCAGCCAACCGTTCCTACTTTAGGCGCGGTCTCTTTGACAGCATCTGCTAGCGAAGCCACTTCGGCATCCATGATAATGATGGGCGGCCCAATTGACGCACGTAAGTCACCGACTTCAGTGAATAATTTGGCTGATCAGAAGGCATATTAGTGGTTTTAGAGTCATGTCATTTATAACGTTCCACCCAACTATCCAGGCGCTGGACGCAAGGTATATCCAGGCTTCTTGCAACACACTGGCTTCATCGCCATGAATCCACAAAACCACTTACAGTCTCGCTGGGATTACTTCCAGAACCTAGTGCGTGGCGACGAGCAAGATGCGGAATCACACATTCGCTTCTATGACGAATACAACGCAGTGCTGGACTTGGATTCCAAGTTCTACTTAGACATCATCAAGACTGTTTTCCAGGACTATGCATTACCTAATGGCACCTGGGAAGTTGCTGGTGAGCTCGTTAAACCTCAAGACATTAAAAAGACTGCTCGTCTTACCGTTGAAGGCGAGCTCGATGATATTTCCGGCAGTGGTCAGACCCGTTCAGCGAATGCTTTATGTGCCGGCATCCCAAAAGAGAATAAAGACCATTATGAAGTTGCTGGCGCAGGTCACTACGGCATCTTTGCTGGCCGTCGTTGGCGCGAAAAAGTTTATCCGAAGATTAAGACGTTCATTCGTGAACATCAGAATACGAAGAAAACGGCTACTCGGACTATTAAGTTATCATAAATTAAAGGCTCTTCGAAGTCTTTACTTTTAAGAAGATCTTCACAAGAAATTTTCATGAGCCAAGCTAATAATCTCATCGATCAACTTGAGGATATTCTGCCGCAAACGCAATGCACTAAGTGCGGCTACCCTGAGTGCCGCGGCTATGCAGAAGCAATGGCGAGCGGCGAAGCTTTGCCCAATCGTTGCCCTCCTGGTGGCATTGAAGGCATCAAACGCCTGAGCAAGATTCTGATATCCATCTACCCACAAGATGCCTTTGATCTTCACCCCACCATCGACCCAGAATGCGGGATTGAACGCCCACGACTAGTCGCCTTTATCGACCCGCAAAAGTGCATAGGTTGCACCCTATGTATTCAGACATGCCCCGTTGATGCGATCGTTGGCACTTCTAAGCAAATGCATGTCGTGCTGAGAGAATGGTGCACGGGTTGCGATCTCTGTATTCCGCCATGCCCCGTTGATTGCATCCACATGATTGATGTGACCGGCACTCAAACCGGCTGGGATGCTTGGTCCCAAGAATTAGCAGATATTTCCCGCAAGCGTTATCACAATCGCGAGCAACGACTCGATAGAGAGCGAAAAGATAATGCTGAACGCCTGGCAAAAAAATCTGCAAGTAAATTAGTAGCAGTCAATGCCGAAAGCCCATCATCCGCAGACGAACTCAAGAAACAAGAGCGCAAACGCGCCATCATCGCAGCGGCGATTGCTAGAGCCCAGCAAAAGAAATTATGAATCTAGCAAAACGTCGTGCTTTTTTTGAGCAACTGAAAGCCAATAATCCCAAGGCAGAGACCGAGCTGGAGTATAATTCACCATTTGAGCTATTGATTGCAGTACTACTCTCTGCGCAAGCGACTGATGTGTCCGTCAACAAAGGAACGCGTAAGCTCTATAAGATTGCCAATACTCCGCAAGCTCTTTTAGATCTTGGCGAAGAAGATGTAAGGCCTTATATTCAGCATATCGGCTTATTCAATTCCAAGGGGAAACATATTCAGGAGACTTGTCGATTGCTCCTAGAAAAACATGGGGGCGAAGTGCCTCAGACTCGTGAAGAATTAGAAGCCCTGCCGGGTGTTGGCAGAAAAACTGCTAACGTCATTCTCAATACCGCATTTGGTCAACCTACGATTGCTGTTGATACTCATATCTTCAGAGTATCAAACCGTACCGGCTTAGCACCCGGGAAAGATGTGGTCAAGGTTGAAGAGCAATTGCTCAAACGTGTACCAAAAGAGTATCTACATGATGCTCATCATTGGCTTATATTGCATGGTCGATATACATGCAAGGCGCGTAACCCAGATTGTGCGCAATGCATAGTCGAACCACTGTGTGGCTTTAAACACAAAACTGGTAAAGGAAAAGTGCGTGGCGATATTTAATCCAACCCGCGCAGAAGTGCGTCGCTTTTTTTGCGATACCTGGAAAAAGAACACCGAGAATCACATCCTTGACCCAATGGAAACATTGGCAAGCGATTGGATGGTTGAACATCCTGAATATCACGAGCTCCTTGCTGATCCTGAAAGCGCCCTAGGACAAGATTACACACCCGAACGCGGTGAAACTAATCCCTTCTTGCACTTATCGATGCATCTGTCCATTAGCGAGCAGATATCGATTAATCAACCCCCTGGCATTAAAGAAATCGCAGACAAACTATCGCAAAAACTGGGTTCAATGCATGAGGCACAGCACGTCATGATGGAGTGCCTAGGACAAGTGATGTGGGAAACGCAGCATGAAGGTCAGCCACTCAATCCCGAAAAATATCTCGAGGCACTTAAAAAACTAGTTTAAGCAAGATTGGCAATGGCAGCCTTAATGGCAGCTGGCAATTCTTGAGTCTTTTTTCTTCTAACTTCTATTGCGGATTCTTTTGGCTCCTGTGTTCTGGTGGACCAAGCCGACCCTGGAAAGCAAGCATCATCCTTAAATCTTGGAATGACATGCCAATGAATATGGGGAACCATATTACCTAGGGCGGCGATATTTACCTTATCTGGATGCATAACGTGGCGTATAGCTGCTTCAACAGCAAACACTAAGGTCATGATATGCTCACGCTCTCCGTAGCTCAGATCAGTCATCTCGGCCACATGGCGATGCCAGATCACCCGGCAGAATCCCGGCAGATCAGGATGGTTCACAAGGATGACTCGACAGTCATCACCACGCCATATGAGTTTGCCCTCTTCAGGCTTGAGGTTATCTTTACAGAGTACGCAATTAGTCATGTGAAGCATGTAAACGAAAACGACACCTCAGTCACCCTTGTGTGGTCATTTAGATGCCGCGGCAGCATTGGTGTACTACTGCTTACTACATACTACTTAGGGATCTATTAAAGATTAGTGGAACTGCTCTTCTTCAGTAGAACCAGTCAACGCTGTTACAGAAGACTTACCACCTTGGATAACAGTAGTTACGTCGTCGAAGTAACCGGTGCCAACTTCTTGCTGATGTGAAACGAATGTGTAACCACGATCACAAGCAGCAAACTCTGGCTCTTGTACTTTCTCTACGGATGCAGTCATGCCACGCTTGCTGTAGTCTTGCGCCAAGTCGTAGATATTGTACCACATGGAGTGAATACCGGCCAATGTGATGAACGGATATTTGTAGCCCATCGCGCCCAATTCACGTTGGAACTTAGCAATGGGTGCGTCGTCCAAGTTTTTCTTCCAGTTGAAAGATGGCGAGCAGTTGTAAGCCAACATTTTTCCTGGGAACTTCGCACGCATTGCTTCAGCAAATTGACGGGCAAACTCGAGATCAGTCGTACCTGTTTCACACCAAACCATGTCAGCGTATGCAGCGTACGCCAAGCCACGTGAAATCGCTGAATCCAAGCCTTTACGTGTTTTGTAGAAGCCTTCTGGAGTGCGTTCGCCTCTCAAGAATGGCTTGTCGTTTTCATCGTAGTCAGACGTCAACAAGTCAGCAGCCTCAGCATCGGTACGGGCTAGGATACTTGTTGGAACACCCATAACGTCAGAAGCTAGACGTGCGGAAATCAATTTTTGTACAGATTCAGTGGTTGGCAATAATACCTTGCCACCTAAGTGACCGCACTTCTTAACAGAAGACAATTGGTCTTCAAAGTGAACGCCAGCAGCACTTTGCTTGATTAACGCCTGACTCAATTCAAATGCGTTCAATACACCGCCGAAACCAGCTTCAGTATCAGCAACGATTGGAGCGAAGTACTCAATGTAACCAGCATCGCCTGGGTTGATACCTTTAGCGGTCTGGATTTCATCAGCACGCTGGAATGAGTTGTGAATACGCTCAACCATCTTCGGAAGTGAATCTACTGGATATAAAGATTGGTCTGGATACATAGCGGCATAAGAATTACCGTCGGCGGCAACTTGCCAGCCTGACAAGTACATAGCTTGGATACCAGCTTTAACTCGTTGCATTGCTTAACCGCCAGTCAAAGCACCTAAACAGTTAACGTAAGCTTCGTTGTTTACCAAGTCCCAAAGACGCTCTGCGCAATGTTTAGCTAAAGTGTGCTCAATCTTCAGTGAACCACGCAGGCGTACTACGTCTTCGGCTGTATAGCCACGAGTAATACCCTTCCAACGTGGATTAGTATCCCAATCTTTTTGTAAGGCTGCGATTTCTGCTTTGCGATCTGCCATGTTTTTCTCCCTAAGTTAAACAAGTAATTCAAATTTGAGAATTCTTAAGATCGATTCAAGTCTTATGTCTTATATAAGAGTTTAACTAGCTCACCACAGCAAGCAAGCAAAATATACGATATTTAGATAGATAATTAACTGTTTATATTCAATTGGTTATGGATAACATTTTGCAATATGGAATGAATATTCATTCTTTGGAATAAAACCATCATGCCTATGTTGCACTGCATTTTACGCAGCGTAATAGCTTTTCACATTGTGAAAATATTTACTCGCCCTTGGCGGCATTGAGAGTGGAAACCTTAAAGCTGGTCAAAATAATCATTAATTGAAGTAGGGCGACACCTACGAACAACAGCTTTGGATAGCCGCCATCCAAAAAAATACCGAAGATCAATGGGCTAAGAGCGGCACCAAGGTCAATCCCCGAGTAAACAATTCCATACACCCGGCCAGATGACCCTGACGGTGTGGCAGAGCGAACCATTAAATCGCGCGATGGAGCGGCAATACCTAGACCAAGACCAATCACAATAAAAGCCATCACGATGATTTCTTTTGGTACAAGTCCCGTTGCCAGCAGAAGACCCATCACGATGTTGACGGTGAAACACATCGTGATAATTCTTTCGGGCACCTTTAAGCGCGTCGCTAGGTAACTACCCAATAACATTCCACCTGCACCACCCATGGAAAGAAGTGTGAGGTAATAATTTCCTGAGCTTACGGATATTTCATAGATTTCAAATAGCGAGGTTGGCGCAAATGATTGCAAGCCGGTGGTAGCAGCCATGCTAAAGAAAAAGAAAATCCAGCATAACCAAACGGCTGGTAGCTTTAGAAAACCAAAAGTACTTAAGGGGGCAGCCCCAGGATTACTTGCGGTATGACTAGCCTGAGACTCATCTCTCCTTGCGTGTACATCATCTATTAAGCGCTCACGACTCAGCCACAATATCAATAAAATCATAGCTTCAAGGGTTGCTGCAGTGAGAAACGCAATGCGCCAATCAAACAATGTCGTCATGCCAACCATTAAGGCTGGTGCCGCCGCCCATCCCAAATATCCAGTAACGCCATGAACAGAATAGGCATATGGAAGATTTGGAAGGGAAACCTTATGGTTAATGAGTGTGTAATCAACTGGGTGAAATACACCATTGCCACATCCTGCAATCACCGCACCCAGCACTAACATCGCATAACCATTGCTCTGTGAGTAAGTTAGAGCTGCAAGTGATAACAAGCCCACTCCAGCAAATAAAACGGGGCGGGCGCCTATGCGATCAACCAAAAAACCTGAACTAGCTTGAACAACGCAAGAGACCACAAAAAAGACCGTCATTAACAAGCCCAGCTCGGCATAGTTAAAGCCAAACTCCGCCTTCAACCATGGAAAAATGGTAGGAAGTATTAAATGAAAGAAATGAGAGCTGCCGTGAGCCAGACTAATGAGACCAATAACCCGGACATCACTGGCACGCCTACTAAGCGCAACAGTCATGTACCGAGTTTACTGGCGCAGGAATATTCCTGCTGAACTACATTTTTATTGCTTAATGAACCTGACGGCTAAAGCTAAAGTCGCCCGCCTTATCGACATCTACGGGAACTACGTCCTTAGGTCCGAACTTGCCTTCCAAGATCATCTTGGAAACAGGGTTCTCAATATGCTGCTGAATCGCTCGCTTAAGCGGCCTTGCTCCAAAGACCGGATCAAAACCTACTTCCGCAATCTTATTCAAAGCCGCATCACTCACTTCAAGCTGCATGTCGACTTTCGCCAAGCGATCTGACAGATTTTTGAGCAAAATCTTCGCGATGTTAGCGATATTGCCTTTATCCAAGCCATGGAACACGACGATTTCATCAATGCGGTTTAAGAACTCAGGGCGGAAATGGTTCTTCAATTCTTCAAATACCGCCTCTTTGATTTTCGACAGCTTCTTATCAGCCATTGATTGAATCACATGCGAACCAATATTGCTGGTCATAACAATCACCGTGTTCTTAAAGTCCACCGTACGACCTTGACCATCAGTCAAACGACCATCATCCAAGACCTGCAAGAGCACGTTAAATACGTCTGGATGTGCTTTTTCAATTTCATCAAACAAGATAACGCTATATGGATGACGACGAACTTGTTCAGTTAAGTAACCACCTTCTTCGTAGCCAACATAACCTGGGGGCGCGCCAATTAAACGCGCAACGCTATGTTTCTCCATGAATTCACTCATATCGATACGAATGAGGTGATCTTCACTGTCAAACAAGAAGCCAGCCAATGCTTTACAGAGTTCAGTCTTACCAACACCAGTAGGTCCGAGGAATAGGAAAGAGCCATATGGGCGATTCTCTTCAGCCAAGCCGGCGCGAGAACGGCGAATAGCATCGGATACCGCACGAATAGCCTCTTCTTGGCCAACCACGCGCTTATGCAATAGCTCTTCCATCTTAAGCAATTTATCGCGCTCGCCTTGCATCATCTTCGATACCGGAATACCCGTAGCGCGAGATATTACTTCAGCAATTTCTTCTGCGCCAACTTGAGTGCGTAGCAATTTGTTTTTCGCTACGCCATCTTTGTCGCCCTTCGCTTCGGCGGCAGCCGCAGACTTCAGCTTAGCCTCAAGTTCAGGTAACTTGCCGTATTGCAATTCAGCAACTTTTTCTAACTTACCTTCACGCTGAAGCTTGGCGATTTCCGCTTTAACCTTCTCAATCTCTTCTTTCAGATTGGCAGCGCCAAGCACGGCACCTTTCTCCGCTTTCCAGATTTCTTCCAGATCAGCATATTCAGCGCCCAAGCGCTTGATCTCTTCTTCAATCAGGCCTAAACGTTTTTGGGAATCCTCATCCTTCTCTTTCTTCACGGCCTCACGCTCAATCTTGAGTTGAATAAGGCGGCGCTCGAGCTTATCCATTACCTCTGGCTTGGAATCGATCTCCATCCGAATACGTGAACCAGCTTCATCAATCAGATCAATCGCCTTATCTGGCAAGAAGCGATCGGTAATGTAGCGATGCGACAGCTCCGCAGCCGCAACAATGGCTGGATCGGTAATTTCAATACCATGGTGAAGCTCATAACGCTCTTGCAAACCACGCAAGATCGCAATCGTTGCCTCAACACTTGGCTCTTCAACCATCACTTTTTGGAAACGGCGCTCCAGCGCTGGATCTTTTTCAATGTACTTGCGATATTCGTCCAAGGTGGTTGCGCCAATGCAATGCAATTCACCGCGAGCCAAAGCAGGCTTAAGCATATTGCCAGCATCCATCGCGCCATTACCCTTGCCAGCACCAACCATTGTGTGAATCTCGTCAATAAAGATAATGGTTTGACCTTCATCTTTGGCAACGTCACTGAGGACCGCCTTCAGGCGCTCTTCGAATTCACCACGGTATTTAGCGCCAGCCAATAGCAAAGCCATATCCAAGACCAAAACACGCTTGTTCTTCAAGGTTTCAGGCACTTCCCCATTGACGATACGCTGGGCCAGGCCTTCAACAATGGCAGTCTTACCCACACCTGGCTCACCAATCAACACTGGATTATTTTTGCCACGACGTTGCAAGATCTGAATAGTGCGACGAATCTCATCATCGCGACCAATTACCGGATCAAGCTTACCCATGCGAGCACGCTCAGTTAAATCGACTGTGTATTTTTTTAAGGCCTCACGTTGACATTCCGCATCCGCACTATTCACTGATTCTCCACCGCGCACTAAATCAATAGCCGCTTCTAACGATTTACGATTTAATCCATTCTCACGGGCAACTGTTCCAAGCTCGCCTTTGTCATCAGCAACCACCAGCAAAAACAACTCGCCAGCGATAAATTGATCATTGCGTTTATTGGCTGCTTTTTCACATAAATTCAGCCAATTACTTAAATCACGACCAACCTGGACTTCTCCGCTGGTACCCTGCACCTCAGGAAGGTTGCTAATAATCTTCTCTACGCCCTTTTCCAAGCCGGCAACATTGACGCCTGCGCGAGATAGTAAACTCTTTGCGCCACCGTCGGAGTCACGCAACATCGCCAACAAAACGTGGGCAGGCTCGATATATTGATTGTCTTTAGCCAAAGTGATACTTTTCGCCTCGCTGAGAGCCTCTTGAAATTTAGTTGTTAATTTATCTATTCTCATTTTTATATCCCATCAACTCTATGAATATCTATATCTATAGGATATAATGGCAATATTGCCAATTTCAAGGGTTTTTGAGCCATTTTTAACTCTAATTTGACCTATTTTGACCTGGCTTGTTTATCTACTTGAATGCGCTGATGGCATTTACTATGCCGGGATTATGAACCGCTTAGAGCATCGCCTAACAGCCCATAATTCAGGGCAAGGCGCACGCTACACAAGAGCGCGCAGACCAGTCATTCTTTTGGCGACACAGGAGCATCCCGATCGCTCTGGGGCCTCAAAAGCAGAGGAAAAACTAAAGCAACTGCCCAGATCTGAAAAATTGGCGTTTTTTAAAATGAAGTAAAAAAAAACGAGCTGATTACTTTGCTTACTTCTTTTCCAAACGCGCCATTGCGGCTTCGTCAGTAATGCGGGCATCAACTCAACGAGCACCTCCAGGGGTATCTTCTTTTTTCCAAAATGGGGCTGCCGTTTTCAGGTAGTCCATGATGTACTCGCAAGCAGCAAAAGCTTCTCCCCGATTCGCACTGCTTACCACCACCAAAACAATTTGATCCTCCGGACGTAGTGGGCCAACGCGATGGATGACTAGCGTCTGATAAATGTTCCAACGCGCTGAAGCCTGATCCAGAATTTCTTGCAACGCCTTTTCCGTCATGCCAGGGTCGTGCTCAAGCGTCATACCCTTTACCTGACTGCCGTCATTCATATCGCGAACTGTGCCCAAGAAAGGCACTACCGCGCCAACCCGTGGATCACCTTTGCGTAGGGCCGCTATTTCAGCACCCAGATCAAAATCACCCTCTTGGATACGCATGCAAGACTTAGACACACTAGCCCCCAGTGACCGGTGGGAAAAATGCCACTTCCGCACCCTCTTGCAATGGTGTGCCGGCATCAACCATGTGGTGATTGAGAGCGCAACGCAATACCTTGCCTTCGGCCAACACTTCCACCCAAGGATTGCCGCGCGCGATAAGGTGACCTCTGAGATCGGCAATCGTCTTCACCGCATCAGGAATAGTCACGCTCTCTTGCGAGACACCAAGGGCTTCACGCAATGAGGCCAAGAATCGTAATGCAAGTTTCATTGCATAATCGTAAACCGATTATTTAAGAAGCGCATCAAAGGGGATGTATTTCACGAGATCGCCTGCCTTGATTGGTTGATTAGGCGGGCAATCTACCAAACAATCACCCAAAGAGGCGCTGGTACGCACTCCCGAGCTTTGGGTGGGAAACAGAGCTAAGCCCCCTGATCGTTAATCTTGACGCGCAGGAATTCATTACGACGATCGGCTTTTAACCAATCAAAGTCTGCGCGCATGAGATAGGCTTGCGAAGCCTTGGATTCACGCCCTTGTAATTTCAAAATGAAGGGGCGAACAAATAACAAGAAAGTAACAAAGCTGGAGACCGGATTGCCTGGCAAACCGATACACCAAGCCTCACCACCTTTAGCTTCATCCGTTTTTTAACCGCGCCAAATGCCAAGGGCTTGCCAATAAAGTATCGCGATTAGAGTTGTAAATGCCGCCTGGTTTTAATGGCTCACCTGGAATGGCTAACTCATCACCCGTAAAGAATGCAGCCACTCTTACGCGACGCTTTACATTGAGGTGGGTTAGCACGGCTGAAGCAGCAACACCTAATTCTTGTGGGCGCAAGAATGTGCCAGAAGTAAGCGCGGTTTTACCAGCAGTTAAATCTTCACCCCTACGACGAATCCACTGACCAGATATTGGAGCAACATTAATGACCACCTGATTGGACTGACCTTCTACCGCGCAATCCTCTTGCATGACCACCGCATCAGCACCAGGCGGCATCGGAGCACCAGTAAAAATTCTGGTGGCAGTGCCTGACTCTAACTGAGCTCCAATAGAACCTGCTGGAATGCGCTTAGCAATTCTGAGAGTGCTTCCAGCATTTTGGGTGTCAGCAGTACGCACCGCATACCCATCCATGGAGGTGTTATCTAGCGGCGGTACATCCACTAGGCTACATACATCTTCTGCGAGCACACGACCCAGAGTTGCCTGCATCGAAATGCTTTTGCTCTCTTGCACAGGTTTGGCATGAAAAAGCAAATGGTCCAAAGCCTGCTGCGCAGTCAACATCGGTGGCTTAGTCATAAGATGATTTGTATTACTTCAATTTTCTAGGTTAAAAATTAACTTAGATGTGTCGTTATACAAGCTTTAACCTGATTGACATCGGCATCAATATTTTCCACGCGCTGCGGCTTAGATTTAATGTCTTTGAATGCGGGTGGGCACTCAGCCGGACGACCCAAAGCAAGCTCAATGGTTTCCTCGAACTTAATTGGTAATGCAGTTTCAAGCACGATCATCGGAATACCAGCCTGCAAGTGCTCACGAGCGACTTTCACACCATCGGCGGTATGTGGATCGATCATGACTTCGTATTGCTTATAAACATCACGAATCGTTTCTAGGCGATTCTCATGTGTGCTTCGGCCAGATTGGAATCCATACTTACCAAGGTCTTTGAAAACAGCGTCTTTAGAGATATCGAATCCACCAGCCTCATCTACTTGTTTAAACATCCCCGCAGTCGCTTTGCCGTCTTGACCCATAAAATCAAAAACAAAGCGCTCAAAGTTGCTTGCTTTAGAAATATCCATGGATGGACTAGAAGTATGCAGCGTCTCAGCCGACTTACGCGCGCGATATACGCCCGTGCGGAAAAACTCGTCCAGCACATCATTTTCGTTCGTGGCAACCACTAAGTGCTCGATAGGCAAGCCCATCATGCGGGCAATATGACCTGCGCAGACATTGCCAAAGTTGCCAGAAGGCACGGTAAACGAAACCTTTTCAGAACTGGATTTAGTCGCTAGTAAATATCCCTGGAAGTAGTACACCACTTGGGCGACTACACGACACCAGTTAATCGAATTAACGGTGCCAATTTGGTTCTTCGCTTTAAAGGCATGGTCATTGCTAACCGCCTTAACAATATCCTGGCAGTCATCAAATACACCAGCAACCGCTAAGTTAAAAATATTGGGGTCTTGCAAAGAATACATTTGCGCAGACTGAAACGCGCTCATTTTTCCGCGTGGTGAAAGCATAAATACCTTCACTCCTTCTTTACCGCGCATAGCGTATTCGGCGGCACTACCAGTATCACCAGAAGTGGCGCCTAAAATATTGAGCTGCTGACCTTTTTTCTTCAAAGCATATTCAAACAGATTGCCAAGCAACTGCATCGCCATATCTTTAAAAGCTAAGGTGGGCCCATTTGAAATACTGAGAAGACCGATGCATGTATCCCGCTCTTCGCCCAACCAGTCCAAAGGCGTAATGTCTGTAGCATTGTCTTGTGGGCGGCCATTGCAATAAACCTGTTCGGTATAGGTTTTACGCAAGAGCACACGCAAGTCCGCCTCGGGAATATCGTCGCAATACAAACTGAGGACTTCATAAGCTAGATCGGCATAAGACAGGCCACGCCAGGAATCCAATTGCCCTGCAGTAACTTTTGGATACTGAGTAGGTAAATACAAGCCGCCATCAGGCGCCAATCCACCAAACAAAATTTCTAAAAAGGATTGTTGTGGGCTATTGCCGCGAGTAGATTGGTAACGCATGTATTTTGCTAAATTTACTTAAGACAGATTTTCTAAACGGATCTTCACCACTTCGCCAGCAACAGTTTTCAGAGCTTGAATCTCTTTAATTGCGGCAAGCATATTCTTTTCTTTGGTTTCGTGCGTCAAAGCCACTAAATCAGTTTGACTTTCACCCTCATCTGCTTCTTTTTGCAATAGAGCGTCAATAGAAACACCGTGTGAAGCCAAAATCTTCGTGATATCCGCCAACACGCCAGCCTGATCTACGACACGCAAACGCAAATAGTAGCTTGTAGTGATCTCACCAATTGGCAATACGGGAGTGTCTTGCACAGCATCTGGCTGGAAGGCCAAGTAAGGCACACGATGCTCAGCATCGGCGCGCAATAAACGAGTGATATCCACCAAGTCCGCAATCACTGCAGATGCGGTTGGCTCTGAGCCTGCGCCTTTACCGTAATACAAAGTAGTCCCAACGGCATCACCAAATACTTGAACGGCATTCATAGCGCCCTCAACATTGGCAATCAAACGCTTAGATGGAATTAAAGTTGGATGAACGCGCAATTCAACACCAGTTGGCGTTTTCTTCGCAATACCCAACAACTTAGTGCGATAACCCAGTTGCTCGGCATATTTAATATCAATTGCAGCAAGCTTAGTAATGCCTTCAACGTGCGCTTTCTCGAACTGCATTGGAATACCGAATGCAATCGCACTCATGATGGTCGCTTTATGCGCGGCATCAACACCTTCAATATCGAAAGTAGGATCGGCTTCGGCGTAACCCAAGCGTTGCGCTTCTTTTAATACAGTCTCGAAATCCAAACCTTTATCACGCATTTCCGACAAGATGAAATTCGTGGTGCCATTAATAATGCCGGCGATCCACTCAATGCGGTTAGCGGTTAAGCTTTCGCGCAAAGCTTTAATAATCGGAATTCCACTCGCTACAGCAGCTTCAAACGCCACCATTACGCCTTTAGCATGGGCAGCCTTAAAAATTTCGTTACCGTGCACAGCGATCAATGCCTTATTGGCTGTAACCACATATTTACCGGCGGCAATTGCCTCAAGCACCAGGTCTTTAGCAATGCCAGAACCGCCAATGAGTTCCACAACGATGTCGATCTCTGGGTTATTAATCACGGCACGAGCATCACTCACCACTTGCGCGCGATCCTTCACTAATTCTTTAGCGCGCTCTACATTCAGGTCGGCAACCGTATTAATTCGAATGCCACGACCGGCGCGACGCGTAATCTCATCTTGGTTACGCTCGAGAACAGTGAATACGCCACCACCAACAGTGCCAATACCTAACAGACCTACTTGAATCGGTTTCATGATGCCTTTGTTGCAGTTGAAGAAGCCTTACGGCTATGCTTATTACGATAACGCTCCAGAAAACGTGCAAGGCGGCCAATAGCTTCCTTGAGTACATCTTCGTGAGGCAAGAACACTACGCGGAAGTGGTCAGGTTTTCCCCAGTTAAAACCAGAGCCTTGCACCAACAATACTTTTTCTTCTTTTAAGAGATCAGCGACAAATTGTTGATCCTCATCGATTGGATAAACTTCGGGGTCTAATCTTGGAAATAAATACAAAGCGGATTTTGGTTTCACGCATGTCACACCCGGAATATCCGTAATGAGGTTCCACGCAAGATCACGTTGTTTTGCAAGACGACCGCCCTCGCCCACCAAATCATTAATACTTTGGTAACCGCCCAACGCAGTCTGAATTGCGTATTGACCTGGGACGTTTGCGCATAAACGCATCGAGGCCAGCATGTTTAATCCCTCAATGTAATCGCGCACCATTTCTTTATCGCCAGAAACAATCATCCATCCAGCGCGGTAGCCGCATGAACGATAGTTTTTAGATAGGCCATTAAAAGTAATGGTGACCACATCAGTAGATAGCGAGGCTAATGAGATATGCTGCGCACCGTCGTACAACATCTTGTCGTAAATCTCATCGGCAAACAATATCAATCCATTCGCACGAGCGATCTGAATCAACTCAAGCAATACTTCTTTGGAGTAAATCGCGCCAGTCGGATTGTTTGGATTGATCACCACAATCGCTTTAGTGCGAGACGTGATTTTTTTACGTAAATCATTTAAGTCTAACGCCCACTCTTTGGATTCATCACAAAGATAGTGCACCGGTGTGCCACTTGATAAGCTGACTGCAGCAGTCCATAGCGGGTAATCTGGTGTTGGAATCAATACTTCATCACCATCATTTAAGAGCGCGTTCATTGAGAGAACGATGAGCTCAGAAACACCATTGCCGGTATACACATCATCCAAGGTCACTCCTTGAATGCCTTTTTCTTGGCAATACTGCATGATGGCTTTTCGAGCAGCAAGGGTTCCTTTGGAATCAGAATAAGCTGAGGCATTGCTCAAATTGCGGATCATGTTCAACTGAATCTCTTCAGGTGGATCAAAACCGAAAACCCCTACGTTTCCGATGTTTAATTTGATGATTTTTTGACCCTCTGCCTCCATGCGCTGAGCAAGCTCGAGCACCGGACCACGTATGTCATAACAGACGTTATCGAGCTTTTGGGACTTTCGGATCGGTTTCAAAATAAATTTAAGGGTAAATTCTTGAAATATGAGAAAAAACAGCTAGCTTATAATCCACCTAATTATGACAGAGAGCCCACTTTGAAGCTTCAATCTTACCCCCATTCCGGAGCGAATACGATTACCGGCTACGGCGATGGCTACGTAGAGATCAATAAGACTCCTTACGCCCATGCGGTTGTCCTTAGTTCGAATGGCGCCATCTCTGAATGGTCTGCCCAGACATTTGCGGCCATAGAAGCCCATCACTTTGCGCAACTCGTTGATTTAAAACCAGAATTAATCCTTATTGGGACTGGTGGTCGCCAGCGCTTCCCTAAGCCAGAGCTCCTAAAAACCCTGATCGAGGCCAAAATTGGCTTTGAAGTCATGGATTCTCAAGCCGTATGTCGCACTTACAACATCCTAGTAGGCGAAGGACGGCAAGTCCTTCTGGCCTTGATTGTGGAGCCTGTGTAATGCAATTTGGCCAAATTCGGCAATCATCAGCCCTGCATCCGGGCAAAATTTTGCTATTGGTCATCATTTATGCCCTGCTCTGGTTTGGCACGCTTAATTACCGCCACTTAATTCCTTCTGATGAAGGACGCTATGCGGAAATTGCGCGAGAAATGTTGGTTACCGGCGACTGGATTACCCCACGCTACAACGGCTATAAGTATTTCGAAAAGCCGCCATTACAGGCTTGGGCTACTGCCGGAGCATTTCAAGTGTTTGGTATTGGTGATTGGCAGGCACGTCTTTGGACAGCGCTCACCGGCTTCTTAACTATTCTTTTAGTTGGATTTACTGGGGCGCGGATTTATAACGCCAGAGCAGGATGGCTAGCAGCAGTTGTATTGGCATCAAGTCCGATGTGGGTTATCAGCGGCCACTTCAATTCACTGGACATGGGCTTGTCTGCTTTTTTAGTCGCTGCACTTTGCAGTCTATTGACTGCTCAAACTTCTCACAACAAAAATAGTTGTCGAAATTGGATGTGGGCTTGTTGGGTCTTCATGGCGCTGGCAACTTTATCCAAAGGTGTAATTGGCGCCGCCATTCCTGCAATGGTTTGCATTGCATATTCCCTTAGCACTTTGGACTGGAAAATTTGGACTCGCTTACGTTTATTTAGCGGAAGTATTTTGTTCCTAGCAATCACTGCGCCTTGGTTTGTGTTGGTGGCGCAGCGCGACCCACAGTTCTTAGAATTCTTTTTTATTCATGAGCATCTACAACGATTTACTCAAGATGCTCATAGTAGAACGGGTCCGATTTATTACTTTGTACCGCTCTTGCTCATTGGCCTGCTCCCCTGGATTCTTCAAGTGCCCGGATCAATTGCGCAGGCTTGGAGCGAGCGCCGTCGCGAGTTTTCTGCTGGCTGGTTATTGGCTTGCTGGTTTGGGGTGATCTTCGCGTTTTTTAGCGTCTCACGCTCCAAGCTGCCTGGTTACATCATTCCTGTTTTTCCCGCACTCGCATTACTGATTGGCAACCGCTTAGATCGCTTGTTAGGCCATACCAATATCATGGCATTTCCATGGAAATTGCAAACAATCGGTTTTACGATTTTGGGATGCGCTGGATTTCTCTTTCTCGATGCCATTGGCAAACAAGCACGACCCGATGAAATTGAGGCATATGCGCAATACACCTATTGGGTGATTGCAGCCTTAGTTGCGCTAGTCAGTTTTAGCGCTTACGCCGCATGGCAAAGCAAACGTAATGGCATTCAAAGCGTTGTCAGTTTTGCTTGTGGATTTTTTCTCTGCGCCATCATTGCGGGTACGGGTCACGAAACTTTAGGTCGCGCGGTCTCTGGCATTGATCTTGTGGAGCGCGTTAAAACCACCATTCCCGAAAAAGTGAATTTCTATTCCGTGCGCCTCTTAGACCACACAGTGCCATTCTATTTAGGCCGACCCATGATCATGGTGGAATCGCCCGATGAACTCGAGTTTGGCGTCAATCAAGAGCCCGATCTCTGGATACCGACACTAGATGCCTTTATTAATCGTTGGCAAGAAGATCAAACAGCCTACGCCCTGATGGTTCCAGAGCAATTTGATGCGCTAAAAGGTCAACTCCCTATGCAGGAAGTCGATCGAGACTCGCGCAGAATGATCGTGAAGCATCCTGACACGCCAAAAGTGGCACAGTAACGCAGTAATATCTAAAAATCATGTCACACAACCATTCATTCATACCTTTCACGCGCCCCAGCTTCAACCAAGAAACAATTGATGCGGTCTCAGAGGTATTGCGTTCAGGTTGGGTGACATCTGGACCCAAGGTTGCTGAATTTGAAGCAACCTTAAGCAAATACTTTGCGAATCGTCCTGTCCGCTGTTTTGCCAATGGCACCGCTACGATGAAGATCGCCCTGCAAGTTGCTGGCATTGGCGATGGTGATGAAGTGATCACTACACCCATTTCTTGGGTAGCAACATCGAATGTCATTTTGAGTATTGGCGCCAAACCTGTGTTTGTTGACATTGATCCAGTAACGCGCAACATTGATCTCAATCAAGTATCGGCCGCTATTACTTCAAAAACTCGCGCAATTATGCCAGTCTATTTAGCGGGCTTGTCTGTGAATATGGATCAGCTCTATGCCTTAGCCAAACAACATCATCTCCGTGTCATCGAAGATGCCGCACAAGCCTTTGGATCACAGTGGAAAGGCAAAAAAATTGGTAGCTTTGGCGACTTGGTGAGCTTCAGCTTTCAGGCCAACAAAAATCTCACTACTGTTGAGGGTGGATGTCTGGTTCTCAACAATGCAGATGAAGCAAAGCTTGCCGAGAAGCTCCGCCTGCAAGGACTAACCCGCCAAGGCATGGATGGAATGGATGTGGATGTTCTCGGCGGCAAAGATAATTTGACAGATGTGAATGCCGCCATTGGTCTTGAACAACTAAAGCAACTCCCCTCATATCAAGCGCGCCGTGCTGCTTTAGCACACCAGTATTTTGAGGCTATTCTCGCCGAATTGAAATCTGCTCGATTGCAAGATTTGAAATTAGAATTGCCAGTAGCAAACTTTACTGGTAACAACTGGCATATGTTTCAAGTTGTTTTACCACTTGAGCAGCTAAATACTGACCGCGCCCAAATCATGACTGAGTTGAAAGATCTTGGTATTGGCACTGGAGTTCATTACCCAGCAATTACCGGTTTTACGCTCTACAAAAACCAAGGCTATAAAACTTCGGACACTCCGATTGCTGAACGCATCGGTCGATCTATTTTGACCCTCCCCTTATTCGCCGCAATGGCCGATGAGGATATTGGCCGTATAGCCAGTGGATTGGTCGGAATTTTGCTGAAATACCGCAAAAACTAGCGTTCTTGGGTTAAACCCAGAAAATCAGGCAAAATTGCGAGATGACTGCAAATTTAGCCGCCAACCCAACACTCAGCATTGTTATTCCCGTTTACAACGAGGAAGATGGCCTCCAGGCTCTATTTGATCGTCTATATCCTGCTTTGGATGGACTGGCCGCCAAACGCCAGCTTGCCTATGAGGTAGTGTTTGTCAATGATGGCAGCAAAGATCGTTCTGCAGGCATTCTTTCCAAGCAAGTTGAGTTGCGCCCTGATGTCACTCGTGCCGTTTTATTTCATAGCAACTTTGGTCAACACATGGCGATCATGGCTGGCTTTGAGTATGCAAAAGGCGAGCACATTATTACCCTGGATGCGGACCTCCAAAATCCACCAGAAGAAATTGATGATTTGACTGAGCAACTACTAAAAGGTCATGATTACGTTGGCACCATTCGCGCCAATCGCCAAGATAGCTTGTTTAGGAAGTTTGCTTCACGCGCCATGAATCGTTTGCGTGAAAACATCACACGCATCACGATGACCGACCAAGGATGTATGTTGCGTGGCTACAGCCGCCGCATTGTGGATCTCGTTCGTCAATGTGATGAAAGCAATACTTTTATTCCAGCGTTGGCTTATACCTTCTCCGCAAATCCAGTGGAGATCTCTGTCAAACATGAAGAACGCTTTGCTGGCGAATCTAAATACAGCCTCTATCAACTGATTCGCTTGAACTTTGATTTAGTTACCGGATTCTCAATCATGCCTTTGCAGATCTTCTCGATCCTCGGCATGCTGTTGTCCTTGGCTGCAGGCAGCCTATTTGCCTACCTCCTAGTGCGCCGCTTTGTTCTGGGTGCCGAAGTTGAGGGTGTCTTCACGCTCTTTGCGCTCACCTTCTTCCTAATCGGTGTCATGCTCTTTGGGCTTGGGCTGCTAGGCGAATACATTGGCCGCATTTATCAGCAAATTCGCAAGCGCCCACGCTATGTTGTGCAAACCGTTTTAGAGAAAAAATAATTGCACGCTGTCGTCTTTGCTTATCACGATGTTGGCGTTAACTGCCTGAAGGCACTTCTCAATGCGGGTATACAAATTGACCTGGTAGTCACTCATCAAGATGATCCAAATGAGAATGTTTGGTTTGGTAGCGTAGTAAAATTATGCGCCGAAAAAAAGATTCCCTACATCACACCAAACGCAAATGAATTAGTGAATTTGATTCCGAAGCTGCAATCCTTAACCCCAGATTACATTTTCTCTTTCTACTATCGTTTCATGATTCCAGGGAAAATATTGACGTGCGCAAAAATAGCCGCACTCAATATGCATGGCTCACTACTGCCAAAATATCGGGGACGAGCGCCAGTCAATTGGGCAATCCTGCACGGCGAAACTGAAACTGGCGCCACCTTGCACATCATGGAAGCAAAGCCGGATGCCGGAGATATTGTTGGGCAAACGGCAGTCAGCATTGGTCCGGATGAAACGGCTACCGATGTATTTGGCAAAGTCAGTCAAGCCGCCGTCAGCGTCGTTGAACAGGTCTTGCCCAGCCTACTTGATGGAAAGATTCCTCGCCAGCCCAATGAGCTCGAAAAAGGCAGCTATTTTGGCGGTAGAAAGCCTGCAGATGGCCAAATTCATTGGAATCAGACTGCCAAACAGGTTCATGACCTAGTTCGAGCAGTTGCACCCCCTTATCCGGGCGCATTTACGGACTATGATGGTAAAATCATGACTGTCGCCCGCACGAGCCTAAAAGGACCATTTCCGGCCCAACTCAATCTTGGGGTTTGCGGTGTCCAAGTGGTTGATAATCGGGTATTCGGCATTTGCAGAGATCACCAAGCAGTAGAAATCTTGGAATGGTTTCCCGATAGCAATTCAATAGCAACTGAGTAGCAACACTTATGAGATTAAAACGAGGCAGTAAAGATGAAAAAAGTACTCATTCTTGGTGTTAACGGTTTTATTGGCCACCACCTTTCCAAGCGCATTCTCGAGACAACCGATTGGGATGTCTATGGCATGGATATGCAAAACGACCGTCTTGGTGAATTAGTAAATCATCCCCGCATGCACTTTTTTGAGGGCGATATCACCATCAATAAAGAGTGGGTTGAATATCACATCCGTAAATGCGATGTGATCTTGCCTTTAGTAGCAATTGCAACACCGGCAACTTATGTACAGCAGCCGCTGAAAGTATTTGAACTCGACTTCGAAGCGAACCTTCCAATTGTTCGCTCTGCTGTGAAATACAAAAAGCATTTGGTATTCCCATCCACCTCCGAAGTGTATGGAATGTGTGAGGACGGCGAATTTGATCCAGCTAAATCCAATATGGTTTACGGCCCAATTAATAAACCGCGTTGGATTTACGCTTGCTCCAAGCAGCTGATGGATCGTGTTATCTGGGGTTACGGCATGGAAGGCTTGCCATTTACCCTCTTCCGTCCATTTAACTGGATTGGCCCTGGTTTAGATAGCATCTACACCCCAAAAGAAGGTTCTTCCCGCGTAGTGACCCAGTTCTTAGGTCATATTGTTCGCGGTGAATCCATCAACGTCGTTGACGGCGGCGCTCAGAAGCGCGCCTTCACTTATGTTGACGATGGTATCGATGCCTTAATGCGGATCATCGACAATAAAGATGGGGTTGCTAACGGCAAGATCTACAACATCGGCAATCCAAAAAACAATCACTCTATTCGCGAGCTAGCCAATCAGATGCTGGAAATTGCTCGTAGCATTCCAGAGTATGCGAAGACCGCCAACGAAGTAAAGACTGTGGAAACCACGTCTGGCGCTTACTACGGTAAAGGCTATCAAGACGTTCAAAATCGTGTTCCAGCAATTGGCAACACGATGTGTGAACTCGGCTGGCAACCAACGACTACGATGTCTGATGCGCTCAAGAATATTTTTGAAGCCTATCGTGACGATGTGGAAAAAGCACGTACCTTAGTTGATAAAGAGTAGAATCAGTACAAGGATTCATGGCTAAGATAGCTCTCAAGGTTGATGTCGATACCTTACGCGGCACTCAAGAAGGCGTACCGAACTTAGCTCGTACCCTGGAGCGATTTGGCCTAAAAGCCACCTTTCTCTTTAGCCTTGGTCCTGATCACACAGGTTGGGCCTTAAAGCGTGTTTTTCGCCCAGGCTTTTTGAAAAAAGTCAGTCGCACCTCTGTTGTGGAGCACTACGGCATTAAGACCTTACTCTATGGCGTACTTCTTCCTGGTCCAGATATTGGCAAGAAAGCTGCGGCGGAAATGCGCGCAATCGATAAAGCCGGTCATGAAACAGGAATTCACACTTGGGATCACGTAGCTTGGCAAGATGGCGTTCGCACTCAAGATGCGCAGTGGACCAAAGCCATGATGCAAAAAAGCTGGGATCGTTTTGTGGAGATCTTTGACCATGCGCCAGTCACTTATGGAGCGGCTGGCTGGCAAATGAATGAAACCGCTTTCGAACAACTTGATCAATGGGGTATTACCCACTCTTCTGATGGCAGATCCGAGCCTAATCTCATGCCATATCGCCTGGCCCTGTCTTCAGGCAAAGCCAAGCATGTCCAATACCCAACAACGCTGCCTACCTTTGATGAGTTGATTGGCATCGATGACGGGGATGAATTTGGCGCAGTTAAAAAATTGCTAGCAATTACTCAAAGCAACCCAAATGACCAAGTCTTCACTTTGCATGCCGAATTAGAGGGACAAAAGCCTTTACCCGCATTTGAACAGTTGCTAGCTGGGTGGCTAAACCAAGGCCATGATTTAGTCACAATGGCTGAACTTCACCAATCCTGGGAAGCCACCAAGCAACTCGATAAAATAGCCGTATTACCACTGACCTGGGGAGCAATACCCAATCGCAGTGGCGAACTTATCATTCAAAATAAAGAATGAAATACATAAAACCCAGAGACACCCCATTAACAAAGGATTCATCATGACAGTAACTATTGGGCAACCCATGCCGCAGTGCGCAATTCCAGCAACCTCTGGATTAACGTTGTCACCAGCGTCTGCAAAAGGCAAAAAACTGGTTCTGTATTTTTATCCTAAAGATATGACGCCAGGGTGCACCGCTGAGTCTAGTGAATTCAGAGACAATATTGAAGCATTCACCAAAGCGAATACTCTGGTGGTAGGGGTTTCCCGAGATAGCCTCAAATCCCATGACAATTTCCGCAGCAAACTGCAACTCCCATTTGAGCTGGTTTCCGATACCGAAGAAGAACTCTGTCAAATCTTTGGCGTCATGAAAATGAAGAATATGTATGGCAAACAAGTCCGTGGCGTAGAGCGCAGCACTTTTCTTTTTGACTCCTCTGGCAAACTAGTGAAAGAATGGCGCGGCCTTAAGGTTCCAGGCCATGTGACAGAAGTATTACAAGCCGCCAAAGCCACTAAATAATTTTTACAACAATTTGTTCTGAGGTGCTTGCAAACCCCAAATTTTTGGGTAAAGTGATTCATATGCACCGTAGACGATGGGAAAGTCTGACAATCCGTTTGAATCAAAAACCTGAATATCTCAGATCAGGTACGGAGAGCAACCTTCGTCGTTTTTCATCCCTCGTTGCAGCCCATTTTGTAATAAACCGTCAATGCACTCCGCTTGGCGGTTTTTTTCTTTTAGGAGAGCCCATGCCACTGCCCCCAATCCCCACTCAAATTGCTGATCAAGTGAAACTCAGTCGCAAAGATACTCCTGACTTAAAGAAACGTCCTGCTCCAGCAAAACCAGTGGTCATGGAAGCGATTGATTGGACTAACGATGCGGAAGAAGATTTAACGGAAGCAGAAGTGGCTCTTGAAAAAATCAAATCGGATCGCACCCCAATTCGGAGTGAAGGCAAGGCACCTACCACAGCAAAACCAAAGCGCGTGATTCGCACTGGACCCCCCAGCTTGTTTGTTTTAGATACCAACGTGTTAATGCACGATCCAAGTTCTCTATTCCGCTTCTCAGAGCACGATCTGTATCTGCCAATGACCACACTGGAAGAGCTAGACAACCACAAGAAAGGCATGACCGAGGTAGCCCGCAATGCCCGTACCGTCAGTAGATCCCTGGATCAACTGATTGCCGGCACTAGCGGTACTTTGGATGAAGGCATTCCACTCAATAAGCTTGGTAATCAAGATGTTACCGGTCGCCTCTTCTTTCAAACCAAACTTGCTACACAAGCATTGCCCGAAGGCCTACCTGAAGGCAAAGGCGATAACTTGATTTTGGCGGTAGTTAGTGAGCTACAAAAAACCCGCAAGGGCCAAGACGTGGTGTTGGTATCCAAAGATATCAATATGCGCATTAAAGCGCGTGCACTTGGGTTACCTGCTGAAGACTACTTCAACGACCAGGTTTTAGAAGATCGTGATTTGATGTATGCAGGCGTGATGACATTGCCAGCAGATTTTTGGCCTAAGCATAGGAAGGACATGGAGAGCTGGGCTGACTCCAAATCGGGCACGATGTTCTATCGCGTTACTGGTCCATCTGTAGCCAGCATGTTGGTAAATCAATTTGTCTACCAAGAAAATTCAGATGGCTCAACACCGTTCTACGCACAAGTCAAAGAGATTAACGGTAAGACCGCCCTCTTGCAAACACTGAGAGACTTCTCTCATCAGCAGAACAATGTGTGGAATGTAACAATGCGTAACCGTGAGCAGAACTTCGCCATGAACCTGCTCATGAACCCCGATGTGGACTTTGTAACTCTATTGGGGCAAGCGGGTACCGGAAAAACCTTGCTAGCCTTGGCCGCTGGACTTGAGCAGGTTCTCGATAGCAAGCGCTATAACGAAATCATCATCACCCGTGCCACAGTACCCGTTGGTGAAGATATCGGCTTTCTACCAGGTACCGAAGAAGAAAAAATGCAGCCTTGGATGGGTGCGTTTGACGATAACCTCGAAGTTTTGCAGCGCAACGATGACGGCACTGGCAAATGGGGTCGCGCCGCCACTCAAGAATTGATTCGTTCACGCATCAAGGTAAAAAGCATGAACTTCATGCGCGGCAGAACTTTTGTCAGCAAATTCGTCATCATCGATGAAGCGCAAAACTTAACACCAAAACAAATGAAAACTTTGGTTACTCGCGCGGGACCTGGAACCAAAATTGTTTGCTTAGGTAATATTGCTCAGATTGACACGCCTTATCTAACCGAAGGATCATCCGGTCTCACTTATGTAGTCGATCGATTTAAAGGTTGGCGTCATGGTGGTCACGTGACTCTGGCTCGTGGTGAGCGCTCCCGTCTTGCGGATCATGCAGCTGACGCACTCTAATAAAACCCTCTCATGCCGCACTCTTCTGGGGTGCGGCATTTTTATTTGCAGCCCGCTCATCCTGAGCGGATGCGGCACATTTATCGGAAAATCCAGTTCTGCAAAAGTTGCTCAATTTAAGCAGGACACCAGTGTTGGAACCGAGGACATCTCGATCGCAGCGGTAGGTTTAGTAGATGTCCCCTATCGATTTGGCGGCAATACTCCAAAAGGTGGCTTTGACTGTAGCGGACTGATTGTTTACGTCTATAGCAAAGCTGCTGGGATCAAACTTCCGCGCACCATTCAGCTGATGAGCACCAGAGGCCGAAGTATTGATGATCAACCTCCTGCCCCCGGTGATTTAGTTTTCTTTAATACAACCGGTGAAAAATACTCTCACGCCGGAATCTATGTTGGGCAGGGAAGGTTTGTACATGCTCCAAGCGCAGGAGGAACAGTACGTCTGGATTACATTACTACGCCATATTGGGCGGCCAAGTTTACTGAAGCGCGTCGTTTAACACCCCAGTAAATTGATTTATAGGCCGATCGTATATGTCGCCAAGATCGTTGATGAAGTCATCGCTCGATAAGCCTCTTGACGATAAATACCGATTAACCCCAATCTCTCACGCGCGCTTAAATCATCAAACGCACCCAGGCTTGCTGTAGGCCTTAGAGTGCGATAGTTGTCATTCATAGCAATGTTGTAATCACCGTTACCAGTAGCCATCAAATTACCCACATTGGCATTGATATCTTTTTCAGCGCCAGCACTCGCGACCAACATAGTTTTCTCAGTCAGCCTGTGATTTGCAATGAATCCAGCAATAGCCGTTGTTGTGTAGTTCGTAATCGCGTTATAAGGGAGGGGGCTGGAAACGGTTCCCGTTTGAGACTCACCATACCCACCCATCCCACCAACTACATAACGCATACCAGCATAAGAACACCCACGACTGGACGAGTCAGAGTCGCGCTTTTACTCACATAAGCAGCGGAAAGTTTTGTCTCAGCTCCAGTACCATCTGGATTTTGTGACCACACACCAGACAACCCGACCATAGGACTACCATTACTTAACTGAGCAATTCCACCGTGGGTACTCTGAGTCAGGTTTTGGTCAAGATAAGCGCCAAAACGGACGCTTGGGGAGAATCGATAGACTCCAATAAGCAAAGCGCTTGTAGAGTTATTCGGGTACACACTGACATTGGTAAAACGACCACCTGTTGATATACAAACATTGTTCTCATCACACAAAGAGCAGTCATAGGTCAAGCTATTGACTACACCTGCAGCTTGCATAGCAAACAATCCTTGCAATGTATTGCCAAGCGATACCAATGAAGTCTGAGTATCGGGATCGATAGGACTAATTAAATAGGATCGAGCAAGCAAATGAGCCTTTAATTCTTGCAGGCTAGCCTGGACCGCCACTGGCGTGCTTTGCGTAGGGGCTGGCTGAATAACTAAATCTGATTGCATTGAGGACTCGCCAACGCGGTGTACTAATGCCCAAACGTAAATATTGCCACCCGAAGTAAATGTGCCATATGAATTTCCAAGATTATTGATCTTCAATCCATTGAGAACGGTTGCGTATGTGCTGTTAAACGCAAGTGAAGAAGAATTATTGATATTGAAATTCATCACACCAGTTACATTGCCGCCACTAACATCCAGCTTGCCGTAATTCGTCAAACTTGAAACGATCGTGTTGTAATTAGTTGGCAGTGCACCAGAGTATGTCAAAGGTGTTGAGCCGCCTTGAGAGTTCGTGAGACTAACAATATTGCCAGCACTGTAGATGCCAAATGAGTTTGCGCCTGTAGTGGTAATTGTTCCAGTATTGGTCAGATCAACCGCGCCAATGCCCGACACTTGAACGCCATAAGAGGCCGGGCCTGTAGTAGTAATTGTGCCGCTATTAGCAATTGTATTGACGATCCTGCTATTGCTAGCCCCAGAGTGCAGCCGCATACCAGCGGAACTCGAGCCGGAAGTGGTAATTGTGCCGGCATTGGTTAAGGTATTGGCTGCAGAACCCGCATTTGTGGCGCTAACGTAAATACCAGCAGCATTTCCGCCAGCCGTAACAATCGTGACACCCGTTAAGTTATTCAAACTGTTACCACCAGCTTGCGAACGCCCATTAACGCCTGCAGAAATTTCATAGCCGTTATAAAAAGAGCTGGTATTTAAAGCCCCCGAGTTATTAACGGTTGCTCCGCTGCCAAGGCCAATTGTTGAGCCAACACGGTATACACAGTACCAGCAGCAACAGTTACTCTTACGCCATTTCCATCGGTAGTATTGGTAGCAGAAATCACGCCCGCGCTAGCTACTGTTTCGCCTAAATTAATTGGCTTACACGTAATGTTTGCATTATTGCCTGGCGTGTAATTAAGCGTACCTGTGGGCGGATTTTGCCCAACCTGATCCGATCCCGTATTGATACATTTTGCATTTGTGGTTTGTGCAAGTGGTGAGCCCGATCCCACCATCAAGAAAAGTGCTGTAAACACTGAAATGAAGCAATTGTTTTGGGCTATCGTTTTTGAATTAATAATTTTCATCAGACGAGATTCGAATGTTTCATGATGCCCCCAAAAGTTTTAGGGTCATATGTATGAGAATCATAATTCTCTGCAGAGTTAATATCTATTAACCCTTAGGCTAATACCGAGTATCTGCATAATCAGAAATAATCATTTTTAAGCTTTATAAGCATTTTTATTGAATTTATTTACGAAAGTCGCAATGAAAGAGATTGATTTAAACCGCATACAAGAAATTTTTGTCACATCTGCAACGGATATTGGCTTAAAGATTTTGGCCGCTATCGCCCTTTGGGTAATTGGCCGTTGGTTGATTGGAGTTGCGCTCAGCGTGATTCGCAAAGGCGTAGAACAACAAAAGTTGGACCCGACCATTCTTCGCTATGTAGGTTCAGTGGTTTCCGTCACCCTGAATATTCTCTTGGTGGTTGGCATTCTCGGTTATTTCGGCATTCAAACAACCAGCTTTGCTGCATTGATTGCTACTGCCGGTGTTGCCATAGGCGCAGCCTGGGCCGGCCTACTTTCCAACTTTGCGGCAGGTGTATTTGTAATCGTATTGCGTCCATTTAAAGTGGGTGATTTCATCACGGCTGGTGGCGTCACTGGAACTGTTCGAGAAATTGGTCTTTTCTCTTCCATCATTTACACCCCAGACAATATTGCAACCATGATTGGTAATACCAAAATATTGGGAGACACGATTCAGAACTTTAGTCACAGCCCATATCGTCGTGTTGATCTCAAGTGCCAACTCTCTAGTGCGGCTGATCAAAATGCTGCAATGGCCTTATTGCGTGAAAAGATTGCCGCCATCCCAAATGTCCTACAAGATCCAGCTGTTGAGGTGAATATTTTGGAGTGCAACGTAGTCGGACCCGTGTTGGCTGTACGCCCCTATTGCAGTAATAATGATTACTGGCAGGTATATTTTGAGAGCAACCGCGTCATGAGCGACGCCCTTGCTGCTGGCTTCCCAGCCCCAATGGCATCTCAGAACATGATTGTGAAACAGACGTAATATTTAGCTATAGCTTTACCGTTGTGCGCGTTAGCCTGCGAAATAAATCCATCCACCAAGGAGAGTGAGCATGAAGAAAATGATTGCTGCATTAAGCATTGCACTCAGTTTCGCACTTCCAACTTATGCTTTTGCCGATCAAGCCGCATGCGAAGCAAAGGCAGGCAGCAAAGACGGTAAACCGTTATATGGCGCCGCAAAGGATGCATCGCTTAAAAAATGTATGGGTGATGCTAAATCCAATGATTACGAGGCCAAGGCATGAAGCAAAGATGGCAAGCCACTGTATGGCGCTGCTAAAGCCGCTTCAATCAAGAAATGTGAAGGCGGCAAATAAGATGATGAAGTTGATCTAATTTGGATTGCCTACATTAGTTGATATATTAAAAAGGCCTCACATGTGAGGCCTTTTTTTTATCTAATTATTTTTTGACCACTTAGAACGGTTCATACCCGCCAGAAGAGTAACCAATCGATCCCATCGCTAAATTATCAAACTTGGTATATGGGCCTTGCCAGCTTAAGCGCACTGTACCGATTGGACCATTACGTTGCTTGCCGATAATAATTTCAGCCACACCTTTGTCGGTTGTGGTGTCTGGGTGATAAACCTCATCACGGTAAATAAACATAATTAAGTCGGCATCTTGTTCGATAGCGCCTGATTCACGCAAGTCAGACATGATCGGGCGCTTATTGGGGCGTTGCTCAAGACCACGATTTAACTGTGAGAGTGCCACTACTGGGCACTGCAGCTCTTTTGCAAGTGACTTAAGTGAGCGAGAAATTTCAGAAATCTCGGTTGCACGGTTTTCTGAACCAGAGCCACTCATCAACTGCAAATAGTCGATGACCACCAATCCGAGAGTGCCGCCAAAGTTTCGGGCGATACGACGTGCACGTGCACGCAACTCTAAGTTGGATAAAGAACCGGTCTCATCAATCAAAATTTGAGTATTACTCAAACGTGCAATCGCATCAGTGACACGTGGCCACTCGTCATCTTGCAACTTACCAGTACGCATACGGCCTTGGTCAACGCGCCCTACTGAGCCAAGTAAACGTGCAGCCAATTGTTCGCCCGACATCTCCATCGAGAAGACAACAACCGGCAGACCTTCAGCAAGCGCAACGTTCTCTGCGATATTCAATGCGAATGCAGTCTTACCCATCGAAGGCCTTCCAGCAACAATCACTAAATCGCCTTTTTGCAAACCGCTAGTGTGCTTATCTAAATCCAAGAAGCCGGTTGCAATACCAGTGATGTCACTACCGCCTTGACGGTTGTAGAGCTCATCAATCCGAGCCACTACCGTCTTGAGCAAAGGTTCAATCTCCAGATAATCTGCTTTACGACTACCCTCTTCACCGATTTGCAAAATGCGTGACTCAGCTTCGTCCAACAGTGTTCTAACTGTTCGGCCTTCCGGAACAAATGCGGAGTTAACAATACTGTCTGAAACTTCAATTAAGCGACGTAGAATACTGCGGTCTCGCACGATATCAGCATAGCCCTTAATATTGGCTGCGCTTGGCGTGCTGTGCGCTAATGAGTTGAGATAATCAATCCCAACTAAATCGCCACCTTGTTCAGACTTAATGGCATCGTGAACAGTAATCACGTCAGCTGGATGATTGTCGCCAATCAAACGAGCGATGACCTGGTAAATTAAGGTATGTTCAGGGCGGTAGAAATCCTTGTCGTTTAATACGCCACCCAGGGTATCCCAAGCGGAGTTATCGATCAGCAGACCGCCGAGCAATGATTGCTCGGCTTCTACAGAATGCGGAGGTACTTTTAGAGCCTGCACGACTGCATCCCCAGAACCCATCATGCCGGGATTCAGCGTAACGGAACGTGAACGGGATTCAGCCATGAGGCTTATTTATAGACTTAAAACTTAAGCTTGCTCGCCAACTACACGAATGGTGATTTCTGCAACTACATCGGTATGTACAGCAACCGCTACAGGGTGATCACCAACCATTTTTAATGGGCCAGTAGGCAAACGAACAGAAGACTTCTCAATTGCGAAGCCTTTAGCTTTCAACGCATCAGCGATGTCATGATTGGTTACAGAACCAAACAAACGACCGTCAACGCCTGCTTTTTGACCGATTTCAAGAACCAAGTCTTTGAGCTTTACGCCAACTGCTTCAGCGGCAGCCAATTTCTCAGCAGCTAATTTTTCCAACTCAGCATGGCGAACTGCAAAATCAGCAATCGCCGTTTCAGTTGCACGACGCGCCTTGCGTTGTGGGATTAAGAAATTGCGAGCATAACCGTCTTTAACGCGAATGATGTCGCCGAGGTTGCCCAGGTTAATTACTTTTTCTAAAAGAATGATTTGCATTGAGGGCTCCTAATTATTTCTTGTGTTGATCGGAGAATGGCAACAAAGCCAAGTAACGAGCACGCTTAATAGCAGTATCCAACTGACGCTGATATTTAGCTTTTGTGCCCATCAAACGTGCAGGAGTGATCTTGGCGTTTTCGCTAATAAAGTCCTTCAATGTGTCTACATCTTTGTAGTCAATCTGTTCTACGCCAGCAACAGTGAAACGGCAATAACGCTTACGCTTGAACAATGGGTTCTGAGCTGGTTTCTTTTTGAAATCTGGTTTCTTTCCAAACGCCATGATGATTTCCTTTTTAATTTTTCAATTGAATATGGGTAATGTGGAAAACAAGGCTTTGATTACGTAGAGTCTTGGATGCCAAGAATCCTTCGAACACCGCCTCAGCTCCTAAATCCATGCGCTCTAAATCCTTTTGTATCGGACCGATTGTGATAGCTTCAACGTTCATCTGAATTTTCCTTGCCACTCCTACCTCGTTTGCGTGACCGCTATGTTCTAGCTGACAATGCATTACCGGTATTCCTGCAGGTGTAAATCGAATCGCGTCTTTAGATACCAAGATCGCAGTGAGGGTGAAATGATTCAACGCCGCTCCGCTTCTCTGATACGTTTTCTAATCTGTGTATTCCTCTTCAAATTTCTAACTTAGACTGCCACTACAGGAGCGTCGGCTTGAGCTGATTTGCGCGCTTCTTCACGTTGCACTTCTTTCATCATGATGGAAGACTCTGTTTCAGCTTTCTTAGTCTTGATAATGAGGTGACGCAAAACAGCATCGTTAAATTTAAACGCATACTCGAGCTCTTCCAGAGTTTTCTGGTCGCACTCAATGTTCATGCAAACGTAATGGGCTTTTGCAAGCTTGTCGATCATGTAAGCCATCTGACGACGACCCCAATCTTCAATACGATGCATTTTGCCGCCCGCAGCTGCTAATGTAGCTTTGTAGCGATCGATCATCGCTGGCACTTGCTCGCTTTGGTCCAGATGGACGATAAAGACGATTTCATAATGACGCATCAAACACTCCTTAAGGATAAAGTCACCTGGGCGTCTTGCTAAGTTCTGATGGTTGCGAACTCAGCGCCAGTGTGACAAGGTAGTAACAAATTGTAGGTAATACTTAAAACACTTTTACAGCCGCTTTTCAGCGCTTACCGAATTACAGGCAAGACCGCTATTCTAGCAAAAAATCCTGCCAAGTCAGGGATTTACCTACAATCTGGGCTTGTTTTTCTGCATTCAGGGCTAGCTGCAGGGCAATGCTTGCCCGAGGGGCGGAAAGGCGTCCTGAAGCTAGGCATCCGCTAATGTCCTTGTCAGGCAAATCAGGCGAGGTTTCCCCTGCTCCAGTCCTGGTGGTTCTCACTAGAGCAATCCCATGTTTTACTACTGCCACCAAAGAATCTTTCCAGGCATCATGAAAGCCTCCATGCCGCTACCAGCAAGGACAAAGCCCTTTACTTTGGAGTTCAACCAATGGGCAATGGTTTCCGAGCGAGCCCCCGCATGGCTGGTCGAGATCTCGACCCAAGGCCATTCATTCTCTTTTGAAATGGGCAAATCCTCCAGCCAAAGAGTCTGAACAGCTTTTACTCCTGATAACCAAGAAGGATGAATCAGGCCGACCGAACTACTAGGAGAGGCTTGAATAGTCGCATTAAGGGCGCTGCCGTGGCGTTTTGCCAAATCCATCGCCAAACAACCCCTACCATCCATCACAGCAAAGATTCCACCAGGGCAGTTATCAATTGGAGTCGAGGCCCAGCGAATGGCATCCAGGAGATTAGATGGGCCATCAGCCTTAGATGCGTTTGCCGGCAACATAGCGCCGGTCAAGATCACTATTTTACCTAAATTTTGAGCATACTTCCCGCAAGTCAATTGCAAAAAGACACCCGTCTCTTCTATTCCGTGAGTGACCACTATGCCTTTGATCAAGGAATTAGCTAGAGCCTCTTTGATGGTTTCCCCCAAAAGCGTCATTAAGGGCTCAGTCAGATTGCGGCTATTGTATTGGCCACCTGCCGCGCAACCAGCTCAACCCCTTCCGGCACAGCGGACTGAATATGGGCCAATACAGAGGTTACCTCTACTTGCCCCGCCTCGCACTCCATCGGCTTATCACTTGGATTGGATGTCAAACCAGCGATTGTGCCGCCCACGCCTAAAACAAGGATATGGGGTGAATGTTCTGGAGGATTTTCTTTGAGCTCATACCCCATTATCCCCTCTAAATGGCTTGATATATCAAATACTGCTGTATACAATCCCAGTATGGACATAAACACAGTCAATTTTCCAGAGGAGCTGACAGCCCTCCCCAAGCTCACTCCACGCCAGAATGAGATTTTGGAGCTCATTACTAAAGCCATCGGTGAAAGTGGTTTGCCGCCCACTCGTGCAGAGATTGCTACGCAATTAGGTTTTGCTTCTGCCAACGCGGCTGAAGAACATCTACGCGCGCTAGCAAAAAAAGGATATATCGAATTAACGCCAGGCACTTCACGCGGCATTCGTATTCCGCAACTATTTAATCAAACACATAACAGCAATAAATATCGCCAACTATCTTTGCCATCGGGCGCTCTAAAACAACTCACGCTCCCATTAATCGGAAGAGTTGCTGCTGGGTCACCAATCATGGCGGTTGAACATATCGAGAAACATGTTCCGATTGATACAAGCTTATTTAGCAAAGGTGCTGATTACTTGTTAAAAGTAAAAGGTATGAGCATGCGAGATGCCGGCATTTTGGATGGTGATTATCTCGCCGTCAGAAAAACGACAGAAGTTCGCAACGGCGATATCGTTGTTGCCCGTCTTGATGATGAAGTCACGGTAAAACGTTGGCAACACAAGAAAACCGCTAACGGCATGGTGATCGAGCTACAAGCAGAGAACCCAGATTTCAAAAATCTATTTGTAGATTATCGTCAACCCAACTTTGCAGTTGAGGGCCAGGCTGTTGGCTTAATCAGGGCTGAAGGGCTGTGAGCTAGAGCCTTTAAAGCAAAAGGCCTCCTGTTGGAGGCCTTTTTATTTGCTCTCTACTAGAGCTAAATACTTTGCTTACTTCTTGCTTGGTGCAACAACGTTAGCATTCTTGGGTGACGAAGTAATCGTAATCAATGTTTTTGGTCCAGTTAACGAACCTTCATTTAATTCCACAGTAGCAGTACGATCACCTTTGGTGAATACCAAAATACTGGTTTTAGACTTAACAGCGCTAACAGTTGTCCATCCTGCGCGTGGGTACTCCGATTGGAAGAATGCATAAATATCTGTTGGGGTTTGTACGCCAGACAAAACAACACGTCCTACCCAATTATCACCACGTCCAATAATTAATGATTCTGTACCAATAATTTTTGAAGCCGCAGGCAAAGGCATGTCGCCTAAAAGCTGAGCCTGCACTTCTTGCACTTCCTGTGGCGTACCAGTTGGCGAATCACCCGAGCTAGCGCATCCACTCATGAACGCCGCTAAAAATAATGCAAGAGCGCTGACTTTAAGAATTTGAATTGTCATTATGTGTGTTGTATTTGATTGAGGGGAATGACGCTTTTTACTTCCAGTGGTTAAAAGCATTTTAGGTGATGCACCTAATTCGTCAAGACTAATTACTGGAGGCGCGTGAGGGAATCGAACCCCCGTACGAAGCTTTGCAGGCTCCTGCCTAACCACTCGGCCAACGCGCCAAACACTTGAATCAAAAATGGGAAGCTTTTTAGGGCTTCCCATCGAACTTGGAGCGGGAAAGGAGGCTCGAACTCCCGACCTATACCTTGGCAAGGTATCGCTCTACCAGCTGAGCTATTCCCGCATAAGAGGGGGATAGTTTAACAAACAATCGCGAAGAAAGCATTATTCCTTGTAAGACCGAAAAACTAAGGAAATGGAACTACCTGCAAAAGCTGAACTGTCTGGGCTTTTGAATGGCTAGTCGATTTTTCCGGCCAGCTGTGGCAGGGCCTTTTTCAGGTAATAGAACATGGACCAAAGGGTTAAAAATGAGGCGATCCAAATTAACCAAGTACCTAGTTGCGCGCAATTCAACCAGCCAAATAAGGTGTCATTGAGCAATAAAAATGGAATGGCAACCAATTGAGCGGTCGTTTTTAACTTACCAACCATATGGACGGCCACGCTTTTTCCAGCCCCCAATAAGGCCATCCACTCACGAAGAGCGGAGATCGTAATTTCTCGCCCAATAATGATGAGCGCAACCCATACTTGCACGCGATCCATATTGAGAAGAACCAACAATGCCGCAGCAACAATGAGCTTATCGGCAACAGGATCTAAAAACTGCCCGAATGCCGATTCTTGTTTTAAACGGCGAGCCAAGAAACCATCCAACCAATCCGTAATAGCAGCGGAAATAAAAATGATTGCCGCGATTAAATTCTTCTCAAATGGGGTAAGCCAAGAATTAGGGAGATAGAAAACTGCCACCAACAGTGGAATAGCTGCAACACGCAACCAGGTTAGGGCAATTGGTAAATTAAAGTGCATACGATAAGCATAAACCAAGAACGGTCAATGCTCCTAGTGAAGCTGCCGATATATCTGCTCGGCAAGAGTTAAAGAGACCCCCTCCACACCGGCAATTTCCTCAATGCTGGCATTGGCAACTCCTTTTAACCCCCCAAAACGAGCTAGCAACTTTTGACGACGCTTGGCACCTATGCCTTCAATTTCCTCTAATCGAGAAATCGTTCTTGCCTTTGCGCGTTTGGCGCGCATGCCAGTAATGGCGAAGCGGTGAGCCTCATCACGTATCTGCGCAACCAATAAAAGTGCCGCGCTATCAATACCCAACTCCAAAGGTTCGCGGCCATCCGCAAAAATCAGCGTCTCTAAGCCAACCTTGCGCCCTTCTCCCTTGGCAACCCCCACAATCAAACCCACATCCATTCCAAACTCAGACAGAACCTGACGAGCCATTTCCACGTGACCTTTACCGCCATCAATCAAAATGACTTGAGGAATCTTTTCTACCGGCAATTCTTGAAAATTCGCATAGCGTCTTTGCAATGCCTGACGCATTGCCGCGTAGTCATCTCCTGGGGTGACGTCATTGATATTGAAGCGACGATATTCGCTCGACTGCATTGCGTTCTTGGCATACACCACGCAAGAGGCTTGCGTTGCTTCGCCAGAAGTATGGCTAATGTCAAAACATTCAATACGCAACTGTTCAAGACTTTCCAACTCAAGACTCAGAATGTCAGCCAAAGCACACGCTCTCGCCAACTGTCCGCCCGTCTCCACTAAACGTTTCGTTAAAGCAATCTTGGCATTACCTTCAGCCATCGCCAGCCAGTGGCGCCTTTGGCCCTGAGGCTGATGCAAGAACGTAATTTTTCTACCTGCTTGCGCATTGAGTAACTCATGCAAATCTTCAGGCGGAGTCTCATTTAATTGGGTGAGATCGTCGCCGGCAGATTGCAGAGCATGATTTAAAACCAATACCGGCGGAATTAAATTCGTTGTTGCCTCGCGCGCACTCTCCTCCAAATAATGCTGCATAATGAATGCTTCCAATATCTCGGTAGGTGCCGGTAGTTCACCGGAGCTCGTGCGCAAACCCTTAGGAAAGCAAGCTCTGTCACCCAAATGACGGCCGCCACGCACCATCGCTAAATTCACACAAATCATTCCCTCCATTTGCGCGACAGCGATGATATCTACATCGCCTTCACCTTCTGCCACCGCATCCATTGCTTGCTGCTGCAACACACTGGATAGATCTGCGATACGATCGCGCAATACTGCCGCCATTTCAAATTCCATAGCCTCACTGTGCTTGTGCATTTCCTTTTCAAGCTCAGATAACACCTGGCTATGATCGCCTTCTAAAAAACGGGTAGCCTGCGCAACATCCTGACCATATTGCTCAACACTGAGGCGACCAACGCAAGGGGCGCTGCAGCGATGGATTTGATGCAATAGACAAGGGCGACTGCGATTCTTGAAAACAGAGTCCTCACAAGTCCTTAAGCGGAATACTTTCTGCAGAATCTGCACGCTATTGCGGACTGCCAAGCTATTCGGAAACGGTCCAAAATAATGATTACGTTTATTCACTTTTCCACGGTAAGAAGCCAGCCTTGGAAACTGATGCCCCGTTAACACGACATAGGGGTAGGACTTGTCATCACGGAAGAGAATATTGAACGGCGGCGCCAACTCTTTAATGAGATTGTTCTCTAGAATAAGCGCTTCCGTTTCGGTCCGTGTTACCGTAGTCTCATAGCGGGCAATTTTGCCCACCATCAGCTCAATACGCGGTGATAACTGAGTACGCTGAAAGTAACTAGAAACACGTTTTTTAAGGTTGCGAGCTTTGCCTACATACAAAATATGTCCCGCTTCATCAAAAAAGCGATATACCCCCGGCAATCCGGGTAGCCGTTTAACATCCTGCTGAAGGGTTTCAAAAAGCGAATTGCTCATGCGTTGGGATATTTTCTGTCAAATCGTAGATAACTATGGTGATGCTGGTGTTTGCTGGCGTCTAGCCCGAAGCTTATCAAGCATTCATGGGCAAGAGGTGCGTATTTTCTGCGATGACCTGCCAACCCTTAATTTACTCGCATCCGGCGTAGATCCTGCAGTAAAGCAAAAAATTGATATGCAGCCATGGGATGCAAGTCATATCAATACCCGACATCCAGTTCAAACGCCCGATGTAGCAATTGAGGCATTTGGCTGCGAACTACCTGAGCGCTATCTCGCAGGCCTATTTATAGCCTCCATCAAGCCCATCATCATTAATTTGGAATATCTCAGCGCAGAGCCCTGGGTAACCGAATTTCATGGCAAGGCATCACCCCAATCGCATGGCATTCCTAAATACTTTTTCTTCCCTGGATTTCAGGATGAGGTTGGTGGACTATTGCTAGACCCCATTCCAGCAGAAGGCCATCTCGCTAATGAACATATCCCCGATGCTTTAAAAGCAATCTGGTCACAGTTACGACGTAGCGCCAAACGAATTAGTGTTTTTTGCTACCCTGGCGCACCGCTCAAAAAATGGCTGGAGGACTTGGGTCATCTTGGTGAAGATATCGATGTTTTGCTTGCTCATGGGCATGCTGATCAACTCAATCTTTATGGCGAGCAACCCATCTCATTGCCAGAAAGTCTGCAATTGCTTTCCATACCATTTGTTTCTCAGGATGAATACGACTGGGTGCTATCGCAGTGTGATGTCAATATTGTGCGCGGAGAGGATTCTTCTGTTCGCGCCCAGTTAGCAGGTAAGCCATTTATTTGGCACCTTTACCCACAAGAAGATCGCGCTCATGAAGTGAAATTGGCAGCCTTTCTTGATCTCTATCTTGAAGAGGCTAGCCAAGAATTGCGACTCACCACAATCGCCGCAATGACTTGGGCAATGCCTAGCCAATGGTTTGATCGCCTAGAGGCTTGGAATGCACATGCCGAGCACTGGCGTACTCATTTACTCGAAAAACAAGGTGATGGTGGCTTGCCAGCGCGTTTAATCTGCTTTGTTGCCTAATCCCAAGCCATAAAGGCCTGCGGGCGGTTAGAATCTTGTTTTTGATAAAAACCGCAGAAAAATAGCTCTGCCCCCAGGAATAGCAAGATGAAAACAGCACAAGAACTCCGCGTTGGTAACGTAGTCATGATCGGCACTGATGCCCAGGTCGTTTTAAAAGCCGAATACAGCCGCTCCGGCCGCAACTCCTCGGTTGTGAAGATGAAATTTAAGAACCTGTTAACTGGCGCGCCAAACGAAGGCGTTTACAAAGCGGATGACAAGTTTGACGTTGTGATTCTCGACAAAAAAGAATGCACATACTCTTATTTTGCAGATCCAATGTATGTATTTATGGATGGCGACTACAACCAATATGAAGTTGAAGCTGAGTGCATGGGTGATGCATTGAACTACCTCGAAGAAAGCATGCCATGTGAAGTCGTGTTCTACGAAGGTAAGGCGCTTTCAGTTGCAATGCCTAACTCATTGATTCGTCAAATCATTTACACAGAACCCGCAGTGAAAGGCGATACCAGCTCAGGCAAAGTATTGAAGAACGCGAAATTGGCAACTGGCTATGAATTGCAAGTTCCTTTGTTCTGCAATACTGGTGACAAGATTGAGATTGATACTCGCACTGGCGAATACCGTAGCCGCGCCAACTAATTAGCCAGCTCAGATGTTCAAAAGCCCGGCATACCGGGCTTTTTTATTGCCGCAATAAAGATTCACAACGCTGACTTAGTCAGCAATCAACCCCAACTGACCCAGCAAGCCTTTGGCATGCTGATACTCCGCCTCGTCCTGTAATTCACTCCAGGTCGACGCTGGAGTTGTCGGCATGAGACGATTTACGCGGATTTCGGATTCAGCTTGTTTTGCTTTTGAAACCTTGAGCTTTGCAAGCAACTGATCAGCAAGATCTGGGCGATTACAAATCAGTACCGCGTCGCAACCAGCCTCTATGGCCATTTCAGCACCCTTTACCACCGACCCCGCTACGCTAGCGCCTTCCATTGATAAGTCGTCACTGAAGATCACGTCTTCAAAACCAAGCTCCTGACGCAGGATGGAATGCAACCAAACCTTAGAAAAGCCAGCAGGGTTCTTGTCAACTTTTGGATAAATCACATTCAATCACATGCGCCGGCATTACCAAGGCCAAACTCAAATCGAGCCATTCATAAAGCTTGGCGTCGTCATTCAGAATTTCTTTGAGACTGCGTTCATCCACTGGAATCGCCACATGGGAATCCGCCTCAGCCCAACCATGCCCAAGAAAGTGTTTGCCACAGTTGGCCATATCAGCAAGACGCAAGCCTTCATTCAAACTTTTAGCTAAAGCAAAAACAATTTGAGGGTCACGACCAAACGATCCGTCTCCAATCACACCGTTACGACCAAAATCCAAATCTAGCACTGGCGTAAAACTAAAATCAACTCCACAAGCACGTAACTCAGCAGCTAACACCTACCCACAGGCTGTTGCGGCAGCCATGGCAATGGCGGCAGATTCGGCAGGATGCTTAGATTTATTTTTTGCACCCCATAGCTCACCAAGCTTTCGCATTGCCGGCAAATGAGTAAAACCATCAGTCTTAGCGCGCTGTACGCGACCACCCTCATGATCAATAGAAATGAGAACATCTGGGCGCAGCTTCTTAATAGCAGCCGTTAACTTAGTGAGTTGCTGACGACTTGCGAAATTTCGACCAAACAAAATGACGCCACCAGTGAGTGGATGCAAAATGCGTCGACGATCTTCCGCGTCTAATTCAAGACCAACGACATCAAGCGTAACCGGGCCAGGACTCATGGTGGATTTAGTCACCTCTTCCTCTTGATCTATTTTTATTTCTGAGTAACAATGACATGTGCAATCGTCATATCCTGTTCATCGCTCACTGTCACGTGAGCTTCCCAATTTTTTTCTTGCATAAATTGCGCCAGGGCACCTAAATAACTAGTCACCGGTTTGCCGCTGGGCTCATTCAAGGTTTGCAATGAACGCCAAGTCATTGGCATCCTCATCCCAAGCCCGATTGCTTTCGAGAACGCTTCCTTTGCAGCAAAACGCGTGGCCAAGAATGCAATCCCGCGCTTGTGGTTTCTGGCAAGACGATGCTTGAAAACCAGCATCTCATCAGGACCCAGAACCTTTTCAGCCAAGCGTCCATTGGTGCGATCGTAAGCTGCTTGTAAACGCTCGATCTGCAGAATATCCGTGCCAATGCCGATGATCATTTTTATGATGTCGCCGCTTCTGGTGAGTTTGATCTGCCTTGCGCCATTAAAGCCTTCATATCGACAATCGCTTTTTGCCAACCTTTAAATAAGGCTTCGGCAACAATAGCGTGGCCAATATTCAGCTCAGATAGTTCGGCAATAGCTGCAATCGGCTTGACATTACCCTCATGCAAGCCATTGCCGGCACTCACCCTAAGGCCAATACTTTTTCCAAATACTTCAGCCTGACGAATACGCTCCAATTCTGTAGCCTGCTCAACCCCAGATAAATCTGCGTAACGACCAGTATGCAACTCCACTACGGTTGCGCCCACTTCTTTTGCCGCCTGAATTTGTTTTTCTTCAGGATCAATAAAAAGTGATACACGGATACCGGCGTCGATTAATTTTTTCGTGGCAACTTTTACCGCCTCATAGTGACCCAGCACATCAAAGCCAACTGCCGTCGTCACTTCTTCGCGCTTTTCTGGAACAAGACATACATCATGCGGCTTTACCTTGCACGCAATCTCAAGCATTTCCGGTGTCACTGCGCACTCAAGATTCATACGGGTCTTAATCAAGGGGCGTAAGGCCAATAAATCAGCATCTTTAATATGACGACGATCTTCACGCAAATGTAAGGTGATGAGATCCGCGCCGGCTTGCTCAGCCAAGGCGACCGCTCTCAATGGATCGGGATAGACCGTGCCCCGCGCATTACGTAAGGTAGCGACGTGAGCAATATTGATGCCAAGCTCTAAAACATGTGAGGATGTCATCTGTGTAGATTACTAGATTTTCTTGAGATCAATCAAAATTTGACGGGTGGTCAACACCTGATCCTGCAAATGCAATCCCAGGAGAAAACGCATTAATTGCTTGCTCTCAGAAAGCGTCTCTGGATCAGAAAAATCCCCAACTGCGATTGCCAATAGCGATTTACCAGTCAACACAGGCCAATGCCCAGGGTCATCCACCTGAACAGGGCGTACACCACGCTCTGGCTGATAAACGTACTGATGCTGCGCTATCGGGGCTTCATTGGTTTCAACACAACGATCTAATGCGGCCGCATAGCCTGTCCATTGCAATAAAGACAATTCAAAAGGGCGCAAAATTTCTTCCAACCCCTTAGACTCAAACTCTAAGTTCGATAAAGCATTGATAGTTTCTGAATAGCGATCATAGAGTTTTTCATAATCGTCCTCACGCGCCAAAAACTTTACGAGCAATTCATTGAGATAGAAACCGCAAAGCAAAGCATCACCCACCAATGAAGGCATGCCACCGACCCACTCCGACTTGGTTAAGGTGCGCAGCTCAGATTTACCGCTCCACGAAACCAATAGCGGCTGAAAGCGTTGCAATACAGGTCGCAAAGTGGAGTGTGGGCGTTTCGCGCCCTTCGCAATTAAAGCCATGCGGCCATGTTGCCGTGTAAATACATCCAGGATTAAGCTAGTCTCTTTATAAGGAATGCTATGCAATACAAAAGCAGGTTCGTCAGCAACACGAATCGAGGCCATCGAATTTATTCCAGACCCTGAGCCCGCAGTTCGGCACGATCATCGGCCCAGCCACGCTTGACCTTCACCCAAGTCTCCAAAAAGACTTTACCATCAAAGAGCTTTTCCATATCAATTCGAGCATCGGTTGAAATCTTCTTCAGACGTTCGCCTTTTTGACCAATGATCATTGCTTTATGACTATCGCGATCCACCAAAATGGTTGCCGCAATACGACGCATCTTGCCATCCATCTTAAATTGATCAATCACAACTGTGCTGGTGTAAGGCAACTCTTCTCCAGTGAAACGGAAAACCTTTTCACGCAAAATCTCCGCAGCCAAGAATCGTTCGCTTCGATCGGTGATCGTATCGCCATCGTAGACTGCTGGCGCCTCAGGTAAATAGCCTTCAAGTACGTCGAGCAATCTTTCAAGATCGCCAGGACTCTTGGCGCTCATCGGCATGATCTCAGCAAACTCACATTTCTGATCTTCGTGGCCACCCAATTCACACCAAGGACGAGCCATCTCTTTAATGAAATTGAGCAAAGCTTGGTCACGCTCTGATGGCGTCTGAAAGCGAGTGTTAAATAAGTCAAGCTTATTGAGCACCAACACAACGGGCACATCATCCTGCAACAACTTCAATACTTTTTTATCCTCTTCACCAAAATAGCCAGCCTCAACCACAAAGCAGGCCACATTGACATCCTGCAATGCGGTAGTCACTGTACGATTGAGCGCTTTGTTGAGGGTATTCATTAAACGCGTCTGGAAACCGGGCGTATCGATAAAAATGAACTGGGCCTCTTCGCGAGTCTGAATGCCCAAGATACGATGACGCGTCGTTTGCGCCTTACGGGAGGTAATACTGATCTTTTGACCAACCAAAGCATTCAAGAGAGTTGATTTACCCATATTGGGACGCCCAACAATGGCGATAGTGCCGCATCTAAACACGATTAGCCCTTCAGCTTAAGATTGAACTGCTCTTCGGTTGCTTCTTTTTTTGCCGCCTTCTTTTTCGCCGACCGAGTTTTCTTGGGTTTGCGAGATTCTTGCGGCAATGCTTTGAGCATAGCGATTAAAGCCAGCTTTGCAGCGGCTTGTTCAGCGGCACGCCGAGATGCGCCCTCTCCCTTTACAGCTACTTTATGACTAGAAATGAAACACTCCACCTCAAATTGCTGGTTATGCGCAGCCCCAGTTGTACCAGTTACGTTATAGGCCGGCAAAGGCAATTGATAACTTTGTAAACACTCTTGCAAAAGCGTTTTATCGTCTTTCCCCAAAGTTTTGGGATCGATATGCTCCAAAATAATGGAGTACAGTTTTCGCAAACAAATCTTTGCCGCCTCAAAACCACCATCCATAAAGATGGCACCAGTAACGGCTTCTAAAGTATCAGCCAGAATTGAAGGGCGACGAAAGCCGCCACTCTTAAGCTCACCCTCACCTAGACGCAAGTAATCCGACAAAGAAAGCGTTTTGGCAATTTCATATAAAGCCTGCTGCTTTACGAGGTTCGCGCGAACTCTTGAGAGGTCGCCCTCATCTAAATCCGAATAACGTTCGTAGAGCATCTCCGCCACAACACAATTGAGAATAGAGTCTCCCAGAAACTCAAGGCGCTCGTTATTCTTTTTGCTATGACTGCGATGAGTCAACGCCTGATTCAATAGCTCCGGCTTTTTGAAGGTATAGCCGAGGCGCTCTTGCAACAGCCCGGTTTCGATAACGGCGCGCGCATTCATGATATTTACTCGAATCCGCCTATACGGCCGAGATTACCCAGATTCAGCCAAACAAAGAAGGCCTTACCGACAATATTTTTATCCGGCACAAAGCCCCAATAACGAGAATCTGCACTGTTATCGCGGTTATCACCCATGGCGAAATAATGCCCAGGCGGCACTTTGCAAGTCACACCAGACTGTTGGTACTGGCAGAATTCAGAGCCAGGAAAACGGTCAGTCGGAAATACCGTAGCCGGACGATCCGGGTCATTCAAGATGTCATGGCGATTACCACCTAAATCCGCAGGAAAGGTTTCCGTGAAACGCTTGGCGTAACGCATATTCTCGGGATCGAGATAAAATTCGCCGCCACTGTAATGCAATGGCTGACCATTAATCGTCAAACGTTTATTTTCGTACGTGATCTCATCACCTGGAAGTGCTACTACGCGCTTGATGTAATCGACCGACTCATCGCGCGGATAACGGAACACCACAACATCACCACGCTTAGGCGAACCCCAATCCACCACTTTTTGATTGATTACCGGCAAACGAATTCCATAAGTAAATTTATTTACCGAAATGAAATCGCCAATTTGCAATGTCGGAATCATTGAGCCAGAGGGAATCTTAAAAGGCTCGGCAATAAAAGAACGCAATACAAAAACAGCGCAAATCACCGGAAAAAAACCAGCCGTGTACTCAAGCCACAAAGGCATGCGATCGTTGCCAGCTAAACGTCTTTGTGGCGCAAAGTGCAGCTTATCAGCAACCCAGGCGATTCCAGAAACAATCACCAAGATGAAAAGAACGAGGGCAAAGTTCATCAATCTTCCACCTGCAAAATAGCCAAGAAGGCTTCTTGTGGAATCTCTACGTTACCCACTTGTTTCATACGCTTCTTACCTTCTTTTTGCTTCTCTAATAATTTACGCTTACGGGAGATGTCGCCACCATAGCACTTGGCCAAAACATTCTTACGCAAAGCTTTAACGTTTTCACGAGCGACAATATTTCTACCAATCGCCGCCTGAATCGCCACATCAAACATTTGACGAGGAATGATGCCGCGCATCTTGGCAACCATTTCGCGCCCACGATGCTGACTATTACTACGATGAACAATCACAGAGAGCGCATCAACCCGCTCGCTATTAATGAGAATGTCGACTGTTACCACATCCGCAGGACGATATTCCTTGAACTCGTAATCCATCGAGGCATACCCGCGTGAGATGGACTTCATTTTGTCAAAGAAGTCCAAAACAATCTCCGCCATCGGCAACTCATAAGTAAGCTTGACTTGGCGACCTAGGTAATTCATATCCATCTGAATGCCGCGCTTACCAACGCACAGGGTAATGATTGCGCCGACATACTCTTGAGGCATATACAAATTCACCGTCACAATAGGCTCAAGAATGGTATTGATCTTGCTAGCCTCGGGCATCTTTGAAGGGTTGTCCACCAACACAATCGTGCCATCGGATTGCTCAACCCGATACACCACCGTTGGAGCAGTAGTGATGAGATTCATGCCATATTGACGCTCTAAACGCTCTTGCACAATCTCCATATGCAATAAGCCCAAGAAACCGCAACGGAATCCAAAACCTAAAGCTTGAGAAACTTCTGGCTCATATAAGAGCGAAGCATCGTTCAATTGCAGCTTCTCCAAAGATTCACACAGCTGATCGTATTCACTAGACTCCACAGGATACAAACCAGCAAAGACTTGTGGATTCACTTCTTTAAATCCAGGCAAAGGTTCAGCTGCAGGAACGCGACCCTGCTGACCTGGTGAATGCGTGACAGTGTCACCTACCTTGGCCGCCTTAAGTTCTTTAATGCCCGCAATCACAAAACCCACCTGACCAGCGGATAACTCTGGGCGATCCACTGACTTCGGACTGAACACACCAACGTGGTCAACTAAATGGCTTGAACCATTGGCCATCAAAGTGATTTTTTCTTTTGGCTTTAAGGTGCCATTGACAACACGTATCAACATGACAACACCGACATAGTTGTCAAACCAAGAGTCAATAATCAATGCTTGCAGTGGATCAGCGGCATTACCTGTTGGCGGCGGAACTTTGGCAATCATTTCTTCAATCACATCCGCAACACCCATGCCTGTTTTCGCAGAGCAAGTTACCGCTTCAGATGCATCAATACCAATGACATCTTCCATTTCTTTTTTAGCGCGCTCAGGATCTGCTTTGGGCAAATCAATTTTATTGAGCACGGGCACAACCTCAACACCCAACTCAAGAGCCATGTAGCAGTTAGCAACCGTTTGCGCCTCGACACCCTGACTGGTATCCACTACTAACAAGGCGCCTTCACAAGCAGACAAAGAACGGCTGACCTCATAAGAGAAGTCAACGTGCCCTGGGGTATCAATTAAATTGATGTTGTAAATCTTGCCATCTTTAGCTTTGTAATTTAAAGCTGCTATTTGGGCCTTGATGGTGATGCCACGCTCGCGCTCAATATCCATTGAGTCAAGAACTTGGGCTTCCATTTCGCGATCAGAAAGACCGCCACAGAGTTGAATAATGCGATCAGCAAGCGTTGATTTGCCGTGATCGATATGGGCGATGATAGAAAAATTGCGGATTAAATCCATAGCGCCTTAATAGGTCATTCAAAAAACGCCTTTTCAGAACGCACCACAATGATGCGCTGCAAAAAGTCGTCTTAAAGGGATTGTAATGGGTGGCGCCCAAAAAGCGTCCAACCTCATTTTTCAGCCCAAAATAGGGTTATTTAGGTCTTACGGGGACCACTAAAGTGCTGTCAGTTCGGCGAATAAAGACTGGCACTGCCTTGCTGGCGTCCAACCCCTTCACCAAGGACTCAAACTGCTTAACGCCCGTAATATCCGCATCCGCTACCCGAATAATGACGTCTCCAGGCCGGATTCCGGCTCTAGCCAAGGGACCATCCCCCAGACCGGTGACCTCTAACCCGCCCTTGATATTCAGAGCCTTCTTTTTAGCATCCGAGAGCTCACCGACAATCACCCCGAGCGTATTGGCACTATTGCCATTTGTGGCGGGCGTCTCAGGCTTCTTATTGGCTGCTTGAGCAGAATCGGTATCTGTGACGGTGACGGTCAACTCGCGAGTTCCACCCTTGCGCCAAACTTGCATCGACACCGAAGTGCCCGGCTTGGTTTCGCCAACCACTCGAGGTAAATCGGTTAATTTGGCAATGTCGCGTCCATTAAAACTGAGAATCACATCGCCCGCCGCAATGCCGCCAGCAGCCGCTGGACCACCTGGCTCTACATTGCGAACATAAGCGCCACGAGGTTTACCCAAACCCAAACTCTCAGCCACTTCTTTGGTCATCTCACCCAAGGTAACACCAATACGACCCCGAGTCATCTTGCCATTAGTACGCAATTGATCCGCAACACGCATCGCCTCATCAATCGGAATGGCAAATGAAATACCCATGTAGCCGCCGGAGCGACTAAAGATTTGCGAATTCATGCCAATCACCTGGCCCGCAGTATTTAAGAGTGGGCCACCAGAATTGCCTGGATTGACTGCAACGTCAGTTTGAATAAAAGGCAAATAGTCGCCAGTGTCACGACTCTTGGCAGAGACAATGCCGGCAGTGACCGTATTTTCAAGACCAAACGGGGAGCCAATTGCCAGAACCCATTCGCCTACGCGCACTTTAGAAGAATCACCCAAAGGTAGTTTTGGCAAATCACGCGCCTCAATTTTCACCACTGCGACATCGGTGCGCTTATCCATGCCGAGCAACTTTGCCTTGAACTCACGTTTATCCGTTAAGGTGACATAGATGGTAGTGGCGCCTTCAACTACGTGTGCGTTGGTCAAAATCAATCCATTGGAATCAATAATGAAACCGGAGCCAACACCGCGATCCGCTTCTTGTGGCTTACCTGGATTGGGTTGCGCTTGCTTAGGAGCATTCGGAATCCCAGGAATAGGTACACCGAAGAAACGACGGAAAAATTCAGCTTGATCCTCAGGCATACCGGGAATGCCACCTTGAGCCTGCTGCACTACAACTTTTTCAGTAGTACAAATATTGACAACAGCAGGACTAGAGCGCTCAACCAAATCGGCAAAGTCTGGAATCGTGACTCCCGGATTTTGCGCAAGGGGTGATGGAATAAACGCAACTTGCCCAAGACTAAAAATGGCCAAGAGCGCAATTAAGTACTTTTTCATAATGCTATAGACCTACTTGGTGAAAACCAACGATGAAGATATGAAGAATATTAGGTCAGTTTGCCAAAAATCAAGGTACCGTTAGTACCCCCAAAGCCAAAATTGTTTTTGACTGCATGATCAATCTTCACATCCCTAGCGGTATTGGCACAGTAGTCCAAATCACACTCAGGGTCTTGATTGAAGATGTTGATAGTAGGTGGCGATTTCTGGTTGTGTAAAGCCAGAATAGTAAATACAGACTCCAAGCCGCCAGCACCACCCAAAAGGTGGCCAGTCATCGACTTGGTGGAGTTAATTAAAGCTTTCTTAGCATGATCGCCCAAAGCAGCTTTAATAGCTTCGGTTTCATTCTTATCGCCTAGCGGCGTAGACGTACCGTGAGCATTCAAATACTGGATTTGATCTGGGTTGAGCTTGGCATCGCGCATCGCATTCACCATGCAACGACGTGGGCCATCCATATTGGGAGCGGTCATGTGATACGCATCACCACTCATACCAAAGCCTAGCAACTCACAATGAATTTTTGCGCCACGCGCTTTAGCATACTCGTATTCTTCAAGCACTACAACACCAGCACCTTCGCCCAGCACAAAACCATCACGGTCTTTATCCCAAGGGCGTGAAGCAGTTGCAGGATCATCATTGCGAGTAGAAAGCGCTCTTGCAGAAGCAAAGCCGCCAACACCTAATGCAGAAATTGTGGACTCAGCACCGCCGGCAACCATCACATCCGCATCACCGTACTGAATTAAACGCGCTGCTAAACCAATGCTGTGCAAACCAGTAGTACATGCAGTCACCGCAGCCACGTTTGGGCCCTTAAGACCAAACAAAATACTGAGGTGACCAGAGATCATGTTGATGATGGAACCAGGAACGAAGAATGGTGAGATGCGACGAGGGCCGCGAGCCAATAGCTCAGCGCCTGTTTCCTCAATCATTGGCAGGCCGCCAATGCCGCAGCCAACCATCACGCCAATGCGTTCTGCGTTTTGTTCGGTAATTTCTAAACCGCTGTCGCGAATCGCTTGCGTGCCAGCAGCGATACCGTAATGGATAAAGGTATCCATATGGCGCGCTTCTTTAGCGGAAACATATTCTTCGACATTGAAATCTTTCACCTCTCCAGCGAAATGAACGCTAAGCGGAGTGTGGTCAAACTTTGTGATCGTAGCAATGCCTGATTTGCCCGCAAGCAAATTAGACCAAGCTACGTCAACTGAATTACCAACAGGTGAGATGAGGCCAAGGCCGGTGACCACTACCCGGCGTCGGCCGTTTGATGCTGACACAGTAATACCTAGGCTAGGGAATTAACCCTGAGCTTTTGATTTAGCGAAGTCGATCGCGAGCTGAACTGTGGTGATCTTTTCAGCTTCCTCATCAGGAATTTCAATGCCGAATTCATCTTCCAAAGCCATAACCAGCTCAACAGTGTCAAGAGAGTCAGCGCCCAGGTCGTTCACGAAAGAAGATTCATTCTTGATATCTCCTTCTGCGACGCCCAATTGCTCAGCGACGATTTTCTTAACGCGTTGTTCGATGTTGTCCATTAATTTCCCCACGGGTTGTAAAAACGATGCAAAGAATTTTATCAGCTTGGCGGACCGAATTAGCAAATTCGCCTAAAAATGACCAAATCCTTGCTTTGCCGTTATGCTAAATAGAGTCCGCCATTGATATGTAGGGTATTACCCGTAATATAGCCAGCCGCCGGAGAGGCCAAAAATGCTACTGCCTGAGCCACATCCTCGGGGCTACCCAATCGAGCCAAAGGAATGTTCACTTTTAGGGCATTTTGCTGCTCTTCGCTCAAAGCGCGGGTCATATCGGTATCAATAAATCCAGGGGCTACGCAATTCACGGTGATATTGCGACTGCCAATTTCACGGGCCAACGCACGAGTCATCCCAGAAACACCCGCTTTTGCGGCAGCGTAGTTTGCCTGACCGGGATTACCCATGTGACCAACAATAGAGGTGATATTGATAATGCGACCGCCACGAGCCTTCATCATCGGGCGCATCACCGCTTGAGAAAGGCGGAAAACTGAGCTGAGATTGGTGTCGATCACATCAGTCCACTCATCTGACTTCATGCGCATCGCCAAGTTATCACGAGTGATGCCTGCGTTATTTACCAATATGTTGATGCCGCCATATTCTTTGAAGATCAAATCAATGATTTCTTCACAAGCATTTGGCGCGGTAACATTCAGGACCTTGCCGACACCACCCGAAGCTTTTAAACGCTCGTCAATGGCCTGGGCTCCACTCTCTGAAGTAGCAGTGCCAATCACCTTGGCGCCACACTTTACTAACTCATCCGCAATTGCCTGGCCAATGCCGCGTGAGGCGCCGGTTACTAAGGCAATTTGTCCGCTTAAGTCGAGATTCATATTTGTCTTCCGCTATATCAGTTGTTTTATTTCAAACTTGCCCACACTTCATTCAGGCTAGCCTCATCAAAGACTGGCACACCAGTCACTTGATCATTAATGCGTTTAGTCAGACCTGCCAATACCTTGCCAGGACCACACTCGACGACTTGAGTGATACCTTGTCCCGCCATCGCTTGAATCGTTTCTTGCCAACGTACAGACTTAGCAGCTTGACGCACCAAAGCATCTTTGATGGCAATCGGATCATGCAAGATAGCTACATCTACGTTATTGATCACGGGAATAGTTGGGGCTTTAAATTCGATATTCGCCAAATAGCCTTGAAGCTTTTCAGATGCAGGCTGCAATAAAGAAGAATGGAATGGGGCAGATACTGGCAATGGCAAGGCGCGTTTTGCACCGGCCGCTTTTAATAATTCACAAGCTTTAGTTACAGCATCACTCGCACCCGCAATCACCACTTGTCCAGGCGCATTGAAATTGACCGCCTCCACTACACCACCAGAAGCAGCACTTGCTTCTGCGCATACTTGAATAACAGTTTCGTCACCCAAACCCAAAATAACAGCCATACCGCCCGTACCAACTGGCACGGCGCTTTGCATCGCTTCTGCACGAAAACGCACTAAAGACACAGCATCTTTAAAAGAAATGACACCAGCAGCAACTAAGGCAGAGTATTCGCCCAGGCTATGTCCAGCCATAACTTTAGGCGCAGGACCGCCAGCAGCCAACCAGGCTCGATAGAAAGCCACGCCAGCAGTCAACATCACTGGCTGCGTGTTGGTTGTTAAAGACAATGCTTCAGCAGGACCTTCGGCGATCAGCTTTGCAACATCCTCGCCTAAAGCCTCTGAAGCCTCTTGTAATGTTGCACGTACTTCTGGGCGCTCAGCAATCGAATTGAGCATACCAACGGATTGAGAACCTTGACCTGGGAATACGAATGCAAATGTCATGTGATGAGTTCGCTAACGAAAGAAATTAAAGAGGAAGATAAATAAAAATGAACTGTTCTTAATATTTAATGGCAACCGCACCCCAAGCAAAGCCACCCCCAACACCTTCTAATAAAAGATGTTGACCGCGCTGGATCTGTCCAGCGCGCACACCAGAATCTAATGCCAGCGGAATCGATGCGGCTGAAGTATTGCCATGCTCATGCACGGTAACAATCACCTTGTCCATCGACATGCCCATCTTCTTGGCAGTGCCCTCCATGATGCGAATATTCGCTTGATGAGGTACTAACCAGTCAATTTGTTCAGGCTTGAGATTGGCCTTTTCAAGCGCCTCATGGGCGACTTGTTCTAAGACCTTCACAGCCAATTTGAATACCGCTTGCCCATCCATTGTCATAAATGGTGAACCGTGTACTGCGCCATTGCCAGCGCGCCCAGGAACACACAAAATATCGCGTTGACTACCATCGGCATGCAAAGCGGTAGACAGAATGCCCGCCTCTGTTGAAGCCTCAAGTACGACCGCTCCTGCGCCATCACCAAATAAAACACAAGTGCCACGATCTTGAAAATTCAAAATGCGTGAGAATGTTTCAGCGCCAATCACCAGTACTTTTTTGTATGTTGCGGAACGAATAAAAGCGTCCGCAATAGCAAGTGCGTAAGTGAAGCCAGCACAAACCGCTTGCACATCAAATGCAGCGCAAGAAGTATGCGCACCCAATTTATCTTCCACCACGCAAGCGGTACTCGGAAAACCACCCAAATGATCTGGCGTAGAAGTCGCCAAAATAATCAGATCTAGATCTTCGGAGGTCATGCCAGCACTAGCTAGAGCGGCTTGCGCAGCCTTTACCGCCAAATCGCTAGTTAACTCATTCTCAGCCGCAAAGTGACGTGCGGAAATGCCACTACGCGTTTTAATCCATTCATCACTTGTTTCTAAGCCAGTTTTAGCGAGGCGCCCCACTAAATCCTGATTTGTTAATCGCAGTTCAGGCAGATAACTTCCTGTACCAGCTACTTTTGCAAAGATACTCATACTTTTGTCTCCACCACAAAGGCTGCGGCAATACGCTCTACCATGCGATTTTTAGCCGCTTCATAAGCGCGATCCAATGCAAAGCCAAAGGCATAACTGTCTGCCGAACCATGGCTCTTAATGACGCAGCCGCGCAACCCTAACAATACCGCACCGTTATAACGGCGATGATCAACACGTTTTTTCACCGTTAATAAGGACACCATAGCGCACATCGCCATCAATTTAGTTAGCCATGAGCGATTAAATTCTTCGCGAATGAGCCCACTCATCATCTTCGCCAAGCCTTCACTGGCCTTTAAGACCACATTACCAACAAAGCCATCGCACACCACAACATCAGTAGTGCCCTTGAAGATGTCATTACCTTCTACGTTGCCGTAAAAATTTAAAGAGGTTTGACGTAGTAACTCGCTGGTTTGTTTAACCACTTCATTACCCTTAATCACTTCTTCGCCAATATTGAGAAGACCAATCGAAGGATTCTGTTTGCCATCAACCACCTGCACCATCACGTTCGCCATTTGCGCAAACTGAACTAAGTGCATTGGCTCACAATCCGCATTAGCACCCAGATCCAACATGGTTGTACCAAGCCCTAATTCATTAGGGATGGCGGTAGCAATGGCAGGACGGTCAATGCCTTCAAGCGTTTTCAGGATGTAACGGGAGATCGCCATGAGCGCGCCGGTATTGCCAGAAGAGATCACCGCATCGGCGACACCTTCTTTCACTTGCATGATGGCAACACGCATAGATGAATCTTTTTTGCGACGCAAAGCAATCTCAATCGGATCATCCATCAAGACAACTTCACTAGCGGAAATAATTTGAATGCGCTCCATGGGAGCTTTGGGAGATTTACTCAAGACTTGCTTGATTAAATCAGGATCACCAACCAGGATGATATTCACATCAGAATGCTTCTCCAGAAAATCGCAGGCAGCAGGAACCGTCACGACGACCCCATGATCTCCGCCCATGGCATCAATAGCAAGAGTAACGCTCATAAACTCATTGATTGCTGCAAGTGATTTATCTAAGAAAAAAGCGGCTTTAACTGAGCCGCTTCTATCTGTTTAGACTAAAAAATTAGTCGTTTTTAGTTTTAACAACTTTACGACCACGATAGTAGCCGTTAGGTGAAATGTGATGGCGCAAATGAGCCTCACCAGTTGTGGCTTCAACAGCCGTAGCAGGTGCTGTCAAAAATTCGTGCGCACGATGCATACCACGTTTGGAAGGTGATTTTTTGTTTTGTTGAACGGCCATATTGAACTCCTAAGCAAGGCGACATTCTAGCATGGAAAAGCGTCTAAATGCTTGATGTATCGACAAAGCTCACGCAAAACAACAGCTATATCAAAACCCATGATTTCAGTTTTTCTTCATATTTTTCAATACGTTAAAGGGATTTTCTCGCTCATCTGAGCCCCCTTCATCAGCCCCCTCCCCAAAAACAGAGGCATAAGACTCGCAAAACCCTTCTGGATGTTTTGGAATGAGAGGTAAGGACAGCAAAACCTCATCCTCAATGGTTTCCAGGAGGTTGAAATGCTGACTAACCACTAAAGGCTCTTGCTCCTCATCCTCTGGCGGATAGGCGTCAGCCTCCTCCTCGGTGGCCACCAGAATAAACCGGCGTTTTTCAGTCAAATCAACAGCGCAATCTTGCAAACAGCGCTGACAAATCAGATGAAGCCATCCCTGAAAACCCCAATCCATCGCCTGATGGGGCTCGCTACCAGGAGAATCCTCAAAATGGGTCTCTAATGCCCAGTTAAAACCATCCCCAGCTACAACAGTGGACGCCTCTTTAGCTAGCCTGGGAAGCTCTGAAATACCCCAAAAACCAGAGCCTTTGTAGGATTGAGGGACGCAAAAGTCGACCCGCTTCAAAGCGCTTGGCTTGGACGATAACTGGACTTGAGGTAAAACTTGATTACGATTCATGGCATCAGTCTAAATCAAGGCCACTTTGAAAGCATATGCAGCAATGAGTATTTCTAAAAATAACTCCTCCATCCCACAGTTAATTCTGGCATCTACATCGAAATATCGACGCGAACTTTTGGAAAGGCTGCGCATTCCATTCGAGGTCATCTCCCCAAAGGTGGCTGAGACCCCGCTCACCGGAGAAAGCACATTGGACTTAGCATTACGCCTTGCCCATGCAAAAGCAGCTGCGGTTGCTAAAGAACATCCGGATGCTTGGGTAATTGGCTCCGATCAGGTCGCCGATCTTTGTGGCGCAGCGATTGGTAAACCCGGCAACTTTGAAAGCGCCTTAGCGCAATTGCAACTCATGCGTGGCCAAACAGTCACCTTCCAAACTGCCTTGTGTTTGATGAAATGTGAGATCCAAACAACTCTGTGCGTTCCGACCGAAGTGACTTTTCGCAAACTCTCGGATGATGTTTTAGAAAATTACTTATTAGCAGAAGAGTCTTATGACTGTGCAGGCAGCGCCAAATCTGAAGGCCTAGGCATCAGCCTACTGGAATCAATTAAGAGTGATGACCCAACAGCACTTATAGGCTTGCCACTCATTGCGTTGACAGGCTTGTTACGCGATGCTGGTTTTTTCATTCCAGTAAACAATATTCAGCAATAAAAACTAAAAAAAAAGAAAAATCAAGAGCAAATCGTTCATGGCAAAACTAGGCACACTCTATTTAGTTCCCAACACATTGGGTGATGACGGTCGTATAGAGCAGTTGCCATGGGTTCTGCCTGCGGAAACCATTACCCAGTCAGCCACACTTAAACACTGGATTGTGGAAGACGCCAAAACAGCGCGCGCTTTGTTGAAAGCAATCGATTCCATTTCACCATTAGCATGCACGATTCAAGAAATGCAGATGAGCGAATGGCGTGGCGCAGCACGCAATGCAAAATATGGCGACTCAGTAAAACCTGCTGATTTACTCAAGCCTTTGCTTGCTGGCAATGGCATGGGCTTGATGTCAGAAGCCGGTGTACCGGGCGTTGCGGACCCTGGCGCAGAACTGGTCTTGGCGGCGCATAAGCTTGGCGCTCAAGTAAAACCACTTGTTGGCCCCAGCTCTATTTTGTTGGGCTTAATGGCGAGCGGACTCAACGGGCAACGCTTTGCATTTCAGGGGTATTTGCCACACGACACTCATGAACGCACTGCCAAGCTCAAGCAGCTAGAAATTGAATCTCGTAAATTACAACAAACCCAAATTTGGATTGAGACACCATATCGCAACACTGCGATGTTGATGGCTTGCATCCATTCTTTGGCACCACAAAGCTTGCTATGTCTTGGCGTGGATCTCAGCCTTCCATCGGAAATGATTACGACCCTCTCCATTGCAGGCTGGCGTAAACGCTACCCCAATGAAGCCGCCTGCGCTTCATTACAAAACAGGCCAACCGTATTTCTACTATTGGCCTAAGTTTGCACTCCCATTATCTTTTCACTTCTTTAAAAGCGTCTTCTTTTTTACTTTAAATCAGGCGTCTTCACTAAAGCCTTACCAGCAGCCGCGCCAGCTTCAGCGCCAAAGCGTTTAGCAACACGCTCAGCGAAATTCTCTTTCATGGTGTAGTCCAGGACATCCGATGCCTTCAAGATGTCGCGCGCAACGGTATCAACAGTGTCATATCCGTCAGCCAAACCAATCTTGACAGCTTGCTCGCCATTCCAAATGCGCCCAGAAAATAAATCCGGCGCATCTTTCAAGCGATCGCCACGACCCTCTTTCACCACCGCGATAAATTGTTGATGAATTTCATCAATCATGGTCTTCACCATTTCGACTTGTTTTGGATTCTCTTTGCTAAAAGGATCCAGCATGCCTTTGTTGGAGCCGGATGCAATCATGCGTCGGGTTACGCCCAGCTTATCCATCAGGCCTGTAAAGCCAAAACCTTCCATGATCATCCCAATAGAGCCCACCAAGCTAGCCTTATCCACCAGGATTTGATCTGCAGCCACTGCTAGGTAATAGCCGCCCGATGCGCCAATATCCTCAACCACTACATAGAATGGAGTTTGAGGATACAACTTGCGTAGACGATGATTTCATCATTGATCATTCCCGCCTGCACTGGGGAACCGCCAGGGCTATTAATGCGCAATACAACGCCGGCGCTGTGCTCATTCTCAAATGTGGACAACAATGAGGAATTGGTATCCATTGCATTAGCCATACAGCTAGAAGAAAGCTCCCCCTCAAGCGTTACTAACGCAGTATGTTTTTCGACGCACATACCTTTGCCGGGAAGATGAAAATCAAATATCGCTAGCAAGATGCCTACGATTACCAGGAGAGTGAGAACTCGCAGGACCGCCTTCCAGCGACGCGCCTTACGGGTTTCTTTCAAGTTCTCCAGCAAGAGGTGCTCAAGGGCTTGACGCTCCCAATTCGGGTTTGGATTGTTTGCCATTGCTATAAATTCCTTAGTCTTGCCAATTCAATTACTACATTACAAGTTTTGTTTAAGCCATTGCGAAAGTTGCGCAACATTATCGACATGGATCAATGATGGCGAAGCTTTCAAGGTGTCAGGTGGGTGAGCGCCATAAGTGACTGCCACCGCATCTACACCGGCATTCGCCGCCATATCTAAGTCATGGGTGGTATCGCCAATCATGAGCATACAGCGTGTTGGCACTTGAGTGACATCCGATAACTCTAGCAACATCCCAGGATGGGGCTTAGAAAATGATTCGTCAGCTGTACGCGTCTCATGAAAGAGATGGCCAATCTGATGATGCTGTAGCGAACGATCTAAACCTACGCGAGATTTACCGGTCGCAACACCCAATAAATACTGCTGGGCATGCAACTCCTCTAGAAGCTCGCGAATGCCGACAAACAAATCGAGCTCATGGTCTTTCGCTAAATAGTGATAACGAAAACGTTCTGTCAGCTTTTGAAAATGCTGCGGCTCAATCCAAGGAACCGCTCTTCTTAATGAATCCTGAATACCTAAGCCAATCACTGAACTTGCTAGGGCGTCATCTGGCGCCTTAAAACCCAAGTCGCGACAAGCCTGCTGAATGCAATGAACAATGGTTGGCGTGGAATCCATGATGGTGCCATCCCAATCCCAAACAATCAGGTCATATAGTCGATTTGATTTATGGATTTGCGACATTCTGCTCGCCCTGATTGTTACTGCTCAAAAGTTTTTATTAGGGCGGTAAATTCCAGAGGCAATGGTGATTCAATGCGCATCTTTTCACCGGTACGCGGATTGGTAAAGCCAGCCAGATGAGCGTGTAGGTATAAGCGCTTGGATTTAGTCAACTTGTCTAAATCTTCAAAGCCATACTTATCATCACCCAAAATCGCATGCCCCAATTTTTGCAAGTGCACTCGAATTTGATGGGTACGCCCCGTTTTTAGCTGAGCTTCAGCGAGGGTAATGGTGGCGTTCTCACGCTTAAATGTTTGGGTCACTCTTAATGCGGTATGACTCGGCAAACCATCTGGGTCTACCCGAACGCGACGCTCGCCATTGAGCAGAAGGTATTTTTGCAACGGGTATTTGAGCTGCATGGTTTGAGCGCCCTGCACGATTTCACCATGCGCAAGCAAGTAGTAACGCTTGTCGGTTTGACCTTCACGGATTTGACGATGAAGCCCCACCAATGCGCTACGCTTTTTCGCCAATAACAAAACTCCCGAGGTATCGCGGTCTAAGCGATGCACCAATTCCAAAAACTTGAGTTCAGGGCGAGTAATTCGTAGTGTTTCAATTACCCCAAGGGCGATACCGGAGCCACCATGGACAGCCAAACCAGCAGGCTTATTCACTATTAAAAGTGCCTCATCTTCAAAAAGAATGGGCATTTTGTCCGAGTAGCCATGCGCCCGGGATTTAGTTTGGGCGGTGTTGACTGCTGCCATTTGAGCGGGTTCGGCAATCCGAACCGGAGGAACGCGAACCACATCCCCTGCGACCAAGCGGGTCGTTGGTTCAACTCGCTTTTTATTCACCCGCACTTCTCCAGACCGAATAATTCGGTAAACATGGCTTTTAGGCACTCCTTTAGCCCAGCGCAGTAGATAGTTATCCAGGCGTTGGCCAGCTTCTTCTGAACCAATGGTCTGAAGATGAACAGCAGCAGGGGCGGAAGTTTTGACCTTGGAAGGCTTAGAAATGGGTTCGGCTTTCATGCTTTATCTCACTTGCGACCCCGATAGGGGATGACAAGGGGCTCAACAATACCCCATTGTCACGCAACTTGTGCCGTATAATCAACGCTCTAGCCAATTTATTGGCTAGATCCCAACCTGAAGTCAGGTTTGAATCGTGGAGCTTGGAGTCGCCCTTTTTGAATAGACTCCCGGGGTTGCCCCTCCCCCGTTGTAATGAGGCGCAGGGTTGGTGTGCCGTATGCCGATACCCGCGATTAGAAGACAGTTTTCAGGCGCGCGCCTGCATTGATGACCTAAAGGAGATCTCTGCGGCGATCGTCAAGTGTGTCACCGATTTAACCACACGTTAACTGGGTGAACTAAGCAAAAAGTGCTTAGACTTGCATGATCCACACTCACAAACCACCTTAGGACTCGTCCTAAGCGGTATTGAACTTGTCCCCTAACGCAGCGCGCTTACTCCGCCCTCCCCCATAGGAGAGTGTTATGAAACGCATGTTGTTTAATGCAACCCAACAAGAAGAGTTGCGAGTTGCCATCGTTGATGGTCAAAAACTCATAGATATCGATATCGAAGCTGCCGGCCGTGAACAACGCAAAGGCAACATTTACAAAGGTGTCATTACACGCATTGAACCTTCCCTTGAGGCCTGCTTTGTCAATTACGGCGAAGAGCGTCATGGCTTCTTGCCATGCAAGGAAGTTGCCCGCAGTTACTTTAAAGAGGGTATCGACGTCCGCAATGCCTCCATTAAAGATGTTCTGCGCGAAGGTCAAGAAATCATTGTTCAAGTAGAAAAGGAAGAGCGCGGCCAAAAAGGCGCCGCCCTTACCTCCTTTGTCTCCTTGGCAGGTCGTTATTTGGTATTAATGCCAAATAACCCACGTGGAGGCGGCGTTTCTCGTCGCATTGATGGCGAAGACCGTCAAGAACTCCGTGAAGCGATGTCTCAGTTAGAAGTGCCTGATGGTATGAGCATCATTGCTCGCACTGCTGGTATTGGTCGCGATGCCACTGAGTTGCAATGGGACTTAAGCTACCTGATGCAATTGTGGAAAGCAATTGATGAAGCCGCAAAAGGAAACTCTGCACCACTATTGATTTACCTTGAATCTAGCTTGGTCATTCGCGCGATTCGTGATTACTTCCAGCCGGATATTGGTGAGATCCTCATCGATACCGATGACATCTACGAACAAGCTGCCGCATTTATGTCTGTCGTTATGCCAGACAACTTGCCACGCGTGAAGCGCTACCAGGATGACGTACCCTTGTTCTCACGCTTTCAGATTGAGCATCAAATTGAAACTGCGTACTCACGTACCGTGCCACTGCCATCTGGTGGCGCTATCGTGATCGATCACACCGAAGCTTTGGTTTCTGTGGACGTGAACTCCGCACGCGCAACCCGTGGCTCTGATATTGAAGAAACTGCTACTCGCACCAACTTAGAAGCTGCCGATGAAATCGCCCGTCAAGCACGTTTACGTGACTTAGGTGGTTTGATTGTGATTGACTTCATTGATATGGAGTCCAGTAAGGCACAGAAGGATGTTGAGAATCGCTTACGCGATGCTCTGCGTCACGACCGTGCGCGCGTACAAATGGGCAAGATTTCCAAGTTTGGTTTGATGGAAATGTCACGCCAACGCTTGCGTCCCGCGCTATCTGAAGGCAGCCATGTAACCTGCCCACGCTGTAATGGTACTGGCCATATTCGCGATACTGAATCTTCCGCATTGCAAGTTCTACGCATCATCCAAGAAGAGGCAATGAAGGAAAATACAGCTGCGATTCATACTCAGGTACCAGTTGAAGTCGCTGCGTTCCTCCTGAATGAAAAACGCGCTGAAGTAATCAAAATTGAGACGCGCTTCAAAGTCAACGTCTTGATGGTTCCAAACAAGCATCTAGAAACTCCACATTACAAATTAGAGCGTTTGCGTCATGACGATCCCCGTCTTGACGACCAAAAAGCTAGCTACGTGATGGCAGAAGAAGCTGCACGTGAACTCGAGACAGACACCACAGTAAGCAAAAAGGATGCTGAAGTTAACGTGCGCCCTGAAGCTGCCGTGAAGGGGATCACCCCAACACAACCTGCGCCTATTAGCCAACCACGTCCTGCTCGCACAGATAAAGTGAAAGCAGAAACCTCAGGCGGCTTTTTCGGATTTATCAAAAAACTCTTCTCCTCATCTCCAGCGGTCGAAGAGAAGCCAGCGCCAAGCAATAACCGTGGTCGCAACCAAGGTCGTAACGGCAAGGGTGGCGATCGCAATCGCGGTCGTAATCGTCGCGGTGAACGCAACGGAGATCGTGCCGAGCGTCCAGCAGCAAATACAGCGGAAGGCATAGCTACAGAAGGTGGCAATAACAATCGCAACGGCAATCGCAATAACCGCAACGGCAATCGCAATCAGAACGGTCCTAAACCTGAGCGTCAAGAAGGCAATCGCAACCAAGCTAACGCAGCAGCTGTAACTCCAGCTACTGAAGCGGCCCCTGGCAACGAAGCAACTACTAGTGGCGCAGATGGCGAAGAGCGTCGTGGTCGTGGTCGTGGTCAACGTGGTGAGCGTACTGAAAACAATGGTGAAACCAGTAATGCAACTGTTGTAGCGACTCCCTCGGCAAGTCCTTTTGCAGGCCCTCCTGTAGGAATGGGTGGCGCATCTGAAAGCATGCCAATTCAGAACATTGTAAATAGCTTTGGAAATGCTAAGCCTGTGACTGAAAACCAAGAAAGACAAGAACGCGCACCACGTGCTCCACGTCAATCCAATCGCCCTGCGCAAAACACTGCTCCCGCATCAGCACCAGCCAATCAAACTTCAGAACCTGTATCTGCAGTGGTAGCTGCAACCGTTGAAGTGATTAGCAAGCCGGCACCAGAACTTCCTACAGTAGCTTTCCAAGCGCTTGAAGAAACTCCGTTGCACAGCGTTTTGCAATCAGCAGGCATGATCTGGGTTGCAACTGACTCCTCTAAACATGCGGAAGCGCAAAGCCAAATTCAGGCTGAGCCTGTTGCACATAACTTAGGCGGAGCGCCTAAGCCTGCAGCCAGTCTTCCTGAAGGCCCAATGGTTTTAATTGAAACCGGCGGCCAAGAAAAAACGGTTTAAGCCATCTAAAGCTTTTTCTCCAGACTGCCATTTATCCCACAAGGATATTTGGCGGTTTAGCAGAAACCCCGTGTCACAGCCATAATTGAGAACATGATTGAAAAAGTAATCCCCATCTGAATCGATGAAGGCAGAGGCCTGATGCCAACTATTGGCACGCAGATAGTCACACCTCATGGCCACACCAAAGATACTCTCGGCAGAACCCTGCGCGACTTACGCATCTCCGTAACAGACCGCTGCAACTTCCGCTGCACGTATTGCATGCCAAAAGAAGTTTGCGACCAAAACTATCCGTATCTTGCACATAACGAATTACACTGAGTGTTGAAGAAATCACTCGACTTACTACGATCTTCGCTACCTTAGGCGTCGAAAAAGTTAGACTCACCGGTGGCGAACCTTTATTGCGTAAGCATTTAGAGGTGCTCATAGAGATGCTGGCAAAGATTCAGACATCCAATAGCAAGCCGCTAGACCTCACTCTCACTACCAATGGCAGCATTTTGCGCAAGAAAGCAGCCGCACTAAAAGCAGCTGGCTTACAAAGATTGACTGTCAGTCTTGATGGCTTGGATGACGCCATCTTCAAGAAAATGAATGATGTCGATTTTCCGGTAAGTGATGTTCTGGACGGAATCAAAGCAGCTCAAGAAGTTGGCTTTGAAAATATCAAAGTAAATATGGTTGTTAAAAAAGACACCAATGATCATGATATCGTTGCGATGGCAAAACACTTTAAGGGCAGCGGCATCATTCTGCGCTTTATCGAATTCATGGATGTTGGCAGTTCTAATGGCTGGAATATGGAACAAGTTCTTCCATCAAAAGAAGTGATTGCCAGAATTAACAAAGAATTCCCCCTGGAGCCCATTGAAGCAAACTACGCCGGTGAAGTCGCGCAGCGTTGGTGTTACGTAGATGGGTCCGGTGAAATTGGCGTCATCTCCAGCGTTACCCAAACCTTCTGTCACGAATGCACTAGGGCCCGCATCTCCACTGATGGCCAAATGTATCTCGGCCTCTTTGCTAACAAGGGTTTTGAGTTCAAAACACTCTTGCGCTCTGATAAAACAGATTTAGAAATCGCTAACGCCGTGATGAATACTTGGACAACCCGTGAAGATCACTACTCTGAAATTAGAGACTCTAATACTGCGCACACATCATCTGCCAACCGCAAGGTTGAAATGTCCTATATTGGTGGCTAATGATTTCTAACAAAGATATTACCGGACTGATACTGGCTGGCGGACGCGCGCAACGCATGAGTGGGATTGATAAAGGATTAATTTCTTTGCATGGCAAACCGCTAATCGAGTCGGCTATTGCAAAACTGAAACCACAAGTGCAAACCATCGTGATTAATGCCAATCGCAATATTACAAAGTATGCGGGCTACGGTTACCCTGTCGTCATGGATGAGACGCCCGACTTTTCTGGGCCGTTGGCGGGATTTTCGGTTGGCTTAAAGGCTTGCAAGACTCCTTACCTACTCACCACACCTTGCGACTCGCCCTTGCTTCCCAATGCCCTGGCAGATGATTTACTTGCTGAAATGGAGCGCGATGACTTTGAATTGATTTACGCCTACAGCAAAGAGGCGGATGGCAAAGTCTGGGCACAACCTGTTTTCCGCTTGATGCGCAGTAATCTGCAGAACTCGTTAAATCAATTTCTCCAAAAAGGAGATCTCAAAATTGATCGCTGGTTTAAAGAATTGCGAAGCAGTACAGTGGTTTTTGACGATCACCAAGCATTTGCCAATGTAAATACTCCTGAAGAACTCAAAACACTAGAAGCAGAATCTGTATGAGTCACTCGCCAAATCAACCTATTCTGCTCACTTCTTCACTGCACGTGGATGACGCACGCAAAGCAATAGCAGCTTTGGTAAAAGATCTGATTCAAGAATCTAGAGAAATTAATGACCCCGCTGATATCGAAACGATTTCTCTGGATCAAGCAATTAATCGAATCTTAGCCGTAGACCTGCTTGCACCAATTAATGTCCAGGCAGCCGATAACTCAGCCATGGATAGTTTTGCCTTTGATGGCAAATACCTCAACACCAATAACGCGAGCATTTCACTAAGCATTATTGGTACAGCTTGTGCTGGCAAACCTTATGAAGGTGTAGAGTTGGCTCTGGCGAATGCCTCAAGCTTATGACGGGCGCAGTGATGCCAGCAGGTTGAGATACTGTCATTCCACAGGAGTTCACGAGCGCAAAAGATGAGCTCACCATTGAATTTAATCGGGATCAAGTAAAGCCTGGCGAGAACAGGCGGTTGCGCGGTGAAGATCTTCAACAAGACAAACCCGCCATCGCTGCTGGACGACTACTTCGCCCCTCTGACTTAGGTCTAGCAGCATCTCTTGGCATCGCATCAGTTCAGGTAAAAAAAGAAAGCTCAAGGTGGCCATTTTTTCTTCTGGTGATGAATTACGTTCACTAGACCAATCTTTAGACGCTGGCAGCATTTACGATAGCAATCGCTATAGCCTCACAGGATTACTCAATCGAATTAACCTAGAAGTTTTGGATTGCGGCATTGTGCGCGATGATCCCGCCTCCTTAAAGAACGCATTTATTGAAGCAGCGAGTAAAGCGGATGTCTTGATCTCCTCTGGAGGAGTTTCTGTTGGTGAGACTGATTTCACCAAACAGATCATGCAAGAGCTGGGCGACATGGGCTTCTGGAAAATCGCCATGCGTTCCGGGCGCCCCATGGCCTTTGGCGTCCTCAAGCCTGTATCTGGAAAATCCCCCGCTCGCACAACACTTTTCTTTGGTCTACCAGGAAATCCTGTCGCGGTTATGGTGACTTTCTATCAATTCGTCCGCCCCGCCATTTTCCAGCTCAACGGCGCCAATCAAACTGAGCCGCGACTAACTCAAGCCATTGCTGAGGCACCCATTCAGAAAAAACCAGGTCGCACCGAGGTTCAGCGGGTCATCTTGGGGCGAGACGCCGACGGCAAGCCCACAGTCAAGCTCACTGGCAGTCAAGGTACTGGAATTTTGCGCTCTATGAGCGAGGCAAATTGCTTTGTCATCCTAGGTCGCGAACAAGGAAATATTGCCGCCGGAGACTGGGTAGATATAGCGCTTTTTGATGGACTGCTTTAAGATTGCGTCATTATGAAACTTAGCAAAAAAGAACTCGTCTTTCTCGACCCAATGCATACCGCCAAAACCTTGGTTTTGGTTTACCTCTGCTTCTCAGTGCCGATTGTCTTGTTGGCCTTATTTGTAGCGTTCATTCGTGACGGCGCCATCCCCGGATTTACCGTGCTGTCCGCACTCATTCTCAATGCTTTATTAGGCTTTGGTTTATTGTGGATTGCGTGCAAAGTTTATAACTGGGTTGCAGGCAAGTTCGGCGGGATTGAATTAGCGTTGCGCGAACTTCCAGAAGAAATTGACGCCGAATAAAAAGTAAATCTTCGAAGATTCACTTCAATCAATCAAGCCGAGTCATTACTCGGCTTTATTTTTAACCACTTTACTAAGCTTTATAGACTTCTGCCTTAATGAGGCTACGTGGCTTTTTATTATCTAAAGCTGCGCGTAAGTTTTCAATGGCGAGATCTACCATCGCCCTACGTGTTTTTTCTGTGGCACTAGCAATGTGAGGAGCCAGCACAACATTGCTCAACTTTAATAAGTCGGGATGCACTTTTGGCTCACCCTCAAATACATCCAAGCCAGCAGCAAAGATCTTCTTCTCCTTAAGAGCTTGGGCCAGGGCTGCATCATCAATAATACCGCCACGGGCAATATTGATCAGGGTTGCCGTCGGTTTCATGAGCGCGATTTCTTTAGCACCAATCGTATGATGGCTCTCGGCGCTATAGGGCAATACCAGGACCACATGGTCGGCAGTGCGTAGTAATTCTTCTTTAGAAACATACTTGGCACCGCAGGCTTTTTCATCAGCATCAGATAGATGACTGCGATTGTGATAAATCACATTCATTCCAAAACCCAAAGCGCGTTTAGCAATACCTTGACCAATTCGACCCATACCAATAATGCCTACGGTACTGTGATGCCAATCCAGGCCTAGGGGAGTATTCACAATCGACCATTTATCCCAATGACCCGGACGTACCCAATGCTCTGATTCTGTAATACGTCTAGCGGTTGCCATGAGCAACGCAAAACCAAAGTCTGTAGTCGTGTCTGTAAGTACATCTGGCGTATTGGTCGCCATCACTCCAGCGGCGGTAATTGCTGGAACATCAAAATTGTTATAACCGACAGAAATATTGGCAACGATTTTCAAATCTTTCGCTTTAGCCAATGCGTTGGCATCAATTCTTTCGCTGCCAGCAACTAATGCCCCCACAACTTCTGAGAGTTCTTTTTGCAACTCGTCAGAACTAAAAATGCGGTCTTCTTGGTTTGATCGGACTTCAAAAGACTCTTCCAACTTGGCTAAAGCCTCCGGGAAAATGGCTCTTGCCACCAAAATTTTGGGTTTTTGCTGATTTGCTGAAGTATTGGGCGATGTATTCATAAGGGGAACTTTACAACAAGTAAATTGCTACTTTTGCCTGAAAAATAGGCTATTTCGGCTAAAATTGAGCTTTTATAACTTAGCACCCAGCTTTTGGGGCTCTTGAAACACAATCACCATGACTTACGTTGTTACCGAAGCCTGTATCCGCTGCAAATACACTGACTGCGTTGATGTTTGCCCAGTTGATTGCTTTCGCGAAGGTCCTAACTTCTTAGTGATCGATCCGGATGAATGCATTGACTGTGCGGTTTGCGTTCCGGAGTGCCCAGTAAATGCCATTTACGCCGAGGATGATGTTCCCGCTGATCAACAGGCGTTCATCAAGCTCAATGCCGACCTCTCCCCTGCTTGGACATCTATTACCAAGTCTAAGGTAGCTCTTCCAGATGCGGAAGAATGGAAAGACGTTAAAAACAAACTTGATCAGCTAGTAAAGTAATTTTCTAGCCAAAGAATTCGTGTCGCACTTACCCACACAAACCGATGCGATCATCATTGGCGCCGGTCCTGTTGGGCTATTTCAGGTCTTTGAATTAGGCCTTCTAGAAATTAAAGCTCATGTCATTGACTCTCTGCCAGAGGTGGGTGGTCAATGTATTGAGCTTTATCCAGACAAACCGATTTACGATATCCCCGCTATTCCTGTTTGCACTGGCCGCGAACTGACCAATAATTTACTCAAGCAAATTGAGCCCTTCGCCCCGCAATTTCATCTTGGCCAAGAGGTCACCAAGCTAGAACGTCAAGCAGATGGCCTCTTTCTAATGAGCACCTCGCAAGACAAACACTTCCTCAGTAAGACCGTCTTTATTGCCGCAGGCGTTGGCGCCTTTCAACCGCGCACTCTGAATCTTGAGGGCATTGATCGCTTCATTGGCAAACAGCTTTTCTATCACGTTAAATATCCTGAGCAATTTGCAGGTAAAAAAATTGTGATTTGTGGAGGTGGTGATGCCGCCCTAGATTGGGCAATCCATTTATCTGAAATCGCTGCTAGCGTTACCTTGATTCATCGTCGCGATGATTTCAAGGCAGCACCAAAATCCATTGTACGGATGCGCGAACTTTGCACCAATCAAAAAATGGAGCTACTGATTGGTCAATTGACTGGATATGAAGAACATGAAGGCCGACTTGCGGAAGTCGCTTTGACCAATATTGATGGCGACACCAAAAAGATTGCGTTGGATGATCTTTTAGTCTTTTTTGGACTTTCACCTAAATTGAGCCCCATTGCTGCATGGGGTCTAGATATCGATCGCAAACAAATTTGCGTGGATACCGAAAAATTCCAAACCAGCACCCCTGGAATTTATGCGGTTGGCGATATCACTGTCTATCCAGGCAAGAAAAAATTGATTCTGTCTGGCTTTCATGAGGCAGCCCTAGCCGCCTTTGCCGCAGCCGAATACCTGAACCCAGAAAAGCAAATTCCACTCCAATACACCACCACCTCAACCAAACTCCACAAAGCCCTGGGGGTGCAATCCCCCACATTCGAGTAAGCTATCGATGGATTTGGCGGGGGAGATTTCAAGTTATTGGCTGCATTGGGCGTATGGACTGAGTGGATCAATATTGTGCCTATCCTATGTGATGCCAGCATTATCGGCTCGTTGGTGATTGGTCTGGCATCAATTGTGAAACGCGAAGGTCTCACTCTCAATCAAGCATTTCCGTTTGGACCATTCTTGCTTTTATCAGGGCTCGGCTTTGTTGTCAGCCACTTATAACCATTTACTCCAGATACTGCTATGGAAATCATCGATAAAGCCCTGCACTACGTTACAGATTACAAGATTTCGGACCTGCATTTGCACGTCAATGAGCCTGTGGCGATACGGGTTGATGGTGATATTCATACGTTCGCGGCTGACATCGTTACCCAAGTCGATTTTGATTCATTCATTAAGAATTGGCTGACACAAGAGCAGCGTCTGAAGTTTATGGAATGCTTTGATGCTGACTTGGCGGTGGAGTCGGGTGAGTATCGCTTCCGTGTGAACTTATTTAAAACGGCCCGCGGTTTGGCGGCGGTGATGCGAAAGATTGAAACGCAAATTCCGAGCTTTGATTCTTTGGGATTACCGGCTGTTGCTCGCGATGTGATTGAGCTTGAAAATGGTTTGATATTAGTTACATGCCCGACAGGTTCAGGCAAGTCAACGACGCTGGCGGCAATGATTGATCGTATTAATCGGCAGCGTCCTGGTCACATTATGACGATCGAGGACCCAATTGAGTTCGTACATCGCAGTCAAAAGAGTGTAATTTCACAAAGAGAGGTTGCACGCGATACCCTCTCTTTTTCATCTGCGCTAAGAGCTTCCTTACGGGAAGATCCCGATGTCATTCTGGTGGGTGAGTTACGCGATCTAGAAACTATTCGGCTTGCCCTAACCGCTGCTGAAACTGGACACTTAGTATTCGAAACCCTGAATACCGGTGGCGATCCAAACACGATTAACCGAATCATCGACGTTTTTCCATTTCAACAACAAGACCAGGTGAGGGCGCAGTTATCACAATCACTTCGTCTGGTGATGACCCAGCGCTTGCTTAGCAAAAAAGGTGGGGTAGGTCGTATCGGCGCATTCGAAGTGATGACCTGCAATCCAGCGGTGCGCAATCTGATACGTGAGAACAAAGTATTTCAAATACCAAGCGTGATGCAAATGGCTCGCGGCGAGGGAAGGATCACCATGGAAGCGTCACTGCAGCAATTAGAGCAAGCGGGGCAGATTGACCCATTATGAATCAACACGGCGTAACCTTTCTCGAAGTCATCGTAGTCATAGAAATTTTGATGATTGTGACTTCCTTGGTGTCGCCTAGCCTTGGCGATTGGCGTCAACGCCAGGCTCTTGAGGCTGATTTTTATGCTGCCTTATCTAAGGTTGAATATTTAAAGATTCGGGCACGAGTCTTAAATGGCACCGCAGTTTTAAGTTGCCAAACCATTGGCAATGGAAATGCGTTGTCTTATCAGATATTTAATAAATCTCAGAGCGACTTCAGCCTTCCATCCACCCCAAGTGCAGCGGTTGTTGAAGATCCAAAGCAAGCAGACCCGGCTTTTAATATTTGATCGGGACGCACAAAGATTAACTCCCCTCTGTGTACTGGTAATGAGGGGGTATTCCTATCATCTGGACAATCTTCCCTTAAAGGTGTCGCAGGTCGGATAGAGCTACTCATTGAGCCTATTAGTAACAAACAAAAATTAGGCTCTTATCAAATCTTGGTCAATCCCACTACGGGATTTATAGAGAAATATAAGTGTATTGGCGGCGATCGTAGTCAGTGCAAGGAGCTGGATTAATGCTACCGATCACTGTTTCTCCAAATCAGGGTTTGAATTCTACGGCTGGCTTTACTTTGGTGGAGTCCCTTGTTGCTATGGCGATCTTTTCGATTGGCTTTAGCAGCCTATATTTTTTATACAACTATGCTCAGATTGCCATTTCGCGCACTGAGCAGAGAATGTATCTCAACCTGATGGGGGATCGCATTCTGCAGACAATTGCCTCGGAATCACAGCGAGCTCTATCTGATCACTTAAATCCATTTTACCTCTTCCGATAAATATAGCGGTAGTTTGATTACTTGCAGTCAATTTTCTAATACACCTCCATACGTTGATTTCCGATATGACTGGTGCAATGACCTTGTCCAAAATATTGGGCCATTTGATTTAAAAAGTACGCTGGATAAATGTCAAGTCGATGTACGTAAGGATGTTCTTGGAAATCTCACCATTGAAGTCACCTTAAATACTGGGAATGGGTCGGTAAACACCTTCTGTAGTAGAAAGATGAGGGCGATATGAGCCTCAACTCTCAGGGATACATCTTAGTTGAGATGCTAGTGGCTATTGCAGTTACTTCAATCGTATTGAACGGCACCTATGCCGCCTACACATTTTTTCCGCTCAACAGCAAGCCCTTTTATCCAAGACGAATCTTGATCGTAATGCCTTAAGAGCAATTGATTTAATGCGATCTGATATGCGCATGGCTGGATTTACCGCTTATTGGGATCCCGTCAAAAAAATCGTGGTCGACAGAATCCATCCAAATTCTCCAATTCAAATAACCGGTAGCAATGCGGATCAAGTAACTTTGATTTATGACGAACTGGATACGGCTAGAAATTGGGATAGGCAGTCTGTGCGTTATTGCCTTAAGGCATACGGTGTTAGCAATCGTTTGTTGAGAGCAAAGCAGAGTTGCGGTTCTGACCTACTAAATTGTGTACAAACTCAGACTTGTGTCGATACTGGTGAGCCATTGCTGGGCGGTGTGGATGCTTTTTTGGTAGAGAAAAAAGCCTGAAAACTGCAGGAATCTTTAAAGATCAACCTCAGGCGATTCAGGTGAAACTGTCTCTGATTTCTACTAAAAAAATTGAAGGATCAAATTATCAGGTTAAGAAGTCGTTGACGTTTTTAGAGAGGGCCAGAAATGTCTCCTTGGCACCCTAACTCATCTCTCGTCTGCAATCAGCCAATCGTTCACTTTCCCGCGCAATCGGGCATTGCGATGGTAACTACACTCATTCTCTTGCTGGTGATTACTGCAATGGGATTGATTGCATACATTGCGTCGGTTCAAAGCGATTTGGTTTCGGCGGTATCTGATAAATCTTTGTCCATTGAGGCGGGTGAGGCTTGTGTTGATGATGCGATTGATTGGCGTTCCTCATCCGAAGGGCGTAGCTGGCTGAATATTGCCATATTAAATAAACCAGAAAACCTATTGAAGTTACCAGGAGGTGCTCTATTAGGCAAAACAGTTTAATGGGTCAAGCGCGCATCCTATTTAGATTGCGCGGTGAGTCTTGTGAATGCGCGACCAATAGACAATATTGGTGGCGAAATCGGTACCGTGAATGGATACAGCACAAGAACATTTACCTACGATGTTTTGATTTCAACCACAGGTAGTGTTGCCAATGGTGTTGCGGCATCAAGCAAATCAGCTTTGGAGGTGGTCTTGCGGTTCACTCCGTAGGCACATCTTATGAGAATCTTGGCTTATCTCATATTGCTGCTGGCCTTGCCATCCATTGCAAACGCTCAATGCGCTCCGGGCAGCTTCGGAATTATTCACAATTCCCTCGTTCAGTCCGAGCAGACCATTATGCTGGGTATCAATCGTGCGGGCAATCTCAATACTGGTGATGGCTGCGGTACTGCTGCAACCAATTCCCAGAATCAGACGCTCATGGCAGATAAGCGCACAAAAATTAGTGGCGTGAATGCTGGTTCTGTTGGTATTTCCTATGACTTGGAGGGTGCCCCTAAAAAAGATTCTAAGGGTGTAGTTATTGGAATCTACCCTCAGGGATGGTATGACTCAACTAGCCAGGGTGGTCAATGGGAGTCTTGGTCGGCCGGCGCACTAGATAACACCGGCCTTGAAGCCTTGGCATCGGTCAGTCAACAAATAGGTAGCGGCACCGCTACATCTAAAACAACTATGACGGTAAAAAGTTTCACCGTTGACACCACGAGTGTTCAGTCTGTTGCTACTATTAATGACCGCTCTGGTATTCCCATGCTACAGGTGAGTCATATATACGGACCCACCACGGGGGCAACCAACAAAACTTTATTTCAGGTCTTGGTGACAATGACGAATATTTCCGTTGGAACTCTCAGGGATGTTCGCTATTGTCGGACTATGGATTGGGATGTCATTGAGAGTTCGCTATTGTCGGACTATGGATTGGGATGTCATTGAGAATATGACGGATGCCTATGTTAATTCCGTTGGTGTTCAGTCTTCCTATCTCTGTAGTTACTATCCAAAGATTTGGAGCTATTGTGATAATGGCGGCGAAGATAATAAACACGCCAATCCATTTCTTGCTTGCGTCCCTCATGATTCAGCATCTTTAAATACTGACTACACCGGATTGCATGGACAAACAGGCTCATCTTTTGACTTCCAATTTGGCGATCTTGCTTGTAATGAATCCGCAACGTTTTACATTTACTATGGCGCAAGCGGTCCGATGGGTGAGGCTAATGCCCAGACAAAGCTGGCTAAAGATATGGCCAGTGTCGGTGCCACAACCTATTCAATGGGTTATGACCCGGCCTACCTACCATTCTGAGATGGTGATGGTTGGTGCTCCAAATGCCTTATCTATCAACGATAAAGATCATTTTTCCAAATCTGAGGCTTACTATCGTTTTAATAACAGTTACGACGCGTTTATTACCGAAAACAAAGATCGCAGATCTCAAATTTATGTAGGCGCAAATGATGGCATGTTACGTGCATTCGATACTGATTTAAATGAACGATGGGCTTTTATTCCTCCGTCTGTAATGCCAATCCTGAGAAATATGATTGGCACAAATGGGGTTGGTCCTGGCGGTGGCACAAGTAACAGCATCTTTTCTGTTGATGGCCCTATTACTGTGAAAGACATATTTACAGGAGGCATCTGGAAAACGGTTTTGATGGGCGGTCTTGTATGGGGTGGTAACAGCTACTACGCACTTGATGTCACCAATCCCGATACGCCGACACATTTGTTTACTGTAAACAATGATGTGGCCAATAAAGTGATTAACTACTGGAATGCGGCAGGTGAAAAGTCTACTTTTACTTATATTGCTTCTTGCAATGATTTTGATTGCTCTAAATTAGGTGGTGCTTGGTCTAGGCCGGTAATTATGTTGATGCCATATGGAACTGAGCAGCGTTGGGTGGCTGCTTTTGTGGTGGCTATTCTGGTGGGGCATCAGTTACCGGCACTGGCTCTAGCAGTTCATTTGGCGGCTATGTTTATGTCATTGACTTAGAGGCGAATTTAGCAATAACAACCGCTAATTGCGGCGCTACTGGTAATGGAGTTATTGGTTCTACTGGCGGTCATGTCATTGTTAAGGCTCCATTAACAGACGATCCAAACTCCAATATTCCCAACGGAGTAACAGCGCATTTAACTGTAGTCAATGGGGATGGAACTTCATTTGCGAATTATTACGGAGGTTTAGCTTATTTCACTGACTTGCAAGACAAGTTGTGGAAGTTTAATTTGAGTCAACCTGATCTATTGTCTTCCAGAAAGCCTAATTTATTTACACTCTATCAATCATTCCGTAGTGAGGCCACACTAGCCAATGATCGTATGGGATTCAATCAGTTGGGCACGACTATTGTTGAGGATGCTACCGATAGCACAAATAAAAAATATCCACTATTCAATTATTTTGGTACTGGGGATTTAATTCGAATTCAACGTCGATCCCACACAATCAACAATCGAATTTATGGAGTATCTGACACTGCATTTCCAGGTGCGAATTTGAGTATCTCCAATCAGACGGTCTCAAGCCCTGTCATGTTTACCAATATTGGTAAACACTTAAAGTGCCCGGCGAACACATCGTGGTATGCCAACGTCTTTGATAGAACCAATATTGTTGGCGCGGATTATCAAAAAATTGTTGGCAGAGCTACTGTCTATAGCAAGTATGTCTATTTCTCGGCCTATCAGCCAGAAGCAAAGGATTGCCCTATATATATGGATCCAGCCAATTAATTGAAGTTACCGATATCTGTGAGAGTGGTGGCGCTGGCGGTGCTATCGGACCAGGCTTAGCTACAACTCCTGTGGTTGATGGCAAGGGCAATATTTATGTTGGGCTGAGAAACGTCCCCAACATAACAGGGGCGCCTAGTGGACGCGAGAGCATTATCAAGCTGACCTCCAGTAAGGCGACTCCAGCTGGCAAAGTGCAGTACAAATCTTGGAGAGAGAAGCGGGTTTATTAAACGCGCCAATTAGATTATGAAAAATTCATTTCAAGCGGCATCGTGACCGTACGAACAATGGCGCTGGTAATCGGAATAGAAATAGCGGCGTTTGCAGTTTCCAAATTCGCACTCAGAATTAACCCTCTAAGTTTCTGAACATAGTCATCTTGAGAGTCGCGAATGTCATCAAATGATGCGTTATCAGATACCTGCTGATAACCCATCTTCTCCAATAACCAACCATCCGAGTTCTCGCTCAATTGCGCAACTCGGATGAAATTGGGATTAATGTCTACCCACACCACATCCTCTTGCTTGATGTAGTATTTGCTTAAGGCATCAATAAATGCTTTTAGGAGCGCTCATGAGTGATGAGGAAATTGAAAGCGCGATTCAATATGATTCACTTTGGAACAATATTCTTCAGTGAGAGGAAAAGCTCGAAGAGTACTCTATATTCTGGCAGGTAATTCGTCGCAATACTGCTGAAAATACGATGGAGCTGCTTTTTGTGGCTTCCAAGCTTTCAGAAATCAATCAATACGTCCAAATTGCCACAAGAGCTGGCTTAAATCCAGTAGTAGTAGACGTGCGTTGCTTTGCAATCCGCAATGCGTTAAAGGCTCAAAAAGATAAAAACCAGAGCACGACAGCCTTAATTGAGTTTGGCCCAAATGAAAACTATGTGTTGATCGTTGCGGATGACACCCCCTTTATCTATGACATCTATATCTCTGAGGCTGACAGGCTATTAATTGAGTCTGGTGAATTAGAGGGCGCGCAGGGTGATCGTTTGTATGATCGTTTTGCCGGTCAAGTTTTGCAGGCCTTCAGAGCATATGAAATCAAACTGGGTAACAAAACTGATCGATCAAGTTTTATTGGTTTCGCCTATTCGGGATAAATCAGAGCTGCTTCAACAAATGCGTAAAGTGCTTGATGGCTACCACATCGATCTCTTTTATCCACTGGCAGATCTCCAGATTCCAAGCAACCTCAATGAGGTGATTGACTCGGAGCCAAATGTCTCTGCTTTACCTCGGCAGTGGGCCTGGCGGTACGTAAGGTTGATATTTTTGGATATTACAAGTACGTTACTGGCGTCAATAACGTCAACTTGTTACCTAATCGTGATGTAGTCAAGCAGATTGAGCGTAAAAAAAATCTTATCCAAAGTCGGCATGATTGCCAGCGCATTGGTTGTGGCCGTCTTTATCGTCGGCACTTTTTTATATCAGCATTTCTTTAACAATACTTTATCCAATCAATACCAAAAAGCCGTACAAATTGAAAAGCAAGTGCAGCTGAAAGAAGCTTCATTGGCCGCACTAAAGGCACAAAAGTCTAAATATTCGCAAATGCTAGATGCCAGCAAAAAATTTAAATCAAATCAGGCATCAAACTATCAACTGCTCAGCGCTGTAAATCAGGTAGTTCCTGGTGGCGTTTGGTTTACTAATATTGAATTTAGTAGCCCAAATAGTTTGATGATCAAAGGTGATGCTTCTAACGATCAAGTTATCGGCAGTTTTATTGAGCGTTTACAAAAAGTGCCGATCATGGTGTTGGTTACCGGCCCTACTGGATCTGGTAAATCGATCACCTTATACGGCGCATTAAAGCGCCTAAATAAGCCGGGCGTCAATATTTTGACTGCGGAAGACCCGGTGGAATGTACGATTGATGGAGTATGGCAGGTTCAGATTCGGGATGACATTGGCCTCACTTTTGCTTCGGCATTACGTTCATTCTTGCGCCAAGATCCAGAAATTATTTTGGTTGGTGAGATTCGCGATAAAGAGACGGCGGATATTTCCATTAAAGCCGCGCTAACGGGCCACCTTGTGCTGTCTACACTCCATGCGCATGATTCTGTGAGTACGGTAGTACGCTTAATCAATATGGGCATTCCAGGCTACTTAATTGGCGCAGCTTTGACATTGGTGATTGCACAGAGGTTGGCAAGGCGCATTTGTCCGGCTTGTAAGCAGGAGCATGCGGGCAATCACGAAGCCATTTTGCTGCACTTGGGCTTTAGTGCTGAAGACGCTAAATCAGCCAAGCCTTATCACGGTGCTGGTTGTGAAAAATGCAATCACACGGGATACAAAGGTCGACAAGACATCTATGAAGTACTGAAAATTTCAGAAGCAATGCGTGCAGCGATTGTTTCTGAGGATAGAAGAAGTCTCAAGAAGATCGCGGAAGAAGATGAATTTCGTCCGATGCAGTCAATCGGCAGGCAAATGGTGCTCGACGGTATTTTGACTATAGAGGAGTACTAGAACAATCTGGTATTTAACTGAGGATAGCTATGCCTGATTTTGATTGGAAGGGTATGCGCAATACGCAGTATGTCTCTGGCACAGTCAATGCGCTGACTCGAGATGAAGCTGCTCATAAATTAAAGATTGACGGCATCATCATTACGCAACTGATTAAAAAGTTGCGCGAGGCTGAAAAAGAAGTCAAAGAGCGCAGAAATTGGAAAGAGCTTTTCAAGTTAAAGAAGAAGGTCAAGCTGATCCAAATCATGATCTCGACCAAAAAGATGGCGACTATGCTCCGTTCGGGACTTTCCATCTTGCCTTCTCTAGCCATGGTGATAGATCAAGTCGAAAATTCCGCGCTTCAAGAGACTGTGAATCAGATCTATGTTGATGTGGAGTCGGGATCAAGCCTGTCCCAATCCTTCGTAAAGCATCCAGATATTTTTAATGCTATCTATGTCAATATGGTGAAGGCTGGCGAGTCTAGTGGCCTCTTGGATATTTTTCTGGATAAGCTAGTTCTCAGTAGTCGGAAGACGATTAAGATTCGCAAAAGCATTCAATCCGCGATGTTATATCCGGCAATCTTGTTGATGGTTGCTACGGTAGTGGTTGGCATCATGATGATATTTGTGGTGCCTGTCTTTGCGGAAATGTTTGGCAGCGTTGGTTCTGAGCTGCCTGCACATGCACTCTTTATTATGAGTATTAGTAATTTCTTGCGCGACCCCTATGATGGCTAGTACTCATTATTCTGGCGGTCTACCTATTGCGGCAGGCTGTGCAAAAGAATTTAGCCTTTCGACACAAGTGGCATGCTTATCTGTTAAAGCTGCCTTTGATTGGAGAGATGATTCTCAATTCCACTCTCGCTCAAATAGCCATGGTGTATGGAAACCTCTCTGGAGCCGGTGTGCCAGTAATCGAAGCGTTAGACATTACGGCTGAATCTTCCAAGAATGAAGTGATTAAAGATGCAATTCAGTCCGCTAAGAGAGGTGTTTTTTTCTGGCGAACCCCTCTCTAAGCTATTAAGTGAGATTGCTATCTTTCCACCAACATTTTCGCAACTCATTTCCGTAGGGGAGCAAACCGGTAACATGACTAAGATGCTGGAAACGATTAGCAGCTACTTTGAAGAAGAATTTGATTCCACAGTTGAAAAGCTTTCACAAATGATGGAGCCCCTCATGATTTGCTTTTTGGGCGGCGTCATTGATTTTATCTTGGTCGCTATGTATTTACCTATCTTTAAGATGGGGCAGGTTGTTACCGGCACATACGGATCATGAAAGCCTTTACTTTAATCATCCCTGTATGGCTATTCCCTTGACTGGGGTTGGCTGCCCCCACGTGCGATAGCGCAAAACGATTAAAACCGCTCTCCACCTCAATTAACGCCAATACTCAATCTGGGTCTAACTGATATCGCGTCGCCTCATAATGAATCATTCTTAACAACTCTCGACGCTTACGATCATCTGGAATTTTGTTGCGTAGCAAATAAGATGGCTGGCTAATCCAACCAATGGCATGAGTAACATCTTTAAACGAATTGATCGATGTGCCGCCGTTAAATTTTTGACGCAACTCTTGGCGATTAGTCAAAGAGATATCCTGGTATTGCTGTGTGGCATCAGGCTTAATGCAGGTAATGCCATTTTGGAAGGATTTGATTGGCTCTGAGAAAGACTCTCTATTTGATGTGCAAACCAACCTAAGATATGGGTGCATTATTTTGCGCCACTATCTTGATGTAGAGAAAAATGATGTCGGAAGAGGTCTTGTTAGGTATAATGGTAGCCTGGGAACGGATACATATTCATCGCTAGTGCTCAATGTTTGGCAAGCTAAGTATCGATTTGCCAGTAATCAGTAATTATTAAAAGCTGTTTGTCGCCAACTTACTGAAGCATGGATCAGCTTGGAAAAATCCTCTAAGATGTCTTATGACTTTTCTGAAGGCATCTATCTTTTCCCTTTCTCTATTACCTCTGGCCAGCCTGGTTTGGCTCGGTATGGATGATTGGTTAGGCGCAAATCCAATTGAGTTTATTACTCGTTAACTGGTACTTAGGCACTCGTCTTTTTATGTCTTATGCTTGCTATGACACCCTTGCGCCTAATAACAGGTATGAGTGTCTGGATTAAGTTGCGTCGCATGTTAGGTCTACTTTGCTTCTTCTATGCCTGCATTCATTTTTCGGTTTGGTTCTGGTTGGACCAAAATTTAGATGTCTACTTGATGTGGGGTGATGTGATTAAGCGCCCCTTCATAATCATGGGCTTTCTGACTTTAGTGCTACTGATACCCTTGGCAGTGACATCAAACCAATGGGCCATACGAAAGCTGGGAAGGCGTTGGACCTTATTGCATCAGCTTGTCTATTTAATTGCTTGCACGGCGATACTGCACTACTGGTGGCATAAAGCGGGGAAAAACGACTTAGGGACGGGACGGTCGCAATCTATGGCGCAGTGCTTTTTCTATTGCTGATGTACCGACTGCCTCCGATAAAGAGATTGCTTCAGCGGTAGAGAGGCTGAGAGGCTTTAAAACTCAGTGGTGAAGCGAACAGCAAGGCGTCGTGTTTCTATCAAGCTATTCTTGATTTCCATATCGCGCCCGTACTGCAGGCTAATTCTGCCAACATGGTAATAGGCTAATGCACTCAATAGAAAACGCTGAGTGTTCACGACATTGTTTTGATACGTGTTGCCAATCGTAGTGGCGCCACCAGCCACATAAAAGTAAGAGGCACCAAAAGTGTAGTTTTCATTGAGCTTATAGAGGGGGCCAAGTTGCGTGGTTGTGAGTGGTTTTTTATTTAAGGAGGTATTGTTTGCGGAAAAACATGCTGCGGCACATTGGCTATTACCTCCAAACCACATAGTATCAACAGCAATCATTCTATTTAAATTTTCAATAATGGGTTGTTGGTAACCCATTTGACTGTCGGATCGATATCGGCTCTCTCCCGTATTAAAAGCTTGTTGGCTGTTGTAGCTTCCAGTGGGGACTGCCAGATACGCAGCTACACCAAAATATTTCTTTTGCTCTCTATCGGCATACGGCCAAATGGCGGTTGCAAAAGTGAGGTCACCAATTCCAGTATTTGAGGATATGACTGTCATCCCGAATAAGACTCCTGACCAAGTAAAGGATATGGTTTCTTTACAACAAAATAAGTACCATTCTTTAAAAACCTCCAGCGTTCAACACTATCTCCATGTAGCAAGGGAAGTGGTGCAGCAATTTTAAATTGAACGTTTTGCAGAGTCAGGAACTGCAAAGTTTTTCATTAATCCAAACAACGTCACAAGCAGATTTTAGGGGGGCGATATGGAAATATTTGTCGCAACTATCTGGGGTCTCATCATCGGCAGTTTGCTGAATGTGGTGATTCATCGTCTGCCAAAAGCGGTGATGAAAGATCCATGCGTCGCTTAACTGCTTGTTGTGGCCAGCTTCAACAGCGCCATGCTGTGGGTCAAGATTAAGCTGGAAAGAAAACATTCCAGTTCTCTCATGGCTTTTTTTGCGTGGCAAGTGCGCTCATTGTGGGCATGGCATATCACCCCGCTATATTTTGGTAGAGCTTCTAACGGGAGCAGCTTTTGCATGGAGCGCTTGGCAATTTGATTTGACATTGATTGCCTTGTTGTACGCGCTGTTCTTCACGCTTGCTATTAGCCTCTTTTTCATTGATTTGGAAACATTTTTACTGCCAGATCATTTAACTTTTTCGATGTTATGGCTGGGATTATTTGGTTCGGCTATTGGCTATTTACCTGTAACTCCCGGAGATGCCGTTTTGGGCGCTGTGCTTGGTTATCTCCTGCCGTGGTCAATCAACAAGCTTTACGTCCTAATCCGCAAACACGATAATTCGTTAATACATAACCACTTTTAGCCAATACATATGCGTCAATATCACGATCTCATGAAGGAAGTCCTCGCCAAGGGGGTTCAAAAATCCGACAGAACTGGAACTGGCACAGTATCCGTATTTGGATATCAGATGCGCTTTAATTTGGCCGATGGCTTTCCGATGGTGACTACTAAAAAATTGCACCTCAAGTCGATTATTTATGAATTGCTCTGGCTTCTCAAAGGCAGCACAAACAATCATTGGCTTAAAGAACGGGGTGTTTCTATTTGGAATGAGTGGGCGGCACCAGATGGTGATTTGGGACCGATCTATGGTTATCAGTGGCGATCATGGCCTGCGCCCAACGGTCAGCATATCGATCAAATCTCCGAAGTCGTTGAGACCATCAAAAAGAATCCAGACTCACGACGCATTATTGTTTCTGCCTGGAACGTAGCCGACATTCCTCGGATGGCTTTAGCGCCATGTCACGCTTTCTTTCAGTTTTATGTGGCTGATGGCAAGTTGTCATGCCAGCTTTATCAACGTAGCGCCGATATCTTCTTAGGCGTTCCATTTAATATTGCTAGCTATGCCTTGCTCACACACATGATGGCGCAACAATGCAATCTAGAAGTCGGAGACTTTATTTGGACCGGCGGTGATTGCCATCTTTATAGCAATCATTTGGAGCAAGTTGAGCTACAGCTATCTCGCGATTTCTTCCCACTACCGAAGCTCAATATTTTGCGTAAGCCTGACTCCATTTTTGATTACGAGTTTGAAGATTTCGCAATCGTGGGATATGAATCCCATCCCCACATTAAAGCTCCAGTAGCTATCTAAGAATTGTGATTATAACCTATCCCGCTATCTCCATGATTGTTGCGCGTTCTCGTAATCACGTCATCGGCCGCGACAATCAAATTCCCTGGAAAATATCGGCTGACTTACAGTTTTTTAAGCGCGTCACCATGGGTCACCCCGTGATCATGGGAAGAAAGACTTGGGAATCCATTGGACGCCCGCTTCCCGGACGCCGTAATATTGTTGTCAGCCGTAACGCGAGCTACCTATTAACGGGCGCTGAATTAGTGGGATCTCTTGATGAAGCCCTAAGGAGTTTGAATGAATTTGAACGCGCCTTTGTGATTGGCGGCGAGCAACTCTTTAAACAAGCCTTTGATAAAGCAGGCCGTCTTTACATCACTGAAATTGATTTAGATATTGAAGGTGGCGATACCTTCTTCGAAGTACCCAATGAATTTGCCTGGAAAGAAGTAGGGCGAACCCCAGGTTCCGAAGGCGACATTAATTTTAGCTTTGTTACCCTAGATCGCAAATAAAAAGGGCCCAGTAGGGTCCTTGTCTCTTTAGGCTTGCTGAAGCTTACTGAACAACAATCTTCGCATCTTTTGCGATTTGCCCTAAAAACTCAAACTGCTTTCTTTGCGTCAAACCAGCGCGAATAGCCTGCTTTGCTTGTTCAAATGATGGCGGCTTGCTTGATCTTTTATCTTCTTAATCAGATCAGCCTTGTTGCATCTGAATGGGTGCTGGCGATACTTGCCTCTTCGCAAGCGTAGTCAGTACGGGAGCTATTTGCAGACCTACCTGCCCAGCCTGAACCCATCCCACGGCATCGCCCTGTACTTTATTTGGAGCCAATAAAACACTCTTGGCAACCTTATCAAATGACTCACCTTTTTTAATACGGGCCAATGCTGCTTGAGCATCTGCTTCAGTAGCTACAGCAATATCACTCACCTTATATTCCACAATCATGCCTTGAGGACCCAAAGAGGCGATCTCTTTGTTGTATTCAGCCTGAACATCCGCATCGGTAATTGGGTTCTTCGACATATAAGTCGATAATTCTGGATCCGCTAAATAATTTTGGCGAATCATCGCTAACTGTGTATTCGCTCTTTCAGAATTAGCCAAACCATCTTTTTCAGCTTGCTGTGAAAGCAACAATACTTCGATGTACTTTTCGATGACTACTTTACGCAATTCTGGTGAATCTTTTTGCCCCTGAGAAACGACGGCTTTTATTCCTTGCTCGACCATGTCATTAGTAACGATGGTTCCGTTAACAGATGCCGCAGCATTATTAATAGGTCAACCACTTTATTGAGCATAGGCTCCGCCCACGGACATGCCAGCAAATACACCGGCGGCAATAAAACGTAGCATCACTGGATTAAACATGGAAGTAAAGTTTTTCATCAGGAAGATATCTTTCTAAAATTTAACCTCAATATTACCAGCCGCTATCGATTAAATCGAAATAAGCCACAGTAAAATCATTCCATGTGTGTTCAATATCTGACCACCGCCAATATAGATTGGGTGAAAACCCCACTTTGAGCTAGATTTGCCAGCATCCAATACCCACGATGTATTTCCAACCTATCCAGGTACTATTTTTCTGAAAAGCCATCACACTGGTCGCACTGCGATTGGCTTGGCGCGCTTCGGCTTATTGCCGTCCTGGGCAAAAGAAGAGACTTTTGGCAGAAAGACCTATAACGCCAGAGTAGAGACGGTAGCTGAAAAACCTTCTTATAAAAACGCATGGATTAAGCGACATTACGCGCTAGCTTTAGCTGACGCCTTTTATGCGCCCTGCTATGAATCCGATAAAGCAGTGCGCACCGCTATTAAACAAGCAAATAACGATCCAATGGCAATTGCCTCAATTTGGGATACCTGGACCGAGCCAGACACCGGCAAACTGATTGTTTCATTTTCCATACTCACCATGAATGCTGACATCCATCCTGTAATAAAGCGGATGAACAAGCCTGCAGATGAAAAACGTACGGTAATACCACTGCGCCCCAAACTGTTTAAGGCATGGCTTAATGCCACCCCAGAAGAGGCGGAGGTATTGCTGCAACTCAACTCCATTCCGGATCTGACTATCGCCTAGAAGGCGATGACAGGCTGAGTAGAGTGATGGTGATCGCAGCAAAATTACCCAAATCCTGCTTAATCTCATCATGAACTCCGAAGAGTCGCTCATTGCCAGCGCCAATGAACCGAAAACTCTAAAGATCACTAGCTTTAACAATAAGAATGATGGCATCCAGATCGAGGTTGCCGATAACGGCACCGGTATTGAGCCAGAGGTCCTGAATAAACTCTTTAGGTATGGTTTGACCACCAAGCCCTTGGGGCATGGTTTAGGCTTGCACGCGAGTGCGATTGCGGCCAATGAGATGGGGGGCACCCTCCAGGCATTTAGTTCCGGAAAAGATAAGGGTGCTACTTTTATGCTTACACTACCAAAACAGCCTGCGAGCATCAATCCAGTCAATGTCTAAGTCTTATCAACAGCAAACCCGCATTCTGGTTATTGACGACAATCCTGCGATTTACGAGGATTTTTGCAAGGTACTTTGCCCCACAACCGCGCCGGTCCAAAAACTCTTGGAGCTCACCAATTCAATTTTGTGGAAGCAAAACATACAGAGCATGGCAATTACCAAATTGGTTTTGCCCTTCGAGGACAGGACGGCGTTCAAAAAGTTAAAGATGCAATTCAAGAGGGATGGCCCCATATCATCACCTTTGTTGATATGCTCATGCCTAACGGTTGGGGTGGCTTAGAGACGATTAAAAATCTCTGGATCGCTGATTCTCAACTTCAAATCGTACTGTGCACAGCTTACTCTGATTACTCTTGGGATGAAATTCGCGCGCAACTTTCAAGACGCGATCGTTTCCTCATTTTGAAAAAACCTTTTGACAATATTGAAGTTCAACAAATGGTGGATACTCTAGTCAACCGTCAAGAAGCTGAACAGCAAGTACGCCTCTTAGAGGCCTGCGTATCTCAAGCGGATGATGTGGTCATGATTACCGATGTCCGATCAAAGGCGGATGGCGGCCAACGCATAGTCTATGTGAATGACATTTTTACCGCTAAGACTGGGTATGCAAAAGAATTTGCCGAAGGCAAAACACTGGATATTCTCTATGGGCCTAACACTCAAGAATCAGCTATCGATAAAGTCAATCAAGGCTTAATCAACAAAAAACCAGTGCGCGTAGAGATGGTGAATTACAGCGCCGATAAATCCGAGTTTTGGGTTGATCTCAATATGTCCCCAATTAAAGATAGGGGCGGCGACATTACCCACTGGCTCTGTCTGCAACGTGACATCAGCGATCAAAAAAACGACTTTGGACGCCCTTACCGAGAAAGAATTTAGCGTCGTAAAGACAGTTGCCAGCAATAGCGAAATTACCTTAAAGGAAATCGCCGATAAGCTACATATCAGCGAACACACCCTTCGCAATCACTTGGCCTCCATTTATGAAAAACTAGGTTTACGCAGCCGTTTGGAGTTATATATCTTCTGTAGCAAGTTTTTAAAAGAAATTAAAAATAATTAATTACGACTAATCCCCCATGCCGATAAAAAAGCCGCTCAATTGCGGCTTTTTTATTGTGCTGCAAGCATCTAAGCCAAACTCAAGCCTTCCTTACTCAAAGGGAAGTTTCGAACCGATCTTCAAATGGCGGCAGAAACCGCATTAGCCACCGCCGGTCCTACCACGCAGATGGTTGGCTCGCCCACCCCACCCCAAAAATCAAAACTAGGCACTAATACTCTTTCGATTCTGGGGGTAGCGGACAACTTGAGCAGTGGATAGGTATCGAGGTTTTGTTGTTTAATGCGGCCATTTTCAACAGAGATCTCTGGTAAGAAAATTGCCCCCAAGGCCATCGCCACTGAACCTTCGATTTGCTCTCGAGTTAAGTACGGATTCACAACATGCCCAGAATTTAAGGCGAACACCAAACGAGTCACTTTCACCACATTATTTTTCACGGTTACCTCAGCCACACAGGCAGAGTAACTGGCGTAACCCATAAATTGAGCGACGCCGCGGAATGTTCCCGATGGCAATGGTTTATCCCACTCCGCTTTTTTATCGGCGGCATCCAAAACACCGAGATGCTTTGGATGACTTTGCATCAGCGCGCGTCTAAATGGCACCGGATCTTTGCCCGCCGCTTTAGCGCACTCATCCATAAAGCACTCCATGAAAATGCCATTCTGGTTCGTGTTCACCCCCCCCCGCCATGGGCCCACAGGCACGTGGGTATTCTTCATGACATACTCGGTTAAGAGTGTTGGGAAGGTGTAGCCGAGCTGCGCATCAGGGCCTTTTTCATAACAGCCCTGGAGGTGGCGCTCATCTTTGCCATTTTTAATCGCTTGCGGTGCTAATGTGGCGTTAATCGATTGGCCGGCAACCTTAATATGCATACCCGTCACATTTCCCGAGCCATCTATACCAGCCGTCATTTTTACCATGGCGATGGGATGGTATTAATCGTGAGTGATGTCTTCTTCACGACTCCAAATTGCCTTAACAGGTACCCCAGGAAACTTTTGCGCCACTTTAGCGGCAAAGGTCGTGAAATCCTGTGTAGATCCACGACGACCCAAGCCGAAACCAGAATCTAATTTATATACTTCACAATTTGTTCAGGAGTTGCCGACTGGGTTTTCACTTTCTTCCAGTTGCACTCCAACTCTTCTGTTACTAACTGAGCGAGACCTGTTAGCGTACCTTGCCCCATCTCAGAGCGGGCAATCCTGATATAGACAGTGTCATCGGGTTTAATGCTGCCCAACGCATTCACTTCGGCTTCACCAGCTTGCGTTGGGGGTATTTGGGTCGTACTTAACTCCTTGTGCAAATGCGAACTCAGGCAGTGCACCGATGCCCAGCATGAGACCGCCACCAAGTACTGTTCCCTTAATGATGAAATCACGACGTGAAGTATTTTCTAAATTTGAAATTGAATTTTTGCTTGTCATGTTTTTCTCCTTAACCGCGAGTCGCAGGAGTAGCGCCGTATTGCGCTAAAACATCCGCCAATTTCTTTTGGCCAGAGGCAACATGAACGCCATCGCGAATCTTTTGATACGTTCCACAACGACAAAGATTGCCCATCGCATTATCAATATCAGCATCCGGAGGTTTGGGATTTCGTTTTAAGAGGGCGGCGGCCATCACTTGACCAGACTGGCAATATCCACACTGCGGAACATCTAATGCGATCCAAGCCTGCTGAACCGGATGTGTATTATTTTTCGAAAGCGCTTCAATAGTGGTGATTTTGGCTTTGCCGACTGCGGAAACTGGAATCGAGCATGCGCGAACTGGCTCGCCATTAAGGTAAACAGTACAAGCGCCACATTGGGCTACGCCACATCCATACTTGGTGCCGGTAAGGCACACAACTTCACGAATAGCCCATAACAAGGGCATATTAGGATCCACATCGATACTCTGAACCTAGCCATTATAATATCCAATTGCATGCCGTCTCCTATGATTTTCTTTTTCAATGACAATAAATCATTCCAGACTTTTTGCGCTTGCACATAAACCGGCCTCAAACCAAGCGCTTACCCTATCGAATTGGGCTGTAATTTGCTATCCTGAAGGCTCAATTAAGGATAAATATGACCGAAGAAAACCAAACCCAGAATGACGAAGATTTTGACTATGGGTGCGAGTGTGCGATGACCTTGCTCAACGAACCTACAGAGGATCGTCTGAATGACTTAATTGATGAGCTGGATGAAGATGGCATGATCTCAACCGAAGTTGTTTATGGCTTATTGGCCACCATCCTCATGAGCATGAATGAGGAAGAGCACGAATGCGACGAGCACTAATTAGCTGGACTTCACCTGGGAGGCAAAAGCATCCATTGCTTTTGCCAACTCAATATCTAATTTAGTTAAAGCTCCAGCCGAGTGAGTTGTGAGTGAAACTGATACCTTATTCCAAGAATTCGACCAATCAGGATGATGATCTATCTTTTCAGAATATTCCGCGCATAGCGTCATAAATTCAAAAGCCTGCTTGAAATTTGTAAAAGCGAAATCTTGTCCGATCGCTTTTCCATCGGCATCCAAAATCCAGAGAGGGATCTCTTTTTTCAAGTCAATGCCATCAACTATCAAGGTCAATTCCTCTTTAGGAGGCAATGCTTTGGGACAACTGCTTTAAGTCTTCCGGATAAAGCCAACGCCACTCACCTTCAGCCAAATCGGCAGAAATTTGATAGGCGCCTATTTGAGTGCGATGCAGCTGAGCAACATGATTGCCAACCGCCGCCATCATGCGCTTTACCTGGTGATAGCGACCCTCAACGATAGTCATTGACAACACATGATTCGAAAGTTGCTGACAAGCAGTCGCAAAGCAAGGCTTGGGATCATCGTCCAAAACAACGCCATTGAGCATATGATCAATTTGCTTTTGAGTAATTGGCTCTGGCGTGGTGATTTGATAAACCTTCCCAATATTTTTCTTGGGGGTCGTCATCTTGTGAATAAATTGTCGATCGTCGGAGATCAACAACAATCCTGTAGTGTCAAAGTCTAGGCGACCCACACACTGCAAGCCTCTCTCAACACATGGGCTTGGCAACAAACTATATACACTGGGGTGATGCGTCGTTTTGTGCGAGCACTCGTAATTAGCGGGTTTATTAAACGCCAAATATGCCTTTTCGTGATACTCCCAATATTTACCTTCCACATTGAGCATCAGATTCTCAGTGGCAATTCTTGCCTCCGGATCCTCAGCCAGAACGCCGTTTACCTTTACTAGCTCGGCGTAGACCAAGTCGCTACAGTAGCGACGCGTACCAAAGCCTTGGCTAAAAAGAATTTTTTCAAGAGAAATTGGTTTTGCCATATGTGCTGCAGAGCATACTACAGAGCGGGCTTGGGCCGAGTTACCAACTCATTCTTTGCAATTCATTATTATGAGATATTCACGCCATCCCCTAAAGCGATCGCCATGCTATCAACCCCAAAACCACGCTCTCTTCTTCATACTCGAGAAATTACATTCCAGGGCTATGCGAGAGAAGATGGCTTATGGGATATCGAGGGCCATTTAAAAGATTTCAAAACGAATCCATTCCAAACCAGCGCTAAAGTCTGGCAGCCTGGCGAAGCTTTTCACAACATGTGGGTACGCGTTACGGTTAACAAAGACTTTGTGATTCAAGCGATTGAGGCGGTCATGGATGGTCAGCCCCATGCCGAATGCACGGCAGCCATACCGCCGATGGATGCGCTCATTGGCGCGCGTCTTGGCAAAGGCTGGCGTAAAACCATTGACACCCACCTGGGCGGCATTAAAGGTTGCACTCATCTGCGTGAACTTCTGGTTAACCTTGCAACTGCCGCCTTCCAATCTATTCCTGGAGCATTCTTTGACCCCAACGGTGAGAACCCCCCGCTTTACTTGGGAACTTGCAAATCCTGGGACTTTGATGGTCCTGTAGTCATGCGTGTCTATCCCAAGTTTTATCGCTGGAATAAACCAAAAACTTAGAATTCGCCGCGGTGCACGTTACATGCGTTAAAGGCTTGCTGCACTGGCATCGCCTCCAAGACATTAATATTCATATGACTTGGCAAAGTGGCTGACCAATAAATAGTTTCAGCCACATCGTCGGCGCTCAATGCTTGCACACCGGTATACACTTTTTCTGCCTTTTCATCGTCGCCTTTAAAGCGAATATTTGAAAACTCCGTTCCAGCGCACATACCAGGCTCAATACAAGTGACTCGCACTGGCGTACCAATTAGATCAGCGCGCAAATTTAAACTAAATTGCTTAACAAATGCTTTGGTGCCGCCGCAGACATTTCCACCGGGATAGGGATAATTTGAGGCAACTGATCCTAAATTAATGACATGACCACATTTGCGCTCGACCATCTCCGGGAAGATTACGCGACTCATGTGTACAAGCCCTTTGATATTGGTATCAATCATTTGATCCCAATCACTTAAAAACGCTTTATGCGCCGACTCCAAACCCAAGGCAAGCCCTGCGTTCTTTACCAATACCGTTACTTTAGAAAATGCCGATGGCAATGCGCTTGCGAGAGCATCGACCTGATTACTATCGCAAACATCCACCACCATAGTAAGCAACTTTTTTGCTGCTCCACTGGCAAAGAATTTTTTAATGCTTCTAGACGCTCAGCCCTTCTGCCAACGGCAACAACTTTGTGGCCATTAGCCAAAAAACGACGAGCAGTTGCCTCGCCAAAGCCAACAGTAGCCCCAGTAACTAATACAGTATGTTCCATACTTCCTCTTCAATCCGGTAATAAATGGTGGTTTCCAATTTAATATTAATGCCTATATGATATTTCTGCGCGCGCTAAGCTTTTTACTACTGTACATTGCCACTGCCTCTGCAAACGCCGCAGAGCAGCACTCAACCGAACCCACTCTAGGACTTATCAATGCTTCTCAAGAGCGCTATCAAGATCACACACTGGAATTCTGGGGCTATCATGACTCTCAAGGATCAGGAAGTTATGCCGATACACTCAAACTTCGCTACTACAACCCCTTAAATCTTGGTGATTGGCACGGCACCGTAAGACTCGATACCGCCTATACCGCTGTATATGGTCCTCAACTAGCAGCGCAATCGACCGGCACCTTTTCACCCAGTTATGCAATGCTGACAATCTGGGGTGGTCAATCTAGTTGGTTTGGCCATCTCGGGGCCAGGGTTTCTGCTCCACTCGGAAATGCAGGCCAATGGCTTGCCGGACCTCAAGTCATCACCTCTTTTAGACCCGCGGATAACAAACAAACTCTACTCGTCGATATATCCCCGCTGGCACGATACATGTTCGGCTTTAGCCCAAAAGCGCCTGCCGGCATAAACCCCCCGCCTCTAGCAAGTCACCTCGAACTTTACCAAACAATAGGCTTAAACCTGAGCCCCAGCACGCAGATTCGTTTTTTGGGATTAGAACAGTGCCGCCTATAACGCAGCTGGTGGAGGTTGGTGTATACCGATTGATGCTATAGTCACTCAAAGGATGAATAAAAAATCTTTTGATTGCAATTGGTGGAGTGAAACGGGTGGCTCAAACCTACCAACTCTATAACTGGTCTATGTACGGAAAAATAGCGCTGACTTTTTAAGACCAGCAATCAAGCAAGAGCAACTAAGACTTCACCATCTAGTTTTGCTGCCCCGGATTTAACTAACGCCTTGGGCAACCACAGCACAAATGCTGTCATGGTCATATTAAGCAATTTAGCTGCATTGAGGAGCGTAGGAGTGTTGACAATCCACTCGTTCACCTGCTGGATGTCACGACTGCGCCACTCTAATAAGCGGTATTGCAACGATACTTTAGCGCCGTGACGCGCATTTCGATCCGGATCGGATGCTAGGTAATCCAATCTTGAGTGTGCGGTAGCAAGCGACTTTGTAACATCTGTAAATGGGGCGCCATGCCCTGGAATCACCAAATCAACTGGCAGAGCTTCAAGCAAATCCAAGGTTTGCGCTACCTCTTCAAAACCCGCCTCCCCCCAGAGCTCAGGAACAATTACTCCGAAGCCTTCCTCCCATAATGCGTCCGTCGAAATCAAAATACGATGATCCGCCTGATACAACATAAGGGAATGAGGATCATGACCTGGGGCAGCCAGTATCTTCCAAAAAGATCTACCTAGCAAAATCTCTTCGCCCGGAATCAGCAAGCCATGATGACTAAACCGCGGACACTCTTGCCCCAAGTTGTCATAGCTCAATAAAGTGTTATCCCAGTTTTTTACCGCCAACTCTTCTGCGGCTGGAATCAGCACCTCGCAATTGAATGCCTCCACTAAAGCAGCATTACCGCCGCAGTGATCTGAGTGAAGATGGGTATTTACCAGTTTATTTAATTTGAGCAGCTCATGCTTTTGCATAGCATTACGGACTAAATCCAATGTCAGATTTTGGTGTGGGCAATATCCAGAGTCCACCAAAGAAACATCTTCATTGCCAAAGTGAAAAATATTATTAGCCGAAAGCCAGCCTCTTTCAAAAACTTCAATACCGGGCGGTAACAAATGCGCAGTCATGCTTTAGCTATTCAATAATGGCAAGTGGTATTAATTTTTCAAGGAAGCGGTTTGACTAGTTACTTCAAGCTTGCGCACATCAAATTGTTGAACCTGTATACGCTGCAGCGCTTCTTCATAGACTTGTTTATCTGCTTGAGGGGTTCTGGACAAAATCCACAGATATTCACGGTGAGGGTCACTTACCACTGCCACCTGATATTGAGAGTCAAGGTCAATTACCCAGTAATCACCCCAGACCATGGGTATAAATGATAGCCAGGCCGGCGCGAAGCGTACCTCTAATTTGGGGGAATCTTTGGCGCCGATCTGCCGCGCCGTGCCTTCCGCCTCTGAAATTTCGCCATCAGCGGTTTTGCAGCTATTGAGAACCTTTAGTGTGCCATCGGCCCCGGCTGAATAGACCGCCTTGGTATTGCTCACGCATTTCTTCTGAAACCAATTTGGATATTTAGCAATTTCATACCAAGTACCCATATAACGCTGCACCTCTAAAGCGGGAATGGTCGTTACTGCATTTTCAATTCCCTGGGCGCAAGCTGAATAACTGACGATAAAAATGCAGGTACTAAAAAATACTTGGTACATTTTGTTCATTATTAATAGTACTTCTTTAAATCCATGCCCGCATACATGCTGGCCACCTGCTCGCCATAACCATTAAATATTTGGGTTTTTATCTTTGGAGCGAACACTCCCTTAGAGTCGCCGATGCGACGCTCAGCAGCCTGACTCCAGCGCGGATGGTCTACCTGTGGATTTACATTGAAATAAAAGCCATACTTCCAAGGCACCACAATGCGAACCGGAGCGCCATTTTGCTTGGGTAAGACTTCACCATATAAGCCAAAGGTAAACAGGGTTAATGGATGCATAGCCTCATCCATTCGTAAACCTTCACGATAGGGCCACTCAATAATATTGCTCTTCACTCCCGACATTTGCTTACGATCAGCCAAGGAGACAAACTCCACATACTTTTCGGATCCAAGCGGCCCTACTTTATTAATTCATTTAGAGACTGAATAGCCATCCCAAGGGATCACCATAGACTAACCCTCAAGGCAGCGCATCCGATATATGCGCTCTTGCATTGGAGCTAACTTAAGAAGCGCATCGATATCAAGAGTCATTGGCTTTTTGACCAAACCCTCAATCGAAATACTCCATGGATGAGTTTGCAAGGTTTCTGCATAGGCTGCTGGATCCCTCTTATCCGTTCCACATTCATAAAAGTTGTTATAGCTCGTGACGTACTTCAGTTGGGTAAGCCCAACCTTATCCGCAAATGCGGGATTCAGTGTAGCTGCCCACCCCTCTGTAGCAGCAAGCGCCTCCCTATAAAACCAGGGGGCAAGAGCCATTCCAAAACCTCCTGCTGCCGCAGTCTTAATAATATGTCTGCGGTTTTCAAATACGGTTTTTGGAGTAATGTCACTTGGCAGAATAGTCTTATCGATAAAGTACATATCTCACCCCTTAGGAATTCAATGCTTCTATTTTGCTACCGATAATAATTTCTTGCTTAAGTTTGACTCGCGCGCATCTTATTCATTAAAGCAAGGCTATGTTTATCGATACCACCAACCATTTCAGCAAGGGTCGAATTCTCAAGCAAGAAGGAAAAAACAAGCCCGATGGCTTGCCTTTTCATGTTAAATCTAATCTGCTCGATTAGATACTTATCGCCCCTACCTATTAAGCTCTGGCCGCTTTCAAAGCCGCATTAAAAGTAGCGCTAGGGCGCATTACCGCTTTGCACTTTTCTGGGTCAACGACAAAGTAACCACCAATGTCAGCGGGCTTACCTTGAACCGCCTTCAACTCATCAGCAATCTTTTGCTCATTCCCTATCAAGGTCTTAGCCAATGGCGCAAAGTAAGCCTGTAATTCTTTATCTTCCGTTTGCGCAGCCAATGCTTCGGCCCAGTACATCGCCAAGTAGAACTGGCTACCACGATTATCTAACTCACCCGTGCGCGGTGAAGGTAACTTATTGTTATCCAATAACTTACCTGTCGCCTCATCCAAAGTGCGCGCCAAAATCTTCACTTTTTGGTTGCCAGTCTTATCACCAATATCTTCAAGTGAAACCGCGAAGGCCAAGAACTCACCAAGTGAATCCCAGCGCAAGTGATTCTCTTCGACCAATTGTTGAACGTGTTTTGGAGCGGAACCACCAGCGCCAGTCTCAAATACACCGCCACCGGCCATCAATGGCACGATAGATAACATCTTTGCGCTAGTACCTAATTCCATGATTGGGAACAAGTCTGTGAGGTAGTCACGCAAAATGTTGCCGGTTACAGAAATGGTGTCCTTGCCACGAATTACACGCTCTAAGGTGTAACGCATTGCGCGAGTTTGGGACATGATCTGAATGTCCATACCAGTGAGGTCGTAGTCTTTCAGGTAGGTGTTAACCTTCTTAATCAATTCAGCTTCGTGTGGGCGGTACTCATCCAACCAGAATACGGCTGGAGTATTGGAGAGGCGTGCACGATTGACGGCCAACTTGACCCAGTCACGAATTGGCGCATCCTTAACCTGGCACATACGCCAGATATCGCCTTCTTCCACATTTTGCTCAAGCAATACAGTGCCATCGTCGGCAACAATACGGGCTACACCAGCCTCAGGAATCTCAAAAGTTTTATCGTGTGAACCGTACTCTTCAGCTTGTTGCGCCATCAAACCCACGTTAGGCACCGTACCCATGGTTTTAGGATCAAAGTTGCCGTGTGTCTTACAGAAATTAATCATTTCTTGATAAATGCGGGCAAAAGTACTTTCTGGAATAACGGCCTTGGTGTCATGCAAACGACCATCCGCACCCCACATCTTGCCGCCAACACGAATCATTGCGGGCATAGAAGCGTCCACAATCACGTCGYTTGGAGAATGGAGGTTGGTGATGCCGTTAGCGGAGTCAACCATCGCCAAAGCTGGACGATGCTCATGACAAGCGTGCAAATCGTGAATAATTTCTTCGTGCTTGGACTTTGGCAATGTTTTGATCTTTTCATACAGGCTGCTCATGCCGTTATTCGCATTAACACCCAACTCTTCAAACAACTTAGCGTGCTTCTCAAAAGCGTCTTTGTAGAAAATCTTCACTGCGTGGCCGAACACGATTGGATGTGAAACTTTCATCATGGTTGCCTTCACGTGCAAGGACAACATCATGCCGGTCTTGTATGCGTCTTCGATCTCTTTCTCGTAGAACTCGCAGAGCGCTTTTTTGCTCATGTACATGCTGTCGATAATTTCGCCAGCCAATAAGGAAACCTTTGGCTTAAGAACAATGGTCTTGCCACTCTTCGTCACCAGGTCCATCTTCACATCGCAAGCCTTAGTCATCGTCATTGACTTCTCGCTAGAGTAGAAATCGCCGCCATGCATGTGGGATACGTGCGTACGGGAAGCTTGGCTCCACTCACCCATGGAGTGTGGATTGTTACGCGCATAACGCTTTACAGCGGGTAGCGCGCGGCGATCAGAGTTACCTTCCCGCAACACCGGATTTACTGAGCTACCCAAGCACTTGGAATAACGCGCGCGAATAGCCTTCTCTTCGTCTGTTTTTGGATCTTCTGGAAAATTTGGAATCTTGTAGCCCTTAGATTGCAACTCTTTAATTGCCGCGAGCAACTGAGGAACAGAGGCGCTGATGTTAGGCAATTTAATAATGTTGGTGTCAGGCAATAAAGTCATTTTGCCAAGCGCGCCCAAGTTATCTGGAACTTGTTGCGCGGGAGTAAGACAATCAGAAAACTCAGCCAAGATACGAGCAGCAACAGAAATGTCGCTCTTCACAATCTCTACGCCAGCAGGTGCCGTAAAAGTACGAATAATCGGCAGAAATGCGCAAGTCGCCAAAAGTGGCGCTTCATCTGTCAGCGTGTAAATAATCTTTGATTTCTCTGCAGCCATGAATGTTTCCTCAATATTGAAAAAATTACAGAGTCAGGTTTTTTTACCCTATCGCCCTCAAATCCACATGTCGCAAGTCGCTTTTAGCGCTTCCTTGGCAAATGAGGCGAGTCCTCCATTTTAAATCATCGGACTTAGCAAAAATGGAGGTTTTGCACCTAAAAATCGCCTTATCGCCATTAATGGGCTGGTGGGCCTCAGCCTAGCGCCCGCTAGCTGGATGGCCACCCTACCCGTCATGGGCTACGTTGTAGGAGGCGCCTTTTCCACTTCTATTGTGGCTAAATCCCAGAATTATTTTGGGCGCAAGATCTCCTGTCAGCTTGGCTTACTTGTGGCGATGCTGTCAGCCCTTTTATGCGCTTATGCAGCAATAAGCCAAAACTTTTGGCCGTTGGTGACGGGCACTTTTATCGCTGGTTACTACAGCGCCAACGGTCAGCTGTATCGCTTTGCCGCAGCAGAACTAACAGACCTGAGTCAGCGCGACAAAGCGGTGTCCTGGGTGCTAGCCGGCGGTATTCTTGGCGCAGTCATTGGCCTCAACCAGGCCTCCTGGACTCGCAATCTCTTTGATACCGAATTTCTGGTGGCCTACCTCACCCTATCGATAGCCGGATTGATTGGAATTGTTGTGATGCAGTTCATTTACTTTCCCCCAGAATTGAAGACGCAACATTCACTTGCCGATGGGCGTCCATTGAAAGTCATTCTTCAACAGCCCGTCTTTATGGTTTCCATTATTGGCGCGGCATTGGGTGATGGAGTCATGAATCTATTGATGGCGGCCACACCGTTAGCAATGCAAATCTGCGGGCTTCTTTTTTCAGATACCGCATTCGTACTCGAGTGGCATGTGCTTGATATGTTTTCTCCTGGATTTTTTACTGGCTCACTCATTCAGAGATTTTGGGTGCTAAAGATAATGGGCGTTGGTGTGCTGCTGAACTTTACTTGCATTGCAATTGCTCTAACCGGGACCGATTTACATCAATTTTTTATCGCTTTGTTTTTGCTTGGGGTGGGTTGGAACTTTTTATTTACAGGCGCAACCTCTTTGGCGATGACCGCCTATCAACCGAATGAACGAGATAAACCAAAAACGGCCATTAACTTTTTTGTCTTTGGCACGATGGCATTCACTTCTTTTGGATCAGGCGCTTTAGTTACCTCACACGGCTGGAGCATTCTGAACTTGGGGTCACTTACTCCCGTGATCGTTACTGGTCTAGCCATTTTTTGGTTTGCTCAGCAGCGCAAAGAATCTCAAACGACTTCTTAAGAAACATTTGCAAGCGGCAAGTTGAATAGGAGATTTTGCGGCTTCAGCTGCAACGGTTGCTGATCATTCATGGCGATAACCATATAGACCGGCTTACCCGCTTGAGCCTTGGCTACCGCGGCCTCATCAACAAAGTCTAAGCGGAATAAGCAAATGACTTTCTGCAACTCATCGACCTCAACCAACTCCTTGTTGTATAAGTTATTGAGTATTTCAGTTGCGGCATCATCCAAGCCAACGTGCCAAGACCATTGAGGGTCGGTAATTTGTTGCATAGGCGTAATACGCCCGCCAACCCCTAAAAAATGATTGATCCATTTCTCCAATACTCGGCAGAAATAATTGATAGGCTCATGCCCAAAATTCAATTGCGCTGCCAAATCCAATTCTTCATTTCTTGCCCAATAGGCATCAGCATTATTTTCATGACTTACATCTAGGTCAGCGGAACGCATGCTCATCGACTTCCCTTTTAGCAAGTCCATGATGTTGCCTGTCTCGCTAGCTTGGGCGTTTCGAATCACTACTTCATCATCCGCGCCCATCACGATACCGTCGTCAATCACGGTAGTTTTCTGGACTCTAAAGACGAGTTTGCCCATTCTCACTTCCAATGGATGCGCTTCATCACCCAGAATATGTCTTATGAAAATTTGCGCCAGCTGGGCAATAAATAAAGGAGGAACATCCACTCCCTCACCCTTAAACAGACTCATATCAAAGCTCTCCAGAGAGCTTGCCGCCAATAAGCGCTTGCGATAACGCAACCAAACCCGATAGTTCTCTCGGATATTCTCATCGGCCATTGCGGCGATTTCACTATCAAGCACTTCAGCGCGAGGGTTATCAGTCACACGCAGATGCAGTGAGCGCTCAGCGGCACACGATTCAGGAACCAGCGCGAGCCCAGGCCTTGCCATGTATGTGTGTAAAAGGTCATCCGTTACCAATAACTGGTGATCGGAACTGATTTCCAAGGTGTTATAGGCGGAATTAACCCAATAATTTGTCATACGTTTTAAACAAAGTTAACTTGCATCAGAAATTACAGAGCTCAGAATATACTAGCCAATCAATTCGCGTAAAATAGGAAAACATCATGAGTGAACTCAAAAAAAAAATCGATACCGTTGTTGGCGATGGAAAAGAAGCTAGCGCTGGCAATCATGTAGATGTGCATTACACCGGCTGGTTGTACGACGAAAACGATACCGACCACAAAGGCCAGAAGTTTGATAGCTCCTTAGATCGCTGGCAATTGTTCAGTTTCCCTTTGGGTACTGGACATGTGATTAAGGGTTGTGGCGAAGGCGTGACTGCCATGAAAATTGGTGGCAAACGCACACTCATCATTCCATCTGAAATGGGCTATGGTCCACGCGGTGCGGGTGGCGCGATTCCTCCGAATGCGACTTTGGTATTTGATGTGGAATTACACGGCGTTAACTAAACGCTCTCAGCGAGAAAACAAAAGCCACCCTAGGGTGGCTTTCTATTTTGTGACTAACCCAGACAAAAGAAGCTTAAGAACGCAAGTCCTTGCCATTTAAAGTGAGTCGGTTAGACGAACGGTTTTGACACAAGTAATCAGACGATTTCTTTCAGCCATTACCTTGTCAGCATAACCACCATCATCCTCAGCATTCGCAGCGCCAACGCGAATCTTCACCTCAGGCTTGGCAGCCGTGGAAGTTCCGCCAAAAATTGCATGCTTATCTTTATGCACTGATGTCATTACCTGCATCAAGCCCTCAGCACCAGCATGACTCTTGGTGTTTGGATTGAAGTTCGACTCTACTGAAATCACTGCCAGCAATAACACCGGGTCAATATTGACTTCTTTCGCAATCAAGATGGTGTTGGAGACATACTCTTCACTCTTGGCGGGATCAAGGCTGTATTTCTTTTGAAAGAAGTCCGCTACCGCACGTTGATTCTGCAAAGACCCCATTAAATTACTATCCAAAGCTTGAGGATCAATCTTCGAAGTAGGAATGCGATCGGATACATGAGAAATAGACTTGACTTGCATTTGCGCTACGGAAGGCATTAGCAAGGCTACTGTTTGCTGCTTGGTATTTACCAATCCAGTTACGGCAGGCACCTTGGATTTGTTGTAAATCACCGCGGCGATCTCAGTATCGGCAACTTGATCGGCTGACGTTTCTTCATGCGATTCTTTGTCTTGGTTGAGCATGCCAAAACCATTACTCCAAACCATGTTGCGAGCCTCATCAGGAACCAGTACTCGAGCCAAGCGAAAAGCGCCCGCATTAGTTCCATTGCCACAGAGCCAAAGGCCTACAACCATAAATACAGTAACAATGAGCAAGCCATTAAGAGGACGCGATAGATCGGGGCCATGGCGTGTGCCAGCAGTTCTTTAGCAGCCAACACGGCTGGCTGCGCACCCTGCATATCGCTCAAATTATTCGGTAAACATTTACTCATTCATGGTTTGCAAAACCTCAAAAAAACTGGACTGCCGTTTTATGCTGCATTGCAATATTTAAAAACATGGGTCATCCTAATCAGTTTATTATATCAATTCAAGAATAATTAAGTGCAAATCAATAACTAATAGATCTAGAAATTGGGGATATCCCGTATATAGAACTCAATTTCTTTATATAAATCAATAACATCAATCACTTATAAAAGTTATGGGGCACTAATTCCACTCTATAAAACAATGCTCAAAACCGGACTTTTTTTACAAATTTGCTCAAAAAAAAATAAAACCTACAAATCGTACATCTAGTGTTTTTAGTCTTCTGATTTTTATTGGCTATAGAGCTAGCGCAAGCAAAAAAGCATGGCCTTCTCCACGGGAAAGGTCATACACTTAGATCCCATGAAATTTCTTCGCGGCCTTTTCGCTCTACTCCTACTTTCTTCATCCTTAGGTGCGCTTGCGGCGTTTGAGGACTGCAAAGACCTCTTTCCTCAGCAGCAAATCCCAGCTACTACTCAGGCAGGAAGGGATCTCTGCTTTGACAGCTTCGCTATTTACTACTCTCCTCAAGATAAGAAGCCTATCTATACTGTTGAGAAACTGAATAAAGAGCAACTCTCTGCCACGCATCCTCGCAGAAGCAATCAGTTTTATGAAGAAGCCAGACTCCCCTTTGCGGAAAGAGTCCTCCTATCGGATTACCGCGGCAGTGACTATGACCGCGGCCACAACGCTCCCGCTGGAGATATGAGCAATGAGCGTGCGATGGCCCAATCCTTTTCCTTGGCAAACATGATGCCTCAGGCAAGGCAAAACAATCAGGGTATCTGGGCTAAGAATATTGAGGAGCCAACTAGAGCCTATGTCAAAAGAGCGACTGGTGATGTGTACGTCTTTACTGGCTCAGCGGGAAATAGTGGCAGCATTGGTAGAGGTAGAGTCACCATTCCAAGTTATTTATACAAACTGATTTACGACCCAAATAGAAATGCAGCCTGGGCTTATTGGATTGAAAACACCAATGAAGCCAGCATGAGCCCTCCCATTTCCTATGCGGAATTGGTTCAGAAAACAGGCATTGATTTTCATTTACCCCTGGGCGAAAACGCAAATAAGGTAGATGCTATACCCTCAGAACCCATGCAAATAAAGACTCAAAAGCCATTAGTTGGCGGATGGTATCCCGTGTTTTTCGACCATTACTCAGCAAATAAACTTTCTGGAGTGATCGCCAATATTCAGGCGGGTAAAGTGGGAAGTATTGAGATTCAGTATGACCGAAATGAGCCCCTAGCCAAACAGATTGCTACTCAACTTCAATCTCAAACCAATCTACAAGCAAGCCTAATCCAGAGCAGCCCGCCAGAATCAGCAACCGTCACCTACGAACGAAATCGCGTCACCCTCATTATTCGTTCAAAGTAATTTCGATTTCGCCTGCAATCCATTGTGATCAAACGTGTGCATTAACTCTAGCAATTGACCTAGCGCGCCCTTAGGAAACCCTTCGCGTGCAAACCAATCCAGATAATTTCCTGGCAAATCAGCTAAAGCACGTCCTGCATGCTTGCCAAAGGGCATTTTCATTAAAAACCAATTTTTCCAGGGACTCGGCATTCATTGGGAGAAATCTTACAGGCAAATAGCAATTGGTCTACCAATTTCACCACTTCTTAGCTGATGGCCATTCTTCTTACTTGATAATCATTCTCATTTAGTTTTCTAACCATCAACCTTAGGAGATCCTAAAATTGACCATTAATAGACTGCTTGCCTTTACTTTATTTCTTGTAGCCACCCTCCATTTTTCATTTGCTCATGCTGGCGAGGTAGCGTTTGGCTGGATTTACACACTCGACCTACAGCCCAAGGGGAAGTTAGAGTTTGAACAGCGCTTACAACTGAATAAACAGCAAGCAAGTGGTTCTTACAATGCATGGTTCTCAAGATCAGAATTGGAATCTGGCCTGACTAATGACTTGCAAATCGCAGGGTATCTAAATGCGTATTACGTCAATGCGAATCAAAACTATACCAATCCAGAAGCTTGTGGAGATGCGGCGACTTGCACTGGGGGCAACCCGTTCCGGAGGGGCACAACCCCGCATCGCCTTATCGCAAGGGTGGCATTGAAGTCGGATCTTTAGAGGCAATTTATCGCATCACTAACCCCGTCACCTCACCCGTTGGAGTAGGTCTCTAATTTAGAGCCCACGATTGGAAAAAATAAAAATGAAATTGAAGCAAGACTGCTGCGGCAATCCAACTTTATTGATGACCGTTTAGTGGTATCTGGAAACGTCGTGGTTGCCAATGAGCAACTGAAGTTCGTGGGCAATGGCAATGTACCGGAGTCCATGCTGGACTTCTTGGTGGACGCCAGTTATCGCTTCGCACCTAAATGGTCCGCAGGCGTAGAGGCGCGTTTCCATAATGACTACTCAAGCTACAACTTGCAAAACCAAGTACAAAGAGCGACCTTTGTTGGGCTCAATATGCACTATGCCGCCAAAGATTGGTGGGTGACTGGTGCCTGGCGCTATCCGTTAAAGGGCAATACGTGCATGGGCGACGGGACTGCTGAATGCTCCAACGCACGCGTCTGGGATAGTCACTCAGTAAACGAATTTATTGTCAAAGTTGGCTTCGCGCTTAATTAAAAGAAAGTATTTATGGAAATTCAGAATTTATTGGTTGCCGCCCTTACTCACTTAATCAAGTTTCAGGCCACTCAATGTCGAACCGCGCAGGAAAGAGTGCTCATGATGTTTGAAACGCTCTCCAACCTTCAAGATATCAACCTCGAAATTCAAGCGCTCTGCAATAAAGCAAATGAATTACTTACTGCCTAAATTGACACCATGAACTGGAAACCGAATCCGCTAGCGATGATTGGTCTAGCAATGATTATCGCACCCATCATTGCTCATGCAAAAATTTATGTATCTGCTGAGCAAGCACAAAAAATTCTTCTGCCAAATAGAACCCTCTCAAAGAATCCCATCATCACCGATGATCTGCAAGAAAAGATGCGTTCCGCATCAAGTATTCAACACCCCTTTCAAGGAGAGCGAATTTGGAAATCATCCGATGGCAGCTGGTTAATCATTGATGAAGTGGTTGGCAAGCACGAAATGATTACCTATACTGTCGCCATCAACCCCAATGGCAGCATCTCTGGCATTGAGGTTTTGGAATACGTTGAATCTTATGGCTATGAAGTGGCAGAACCACAATTGCGCAAACAGTTTGTCGGAAAAACAATCAACGACCCCATCAAACTTAATCAAGACATTCAGAATATTGGCGGCGCCACCCTATCCTGCAAACACCTCACTAATGGGGTAAAGCGAGTTACCGTCTTATATGACTTAGCCTTAAACAATATCCCCTCATCAACTGTGCCAACCCAGGCGATCAAAGCAAAATGATTCGCTGCAAACCACTTCTGGGAACTTTTGTTGAGATCTCCATTGATCAATTGGGCGAGGAGACAGGAATTGATCATGCGTTCGCAGCGATTCAGAGAGTGCATGATCTTATGGGGTTTCACAATACCCAAAGTGAGCTGAGCCAAATTAACCAATATGCCCATACAAGAGCCGTTGAAATTCATCCATGGACAGCGCAAGTAATCAGAATTGCGAAAGAGGTGTATCTTGCATCAGATGGTCTATTTAACTGCGGAATAGGCCATCGCCTAGTTGCTGCAGGCTTATTGCCCCGTCACATTACATTTTCCAATCATGGGTTGGGTGACATCGAAGATATTGAGTTCTGGTCGCCAGACCTGATCAAATCCTCTCGCCCTCTTTGCCTAGATTTTGGCGGTATTGCGAAAGGATTTGCCGTGGATATGGCTGTCAGAGTCTTGATCTCCGAGGGAATTTCTTCGGGTTATGTAAATGCTGATGGAGATCTGCGGGTGTTTGGGAATACTTCCTTTCCCATTCAAATTCGCAATCCAGAGTCTCCAGATGAGTGAATTGAACTAGGCTCTTTGAAGGACGGCGCGATTGCTACGATCAGTCTTTATTTTGCAAAAAGAGATCGACAAAATAGCCACATCATCAATCCGCTGGCAAAAAATCTTTCTGACGCTCACGCAGAAGTTTCGGGATCATTTTCAATTCTCGCCAAAGAGTGCGTTTACGCAGATGCGCTTACCAAGGTTTTAGCGCTATCCAATAATGAGCATCACCCCTGCTTTGATCGATTCTCAGCAAGAACAATCAGGCTTGCCGCATGAGTCATCGTGGAAAAATACCTCATTGGCAAAGAATGTTTGTCATCTGCGGCATGATGACTTGCTCTATTACTGGCCTAATGTATTTGATCGGCCATGAATTCCATATTCAAAGATTCTTACTTGGTACGCATAGCGTCCTAGCTGCTCACGGCATAGCCGCACACTCGCAACCCTAGCGCTGGGCTCAGTTCTGCCATTTCACATTAAGGCAGGCTATAAATCTAAGCGCAAATGGATAAGTGGCTTCAGTCAACTGACCTTCTTAACGGTGCTACTGGTCTCCGCAGCTTTGCTCTACTATGGGCCAGAGGAAATTCGAGATGGTACTGTCGAGACACACTGGATTGTGGGCCTCCTCTTTTTTGTCATCTGTATATGGGATGGCATGGTTCACCTGCGCGGCAAGGGGCAGCAAATACCGCCATTCAAGGAATAAGGCAAGCAAGTCATTCGCACTATAAAATTAAGTGCAATGGACTATTTAGCATTCATCAGCCCTTCCTTAGGTATTTTTGTGGGCCTACTCATGGGGCTCACCGGAGCTGGCGGCGGAATTCTCTCTGTCCCATTACTCGTTTTTGCCTTAGGACTCAGCGTTGCTGAAGCAGCACCAATTTCTTTATCGGCCATTACGCTAGCGGCGGGAGTTGGCGTCTTATTGGGATTGAAAAATAAAATCCTTCGCTATAAGGCCGCTGTATTTATGGCGCTATTTGGCCTGCTACTTTCACCCGCAGGCCTTTGGATATCTCAATACACCCCCAATGCCCCGTTGCTGATCGTTTTTAGTCTTCTCCTGTTTTATGTTTCTATACGGATGTTCTTGCAAGCAAGTAGAAATATTGATGGCATTACGCCGGCGCCACGTAAACCGCCACCCTGCTTACTCAACCCAACAAAAGGCAAGCTTGCCTGGAATGTACCTTGCGCTAGAGCCTTAATGCTCTCAGGTGGTTTAGCCGGCTTCTTGTCTGGCCTCCTAGGGGTAGGCGGCGGCTTGGTCATTGTTCCCGCACTCAAGCGATATTCCGATCTACCCGTGCAATCCATTGTGGCCACGTCCCTCGGAGTGCTTGCCATTGTTGCTGGTGGAGGCACTCTTTTCTCGGCCGCCTCCGGCAATCTCAATATCGTCATTGCTGCGCCTTTTTCCCTGGGTGCATTACTAGGTATTCTGCTTGGCAGATCGTTTGGCAAGAAATTAAGCGGCCCCAGATTGCAGCAAATCTTTTCGATATTAGCGTTTAGCGTTGCGATTAGCCTCTCTGTTAAAGGCTTTGTCAGCTTATGAAAAGACCTGTCGCCTCTATTCTCTTTCTACTTTTCTTTGGGCTATTAGGAACCCTGCTCATGTCAGTCACTAAACCAAGTCAATTCCTATCAAGCCCTATCAGTGCGATCACTGGCACAGTCAGTAACCTCAACAACGAGATGCTGGAGTACGTTAATCCTGAAAAGCCCGCTCATGATCATTCGTCGATTTATTACAAACATTTTTACATCCCTAAAAGGTGATAAAGCAATAGAAACAAAATTTTCATCGCCAATGACCATTGCTGAAGGCGACCAAATTACCGTATCGGGCTATCCAAAAAATAATGCCTTTCAGGTTCTTGCTTACAAAAATCAAACCCAAGGAGTCGCCAGTAATGAGAACTGGATCATGCTCGGACTTGGCGCCCTATTTTTCTTTGCTGTAGCCCTTGGCTTACTCAATAGTGAATTGGTGATTCAAGGAGAGTTGATTCCCAAGCTTTTTCTATTTGTATTTACCGGCGTGGCGATTTATATGGGATATCGCGCCTTGCTTATTCGGGAGGCTGTAAAGCTTTTATCTAGCTAAGAAGAAAAAGCCATTATTGCTAAGGGCTTTTTTATTGTTTACTGATAAAGCAACTACTTAGTGACCACCAGCGCAACCCAAGTAAGCGGCTTTCACAGCAGGATCATCTTTCAGTTTTGCAGCTGGTCCATGAGTAGCGATTTTGCCGTTCTCAAGTACGTAACCATAATCAGCTACGTTAAAGGCTGCAGCAGCAAACTGCTCAACTAACAACATGGTCACACCCTGGGATTTCAGATTTGAGATGATCTTAAATACTTCTTCAACCAACATTGGCGCAAAGCCAATCGATGGCTCATCCAAGAGAATAATTTCTGGATTTAACATCACAGCGGGAGCCATCGCCAACATCTGTTGCTCACCACCCGATAGTGTTCCAGCCAATTGCTTGCAACGCTCTTTAAGACGTGGGAACAGTTCGAGGGATTGCTCGAGATCGTTCTTAATATCGCCTTTTGGACGACTGCCAGTAAACCGTGGAAATGCGCCCAACAATAAATTGTCAGTCACCGACATTGACGCGAATACACGACGACCTTCAGGGCTAGGCGCCAAACCTAGGCGAGCAGTTTTATGAGAGTCGTAACCGTCAATTTTTTCGCCGCCTAAAGTCACTTCACCAGCCGTTGGCTTAATCATGCCAGTAATAGCGCGCATGGTGGTTGTTTTGTCGGCGTCATTAGAGCCAATCAACGTAATCACTTGTCCTTTAGGGACATCGATATTGATGCCGTGGAGGACTTTGACTTTGCCGTAGACTGCTTCAAGATTCTTAATAGATAACATGGTATTTGCCGATTCAATTGTTCTAGTGATTAAGTACCCAAGTAGGCATGAATCACCTTCTCGTCTGCCTGAACTGCAGCTGATTTACCTTCTGCAATCTTCTGACCGAAGTCCAATACAGAAACGGTATCGCAAACTGACATCACCACATCCATGTGATGCTCAATCAGGATGCAGGCAATACCGCTATCGCGGATCTTGCGAATAATGCGCAAGAGTTCTTTAATATCAGGCGCTGTTAAGCCTGCTGCTGGCTCATCTAATAAGAGCAACTCAGGATCCAATGCCAAAGCACGAGCGATCTCAAGTAAACGCTGCTTACCATCGGGCAAGTTGCGCGCCTCTTCATCGGCCAAGTCATCCAAGCCCACGAATTTGAGAAATGCCATTGCGCGAGCATGCGCGTCAGCTTCTTCTTTCTTATAACGCGGTAGATGCAATGCGACTTCCACCATATTTGACTTGAAGGTGTGATGCAAACCAACCAAAATGTTTTGGATAGCGGTCATCTCACCAAAGAGCTGAACGTTTTGAAAAGTACGCGCAATACCTGACAATGCAATGTCAGATGAAGTCTTACCAACAACGCTTTCTCCAGCGTACAGAGCGTTACCTGCCGTAGGCACATAAATACCAGTCAATACGTTCATCATGGTGCTCTTACCGGATCCGTTCTGACCGATCAAACCATGAATAGTGCCGCGCTTGATGCTCAAATCCACATTGCTCAAAGCCTTGAGGCTACCGAACTGCATCAACACAGAATCCACCTGCAGAAGTTCCGCACCAGTATTTTGGTTGGCGACAGCACTAATGAAGCTAACAGAATCATCCACCGCCTCAGAATCGCCACCACGGGTGGTTTTAGCTTTGCCAACGATAGATTGATAGAAGCTCTTAGCAAAACCAACAAGGCCGTTTTGCAAGTAGTACACCACAAGCAAAATCATGAAGCCGAAAATACTCAAGCGCCAATCAGAGATGCTGTTGAGCCAGAATGAGAATCCTGCCAAGCCCACTACACCAGAGATGGGAGCTGCTACACGACGTGGAGTGGTTACTTTCTTGGACAAAGCCATTGCGGCACCAGCCACCACAATGATCGCAATAATCGCCGCACCAATAACCGCGCCTAAGCGTGACTTACGCCCGCCCATAATGATGCCAAGCAAGAAGAGAACGGCCAATTCATTGTTATAGGTATTTGGCGAAATGTATTGCTCTGAATAAGCGTACAAGCAACCAGCTAAACCAGCAAAACCAGCACTGATCACGAAAGCGATCACTTTAAAGCGATATACAGAAACGCCCATACAGTCACAAGCAATCGGGCTATCACGCAAGGCTTCAAAGGCACGACCGATTTGTGATTTAACGAAACGAGCCACAACGATCATCGAAACAATCAAGACCAACAAGACCAACCAGAAGTACTGCGCTTTGGTCATTGGTACGCCCATTAATTCTGGCTTTGGCATCTTGATACCAAGCGGACCTTCAGTCAACCAGGTCATTTCATTAATGAGGATCTGCGCAATTGTGCCGAACGCCAAAGTTACCATCGCCAAATAAGGTCAGATCACCTTTAGCGCTGGCAAAGCCAAAATACCGCCGAAAATAGCCGTCACAATAATAGAAGCTGGAATATTGCTCCAAATTGGCCAGCCAAAATGGAAATACAACACGCCAGCACTGTAAGAACCAATTCCAAATAAGGCTGCATGTCCTAAAGACACTTGTCCAACATAACCAACCACAATATCCAAACCAAATAACAAAATGGTGTAGATCAGAATCGTTTCAACTAAGTGAATGTAGTAATGGTTATGAATAAACAGCGGCAAACAAAAGACCGCTGCAATTGCAATTAAATGAAAGCCTTCTTCATCATCAAACTTTCTTAATTGCAGATTTACCAAAGAGACCAGATGGCTTGTATGCCAATACGAGCAACAGCAAACTCAAACCTGGAACAGCCTTATAGCCAGTGGAGAAGTAGAAGCCTGTTGCTGTTTCCACAATCCCCAAAATTAAGCCGCGCACAATAATTCCAATACCGCTAGACAAGCCACCAATAATCGCCACCGCGAACGCCTGCAGCCCTAAGGAGCCACCCATGGTTGCGCCAGTCAACGTTAGCGGCGCAATCAATACGCCAGCAAATGCTGCTGTCAAAGATGACAAGGCATAAGAGAAAGTAATTAGCATGCTTGTGTTGATGCCCATAAGGCCGGCAACATCACGGTCATTGGCAGTTGCCAAAACCGCTTTGCCGTAAATGGTTTTGCGGTTAAAGAACTCCACCAACAACATCATTACCAGCGCGCCAACCACCACTAAGATTTCCATTGGCAGAATAGTTGCGCCAAAGAAATTCATTGGCTCCATTGGCAATGGCGCCGGGAATGGCAATGCGTCACGGCCCCAGATATTTTCAGCAACGTTTTTGAAAATAATGCCGAGTGCAATCGTGGACATAATCCAGCCAAACTCAGATTTGATCTTGATCGCAGGTCTTACGCCAATGAGCTCTACAAAACTACCTTGGATCATTCCAAAAATACAAACAATTGGAATCATCGCCCAATAGTTCATACCAAAGGTATCCACGCAGGTGAGACCGACCAGAGCGCCCAACATCAATGCTTCGCCCTGACCGAAGTTCAAGACGCCTGATGTGGCAAAAGTGAACTGGAAACCCAAAGCGATTACCGCATAGATCATCCCCACCGCGATACCGCTCGCGAGGATTTGTGCAAGCATGTCCATTATTGTTGGCCTAAAAGATACTTAAAACTATTTTATTAACGAATCCGACATTGCAAGCAAACGCCGCTTTTTTGGCGGCGCTTGGTTTTATCAAATGTTGCAGTGCAAGATAATGATTGAATTTGCCTGCTTACTGATGTTGAATTACTTCTTCTTAGGAGTTGCGTCCTCAGCATTCAAGAACTCAACACGACCGTTTTCAACTACACCCATCACTACGTCTTTCATCTTGATTGCGTCGTGATCAGTTGCAGAGAATGGCTTGTTGTAAGTAATCACAACACCATCAACTGGAGCCTTTAGATCTTGCAATGCCGCAACAATCTTTGGTCCTTCTGTGCTATTAGCTTGCTTGATAGCGGCTGCTAAGAGGTCAACAGAGTCATATCATTGCGCTGCAGAAACTGGAGATGCAATGTTGTTGTTCTTTGGTTTTAACTCTTTCACATAAGCTTCTTGGAAAGCCTTACGCTTAGCTGTTGTAGATGGGGTTTGAATGTATGTTTGTGGCATTGTTGCGCCGTTGCCATTCTTACCAGCCGTATCAATGAAGCTAGCCATAGACAATGTCCAACTACCAATCATTGGCTTTTTCCAACCCAACTTCGCCATACCATTAGCAATTTGCGCCAACTCCGGTCCAATTGCGTAAGTCAAAATCACATCAGCACCAGCATTTTTTGCTTTGAGCAACTGTGAAGTCATATCAACATCACCAATGTTGAATTTCTCAACTGCTACTGGTGTTACGCCATAACCCTTCAAAACCTTTTCCAAGTCTTCACGACCCAACTGACCGTAGTTTGTAGAGTCAGCCAAAATCGCCACCTTCGTCAAACCACGCTTCTCAACCGCTTCTTTAGCAATCAATGGAGCTTGGATATTGTCAGGCGCAGCATTACGGAAAACGTAGTTTTCTGGTGCGTTAGGGAATTGCTTAGTCAATACTGAACCAGTAGCAACGTTATTCATCACTGGAATCTTCGCATCTTGATAGAAACGCTGTGAAGCCAATGCAACGCCAGTATTGATGTAACCGAGAGTTGCAACCACTTTTTCGTTATTGATCAACTCTTGTGCAATTTGCACGCCACGCTCATTTTTTGCTTCATCATCGCGCTCAACCAAAACGATTTTGTTGCCGTTGATACCGCCAGCAGCATTAATCTCTTTTGCGGCAAGGTGCACACCATCACGCATACTCACACCCATAGAGGCGGAGCCGCCGGTCAATGACCCTGAAACACCAAGTTTGATATCGGCAGCGTAAGCCCCGGTTGCAAGCATTGCAGTAGCTGCTACTGCAAAAATGTGATGACGAATGTTCATAAAGTCTCCATGCCTAAAAATTGCTAATGAATCAATACTTTTTATAGGCAAAACACAAACGAACAGGCATCTTACTGTTAATACAAAGACAAAAAAGGGGGTTGCATTAGGGTTTTACATTAGTCATAAGAGCCTAGGAAAAACGGCGTTTGAGGCTGCGCTCGATATTGGGCCAAAAGAGGTTAATCACCAATCCAGCAATCACCAAACCTGCTGCCAAGATCTTCCATACAGGTAAAGGCTCGGCTAAGAAATAGGCGGCTGCCCCCACTCCAAAGATAGGCACCAACAATGGCGCAGGCGCCACAACAGCCGCTGGATGCTTGGAAAGTAACCAGTCCAAGGCAGCATAACCAAAGAGGCTATTTGCCAAAGATTGCCAAAGCACTCCAGCCAAATCCCCTACTGGCGCAGAGGTTAATGAAGCACTCATGTGCCCCCAGCCACCCTCAAAGATTAAAGATATGGCAAATAAAGGTGGAATCGCAAAAGCGCTAGCCAAAACAACATAGGACAGCATGTTGATTGAACCAGCCCGACGACTAACGGTATTAGCCACACCCCAACAAAATCCAGTAAACACCACTAAAGCTAAACCAAGGAAGGTGGTACTAGCATCAGTGTGCAGCGCAATAATTCCAAAGCCAGTCATGGCAACCATCACTGCGAGCATTTGATATCTACGCAAACGCTCTTTAGCAAAGAACATCGCGAAACCGATCGTAAAAAACACTTGCGTCTGAGTAACCAACGAGGCAATGCCCGGAGAGATGCGCCCATCGATTGCAAAGTATAAAACGCCGAACTGCCCAACTCCCACTGCGACTCCATAAATACATAAATTGACCCAAGATACTTTGGGCATGGATAAATAGCGCCAACGGCAAAAATGCAAAGGTATAGCGAAGCGCTGCGAATAAAAATGGTGGAAAAGCGCTCAGTGATAACTTAATCACCACAAAGTTTGTACCCCACACTGCCACAATCGCCAATGCCAACAATAAATGGCTTGCCGGTAACGAATAACTTTTTTGTGGGATCTTATTCACGTGTGAGTAATTCCGCCACACGCTCTGCAATCATCATCGTCGGAGCAGCGGTATTGCCCGAGGTAACGGTTGGCATTGCTGAACCATCAACTACACGCAAATGATGAATGCCCCTCACGCACAACTCAGAATCAAGCACGGCCATCGGATCATCAGCTCGTCCCATCTTGCAGGTACCTACTGGATGAAAGATGGTAGTGGCAATATCACCTGCTGCCTTGACTAAATCAGCATCGGATTGATACTGCATCTGGCTTGTACTCGTCAGGGGCATAAGGCGCCAATGCAGATTGTTCAACAATTTTACGAGTCAAACGCAAAGACTCCGCTGCCACCTTGCGATCTTCATCAGTCGATAAATAATTAGGGATAATGACTGGTGGCGCTTCTGGATCAACGGAATGAATATGCATACTACCTCGTGAAGTAGGCCGTAAATTGCAAACACTTGCAGTAAATACGTTAAATGAATGCAAGTCTTCGCCAAATTTTTACAGTGAGAGTGGTTGAACGTGATACTCCACGTTAGCGCTCTTTTGCTCTGGTGAGCTATAAGCAAAAGCGCCTAGTTGCGATGGGGCCATCGACATCGGACCAGATCTCTTGAAAACGTATTCCAAACCAATCAGAAGTTTTCCAAGCAAGGTATTGGCTTTGGTATTTAAAGTTTGAATGCCGCTGACTTTATAAACCATGCGCAATTGCAAATGGTCTTGCAAGTTCTCGCCAACTCCTGGAAGATCGGCGACCACCGGAATACCCAATTGATTGAGGTGTGCAGCGGCGCCAATACCGGAGCGCTCCAATATTTGCCCGCTACCGATCGCGCCAGCGCTTAACAATACTTCGCCGCCTCGCTCAGTAGCACAAAGCGCCTCTTGGGCTTGACCATTCTTGATGTACTCAACACCGTAACAATTTTTAGTCACTGGATCAATTTTGAGTTTGTTCACTACCACTTCTGTGAGCACAGTGAGTTTCGAACGTTTTGCGGCGTCCTTTAAAAAAGCTTTAAAAGTATTTAAGCGCCAACCAGCACGTTGGCTCACATCGAAGTAACCCACACCAAAGTTATCGCCACGATTAAAGTCATCCGATGCAGGAATACCCGCCTCTACAGCAGCATCTTTAAAGCGATCCATGATGGGCCAACGTAAGCGTTGCTTAGAAAACAGTCCACTCACCACCTTTGCTGTGCCATTGATTAGCAGCACCGTGGTAATCCTCAAATGACATTTAACGTTTAAGCGCATTTTCCCAAGACCCAGAGTCATCACCAGTTGCTTGCACCCAAGACTCATAGTCACCCGCCTGACCACGCATATAGATCATGCCGTTTATAGATGAGCAGCCGCTGAAAACACGGCCACGCGGATATAGCAATGAGCGACCATTTAACCCTTTTTCAGCAGCAGTCTTAAAACGCCAGTCCGCCATCGGGTTGTCCATGCAATATAAATAGCCGACTGGGATATGAATCCAGAGGTAGTTGTCCTTCTTGCCAGCCTCGATCAACAAGACTTATTGTGGTCTTCGGTTAAACGCTTAGCCAACATACAGCCGGCACTGCCCGCCCCAATAATGATGTAGTCGTATGTGTTTGCTTGACTTGTTTTACTCATGTCTCTACTTTTTTGCGTCTATTTTTAAACTCTATTATTTACCAAATCCTCCAATTTACAGAAATTAGGCAATTCAGCTAGAAACCCTGAATACCCGTCTAAAATGACCCTGTGCATATTAATGAGAAGAATCGCACCCATAAGGTAGTGGATGCCGATGAAGGGCCTAGTAAGTCTGAGCTAAAGCGCCAAATGACAGAGCGCCAAAAGCTGGTTGAGATATTGGCAGCCTTAAGTAGTGACGCCTTAAAGACTATCTCCCTTGATGAGGCGATTAAGGCCGCCATTGCAGAGACAAACAACATTAAGAGTTTTGAAGCGATTCGCCGCCATAAGCAATCTCTTGGCAAACTCATGCGCTTTTTGGATGAAGAAGAATTAGATGCGATTCAAAAACGTTGAGATGCGATTCAGGGTGTCAGCAAAGCCGAAATGGCAAAGCTGCACTTCTTAGAAAGCTATCGAGATAGACTGATTGCGAACGATGAGGCGTTTACCAAGATGATCGAGCAATATCCCGATATGGATATTCAGAATATGCGCACTTTAATTCGTAATGCGCGCAAAGAAAAAGAACAAAATAAACCACCTAAGGCCTATCGAGAAATCTTTCGCGTACTGAAAGATATGGGTCTTTAAGCTAAAGCTTTAGCTTATTAGCTGGTAGTTCAATCCAACGATAAACATAATTTGCGGCAATCACACTCGCTACCACTACACCCAGCATTAATCCCGCTGCCAATACACCGCTTTCATACGAATGCCACCCTAGGGCAATATAGAGCGTATTGGCCAGCAAAATAAAAGCGAAGTGAATCAGAACAGCGCAGTAAGAGCGCTGACTTCCCCAGGCAATACCCTTCAAGAGACTGCTCTGCATAAGACCTGTGAGATATTGAATATCACCCCACAAAAAATAAGGTAAGAGCGATAAACCAAGCGAGAAAATTTCTTAACCAAATTTGCTGAAACGCTGCTGCAGCAATGATCAAGCCGATCAAGATAAGCGCCGCCTTAGCTAAACGCTGGACGCCGATGTCCTGAAAGCGGCTAACCAAGTAAGCCAAAACACCCAAGCCATAAGAGCCAATGAAGTAAATGAAATACGCCTCATATTCGCCAAAGCGATTGAAAAACAATAATGAGCTCACAGCCAAAATGCTCATCAGCCAAATGAGCGCTCGATAGCTGGGAAAGGATGCAAACAAGATTGCCAATATTGAATACGGCTGCCAATCAATAGCCACATACCAAGCACCTGCGGAAATCGAATCGAGACCGAGAATGCTCTGGATAAAAAAGAGGTGTGCTAGAAATTGTGAGAGTGTGTCCGATTGACCGACAAATTCGTCATTTATCCAGAGGCGGGCAATATAAGCGCATGCAATAGTAAAAAATTAAGGCAGCAGCATAAGGCGCACACAAACGCAGGTAACGATTGAGGATCAACTTGAGCAAGCCCTGCACATTAAATTTTGCATTGGCGTAGCGACTCAGAGTCTGAGCAGCCAATAGCCCGCCATGACCAAAAAGATTTGTACGGCATAACGGCCATATTCAAATAACCAAGTCATTATACCGGGCAGCACGCGGCGTGCATCTTCCGCGATTTGTCCATAACTCGAGAGATGATGGAGAATGATTAATAAGGCCGCGAAGACCTTCAGTAAATCAATCAGAACAAACGAATTTGTTTGCTTCGAGACTTATGTATATTTACTTAAACTTAGCCTTGACCATCAAAGAAGCTAGCAAGGGGTTGGCGCTTTCTAGTTCTTTGTTCGATTGTGCTTTCTCGGCCGCGCCCAGCTTTGGCGACTTGGCGGCATTTTTCATTCCCTGCGCTGTCTTCAAATCTAAATTCTTGTAAAGGTCTATTGTTTCATTGCCATAATGCAAGCCCTTTACTCTGCTGTTGCAGACTCATTTACTTACTTAGTTAGCTATTTAATAAGTGAGCGTGCTGCCAAGCCCATAAATAACAAGGACCAGCCTTGCAATAAAAGTTCAATTGCAATCAACATACCAGGAAGCCAAAGACTGGATTCTGGGTAGCCAATCAAGATCGAGAGTGCTGATGAAAGCACCAACCAGAACCATTCACGGAAATGGCGATACTGAAATGCGGCGATTAATCGCAAAGCGCCCGTGACAAAGAAGATTGCGGCCAACCACAAAGTAATTACTTCCAATGCGGGGATTGGGAAAGCCCAAGTAAACATGGCTGCGGCGATATAGAGCGCCGCCAAGATCAGTTGCATGCCAACACTTTTCCAACCATGGGAGTTCAAAGCATGAGCGCCTTGCAGTAAACCGCCGGCAAATAAAAAGATACCCAATACATTCACCGTGACAAAAGAAAATAAAGCTTGACCTGCAATACCAACCATACCCAAGACGATAAATAAAATGCCAAGCCCAATTAAGAGACCAGGAACTTTTGCAGCAGCGCCCAATACTTTTGCACGGAGTTCTTGGATTTGATCGTTAGATAGTTCGGCCATATAAGCGCTTTCGAATGAAGGAATTGGAAAAGTAGCCTCTACCGTATCAATAAACGCCCTTTGAGCCAGAATTACGCCAATCAACTACCCACAAGTGAGCCCTACAGCGAGCAAAAAACAAAAAATGGTATTCATTAGCCTTTTACAGCCAATCTATCAAGATTGTTAGCAAAGAGAGCTTTAACATGGACAGCACATTGACCGTTATTCTGGGTATCGTTGCAATACTCTTACCACTAGTTGTAGTGCGCCTTTTCTGGAAGCACTTTGATCATTATTTCGGCAGAGGTAATGAAGCCTATATGGATAGCCTGGAGCATCTTCTCAAGAAGAGTGATTTAACTGTTTTAGTTGCCTTTGCCATTTTTTTGGATCGGCATGAGTCTCGTGTTTAATGGCAGTGCCTCATAAATCAGAGGTAAAAGCATGAGCACTCCATTCAAAGCCGTTTTAGTTAAAGCACAGCTAAATTTTGCGATCTTAGCTGCCATCTTAATCATTGCAGTGTTGGGTAAATTTACCAACCCAGACCTCAGTAACAGCATTTTTATTACGGCAGATCAACTGGTATCAGATCTATACCTTGTGTTTATTGCCATCACACTAGGCGCTTTTGTCCCAAACTTTAAGCTTGTTGCATTTGGATAAATAGCAGCATTCATAGGAGCGGCAGCTCTTAGCTATTTTGGCATCTTTACCTACCTCACAATCGATTACTTATTTTCTGTATTGACTGTGACGCTCGGCTTTGCATCTATAGCCAATCTCTATAGGCATTATCGGGAATACGGGCTTTAATGCCCAAGAATGATGTATCTCTCAGATAATCAATCACATGGTCTATTTTTTCTAACTTATACTTAGTCATCACTCGATTCTCGGAAGCAACCCTTCATTCAACATTGTCTACGCTGCCTTTGGGCACAAAGTACCAGATAACTTCGTTCTGATTCAGAATTACAAAAACCCGATTGCCTGCACGAGCAATTAACTTATTGGGATCTCTAAATTCAGCAAGAGTGGCCGTAAGTGGCGCTCCTAGATTTTCCATATCCTCTTTAAATACCGTGGAAATAAAGGTTTAAATGATTAGCACCACGACTAATTGGCATCATATCAATCCCATTTGAAAAAACTTGAATAATAAAAAACGCAGTCATGCTTAGTGACTGCGTTTATTTTAAAGAGTGATAAAACCTCACTCATATGATGCCTAATGAAGTCAGCTATTTCTCTAGTGCTCCATAGATCACTGCATTGAGTTGCTCGCGATGCACCCTCCGAATTTCCCCCGGTGCCACACCCATCATGACTACAACCATTTGCTCTTTAGGGTCAGCCCAGACGATCGTTCCATAAGCGCGAGTCCAAGTAAAGTCGCCAACATTACCATTGATTGCAGATAACCCTCGATCTGTACGTACGGCAACACCCAAGCTAAATCCATAGCCAACGCGCCCTGGCTCTGTACCGCTGACATTATTTTTTTAATATCTTTATGTAAGTGATTGGATGTCATGAATGCAACCGTCTGTGGCCCAAGTACGCGCTTACCTTCTAAACTTCCGCCATTCAATAGCATCTGGCCAAAACGAATATAGTCACCAGCCATTGAATACGCACAAGATCCACCGCAATCAAACTTCACTTTCTGCGTATGAATATCCACTTTCTGCGGCTTACCAGTGAATGGGTCTACAGGAAGTGACGGCGCTAAACGAGGGCGATCTTTTTCAGCAAGATCAAAAGTGGTATTTGGCATGCCGGCCTTATTCCAAATACGCTCTTGCATCACAGCACCCAAAGGCTTGCCTGCAATTTTTTCTTCAATAATGCCAAGCACATCCAGGCCAAAGCCGTAGTCCCAAGCTGTACCTGGCTCATACAACAATGGATTGGATTGCTTGCTAACTTGTCGAGAAATTCTTGCGCTCTGTATTGCACTGCGGCTGGCGCAGATCCTGCGGGATACATTTTATGAACTGGGGTAGCACCACGACCGCCGTAAGTTAAACCATTGGTATGCCGCATTAAATCTTGCACGGTGATCGGATTTTTTGCTGGCACTAAATTGAGTCTTCCGTCCGCATCTATTTGGCCGACTTTCATCTCTTTAAATTGTGGTAACCAATTCGAAATCGGCGCATTTAAGGGTAACTTGCCTTCTTCATAAAAAGTCAAAGCACTTACTGAAGCCATTACCTTGGTCATGGATGCCCAATTAAAAATAGCATCAGTAGCCATAGGTTTGTTGTTGGCTTTATCTAAATACCCATATGGCTTAAATATAGTGAGCTTGCCGTTTTTAGAAACCGCCAACACCGCACCCGCCATATTATTTGCGGCAATTTGATCCGCAAAAAAGGTATCAATTCTTTTGAGTACATCCTGGCTAAATCCTTGGCCTGGGGTTGCGCTGAAGGGTAAAGGGGCTTTTGAAGTGTCGTCCGCAAATAGGATGGCGCTGACCAATAAACCAGCAATTAGGCTGGTTGTCTGCAATGTTTTCTGCTGTCTCCATTTTTATTGTTTTCAATACCGCTTATTGGGGATTTGTCTCCCTCTGGGGCTATTGAAGCAGACTTTTTTGGAAATCCGGGTTTTCGCCTTTTATACGAAATGTGGTTATATATAGAATGGATTTTTGAGTATTGGAAAGAATATTGAAAATACATGACAATCCAAGGCTGTGTATAAATACGACTCCATCGACAAAACCATTGTAGATCAACGGGTTGCCCAATTTCGTGACCAGGTTGCAAGACGTCTTGACGGCAGCTTGGCCGAGGAAGAATTCCGCCCCTTGCGACTCCAGAATGGTCTGTACCACCAACGCCATGCCTATATGCTGCGCGTTGCTATTCCGTACGGCTTATTTAGCGCAAAGCAGTTGCGCACTCTGGCGCTCATCTCTGAAAAGTATGACCGTGGTTAGGGTCACTTCACTACACGCCAGAATATTCAGTACAACTAGGTGACGCTCGAAGACACTCCAGATATTTTGGCTGAGCTTGCCAAAGTTGAAATGCATGCCATCCAAACTTCGGGTAACTGTATTCGTAATATTACGAGCGATGCGTTTGCCGGTGTTGCTGGTGATGAATATGTAGACACTCGCCCCGTATGTGAATTACTCCGCCAATGGTCAACCTTACATCCTGAGTTTGCGCATTTGCCTCGCAAATTTAAATTTGCTGTAAACGGCGCTACAGAAGATCGCACGGTATTGCTGTGTCAGGACGTAGGCATTGAACTGAAGAAAAATGCCAATATAAATAATGGCGAGCTGACTGCGAATATCTATGCCGGCGGCGGCATGGGTCGCACACCTATTCTGGGCTCATTAATCAAACAAGACTTGCCTTGGCATGTGCTCCCAAGTTATCTCACCGCCCTACTGCGTGTTTATAACCGCTTTGGCAGAAGAGACAACCTTTATAAAGCCCGTATCAAGATTTTGGTCAAAGCCTTAGGCCCAGAAGAATTTGCTCGTCAAGTTGAAGGTGAGTGGTTACCTATTCAGAATAGCGATGACCACTTCACTAAAGCAGAGTGGGATCGGGTTGCCAAACACTTCACTAAGCCTGCGTACAAAAACTTACCTGCACTTACAAGAGAACAAATCCTCTCTAATGCAGGTGATGCTGATAAAGCCGCTTTCGCGCGCTGGCTAGAGCGCAATGTCAAACCACACCAAGTACCTGGTTATGCGAGCGTCATTCTGTCGCTCAAGCCACACGGTACCGTTGCCCCTGGTGACGCTACTACTGCACAGATGTATGCAATTGCAGATTTAGCGGATCAATATAGCTTTGGTGAATTACGCGCCACCCATGAACAAAACTTGGTGCCGGCCGATGTAGAGCAAGCGAAGCGTTATGCGCTCTGGCAAGAAGCTAAAAAGCAAAAAGTAGCCATACAAAACGTAGGCTTGCTTACCGATATCATTGCCTGCCCAGGCGGCGACTTCTGCTCATTAGCCAACGCCAAATCATTGCCGATTGCAAAAACCATTCAGGAACGCTTTAATGACTTGGATTACTTGTTTGATCTAGGCGATATCAGTTTGAACATTTCAGGCTGTATCAACTCTTGCGGCCATCATCACGTAGGCAATATAGGCGTGCTGGGTGTCGATAAAGACGGTGAAGAGTGGTATCAAATTACTTTAGGCGGTGAGAAGGGCAATGACACTTCAATTGGCAAGGTCATTGGCCCCTCTTTCTATGCCGATGCAATCCCCGATGTGATGACCAATGTCATTAACACCTATGTCGCACAACGTAATGAAGATGAATCTTTTATTGAGACCTATCGTCGCTTAGGAGTTGCCCCATTTAAAGAGGCGGCTTATAAAGATAAAAACGAAAATATTAAGAAAAAAGAAGGGGCTGAAAAAGCCACAGGAGAGGCATCATGCGCGTGACTCCAATATCTAATGTCAATTTCATACCTGCACATCCAGAGGTTTTGCATTTTCCTAAAGGCGGCAAACCAACGTTAGCCCAAAATGAATGGCAAATTTGGAGTGGTAGCCAGGATGAAGGTGGATTGCCAGATATCGAGCCAGGACACTCTAAAGAGCACAAAATTCTCATGCCATTTAAATGGTGGATCGAACATCACAATGAAGCTGATGTGATTGCTAAAGCCAAGAATGGTCAAATCGGTGTTTGGTTTGCAACCGATGTTGACATCCTCAAACACGCTGATGTGATTGAAGCCGGTAAAACGGTATGGCCCCTGGTGGCAGCACACTTTCCTATTTTTAGAGATGGTAGCAGCCTTAGTACTGCAGCTTTGCTGAGAGACCGCTTTCAATGGACTGGTGAGATTCGGGCGATAGGCGATGTCCTCGTTGATCAGTGATTACAAGGTGCGCGTGTAGGCTTTGACAGCTTTGCGCTACGCCCCGATCAGAAGCTCGATGTCGCACTCAAGCAATTTGATCTGTTTAGCGTTACTACACAAAACAGTTGGCGCGGACTCAGAACTACACGCGCTAACTTGGGTGCATAAGTAAGCATTAATACAAATAACGGTTCAAAAAATAACCGTCCAAAAAAACTCAAACAACTCAATATATGGCAATCAAGCCCACCGCACACGTAGTCAATACAACAGCCAATACACCAGGAAAGGTGTATTTGGTTGGCGCTGGCCCTAGCTCAGTAGACCTCATTACTGTACGTGGCGCGAAATTACTTTGGCAAGCTGACATCGTGTTCTACGATGCATTAGTCGATCCTGAAATGTTGACACTATGCCCGCAAGCGCTTCAGATAGAAGTGGGCAAGCGTTGTGGCAAGCTGTCATCCGCGCAACAATTTATTAATCAACGTTTAGTAGATGCAGCCCAGAAACATCGAGTGATCGTGCACCTCAAAGGTGGCGACCCGATGCTCTTTGGCCGTGCCGATGAAGAAATTCAGACGCTGAAGGCTGCTGGTATTGCAGTGGAAGTTGTACCCGGAATTACCGTCGCGCTTGCTGGTGCTGTCAGCATTCAGCAATCATTAACGCTCAGGGGTATGAGTAGAAGCGTTGCGTTTGTTACGCTGGCGCAAGGTACTGAAGGCACTGAACATACTGCTCCGAGACAAGTTATTCAGCCACTCCCCAATCCGAGCGCCGATACTCTGGTCTACTACATGGGTCGTAAAGATGCCGCTTGTATTGCTCAGCAACTCATTGAGCAAAGCCCCAATCAAAAGAGCGATACACCTGTACAAATATTGGAAGCGGTTAGCACTGCCCGTGAACGCCTATGGGTTAGCACCTTAGCGGAATTGGCTAAAGGTAAAGCGGACCCATGGTTTGATAGTAGCTCGCCAGCACTCATCATGATTGGCGAGGCTCTGAGAAACAAAAAAGAGAATAGCACTAGCTTAGAGGGCTCTGGCTCCGAAATCGACAATGGCTTGCAAGACAGCCGAGTCTTCCCCAACGGCAGGCGTAGCGCTTAAAGAAATATTCTGGAACTTACCCCGGCAATTTTGTAACAAGACTGGGAAATCATTACGTAAGTGACCACCCTGACCAAAGAACACTGGCACGATAGCAATGTCAGTAGCACCCTTACCCACTAAAGAGGTAACCGCCTCCTCCAAAGAGGGCTGCATCATTTCTAAAAATGCTAATTCCACAAGTACGCCAGAATGCTGAGCGCGCCAGAGATCAACCAGACGGTCAAAGGGCTCGCGCCAACGACTATCTCGCGCTCCGTGCCCAAATAAAATAATGGCTTTCATGGATAGTTATAGACTCTCAGTCATCAGTAATTATTCATCAATAGTGTTTAAGGTGAATTCACCTGCTAGCTTAACCTTATTTTCCAGATCGCATCTATGACTGACTTATTAAGTCAAACTTGGTTTATTGCCCTAATGAGCATCACACTCATTGGAGCTATTCTTTCTGCAGTTCATAATGCAGAAGTCATTGCTCATAAAACTGGTGAGCCATTTGGCACATTGGTGTTATCAATCAGCGTCACCATTATTGCAGTATCGCTGATTATCTCAATGATACTTACAGGTCATGAAGGCGCTCAATTTATTGCACGTGACGCCGTTTTTGCGACGGTGATGATTGTGGTAAACGGTGTAATTGGTCTTTGCATCTTTGTAGGCGGCCTTACCCGTCATGAGATGACTTTTCGCAATGAGGGCGCTAACTCTGCTTTAGCGGTACTGACCGCATTAGCTACCTTTATTTTGGTAATGCCCATTGTGACAGTAAGTACACCAGGCCCTGACTTTACCAAGAGTCAACTAGCCTTTGCTGGCATTGCTTCGTTTGCGCTTTATATTGCATTTCTGTGCTTCCAAACCGTTAGCCATCGCGATTACTACTTACCAAAGACTGAAGATAAAAAAACGGATAGTAATTTTCATGCTCAAAAACCTAGCAATCTTAAAACAACAGCAAGCGCCGCCTTATTGATACTGTCGTTGATTACTGTAGTAGGTCTTGCAGAGCAATTAAGCCCCGCGATTGAGGCAGGAGTAAAAGCAGCTGGAGCACCTAAAACCATTGTAGGTATCGCTATCGCTCTATTGGTATTGATGCCAGAAGGCTTTGCAGCCGTTAGAGCAGCCAAAGCCAATCGCTTGCAAAGTAGTTTGAATTTAGCGCTTAGATCGGCATTGGCCAGTATTGGCCTCACCATTCCGACCGCGGCAGCCATTGCAATCCTCTTTAATCTCCCCCTCAGCCTAGGAATCAGCGATCTCAAATATGGTGCGGATGTACTTGAGTTTCTTTATTGGAGCATTCACTCTAGCGATTGGTAAAACAACTTTATTACAAGGGATTGGTCACATTATTATATTCTTGGAGTATTTGTTTTTGAGTTTGGTGCCCTAAAAGCAGATGTAAGATAGATTAAAATAGAGGCATAAATAAGGCTGTAAATTTTTAAATGGGGACTATGAGTGTTTTAGCCATCTCCTTCTTGACATCTCTATTAATCACACTTTGGGTGATTCGTAACAGTCATTTGCATTCTAAATTTAGCGCTGACTCAGATATCAGTGGTATACAAAAATTTCATACTCATGCAGTTCCTCGAATCGGTGGGCTTGGAATATTGCTCGGCCTTTTTATTGCATTAGCAGTGCGCCATTTTGAAAACGAAACTATAGGAAAGTTTGGGTTCATTCTTATAGCATCCTCGCTACCAGCTTTTCTATCAGGATTTTTAGAGGATATTACAAAAAAGGTTGGTGTTAAGGTTAGGCTCATTGCCACCTTTATCGCAGCCGCCATTGCGGGACATCTCTTAGGCGGCTGGCTCACATCCGTTCAGCTCCTGGGAATTGACAATTTAATGCTTGCTTACCCCGCTATAGCTATTGGCATTACCTGCTTTGCAGTTGCCGGCGTTGCAAATGCCTTTAACATCATTGATGGATATAATGGACTTTCAAGCATGGTCGCCATTATTATTTTGGGCGGCCTTGCTTATGTTGCATTTCAAGTTGGTGATGCTCAAATCATGATTGCTGCCTTAGCCATGATTGGTGCTCTATTAGGATTTTTAGCTTGGAACTATCCGAGAGGTCTTATCTTCCTAGGTGATGGGGGATCTTATCTGATTGGCTTTTGGATTGCGGAGCTCTCAGTTCTCTTAACGGCAAGACACCCTGAGGTGTCCAAATGGTTTCCATTGTTACTTTGCATCTACCCCATATTTGAAACGCTCTTCACCATTTATCGCAGAGTCATACTCAAGAGGGTTCATCCCGGCATGCCAGATGCATCACATCTTCACCAACTTATTTATCGCCGAGTTGTCCGCTGGGATGATGGCGGAAACGATCGGCGTATGTTGATCTATCGAAACTCAATGACATCACCCTATCTTTGGTTGATCTGTCTATTGGGCGTCATACCTGCAGTGCTTTTCTGGCGATATCACCTAGCCCTAAAAGGGTTTGCCATACTCTTTGCAATAAGCTATGCCTGGATATACTGGGGAATCGTGCGCTATAAGATACCGGAGTATCTTGTAAACAGAAGATAAACGGTTTGGGGTCAAACATCCCCTTCTCGCTTTTCTCACTCAATTTGAGAGTAAGTCTTTTTGTAAAACGCACATTTGAGGTTTGTATCTTCGTCACTTACGGACACTTCTTGCGACATCAGCATGATATTTCATCGATGCCATCAATTAGAAGAGGCAGCATTAGCATGAGTAAAGCCCTGAAAATCAGGTGCATAAAATTTTACAAATTTGAGAAATATTCAATTAATCTCTTTGTTGTAGCGCTAATACTAAAATGAGAATCAAAATAATTTTGAGCATTAACCCCTAATGCAGCACGATTCGACGGCGACATTCTGTGTAGATCACAAATTAAAGCTGCCAACTGAACCGGCTTTTCGGCAGGACACACAAATCCTGCATTAGCGCTTATTATTATTTCTGCGGCATCACCATTAATTGATGCAATAATTGGTTTTCCTGCATGAAGATAGCTTTGTAATTTGCTTGGTACAGTACTAGATAGCGCCAAATTGTCGGACAAAGTTAGCAACAATGCTGATGACGCAGAATAAACTGACGGCATTAGAGCTGGATGAATAAATCCAGTCATTACAATATTGGTAAGCTTGAAGCGCTCTATCTGATCGCGAATAAAACAAGACTGAGATCCATCGCCAACAAGAAAAATTTTAATATCACAATTAGATTGCAATAGCTTTGCCGCCTCAACAATGGTTTCACATGACTGTGCTCTGCCAATATTTCCAGCAAATACAATTGAAAATTGCCTTGATAAGTCATCGAGCAATCCAAAAGGCAGCGGATTAGGTGCTGAATTAGGATGCAATATTTCAACAGAATTAGGTAGATAATGAATCTTATTTCTATCTCTTACCCTTGCCTCGATAGATTTCCTGAAACCCTCGGATTGAATCAATATTAGACTGGAATTATGGTAGATATAGTTTACAAATAACCCCACCAATTTTATTAGCCACTTTCTGCTTGCAAACCCAACAGACGTTAAAACATCGGGCCAAATGTCCTGAACCCAAATTACCAATCTAGCATTTTTGCGCCATGCAATATAAACAGCCGGTAAGGCCTGAAGCAAAGGAGAGCTAGCAAATACAAAAACATGATCAAACTTCTTATTTTTTAATAAAAATGGTGCAAAAAAATACCCAGAAAAGATGAATGATAAATAACTTAACAACAACCCAGTGAGAGACTTATTTCCTCGCGCAATGACTGGTATTCTATAAACATTGCAACCGAAATAGTTTTCTTTTGAAAATCCAAAACCTCGGTACCCTTCAAAGAATCGACCTTGTGGATAGTTTGGCTTGCCAGTCAACACCGTTACACCGCCTAGCTCTCTTGCTAAATCTCTGGATACAGAATTTATAAAAAAATTTTCCGGCCAAAAAAATTGCGTCCAAATTAATACTCTCATTGCAGCGCAATATCCCAAAAAGAATCCATTCTACCCACTTCAATGGCGATATTTTTTTCACCAAAAAACCGAACAACAGCTCTAGCGATTGAAACGGGCGAATTAGGATCAAAAGACTCAACAGGATCGACCACATCTCTCAGATAATCCAATTCAGAACCAACAATAGGCAAACCAAAATGAGCGGCCTCCATTAAAGGCAATCCAAGTGCCTCTACAAATGACGGATATATCAACGCACTTACACCCTTATATGTCTCAAAAATATTTTCACGTTCGATGCAACCCAGATTATTCACAACGATGGAATGCTGGCTCCGATAATGCTCGATCAAGGCACAAACCTCTTGGAAAGCAACGCAATCTACTGTCAAAGCCAACGAAGGATGCAATCCCCAATCCTGCAATATTCTCCAAGCCTCGAGTAAATTTTTATGATTCTTATGTGGTTGACCATCAGCGACATATATAAAATCATATTCAGGGCCATCCTGACCATGTGTAATATTTTTTATTGCCGCAATATCAGGTAGATAGTCTTGCACTCTCCCAATAAGTATAGGGGTTGGCTTTGTTATTTTTAGTTCAATTAATTTTTTCATTGAAATAGTAGGCGCTATAAAACAACTTGCATGTCTCTCAAGATATTTAAACCAAAGACGCTCAAGGAATGTTCTAATACGGACATTCCAAGGATATGCCTCCAAAGACACTCGGTCTAAAACCAAACGGTTTTGAGGCGCCACTACGACACGCGCAGCCAATTTTAGCAATGGGGGAAGCCCATGAAAACATATTACGGTATCTTCTGGCTTACTTATAAGATATAAATTTATTTCGGAAATAAAACGCGATAAAAGTGAATTTTTCACCCAAAATACTTTCGCGTTAGCGGTCAAAAGGTTTTTCTTCTTCGTGCGCCTATCCATGAAAGCAATAGCAATTGCTGTTGGGCTAGACTTAATGGCGGATCGCAGAAGAGTAAGTCCACCGCCTATATGTACATTAGGGGCATATAAGATAATTCTCGCCATGGAATTTTTTAAATCTGTAGATAATTTGATAGAAATAGCTAATTAAGGCCAAAAATATTCTTTAGCCGCGAGCGAAATACTCTTGGAAGCCTCCGAACAACAGTCCTGATAGGGTAGAGCATTAGCTCTGTAACGATAATTTTTATGGCCAGTAGCTTTGACAACCAAGATGAGTGGGAGAACGATCTTAATGTATGCTCTAGACTTAAGTAGGCTGCTCTATAAAAACCTCTCTTCAGCATGCTTATTGTCAATAGTAAATAGTTAACAAAAAAATCTTGCTTGCATGCCTTATTTGAATTACCTCTCTCGATTTCAACTACAAATTCAGAATAAAGTTTTTTACATTCATTCTTAGCAACATCTTGCAATATCACGCTATTTTGATTGTGGTGTATACGACTATATACATAATTTTTCTGTATTTGATGAAAATGATTTGCTCTAGCCAACCGGAACCAAAGGTCGTAATCTTGGGTTGTAGACAAAGACTCATCAAAACCGCCAAAATTTAATAATAACTGCTTAGGAATCAATAATGTACATCCGTGCAAATTACTATCTTTTGCAAGCCAAAATTGGAAATCATCAGGCGAAACTTTTTCCGATACTATCGGCACTGACTGCTCAATACTTTTTGAAAATACTGAAAAGTCTGAATACACAATTACGCTTGTACGCTTAGATTCATCAATTTCCGACAAGTAACGCACTTGTTCCTCAATTTTTTCCGGGGCATAAATATCATCATGACTTAGCCAGGAAAAATAATCTCCCTGCATTTTATCAATACCGTAATTAAGAGCAGAAGCAGTCCCCCCATTTTCTTTAAAAAAATATTTAATCTTGCTGCTATACCCTCTTGCTATTTTTTCGGTACATCCATCATCAGAAGAACCATCGTTGATAACAAGAATTTCAATATTTCGGTATTTTTGAGCCAATGCACTTTCTATAGCTTCAGTTAAATAATCACCCCCATTAAATACCGGTATGACTATCGAAACTAGAGGAAAGAAACTGAAGTCTGACATTTAGCTTTAGATTAAAGAATGCTTCAACTTGGTTAAATAGTATTTAATTGCAATAGGCGGCCAAAATTGAAAGCCAACATTAAAGGCTTCCTTGCTATAACCATGCCACCCACTGACAGTCAAAAATGCAGTGGCATAGTAACAATAAAGTCGCCCCAAGCCCATCCTAATTACCAAAGCTCCAGCATCCCTATCTTCGCTCAAAATTTTATTTGAATAGTAACGTAGCGCCTCAAGAATAGATCGAGGGTCTTGGGTGGCCAAGCTATTTTGCTCATGAGTACGAATCAAGCATGTAAATTCAGGTAAGGCCACTATATGCGAAACTTTAGATACCCTTCTCCACATATCGGTATCTTCAAAACGATTCATATTTTGATCAAAATTGCCTATTTGGTTGAAAATAGACTTTCGCAACATTACAGTTGGAAGAATTATGGTCACCGGCCGAAAAAAAGCGATAGATGTATAAATAGCTCCAGATATTGTCGCTCTATAATTCTGAGATAGATAAGAACCATCTCTATTTATACATTTAGCTGATGTATAAACCATATCAGTACTGGGGGTGCGCTCCAAGAGACGGTATTGTATCTCTAACTTTCTAGGAAGATACATATCATCAGAATCAATAAATGCAATATATTTCCCACGCGCTATTGCGATGGCATTATTTCTCGCTATTGATCTTCCTGAATTGGGCTGATAGCAATAAATTATTCTGGGATCTGAAAATGTTTTTACTATAGATTCCGTATCATCACCAGAACCATCATCAACAATAATCAGCTCAAATTTAGTATAAGTTTGGGCTAGAACACTTCTAATCGCATCGCCAATAAATTCAGACCGATTGTATGTTGGTAAAACCACAGTAATCTCGGGATGAGCTTGATCTGCTCTCATCGCGTCTCAATATGCTTTTTTTGTCTAAGAGATCCAACCTCTCGCATTAACGAAGATATACCCAATTTCTCGAATGTAGCTAAGTACATGAAGCCAAGAACTGAAAATACAAGCTGACTTATATGCAACGAAAGGGCAATGATTAAAGATTCATCAAATCCAAATCCATAACTTTTTAAGATATAAACCACAGAAGCCTCATAAGCACCAAAACCCCCTGGTAATGCAGGGACTGCCCCACCAATTGTTGATCCCAGGAAGATGGCAATATACCCCCTCATTCCGATAGAATCGATTCCGAGAAACTTTAGGAAAATAATGACATTAATAAACGATAAAGCCCAGGCGATCAGTCCAAATGAAAAAGCTATGTAAGTTGATTTCTGCCTCAACTTTTGTGTACAAATTTGAATAATTTTAATGATGAAATTTCGCCAAATTAACGACGGAATTAATTTAGTTAAACGAATTAGAGATTGCTCCGCGATTAGCGAAAAATAAATCGAGGCGATAAGAAGCCCAGTTAAAAAAAGCATCTTCGCCAAATTGATCTCAAGAAAATAAATTGCTCCATAACAGGCAAAGAGCCCCAATATAACAATATCACTAACACGCTCCAAAAAAACAGCAGACAATGCGGCACTTAGAGATATTTTTGATTGATTTCGTATATATACAGGTTTTAAAAATTCAGATATTCTTGCCGGCAGAAGAAGACCTGCGCCATATGAAATTATGGTTGCCTTAAAGCCAGTGGAGAATTTGACAAAAGTGCAGCCCATGATCCCAGAAAGAATTGAAAGTCTTTTCCCTGCGGCCATAATTGATAGGATAACTACTGGCTGAACAATAATTATAGCCAATAATATATTTAAATTTATGTGTCGTGCAATCAAATTTAAATCAATGCTCGAGACACTTAAGACAATTAATGCTAGGAGTACGATAGTTTTTATAACTATTTTATTCAAGTAATTAAATAAGATAAAAATTGTTAAATTCTAAAATCATTTCTGGCCACCAAATAGGTTTCTACAATAACTTTTATATACCTTCCATGAGTATATAAATTTAGAATTAGAAATTAAATCGGCCCTAACAGTAAGCCTATAGGGCACCTCGTCAAAAGTAGCATTTAATTTTTTGGCCTGGTAAACCTCCTCTATCAAAAGAGCAAATCCATTTTCTCGACAATCCATCTGCGCCAATAACCCAGTTTTGATAGCCCTAAAACCATTGGTGTAGTCTGTTAAAGGAACTCGCAAGACAAGGCGGGCAAATAAATTACCAAGCCATGAGACCGCCCATCTTTTGAATGGCACCCCATCAACACCGCCCCCTTTGGCATATCGCGTTGCCTTAATAAAATCTACATTTTGACGCATAGGCTCAAAAAACCCCTCAATGTAATGTATGCGTTGCGTGCGATCTGCATCCATAACCAACGCATAATCAAATCCATTTACTAGCGCTAGAGAGAATGCAGTTTTATTTGCAGCGCCATAACCTTTGTTTTGAGGATGATTAGCCACAATTAATTTAGGGTGCTTTAAAGTTAAAGAATTTAACTTACCCAAAGTTCCATCACTACTGCCATCATTTACAGCAATTATTGCTGTTCTTGCAGAAACTCCATCTAGGAAGCTAGAGAGCTCCAGAACGCAAGCCTCCGCATTAGAAGCCTCGTTGTACATAGGTAAAATAACGCAAAAACTGGGTAAATGCATTTTAAGCCTTATTGAATACTTCAAGCCACACTAGATAAATTTCAAATACCGCCATCTATATTAATAGTAGAGCCATTGACGTAATCTGATTGCATAAGAAATTGAATGCAATTAAAAATATTTTTGGTATTACCTAATTTTTTCGATGGAATTTGCTCCAAAAGCTGGGCTTTTACCAAATCTGATAGCACATTAAATAATCCGAATTCAAAATAACCTAATTCAATGACATTGGACGTAATTCCAAATTTCGCATATTCTTTTGCAATTCCACGTGAGAGCCCAATCAAGGCCATTTTAGAAGCTCCATAGGGTGCAGCTCCAATTGCGCCCTGCTGGCCAGCAACAGAGGATACATGAATAATCCTCCCCCATCCATTTTTCACCATAATAGGCAACAGGCCTTTTGTCAGCAAGAAATTTGCCTTCAAATTTATATCCATCAAATCAACCCAATCAGACTCTTTGTAGTTGATCAAAAGTCCATCTGTTTTAGCCGCTGCACAGTGTACAAGCGTTATATTTTGTAATATTTTTTGGTTATTTTTGATGAACTCCGATATGCTGAGACTGCAAGTAAGGTCGACCTTGACACCAGTGAAATTTAAAGATTCGATCTGGTGCTCTATTGCATGGTTGTTATAAATACCAATTACCTTGTCAACCTCAACCAAAGAAGCAAGTATCTGCCTCCCGACTCCCCCAGATGCCCCACTTAGCACTATCACTTCACACCCCACTTTAACAGGCATGCACCCCAGGAATATCCAACCCCAAAACCTACCATCATGACTAAATCGCCATGCTTTAGGGCGCCGTCATCCAATGCATCTTTTAATCCAATAGGTATAGAAGCGGAAACAGTATTCCCAATTTGGGCATAGTTGCAATAGACCTTCTCAGGGGGAATAGATAAATGCCTAATAATATTATCCAAAACCAATTTACTCGCCTGATGAAAAACGAATAAATCAATGTCAGATATTGATTTATTCGTTTTATGCAAGAGATTTTCTACGCACTTAGGAACAGCACTCATGGAGAACATAAATACCTTAGCGCCATCCATGAATAATTTTTGATCCTGAATTGCTCCACGACTTCTTTGCCGCGCACCCCCATTTTCAACAAGTAAATTAAGAGCCCCCTTGCCATCAGTTCCAAGCTCAAATGGACCAATTTGAGACTCAACAGAGCTAGAAATGAGGGTTGCAGCAGCCCCATCACTAAAAATTGGTCTGCAAGTTCTATCATCAGGAGCAATGTATTTAGTGTAAGTATCAGCACAAACCAGCAGAACTTTATTTGCCAGGCCAGCAGTAATTAATGAGGAAGATAGCGCCATCCCATAGATGAACCCAGAACACCCTTGATTAACATCAAAAGCCATACAGTTAGTTTGTAAATTAAGCTTTTCCTGCAAAATGCAGGCTGAAGCAGGCAACACATAATCTGGTGACTGAGTCACAAAAATTAATACATCAATTTCAGACCTCAAATTCTCATTATTTACGAGTATTTTATTGGCAGCCATCAGACCAAGATCTAAAGCTGTTTCATGTTGGTCGCTAATATAACGAGTATTAATTCCCGTTTTTTTCTCAATCTCAACGATCGACCATTCGGGATTTTGCTCAATTAAAGAGATGCCTGTTTCAATATTGTCTGGTAATTGGTATTCAATTACTTCAATACGAACTGGCAAAGGCGATGATTGTTTGGTCACGGATACTAAATTAACTTATTCGCTTTAAGCAAACTGATAATTTTTTCAACTGTATCGGCTGAGGCCATATCATCTATTGAGGCAACCTTACCATTGAATTTTAAATCTAACGCTGCGAGAATTCCCAGATGCCCAAAGGAATCCCATTCTGGAAGCTCCGCCTTGATGCTACTAATATTGATTGATTTTGGCTGTAGTTCTAAAGCCTTCTCAATACACTCAAAAACCTCTTCAGCGGTTACTTTATTTTCATTCACGATTAGTCCTTGTTATTTAATTTAATTGCCAGCCATATATATGTCAGTATGCCAGAGCACCATGCCGAATTTTTCTTCTATTTGAATTAAGCCAGTATTTGCTAACCGCCTAACGACATCCAGATGCATCCTCATCTCGTCTGGTAATGGCCAAGTTTTTCGATCAAGCAACTCAACATTATTAAAATTTGAACGAGCTGCTTTTAATATTCTTTCCCCGTTTGAAAGCGATAGCACCGGGAAAAATATCTTTCCATGCACATTTAAATGTTTTGGGGCGCGATTTAAAACCTCCACCACTAAATCTGCGCCATCAGATCCCGATGCGCATGGCACATTATGAAACCAGGGTGAAATTTTTGCGATATCCTCTGCAATCCCCGATACATCGTCGATGATGTAATCAAATTTCATGCTGCCCCATGGCTCATACAAAGAGCCGGCTCTTGCATCGCACAGTACATTATGTAATTTTGCATTTTGCTCAGCCAACAAAACTGCCTTCGGACTTGCATCAGATAGAAATAATGGATTTGAAGCGAACCCTAGCTTACTCAGCACCACCCCAACTACACCAGTCCCGCAACCCAAATCAAGTAATGTACCAGGGGACGTGATCTGATTCTGAACCGCATTAATTAATACGCCACTAGTTCCCGTTGGGAAAAATACCTCATTATTTGTAAAAAATTCCAGCTCGGAACCATCGCCTAATTTCTGCGTAAATGAAATAGCATCAGTCACCAACATTTCTCCATTAAGAGCATAAATTTTTCCAGCAGCCTAAATACACCAATTATATTCGAATTTTATTTAGATAATTTAAATATTAGTAACTAAATATACTTATCCAATAGAATTGTTTTGGGAATTTTTAGGGCATCTAATTCATAAACATAGTCTTCAGTTAGCAAATTACCGATTTCTTTTGCGGCTTTCATAACCCCCCTAACCATAGACTCTCGCTCAGTCACCGAATACTTAAAAGTAGGTAATTCGCCCACCTTATTAACGGGCTTGCTTAATAAATCTATCGCATGAAATAAAAATATATGATGACTTTTATTTTTTTTAATAGCCTCTAAGGAATATTTTAAGTAGCTATTGCCCAGAATAAATGCAAACGTCATATGAATGGGAAAGCGCAGGTATGGAAACGTAGCCACCGGCAGCTCATACAAAGGAGAGTTCGGATGACCTCCTGAAAACTGGCGAACTTTACGAGACGCAAAAATATAAGCCGCCCTTCCAAATGCCTTTCCACTTTGAGCACCCCCATTAATATACTGGTACAGGTACATTAAATAGTGTGAAAAACCAGGTAACACAGAGCTATCGTATCTATATCCAAAATCCCGAAGGGTATCTAAAGTATCCCGACCAAGGTAATAACCTGGAGCTCGAAAGCCAATCGCCTTCACCCCCAATACTTGAGTAATTTTCTCATCGCAAAGCCTAATCTCGTCTGCAATTTCAATTCCAGACATTGATGTAAATTTTACTGGATGAGTAAGGGTATGATTTGCAATCTTATGCCCTGCTTTAATTGCTTTTTCGCAAAACTGACGGCAAGCAGAAAGCCGAAGGTCATGCCCAACAATAAAAAAAGTAAGCTTCACTTCAATTTCCTCTGCAATTTCCAGAAATCGTGTGAGAGATTCCTCATAGATTCCAGTCTGCTTCTTGGAAGTAGGGATTGAGTACTCATTCTCATACGCCCATAGATTGTCGCAATCTATATGAAGCGCCATTGTTGAAGTAATAGCTATCATTTATCAATAGTCTGGTAAATCAAATTTTTCACGAGCCATTAATTTTCTTGCGGGGACTCCGCTAACGATTGTCCATGCCGCTACCGACTTTGTGACTAATGAATTTGCCCCTACAACCGCACCAATCCCCAACTCTACGCCTGGCATGATTACAGAATTTGCCCCCACAAAACTATCTTTTCTTAAATAAACAGGGGCGCTGAAAAACGCCTTGTCTTCTTCAGGAATCATAGGACCACTCATGCGCTTGCCAGGAACAACCACCTCAGAATTAGAGTAAATCTTGCTTGATGCTCCTAATGCAACATAATCTTCAATAATTACAGGCTCCCTTGATCCGATAATGGAAAAAGATGCCATATGCACCCTTTTTCCTATACTTACCTCACCGAGCATTGCACTAATAATACAATTCGCGTCAATCCAAGTGTAGTCGTCAATGCTAATATTTGCAGTCCCACTAAGAATGACACCAACATCTATTAAAACGTTTTGACCAATCCTTTTACAGACAAGTTTGTAATAATAATATCTTAATTTATAGCCCAATGCTCCTGGTATATGTCTAAATATTCCCTCAAATATTGAGAGTAAAGATTTAAAACACAACACTACCACCTCATAAATAGAGAATGACTCCCCTTTGAGAAGCTTTTGAAAAGCATCGTACTCTAGCTTGTATGGGTCTATATCTCGATTTTTTAGCATTTATTTTTTATATGATTGAGAATGGGATTTTTTCCATAAATAAATTGATCAATAGTTTTGCTAAATCCAACCCTAAATGTCGCAACTAAAATTAGCATTAATGCCGAAAACAAACTAATGATAATTGACCAAAATATAACATTGGATTTGTATTTCATCTGAACGTTATATACGCCCCTAGGAATTATGACTCCACGAAATACCCCATTCACCTTGATCAAATCAGCAGGCTTTTCATTCACTTCTACGGCCCAATTTTTATTCCAATTATCAGTTAATACCAGCAATCGGTTAGAAGAAGAATTACCCTGAATTTCAATATAAGTATTCTCATATTTTGTAATTTTTGCCGGCTCTAAAGTTGTTTGATAATGCAATGGCAAAATTACATCCAAGCCATTTTGGTCAATCGGGCTATTAACCGTGAATGCTCTTGGCATAGCATGGGGATTTTCATACAACACAGCACTTCCAGATTTTTCCAAAACATGAAAGCCCTTATTGGTTAAAATTTCGTGATAAGCATTAAATCCAATTGGTAATAATATAAATTTAATACCCAATAAGTTAATATTCTCCCAATTGATGTGGTGCAACTCCGGCTTATCCTGCATAAGCATCAAACTTGCGCCATAGAAGGTTTGAGCTGAATTTCCTAGGGAGATTGTTTTATTCAAAAACTTTACATACTCTGGTGAAACCCCCAAATTGAAAGATGTGGCCTCTTGAATTTTTAAAGCAGATCCAAGTTCTGGGTAAATTCCACCTTGCCCAAATGTGAGAGTGCGGCCAAGTCCAACGTTATTCATAACATAATCAAGCACTGAAGAGTGTCCGCCAAAAATATCCTGGCGAGGTAAGCGCATCATTTTGCTATCAAGAATAAGCTCTGTAAATAAGAGAAATAAAATTAACGCTATCAACTTATTAGAAGATATGCTCTTCTTAGACAGTGAATTAGCAACAAGAACTGTCATGACAAGAAATGCACACGCTAATAGCGATAGAGATATCTTTTTGAAATGATAATACGGATCCTGAAGCCCAAATATCCAATAGACATAAAATAGCGAAAATACACCAATTAGCATGAGTGCAATTGCTGGAATAATTTGCGCATTCTTTTTTGATAGATTATCCATACCAAAAGCCACTAGAAATATAGTTGGAAAAATCACAGGTGGCCACCAATACTGACATCCAATATTTCCAATGACTGGAATCTTGGAAAAAATAATATCGAATGGAAAGGGGTCAAACAGACGAATGAACCCAAATGCAATACATACCAAACTAATCCAAATAAATCGACTATATTCATTTAAATAAACTTTGAAGGCGCACCCTGAAAGCATAATTGCCACTACCCCAAGATGAAAGACTGTATTACCTGTCACTCCGTTTTTTGTAACTCCATCGCTCCAAAAAAGTGCGTTTGCCTCCATTGCGTTATAGGACTGATAAAAATGCGATGGGGAAAATAATGATGCGATCGCTTGGGGGAAATTGATTGGGAAAAAAACTCTTTTGGCATAAGTTTCCATCTCACCTACACTCAAAATATTTGCAACTACTGGTATATATATAAAAGATAGAAGCATAAGAACTAGAATCATTCCCAGCAACATAATTCCAATTAATTTGATACTTTCAGCCCAGCTTAACCTTCCCCAGCCTATTTTGGCATACATGTATCCGAATACAATGAAGAGAATTGGGATTACTGACGTTATGGTCGTTGGGATAAACGTGCAAGATAAAAATACGGAAAATGCGAGAACAAAAGAAATAAATCTTAATGCGCTAGATCTATTTATGAACGCTAACGCCGTATACATGCACATTGGAACATAGAGATAGCTTTGGGTTACATTGGATCCAAAATTAGCCGTTGAATACCCATTCAGAAGATAAAAAGTAGAGCCTGCAATTGCAGCATAAATAGATAAATTTAAATGCTCACATATGATCAATGATAAAAACATTACTGCAAAAAAATATAAACCAAGCAGTATGAAGTTATATGCGCCTGCTCCGCCCCAAGAAATTGAGTACAGCAGGGTAAAGAATGAAAATTTTTGATCAACCAGTGTCTCAGGACCCAATGATCCACCACCAGAATATGGATTCCAATATGGTGATTGCCCTGACTGAATAGTATTTCTCATGAATTCCATCATGGGCTCAGACTGAAACAAGGCACCACCGTTATCGTTATAGCTTGCCCACCACCCCTCAGTGGAAGGCGCTGGGTAAACATTCCGCGCCAGCGTCCCAACTGAACCACCTACAGCCTGATCAGTTAACCGAAAGCTAGCTCCATTAAATATAACGTCTGGAAAAGTAATGCAGATTAATAGTAGCGCAACCAAACATGCCTGTAAAAACTTATTTAGCGCTAAATTTTTAATCATATAAATTAAATTTACTTTTTCAAGTCCAAGAGCATTGCAGCCATTCTGAATAAAAAGAATGCATCTTTACCCCTCTAAAAAATCTTTGTGCTTGTCGAAGACCTAATAAAAAGGTATATCCACTAAAGCACCAAGATATTTAGATTAGAAAAAGTTTGTTATGTCGCTACGAATGGTGTTTACAACTACCGATGAGGCGGTAAAGTTCTCATTTAAGTCATAACGACAACCCCATTCTTGAGTTACAGCCGTTTCAACCGAGTCAATGATATTTTTGGGATTTAATCCAGCGATAATATTGCCCCCAGCTTCGACCGTTTCGGGCCTTTCAGTTGTCATTCTCAAATTGACGCATGGGACTTTATAAAATAGAGCCTCCTCAGAAGCGGTACCTGAATCAGACAACACGCACCATGCACTAGCTAGAAGTTTATTAAAGTCATAAAATCCCAAGGGATCCATAATTCGCACCCCACCTGGAATCTCAATTCCCGCCAATTTACTCTTTGTCCTAGGGTGCATTGGATAAATAACTTCGCGTTTTTGAATCCTTACAATTTGACCAAGTGCATCAATAATCCGAACCAAGGCTTCTGGACTATCCACATTTTCGGAACGATGGGCGGTCACCAAAACATATCCTTTTTCTTCTAAACCAAGACGCTTAAGCACATCACAAGCGCGAACTTTTGGCTCAAAATGCCTCATGACTTCGTAGGTAGGATTTCCGGTTACAAATATTTTTGATGGATGAATATTTTCACGCATCAAATTCTCTCTATGGTATTGATTAAATGGAAGCAGTATGCTGGACATATGATCAATCAACATTCGATTACGCTGCTCTGGCATTCGCTTATCCCACGCTCTTAAACCAGCTTCCATATGAAAAGTTTTGATTCCATGGTGAGTGGCAGGCATGATAGATAGTCCACTATAGGTATCCCCAAGAATCAAAAGGGCATCAGGTTTAATTTTTGCAAATAATTCATCCGATTTCATAATGACATCGGCCACTTCTTTTCCATAGCTAGCTGTATTAATATTTAATTCATAATCAGGCTTTCGAAGCTCTAAATCACGAAAGAAAAAATCTTTAAGCTCTGGCGTATAGTTTTGGCCAGTATGAACCATAATGTGCTCAAAATTTAGTTCGTCTAACTTTTTGAGTGTTGACCACATTTTTATCATCTCAGGTCTGGTGCCAAAAATTGATACGACTTTCATAACATGCCTTATTAAAAAATAATCAAATAATTACAAAATTTTTCTGCGCTAATAATTCAAGCTAAATTAGCTTCTAAAGAATATCTTCGCTATACGGGGTCATCATAATCCTGACCTCAGGCAATGGAATTAACAGCTTTCCACCGTTATCCATATAGCCCTCACATTTCGCAGCAATTTCATTGATAAAGCTCCATGCAAAAATAAGAAGATAGTCTGGCTGCCTTACCTTCAACACTTCATTTGAGTAAATCTCAAGGTGAGAGCCCGGAGTATAAAAGCCAGTTTTCGCTGGAGCATCGTCAATCATGTATTCCACATGACTATTATCAATTCCACAATACTGGATGATAGTATTGGCCCTTCCAGACGCGCCGTAACCGGCTACAGTACGCCCTTTAGCCTTCAGGGCAACGAGAACATTCATCAACCTCTCTCGACTATCTCTCACCTTACTTGCAAAATCTCTATACGTTTCTGGCTTGTCATATCCAAGCTGGAGCTCTTCATTTCTCAACAGATCAACACGCGTAGAAATATTGTTTGCATGGGTAGCATCCTTTTTACATACATAGTAGCGCATAGACCCGCCATGTATGGGAACAGCTTTAATGTCGAATACTACCATTCCATGTTTTTTAAAATGATTTTCCAAGGCAATAAGGGAATAGTAGTACAGATGTTCATGGTAAATCATGTCATATTGCATCCCTTGAATGATCTTACCTAAATAATGCACCTCAAATATAAATACCCCGTCGTCCGATAAAACATTCTTAACAGCTCTAGTTACGCCACAAATATCCGGAATATGTGCATAAACATTATTAGCAACAACCATATCTACCTTGCCAAAACGCTCTATCACCGAATTAGATGTTGCCTCGGTAAAATAATCATTAACGACATTTATGCGCTCATCATTGATAGTTGAAATGATATTAGATGCGGGGTCTACCCCTATCAAAGTGCGAATGCCTTGATCGGCAAGTGGTCGTAACAAGACCCCATCATTGCACCCAAATTCCAATACAGTCGACTTCCTAGGCTCAAGAAATCGAGAAACTACCTCTGTAGCATAATCTTCAAAATGATTTCGCAAGGTCTTAATTTGAGAGGAAAAATAAAAGTAATTTCCAAACATTAATTGCGGGTCGATAATATCAATGACTTGAACAGCTAGGCAATCATTACAAAAATAGACTCTCAACGGAAACTTTGGCTCCCCTGCAAATTGGTCTAAACTCAAAAATCCACCCGCCAGAGCAACCTCCCCAAGATCCAGAACCTCTGTAAGGGATTTGCTACTACAAAATGCACATTTATATTTGTGTTCACCATCTTTATTAGACATTTTCGTCACATTCTTTTTAATTGTTTAAATTCAAATAAATGCTAGTATATTTTATAAATTAAAATTAATGAATCAGCCTTCCAAAAGAGTGGCACCTTCACTCGATAATATTCGACGAAGCCCAATTCTATCTATTGGCATTCCGACCAATACCCCCTCTATTGAAGATGCATTAACGTGAAAGATAATTGCATCGTGAATCCAATCCAATTGGGTATGATCAGCCAAAGTTCCACTTGCTATTGCCGCTGATAATGAATACTCACCTATTGCTAATATTGGTAATTTAAAATGGAATTCAGCCTCCAAAAGCGCTCCGGCTTCAAAATATAGAGGGGTATTTTTATAGCTATGGTAGGTATTTCCACCTATAAGGTGCTGCCCTAATCTATCCTTAATAGTGAAGCCAATAATTGGCGATACAACATCTCTTATCATCGTCGCATTTATTCTGACGATAATTTCTTTTCCGCCCTCACATGTTAATAAAGGGAGTTCGTCGCTACCCACCCAGTCAACTTGAGTTATTTTTGCATCACCCCTGCCAAAAGACATTGCATCAAAATTGAATCCAAATGACTCAATATTCTGCAGTCCAGGATCCGATAATTTAGCATGGGATAAATTCTTCCGAGGCCCTTCATCTGCTATTTCATCATCTTTAGTAGAAAAAATTAGAGCTTGTTCATCACGAAAAGAATCTTCATCCTGCATATACAAGGATGAAAAATATTCCTCACACACCTCTTTAGCCGGCCCAGATTTATATTTCCTGCCACCATCCAACCAAATTACCTCATCACAATAAGATGTAATAGCCGCAATATCATGACTAACAAATATTACAGTACCAACCTTCTTAAAGTTTCGCAAAAATCTCATGCATTTTTGAGCAAAAAATGCATCCCCAACAGAAAGCGCCTCGTCAACTATAAGAATGTCTGCATCAACATGAGCTATAACTGAAAACGCTAGTCTTGCCTGCATTCCACTTGAATAAACTCTCACAGGCTGGTTAATAAATTCATGCAATTCTGAAAAATCTAAAATCTCTTTAAATTTGGAATCAATCTCAATCTTCTTGAGTCCAAATAAACTAGCATATAAATATATATTCTCACTACCAGTAAACTCAGGATTAAATCCTGCGCCAAGTTCAAGAACTGCAGCAACCCTTCCAGCGGTAATTACTGAACCAGATGTGGGCCTCAAAGTCCCCGTAAGCAGCTGCAACAAAGTACTTTTGCCTGCTCCATTCTTACCAATAATACCAAGCGAGCCACCTTTTTTTACCTCAAATGTTATATTCTGCAGCGCCCAAAATTCGCGAGAATACGATTTCCTCCACCCCAATAATATTTGCTTTAATCTATCTTTGGAATCATCGTAAATTTGGTAAGCCTTTCCCAAATTTGAGACCGTAATTGCCGCCATAGGCGCGCCTAATGAGCTGTCTAATTCTGTCATAAAACATCCGCAAATCCAGGCCTGGAAACTTTAAAAAACCACAGCCCTACTGAAGCAATAATTAAGCCTATAAAAATATAGAGTGTGAAGCCCAAAATATCTGGCGAAATGCCTCCAATTAACACCAACCTTTCTTGCTCTATTACAAACGACAAAGGATTGAATAGAATCAACTGTCTTGCCCATTTTGGCGCTTGACTAAGGTCGTAGAAAATGGGGGATAAAAACATGAGTAATTGGGTTAGTGGAGGCATTAGTTGAATAATATCCCGTATATATACCCCTAGCGCACTCAAAAACCATGAAAATCCGAGTACAAAAAGGCCGAGGGGCAATACAAATATCGGTGCCAATACCATTACCCAGTTAAATTGGCCATAAATATAAAAATACATTACAAACCAAGCAATAAAACCAATAATCAAATTATAAAATGCCGAGCCAATAGAGACAAAAACCAATAACTCCAATGGGAATACTACTTTTTTCACATAATTTGGATTAGAAGTTATTAAGCTAGGCGAGCGATTTATGCAGTCTGAGAAAAAATTAAATATGATCAAACCTAAAAATAGAGATAATATAAAGGTGGCATTACTTTCTTGATTTGACGATCTCGATGGTAAAAAATATTTAAATATTAAAAAATATACCCCAAGATATAGGAATGGGTTCAGGAGGGACCACAAAATACCAAATAAGCTCCCTCGGTATTTGGCTTCAATATCTCTTTTAATTAATTGACAAATAAGGTCAAAATAATTTCCTCCAATCCAAAGTGGCCTTGGGTAATATTTGCCCATTTAATTTAATTCCTTGATACCTAAAAAATCATTGAAAGATTTTTTCATGCTCTCCAATGTAAAGTCTCTATGAAAACAAGTAGATCCATTCTCAGAGATTTTTGCATAACGATCTGGATCCTCAATAACCCCCGCAATTTTTCTTATTATTTCTTTTGGGTCCAGAGAATGGCATAAGTAACCGGCCTCATTTTCCGAAAGGTAAATAGAGGGCGAAGCATAAATAGGGGCATGGCAAAAAACAGCCCTTCCTGCACAAAGGTAAGTAACTAATTTTGATGGGAAGCTATTCTTAGCCTCCTCCTTAAATTTATCCGAAAACCAATAGGGGATATAAAGCAAATCGCAGTCTCTTAGGGATTTAACCGTCTCAATCTGTGATCTCCAACCCAAATATTCAATATTTTTAGGGGATTGCGTAAAAGACTGAAAACCAGGCCCAAGCACCCTTACCCATATCTCTTTCCCTGAAATTACCCAATTCGCAGCGTCTAGCGCTGCTATCAGACTATTCCACTCTTCAGTTGAATAGAATTGGCCTGCCATACCTATAAGAAACTTAGCATTACCATTTAATGTAAATTGTGAGCCCTGAGAATATCGCGCGGGAAGGCCCGCTATCACTGCTTGAGTTCCAACCAGATACTCCGATGAATATAATTCAGACATGGCCAATGAAGCAGTGGCACAGCATCTGCTAGACCTTATGGCCTTTGCGTAGAGAGAGAGAAAATGTCGCTCCATTAAGCCCGTCACAAAATTTTCTCTCAACCACCATCCCAGTGGATCCCATACCTGAGTAAACATAGGTAAAGAAAGTTTATTTGCCAGCGGATTGGCGATACGAACCATTGTTTGCCCTTGCAGCACGATCCAAATTGCTTCAATTTTCTGGGCTCGAGCAAATGCAATAATTTTTGGGAGAATAAGAAATCTAACCCTAACCCCCCTTAAAACCTCATTCAAAATATTCAATGGTCTATGAAGCCCAAATGCTAAGCCAGAAAAACCACTCTCCTTAGGTTTTACTAAAATGAGTTTAGGAATATCATTTAATTCAATCGGAATTTCTGGATGTAGAGTTGAATTTATGACTGCACAAATTGCAATTTTTTTCTTGGGCAGGAAACTTACAAGCCTGTCTAACACCAAACCTGCGGTAAAATTTTTGCAGGGGGGTATATCTGTCACCAAAAGGATCTTCATGATTGAGCTACCATCTTATATACCTCACTTAATCTAGCAGCAAACAAATCTTGGCCGTAATATTTTTCAGCGACTTTCCTGCCCAGCTTCCCACGAAAAGCTCTTTCCTCAGAATTCTCAATTAATCTTTGCAGCGAATCAAATAGACTAACTGCATCCCTCATTGGGACTGCAATACCAACATCAGGAGAAAATACCACTTCTGGGAGGGCTGTCCCCTCAAATACAATCAATGGTTTTGAACACGCCAAAGCTTCTATCGCCATTACTCCAAAAGCCTCTGCAGTAGAAGGCATTAAAAAAATATCAGATGCTACAAATGCATCTCGTGTCAGCTGCTCATCGTTTGTCCATCCTAATTCAACTATCTGGAATGTGTTGCGAAACTCCTCTAAAAGTCCCGCAGTGTTAAAAGTTAGAAGGCATATTCGTTTTGAAGATTTTATTCTTCTTAATGCCTCAAGTATAAATGGCAAACCTTTAAATGAATTATTAACTGCTCTAAAACAAATCACCAAGGCATCATCCGGAATTCCAAACCGGGCCCTTGCATCCGGTGCGGCTTTATCAGAAAAGAAATCGAGATCTATCCCAAATGGAATCTTGTGGACCCTTGCATGCTCAAACATTGGTGAGCGAGAAACCATGTCCTCCATCCAACTAGAGGCAACAATAAGATCGAAGTTAGATTTTTTATACGCTTTTCTTTTGTAGTGAAATAAGAAATTAGTTGTATCAAAACGTAGTGGAAAATGCGCGTTTAGATCGGGGCATTGACCACACTCGTTAAGCCATCTATTGCAGGAGATTGGATAGACACAATGCCCAGTCATCGCCCAAGGATCATGCAAAGTCCAAACAGTGGGCTTTGCATTGGTGAGTACCGGAAGGTCGCCAAAACTCAAATACCCCGAATGAATTATATGCAAATGCAGTACATCAGCATTTTCAAATGCAGGCATCTTCATGATTTTTCGTGCGTTGGGGTATAATACCGACTGAAGGGATAACCTATCCTCTACTCTTCTAATAAATTCATTTACGCGTCTTACGTACTTACCCTCACATGTGAGAATCATGTCATCATTTGTATCCTTTTCCCAAACAAAATGTGAAGCGTTAATCCCATATCTTGACAATAACTCGGTAATTGAAATCCCATTGAATCTTCTACCTGGTGATTCATAGCCATTAATGTTAAAAATATTTAAATTTGCCATTAAGCTTTATGTATTAATTTAGACACCTTTAGAGCCGCCCGAACCAGCCTATATTTAATAATATTTTCGTAAGTCTCATATAGAGACTGAAAATCACTATTCGATACTTTTAGCTGAGCATACAAATCATCTAGAGTGCTAATCAGATGTTTTTTTTCAGCCTCAATTGTGCTAATCAGATGTTTTTTTTCAGCCTCAATTTGCAGACCCCTTACTCGAGTCTCATTTAATTCCACAGATAACCGCTCTGATTCAATTTCTGATGGAAGTGGCCTGCGAATATCCACCATATCTACCGCAGTTACAAATGTCTTATGCTCGTAGTTTCGAACTGCAAAGAATGCGCCGTAAGGTTCAGCAAAGGCACGTCCATCTGAATCTGTTAAGTGGTATTCATTACAGACAAAAAAATTCCAGGCGACAGGAAAATCACTCGGAAACCAGCCCGAGCGATGCTCCTGAACGCTCGCACCCGAAAGACCCCATGCATCCTTTCCGCCTTGCTCTATGTGTTGCGGCATAAATCCAAGGGGAGTAAAAACAATAATTTGCTCTCTTGCTACCCGCTCCATTTCTTCAATCAGGGACAAACCTTCGTCCTTTTCCATATGCTCAATGACATCAAGCAAAAAAATTGAGTCAACGGAATTATCAGCCAGCCCACGTAAAGCCTCAAGAGCATTTTGTCGAAGAATGAAAACACTCTTATCTTTCGAATACCTCTGTACAAGAATATCAACGTACTCTTGCCATGGCTCAACCATTAAATGAATTTTTGGTCGAAAATAGGCCATTGGCACAATGCCGCAACCCACATCCAAAACTACATCCACGTACCTAATGTAATTTACGATAGCCTGATTCAATGCATCTGCATTAGGGTAATAATTCACTAAACCACCGACCAAACCCTCAGCATTCAAATACTCTAATTCATTTGATTTTATTGCATTAATGGGGAAATTTATAAATGAGCTTATTTTTGGCTCTGATGGGGCACTAAGAACCACCATAATCATATTCACATTGCTTGGGAGAGAGCTTGAGTCGTAAATGTTGCCCTCAATATCTTCATAAAAAATTTCGCAATTTTCGAGATGTGCAAAATCGGCCGCTTTAATTCCAGTAATTACATGGTGCTCATTACCCAAAGGCTCATCAAAAGGCACATCAATTAACGCGCGTCGATTAAATTTAATATCACCGATCAAATTTAAGCCATCCGAAACATGCTCGAGCACGCCACGCGAAACGGCATAGTCGTAAAACTTCATTTTCGGAATAAATTTTGCCAAATCTTCAATGACATAATCTACATTTGCTCTTCGATAGTACTGCTGCGCAAAAGTTTGACAATCATGCTCAACATCTACACCAGTAATTTTGCTAAACGGTAGACTGGATAACAACGAACATCCGTACCCAGTGCCAAACCCCAAATCAACAATTGTTATAGGTTTATCCGCCGCATTAATCCCTCTGATTCTTTGTAGATCAGCAAGTATGACTGCATGAAAAAAAGCATAAGAACTGCGGTGTCTTATTAGCTCACTTTCATCATGTGATATATATGGGATTAACCGCTCTCCATTATTAAACATAAAATTCTGTAGAGAGTTCATGCATCCACCTTTTGTTTTTGCTTTGGCTCCTGGATTTTCCTTATAAAGTCCAAGCTTGATAGAAGTTTTTTTACGCCCTCTACATCCAAAAGATGTGCATTGTGCGAAGTGAAATCTTCAATGCTAGAGACTTTAATATCCCCCTCAACAAAGTACTGAGAATAGTTGAGATCTCGATTATCCGCAGGAATCTGGAAATACCGATCATTATCTATAGCCTTAACCATTTCCTCCCGGGACACCAAGGTCTCATATAATTTTTCACCATGCCTTGTTCCAATAAATTTTATTGGAATTTCTCGACTAAATATCTGCTGTAGTGCTTCTGCAAGAACAGCAACCGTAGATGCTGGAGCTTTTTGAACAAAAATATCCCCTTGCTTAGCATGCTGAAATGCGTATAAAACTAAGTCAACTGAGTCCTCTAAGGACATCAGAAATCGCGTCATTTTTGGATCGGTAATGGTCATCTCATTTCCATCAAGAATTTGATCGACAAATAAAGGGATCACCGAACCTCTTGAAGCCATTACATTGCCATACCTAGTGGCACAAAACACAGTCTCACCCTCTTCCTGCATTCTTGCCTTAGCCATCATTAGCTTTTCCATCATAGCCTTTGATATTCCCATAGCATTAATGGGGTATACCGCCTTATCGGTACTTAGCAAAACTACTCGCTTCACCCCTCTTGCTATAGCCGCATTCATGACATTTTCTGCGCCTAAAATATTTGTTTTTACAGCCTCAAGAGGATAGAACTCGCAAGATGGAACTTGCTTTAAAGCGGCAGCATGAAATACGTGTGTTACGCCCTTCATTGCATCATAAATACTTTCATACTGGCGCACATCTCCAATATAAAATTTGAGCTTAGGATGATTGAGTCTTAAGCGCATATCCTCTTGCTTCTTTTCATCGCGACTAAAAATACGAATTTCTTTAAATTTCGTATTTAGAAAACGGTTTACGACGGCATTACCAAAAGATCCTGTGCCGCCAGTAATTAAAAGAACTTGATCCGTAAACATAGTGCATTCCAAAAAAAAGATGGTTCAATAAAACTGATGCATGCGCTCAATCAACTCAGGCCAAGGTGGCGCAGAATAACCAGTGGCATTATAAAAACGGGATGCATTAAGGGAGCGGTCTATTGAAAAATCGTCAGATGGATCAATATGAATTTCTTTGCAATAAATTTTCGCTATTAAATTTAATAACTCAAATTTACTAATAGGCTGAGAGGCTATATGATAAACACCTCTAAGCTCTGGCCTAGGAAAAATAAAGTCTCTAACTATGCGTGCAAGCTCTACTGTAGGAAGGCCAGTATATATAGCTTTTCTAAACCCATTAACCCGACCAGATTGAGACAAAAACCAGCTCACCAAACTTCGAGAACCGCTTAACTCATGACCAATAATTGATGTCCGTAGAGTAATTGCATTAGGGTAATCAACCTCTCCTAGTAATTTTGAGCGCCCATATAAATCCGTTGGATTGGGTGCATCACTCTCTAAATACCCCCCAACCTCACCGGAAAAAACACAATCCGTACTAAAGTGAATAAGCCTCGCATTAATAATGCCACATAATGCAGCAAGCCTATGCGGCAAAATAGAGTTGATCGGAATCGCCTGCAATGGATCGGCCGAATCCGGCAACTGTTTCACCAGGCCAATACAGTTAATAACAATGGTCGGCCGTATGTCAGCCATAATTTTCACTAATGCATCATGATTCTCTACATTAACGCCGTCTACTATTTTGTAGGCATGGTTTTCAGAGTCAACGAGAGCGATGCCAACAGACCGCACAGTTCCAAAAACCTTCAAATTCTTATCTGAACTCAAAAAACGTAGCATGGCATTTCCAAGCATTCCAGATGCACCTAAGACTAATATCTTCATATTCTCTCAATATTTTTAATAAAATTTTAACACTAGATAAAATTTAGCAATGATTTATACGCGATACCATTTTAAATAAAAATAGACCCTTAGAATATTTTCGAATTACCTAATAAATAATTTCATTAAAAGACAAATTTGCATTTTGATGAAAATTTTCCAATTAATGAGAATTTGCTTACATGGGAAGTGATTTTGAGGATCATTGGGTATCCCCAGCATCGAAGTATCATGATTCTTTCCGGAGTACCATGTTCCAAACAGATGATCCCAAATCGGGAAAAGGAATGAAAAATTCTTATCTCGATGTGATTCATGAGCTGAATGATGTATAAGGTGCGAATGGGGTGATACAACTATCCACTTACCAACAAATCCCCAATTATGGTTAATCTTGCTATGAATAATTTGAGTATGAAAGATTGATAGAAAGATAACCGCATCAGGAATACCTGCTGGAGACCCAAAAATAGCCGATGGGATGCCAGTCGCAAGAGCCCAGATTGACCCAACTACTGGATTATCCCTAGACCCACTAAAAACCGTCATTGAAGTGGTTGAATGGTGATATTTGTGAAGTTGCCAGAAACTCTCAGAAATGTGAAAAAATCGATGCAGCCAATAGAACAGAAGATCTCCTGCAGCTAGGGCTAGAATAACCTGAAGCCAAAAATAAGGCACCAACAAAATTAACTTAACTGAGGATAATTTAAAAAACCAATCGTTTAATATTGATCCAACATATACGCCGACAGATAATGTTAATAATCGGCCAATAAAAGGCCAAATCATTATGATTTCCATTACCCAAATAAAAAAATCTTTTCTTAAATCCCATGAAAAGTTTTTTGTATAAATTGCATAGAGTGTCGAGGATTTTTTAAGAAAAATCCACTCAACAACAATAGCCATTAAGGTTGCAGGTGCGAATATAAGAACCATCCACCTTATATTCGCCACCTGAAATAAAGATATGAATTGATTTAAATAATCCATGTAATCATGATAAGTGATTTTTATCATTCAAGATAAAAGCGCCCTTTCTTAAAAGCACTTTATGTGCAATTAATATTGAAAACCTAATTTTTATTGTCTATGGCTTTATGCAACGCCTTTGAACCCGATGAGCTCCACTGAGCCTAGCATATATCGAAGTAGCAAAACGCAACCGAGTAAACTTTCACAAGGAATGCGAAACTTCTGACTTTTAATATAGGTGGGATCGCTAATACCGTTTATCATCCCTTCCACAACCCGGCGCCAACAAAACCACACTTTTTTTCAAATATTTTCTCACTCTATGCACTTGTAAATCTTGTCGCATCTTAAGTAGGCAATGAACTATCTATAGACAATGGCTATTGAGCGAAAATCAAATGATTCTAATTAGAAGCGCTCTTAAACCTCTTTCTGTATACATCAATTGGCTTTTCCTTTTCAATAGCGTAATAGATGATATTAGACACTAGAATCACAAAAAAGTAACAAGAGGAAATTAAGTTACTATTTTTTATATAAAACGGTAATTTTAGAAGTACGTATGCAATCACAAAAATATGAGAAAGGTAAATTGGATAGGATAGACTTCCAGCGAAAATATCAAATTTATTATTTTTTGTTGCATCAAAAATGCCATTTATTGAGAAAACCATAAGAACAATGAAGAAAATTTTCTTAACTTCAATATTAAAGTCAATAAGATTAAAAATTAGAATAAAACAGGATAACGGCGATAAACCCCACCGTTACAAATGCACCCGAATAAATTACTTTAATGCGCTCTCTATTAAAGTAAGTTAGACTTTCAAGAAGAAAGTACCCCGTCTCGGAAGAGAAAAATCGATACGACCAATGGTCTAACGAGAATCCATTGAAATACAAGGTGGCTTTAAGCAAGAATGAGCCGAGCATACAGACGCCCATAAATTTCAATGAGCGACTAAAAAGAAATCGCACAAGCAGGTAGAATCTTAACTCCATTTCCAGCGACCAGGCTGGCGGAAGGAGTAAAAATGACCATATTGGTGGTGAATATTGCAAAAACACAGCAAGGTGAAAATGTGCGCCATCTATACCAAAATAGAGCGACATCCTTAAAAAATATTAAGAGGCGAAGGCACATTTGCAATCTGATGCCAGAATGAGCCACCACCTAGAACAAGATAAAGCATCAATATAGAGCAAAGTGCATAAGTTGGGTAAAGCCTAAGATAACGACTTTTCCAAAATAAAACTTTAGTTTTATAAGTTCAATAGCACATCGCCATGAAAAATCCTGAAATTATAAAAAAGTTTCGACGGCAACTTCACAACCAACCATTTTAAAAATATTGTGTGAATCGGCGTGCCAAGCAACAACCGATAAAGCGAGTAAAAGTCTAATTAATCCCATGTTCGTGATTTATTTTTTGATTGCAAAGGTCCAATTAATACTTTCATTGGTCAATTATCCAAATGGTCGCAGTTGTAGAATTATATGGGAAGCTTGGATGACCCGAGAAAGAATGTTTGATGGTCATTACGATAAAAAGAGCGCAGAAAACCGATGGGTCATTATAAAACCATTGATATAGGCGGGAGGAGCACGCCAACTCTAAGTAGCATTAATCTCATTTGTTGGCCAGTATTTAGTCGAATACAGATCACTCCTCTTTGGCGCCAATAAATTAAGTCTGCCTTCTTCGGCATAGCTTGAAGTACCACCAGGCAGGGCGCCAAAAATCAGCGCAAATCTACGAATGAAAAGACCACAAACTACCAATATAGAAATCAGATCATTAGTGATGTCCGTAATTTGCCATGCGGTTATCAATTTAACCATCTTATGGTTTTGTGAAACAAATGTACGCAAGAATATGCAAATGGGGAGCCCCATAAATGCACATGAAAGTCCCAATAAAATCGTTTATACGTTAAGACTCAGGCAGGTTTAATAATTTATCTGGGTGCGCTGTTGATCAAAAAACCAACCCCATTTATTAAAGTATCTGGATACATTAACGCAATGAATCCATAGCATTTTCAGGGATTGATAAGAGTCTCTCGCATGATGATGGGTTACTGTAGCTCCAGGATAGTAAAGAATGATGAATTTTTCATTAATCCTGCGAGTAAGAGCTACATCTTCTCCGTACATGAAAAACGCTCATCGAATAAGCCCGCCACCTTCAGTGCACTGGTTCTGAGCAACATGAAGCCTCCAGATAGATTTGGTACATTCATTTCATTTTCATACCCAGAGGATCTCGGCTCATATCGAGCCTCTCGTTTTATAAAAAAGCTGGCTAAGGGCCAAAACGAGAAACGTCTAATAATTAAATCTAGAGGTGTTGGTAGCAGCCTACAGAGATACTGGATGCTGCCATCCACACTCAGTATCTTTGGCATGAGATGGCCAACTTGCTCCCCTTGATTCGTGCGCTCAATTGCTTTTCTGAACTCTCCGGAATCAAAATATATATCTGGATTTAAAACAAGGTGGTAATCAAAATGATCTATCGCCTAGCTCATTGCAACATTGTGAGCAGCACCATAGCCTAGATTGGAGCCAGTCAAGGAATATTGAATCCAGTTCGCGCCGAATAAATCCCTCAAACTATCCTCTGGCGAATTATCAACAACATATCAAATCTCTATTAACTCAGATACCCCAAGAGAATCCAAGACCCGCTTAATCTGATCAACTGGAGTGTTGTACAAAATAAGAGAGGCGCTAATTTGTTTCATAATGAGAGCTTTACTTACGGACACCCGCCTGAATTTCGTTTACCCGCCTAGGGAAATGCATCACTAAATACCAAAACGTTAGTGCACGTACTTTAAAGGCATGCAGTGAACGGATGCCAAATTGGATGACTAGCAAGAAAATTCTTTGAAGGGGTCTGAACTCCCCCATTAACTCACGAGTAACATATGCTCCAGCCCTTACCATTGCTAGTGATTGATTCCATTGCTTAATAGGTGAATAGGACTTCACCCAATTATTTGGATAGTAATCCCAGCCAACATGCACCGCCTTATACTGATCGCCGGTTCTGCAAGTGAAATATTGAGGCTTAGCAAGCGAAGCATGTCCAATCTGAAATTTAAACTTTGTGATGAAATAGTCACTTCTATATAAGGCCATGATGGTATCTACAGGCGCAACGATATTAGAACCCACCTTCGGCCACTTCAGATAAGACTCTTCAATACTCAGGGATCTCGCCAAGCTGGGATTGCTCTTTAAATTATCATGATCTAAAGCCAATCCCAATTTTCCGATTGCGCAGTATGAGTTCATCTCTTGAACCAAATGAGTTAACCAGCAGACACCATGGATGGATAAGGGCACATAAATATCTGCATCAGAGAAAGCATAAAGTTGAGATTGTGGCCACGCAGGATGATCAAGGGCCAAATTAAATCCATAAATCCAGTATTTTTCGAATTACGAATAATCTGTGCTTGAAATTCTGCCTCCAGAATTTGGAATGTATATCTTAGATCCTCAGAATCTGGGGAGTTGTTATCAATAATAAATATGCAAAACGGGTAAATCGTTCTCTCATGAATCAACTTAACTGCGCGCAAAAGAACATCCGCTTGATCATGGTGCAGCAATACAATTGGAATAATTTTTTTATCTAACATTTGGTTTATTTACCCAGGCATGAGTGATTTAGCCCATCCTAGGAGTCGGGGATTTTCAAGCATCTTAAATTTACTAGATGCAAACATCATCATACGTACACCCAGGGCATAAGGGTAATTATGAGTTACACAGATGCGCTGCCATCTTTTTGATGCCGACCGGTCAACGTGGCAAGCCTTCAAATACAGAATCTCGATAAATCTTCAAATAACAAGCTGCGACTCTCTTGATGCTTCACTCAAAATCCTGAAAACCAAGAAGTCCACCTTGTCCATATTAATTTTCGATAGTGCAAGCTCATAAAGTTTTAGAAGCTCTTCTGCAAAATCATTGTCTAAATGCCGCACCAGACCTGAATATTTCCAGTAGGAACGCCTAACTAATTTCAAAAGTTTCTGTTGTTGAATGTTAGTGGCAGATGAAATTTGCGCAGGATGCACTCTGTACTTTAGAGGCACCTCTGGAATATTGGCAAGCTTCACCCAGAGCAAGTCAGATCGAGTCCATAACTCATAATCTTCCGCTTTATCCCAGTCTGGGTTGTACTTTAATCTTTTGATTAAGTCCGTTTTCATCATCACAGTAGGGTGCGCGAGGAGGGACCCAAACAAAAGACCGTATTTTATTTCTTGATCGCCAATAGGATGCTTCCGCACTTCTGTTGGTCCAGAGCCAAAACACTCAATCTACGTGCCACAAATATCAGCAGATTCCTGGGTAAGCCAATGTATTTGACGCTCAAATCGATTGAGCAAGGCTATGTCATCTTGATCCATTCTTGCAAACCAACGGCCCATTGCGAGAGTGGCAATTTCATTGACGGTATCTGAAAATCCTCGATTATTTCTTTCAATTAATTTAATGCTAGAGTCCCTGGCTGCGAACACCCTTAGCATCTCGCGCGATCCATCTATTGATCCATCATCAATAATTAAGAACTCAAAGTCTGTAATAGTTTTACTAAGAATAGACTGCACTGCATCTGATAAATACTTCTCTCCGTTATAAACCGGCATGGCAACGGTAATGAGTGGAGATGGATTTGGCATGACTAGATACTTCTCCACTGCGACGGTATTAAATCTTTAATATCATTTCCATTGTGAAACCATTGTTTTGGTGATATTACAACTTTATTAGAATGAGCATTTAACCAAGTACCACACCAACTAAAGGAGCTATTTGCAATGATGTTGTGTTTGCATATGCTCATCAACTGCATATCCCGGTCACTATCAGCGCCAATATTTTGGTATACAAAAGTATGGGGGGTTGGAATACTCAAATTTTTCCTTACCAAATCAATCTCATCGGAAAATATAAAAATATGTGGTTTACCCACTTCGTCCATCATCAGCCGTATCGCTTCAGAGTAATAGTTCAAAGTACATGTACCATGCACAGCGTTTGCTTTTGGGTTTTGAACATAGTCTCCGCGCCTAATATGCAGGCTCACTGAATTTTCACCTTCAATCTTCTTGGCCAATTCAAGATTTACTGATGTCATTGGGTTCTTAAAAGCAAAATCCGCACGCAATTCATTCGCAACATCCAGAAAATATTTGTCGCTTTGCCAGTAACCCCTGATGTAACTATTTTTAGGGGAGGAGCTTAACTCTGGCCAATATTCAAAATGAGGCTCAACAATAAACTCATTAACCCTGAGCCAGGAAAACGATGCTCGAGATAGAAGTGTTCTAATATTTTGATAACCCTGAAATCCAAGCATATTTATCAAATCTTTATTGGTAGCCAAATTAATTTGGCAGTTGAATACCTTCTCCAACTCAAAACCCTGGTGCAGCCAGTACCCCACAAAAATCAGATATATCAACTTTAAGTTCGCACTTCCGCTTAATCGCAATGGATCGACCGGCGGCATATTGAAACATTTGATTGCCAAGACTTCCAATAAGATGCGTAATGATCATGTTACTGAGCTCTTAATGGAACCGATAGTAATCGCTTAAGGGCCATGTTTCTCCGCAAGAATAAAAAGACCCCAATAAAAGCGAGTACCCCAAGAACCAAAAGCATACATATTGCCATACCCAGACCACTTGGGTCTGGCATATAGCGACCCAGAAATACTGATAAGAGTAAAAAACAACAGGCAAACAAGGTCTGGCGAATCTCAATAGTTAACTTAATACTTTTGCGGATTCCGAACCACATCGAGACGAATACAAATACCCCGCCGGCAACCATCGATAAGGCGGCTACATTAATAGGCAATTCCAAGATCCCGGCTAAGCAAAAAAGGCAAATCGTAACAACAGCACCAAAACCATAAGGAATAGCCAGCAACTTGGTTTCGCGCTTAGCATGGGCAGCATTCCCCAGCGTATTTCCTAGCATTCTAAATAACTCCACAAATACACCAATAACAAGGAAGCGGGACTGACACTGAAAATTGGGAACCAGCAATAAGATTATTCAGTATGGTGCGCCAAGAATAGCGACGCCTACAAAAATAATGTACAAAGGTAATATCACATTTAAAAGGTCTGAGGTTAAGGATTCAATTACCTCCTTGCTGGATACTCCGCTTATGCGACTATAAAAATATGGGTACAAAAATTGCATTGCCAAAGATTCTAGTAACGCAGAAATTTGAGCGGGAACCTGCAATCCAATTACAAGTAAACCTAATGCTGCAATACCACAGTAACCCTCCACCAAAAATCTATAGCCACTCATTTGGCACCACATTAAGCTGGTTGCAACTCCCAGCGGAAGACAATAAGTCATAACCGATGACTTATTGATTAATGCTAATCGCGAAATTGAAGTGGGAGGCATGGGCGCAATACGTCTAAAGAAAATCAGCGCAAAAATAACGCCTATAAACATACCCACCCCCTGCCCAAGGTACCATCCAGAAGCAGAGGGAGACTCTACCAAAATAATCAATATTGATACAACCAAACCAATCGCAATAGAAATCACAGTCATCAAAATTGATGCAGCCCTAAAACCTAAACTATTTAACATTGGAAGTAAGGTTGCGTTCCAGGACGCCATTAGCGTCATTAAAAACACAGCAGACACTGCATACAAGGTATTTACCAAAAAATACTCACCCATAAAAACAGCGATCGCAGTCCCAACCATGGAAACTAAAACTAGGTAAACCGGATATAGCCTAAGCTGCAATAAAAAAGAGTTATCACGCCACCACTCATGGGTGTGCAAATTAATATATTGTCCAATTGGGTTTCTAAGTAATAAGGCGCAAAATGTTTGAATTGCGATTAGAAAAGAGAGTTGCCCATCATCATCTGAGGATAGGTAAGTAGTAGCCACCCTAACCGATTCCAAAATAATAAAAGCGACCAATAGTCGCTCCAAGGCCACTAGAAAGAAATCAGACTTATGACGCAAGCTCTTCCACTACTGCATTAACAATGGTTTCAGCAAAGCAATCGGCGCCGAATTGAATGGCAGCCTCACCCCCCAAGAAAGGAAGCAATATTTTTTGATACCCTCTAAATTCATCTTCATTAATATTTTTTAGGTATCGATACACTGCATCAGTATTGCGAAACTTTCTTCTATCAATAAAACACCCAGATGGGATATATCGCTCTATATTGCTAGCCCCACCAATAAACTGGCACACAACCAGACAGAAAGCCGTCAAATATTTTTTCCGTGATGTACCCAGGTAGATCTCTGACATTTTCATAGCAAATTGCAAATCTAGTATGGAGCAATGCGTCGCTTTTATTTTTAAGCATCCCACGGTAACTTGGAAATGCGGTCAATTTAAGATGAGGGTAAATAAGCCTAGAAAGCAAGTTGATAATTCTGCCTAAGAACCCACTTCTTTTGGCAGGCAATTTCCATCCGGGCCCATACAAATCAAAGTCGTTCTTAGCATTAACCTCAAACCAACGAATAGCGGAAATGCGCTCTGGATATAAATTTCTTGGATCGCTCTTTGTAATACCTTTATTACCAGCCATAAGGCAGCAAAATCTATCCCTATCCTGAAAGCCATCTCCTGAAGGAATAGCAAGCACATTAGGGAAGTTAATCTTTAGATAGCGGTCTCCATCCACTAAACCATCATCCCAAGTAAATACTCTGCGGTATGGAGCCAGTAATTTTCGGCTTGCACTTTTAGCCCTTATCATTGGTGTTTCGAACATCAGCAAATAACTAAAGTTCGCGTTCCCAAGTTTTTGAATATCTTGATGCAACTCAAATTGCGGATTGAAGGATAGATTAAGCTCAGAAGTATTAAGCGTAATACTTTTTTTCTCGAAGGCATTCTTAAGCGCAAGATATGGGCCAAAAGTATTATCTCGATTTTTAACGCTAGTAGCGTCGAAAATCTCATTGTTTTTTATCCACGGAGCAATCAAACTTCCAATCATTCCAGCCGAGGTCATCGTCAAACCTTATGAAAGAGAATGTTATTAACAAGCAACCAATCCAACCCAGACTCCCGCAACGTTCTCTTATAGCATCTTCTGGAGTACTTACATTTGGCTCGCCATGCAAATTAAATGAAGTATTTAGAATGCCAGCAATACCAGTCTTTTTAGAAAAAGACTCAATTACCTTGTAGCACCCCGGATTCCAATCTTTCAGCACCGCTTGTGGCCGCATTGTAAAGTCTCGAGGGTGAACCGCAGCCGATAAATGCTCTCTAGCTAATGGTGTTGATTCAAACGTGATAGCCATTATATGTAGCATTGATCTTTTTTGGATTAACCGCATAACGATGCAGGTGCTCAGATAAAATACTTGGGATAAATGGTATCCAAAAATCTCGACACTTAATTTTGCTATTTAAACGCTCAATATTTTGAAAATTAGAGGGATTGCATAAAATTGAGCGATTCCCAAGAACTCTAGCACCCCACTCCTCAACTCCAGCACATCTAGCAACAATTTCATTTTTCGCAAGCAAATCCCCTACAAATTCTGCCACATCATCCGAAGAGAATCTTATGATTTCAAATTCTTTAGCCAAGCCCTCTCTAGAAATCATTTTCTCTACATAGTCATCCGAAAAACTTTGCCCCAAATACAAATCGGAAATGGGCTGTAGCTTTACTTGGCGACTTCTGTTTAATATGGCGAATGCACTAATTAGCAAAGATTCATCTGATGCGCTTGGCACAACAAAAAGATCATGAATAAATGAACTTCCAGCAAGTCGCTTAACCGCCTTAACGTTCATAAATACTCCACCCGATACGGCGATGCTAGATGTACCCGTCTTATTTGACCAATAGGCAGCCCACTCGCAAATCAGGCTTTCTGCGACTTTTTGGATTGCCCCTGAAATAACATCAAATCGCTCAAATGCATAAATTCGCATCAATTGCGGAAGTAAATTGTGCGCATTTACACTGCTTGCAAATTGTCCACCTCCATCAATCCAAAGAAGCAACTTCAACTCTTTCACCAGTCTATCAAGTTGATCTGAATCGGCATACGGCGCCATCCCCATCAATTTAAACTCATGCTCATTTGGCTTCATGCAAAGATAGGCTGTAGTTTCTGAAAATAAGTAGCCCAAAGAAACCGTGCGATCATTTTTTGAGAGCACGCTTAATACTTCATTGGAATAGGTCGATACAGTCGACGACAAACCGTCACGCTCACCGTCAAGAATTAAGACAAGCCAATCTTTTGACTCTCAAATTGAGAGAAGTAGGCGGCTGTTGCAGCATGGCATTGGTGATGGTCAAGAAATTCTACGGTCGCTCGCTTAAGTTGAATTTTCTCAAGCAGGAGACCCATTGCATCACTCACGGCGAAATGGATCTTAACTTTAGAAAGGGTATTTTGTACTCAACGACTAAAATTCTGAATGGCTATAGGCAAGGACCCAATAAACAAACTTTTTCTTTTTATTAAGCCAATAGTAATCCAGGTATCTTCTTGGTTGAATGCCATTTTTTAGTAGGTAAGCTGCGACCATGCCAGTTCCATCGATAAATGCGATGCTGTCCGCATTTTCAATATCTCCATTTAAAAAAGTATTTACAACGTAATCTAAAGCCTGAATGGGGAATCCTGTTGCATTTTTAATGCGAGAGATTCTCTCTTCATTCAGCAGACAAATAAATAATCTTTCCATTAACCGATAGCCCGACTGTACAGTTGTGCTCATAATGTATTGCTAGTGCCTTCGTTTTTGAATCCGCGCTAGATCATCAATTGCATCAGCAACTGAATAATGGTGATTGCCAATAAATAAGCCATTTCGGTCTATATGTTCAGCATTTTTTAGGTCTCCATGAATCTCGGAGTTGCAATCTTTAACCACTTCATTTTTTGAAAAATTACCAGCAACAATCGGCCTGCATTCGAAGCCTAGCTCTGTTAATTTTCTTACCAACTCTTTTCTAGTGAATGTTGATCCCGGCTTAATAACTAAGCTAAATCCAAACCAACTACTTTAGCCAATCTTGTTTTGAATCAAAAGATCCGGATGGTTCTTTAGCGTTTTCTGCAATAAGACACCATTCTTGCGACGCTCTTCAATTAACTTAGGGCGCTTTTTAACCTGCTCAATTCCAAGAGCCCCGACATCTCTAGAGGGCGCACGTTATACCCAGGCAATACAAATCTAAATGATGCTTCAAAAGGATCATCACTTTTGGTGCCACAGACGTGGTTTTCTTTAGGTAAATTACGCGTCCAACCATGTGCACGCAGGGATACAAGTACGTGGTACAGCTCTTCATTATCCGTGACAATTAATCCACCCTCCATGGTGGAAATATGATGAGAGAAAAAACTACTAAATGCCCCCATCACACCAAAAGTGCCAGCCATCTTGCCTTCAAACTGAGCTCCCAAGGATTCGCAATTATCTTCAATTAAAACAATTTGACGATTGCCAATAATTTGATAAATTTTCGAGAAATCATTTGGATTACCAAGTAAATTTACCGCCATGATTGCTTTTGTATTAGAGCTCACTGCAGCACTTAATTGATCAAGATCGTAATTGAGGGTATGCAAGTCGATATCAACAAACTTTAGCTTTAGCCCATACTGATACAAAGGATAGTAAGTGGTGCTCCAGGAAACGGCGGGCACAATGACCTCATCACCCGGCTTGAGCTGCAGTTTTGAATTTTTTGTATAAATTAACGCAGCCACCATCAGCAAATTTGCCGATGATCCAGAGTTAACCATCACCGCATATTTACTGCCAATATAACTTGCAACATCTTTCTCAAATTGAGCGACCTTAGGACCCATGGTAAACATGCCGCCAGAAATGACATCTTGTAAAGCCTGATACTCCGCTGAATCCCAGGTTGCAGTTGCTAAAGGGTATTTCATCTTCATTGGATGTTCTTTAAATAAAAATCGTAGGTTAGTTGAATGCCTTTCTCAAGGCTGGTCATTGATTGCCAACCACAAGTATTTTGCAACTCAGTTGATACTAGCTTTTGCTTCATCCCCACCGGTTTAGATAAGTCATGAATAAATTCACACTTCCAGCCAATCACATGCGCTACAGCCTGATAGTAGTCATTGATTGATAATCACCCCCTAAACCCACATTCATGAGGCTAGGGAGCATATCAAAAGAAGTAATTGCCTTGAAGATAGCATCAGCCAAATCACCCGCATACATAAATTCTCGACGAGCGTTTCCATCCCCCCAAATTTCAACAGTATTTTCATTATTCACCTTAGCCAAGTGAATCTTATGAATAATGGCAGGGATTAAATGTGAGTGTCTTGGATCAAACTTATCAAAGCGGCCAAACAAATTACAAGAAATCAAGGTTTTATATTGAAATGAGCTATCTTCTTTTTGGATATATTCACAAAGACGCATCGCAAATATCTTTGCTAGCGCATACCCTTCATTGGTAGGCTCAAGCTCACCCTTCAAGATTAGATCTTCCGTTAATGGGTTTGCCGCATTACGTGGGTACATGCATGAACTTGAAAGATTCAATACTTTTTTTACTCCAGCATCGCGAGATGCCAAAATAACGTTTCTTCCGATATCAATATTTTCAACCAAAAAAATCCACGGGGTGTGCCACATTGGCCTGAATGCCCCCAACACGACCAGCAGCATGTATCACAAACTCAGGGGCTGTTTTATCAAAAAAGCTTTTAACACTCAAAAAGTCGCGGAGATCTAACTCGTTGCTTGTCGGTGAAACAAAAGAGTAATGCTGCGCCATTGGATGCTCAAGAATATTCCGGCCAACCATTCCACGACCACCAGTAAGCAAGACCAACGGCTTATTACTCATTATCAACCTTGATTTCTCAAAGCTTTATGACTGCTTTTTTACCTGCAGGTCAAACTCTGCCTCAATCATATATGCAGCGGCCATCTCAGAAACCAACTGTTCAAAAGTAATCCGGGGTTTCCAACCTAACCTGTGATGAGCCTTTGATGCATCGCCCAATAAAGTTTCAACTTCGGTGGGTCTAAAGTATCTCTGCTCTACTGCAATCACGCACTTGCCTTGAGAGGCATAACCTTTTTCATTAACCCCCGAACCCTCCCAGCGAACGGTCATTTGCAACTCTTTTGCGGCCGCATCTACAAATTCACGCACACTATACTGGACACCGGTAGCAATAACATAATCATCAGGAGTGTCTTGTTGCAGCATTAGCCATTGCATTTCGATGTAATCTTTTGCATGCCCCCAATCCCGCTTTGCATCAAGATTTCCCAAGAAAAGACATTCTTGAATACCGAGCTTAATTCGAGCTAAAGCCCTAGTAATTTTGCGTGTAACAAAAGTCTCGCCCCGATTTGGGCTTTCGTGATTAAACAAAATTCCATTGCACGCATATATGCCGTATGCTTTTCGATAGTTGACGGTGATCCAATATGCATACAACTTTGCTACCGCATAAGGACTGCTTGGATAAAAAGGCGTGGTTTCCTTTTGGGGAATTTCTTGTACTCAACCATAGAGCTCAGATGTAGAGGCCTGATAAAAACGAGTTTTCTTTTCTAGGCCTAACATTCGAATTGCCTCGAGAATTCGCCAGGCCCAAAAACCATCGCTATTAGCGGTATATTCTGGTTCCTCAAAACTTACAGCTACATGACTTTGTGCTGCAAGGTTGTAAATTTCATCAGGCTGAACTTGTTGAATAATGCTAGTTAATGCACTCGAATTCGTCATATCGCCATGGTGCAAAGTAAAGTCTCTTCCGTGCTCATGGGGGTCATGAAATAAATGATCAATACGATCTGTATTAAAAAGAGAGGTTCTGCGCTTGACCCCATGAACAGAATAGCCTTTCTCACGTAAAAACTCCGCCAAATAAGAGCCGTCTTGCCCGGTAACTCCTGTGATTAGAGCAACTGTTTTTAGATTCATACTGTTTTCCTTAATTTCTGCCGTAGCTATCTTCAAAACGAACTATATCGTCTTCGCCCAAGTAGCTACCAGATTGCACCTCAATAATTTCTAGGGGCTCTGTACCCCGATTTGCCAGACGGTGAGATTGCCCTTGAGGGATATAGGTGCTTTGATTTTCTTTGAGGGTAATCACTTGATCACCGTTAGTAATTTCTGCAACACCCTTAACAACAATCCAATGCTCTGCGCGGTGATGATGCATTTGCAACGAGAGGCTCGCACCTGGTTTTACCTGAATTCGCTTGACCTTAAAGCGCTCGCCTTCATCCAAGCTGTCATACCACCCCCAAGGTCTTGCTACTTTGCGATGTAAATTCTTCTCTTCACGCCCCTGGGCTTCTAGTTGACTAACGATATTTTTAACATCTTGGCTATTGTTACGGTTCGCAATAAGTACAGCGTCAGCAGTTTCTACAATGACTAAATTTTCAACGCCAACAGCACTCACTAAACGGCTGTTAGCATACACCAATGAATTTTTAGTATTAGCAAGCAAGGTATCGCCACTAGTGACATTGCCATTGATATCTTGATTACCAACCTGCCAGACCGCATCCCATGCACCAAGATCACTCCAACCAGCGTTCAATTCAACCATCTTGACTGGGAAACGGGATTGCGGGCACTTCTCAATGACCGCATAGTCAATTGATTCACTTAGAATGGCTTCGAACTCAGCTTTTCCTGGGCGAATAAAGCTTGCTCCACCGGAAGAATCTTCTGATTTTGTTTGCCATGCTTTTTCCGAAGCGTCTGCAATATCTGGACGAAATTCTTTAAGGCTGGATAACCAAGTGCTTGCTTTTAAAACAAACATACCGCTATTCCAAAGATAGAAACCTTCAGACAAATAAGTCTGCGCCATCTTCCCATCTGGCTTCTCTACGAAACGCTTCACCTCGTAGGCATTATTTGCATCTTTGTGATCGTTGCGCTGAATATATCCATAGCCAGTTTCTGGTGCAGTTGGCGTGATGCCTAAGATAGCGATTGCATTCGGTGCGTCTTCTACGGAATGAATACAGTCTTGCAGCGCCTTAGTAAAAGCACTTTGATTGTGAATAGTTTGATCTGCAGGGGTAATAACCAAAATAGGATCTACACCATTTGATAATTGCTGTGCACATAGCGCCGCCATACTTAAAGCAGGCGCTGTATTGCGCCCAACTGGTTCAAGCAATAAAGTTGCATGAATTGATGTCAATTCTCGCAATTGATCCAGAATTAAGAATCGGTGATCTTCATTCGTTACTACTAGTGTGTTGCCAATTTGAATATCTGGGGTCGCAACGGAGTTAATGCGCCCTACCGCCTGCTGAAAAAGACTTTGGGATGAGCCATCCACAGATAACCCCAAAAATTGCTTCGGAAAGCCTGAGCGAGATAAAGGCCAAAGTCGCGCACCCGAACCACCGCAAAGAATAATTGGGAACACTAGGGTCATAAATAATCAATGAAGCTTTTATGCTCTTTATAAGTAATTAATGGCTCATTTTAAGGCTTTTAGGGTCTGACTTTCGAAAAGTGAAAGAATTTACTCAAATCAAAAAAGCGCAAAATAGCGTGGATTTTTAAAACCATAAAAATAAGGAGACAACATGGCAACAGGCACCATCCCTAAAATCAATTTACGTAACTCACTGACCGAATGTAGTCAGTCGGTTCGCAAAGAAAATGCGGGTAAATTTCAAAACTACAGCATTACAGACTGCAAAGCCTCAATTACTTCTGGAAAGATCAAATAAGCCAATCCTTTGTTTTCTATCTAGATGGTCTATTGGGGTAGATTTTGCCCGTTAAATTGCTATAGGCTGCCCCAGCCAAAATCAGCAATACTGAATCAATCATTACTGGAAAAAAGGCATACCGATAGTGCATTGCATGGCTCAGCACCACTATTAAAGAAACTGCGGCTGCAGGTGGGTGCAAGCAGCGCAATATAAACATCCCCAAGATAGATAGGGTGGCAGCCAAAGGCAAAGCCAAAAGCGGCTCACCAACCAGATGCAGCACCGAAATCCCCACTAGGGCTGATAAGGTATTGCCGGCGATAACCGCCAAAGGCTGAGCCATGGGACTTCCAGGCAACGCAAAAACAAGCAAAGCGCTAGCACCAAAGGAAGCCATTATCCACTCATCCATGCCGCCAAGCTCACCAAGATATTTAGCGGTAGCAATTCATAAGGCCAATAAAAGCCCCAAAAACTGACCTAATTCGCTCGGCCCAAGCTACCGACGGCTGATCACCCCCAAAATAGAAGGAATCATGCTTTATCCACTATTTAAATGAATGTTTCATTTATCTTCGCAGCCGCTCTTTGTCTTATTTATTTGGTTGCTATCTTTTGGATTATCGGTCAAATAGAGGCAGAGGTCATGCTGGGAGTCCAAGCAAAAAAGACCGCCAAATGCATTTGGCGGTCTTTTTTGTCGTGCAGCAATACTCTAAAATTGAGCAACTCACTCCTGTGAATTAAGCCTTTTTAGCGTAAGCAGAGCACCAACCTTTACCAGCAACTTGCTTGCCAGCAAACAATGAGCAACCGCCAGCGGCAGAACCAGGCTTGCCTTGGTAGAGGGAACAGTTGTCGCACTGTTGACCAGCTGCGTATTTAGCGTATTTCGCTTTATCTACTTTAGAGGCATCAGCCTTGTAACCCAATGCAGCAGCTTGCGGATCGGTTTCAGCAACCATGGCTTGAGCTTGAACTTTACCGTTCAATGCCAATGTACAAGCACCAGCAGCAGACAAAATCATAAATTGGCGACGACTATTTTTCATGAATTCTCCAAAAAAATAAAACAGCAAATACTTTAAAAGTACATAAAAAAAATTGATGCTCATTTAAAGCTAGAGAAGATCATAGTGGAGAAGAAATGGCGCAGCTAGTTACCACGCAAGTCTATGATTTATATGGGAATATAGATGAGAATTGTTCTCAGCAAAATATGTGGATGAAACTGGGGTCGCCCTGAGCCTGTTAAGCGCTACTTCCAACCCTTCAGTTTCATGCAATTAATCCACTGACGAATATGCACCCCCGAACCTGTTTCGGGATAGTCCTCTTTACAATCTTGTAAATCTTGGTTGTAGGCAGCCTTATTGTTTTTAGCAGGATCCTGATTTTCGGAAGGGAAGCTTGCACAAGAAAACACACTAACAACAATCAACAAAAAGATGGGTAACAGAAATCGATTTTTCATTGCTTCTATTGAGACTCTGAATTGAGCTTACTTACGATCAATCAAAGCCAAAAACTCACGACGTAAGTTAGAGTCTTTTAGAAAGACTCCACGCATAACGCTATTAATCATCTTTGAGTCTCGGTCTTTTACACCGCGCCATTGCATACAGAAGTGATCAGCATCCATAACTACCGCCACACCAATCGGCTTAATCTTTTTCTCAAGCATGTCCGCCAATTCCACTACAGCCTCTTCCTGAATTTGTGGTCGACCCATCACCCACTCAGTAAGGCGAGAGTATTTGGATAGGCCAATCAGGGCAGACTCTTTACTTGGCAATACGCCAATCCAAATGCGGCCCATGATAGGGCACAAGTGGTGTGAACAGACGCTGCGCACAGTAATTGGCCCAATAATCATGAGCTCATTTAGACGGCTGACATTAGGAAATTTAGTTAAGGTGGGTTGTTCTACATAGCGCCCATTAAAGACCTCTTGCACATACATCTTTGCTACGCGACGGCTAGTATTTTTGGTGTTGTGATCATTTTCAGTATCGATGACGAGACTTTCTAATACCACCTGCATCTTTTCCGCCACCTCATCCACTAAGCCATCGAGTTCACCAGGTTTAATAAATGCGGAAATATTGTCATTTGCATGAAAGCGGGCCTTTTGTGCCTCAATACGGCGACGAATCACTACCGACAACGGCAGTCCAGACTCATCTTTTGCGGATTCTTTTTTGAAGGCAGTTACTTTTTTAGCTGCCGTCTTAGCTGGCAGTTTTTTTACTGTTATCGTCTTTTTTGTTACCACTGGTTTTTTAGATGCCATAAAAAATAATTTTTCTCAATTTTAATAGTTCTAATGTTTGAGGAATCGTCTTGCTTTAGTTGACTTACTTCTTAAGATGCTTAGATCTGAAACAACAAACTTACTGCAAAAATCATCCCAAATAACCAAACAATTGATCTAGTGGTGGGCCAATTGGCGATATAGCAAACAAGGCAAGCAATGCGCGCAAGTACAAACCCCATTGCAAACCAGTCAATTCTGTCTTGTGGGGCATTGGCAATTTGCGCAATGATTACAGCAGAAAAGAAAAGGGGTAATGACTCGAATAGATTGGCTTGAGCCGCGTTGTCTCGCACCCTAAAGCCAGTTTGTTTGGCCAGCCATTGTCTTGGCATCGCATTGTCGTAACCCTCAAAACCTTTTTTAGCCATGCCTGCTGCCACATAAGGCAAAAGACCCATAAAAAGTACACAAGCGTAGGCAATAGTCATCGTGTGTTTTTACTTTCGGTATTGATGTTGCTTATTTGGCTGTTTATTTTCATTATTTATTTGGGCGATTTTTTAGAGCCAATACGACTCTCAGTGCCATTGAGTAAATTCTGAATATTGCTGCGATGGCGCCATATTAAAAGAAGGCACACCACCAAGAGTGCTATGCCCATTGGCTGAAAGCCAAATAAGAATACAAAATAGATGGGGCCAACGATGGCAGCAGCTAATGCGGCTAACGATGAATAGCGCATAAACATTGCCACAATAATCCATGTACTCAATGTCGCCAATCCCAATATCCAATTAATGCCAAACAAAATCCCGCATGCGGTAGCAACACCTTTGCCACCCTTAAAGCCATGGAATACGGGAAAGAGATGTCCAAAAAAAACAGCCAATACCACCCCACAAAGTAACCAAGAATTTAATGTCGAGGTTAAGGATGCATCACCCAAGATAACGCGTGCGAGCATTACTGCAAAGTAACCCTTGAGCGCATCGCCGATCAAAGTCAGCACAGCAGCCAACTTATTACCAGTCCGCAGCACATTGGTTGCGCCCGGATTACCAGAACCATAAGAGTGAGGATCGGGCAAGCGTATGCACTTACTCACCACTACCGCAAAAGAGATAGACCCTACGATGTAGGCAATCGGGATGAGCAAGAGATCGAGAGTCAATTTCATATCGCTATCTTAAACACTTATGAGCCACGGGGATGGTGCTGTTGATGGATCGATTTAAGTCTTTCTCTGGCCACGTTGGTATAAATTTGGGTAGTAGAGATATCCGCATGCCCTAAAAGCAGCTGTACCACCCTTAAATCCGCCCCATGATTAAGTAAATGGGTGGCAAATGCATGTCTCAGCGTATGCGGTGATAACGCAACCGGAATATTGGCTACCGTGGCATAACGCTTTATGAGCGCCCAAAACGCCTGCCTAGTTAAACCAGTACCGGTATGCCGCCCAATAAATACCGCATCCGATGTTTTGCCTTCCAACAAAGGGGTACGCGCTTCGGCCAAATACTTTCTAAGCCACTGTCCCGCTTCACCACCAAACGGCACCAAGCGCTCTTTTCCGCCTTTGCCGTTGATGACTCTCACTACACCTTCATTCAAACCCAGTGCGACTGTTTTCAAGGAAACAATTTCTGATACACGCAAACCACTGGCATACATCAACTCCAACATCGTGCGATCGCGCAAACCTAAAGGCGTTTCAATATCGGGTGCATTCAGCAATGTCGTTACCTGATCTTCGCTCAGCGTCTTTGGAAAACGCAGCGCTTGCTTTGCGGCACGCAAACCCATACAGGGATCACTTTTTACCAAGTTCATACGTAGTGCATGCCGGTAAAAGCGCTTGAAAACAGTCAAGCGACGATTGGCAGTGGTTGCCTTATCAGCCCTGCGATGGGCAATATACGCAGTCAGATCTTTTTCAGTGACTCCGTAGAGATCGCCTCCAGATTCCTTATAAAGCCACTGGGCTAATAACAATAAGTCTCTGCGGTATGCGACCAGACTGTTTTGAGCACAGCCATCTTCCAGCCAGCAAGCATCGCAGAAGCGCTCAATGGCTTCTTGGCTTGCTGTGGCTATTGCTGGCGCAACATTAGTCACGGAAATTATTAAAGCCTAGCGGCGCCTCTGTCACTTCTTTTTTAAGGAGGGCCATTGTCTCTTGCAAGTCATCACGCTTACCGCCAGTGACACGCACCGCATCACCCTGAATACTGGCCTGCACTTTGATCTTGCTGTCTTTAATGATGCGTACGACTTTTTTTGCCAACTCAGAAGTAATACCTTTTTGAATCTTCATGGTCTGCTTGCGCTTATCACCACCAATGGTTTCAGTTTTGTCATCCTTGAGATAACGCATATCCACATTACGTTTGGCCATCTTATTAATCAGCACATCGCGAACTTGACCTAACTTAAAGTCATCGTCACCAAACAAAATGAGCGCTTCATCTTTTTGCTCTACGCGACTATCTGACCCTTTGAAGTCAAAGCGGTTGCTGATTTCTTTATTGGATTGCTCAATCGCATTTTTGAGCTCAACCATATCGGGCTCACATACAACGTCAAATGATGACATTTTACTCCTTACTTAGTTGCTTATTTGGTTACCTGCTGGCTTATGCTCGACTTTACCGCCAAAAAATACGCCCTAGATTCTTTTACGAATAAGATTGTGACATGAACCGTGCTCAAAATGGGCCCCTACCAGCAAAATTGATCCCAAATCTCGGGTTAAAGCACCGCAATACCTTTGGCTTTGACGCTAGCGCCGAACTGGCCTACGAAATCACTTCACCAGAGCAAATTCCGGCGGTGATTTCAGATATTGCCAAGCAAAAACTGACATGGCGGGTTTTGGGAGGTGGCAGCAACGTCATTCTTCCTGAGAGCCTTTCAGGGGCAACTCTGCTCATGAATATCACTGGGCAAGAAATGATTGCCTCCGACGAGGTGGCTACTTATTTAGCGGTTGGTGGTGGCGTAAATTGGCATGAACTCGTGATCTGGACTTTAGAGAATGACTTACCGGGCTTAGAAAATTTAGCGCTTATTCCCGGTACAGTAGGAGCCGCACCCATTCAAAATATTGGTGCTTATGGCGTTGAGGTTGCAGATTACATTGATAGCATCGAAGCATTTGACGCAAAAGAACAAGCCTTTGTCACTCTGAGAAAAGAAGCCTGCCACTTTGCTTATCGCGATAGCTACTTCAAGCAAAACCCCCACCGCTTTATCGTGACACAGGTCGTTTTTAAACTGCCTAAAATTTGGCAAGCCCGCATTCATTACGCGGATTTAGCAACGCAATTTTTCGAGGGCTCTAATCCAAGTCCAGAAGAGATCTTTTTAGCGGCATGTAAGATCCGCACTCGCAAACTGCCAGACCCAACCGTCATTGGTAATGCTGGTAGCTTCTTTCAGAACCCCATTGTTCCCCAAGAGCAATTTGAAACTTTGCTCAAAACGCATACTGACCTAGTCTCATATCCAGATGCAACCGGTAAACGCAAATTGGCGGCCGCTTGGCTCGTTGATCAATGCGGTTTTAAAGGCCAACGCATGGGTGACGTTGGTGTTTACCAAAACCAGGCACTTGTTCTCGTCAATCATGGTGGTGGAACAGCTCAAGATGTTCTTGGGCTCGCAAAATGCATTCAGGATAAAGTGCGTGCAGAGTTTGGAGTGAGCTTACAAATCGAGCCCAACATTTTTTAAGTGGGAGTCGATATTTGCCATATGCATGACTCGAGCAATGCTTGGTCTTACTTACTTTCCGTTTGACTCACATTCGCGAATTGCACCTCCACTTGCCCCTCGGCCAATCGTATTTGAAAGTCATTACTTACATTCAACTCGGATGGTTTTCGGACCGCATGCAACGCTTCATTTTCTTTACTTAAAATCACCGCATATCCACGCTCTAACGTTCTTTGCGGATTAAGCATCTCTAGCTGCGATTGGTAATGAGATTGATTGCGCTTCCAATTCTCCACACGCACTGACCAGGCTTGATTTAATCGCTTCTGCCAGCCGCTTATTTGCTCACGCATACGATCGGGATTGGGTAAAGCATGGCTCAGTCTGAGCGCCAATTGATCTAGGGTTTGCGCCTCGCGCTCAATACGTTGATTGATGCGTTGGAGCAATGCTTGCATGATGGCATCGAGCTCTTGCAGCATTTGATCTCTTCGAGGTGCCGCCAGCTCTGCAGCACCAGTTGGTGTTGGCGCACGCAAATCTGCAACAAAGTCTGCAATGGTGAAATCGGTTTCATGTCCAACACCACTCACCACCGGAATAGATGAATCTGCGATGGCATACGCTAACTGCTCATCATTAAACGCCCAGAGATCTTCAATACTGCCACCGCCTCGCACCAATAAAATGACATCGACTGCTTTTTCTTTTTCAGCCGTCTTGAGCGCTGAAACAATTCCAGCGGGTGCGTCTGGTCCCTGCACTAGTGTCGGATAAATCACAATCGGAATGTGATGCGCTCTTCTAGCTAACGTACTTAAGACATCTTTTAAAGCTGCCGCTTGTGCTGATGTGATGATGCCAATCGATCTTGGGTGAGTGGGCATATCCCGTTTCCGTTCGTCATCAAACAATCCTTCTTTAGCGAGTTTGGCTTTGAGTTTCAGGAAGGCTTCGTACAATCCACCCATGCCTGCGCGACGCAAAGTCTGAATCGTCAGCTGAATATCCCCGCGTGGCACATACATACCCAGATTCGCGCTAACCTCCACTAAGTCGCCAGATTGCGGCATAAACCCAACTTGACCATTGCGTCCGCGGAACATCACGCAACGTATCTGACCCTCTTCGTCTTTGAGAGAGAAATACCAATGCCCGCTGTCATAAGCCTTGAAGTTCGAAATCTCCCCGCTTACCCAGACCGTATCGAAACGGTCCTCTAAAGAGGCCGCTATGGCGCGGTTGAGATCGCCAACGCTCAGAATTTCCCTTGATTTGTCTATCGTTGCCGACATTTTTCCTCTTGAACCCTCTAGCTATCTGGCTGAGAGACAATGACATATCCACAGATTCCAGTTCGCTTTAGGTTTAATACCTATAAGTAAGTAATTACTGACCAAAAACGTCTCATAAATCCAACATACATAATATAAGTCATTGATTTATATAGAAATAAATTTATACGATAAACTGCATTTTTGGCAATAAATGATCAGGACCACGATCAATCAAGGACTTACGACACAAATTCCAAAAAGTTTTGCACAGAGTTATCCACAGGCTAGCTTTCTGAAACAGGCTTTTTAATTCAGCTAAAGTACTGAGCTTATGTACTCCATCTTACTATCCGCTGGCTGGCCTATTTGGCCTCTTCTCATGATTTCTATGTTGGGTATGGCTATCGCCCTAGAGCGTAGCTGGTATTTGCGTCAAACCCATATTTTCCCCAAAAACTGCCTTGAAACCGCTTTTTCGCTCGCTAATCAGATGCAAAACTCAAGGACTAGCGTCAGCGATTTACAAATTGCGGATTTAGCCCAAATGTCGCCAGCAAGCCCATTGCTCGCATACGCCCTGAAAGAGCAGTTGATTGGCAGTAGCGCTAAAGCCGCGCTCGAAGAGCTACAAGTAAGCGCACAAACCATATGGCTCAAGCTGGATCGCTACCTTGGCATTCTTACAACGATTGCCACCGTCGCCCCTTTGCTAGGCTTATTTGGCACCGTAGTGGGCATGATTGAGATCTTTGGTAGCGAAGGTGCGATCAATGGTGCCGCAGGTAGCCCACAACAACTAGCGCACGGCATTTCTGTGGCGCTGTACAACACTGCATTTGGATTGTTAATTGCCATTCCTGCATTAGTCGCTTGGCGTGGATTACGCGCTATGGCCAATCAACGTCAGCGTGAGTGTGAAGAATTCACACGGCAAATTTTTAAGAAGCTTTATCCAAGCGACGCAGTTCATGTGACTAAATGAGTTGGTTAGAAACACTCTCGCAAGCAAGAAGAAGATTTCCTTTAGGGAGAAGCTCTACTCCAGTGGATCCCGAGATTAATCTCATCCCCTTTATTGATGTGCTGTTGGTGGTCTTGATATTCTTGATGATCTCCACCACCTTCACGCACTATCAAGAGCTTGCTATTACATTGCCAACTGCCAATGGCAGCGAGAGTCAAGCTGAGGTCAAACAAATCCATATTGCGGTTAGCCGCGATGGGCGCTTTGCGATCAACGGCAAAGTCACCGATCGCTCACAGTTAAGTGCGGCCCTAACTCAGCTCAGCGGGCAGGCCACTCAAAAAGAAGGTGTCAATAGATTGCAAGTGAATATTGATGCCGATGCTAAAGCACCGCATCAAGCCGTGATGAGCGCGCTTGAATCCGCTAGAGATGCGAATCGTCCCAATATCGTGTTTAGCCGCCAAACTAAAAAGTAATTACGTATTAAGAAAAATATTACTCATGGCCTTTTCTTTTTTCCGTAAAGCACCTCAATTCTGGGAAAGACGCGGTCCCACCAGCTTATTGCTGTGGCCACTCTCCTGGTTATATGGTTTGGTTTTACGGGCTCGAAAACTGATTCAGGACACTGACTTCATCAAACAGCAGCCCGCCCCTGTACCCATCATCATCGTTGGCAATATCAGAGTTGGCGGCACTGGCAAAACTCCCATCGTTATCGCACTGGCAGAACGATTGCAGCAACTAGGCTGGAATCCCGGGATCATTAGTCGTGGCTATGGCTCTTCAGCGCAAACCACTCCCGTTCAAGTCAAAAGTAATTCCGACCCAGCACTCGTTGGTGATGAACCCGCGTTAATCGCTAGACGAACACATGATCAGTTTCCGATTTGGGTGTTTCCTAACCGTCAAAAAAGCATCCAAGCCTTGTTGAAGCACTCTCCGAATGTCAACGTGATCATTAGTGACGACGGCCTACAACACAGCGGCTTAGCTCGCTGGCCTGCTCGAGAAGGTGGGCGTGACATTGAGTTCGTAGTACGCGATGGACGCGGAGAAGGTAATCGCTTTTTGCTACCGGCTGGCCCATTACGTGAACCCGCTACCCGTGAACGTGATGCGACGCTATTTACAGGGAAAATCAAAGAGGGCAATGCTCAACTGGGTTCGCACGATGAATATTTTTTAGGGCGTCGCGCCTTTTCACTATTGAGTCATTTTGGCAAGGCATACCAATTGAATAATCCAGCGAACACGCAGACACTAGCGCAAATTGCAGATAGCTATTTGCCTAGCAAAATCACCGCTGTTGCGGCCCTGGGTAACCCACAGGGATTTTTTGATGATCTACTAAAAAACGGTATTGCCGCCAAAACCATTCCGCTACCTGATCACGCCACCTACACTTCTGAGTTTTTCGCCAAGACCAATGCGCAGTGCATTCTAATTACTGAAAAAGATGCTGTGAAATGCTCAACTATTGTCGATGAGCGCATTTGGGTGGTGCCGATATCTCTTCGCCTCTCGGATAGCTTGGCTGACTGGCTGCAATCCATCCTGCGAAGACCAGATCCTTATCGCTATAACTTGTAACACTTGTGATCTTGGTTGACAAAGCACTACACTGTCCCAACACCAATCTAGAAACTCTGTTAGAAACACTAATAAAAACGTAACTCAAGAAATCATGGATAAACGACTGCTCGATATTTTGGTTTGCCCCTTATGTAAAAGTCAGCTGCATTTAAATGCTGAGAAAAAGGAGCTGATTTGCAAGGCAAATCGCTTGGCTTACCCCATTCGGGATGATGTGCCAGTGATGCTGGTAGATGAAGCGCGCAGTCTTAGCGCCGATGAAATCGCTTAATTCAGCACCACTATTTCATGCACGCGGATTCCAAAGCGCCTGATTTTTTAGTAGTCATTCCAGCAAGACTGGGGTCGACTCGCTTGCCTCGCAAACCTTTAGCAGATATTGGCGGCAAACCGATGGTCATTCGGGTTGCTGAGCGCGCAAAGCAATCGCTTGCACAAGGCGTAGTTGTTGCAACAGATTCACCGGAAATACAAGCTGCTTGTGATGAGCATCGTATTGAGTGTTTGCTCACTAGCGAGAATCACCATACTGGCACAGAGCGAATTGCAGAGGTTGCGCAGCTACTGAAGTTACCCAACAACGCATTGGTAGTGAATGTGCAAGGTGATGAACCACTGATTCCACCCGAACTCATTAATCAGGTAGCTCGCACTCTTGCTGAACATGAGCAGTGCGCTATTTCCACAGTTGCCGTTCCGATTGCCGATATTGCAGAGATCAATAATCCCAATGTAGTGAAAGTAGTTCTCAATCGATCTGGCGAAGCGCTCTATTTTTCAAGAGCCCCAATTCCCTTTGTAAGAGACGCGCAAAGCAGTGCAAAAACTATCCATTTGCGCCATTTAGGCATCTATGGCTATCGCGCTAACTTTTTACAGGCCTATACCCGCCTAGAACCAGCACCTCCAGAGCAAGCTGAAGCCCTAGAACAACTACGCGCCCTCTGGAATGGCTACAGTATAGCGGTTCATACCGCCCTAGAAGCGTCTCCAGCAGGTGTCGATATCCAAGAGGACCTAGAAAGGGTGCGGAAGCTACTGGGCCGCCCCTAGTCTAGCAAAGCAATCTCAGACCATTCAATGGGTCTCGGGGATAATCCTAGGCAATAGGTACTAAGGATCCCGACAAAATACGGGACAATGACAGCTCTTCTAAGGGGAAAACAATGCGGTTGATTCTGCTCGGTGCACCAGGTGCTGGCAAAGGCACACAAGCTCAGTTTATTTGCGAAAAGTTCGCTATTCCACAAATCTCCACAGGCGATATGTTGCGCGCTGCCGTGAAAGCCGGAACTGAACTGGGTATTTCTGCTAAAAAAATTATGGATGCTGGCGGCCTTGTTTCCGATAATATCATCATTGGCCTCGTGAAAGATCGCTTAGCTCAACCAGATTGCAGCAAAGATTATTTGTTTGATGGTTTTCCAAGAACCATTCCACAGGCGCAAGCGATGAAAGATGCTGGCGTACCAATTGATTACGTTGTAGAAATCGATGTGCCATTTGATGCCATCATCGATCGCATGGGTGGTCGTCGTGTTCACCCAGCATCTGGCCGCACTTATCACATCAAATACAACCCACCCAAGGTTGAAGGTAAAGATGATGTCACTGGCGATCCATTGATCCAACGTGATGATGACAAAGAAGAAACTGTTCGCAAGCGCCTACAAGTGTATGACGATCAGACTCGCCCATTAGTCGAGTACTACTCTTCATGGGCTGCGCAAGCCAATCCAGCCGATAAAGTGAAGGCGCCAGCCTATCGCAAAGTCAGCGGTACTGGCAGTGTTGAAGACATAACCGCTTCTATTTTTGCGGCGCTGAAATAACTCACCGTTCATTGTTTAGCCAATAAAAAAGGACTGCAATGCAGTCCTTTTTTATTTCTATTTATTTAGACTCTTCTTATTTGAGCTCTTTTAAAGCGCTTTCAAAAGACTCAATATCGGCAAAGCTTCTGTAGACCGAGGCAAAGCGGATGTAAGCCACTTTATCTAAACGCTTAAGCTCGCGCATCACAAGCTCGCCAACACGTTCGCTCGGGATTTCTTTTTCACCAAGGCTCAGGAGTTTTTCTTCAATGCGTGCAATGGATTCATCGACAGAGTCTGATGACACTGGACGCTTACGCAAAGCCAACTTGATTGAGCTTGCCAACTTATCGTGACTGTATTCCACACGACTACCGTTTTTCTTAACGATAGCTGGCAACGCCAATTCAACACGCTCATAAGTTGTAAAGCGCTTATCGCATTTGGCACAACGGCGACGACGGCGAATAGTATCGCCATCGTCAGATACCCGGGTATCTAACACCTGGGTATCTTCGTTATGGCAAAAATGGCAGCGCAATGAACTCTTCTTGTCTTGGTTGAGCTATTAATTACTTAGCCGTAAACCCGGAAACGCTTAGTGAGCTCGACAACTTGTGCGCGCACTTTAGCGATATTCGCAGGGTCATTTGGATTATCCAAAACATCTGCAATAAAGTTACCGATCTGTCTTGCTTCCGCCTCTTTGAATCCACGCGTTGTCATTGCAGGGGAGCCCAAACGAATGCCGCTAGTCACCATTGGTTTTTCTGGATCATTTGGAATACCGTTTTTGTTACAAGTAATGTGGGCCTCGCCCAACACACGCTCAGCTTCTTTGCCGGTCATTTTCTTGGCGCGTAAATCCACCAACATCACATGTGAATCTGTGCCGCCAGAAACGATTCTTAAGCCACGCGCAATCAATGTCTCAGCCAGCGCTTTTGCATTAGCAACTACTTGCTTTTGATAATCTTTAAAACCTGGTTCTGCAGCCTCTTTGAACGCTACCGCTTTAGCAGCAATCACGTGCATCAAAGGGCCGCCCTGTAAGCCTGGGAACACTGCGGAATTGATGGCTTTCTCGTGTTCGGCTTTCATCAAGATGATGCCGCCACGAGGGCCACGCAAGCTCTTGTGGGTTGTCGAAGTCACGATGTCAGCATGGGGCACTGGATTTGGGTAAACGCCTGCCGCAACCAAGCCAGCATAGTGAGCCATATCTACCATAAAGATCGCGCCCACTTCTTTTGCTAATTTACCGATGCGCTCAAAAACAATCTTTTTGGAATATGCAGATGCGCCAGCAATAATCAATTTTGGTTTGTGCTCGCGAGCCAAACCCTCCATCTGCTCGTAATCGATTTCTTCGTTCTTATCCAAGCCATAAGCGATTGGGTTGAACCACTTACCACTCATGTTTAAAGCCATGCCGTGGGTCAAGTGACCACCTTCAGCAAGACTCATCCCCATAAAGGTATCGCCTGGTTTTAAGAAAGCCAAAAATACCGCTTGGTTTGCGGATGCGCCGCAATGCGGTTGCACGTTTGCCGCTTCAGCACCAAACAAAGCTTTGACACGATCAATCGCCAATTGCTCAGCAACGTCCACGAATTCACAACCACCGTAATAACGCTTGCCTGGGTAACCTTCAGCGTACTTATTGGTCAACTGAGAGCCTTGGGCAGCCATCACCGCTGGTGAGGTGTAGTTCTCAGAAGCAATCATCTCAATATGGTCTTCCTGACGCTGATTTTCGTTCTGAATAGCTTCCCATAACTGGGGATCGGTTTTGGCTAATGTGTTTTGGCGGTCAAACATGGTGATAATCCTGAGGAAGTTGAATGGCTGAGTAAATTAACTTAGTAAAATCAACCTACATCATACAAAATTCCACCATGACCTCCACACAAGACCTCTCATTCCTCTCTCTAGTCCTCAATGCCAGCCTATTAGTCCAGTTGGTAATGTTGTTATTACTGAGCATGTCCATCGCCTCTTGGACCATTATTTTCAAGAAAACCGCCGTTTTACGTGGGGTTAGACAAAATACAGACCGCTTTGAGCGTGATTTCCGGTCAGACGGAGACCTCAATACCCTTCTGGAGGCAGCTCAGCGGAATACCCGCAGCGATGCTGTCCTGGAGCACATCTTTGAAGCCGGTATGCAGGAGTTCAACAAAGGCCGTGAAATTGACGCTGCCCGCCGAGCCATGAAAGCCACTTATCAGCGTGAAATGGACCTTTTGGAGGCCAATCTGCCCTTCCTGGCTTCTGTAGGCTCGGTCTCCCCATACATCGGCCTCTTTGGCACCGTTTGGGGGATCATGCACTCCTTCCGCGGCTTGGCCAATGTGCAAAATGCCACCCTTTCTACTGTTGCCCCCGGCATCGCAGAAGCTTTGATCGCAACCGCAATTGGTTTGTTTGCCGCGATTCCAGCGGTAGTTGCTTACAACCGCGCCGCCACCGATGTTGACCGCCTCTCCATTCGCTTTGAAACATTCATCGAAGAGCTCACCAATATCTTACAGCGCCAAACTGCGGTACGATAAGTAATGGCCGGTTTTTCATTACGCAAAAACAAACGTCGGGCAATGGCCGACATCAACGTCGTTCCGTACATCGACGTGATGTTGGTGTTGTTGGTGATTTTTATGGTTACCGCACCCATGGTTAATCCCGGCGTTGTCAACTTGCCAACTGTTGGTGGCGCCAAAGTGCAATCCTTGCCGCCTGTCTTTTTAACTATCGACACCAATGAAGATGTCATCGTACGAAAAGATGGCGACCCAACACAAACACTAAATAAATTTGAACTCGGTGCTTTTGCCCGGTCAAATGCCGAAAAATCCGCTGACCAACCGATTGTGATTGCAGCCGATAAATCCATTAAGTATGAAACTGTGATGGAAGTCATGTCCAAGCTCAAAGAGAATGGCGTGAAACGGGTTGGCCTTGCGGTCAAGACCCAATAAGGCTTTGAGGCTTGCTGTAATTGCCCATGAATAGCGCTCCCACTTTTCAATCTTCCCTCTCGCCATTCAAGCGGGGACGATATACAAAGCAAGAAAGCACTAAACGCGCGTTTACTTTTTCATTAATCGCACATTTAGGCTTGCTCGCTTTTCTGATGATTGGTATTAGGTGGAACAACAGCACTTCATCTGGAATAGAAGTAGAGCTCTGGGATTCCGCACCACAAGTTGAAACACCACCTGAGCCAGAACTCAAAACTGAAGTCAAAGAAGAAGCGGCTGATATCGCCATTAAGAAAAAGAAGCTAGAAAAAGAGCCTCCTAAAAAAGAAGTAGTGAAGGAAAAACCAAAGGCAGTCAAACCGCCTCCGCCGAAAGAAAAACCAAAGAAGGAGGAGCCACCTAAAAAAGCGGAAGCTTCCAAGGCGCAATCTCGAGCGGAAACTAAAGCTAATGCTGCGGCTGAAAAAGCGCGCGCCGATCAGTTAGCACGCTTACGCGCAGCAGCGGTAGCAGAAGGTGGTAGTGGTGGCACAGTCGGTAGTGGCGTTGGTGGCGATGGTAACGCACCACCTGGCTGGACCGATAAAGTGATCAAAAAGGTGAAGCCATTAATCGTCTTTAATCCAGAATCCGTCAGCGGCAACCCTTCAGCAGTCGTTTTGGTCAATCTTGCGCCAGATGGGGCCATTTTGAGCACTAGCATTCAGTCTTCTAGCGGTAATGCGGGCTGGGATCGCGCAGTATTGTTAGCCCTTTCACGTGCAGAGAGTCTGCCAAAAGACGACGATGGCAAAATTCCACAACGCGAAGTAAAACTGACTTTTAAACCCAAGGATTAATGCATGTTGCCATTAGCAAAAAGACAAAGACTGATATCGAAACTGAACTCTTTTGGCTTAATGGTCTTTGCACTGCTGATTAGTATGTCGACACCTGCGCTTGCGCAGATGAATATTGAAGTTACTGGCGTCGGTCAATCGCTTTATCCAATCGCAGTAATGCGCTTTAAAGATGAAAATAAATTACCCACCAGCGTTACTGAAATCATTCGTCAAGATTTAGCTCGCAGTGGTTACTTCAAAAATACCGAGAACGGCAATGCCGTTGAGAGCGATGAAGGCACCCCAAATTACAAATATTGGACTGCGCGTGGTGCCGATGCATTGGTAGTAGGTGCTGTTGTGCAAATCAGTGGATCTCAAGTTGAGATTCATTGCAAATTATTTGATGTACGCAACTCCCAAAGTCTAGGTGGTTTAAATCTCAACTCCAGCGCTGATAACTTACGTGCAGCAGCTCACAAAATTGCCGATGACATCATCTTCAAATTGCTTGGTGAGCGCGGCGTATTCTCCACCCGTCTCTCTTATGTCATCAAGGATGGCAAGCGTTACCGACTTGTGATCTCCGATGCGGATGGACAAAATATTCGTAATGCCATGAACAGTGGTGAGCCAATCATTTCTCCATCATGGTCACCTGATGGCAAGAAAGTAGCCTACGTGTCTTTTGAAGATCGCAAGCCTGTGATTTATGTGCATGAGCTCACTACCGGTCGTCGAATTTCCCTCTCGAATCAAAAGGGTAATAACAGTGCGCCAGCTTGGTCACCTGATGGCACAAAACTAGCGATCTCATTGTCTAAAGATGGCAATACACAAATCTACGGTATTAATGCGGATGGAACTAACTTACATCGCTTAACTCGCGGCAACACAATTGATACTGAGCCACAGTACTCCGCTGATGGTCGTTACATCTACTTCACGAGCGATCGCGGTGGCAATCCCCAAATCTATCGCATGCATGCTGATGGCGAACAAGCTGAAGGTGTGAAGCGCGTTACTTTCAAACAAGGCTTTGTGACTTCACCTCGCATCTCCCCGGATGGAAAATACTTAGCTTATATCGCTAATATTGGCGACGCTTATCGACTCTATATTCTGAACTTGGCTACCGGTGATGCTCAGGCACTCACCGATGGCATCAGCGATGAATCTCCTTCCTTTGCGGCCAATGGACGCTACGTTCTGTATTCCACCAAAGTGGGTGGTAAACGTGTTCTAGCTGCTGTCTCGGTCGACGGCAATTCCAAGCAGGTGCTGAGCATTCCAGGATCTGATGTTCGTCAGCCAGCCTGGGGTCCTTTTGTGGACTAGAACCCAGAAAAACTTATCCCAGCCTGCTAAAGCCCCAAGTAACCCTTGGGGCTTTATTCTTGTAGCTTGAAATAGTCACTTTTGATGCGCTTGGGGGCATAATATTGGCTATTGACTCATTTATAGATTCAGCTTGTAGGAAAAAGGGAAATTCATGAAGATTTCTATCGCACGTCGCGCAGCAACTTTTGCCCTCATCGGCGCTACCGCATTACTCATGGCAGCTTGCTCCAGCGTGAAATTAGACGACACCGATGGCGCCAACGGTAGTGGTGGTAGCGGTAATTTTGCCTCACAGCCATGGAATGATCCAAGCAGCCCACTCTTTGAAAAGAACGTTTACTTTGGCTTCGATGAATACACTGTGCAGACTAAGTATCAAAAGATGTTGTCTGCTCATGCAAGCTATTTAAAAGCAAACCCACAACAGAAGATCATCATCCAAGGCAATACCGATGAACGCGGCACCGCGGAATACAACTTGGCACTCGGCCAACGTCGCTCTGATGCTGTACGTAAATCACTGAACTTGATGGGCGTATCTGACAATCAAATGGAAGCCGTAAGCTTTGGTAAAGAAAAACCAAAAGCAGAAGGGGATAACGAAGCGGCTTGGGCAGAAAATCGCCGTGCTGACATTGTTTACATCACGAACTAATGATGACGTTTTCTCACTCAGCAAAACAAACGCTCTCACGAGCGTTTTGTTTAAGTGCCGCTCTCATTTGTTTGAGTGCCTCCAATAGCGCTTGGGCTCTCTTCTCGGACGATGAAGCGCGTAAGGCTATTCTGGATCTGCGCAAGTCTCTAGCCACTACCCAGCTCGAGCTACAAGGGCAAATCGACAAACTCAAGACCGAGAATGCGGAACTCCGTGGCAAAGTAGAAGAACTTGAGAAGCAAGGCGAAGATATCAGCGCTAGTCAAAAAACGTACTATCAAGATCTTGATACCCGCCTAGGTAATTTTGAACCTCGCACCATCACCATCGAAGGTGTTAGCGGCACAGTGCAGCCAGGTGAGAAAAAAGCTTATGACGATGCGCTCAAAGCATTTCAGGCGGGCAACCTGAAAAAGGCTGAGGATAGCTTTGCAGCATTCACTGCGAAGTACCCAAAGAGTCCTTACCTACCACTTGCTCTTTACTGGAGCGGTAATAGCAAGTATGCGAATAAAGAATACGCTGGTGCAATTAGCAAATTACAAAATCTCATTAAGCGATATCCAAACCATCCGCGCATTCCCGCAGCGATGGTGACTTTGGGCAATGCTCAATTAGAGAGCGGCAACAAAGCAACAGCCAAGAAAACATTTAGCGACATCATTGCCAAATATCCCGACACTGAAGCGGCTAAAGATGCACAGCAACTTATTGCTGGCACCAAGTAACACTTCTTTCTTTACCCCCACTCATGTCTAAGCTCTCTGCTGCCTTTGCATCGCTGGCGCCCCGCCAGCCTGGCACCCCTGCGGTAATCTTGTTTTCTTGCGGCTTGGACTCCGCGACCGTATTGGCTTTAGCCAAGGATCTGGGATATACACCTTATGCCCTCTCCGTAGGTTATGGGCAACGTCACTCCTCAGAATTGACTGCTGCAAAACATATCGCCAAGCAAATTGGGGTGGCGCGCCATGAAGTAGTGAATTTAGATCTCACTCGTTTTGGTGGTTCTGTTTTGACTGACTCCAACATTGCAGTACCCACCACCCCAGGAAAAGATCAAGAAATCCCCGTCACTTATGTGCCTGCACGTAATACGATTTTGCTGTCACTCGCATTGGGTTGTGCGGAGTCTCTCGGCGGCCTAGATATTTTTGATGGAGCTAACTCAGTAGATTACTCAGGCTACCCAGACTGCAGACCTGAATATGTCGCCTCTTTCGAACGCATGGCGAACTGAGCCACTAAGGCCGGCGTTGAAGCAATCAATGATGAGAACCGCTTTAGGATGCATTCGCCCATCATCAGCCTTACCAAAGCGCAAATCATTCAACTAGGCAGCACTATGAGTGTGGACTATTCACAAACAGTGTCTGGCTACCAAGCAAATGATTTGGGTGAAGCCTGCGGTGAATGTGAATCTTGCCGTTTAAGGCAGGCTTGGCTTTGAACAAGCTAATGTGAGCGATCCTACTCGTTACCAAAAAATAAATAATTGATTCAATCATTAGACTCACAGACAAACGCTGCATGAATCAAATTGGGTAGTTTTTAGATTCGTAAGCATCTATTAATTTCAGCAAAGATTGGAATCTATCGGCATCTGAACTACCTGCTTTTGGCTCAAGTTCAAAGAACTTAACCACCTCTGCCATTGCAGCCTCATACTCAACTTCATTCAAAAGTAGCTTTAGTTCTTGCATGTTTGTCCCAATGGCAATATTTGAATACCACTTCACTCATTTGCTGTTTAGCCGTCAATACTACAGAAAGAATTAAAACCACTGATTTAACAAGGTCAAGCAAAGGCTTTACTATCGCTTTTAAGCCATGATTTCGGTTTATATCAATCCTCTTATATGTCCAAAATTCACCGCAACGCCATTGTCAAGCTAACTGAATTAAGACGCAATCCAGGTATGCTCATACCGCTATCCGATAATTAACCTACGATCATCTTAAGTCGCAATAAGCCAATAGCCTATCTCTTATCAATTAAAGCTTACGAAACGTTGCTGGATTTAATTGACGATGCCTTGCTTGTTCAAACCATCAAAGATCATAAAAGTGGCAAAACTAAAATGGTAAAAAAAATTTAAAGCGGATGTAGATCTTATTTTGCTTGCGTCTCAAGCATGCGAGCTACGTAGCGCGCAATCAGATCCACTTCAAGATTCACTGCATCACCTTGCACAAGCTTACCTAGGGTAGTACTTTGCAAGGTGTGAGGAATTAAGTTGATATCAATAATGCGGGCGTTTGCCGTATCTTCTGTCTTATTAACAGTAAGCGACACTCCATTGACCACAATGAATCCCTTATAAGCCAGGTATTGCGCCAACTCTTTTGGCGCTTCGATTCGTAAAAGCCAAGATCCATAGGTATCATGCGCTACTTCGGCAAAGTGGGCTACTTGCCCCACTTCGTCAACGTGACCGCTGACCAAATGTCCACCTAGGCGATCATTGAGACGCATCGCTTTCTCTAGATTGACTGGGCCTACTTTATCCAGACCTACCGTTTTATTAAGCGATTCGCGAGAAATATCCAAAGCAAAAGAATTGCTATTTAATTGGGTAGCGGTCATACACGCACCCTAAATGGCAATACTATCGCCCAAAGCGACATCGTCCAAATAGCCTGCTGGAACCTCCACCAGAAGATGAAAGCCATCCCCTCTGGCTTGAGCGCTTTTAATTTGACCGACAGCAGTGATGATTCCTGTAAACATGTGGTAATTTTAGTTCTTAATTAAACGTAGGCGCAGATCAGGGCCAAAAACAGCTTGATCGATCATCTGCCAGTGCTGGCGTTGGCTTAAATCATTTAAGAGACCAACGTTTGCCATACCAATACCATCACCCATTAAGAATGGTGCGTAGTAGAGCAATAACTCATCCACACAATCTTCTCTCAACATCGAACCATTGAGCTTAAAACCCGCTTCGATGTGGAGTTCATTCATCTCACGCTCTTTAGCGAAATAAGAAAATAGACTTGGTAAATCCACCTTGCCAAAGGCATTCGCCATCGCAATCACTTCGATACCGCGCGCTTCAAATGCTTTTGCCTTTGCTTGCATCCCTAAATTAGTCAAATCGGCGCACAGGATCAAAACACCAGACTGCTCTGTGTTTTGCAACATTTTCGCTGTGGGTGGCGTTTCTAATTTGGAATCGATCATGATTCTTACGGTCTGTCTCTGAGTCTCGACCTCTCTTACATTGAGAGTTGGATCGTCCTCTTTCACCGTGCCAACGCCGGTGACAATAGCGCAAGCTTGAGCGCGCCAATGGTGGCCATCCGCTCTGGCAAGTGGGCCAGTAATCCATTGACTGCGACCATCCGGTAAGGCAGTTTTTCCATCAAGGCTGGCGGCGATCTTCATGCGCACCCATGGCAAACTACGCGTCATTCTAGAAATAAAGCCACGATTAATTTGTTGCGCTTCCGATTCGAGTAAACCGCACTGCACTTCAATACTAGCAGCTCGCAGCTTTTCTAATCCCTTACCAGCGACAAGTGGATTGGGATCAGACATCGCCACAATCACTTTGCTTGGTTTGGCGGCAATTAAGGCATCAACACAAGGAGGCGTTCTACCGGTATGACTACAAGGTTCTAAAGTGACATAGATGGTTGAACCAGCAACAGCATGACCTAACACTTTGGCGTCTGCCAAGGCTTGCACTTCTGCATGCGCTTTTCCAACTGCTTGAGTAAAGCCGCGCCCAATCACTTTTCCATCTTTGGCAATAACGCATCCCACCCGGGGATTCGGGTTGGAGAGGTAGAGTGATTTTTGAGCCTCGGCTAAAGCCTCGCCCATCAATTGGTGGTCAAGTGCGCTGTACATGGAGTCTATTAAACCATTCAATGACAGCGCTTTGAATCTCTGGCGGAATCGCAGATACGCCATCGCCCACCACTACCCAAAATCATTTGCCTTTCTAGGTGTGACGCTCTTTTATGGCCCAAAATCAGGCGATTCGCCACAAAGCCGCCCTGACCTGTTTTGGCGGCCCCCGCGGCATTAAACAACATGCCTCTTTTGCCAGAATGCGGGTCAGTAAATTGCCTGCCTCCAGCTTTAAAATAAATAGACTCAGTACCTCCCTTGGAAAAGCCAAATTTTAGACTGGCAACTTGAGCTCACCTTCTTGCCAATGCATCCACTCTGAATAAGCCAACCATCTTCCCAAAGTCCATCATTGATAGGCGTGAGTTGCATGGACTGACCCGTATGCAAAGCCTGCTGACGAGCAAAGTGGGCATATGCAATAAATCAGCGCGCAGCAGCATCCATTTCTCGAGCGGCAATTTGTTCTTGTAATAGCGGCAGGCTCATCGTCGCAGTAATGGCAATAATGAGTACTACTGCCATTAACTCCAATAAGGTAGAACCCTTTTCTTTCTGAGGGAGCCATTTGTTATTCAAATATTTGTCTCCAATTTATGCGCGTAACGATTCCTGTTGTTTCATCCACAAGATCTCCGATTTGAATTCCTGGTGTTTCTTTGCTCGATATGAGCCAACGTTGATTACCAAGGGATTCGGTAAAACAAAGGCTGCTGTGCGCTTGTGAGAGCGCAGTGATATTTTCCTCGCAAGCTTGAACTGCCTTCTCTGCCGAAATCCATTTTTTCTGAGATTCGACCATGGTATTGATCTCGACAATACGTAATGCTCCTAAGCGCTCTATGTAGATAATCAGAGAAGCACACAGTAGCAATAAAGAAATGACCCAAGCCAATATCAAGGTAAATTCCTGGTCGAAAAAGTCCGCTTCAGATTGACTTGAAGTCCAGCCCCATCGGTCATTTGGAGACTTAAGCGATATAGTTTTTGCCTTGATCATCTCTGTAGCTCTTGCTGCTATTAGCTTGCATCGCGTCAAGCCTCTCAATAGCAAAGTAATTCACATCATTCATGAGGGTAGTGCTTTGCACCCTTCCTTGGCTATCAAGTGACTGACAGATCAGCAAGCCCACATTGGCTTTAGCGCCTTTGGTAATTCGAGCTTGTCGCTCAACAATAAAACCTTGGAACGCTAAATCTTTTCTGGTTCGATCTTTACTCAGAATATTGCTAATGCAATCAAAGTCAATGCCATCCGATAGCGCATGCTGAACATTGAATGCATCCGACCCTCGGTATCCCACTTTTTTGTTTACTTGAATAAACCATAATGAGGTATCGGCTTTCACTTTATTAGGTGAATTGGTATGTTTTGATATTTTGATAGCCTGCCATGCGAATCGCGCGCCCCATCAACTCAAAAGCGCGGTCCGCCTCTGAGATCAAAGATTGAGTTTTTTCATATTCCATTTGTTTCTTTTCCAATTGAGCGCTTGCTTTTAGCAGGGGATTTAATAGAAGAGCGTACAGCGTGATTCCGACTAGGCACTCGAGTAGACTCATGCTTCACACTCTTAGTTGCATGAGACGCAATAGCCTCGGTATGGATTGCAATTTCATGTGCGTCTATTTCCTTTCTGCATTCAGATCTTTTACCTTCTTGTTGACCTAGGATTAAAGCCAACTTCTGATAAGCATGGGATAAGTATGGGCGGAGACCATCCAGGCGCCCATAATGAGACTCATTGCCACCAACACCTCAAGCAAAATAAAGCCGTTTGGCGGAGCGCCCCCACCTCGTTGGTAATCCCAGCCTTGAATAGTCATAAGCCATTTTCAAAGGGGTATAGACCAGATAAAACAGTCTTGCCAGGCTCTTACCGTCAGAAAGGCAATATATTGCTGTGAAACCTCACGGTAACCCTAGCCTGAGCTTAAAATAGAGGGCTATGCCAAATACCCTAGCCTCCACTGAAGAAATCATTGCCGACATGCGTGCCGGCCAAATGGTGATCCTTGTTGACGAAGAAGATCGTGAAAACGAGGGTGATGTGGTGCTGGCTGCAGACCATGTGACTGCCGAAGCGGTGAATTTCATGGCTAAACATGGTCGTGGATTAATTTGTTTAACCCTCACTCGTGAGCGTTGCCAACAACTCAACTTGCCATTAATGGTGATAGACAACGGCACTTCTATGGCTACGAATTTCACGGCTTCTATTGAAGCGGCGACAGGTGTAACTACTGGCATTTCCGCGGCAGATCGTGCGCTCACCATTCAAACCGCAGTCGCACCCAATGCAAAGCCTAGCGATCTAGTTCAGCCTGGTCATATTTTTCCGTTGATGGCTCAACCTGGCGGCGTACTGATTCGCTCAGGCCACACTGAAGCAGGCTGCGATCTGGCAGAAATAGCTGGCTGTTCGCCTACCTCAGTCATTTGCGAAATTATGAAAGACGATGGCAGCATGGCTCGCCTTCCTGATTTATTGGAATTTGCTAAAGATCATCAATTAAAGATCGGCAGCATTGCCGATCTGATTCAATATCGCAGTCAACACGAAAGTATTGTGGTTCGCGAAGGTGCCAGAGAATTTGTTACTCCTTGGGGGAAATTCCAAGGCATTATTTATCGCGATACTCCCCGCTCCTGTGTACATCTCGCTTTGGTACATGGCAAACTTTCTGAAGCCCAAGAAACGCTGGTTCGCGTGCATGCGCCCGTGACCGTATTAGATTTCCTAGATTCCGATATCAGTACTCACTCTTGGCCCCTGGCTAAAGCGTTAGAGCAAATTGCAGCTGCGCCTGCCGGCGTTGTAGTTCTCCTGAACGCCTCTGGCATCGCAGCGCCCAACGATAGCGATTGGCTTGCCCAATTTCACAAACTCAATCTTGCTCATGATGCCGAGCAAAAGCCATTAGCGCGAAAAACTGATTTCAGAAGCTATGGTATCGGCGCGCAAATTTTGAAAGATATTGGCGTAGGAAAAATGCGCCTCCTAGCCAATCCAAGCCCTGTGCCAAGCCTTGCGGGTTACAAGCTTGAGGTAACAGGCTACACCCCATTTAACCCTTAATTAAGAAAAGCATCATGACCGATTCCACCAATGAATTTGTAGGCGTATTAGAGGTCGATTTAAATGGGCAAGACCTGCGCATTGGCGTAGTGCAAGCGCGCTTCAACGAAGACCATTGCGTTGCCTTAACCAATGCTTGTATCAATAAGCTCATTTCACTCGGCGTAAATCAATCCGATATCAAACTCGTTACAGTGCCAGGCGCATTGGACATTCCATTTGCCCTGCAAAAAATGGCGGAGACTGGTGAGTTTGATGGTTTGGTAGCGCTCGGTGCGGTCATTCGCGGCGAGACCTATCATTTTGAATTGGTCTCCAATGAGACTGCCGCCGGAATTACCCGTATCTCAATCGATTCTGGATTACCAATCGCCAATGGCGTACTCACTTGCGATACCGATGAACAAGCTCTTGCGCGTGTAGAGGTTAAAGGTGCTGAGTGCGCACAAGCTGTAGTCGAAATGGCCAACCTAGCTCTCGCTTTAGCTCCCGATATCGATATCGAAATTAATTCGAGTGAAGAGTAATTGAATGCCTAAATCTCTTCCGAATACAGAAAATCTAGTAGCAGCCAAAGATGCGAAAGCTCCCGCGAAGCGTTCCTTAACGCCGCGTCGTCGTGCTCGTGAATACGCCCTTCAAGGCGTTTATCAAAGCCTAGTCATGCGTCGTGCTGGCAGCATCCCCAATGGGGCTGCTATTGCCAAACAGCTGTCAGAAGACCCTGCATTTCGTCGTTGCCAACTTGATCTTTTTAAAGGAATCTTTGACGGTGTTTTAGCGCGTACTGATGAGTTAGAAGCCATCATTACCCCCGCGCTAGATCGCCCGATGAATGAACTATCGCCTGTAGAACATGCGGCCCTCTTAATTGGCGCCTATGAACTAGCCGCCGATCTCTCTGTACCGTATAGGGTGGCCATTAACGAAGCAGTTGAGCTTGCTAAAACCTTTGGCGGCACAGATGGTCATAAATATGTAAATGGCGTCTTAGATCTACTCGCCCAGAAACTGCGAACTGCCGAGACTAGAGCAGGCCAATAGCCCTAAATCATTAGCAAGAAACATCAGCCTTCAGACCTTAAAGCCTGAAGGCTTTTTGCTTAGAAGGAGAGAACATCATCTGCATATATTCCAAAGGAATTAATATGCAAACCGTAGATATCCGTAGCCTCCTCAAAGACCATAGCCTTTTTAAAGAAGAGGCATTTATCAATGGCAACTGGATTCAATCTAAAAATACTTTTTTAGTAAATAACCCTGCTACCGATGAAATGATCGCCAATGTTGCTAATCTGGGAACGCAAGATGCTGAACTAGCGATCACTGCCGCAGAAAAAGCCTTGCCAGCTTGGCGCAGCAAACTCGCCAAAGAGCGCGCGCAAATCATGCGCAAATGGTTTGACCTGATTCTTGAAAATACGCAAGATCTAGCAAAGCTCATGACGCTGGAGCAAGGCAAGCCTCTGGCTGAAGCCGCTGGTGAAGTAGTTTATGGCACCTCTTTTGTCGAGTGGTTTGCTGAAGAAGCGAAGCGAGTTGAAGGTTCGATTCTTGGCATCACATGGAGTGACAAGCGTCTGATGGTAGTAAAGCAACCGATAGATGTTTGCGTAACCATTACCCCATGGAATTTTCCGATTGCTATGATCACCCGCAAAATTGCGCCGGCATTGACGGCGGGCTGTACGATTGTGATTCAACCAGCGGAGCTGACTCCTTTATCCGCATTAGCTTTAGCAGAGCTTGCGAAGCGTGCTGGTATTCCCGATGGGGTGATCAATATTGTGACTGCCGATGCAAATCAATCTATCGCGATTGGCAAAACCCTGTGTGCCTCCCCTACCGTGCGTCACTTATCCTTTACAGGCTCGACAGAAGTCGGACGCATTCTGATGGAGCAATGTACTCCCACTGTTAAAAAGCTTGCCCTAGAGCTAGGTGGGCATGCACCATTTATCGTGTTTGAGGACGCCGATATTGATGCGGCAGTTAGTGGTGCCATGGAATCCAAATTTAGGAACTCCGGTCAAACCTGTGTTTGCGCGAATCGCTTTTATGTTCACAAAAAAGTGCAAGATGTCTTTGTAGAGAAGTTTGCCAAAGCGCTCTCTGTGATTAAGGTTGGAGACGGCATACAGACTGGCATTACACAGGGGCCTTTGATTGAAACTGCTGCACTGAAAAAAGTGAAAAAGCATGTAGCTGATGCTCTTGGCAAAGGTGCGACATTAGTCTCTGGCGGCAAACGAACAGTGGAATGCAAGAACTTTTACGAGCCCACCATTTTGGCCAATGTGAATAGCGAGATGCTCATCACCTACGAAGAGACTTTTGGTCCAGGAGCGCCCATCATTCCTGTTGAAAGCGATGAAGAGGTCATTAAGCTAGCGAACAACAGCCAATTTGGCTTGGCATCATACTTTTTGAGTCGTGATATCGGTCGCGTATGGAAAGTGGCGGAAGCTCTAGAATACGGCATGGTTGGCGTTAATACCGGACTCATCTCCAATGAGGTGGCTCCTTTTGGCGGAATCAAGCAAGCCGGACTGGGACGCGATGGTAGCGTCTATGGGATGGATGAATAGCTAGAAATGAAGTACGTTTGTGTAGGCCTGTAAGCAGGACTACACATTCTCTCGCTTACTTTTACCTTCCAGATTTTTTCTAAATTTGTTATTTTTTCTGGTACACCAAATCCCAAACACCATGGCCTAGTTTGATGCCACGGTTTTCAAACTTCGTGACTGGCCGATATTCTGGCCTTTCCACATATCCAGCATGCTGAGCATTTAATTGCTCAAGGGTTGGCTTAAATTCATTTGGAGTTTCATCTGGCTGTGCCACATCAGAAACATCAAATGTTGCAATCTTCACAAAATCAGTGGAAGTATTGTGTAAAGCGGGATCAGCATTTAAGGCGAGGAGCATCTGCTCCGCATAATTATGCCAATCGGTAGCCAAATGCAAGTAGGCGCCAGGCTTTAATCTAGAAACCAGCAATCGTACAAACTCAGCCTGAATCAAACGACGCTTGTGGTGGCGCTGCTTATGCCATGGATCGGCAAAGTAAATATGAATACCATCTAAACTATCTGGTGCAATCATCTGCTCGAGTACTTCAACAGCGTCATGACGAATGAGTCGCAAATTGGTTAACTGATTCTCACCTATAAGCTTGAGCAAAGCACCCACACCAGGAGGATGAACTTCGATCGCCAAGAAGTCGTCATCACTTCTCAAAGCGGCGATCTTGGCAGTGGTCTCACCCATGCCAAAACCAATCTCCAGAATTTTTGGCCTATCCGAGCCTGCAAACGCCTCACGTAAGTTGAGACTCGATGCTTGATAGGGAATTAAGAACTGAGGACCAAACTCCTCAATAGCACGTTGCTGTCGAGCAGTGGTTCTTCCGGCCCTAAGAACAAACGAGCGAATTCGGTCGGTTCTGATCATTTACCAGCGCCGTGCGGTGTATTCCACCCTGCTGAGCGGTAAGCATAAACAATTTCAGCAAGAACAATGGAGAGTGATGTCATAAAGAAAATCAATCCCAAGACAAAAGTCCAAATAACATAGGTTGTCTGCAAAGAGCGTACCGCACCCGCTTGAAAGAAAAATAATTCCAGTACGGTTAGTGAAATAAAAACGCCACTAAGAACATCGAAAAAGATCGCAGCAGTACAAAGACGACCCCGAATTTTCGCCTCATCCGCCTCTTTATTCATATGCTGCAAAAGGACCTGATCTTTAACCTCGCCACGATCAATCGAGTGTCGAATTGCTCGCATACGATCAACTGATCTGGCAAGCCGTCCTGAAATCGCATTAATTAAAGTGGCTACTGCGGTGAGTAAAAATACTGGCGCCAAGGCGATCTGAATATTATTGGTAATTGCGTCGATTGATGCGTCCATAAATTATTGCCTCAGCTTGAATAATGTTTTATTAGTGAAATTAATGAGACCAGCCAATTAAGCCGGTGTAAGAGGTAAATAAAACCAATAATCCAAAAGCGATTCGGTACCAAGCAAATGGAATGAAATTATGGTGAGCTACATAATGAATCAGCCAGCGTACACATACAAAAGCGGAAATAAATGCAGCTACAAAACCGACTCCAATAGCAATAGCGATGGAAAATTCTCCAGAGAAAGCGACTGGGGCCTTCCAAAGCTTGAGCAACTCATAGGCGGTAGCGCCACCAATTACCGGCATCGCCAAGAAGAAAGAAAATTCTGTAGCAACTGCGCGAGGCAATCCAAATAACATGCCACCAATAATGGTTGCGCCTGAGCGTGATGTGCCAGGAATTAAAGCAGCGCATTGCGCCAAGCCCACTTTAAGCGCATCGAGGAGGCTTAAATCATCTACAGATTTGATCTGCCTCGAAACATCGGCGACATTCTGCTGACGACGCTCTGCCCAAAAAATAATGAGCGCGCCCACAATAAAGGCACTCGCCACCGGAATAGGTGAAAAAAATACCGCCTTAATATGCTTACCAAATAAGAAGCCTAGACTCATTGCGGGAATGGAAGCAATTAACAAATTGAGGACAAAACGACGAGCATCAGGACTACTAGAAAAAGAACTGGCTACCTTCAGCAACTTTTCACGCAACTCCCAGCACACCGCCAAAATGGCGCCAAACTGAATAATCACCTCAAAAGCCTTGCCACGTTCATCGTTGAAATCGAGCGAGTCTCCAACCAATATCAGGTGCCCGGTACTGGAGATCGGCAAAAACTCCGTTAAGCCCTCGACCACACCCAGAATGACTGCCTGTAGTAACCAAATAAGATCCATGGGCCAAATTTTATAGGTATATAGAGACAGCTCAGGGGATTTGGCAAAATAGTGTCTAAATCAGCATTTTGAAGAAATTGGCCTTAAACTCCATGGCACATTGAAAACTATCCAAATTACATGACCCCTAACCGCTTTAGACTTTCGCGACTTACCGCCTTTGGTTTGATCCTGAGTCAGGCGTTCGGTCTTAGCACGCTACCTAACATTGCCCTTGCACAAAGCCCCAATGGCGCCGCAAGACCTGCTTTACCCACCCCAATAAGCGCATCCACTTTAATTGGACTGAAGCAACCTCCACAAATAGCTCCCACTCCCAGTAAGCCAGCAGTTCCTGCAGCTGTAGCACCATCTAATTTAGTTGGGGGTAATGGGGGCAAAGCAAATGAGACTAAAGGACAATTAAACGATTTAATTCAGCTTTATCAAGAAGCCGCTTGCAGTGACCCAGTACTCACCGCTGCTCGATTTAACTACCAAGCTAGCAAAGAGCTCTTCTGGCAAGGCTTTTCCCTGTCAATACATCAAGCCAACGCCACTCCTGGCGGTACCCGTTGCTACCAGCATGCCACAGGCAGTACTGTCGTCTCCAATAACTCGGGTAACTCACGTGTTTTTGATCAAAAGAGTTATACCGTTACGCTTACTCAACCTGTTTTTAATATCGGCGCCTTAGAGCTTTTTAAACAAGGTGATCTCAATACCAAGTTAGCGGCTATGCGCTTTTTCTTGGCGCAACAAGATTTAATCTTGCGAGTGTCGCAAGCCTACTTTGATGCACTCACTAGCCAAGATAATGTGGCGCCCTACAAAAACAAAAAAGATTTGATCAAATAGCAGCTCGAAGCTGCTCAAGCAAAATTTGATGCGGGTCTTGAAACCATTGTCGATGTCAACACGGCTCAAGCCGCTCTAGATATAGCAAACTCTCAAGAGATTGCCGCGCAAGCAGACTTAATTGTGAAGCGTGGCGCATTAGAACAAATCGTTGGACGCCCAGTAGGTGCACTTAAGCCTCTCGTGAAGGATGCCAAAATTGAAGGTGTACTTAAGGATCCACGCAGCAAGCGTAAGGATGCCAAAGGCAATCCCATTGCGGAAAGTGTTAACCCGCAACTACCGCCCGGACAAACACTCGAGGACTGGATCAACCAAGCAGAATCAGCCAACTTTAATGTCTTAGCAGGTCAGCTCTCTGTCAGCCTTGCAGCGAGCACCTATCGGGCTGCCCAAGCATTAAATTACCAAACTATTAATTTAGTGGGTACATCTGAATACAACACTTCGAATGGCACACCCAATAATTACACGCCATCCAATACCAATGTGTATAACAACACCTTAGCGTTGCAAATGACTATTCCACTGGTTTCAGGTTGATTTAACAGTTCTGTTATTCGTCAAAATGCCGCGCTGGTTGATGCGGCAAAAGCCAACTACGATAACTACCGTCGTACAGCCGCGCAAAATACTCGTACTGCCTTTACTGGTTTTTATGGTGGCTTAGCTAGCGTTAAGGCCTACGAGGCAGCAGAACGTGCAAGCTCATCTGGGCTGGAATCCAGCACACTTGGCTTCCACGTGGGAACCTTAATCAATATTGATGTGTTGATTGCCTTGGATTCGTTAATCAATACCCGCTCATTATTACAACAAGCTAGATATAACACTATCTTGAATGCGATCAGGTTAAAAGCACATGCTGCCGCATTGACGGATGAAGACCTCGTGGCGATTAACGCTTTACTGCGCTAAGCAAGCAAACTCAAAGAAGCCTCGACTACTTCGGTAACTGGTGGTGACGCCTGAATATCTCCGACGTTACGAATCCGCCTAGACCAATACCCTTCCGTTTTCCATCTGGGCGAATCGCAATAGATTTCAACTGTTGGTCTATCCAAAACAGCTGCAAGATGTGTGAGACCCGTGTCAACGCCCACGGTTAGGGCAGCGCCCGCAATCACTGAAAACGCATCCTGCATTGAAAATGCAGGAGGCACTAAGGCATTCGGAATATGCGAAGCAAGCTCCTTGCTCACCGCTTGCTCAGCTAAGCTTCCCCAAGGTAGAACCACTTGGTAGCCACGAGCAGCGAGCTCTTTACCCAAAGCGATCCAGCTCTCGTTAGGCCAGCGCTTAGCCTCTCTAGCTGTCGAATGAAAGCAAAGCACATAAGGAGATTTCAATTCAACAGGGGTGCTTTTGGATTTCTCACTCAAGGATTTGACATAAGCCTCAGGGTAAAACTGCGGGGCACTACTCCGGTCAAGTAATGGCATATCTAAAGCAGAACACATTATCCAGCGCGAACGATCTACTGCATGACACTGCAGAGGCACTTGCACCGCTTGATTGTAAAAAGATCTAGCGATTGGCTCGTAGCCAGAAAATTCTGTGGCATTAGCAAGGCCAGTGATCACTGCATTCGGAGTCTTATTTGCCAGCGAACAAACGATGGCGGATTTGAGCAATCCTTGAGTTTCAATGATCACATCATAAGAAATTTTCTGGAGATCTTGCTTGAATGCAAAAAACTCCTGCCAGATAGAAAGCCTAAATAGATTCTTTTGCCAGCGGCGCAAGCCAAAAGGAATAATGCGATCAATCCCCTTAAAACCATCTTTGGAGAGGAGCGGTGTCAGTAGATGAACATATCCTTCTTCAACCACCCAATCAATTTGCGCTTCTGGCAAACGGGCACGCAAATCCCAAACAATCGGTAAGTTGTGAAGCACATCTCCCAATGAGGAGAGCTTGACCAACAAAATCTTGGGATTTGAAGAAAGACCTTTTGAATAGATCGAAGATAAGTCACTCATATGAGAATTATCTTATCTTTTTAAAATTGTCCAATACGACTCAAACTTGGGCACTGCATCCCATGAAAGACCGTCTGCATCTTTGGCATGCATATTGGGTTGGACTCCAGCAGGCAAAGGCCACTCAATTCCAACCGCTGGATCATTCCAAGCAAGGCAGGCCTCGCTCTGAGGGTGGTAGTAATCTGTTGTCTTGTAAAGAAACTCGGCCGTTTCTGAAAGCACCAAAAATCCGTGTGCAAGCTTTGGTGGAATCCACAATTGCTTATGATTTTCTGCGCTGAGTTCAACGCCTACCCATTTTCCATACGTTGGTGAATCTTTGCGGATATCCACCGCTACATCAAATACACTGCCAGCCACAACGCGTACCAACTTACCCTGAGTTTTTTCCAATTGATAGTGCAAACCACGCAAGGTCCATTGACGAGAAAATGAATGGTTATCTTGCACAAACTGAACATTCAATCCAGTTGCATTTGCAAAGTCTTCCGCATTAAATGATTCAGTAAACCAACCACGCTCATCACCAAATACTTTTGGCTCTACGATAAACACATCGTGAATGGTAGTAGGAGTAATTCGCAATTTTGAGCTCATCATTACTTCGCAGCTTTTTTGGCCGAGAGAGAAATTGGTTGAGCTGAACTATTGAGCTCATTCAAAATTTTGCCCAAGTACTGACCATAACTGTTTTTACTTAACTGCGCAGCAACCTTCTGCACAGTTTCAGCGCTGATCCAGCCCTGGCGATACGCAATCTCTTCAGGACAGGCCACCATGAGGCCTTGTCGCTTTTGCAAAGTTGCAATAAAGCCAGCAGCATCGAGCAATGAATCATGTGTACCGGTATCCAACCAGGCAAAACCTCGACCCATAATTTCCACATTGAGTTCGTTCTTATCGAGATAGACACGATTCACATCAGTAATCTCAAGTTCACCACGAGCGCTAGGTTTAATTGAAGCGGCAATATCACAAACCTGATTGTCATAAAAATAGAGGCCAGTAACCGCATAACTGCTGCGAGGTTTTAGAGGCTTCTCTTCAATTGATAGCGCTTTATAGTCTTTATCAAACCCCACAACACCATAACGCTCTGGATCATTGACGTGATACGCAAATACCGATGCCCCAACAGTGCGCTCATTTGCGCTATTAAGCTGGTCAACTAATTCGTGGCCATAGAAAATATTGTCGCCCAGCACTAATGCGCTTGGGTTGTTGCCAACAAAGTTTTTACCCAACGTAAATGCTTGCGCTAAACCGGCTGGTGAGGGCTGCACGCAATACTCAATATTGAGACCCCATTGAGAACCATCGCCCAGAAGCTCCGAAAATCTTGGGGTGTCATGTGGTGTAGAAATAAGCAAGATATCTCGAATACCAGCCAACATTAAGGTGCTTAGTGGGTAATACACCATGGGCTTGTCATAGACCGGCATGAGTTGCTTGGAAACCGCCTGAGTCACTGGATATAGGCGCGTACCAAACCCACCAGCCAAAATAATGCCTTTACGATTTACAGCCATTCATAACCCCTGTTTAGCACCAAAAACCATCTACAGATCTTTAAATAAGACCTTTTGAGGCTAGCGTGGATACATATTCTTGAACCATGCGATCCCAACTAGGGACATTTGGCACATTGTGGAGTTCATTATAGGAGTTTGAAGCTTTTGCAGACCCACTTTGCAGTGCTAAGCGAAGTTTGGTGCTATCCATACTGGAATTCATGGGCCTGGGTGCTGGACGGGGGTATTCCATAGCCAAAATGGGCTTAATAGCCGCTGGCTTTGCTTTGAGCTCAACACCTGCATCGAGGGCAGCCTGGACCACAAAAGAAGCTAAACCATGCCACGTCGTTTCCCCGGCTGGTACGGCGTGATAAATGCCTGATGAAAACTGCTTTAACCGACATCCCGCATCGAGCGCCAAATCTAAACTGATTTGTGCAAGCCATAACGCACTCGTGGGAACGCCGCGCTGATCATGAATGACTGTTAATTCTTCGCGCTCTTTTGCTAAACGCAATATCGTGCGAATGAAATTCCCACCATCGCCATATACCCAGCTGGTTCTGAAAATTGCAAATTGACCTTGCGAGGAAGTTGCAAACACTTGTTCTATCGCTTCTTCACCTGCAGCTTTACTTTTTCCATACACACTCAATGGGTTGCGAGCATCGCTCTCTATATAAAAGCCTTCTTTACTGCCATCAAAGACATAATCAGTGGAATAATGCAAAAAAGTGACGCCATTTTCTGTGGCATAACGGGCCATGAGTTCTGGAGCTTTTACATTGACTGCAAAGGCTAAATCCATCTCCGTTTCCGCCTTATCGACTGCCGTATAAGCGGAGGCATTAATGATAAGATCTGGCTTAGCTGCATTGAGTTGTGCAAGCACTTCCTCTTTTGTACTAAGGTCGCACTCTGCTCTACCGAAATAAGCTACTTGCAGATTTGCAGAGGTAAGTAGTGGGTCAAAAACAGCTTTAAATGCTCTACCTAGCTGACCATCTTTGCCGAAAACGAGAATATTCACGTAGATTCTTCGTCAAAAAATTAGGTGTACTGCTTTTGCAGCCAGTCACGATAAGAGCCGCTCACCACGCCCTCAATCCAAACAGGATTATCTAAGTACCACTGAACTGTTGTACGGATGCCAGTATCAAAAGTTTCAGAAGGTCGCCAACCCAAATCCCTCTCAACCTTGCTAGCGTCAATTGCATAACGGCGGTCGTGCCCTGGACGATCTTTGACAAAGGTAATTTGCTCTGCATAGCCTTTTCCATCAGCACGGGGCTTAAGTTCATCCAAAATGCCGCATATGGTTTCCACAACATCAATATTGGCTTTTTCATTCCAGCCGCCGATGTTATAAGTTTCACCTAATTTGCCTTTAGCCAATACTTCACGGATAGCAGAACAATGATCGCCCACATAGAGCCAATCGCGAATCTGTTGGCCATCACCATAAATCGGCAATGGCTTGCTATTGAGCGCATTCAAAATCACCAACGGAATTAATTTTTCTGGAAAGTGATAAGGGCCATAGTTATTGGAGCAATTAGTTGTCACAACCGGGAAGCCATAGGTATGAAACCAAGCGCGCACCAAATGATCAGAGGCCGCCTTAGATGCTGAGTAAGGGCTATTAGGTTCGTAAGGATTCGTTTCAGTAAAAGCAGGATCTGTTAGAGCAAGTGAGCCATACACTTCATCGGTTGACACATGATGAAAGCGAAATTTCTCTTTGGCTGCACCTGCAAGATGATTCCAGTATTCACGAGCACACTCTAATAAATTAAATGTGCCAACAATATTGGTTTCTACAAAATCAGCAGGGCCATGAATTGATCGATCCACATGACTCTCTGCAGCGAAATTAACGATTGCACGAGGCACGTACTCATTTAATAACTTGGTAACCAATGTTTTGTCACCAATATCGCCATGAATAAAAACATGGCGAGGGTCGTTCTTCAGAGATTCCAGGGTAGCCAAATTTCCAGCGTAGGTTAATTTATCTAAATTAACCACACCTTCATTACCAGGAACTTGTAGCCAATTGAGGACAAAGTTACCGCCAATAAATCCAGCACCGCCGGTTACTAAAATCATCAATACTCTCTTTATTAGTTTCTAAGCTTCAGTGAAACGTCATTTTACCAACCTCAATGCGAGAAACTTAAGAAAGCCAGGCAAATCTAGGTAATAATCCTCAAAATATCTGCTACAGAGCGAACAATGTTGATCAATTTAAAAAGCATCCACAAAATGGTATTTTTTGTGGCTTTGTTCACGCTAATTCCACTATGGAACATTCCACATACTATTGCAGGCAGATACCTATGCGAGGGGGCATTGTTAATATGCGTTCTCTTTTATAAGCCAGACTGGAGTTCATTCTTCCAAAAAAATAAGCTTTTGGTGGTCTTTTTTGTTTACCTGGGTATTCAACTGATTTTCTTCTCGGAGAATTACCAAGCTGCCTTCAGCAACTTTCGCGCTGAGTGGATGCATTTTATTTTGTTCTCCATTATTGGCGCTGGTACAGGCCTTATCTTAGGCAGAAAAAATTCACATCAATTTTTACTTTACCTTGGCATTGCTTTCTCAGTCCCACTTTACATTCACCTTATTCTCTTCCTATTCAAAAGTATTTCTATTGGTGCAATTCCTTGGGGCTACTCGGGCATCAACCTCATTCACGGTGACTTTGCGTATCCAGCATTGGAGGCCATCATTTTGCTCTGCACTTTCTGCATTCTTCAAACCAACGGTAAAATTTATCGCTACATAGCTATCGCCCTTATGACAATTTGTGTTGTCTCACCTTTGCTTGCAGCAAGTCGTGGGGGGGTGGGGTTTTCTTTTATCGGCGCCTTTTTCGTAATGATCACTTATTTCTTGTTTGATAGAGACAATAGGATTAGCAATAAGAAAAAAATCTTTTTGCTGCTTTCCATACCCATTCTTATCGCAGGCATTTACAAAATTGGCGTTGTCAGTAATCCAAATCGTTGGAGCGGAATTCTATCTCGCGTTGCGATTGGCCTAGAAGGTAATCCAAGTAAGGTTTATTGCGAAGGAATTGAAGTCCTAGAAAATGCTCTAAAAGACAAGGGTATAGAAATGACCCCTTCAATACAAAAGGGTCTTGATAGTGTTGTTGACGGTGATGGAGCGCGGATGATGGCCGCCAGAGCTGGCTTAATGTTGATCTATGAAAATCCGATGGGTATTAATCAATCCAAGGAGGCCTACCAACAAGCCATTACCCAGTACTGCAACCATACCCCTAAAATATTTATTTCCCATACGCATAATGCTTGGATAGATACCTCTTTAGCCATTGGCATTCTGGGAGCCATACTACTGCTGATGGTTTTAATTAACTATGCACAAATAGGCTTAATCTCATTTAGAGCGCACTTATCATCATCCCCTTTTGGTTTAGCCTTATTCGCTAGCGCAGTAATGTGGGCATTGCGCGGATTACTAGACTCCACTATGCGCGATCAAATGCTTGAAATGCAGGCATTTATCATCGCTCTGTTTGCTGGTATTGTTTTGGCGCAAAATAAACTCAATTCTATGGTCGATTAAAAAGGTCGCAGAATTCTAAATTTTTAGAGGCCAAGTAAGATCGCAGCTTCTCTTTCATTCGCCTCCAAAATGAGGTATTGTAGTACTTCCCAGACCCCCCTCCCACACCAGAAATAATGGGGACGGCCCTAAATAAGAAATGTTTCAACTTTAATTCTCGAATCTTGTCGAGAAACTCCCCCTCAATACTAGAGCCATCATCTAAACCCAAATTAACATAGATATTTGAGAAGTTTCTCAAATAAAAGTCTTTGGTGATCATATAAAAACGTGTATCAATATACTCTAAAGAAGTTGGCGCTAAAGAATACACGTTTGCAAAAAATGCTCTGCACAGAAATTGATCATTCCACTCTTGCAGGCATGCGAAGAAGTTATCTACCCAAAGCTTAGCGGTGCATTTCACAAACCAATCGGATGCGCTAAGAAATTGGGAGTGCGTTAGTGCAAAACGAATAATCTCCCCCTCTCCAAACCCCTTGCCATACTTACCTATCAATACAGGATCATTCATAAAAAAAATGCATTCAACCTCTAAATCAGGAAAACGCTCTTGAACCAGGGGGGTAAAGTCAAAGCCAGATCCATCGCAAATAATAAATTTATTTCTAGGACTGATCTTTGCCCACTTTCCTATGGACTCTATGGTATAAAAAATGCGATCCTCTTGGCTCTTAAGCGCCACCGTTGGATCCATTGCAACAACACTTGATGTAAGTAATACCGGTGGAAGACTCATCTTATAAAAAACTTTGTAAATAACGGCCAAATCTTTTAATTCTTTTGAGTGCTCGAGAAAAAAGTGGTTTTGATAGTGCACCAAAATTTAACCCAGCCTCCCAGGTAGATTGGTAAATAATGCCCAGGTAATTTCTTGCAACTTTGCTTTTAGTCTCCCCCAAACGTCGCATCGAGTAATAGTACCAATCATAATGGTAGACACGAAACAGTGGTTCGATAACAATGAGCGGGATTGCACGATACTTCAAAAGAGTTTCGCCATAAATTAATGACTCAGGATGCTCGGAATCAATCAGATCCCATATAGAAATACCCTTAGACTGCAAAAAGTTGACATCTAGAGATTCCCAAACCTTAGCCGACCAAATAAAAGGTGCTGGTGCGCAATAAAAATTTGGTCCCTCCCTTTCAAAAAGAGACTTTACTCTCTCAGACTCAAGTCTAATATTTCTCTCAACATAATCCTTCTCGCGATTTAACGCAATTTGAAAAAATTCTTTATTTTGATGAAGCACTGTGTAGGGATTGCCATCAGGGCTCAAAAAATCGGCCTTATAAAAATCTTTAATCAAGATGCAGTCTGAGTCTAAGCATACATAATTTTCAGCTAAGCCAAGGCGCCAAAATTCAGATTTAATCGCTTGTTGACTTAAGCCTCCGGAGCGAGTCTTTTCAATGCCTACGGGAACGCGGGGATTAGACGCGATAATCGATTCGTCTGAAACCCATTGATACCCAGAGCTTGCGCCTAAAACCGACTGCAGCTCTTGATATTGGTCTGCTGGAGTAGAAATATAAAAAGGGATTTGGTCGACGTTATATTTATTGATCGAATCCAACAAACGCTTTAGACGCAAAAAATCACGGCGGTAAGATTTGCAGTAGAGAACGATATCTTTCAAGCGCTTCTTTCGATTTTGTCTTGCATTTCAGCAAGTATTCTATATGTAGCCTGCTTCACATCAATTGGTACGCCTGTGGGCACTACTAATTGCCGATTTTCCCAGTCTAACCAGATCTTCTCGAGAGCAAATTCCACAGTCTCTAGATCATTTTGAGGGCTTAAATAGGCCCCTCGCTCTACTAGCATCTGATCTAACTGGGGGTTGCGATGAGTAATTCCCCAAATTGGTCTATCGGCCCAAAGGTATTCATAGAACTTGGATGGGATGTATTCAGCACACCACTCGTCATTCCCATGCAAGAGAATTAATACATCGGCCGCCTGCATCTTTTCAACAACACGCTCTCTTCCAGATTTGCCGGTACTAGGGTCTTTTTCTAAGCGCCCATGAGCAAGTAAGACATCATCAAACTCCAGCCTTTTAATAGCATCTACCGTTAATGGATCTAAGGGCGCTCCGTAGGCATGAACTTGAACACGCTCTCTTGCTTGAGGATATTTTTTAAATAGTGGAACTAGAGCATTCAGAATAGTCGAGAGAGAGCGGTCGTTGGCCAAAGAGCCAAAGTGACATAAATTTAATTGTTCAGTATATTGGTGCGTTTTTGCATGGCTTAATCCGCCGGGCGGCTCAGCACCAGGAAGCACCATAAAGCCATGTGCATTACTTGGAGTATTGAGATTGGGATTGCGCACCTTCGCATAATGCACGGCGCCTTCGGTAAACCACGAAGCCAAATCCGCATATTTGCAAATTTGCTTTTCTAGATATTGCCTAAAGCGGGCATCGCGATTGCTGCGCGTTTCAAAGCCCTGATCATCTGGACTCTTACGAATCACGAGTGGATCATGAATCTCCGCTATCCAGGGGGCACCTGTCTTTTTCTTGAGCCAAAGCCCCGCAAAATGGGCAGACCATGCACCCCCAGTGGAATAAATCAGATCGACCTTGCCTGCGCGAATGAGGCTTAAGCCATGAAGATAGGCGGGAATAGACCAAGACCACTGACTCGAATAGCCGAGTACAAACTTCTCTAGCGCGATAAAAGGCGCAAGCAATAGAGAAACCATTCCGGTGGAAACTTTATAAAACAATCCTCTGCCATATTGATTGGCAATCCAGTGCCTAAAATCAAACCGAAATGCTGCTGGCCCCCAAGCTAAAAATTGACGGTGCGGAAAACGCTGATCCTTAATGCCTGTAATCGCGCTAAACACGATGGGCTCAATACCTGCCTCTAGCAGATAGGGCATTTTATCGGTGATCGTTTGACTGGATGCACGACCATCCATATTGAAGCCATGCGCGAGAATCAACCAGCGTTTTTTTGTCAGCACGCTTTGTTAGTTACCTGCCACTATAGACATCACCGCCATACGTACCGCGATTCCAAAGGTGACCTGATTCAAGATAACCAATTGCGGGCCATCAGCCACTACCGAATCAATCTCCACACCGCGATTCATGGGGCCTGGATGCATCACGATAGCGTCTGACTTCGCTAAAGCTAAGCGTGTAGGTGTTAAGCCATACTGCTTAAAGAAAGCATCGCCTTCGGGAACTTGCCCCGCATCCATACGCTCCTTTTGGATACGCAGCGTCATCACCACATCAACATCCTTTAAGCCCTCTTCCATCGAATAGAAAACCTTAACGCCCAGCATCTCCAAATCGCTTGGCAACAGGCTTTCTGGACCAATAGCGCGGATATCTTCACAACCCAAAGTAGTGAGCGCATGAATATTCGACTTGGCTACACGACTATGGACAATATCTCCCACAATTGCCACCTTCAGGCCTTTGAAGCTCTGCTTAAAGTGGCGCATCGTATACATATCGAGCAAACCTTGAGTAGGATGCTGATGACTACCATCGCCCGCATTCACCACGTGCACATGCGCTGGCACATGGTTAGCAATTTCAATAGGGGCTCTCGATACGCTATGACGCACAACGAAAATATCCGCTTGCATCGCCACTAAACTATCAATAGTGTCGAGAAGACTCTCACCCTTAGCGGTAGATGAAGTAGATATGTCTAAATTAATGACATCTGCTGATAAACGTTTGGCGGCAATTTCAAAAGTGGTTCTAGTGCGGGTTGAGTTCTCAAAGAACAGATTAAATACGCTCTTGCCCCTAAGCAAGGGAACTTTCTTTACCTCACGCGATGGATCAGTAACACTCACAAACTGCTGAGCCGTATCTAATATATGAATGATTTGCTCTTTTGGTAAACCCTCTAACGTCAGAAGATGGGTGAGCTCACCGGCAGTATTAAATTGATTAACTGGCTGATAAATTGAACTCATCACTCGCGCTCCTCTAGTACGAAGCTGAATTTTCCAGCCACATTTTTTTCTAAAACCAGAATTTGGTACTCTGGGACATGGAGCGCTTCACCCACAAAATTAGCGCACACTGGAAGCTCTCGATTACCGCGATCAGCTAAGACCATTAACTCAACCTGCGCAGGACGACCAAAATCAAATAATTCATTCAAAGCCGCTCTTACTGTTCTTCCAGTCAACAAAACATCATCAATCAAAATCACCTTAGCGCCATTCACATCAAATGGCAAATGCGTTGTCATCGTGCTGGCAGTACGCAGCGCTGTCATACCCTTTTCAGCATAATCATCTCGATGAAAAGCCACATTGATCACGCCATAGTGTGGCAAATTCAAATCTTTAGCCAAACGCTCAGCGATCCAAGCACCACCCATCGCAAGACCCACTAACTCAAAAGAGTCTACCTGCTTAATCTCACGTAGTTTTGCTAGTAATTTTGCGTATAACTGTTCTGCGTTCATTCTTTAATCTACACCGTATCAATACTACATTTTCAATCGACAGTTTTTGTATCTAAATTACTTTCCAAGCTTGTCTCTAGCTCTGAAAAATATTGCTCCAAAATCAAAGCCGCCGAATTCGCATCTAGATTGTCCCGCATTCGGGCATCGCCCGCTAAAACTGCCGAGGTATAGCGCTCATCCACCCAGGCTACTGGCAACTGAAAACGGCCGTGCAATTGATTGCCGAAGCGGGTTGCCTTAGCGGTCATCTCATGGGGCGTGCCATCAGGATGTGTAGGGCGACCTACTACCAGCTGATTAGGATGCCAGTCAGCCAGTAGAGACTCTATATCTCTAAATAAAGCATCGCTATTAGCTGCGGTAATGGTCTTGAGAGCTTCACCTGCTTTTGTTACTGAATTCCCAACTGCTATGCCTACACGGCGTGTTCCATAGTCAAATGCCATCACCGTCATGAGAACATTGGACTTAAGCATGGCCCGCTTCCCCAGAAAGGTCGGATGGCCCAAACCCCAAATGATGCATCGCCTTTTGATAACGCTGGCTTGAAGGGGTATTAAAGATGATGTCCGTCATTTGTTCACGCGTCAGCGGCACATTAATCCAGTCATTCAGGGTGATTTCTTCTTCGAGCTGACCAGCACCCCAGCCGGCATAGCCTAGAGTCATTAAAAACTGATGCGGCCCTTCACCATCCGCCACCGCCTCCAACACATCCTTGGAAGTGGTCATTGTTAGTCCACCAGGAATAATAAACGAGGAACTATAAGAAAGCTGGGGATTAGATTCATGCAACACAAATCCGCGCTCAATTTGAACGGGGCCGCCAAAGTGCACAGGCTGATCTAGCAGGGGAGCGATTTCTAATTTGAGATCGATTTTGTCAAAAAGAGTACTCAAATTGACTTCTGTTGGCCTATTAACGACCAAGCCCATCGCGCCTCTCTCAGTATGCTCAAAGAGGTGAATCACTGAACCCGCAAAGTTAGGGTCCACCATCCACGGCATAGCAATTAAAAATTGATTGGCCAGGTCATCTGCGGAAAAGGAAATAGAGGACTCCGGCATAGACGCTCAGTCTGAAGCAGTGGGCGCTTTTTTAGCGGAAGTCATGAGGTCTATTTTACCGAATATCTAGATTTTTCCAGTAATCCAGTAGGCGAAAAGGGCAACGGCCTCATGTATGACGTCATGCCAATTTTGCGCGCCATCTACCAAATCAAATTCGGTCCACTGAAGGCTGTTAGCAGTCTGGTAGTCCACCGGTACTGGCAATAATGACAAACCCTGTTTTTGAAAGATTTTTACTGACCGGTACATATGACTAGCCGAAGTAATTAATAACCAGTGTTTTAACTGCCCCGGTTCGTCTTTGACTCCATATTTCTCAATCAGGGGCTTCATATAAAGCACATTCTCATAGGTATTACGCGATTGATTTTCATAACAGGCCTTTTCTTCACTTAAGTCCTGCTCTTGAATCAATTGCTTGAAGGCGTCTGCCTCGCGGATATACCTTTTGTGGTAATGCGTCCAGAGTAACCACTAAAAACATACGGCAGCGTTGGATTTTTACGAATCAACTCAAATGCTTTTGTCACTCGCTTCACGGAGGAATGAATCGATATCTCACCCCGATCTACCGCAATTTCCCCACCTTTGATTGCCCCGCCCAAAATAACGATGCCGCCGACCTCATTCGCCAGATCTTTGGATAGCTCCACCTTAGGGATAAGATTTTCCATGCCTCTCAATACGACTTCGGAGGCTGGCAACCAACCGACCACCAATAAATCCAATAACGCCAGCAATAAAAAGCGCTTGTTTGGCTCCACCGTGATCTTCGTCTTTATGACCATACCGCCCTTCACCACGCCCTCAAGGAAAGTGAGCAGGTCTGGCCTACCTTTATCTTCGATACGGAGATTCTGAAACCGCTAGTAAAGGGTGAGCTCGACGCCAATGGCTTAAAACATGAGCGCCGGGTGGATTTCATTTGGCAAGGCATTAAACAAATAGATGATCAACTACGCACTCAAGGCGGAGGCCTCATTGTGCGCTTTGGCAATCCTATTGAGTGCATTCCACAAATTGCCAAAGAATTGGGTGTTGCAGCTGTCTTCACCAATCATGACTACGCACCTTCGGCCATCGAACGCGATAAAACCGTCAAAACGACATTAGAAACACAAGACATTGCTTTTTCAACTTTTAAAGATCAAGTTATCTTTGAGAAAAAAGAAATTCTCACTAACTCTAATACCGTTTTTTCAATCTTTACGCCCTACAAAAATAATTGGCTTAAGACGCTTCAAGAAAAAGACCTGACCGCTTATGAGTGCAACCCAAAACCTGGTCAACTGGCGGCCATACCTAAAAAATTAGCCGAGCCATTCCCCTCTTTGCAGTCCATGAGTTTTTGTCCTACCGCCATCGCAAGCTATTTGCCACCTGGCTCAGAAGGCGGACAAGCCTTTTTAGAAGACTTCTTACAACGTATCGATCAATACCAAATCGGTAGAGATTTTCCCGCAATTAAAGGGGTAAGTTATCTATCCACTCACTTGCGTTTTGGGATGCTATCCATCAGGGGCTTAGTGCGTGAAGCCCATCGAAAAATGCTCGCAGGCAGTATGGGCGCAACCATTTGGTTAAACGAACTCATCTGGCGTGATTTTTTATTTCATGATTCTGGCCAATCATTCACGTTTAGCAGCGAGCGCATCATTTAAACCCGACTATGACAATATCGTTTGGGAAGGCGGTGCTACTGCTAAAAAATTATTTACCGCTTGGTGCGAAGGTAAAACTGGTTATCCATTAGTTGATGCAGCAATGCACCGGCTCAATCAAAGTGGCTATATGCACAATCGTTTACGCATGGTTGTCGCCAGTTTGCTGACAAAAGATTTAGGCATCGATTGGCGCTGGGGTGAAGCCTATTTTGCCGAGCACCTCAATGACTTTGAGCTCTGCTCCAATAACGGAGATTGGCAATGGGCCTCCTCATCCGGTTGCGATGCCCAGCCCTATTTCCACATCTTTAATCCCATTACCCAGTCGGACAAGTTTGACCCTGAGGGTAAATTCATTAAACGCTATCTTCCGCAACTGGAAACACTCTCCAAAAAAATCGATGCACGCCCCTTGGAAAGCTGGTCATATCGAGCTAGAGGCCGCAGGCATCAGCCTTGGAAGAGATTACCCAATGCCAGTTTTTGAGCATGATGAAGCGCGCAAGAAGACTCTGGTGCGCTATAGCGTTGTGAAAAAAATCGCTTAGCATCTAAAATATCTCCCGGTTTCCGCTTTAAGATGGGGTATGAGCAAGATCTATGCCATAGGTGATGTCCAAGGCTGCGCATCTTCGTTAAAAGCCCTAATCAAAAAGCTTCCAGCCAAATCTAAAATGATTTTTTTGGGGGATTTAGTCAATCGCGGTCCAGACTCCCTGGGCGCATTGCGCTACTTAAAAACCATACAAGCATCCGGTCGCGCTGAATGCATCTTGGGTAATCATGATTTACACCTTCTCGCGATTGATGCCGGTCTTCGCAAAACCAAAGGACTAGATACGGTTGCGCCCATTTTGCATGCCCCCGATCGCACTGAATTGGTTGATTGGTTACGAAAACGTCCTATGGCCTTGAGCAACGGTAATGTACTGACTGTTCATGCAGGAGTGCTGCCGCAATGGGATTTACAACAAACGATTGAGTGCGCACATGAGGTAGAAAAAGCTTTGCGTAGTAAGTCCTATAAAACCTTTTTAGCCAATATGTATGGCAATACTCCAACGAAATGGAGCAACTCATTAAAGGGCTATGATCGCTTGCGAGTGATCACGAATGCATTAACCCGCATGCGCTTTTGTAGCCCTACTGGCCAAATGGAGTTTGAAAGTAAAGAGGGTTTAGAAGATGGTCCCGAGGGTTATACCCCTTGGTTTATGGCGTCCAATAGAAAAACCACGGATACCTTGATTTACTTTGGACATTGGTCCACATTGGGGCTGTTACGCAAACACAATGTCATTGGCCTAGATACTGGTTGCGTTTGGGGCGGAAAACTCACTGCTCTTGAAATCGCATCTGCAAACAAAGACAGCAAGAAATTACAAATCATTCAAGCGGATGGTTATGACCACCCACTCAGAATGTAAATCATTGCAAATTTTTATCTTTAAAGCCTAAAGCTTTTTAAATGAATTTTCGGCAGCGGAAATAATTTCATCTAATACCGCGTTGTCATGCGCAATAGAGGTAAAGCCCGCTTCGTAGGCTGATGGCGCCAAATAGACACCCTCATCCAGCATCAGGTGGAAGAACTTCTTAAAGGCATCAATATTAGTTTTTGTCACTGCCTCATACGAGTTGGGTACATAATCGGCAAAGTAAAACCCAAATATGCCGCCAACACTGTCTACCGCAAAAGAAATCTTATTTTTATCGGCAGCTGCTTTTAAACCAGCCATGAGTTTTTCAGTCTGGCCAGTTAAGCACTCGTAGAAACCTTCTCTGGCAATAATCTCTAAAGTCTTTAAGCCCGCGGCTACAGCCACCGGATTGCCCGAGAGGGTGCCGGCCTGATACACATTACCTAGCGGAGCAAGCTTGGACATAATTTCTTTTTTGCCACCAAAGGCTGCCATCGGCATGCCGCCGCCCATCACTTTACCTAAACAGGTTAGATCTGGAGTAATACCTTGCAAAGACTGTGCACCGCCTAAAGCAACTCGAAAGCCAGTCATCACTTCGTCGTAAATCAATACAGCGCCATGCTTGCTGGTCAGATTACGAATAGCGGATACAAATTCTTTTGAAGGTTTAATCAAATTCATATTGCCAGCAATCGGCTCAATGATGACTGCGGCAATTTGATCACCCTGCTTTTTGAATACCTCTTCAATGGCTGCAACATCGTTGTACGGCAGCACCACAGTATGTTTCACTAAATCCTGCGGCACCCCACCAGAAGATGGCGCATTTTGCGTAGAATCCGCAAAAGTGAGCAATCCTGACCCAGCTTTCACTAGTAGGCTTGCAGCATGTCCGTGATAGCAACCCTCAAACTTGATAATCAAATCACGACCGGTATAGCCACGAGCCAAGCGCAAAGCACTCATCGTCGCCTCAGTTCCACTAGAGACCATGCGCACCTGTTCAACACTAGGCATTAAGGCGCAAATGCGCTCTGCTAATTCAATCTCGCCCTCTGTGGGTGCGCCATAACTAAAGCTGGTTTCAGCGGCCTTTTGAACCGCTGCCACTACCTCTGGATTTGCATGGCCCACAATCATAGGTCCCCAAGACATAATTAAATCGATATAGCGCTGATCATTAGCATCCCAAAAATAAGGGCCTTTGGCTTTAGCAACAAAACGTGGTGTTCCACCAATCTGCCGGAAAGCCCTCACTGGAGAGTTCACACCACCAGGGATGGTTTTTTGTGCGCGCTCAAACAGCGCTTCGTTTTGATCCACTTGTGCCATCGTTATTTCTAATTAAATTGCCATCATTTCAAAATCTTCTTTACGGGCACCGCACTCTGGACAAGTCCAGTTCATTGGCACATCTTTCCATAGAGTTCCTGGCGCAATGCCTGCCTCTGGTAAGCCCGCGGCTTCGTCATAGACCCAGCCACAAATCAAACACATATACGTTTTCAATTCCATTGCCTGCTCTCTCATGTTCTTTTTTCTTCAAGCAACTTAGCTTATTTTATGACCACTTAAGTGAGTCGTTTAGCATGCATCTCAAACTTGAATAAACGACATTCAATAGGACCATTAAACATGGGTGTGTGCTTAGACTCTTTAATACGCAATTGGCCTGGCAGGGCCATATCCGCCGTCAGCACAAATATATTCCAGCCACCAAAATCATCTTTGAGATGTTGTCCAAACTGACGCAAGAACTCAACAAATTTCGGATCTTGCTCTTCCTGTGCCTGCAATTTCTTTAGCGATTCACGACTGGAACGTTTCGCACTTTGACGCCCTGTCTCCAGATTCATTTCAAAGCGATTTTCCGGTTCATCGGCATAGCTATCGTTTGCATCTTGATTGGAGACGCACTCCTGACCACGACCACCCTTAATCACTAAGCGCTCACCATACGGCGGGTTTAATAACATCACCCCTTCATTCGCGTTGCCAGGAGGCTTAGCCGCTAAAGCATCGATCTGACGAACTGCCGGTTGATCGGGCAATTGCGCTCTTTGCCAATTGCCTTTGAACATGGATACCAACTTCTCATTGATATCACCGCCAGAAATTTTCAAAGATTCTACGTTCGGAAGTTGCTTACGCTTTTCCAGCATCAGTGCCAGTGCCGCCTCTTTTAAATCGCCCCAGCGCTTTTGCTCGGCAGCCTCATTAAATGGCTTGAGTCGCTGAAATCCAAACCCATGGGATGAAGTAAGCAAAGGACGATAAGCTAATCGACTCGGCTTAGCATCATCGCCATACATACCTGCACGAATGGCGCCAGGCGGAATGGATAAAGCCATCTGAGCAGCTTCAATTAAAAAGGTGCCGCTACCGCACATTGGATCAAATAAGGTTTTACCAGGCTTCCACGCAGTGAATGACAAAATACCAGCTGCTAAATTTTCTTTTAGTGGCGCATCACCTTTTTCATCACGCCAACCGCGCTTAAACAAAGCTTCACCAGAAGTATCCAAATAAATAGTTACTTGAGTTGCAGTTAAATGCGCCTGTACCCTGACATCCGGAAAGGCCGTATCAATACTTGGACGATCTCCCGTCACATCACGCAAGCGATCAACGATGGCATCTTTAATTTTGAGGGTTGCGAAATTTAAACCCCTTTTTAATGGAGAGCGATGCGCAGTGACATCAACTCGCAAAGTTTGCTTAGAAGTAAACCACTCTTCCCACGCGAAACCACTAGCTAATTTATATAAACCCTCTTCTTGTCTGTAGGGTGATTGGGCCATTTGCAATAACACCCGACTTGCAATACGAGAATGCAAGTTCAATGCCATAGCCGCGGAAAGCGGCGCGGCAAGACCGACACCACCAGTAGGACCAGTCGGAGTGGGGTCTATTACCCACACCCCCAAAGCCTTACATTCTGGGCGTCCAGCGATATCAGCTAGCTCCTGGGCAAGCGGCACCTCTAATCCACCTGGACAAACGACAAAAAATCTCATGGGGCTAACAATCTTGCAATTGGGGGGGTATTAGAAAGTGGAATGGTATTGGGCAGCATTCATCGGCTGACTTTAGAGCTTAGGGCTTAAAAAGCACTAGGGCGACAATAATGACCAGCAAGATTACGGGCACTTCGTTAAACCAACGAAACCATACGGCGGATCGCTTATTGATGATACCAGCACGAAACTTCTTCAGCAAGCTGAGGCACGTATGGTGATAACCAATCACCAAGATCACAAAAAATAGTTTGGCATACATCCAAACATCGCCCGCGCCAATACCAAAATAAAGCCAGAGCGTTAGGCCAAACAAAACCGCGGGAACCGCCAAGATCGTCATAAATCGAAAGAGGCGATCTGCCATACCCAAGAGTCTTGCATACGCTTCCGCATTTGTCTCTTCAGCTAAATTGACAAAAATTCTCGGCAGATAGAACAAACCAGCAAACCAGGAGGTAATAAATACGATGTGCAAGGTTTTTACCCAAAGGTAGGCATTGCTCATATAAGTTATCTAGTGATTTTTATTATTTCTGCTTATTTTTATTGATTTAAGTCCGAATCTCGCCGTGACCCATGACCACGTACTTCAATGAGGTCAAGCCATCGAGGCCAACTGGGCCGCGGGTATGCAGCTTGTCATTCGAAATACCGATTTCAGCACCGAGGCCATACTCAAAGCCATCCGCGAAGCGTGTGCTCGCATTGACCATGACGCTGGCGCTATCGACTTCACGCAAGAATCGGTCAGCCTGCGCCTTGTTATTGGTGATGATGGCATCAGTATGCTTACTCCCGTATTGCTCAATATGATTCATCGCCTCATCAATATTGGCCACGGTCTTAATCGACAAGATTGGCGCTAAGTACTCGGTCTGCCAATCTTCTTCTTTAGCATCTACTAACTTCTGAAAGCCATTGGCTTCAAGTGTTTTGCGAGTGAGTTGATCCACTCGTAGCTCGACACCTTTATCTTGATAAATCTTACAGAGTGTAGGCAATACTTTTTGCGCAATCTCTTGATTAACAAGCAAGGTCTCCATTGCATTGCAAGGCGCATAGCGCTGGGTCTTGGCGTTCTCACATACTTTAACGGCCATCGCCACATCAGCATCAGCGTCAATATAAGTGTGGCAGATACCATCTAAATGCTTAATCATTGGTACACGTGCTTCCGCCATTAAACGGGCAATCAAGCTCTTGCCGCCACGCGGCACGATCACATCGATATATTGAGTCATGGTGATCATTTCACCAACAGCGCTACGATCCGTAGTGGTCACCACCTGCACTGCATCCTTAGGCAGGCCTGGGGCAGCTAAGCCATCCTGAATAATTTCGGCCAATAAAGTATTGGAATCAATGGCTTCAGAACCGCCACGCAGAATTACCGCATTACCTGACTTTAAGCACAAGGCAGCAGCATCAATAGTGACATTAGGACGTGATTCATAAATGATGCCAATCACGCCCAGTGGAACACGCATCTGACCTAATTCAATTCCTGATGCTTGCTTTTGAAAAGTTGAAATTTTTCCAATAGGATCTTCCATAGAAACAATTTGCTCCAAACCTAAAGCCATGGTCTCAATAGTTTTAGGGGTCATAGTTAAGCGATCAACAAAGACTGCATCTTGTCCATTTGCTTTCGCACGCTCAACGTCCATCTGATTAATCTTCTGAATCTCATCTGCTTGCTGACGAACAACTTTAGCGATATGTAACAAAGCCTGATTCTTTTGCTCACTCGATGCACGCGCCATTGCGCGCGATGCAGCCCGTGCTCGAATGCCAATGTTTTGCATCATTTCTTGTATAGCTGAACTCATTTTTATTCTCTTGTTACTCTCTAATTCACTTTTGTATATTTGCTTTATTTACTTCTTAACGCAATAAATGCCCAACTAAACGCAAACCATCCCAGGGATCCGCAGGCAACTCTGCCGCATGCAATCCCTTAACTTGGCGGTCTAAACCGGCAGCAACCTGCATTGCTCTGCGCAACTTGAGGGGCTGCACCCTTCTTAATGCCGCTGGGTATAAACGTTCTTTATTGCCCCAAATTCGGTTTGCACGCATCAAGTTCTGCACAGACTCACCCGCATCACTGGCTGCCTTTAATTTAGATAGTATCCGAAGCTCTTCAGTTACGCTCCACAGAATCAATACCAGCGGCTCACCCTCGCCTTTTAGGCCATCTAACATGCGATTGAGCCTCGCCAGATCGCCAGCAAGCATTGCTTCGGTTAATTCAAAGACGTTATAACGCGCCACTTTCAAAATGGAGGAACGAATTTGCTCTTCAGTGAGTTTTCCAGTGGGGTAAAGCAGTCCGAGCTTCAAAATCTCCTGGTGAGCAGCAATCAAATTACCTTCCACTTGATCGGCGATAAATTCCAATGCACGCTGACCTTTTTGCCCTGCTTCCACTTCTTGTTCTTGACGCTTTAATCGTCCTGCTATCCATTGCGGCAAATGGCTGCGATCCAAAGAATCAATCTGAATCGCCATACCGGCATCATCTAAGGCGCTAAACCATACGGACGTCTTTGTCTTGCCATCCAGGCGAGGTAAAACGATACACACTACCGTACCAGAACCTTCTGAACTAGCTCCCTGCGAAGCAATTTGAGCGGCGAATTGTTTTAAAGCATCTGCGCCATCACGCCCAGGCTTGCCAGTAGGTATACGTAACTCTACCCAACGCTTATCGCCAAACAGAGACATGGTTTGACCCGCATTTAATAGGGCGCTCCAGTCAAATCCGCGCTCTTGCAATAAGACTTCACGCTCGGTGAAGTTTTGTTTTTTGGCAGCAGATCGCAGCTGATCCATAGCCTCCATCATGAGCAATGGTTCATCGCCACTAAATACATAGAGCGGCAACATTGCACCCCCAGAGCCCAAGGATTTGAGGTGCGCTTGCAAAAAATCCACTTTAACCATGCCCTGAACTCGTCTCTAGAAAGCTCTTGATTGCGGCGCCCTTGCGGCGGCAACACGACGTAAGATTTGTATCGCTAAATCTTTACGCCTCAAAGTTAAGAATTTCTGAATTTGTGCATCGGTAGCCAAAACGGTCGATACCGTAAAGTCCATGTCTCTGGTCATGTAAATCTCTGCCTCAGGAACTATTTCAGATCCAGCTAAATCGTAAGCCCTGAAACCAACACGGATATTGAGTCGATATGCGGATACTTGACCATTCAAGTTGTAGGCCAAGATCTCGCGGCCATTAATATCGTTGGTAATTTCTAAAATCAGGTCAGCGCCTTTAGGATTAATAGCCACCTTTGCATCAGTGCCCGTCAGAATGGCAGTTTGCAGGTCGGCTCGCAATGGTGGGGATGGATTGCCTGTGATCGCGATGACCTTAAATGGTAAATCCACCATGCCGCGCAAACGATAGCCACAAGCGATCAACCCACTGAAGGGTGCAGTAGCCATGAAACCTAGAATTGCACGACGCAGGGAATTTACGCTCATATCTTTTTTCTATTTAAGCAACAATATTGACCAAACGACCAGGCACTACGATTACTTTCTTTGGTGCGCTACTATTTAAGGCTTTTTGAGCTGGCTCACTTTGCAAAGCTAAAGCCTCAATTTGATCCTTATTGGCATCTGCTGACACCTTAATATCGCCACGTAACTTACCGTTCACTTGCAACATCAAGGTCAATTCAGTCTGAACCAATGCAGCCTCATCCACAGAAGGCCAAGGGGCATCCAGCAAAAGACCAAAAGTCTTGGTATAGCCCAGCTCTTTCCACAATACATGGGTCATGTGCGGAACTACTGGATAAAGAACGCGCAACAAAACGCTTAAACATTCTCGCAACACCGGTACGCTAATAGCGGCATTTTGATCGAGCTTAATCGGCTCAAGAATATTGAGCATCTTCATTGCCGCGGAAACAACCGTGTTGTACTGACGACGTTGATAGTCAAAATTGGCTTGCTTCAAAATCGTATGGACTTCACGGCGCAGTTCTTTTTCAGCGTCATTTAAGTTGTTTGCTAATACATCTGACGCATCACGTAAGGCGGCCGCTTGACTGCTGGAGTACATCCATACTCGGCGCAAGAAACGGGAAGCGCCATCGACGCCAGCCCCAGACCACTCCAACTGCTGCTCAGGGGGAGCGGCGAACATCACAAACAAACGGGCAGTATCTGCGCCATACTGATCAATGAGAGCCTGAGGATCAACGCCATTGTTCTTACTCTTGGACATCTTCTCCACGCCACAAATGATTACCGGCGCATTAGAAGCGTCTCCAATCAATTGGGCGCCTTGAGGGCGGCCTTTTTCATCTAGATCTAATTCCACATCGAGAGGATTGAGCCAAGTCTTTTTACCTGAAGCATCTTCGGAGTAATAAGTCTCATTGAGAACCATGCCTTGGGTCAGCAAATTCTGGAAAGGCTCATCAAAAGTAATGAGATTGAGATCACGCATAACCTTAGTCCAGAATCGCGCATACAGCAGATGTAAGATGGCATGCTCAATACCGCCAATGTATTGATCCATAGGCATCCAGTATTCATTACACTCATCGACCATGGTTTTCGCATTAGGGCCGGTATAGCGTATGAAATACCAAGAAGAATCCACAAAGGTATCCATGGTGTCGGTTTCACGACGTGCTGGTTTACCGCATTTCGGACATTTCACATTCAAAAAATCAGCCCGCTTATTGAGCGGATTACCACTGCCATCTGGCACGCAATCTTCTGGCAACACTACCGGCAGATCGGCCTCGGGCACGGGCACTGCGCCACAACCTGGATTACCTTCATCGCCACAATGAATAATCGGTATCGGCGTACCCCAATAGCGCTGACGAGAGATGCCCCAGTCACGCAAGCGATAGGTGGTTTTGATCTCACCAATACCAAGTTTTCCTAATTCTTTAGCAACAGCACTGACTGCCTCGTCATGGGACAGACCATCAAACTGCGCGCTATTAAAGCAAACCGCATCATCTTTTTGAGCATACCAATCTTCCCAGCGTGTCGCATTAAACATAGGTGATTCACCTTTGCGGGCAATCACCTGCTTAATCGGCAAGTCATACTTGAGCGCGAAAGCAAAATCACGCTTATCATGCGCAGGCACACCCATCACTGCACCATCACCGTAAGACATTAAGACGTAGTTACCAACCCAAACTGGAACAGGCTTCTGCGTCAAAGGATGTGTGACATAAAGACCTGTAAACATGCCTTCTTTTTCTTGGGTAGCCAAATCAGCTTCAATAGCGCTACCTGTTTTGCATTTCTCAATAAATGCAGCAAGTTCTGGATTATTGGCTGCCGCTTTAGCAGCTAAGGGATGCTCAGCGGCTACAGCACAGAAAGTAACCCCCATAATGGTATCTGCACGCGTTGTAAAAACATACAGCAGACCATCTTGAATGACGTTGCCATGATCATCAGCAATGTCATGCTTAAAGGCAAAACGCACACCGCGACTTTTACCAATCCAGTTCTGCTGCATGGTCTTCACACGCTCAGGCCAACCCAGACCATCCAAACCGGAAAGCAACCGCTCAGCATAAGCAGTGATGTTGAAATAGTAGCCTGGGATCTCGCGCTTTTCCACTAAAGCACCAGAGCGCCAACCACGACCATCTATCACTTGCTCGTTTGCTAAAACCGTTTGATCGATTGGATCCCAGTTCACCACCTGAGTCTTACGATAGGCAATCCCTTTTTCTAGCATCTTCAAAAAGAGCCACTGGTTCCAACAATAGTAATCAGGATTACAGGTTGCTACTGCACGTGACCAATCGATAGCCAAACCCATCGCAGCCATTTGCTTCTTCATATAAGCAATGTTGTCGTAGGTCCATTTCGCTGGCGGTACTTTATTCTGAATCGCCGCATTTTCCGCAGGCATACCAAAGGCATCCCAACCCATAGGCATCAAGACGTTATAGCCCTGCATACGAAGCTGACGCACCATCACATCATTGATGGTGTAGTTGCGCACATGCCCCATGTGGAGCTTGCCGGATGGGTAAGGCAACATAGAGCACGCGTAGTACTTTGGCTTTTGCTTGCCTTGCGCATCCACCGCGCCCTCAACCACTTGATAGACTTGCGCAGCTTCCCAATCAGCTTGCGCTGCCGCCTCAATACTGCGGTAGTCGTAATCCTTACTCATTCTTAAACAACTCTTTTCTTCTATGTTTAATTGATGGACTGCTTATTTACGCAAACCGAGAACATCCTGCATATCAAATAAACCATTGCTTTGCTTTTGCAAGAAGCGTGCGGCGCGTAACGATCCTTGCGCATAAGACTGACGACTTGAAGACTTATGACTGATTTCAATACGCTCGCCATCACCAGCGAATAACACGGTGTGATCGCCCACGATGTCGCCACCACGAATCGTCGCAAAACCAATCGAGCCTTCTTTACGCTCACCAGTGTGACCCTCGCGCGCATAAACCGCTACATCATCCAGCTTCTCACCCAATGCATCTGCGATGACCTCACCCATTTTCAGGGCAGTGCCGGATGGAGCATCTACCTTGTGCTTGTGATGGGATTCGATAATCTCAATGTCGTAGCCTTGATTGAGCATCTTGGCGGCGATCTCCAAGAGTTTGAAAGTGGCGTTAACGCCCACACTCATATTAGGCGCAAACACGATCGCCAACTTAGCGGCAGCTTTTTTCAAACTCGCAATTTGATCAGTGGTCAGGCCCGTAGTGCCAATAATCATTTTGACGCCGGTCTTTTCAGCAACAATCAAATGCGCCATCGTGCCTTCAGGTCTCGTGAAGTCAATTAAAAACTCCGCATTCGCCAGTACTTGAGCAACATCAGCAGAAATGAGAACGCCTGTTTTTTTGCCTAAGAATGCGCCAGTATCCTCACCCAACTTTGGGCAAGTGGTGTGTTCGAGGGCGCCAACCAATTGAGCATCCGCCGTATTGAGAACAGCCTCAACAAGCATCTTACCCATACGACCCGTTGCGCCGGCAATTGCAATTTTCATCATGTGTTTCTTCGCTTCTTATTTAAAGGATGTCGCATGTTCTCTATTCGACATCAATACAAAAGTAATGCTTACTTCGCTTCCACAGCCTGTGGAACGTTGAGTTCGCCAGGGTCTAACTGAGGAGACGGAGTGCCAGATTCAGTTTTTGAAAAACTAAAAAAGTCCCAGAACGAGCAGCTCGTATTGGCTGGAGGTATCGCTGCGCCAGCCAGCAAATTATCCGTTTTGCTTGGCACCAACACTTCCGGTTGTTGCAATGGCGGAGTGACTGGTAGCTTATTGGTTCCGGTGATTACCTCCCAGAAGGAGCGCTTGGTTTTGGCGTAATTATCAATTTCAGCCACCATCTCTACCTCAGTTGGCAATGCATCGCCTTCAAACTTCACTACTTTGTCGCCATCAAAATAGATAGTGACATGACGCTCTTTGCCTATGGACTGACCAGCACGCTTAAATTCAAAAATGTAATCCCAGCGATTCGCGTGGAAGTAACTCGCCAACAATGGGGTACCCATAATTTGACGCACCTGCTCACGTGTCATACCCACTTTCAACTTCGAGTACTGTTCACTAGAGATGAAGTTCCCTTGCACAACATCAGGCACATAAGGCCTAAACATCTTGTTCATCCAAGCGCGTTGAGTTTCATCAACAGCCGAAATGCAGCCAACAGCACCCAATAAACTAAACAGAGCTAAAGCCATAATTCCTAATCGAGCGGGGGAATAAACACCCCTCAATACTGGGTTCAAAAAGCGGATAAAAAGTTCAAGGCAATTTTGCATGGCTGGCCGTATCATTAATACATTGATTTTAGCTCCCAATGCCATAAATATGACCCAAATCCCTACCCCAGAAGATTTACGCGACATTGGCCTAAAGGCGACCGGACCACGGATGAAAATCCTCGATTTTTTTCATCAAAACGGTGGCACCCACTTTAGCGCTGAAGACGTTTTTATGGCTTTAGCCAAAGACGATAAAGAGATTGGTTTGGCAACCGTTTATCGGGTGCTTACCCAGTTTGAACGTGCAGGCTTGCTCCTACGCAGCCATTTTGAATCCAGCAAAGGTGACAGCAGGGCCATCTATGAGCTGAATGAGGGGCAGCACCATGATCACCTAGTCTGTATCGACTGTGGTCATGTCGAGGAATTTGTCGATGAGGCAATCGAAAAGCGGCAACGGGATATCGCTAAAAACCTGGGTTTTAAGCTCCAAGAACACGCCTTAGCCATATATGGTCATTGCCAAAAGAAAAATTGCAGAAATCAGCAAAAAAATAACTACTTTTAGATATAAATAATAACGATTTTTAAATACTTGAGATACAAAAAAGACCTCACTTGGAGGTCTTTTTTATTGCTAATAAATTAAATGGATGGGTAAATTACCAATTTATTCAATTTTTAACAGCTTTTAACTACAGTTAATGAAAGTTAATTACTTAACTGCCATCAATACTTCAGCAGCATTAAGCATTTGGACTGAATAACCCCATTCATTGTCATACCAAGCTAAAACCTTCACCAACTTGCCATCCGCGGAAACGCGAGTTTGAGAAGCATCGTAAATACTTGGGTGAGGATCATGGTTAAAGTCGCTGGATACCAAAGGCAATGTGTTGAAGCCCAAAATACCTTTGAGCTCGCCTTCGCTGGCGGCCTTCAAAATCGAGTTCACCTCATCCACGCTCGTTGCGCGGCTAGCGGCAAAAGTTAAATCCACTACGGAAACGTTCATGACTGGCACACGCATCGCAAAACCATCAAAACGTCCAGCCAAAGATGACAATACCAAACCAACCGCTTGTGCGGCACCAGTCTTGGTTGGGATCATGCTAGTCACGGCGGAACGCGCGCGACGCATGTCCTTGTGATACACATCAGTTAACACTTGGTCATTAGTAAACGCATGAATCGCGGTCATCAAACCAGATTCAATACCAATCTTTTCTAAGAGAGGCTTCACCAATGGAGCCAAACAATTGGTTGTGCAACTTGCATTGGATACAACAACATCACTTGGCTTCAATACATTTTGATTGACGCCATACACAATCGTCGCATCCACATCTTTTGCACCAGGCGCTGAAATCAATACTTTCTTTGCGCCCTGTTCGATGTGAATCATGGCCTTTTCTTTTGAAGTGAACTTACCAGTACATTCCAAAACCAAATCCACACCCAATTCACCCCATAGAGTTTCCGCGGGATTGCGTGTGCAGAACATTTTTATGCGATCACCGTTCACCACCATGTAATCACCATCCACAGACACTTCCGCTGGGAAACGGCCATGCGCAGAGTCGTATTGGGTAAGGTGAGCATTAATAGCGATATCACCCATCGCATTAATTGCGACGATCTTGATATCACGACGTGGCTTGCCGTTTACCTGATCTTCATAGAGGGCACGCAACACCATGCGGCCGATACGTCCATAACCATTAATTGCGACACGAATTGTCATTACTTTCCCCTTACTAATATGGAATTCTTAAATAAATACTTTGCTTCTTGTCTTTTCTATTTCTTTGCGATGCATTGCTTCACTGTTTTAGCGATCTGATCCACAGTCAAACCAAAATATTCATATAACACTGGTGCCGGCGCAGATTCACCAAAAGTGTCCACGCCATGAACTGCGGCACAACCATACTTCCACCAGAAATCACTCACCCCTGCCTCTACTGCAATGCGTGGAATATTGGCTGGTAATACTTTTGCTTTATATGCAGCATCTTGTTGATCAAAAACTGTAGTTGAAGGAATCGATACCACTCGAATGCCGATTTTTCCTGCGCTATCTTTTTCAAGACGTTCCGCAGTTTGTATAGCGAGCGCAATTTCTGAACCCGTAGCGATAATGACTGCGTCAATTTTTCCAGATTTAGGATCGCGCAATACATAACCGCCACGCGCAATATCTTTGATCTGCGCAGGAGTGCGAGATACAAATGGACAGTTCTGGCGACTAAAGATCAAGGCGCTAGGACCGTTTTTACGCTCAATCGCCGCGCCCCAGGCCACGGCGCTCTCTGTGGTGTCGCAAGGACGCCAAACCATGAGGTTCGGAATCAGACGCAGACTAGTCACGTGCTCTACGGACTGGTGGGTTGGGCCATCTTCACCCAGGCCAATGGAGTCATGGGTAAAGACAAAAATACTACGTAACTTCATCAACGCAGCCATGCGCAATGCATTGCGGCTGTAGTCTGAGAAAGTTAAGAATGTGCCGCCAAATGGAATGTAACCGCCATGCAAAGCAATACCATTCATGATGGCGCTCATACCAAATTCGCGCACACCGTAATTGATATGGTTACCCCACTGATCACCACGCACCGGTTTGCATGAAGACCAATTGGTTAAGTTAGATCCAGTTAAGTCAGCAGAGCCGCCCATGAATTCTGGCAAAGCGGGTGCTAATGCTTCAATCGCATTTTGACTTGCTTTGCGAGTCGCAATGGTCTCCGCTTTTGCTTGGCAAGTCTTCAAATACGCATTTAAGGTAGATGAAAAATCTTTTGATAACTCACCTTCCATACGGCGTTGCAATTCCGAAGCAAGCTCTGGATATTTATTTTTGTATTTCTGAAATTCTTTATTCCATTCATGTTCGGCAGCTTGGCCGCGCTTTTTAAAATCCCACGCCGCGTAAATATCTTTCGGAATTTCAAATGGCGCATACGGCCAATTCAAGGCAACACGAGTCGCGGCAATTTCAGCGCCGCCCAATGGTGAGCCATGGACTTTATCGTTACCCGCCATATTGGGCGAGCCTTGGCCGATAGCGGTCTTACAGCAGATCAGGGTGGGTTTATCGCTCTTTTTAGCCTTCGCAATCGCGGCTGACACCGCTTCAGCATCGTGACCATCTATATCGCGAATCACATTCCAACCATAGGCCTCAAAACGCTTAGGCGTATCTTCGTTAAACCAAGAAACCACTTTGCCATCGATCGAGATGCCGTTGTCATCCCACAAGGCAATCAGTTTATTGAGCTTAAGTGTGCCAGCCAAAGAACACACTTCATGACTAATGCCTTCCATCAAACAACCGTCACCTAAAAATACATAGGTGTAGTGATCAACGATATTGTGGCCTGGGCGATTAAATTCTTCAGCGAGCAATTTTTCAGCCAACGCCATTCCAACCGCATTCGAAATTCCCTGTCCCAATGGGCCAGCAGTTGTTTCGACTCCAGGAGTCATTCCATATTCGGGATGGCCTGGAGTCTTACTGTGGAGTTGGCGGAAATTTTTCAACTCTTCAATCGGCAAATTGTAGCCAGAAAGATGCAAGAGTGAATACAACAACATCGAGCCGTGACCATTGGATAAAACAAAACGGTCGCGATCAATCCAATGCAGATCTGTCGGATTATGTTTTAAATGCTCATTCCATAAACCAACGGCAATATCTGCCATGCCCATTGGCATACCAGGGTGTCCTGAATTAGCGTGCTGTACCGCATCCATGGATAAGGCGCGAATGGCATTCGCCATGCGAATTTGAAGGTTTGACATCGTAAAAGTGGTCTCGAGGAAAATAAATTGGCTATATTTCAGTAATGCCTCAATTTTATCTTCCCGGACCATTGGAATGCCAAAAGCCAACCAACCTCACACCCGAGGCTTCCCACCACCTACGTGTTCGACGCGTTCAAGTCGGGGCATTCGTCCCGGTATTTGATGGAAAAGGCCAGATTGCCAATGGGGGAGCTCCTTTCTTTCAGCGGAACAACGGGTCAAGTTCAAGCATCCGATATCCGCACAGACACCCACCGCGCGACCCCCGACGCCATCACGCTGGCCCAAGGACTTGCCGGCGGCGACAAAATGGATTAGATTGTCGAAAAAGCCGTTGAGACCGGCGCGCAGAATATTGCCCCCATGCGACGCGAGCGCTCTATTCTCAAACTCACTCGTTCAAGCGATGCAGAGCGCGCCCAGAAGCGTCTTGTCTACTGGAAGGGCATTATTCAAGCAGCCTGTGAGCAATGTGACCGAACCGTCTTTGCCAGCCTGGAATCCATTCACACATTTCAAGATTATCTGCAGGCGAGCCCCAAACCAGCCCTCAAGTTACTTCTGCGCCCTGATGCCACCAAAAGCATGTATTCAGTCTTAATAGAAAACCAGCCTCAAGACATTGTCTTGATGATCGGACCAGAAGGTGGCGATGCTCCCGAGGAGGAGGCTCAGGCAGAGGCAGCAGGCTATCAATTGGTTTCCCTAGGAGAGCGTGTGCTCAGAACTGAAACAGCCGGTGTAGTTGCCATTACAGCAGTGCATAGCGTATGGAATCCTGAAATGCAAAAAAAAATCGCCTCAAGTAGAGGCGATTTACTGAACTATTTAGTCTTTAGCGATTAAGCAAAAGAGTAGAAAACCCGATAGGGCGTGCGGCGCTCAGCCCAGAAATCAACCGCATCACGGAAAACATCTAAGAGAGTTTCACGCGCTTCTTTGTCAAACTTCTGAGTGCATGGCAAACCTTCGAGCACTACAACGAATCCAGGCTGTGGGCCAGATTTATCAACGGTTGTAGTCAAGGCATCCAATAAAGGATCGTAGTTTTTTGCCTGCTGCTTAGTAAATGAATATGCAATCGCAATGAACTCCAAAACCTCACCTTTAGTCATTGCATTGGCGCAATTGGCATAAATGAAGTGCTGACCCAATTCTGTTGCCGCCTCTTGCAAATCAGGGGTACGGAAAGCACGAATAGATTGCACAATATTAGGGCGCACACTGCGCAACATTGCCGGCGGTCCGGCATCGCGAACGGCCAAAGCGGCACGCCAAGAAGCTGTCACTTTTTTCCCCGAAACTTGATTTTCTGCATAGGTTTGTAAACGAGATAAGCCGCCTTCAGCATAAATATTGGCAGCGGATGATTCGGTTTCAAGGCGATCATTGCTATCCCAACTTTCAGCGCGGCTATGTTCATCGAAGCTAGTTGTATTGCTGTTTTCAGAGCGATTATTCATGATGAGTGCTAGGTTACCCGTAACACGCCATCAAATCAAGCCCAGATACAGTGCATTTTATGTAAGTTATCGCTATCTTACATACATTACTCATTACTTCAGAAGCTTAAGAAATGCGTCTTGCGTTGCTTGCAGCCTCTACCACCGCCAAAGTGGTCACATTAACAATGCGGCGAACCGTAGCCGCTGGAATCAGAATATGAATCGGCTTAGCAACACCTAACAGCAATGGCCCAATCGCAATTCCATTACCAGCCGCTGTTTTTAGCAAGTTGTAAGAAATGTTCGCGGCATCGATATTTGGCAAGACCAAAAGGTTTGCATCGCCTTTTAATGGGGATGCAGTTACCGTGCCCGCACGAATCGTTTCATCCAAAGCGCTATCGCCATGCATCTCACCATCAACCTCTAGAGTAGGATCCGCCTTTTGCAGCAACGCCAATACTTCACGCATTTTTACTGCGGATGGCGCATTGCTTGAACCAAAGTTGGAATGAGAAAGTAGCGCCACCTTAGGCACGAGGCCAAGCTTACGCATTTCGCTAGCAGCCATCAAAGTCAACTCAGCTAATTCACAAGCACTTGGATCGATATTGATATGGGTATCCACTAAAAATACTTGGCGGCCCGGCAAAATCAAACCAGACATTGCGCCATACACATTCGCGCCCGTCTCACGGCCAATCACCTCATCAACATACTTTAAGTGGGTAGCTAAATTACCCACCGTGCCAGAAATCATGCCATCGGCCATGCCTTTTTTGATCAAAAGGCTACCAATCAAACTATTGCGGCGACGCACTTCTAGCTTGGCGAATGACTGGGTAACGCCCTTACGCTCAGTCAGCGCCAGGTAGGTTTGCCAGAAGTCACGGAAGCGTGAGTCATTCTCTGGATTAACAATCTCAAAGTCATCGCCAGACTTCATGCGTAGGCCAAATTTTTCGATGCGATGCTCGATTACCGCAGGGCGACCAATCAGGATTGGTGTTGCAAGGTGCTCATCAATAATGATTTGCACCGCGCGCAATACGCGCTCGTCTTCGCCTTCAGCAAACACAATGCGTTTTTGATTCGCTGGTACACGCTTAGCAATACTAAAGAGTGGCTTCATCAAGGTACCGGAGTGGTACACGAATTGCTGCAACTGATTACGATACGCATCGAAGTCTTTAATTGGACGCGAGGCTACCCCATCATCCATTGCCGCCTTCGCAACTGCCGGAGCAATCACAGTGATCAAACGTGGATCAAATGGTTTTGGAATTAAATACTCTGGTCCAAAGGAAAGGTTCTCAATACCGTAAACAGAGGCCACCACTTCACTCTGCTCCGCTTGAGCCAACTCGGCTACAGCCTTTACCGCTGCGACTTCCATGCCACGCGTAATGGTCGTTGCGCCCACATCCAATGCACCACGGAAGATGAACGGGAAACACAAGACGTTATTTACTTGATTTGGATAATCAGTGCGGCCCGTTGCCATCACTGCATCTGGACGAACTGCTTTCACTGCTTCAGGCAAAATTTCTGGGGTTGGATTCGCTAAGGCATAGACCAATGGCTTAGGCGCCATCTTCTTGACCATATCTTGCTTCAATACGCCGCCAGCAGAAAGGCCTAAGAAAATATCCGCGCCTTCAATCGCTTGGTCAAGCGTACGCAAATCTGTCTCCTGACAGAATGGCCCCTTCTCAGGATCCATCAGTTCTTTGCGACCTTTGTAAGCAACGCCCGCTAAATCGGTTACCCAAATATTTTTACGCTGAATACCAAGATCAACTAATAAATCTAAACAGGCCAATGCTGCCGCACCCGCCCCAGAAGTAACCAGTTTTACATCTTCTACTTTTTTGCCAACCACCTTCAAACCATTGAGGATAGCGGCTGCGACGACAATCGCCGTACCGTGCTGGTCATCATGAAAGACCGGAATCTTCATGCGTGCTTGCAACTTACGCTCAACTACGAAACAGTCTGGCGCTTTAATGTCTTCTAAATTAATGCCGCCAAAAGTTGGCTCTAATGCTGCAATGATCTCAACTAATTTGTCCGGATCATTTTCGTTAACTTCGATATCAAACACATCGATGCCAGCAAATTTTTTAAAGAGAACCGCTTTACCTTCCATCACCGGCTTACTCGCCAATGGACCAATATTTCCCAAACCTAATACGGCAGTACCGTTCGTGACAACGCCGACTAAATGACCGCGTCTCGTGTACTTAAAAGCATTCGCAGGATCTTTAACAATTTCTTCGCAAGGAGCGGCGACACCAGGCGTATATGCCAGTGCTAAGTCTCGTTGATTGATGAGTTGTTTTGTTGGGGCAATTTCAATTTTGCCGGGAGTCGGAAACTCGTGATACTGAAGGGCTGCCTCTCTTAAGGCTGCGATTTGTTGCTCTTTGTTATTTTCTTTGCTCATTCCACTAACTCGCTAAGTTCTGTCTTTATTTACGTTTTATCTAAGACTTATAAGACTGCAATTCTATTCCTCTCGGGCGCTCGTCACATAAGCACCCTAAAATCGGGTATGTCTTCTCATTCCAAACCCCTAGGAGAATTTGACCTAATCGAACGTTTTTTTAAAACGGGGGCGTTATGCAAAAACGCAGATCAACGGGTCACACTGGGAATTGGAGATGATTGCGACCTGATAAAACCCCCTACGGATGAAGAAATCGCCATTACCAGTGACCTGTTGGTTTAGGGTCGACATTGTTTCACAGACGCTGATCCTGTCCTTTTGGGCCACAAAGCCATCGCAGTCAACCTTTCAGACCTGGCGGCGATTGGCGCGAGACCATTGGGATTTACGCTAACGATTGCCCTACCCGCTGTAAATACGGGGTGGCTAGCAGGCTTTTCTAAAGGCTTATTTGCTATCGCAAAGCAATATTCCTGCGCCCTCATTGGCGGCGATACCACAGCTGGCCTGCTCACCATCTCTATCACCGCCTTTGGCAGTATTCCTCAGAGCAAAGCCATTCGCAGATCAGGGGCAAAACCGGGCGACGATATCTGGGTATCCGGAACAGTTGGCGACGCAAGGCTCGTGCTTGCTGCACTGCGTCATGCAATCAACCTACCCAAGGAAGATTTAAAACAAATCGAACATCGCATGCATCAACCAACTCCCCGAATAGAGTTAGGCATGCAACTGAGAGAAATTGCGAGTGCTTCCTTGGATATCTCCGATGGATTACTGGGAGACTTACGCCACATTCTGCGTCAATCCCAAGTAGATGCCCAAATTCAGTTGGATCAATTGCCAAAGTCAGTCACATTGCAAAAACAAGAGGTGTCTATTCAAAATCAATTTGCCGCATGTGGTGGAGATGATTATGAAATTGGCTTTACCGCGCCCGCAAGTCAGCGAGACAAAATTCAAGCAATTAGCAAGTCGCTTAATCTACAATTAATACGCATTGGAAAAATTCTTCCAAGAAAAGAGACTGAAGCAAGGATCTATTAAATGCGGCAGGTGATTTACTAAGCGATGCTCAAGCAGAGCCTCTTCTAAAATCTTTTGATCACTTTGCATCATGACCAATACTGAGCATTCCATAGTTGTGAAACCAAACTTCAAGTGGGTATTTCAAACCGCTAGCCGCACCATTGCTTTTGGCTTTGGAAGCAGCTTAAGCCCCGTAGCACCAGGCACAGCGGGCACACTCTGGGCCTGGGCCGCCTTCCTGGTGGGTGAATACTTTCTCAGCACACAAGACTTTCTTTGGATTATTGGTGGCGGTATTTTGATCGGATGCTGGATCTGTGGCCATGTCAGCGAAAAGCTCGGTAAAAAAGATTTTGGTGGCATTGTTTTGGATGAAATCGTTGCCTTTTGGTTAGTACTCATCTTCATCATGCCAACAACGATTTGGATCCAGATTTTGGCATTCGCATTATTTCGTTTTTTTGATGTAGTCAAACCAGGGCCGATTGGCATGATTGATCGACATTTTAAAAATTTAAAAAGCGATCACACTTCACCCTCCTCTCTTTTACAAATCATTTGGCGTGGATTTGGCATCGTGCTTGATGATCTTGCAGCGGCCTTTTGCACACTACTCACAATCGCTTTAATTCAGTTTTTAATTAAATAATGAATGCGACGGACCTCACCAAAACATTGGCGCAAATACTGCTCTCCAGAAATTGGACAGTGTCATTGGCGGAATCTTGCACCGGGGGATTTGTCTGCGCAACCTTGACTGAACTAGCAGGCTCAAGCAAATGGTTTGAGCGTGGTTTTATCACCTATAGCAATGAAGCTAAAACAGAATCTCTTGGTGTACCCCCCGAGCTAATTGAAGCTCATGGGGCGGTCAGCGAGCAAGTGGCCAAGGCCATGGTTGAGGGCGCTCGCATCAATTCTGGAAGCAATGTGGCTATTTCCATTACTGGAATTGCAGGGCCCACTGGTGGCACAAAGGAAAAACCGGTTGGAACTGTGTGCTTTGGCTGGGCTACTGAAAGTCAAACAGTCACTAAAACCCAGTATTTTGACGGTGACCGTCATACGATCAGACGACAAGCCACCGAATTTGCACTTGCTGAGTTGATTGCTTTGCGCAGAAGCTAAGCGCAAACGTAGCGCTTACTGTCAATTACTTCATCCACCCTTTGCTATGGAAGTACCACAGAGGAATGATTGCTGAAATCACCATGGCGCAAATTGCCATCGGATACCCCCAAGTCGCGTCCAATTCAGGCATGTGTTTGTAGTTCATGCCCCAAACACTAGCCAGTAAAGTTGGTGGCATTAATGCTACCGATACCACCGAGAAGATCTTAATAATCTTGGATTGGTTCAGGTTAATAAAACCAACCGTCGCATCCATCAAGAAGTTAATCTTGTCGAATAGGAAGGCGGTATGGTTCTCTAAAGAGTCGATGTCGCGCAAAATTTGACGCGCTTCCTCTTGCTGCTCATCCGAAAGCAATTTGCTGCGCATCAGGAAAGATAAGGCTCTGCGGGTATCCATCACATTGCGACGAATACGTCCGTTAGTATCTTCCTCTTTTGCGATTGTCTCGAGAACTTGTTCCGCATCCGCATCATTGATGTCGTCTTGCAACACTCGCTTACCTGCTTGTTCCAGGTTTTCATAAACCTCTTCCAAAGCATCAGCGGAGTACTCCGCATCAGTGGAGTACAAATCCAGCAACACATCTTTCGCATTACTCACTGATCCAGGACGCAAACGCGCGCGCAAACGAACCAAGCGGAACACTGGCAAATCTTCGTCATGAATAGAGAACAATACTTGCTTGGTGAGAACGAAAGCCACTCGTACGTTACGAGAAATTTCTTCTTCATCCAATAAGAAATCAGTACGGATATGGAGGTGGCCATCATCTGCCTCGAAATAACGCGCAGAAGCTTCTAAGTCACCCAAGTCATCCAACTCAGGCAAGAGTACGCCAAACGCTTCTTTAATCCAGATTAATTCCTCTTCTTCTGGATCAACCACGTCAATCCAGATAGGATTGGCATATTGCAACAATTCATTGCGATCTTCGACTTGCTCTTGAGAGAGGCGGCCATTTTGCAGGACGAACAAGTTGATCATGGTGAACTCCTAAGGAATGTGCGCTAGTTTATCCTATAGAGACCATGACAGTTTCACTAAAATAAGCCAAATCCAATGAACTCTCGCTCAAATACCTTTAACCAGCAACTCCAGTCCGCATGGGCTTCTCAAGGCAGCATGCTGTGTGTTGGTTGTGACCCGGACCCAAGGCGCTTACCCCAGTCCCTACAAGGGAAAGCAGAAGGGATCTTTGAGTTCTGCCGCGAAATCGCCGATGCGACTGCGGATTTAGTCTGCGCTTTTAAGCCACAATTTGCCTACTTTGCCTCCCAAAGAGCCGAGGCCCAATTAGAAAAACTGATCAAGCACCTCAAAGATCAATACCCCCACATCCCAGTCATTTTGGATTCAAAGCGGGGTGATATTGGAAGCACCGCTGATCACTACGCTCTAGAAGCCTTTGAGCGCTATGGTGCGGATGCGGTGACAGTGAACCCATATATGGGCTTTGACACCATCGAACCCTACTTAAAACATACAGGCAAAGGGGTCATCGTGTTGTGCCGCACGTCCAATCCCGGTGGATCCGATTTACAGTTTTTGAATGTTGCACCCAATCGTGAATCTCTGTATCTACACGTAGCCAAGCTCGCCTCGCAACAGTGGAATAGCTCTGGTCAAATCAGCGTAGTAGTCGGAGCTACCTTTCCAGAGGAAATTGCTAAGGTGCGCGCCATTGTTGGCGAGATGCCTTTATTGATTCCAGGCATTGGCGCTCAAGGCGGCGATATTGACGCCACCGTCAGCGCCGGAAAAGTCGCAGGTAAGGCAGGAACTGGAATGATCATCAATTCTTCAAGGGCGATTTTGTATGCCAGTTCTGGCACTGATTTTGCGGAAGCCGCTAGAGCGATGGCCATGAGTATACGAGACGCACTCCGAATTGCTGCAAGCAAGTAACTAGGTTCCTTGCTTCTTTGGGTAAGGCGCTAAAGCCACCCGATCCATATTCTCTAAAATAAATTCCTGGCGAGTGGAGTAATTAATACTTCCTCGACGGCAATACTGCTGCTGGTCAAAACACTTAGGCGCTGGCAGCGCTGAAGCTAGAGCGGCGGATTTCTCTCGACCCAATGCCGCTGGACTTGTAGCGTAATAGTGTTGAGCCGCAGCACCAATTCCGACAATCCCTTCACCCCACTCCACTGAGTTTAGGTAAATCTCATACATCCTTTGTTTGGAGAGCGTTAACTCCAGAAGCCCAGTAATGATGAGCTCTTGCCCTTTACGTAAATAGTTTTGCTCTGAAGATAGAAATAAATTTTTTGCTAACTGCTGAGTAATGGTTGAGCCACCGCGCAATGCGGTTTTAGATGGATTGCCAACTTGGGATTTTTGCCGATTCTATTGTTGGTTTTTCCCCAAGCCTTTTGCATATCCTCCACTCGCACACCTTTGTTCTGGAAGAAAATGTCATCTTCACTGACTAGAACCGCCTGTTTCAAATTATTAGAAATCTTGTCATAAGACGCCCAACGAGATTGCACCGAGCAAGTCCAATGCCATGTACATAGACGCCAACGCTCCGCTCTCTGAAACGCAGTACTACTGGGGTCTAAGCTCGTCCACAAAGCAATCTGCAGCACAAAGTGGATTTGCATTGCGATAAACCCCGCTAGCAAACACTTCACTGGATAAAGAAGCCAGCGAATTAGAATGAGTTAGCTACGTAACTCTGCCAAAACTGCGCGAGGATCAATGGCGGTAGCCAGCTGAGCGCCACGCCACAATAAGAATGCATCTGCGGCTTGCTCAACCAACATTCCAAGCCCATCGCTCACGCGTGCGCCTCGTTGTAGGGCCTGTTGCATAAAGGAGGTGGTTTTGCCATAAACCATGTCATATGCGAAAGAGCTGGGGACAAAAATATTGCCGACCGCTTTTAAACTCACAGGAGACTCATCGGTCAAACCAGCGGCAGTGGCATTAATCACCAAATCAAATGGATGCAGGGTTTTTGTAGCAGCTTCCAAATCCAGCAATGTCCGAGACTCTAGTGCCACCTCTTTGGAGGCAGCTAAATCAGCAAAGATTTTTACTAAATCATCTGCCTTAGCACTGGAACGATTAGCGATGATGAAGGATTTAGGCGACTGCTCGAGCAAAGGGCCCATCACACCGCGCGCTGCACCGCCAGCGCCTATGAGCAAAATACGAGCGCCATGCAAGGCAATGCCTTTTGCCAACAGATCGCGCACTAAACCCGCGCCATCTGTGTTGTCGCCAAAGATCTTGCCTTCCGTTTTCCATAAGGCATTTACCGCGCCTGCTAGTTGCGCACGCGGCGTTAGAACGTCGGCGAGAGTTTGTGCGTCCAATTTAAACGGCACTGTGACATTCATACCCTTACCGCCGGCGGCAAAGAATGCTTGAGCTGCTTTGGCAAATGAGTTGATCTCGGGCTGGAGTCGCCTATAGTGCATACGTTGATTTGCTTGCTCCGCAAAACGTTGATGGATTGCCGGAGATTTACTGTGCGCAATCGGATTGCCTGCTACGGCATAAACATCCACACCAGCAAAAAGACTGGGATCCGTATGCAGTGAGGTGGTGTTCGTAGAACTCATAATGACTACAGAATAAGCGAATTTATGAAGTTAGTTAAATTGCTTTAATGACGTAGCTCTAAACGATCTACCCCATCGCGCGTGAACTCAAATGTGGATATCCAATCCAATACATCAATCTGATTACGCATTTCAGATGGGAAGGGGCCAAATGGGGCAGATGCCCTCACAATAGCAAGGGCTTGGCGATCTAGTTCTGGATTACCAGAGCTGCGGCCTATCGAGAGCCCATCTTTGCCTTGAGCGTTTGTCGTGATTCTGCCTTGCTTATCAACACTCACCACAATCACTAGGCTGCCATACAAGGGGCGACCATTTGCTCTGGGGAAAAATGCGCTGCCATAAGCTTCAATTTTTTGACCCATGGAATCGTAATAATGCGCAAAGCTTACCGCTTTTGTATTGGCGCCAGTGAGTACTTTGCGTCTTGGCTCTCTGCCATCGGATTGCAGCCGATTAGCTAATTCAGCTTCCAAGGAATTGAGTTGCGGCGTGATTTTTTGCTCTTCGCCACTTTTTCGACCGCCAGAACGAATACGTTGCTCATCCAGCTTTGCCAGCATTTGCTTTTGCTGTTTCTCCAAGACTTCAAGTCTAGCCTCGGCACCCAATCTAGCGCGATGGAGCGCGGTGGCATCTTGGTTTTCTGTTTTGCCACCACCCTGCAAATCGGCTTGCGCCAATTTGTTTGCTGTTTGTGTGGGCGTGTTATTGCTGGCATTGACTAGCACCACGCTCAAAGGAGTGTTTAACCTGCGATTCTGAATCTCCACAACACCCCAACGAAAAGATAAAAAGAGGATATGAATCAAAATGGAAACGTACAATGCAAAACGAAATGGGTAGCGATTCCAAGCACTACGAAGGTAATGCATGGCCTTGCTGAGCTTCTCAGGACAAGGGATATCAACGAGCTTAATTCGGGCTAGCATCTTCTTCAGGACTATCTAATGACTCCGGCGCAGACTTCTCAGCCTGATCAGCTAAGTCCTTTTCTGGAGACTCTAGCTTTGCCTCTATCTCGAGCACACGAACACCCGCACTCAACTGCAATAAATTCACGCCCGCAATCACCACCTCTGCACGCGTCATGCGGGGGTGACTTGCCAATTCAGGAATCGGCAAATGCAACGGCACCAACTCGACTCGAGACATACCCTCTTTTAAATGGCGCACGTGAACTGTTTTTGATTCACCGTCTTGCATGATCCAACGTAAACACCAATATTTTTCCAGTCGATCCTGGAACTCGCCGTAGGCTTGATAGCAAGACTCGAAGTCAGCCGCAATCCCCATGAGGGTCGCATCACGTGGCGGGAAAGGCGCCACCATTTTGGCAGTAACACCATGTTTAGCTAAGGCAATTAATTGCCATTGATTGACTAAATCTGAATATCGACGCAAAGGAGAAGTGCACCAGGCATAGTAATCCAATCCCAAACCTTCATGAGGCCCTGTAGTAGTTTGCATGCGAGTGCGCAATGGGCCCCAACCCTTCTGAGTTCTAAATAAGCCTGGAAGACCATGATCCGCCAAGAGTTGGCCAGAGGCGCTGTTACAAAAAATCATCCACTCCGCAACAATGGTGTCCAAAATAGATCCTCGTTGACGCGGCACGATCTCAACCCGCTGCACCCCTTCTACATCCTGAATCTGAAAATGAAAATCTCGCGCTAGTGCATTGAGATCTATGAGGCCAAGTTGCTCCGCCCGCAAGCCATTTGCTATACGTTTTTCTTGGCGCCCCGCGTGTAGCAGTTTGGCGGCTTTCCACAAGATGGCTAATTCTTTGCGATAGGGATAGTTAGCGATTTCATCAAGCAAGCTTTCTTCACTAACAAGATGTTCTATATCCTCTAAGCGCAAATTGGCCGCCATCGGCACCATTTCCGCCTGCATCTGCAAAGTATCTCGATTCACAACCCCTTGCGCATCAATATCAACATAGATCGACAAGGCTGGCCTTGGCATACCCTCGTCTAATGAGAACTGCTCAATCACCGAATCAGGCAGCATCGTAATTTTGTCGCCCGGGAAATACACGGTAGACATCCGATTACGTGCAATTTGATCCAATGGATCATCTTTTGTAATAGCCAAGCCCGGTGCGGCAATATGAATACCCACCCGATGCCCACCATCAGGCAGCTCTGTTACTGATAAGGCATCATCAATTTCTGTGGTGCCGGAGTCATCAATAGAGAATGCTTGCACTTGCGCAAGCGGCAGCTGAGCAACCGCAGCAGCGTAAGCGTCCTGATCAATTCCCACATTTGGATTGTGAGCAGCGCCATTTGGAAAATGCGCCTTCAAAAACATTCCCTGGTGATAAGTCAAAGGTGAATCAATAGCGCCGCAACGAATCATCAGCTGAGCTGGAGCTTCACCAGTCTCGGCACAAGCCGCTATCAAAGCTTTGTACGCTGAAGTATTTTTATCCGGAGCGAACAGTAATTGCTTGGCTGAAGACTTCAGCACCTCAGGAAATGTTCCAGCAACTAATTCTTGTTGCCACACTACTTGCTGCTCAAGCTCTTTCTGCTTGCGCTCTAAAGCAGTCAGACCCGCCTGTAACTGCTCTAACGGCGCCCTCTGAAAACGGCCACGCCCTTTGCGACGAAAAAATACGGGTGCACCTTGCAAAGCGATCGCCAATGCGACTTGTTGAGCAACACTCGCTTGCGAACCAAAGTATTCATGCGCCACATCCACCAAACCAAATTCTTCGTCCGGCGCGCAATCCCACAGCAATTGCAAATCTATATCGGCAGTGAGTGCGCCTGCCTCATCCATCGCCGCCTGAGCTTCTGGTTTTTCAAAACGCAACCAAACCTCTTTGGCTTTGAGCTTAATCTTCTTCCCAGAAAGACTGGTGGCCTGCCAAGACTCCTCATCACCAGTGCCTGATGCGGACTGCACTGTGGCGATCTTAATATCGCCACCTTCTTCATATAAAAGATTCATGCTTAGAGGGAGATCCCGCCGCTGGCCTCTAATGCCACTCCATTGACATAGCTCGCTTCATCACTCGCCAAGAATAAATACACATTCGCCATTTCGACGGGAGTACCTAGGCGACCGAGCCAACTGCGCGTTTCAATATCTTGCAAAATATTGTCAGGCATCGCTTTCACCATTTCGGTGGCGATAAAACCAGGGCATACCGCATTGACTCGAATGCCCTTAGGGCCTAGCTCACGAGCCCATGTTTTAGTCAAGCAAATGACGCCAAATTTTGTCGCCGAGTAATTCGTTTGGCCAAAGTTACCATAAAGACCCACTACGCTAGCAGCATTGACAACCGCACCCGAGACAGCCTCGAGCATATGTGGCACGATCAATTGGGTGCAATTGAATACACCCTTCAAATTCACATCAATCACCGTATCAAACTGCGCTTCAGTCATCTTAATTAAGCGCGCATCTTGCGTAATGCCAGCGTTATTAATCAAGATGTCAATCCGCCCATGTTTTTGCATTACGTGATCCACCACCGCTTGAATGCTGGCGCGATCCGTAACATTCATGACGTAGCCTTCGGCGTTGGGTGTTTGCGCGGCCGCTCCGTTGACAGCCTCTTGATTCACATCGGTAATAATGACTTGCGCACTCTCTTGCGCAAATCGCTGGGCTGTAGCAAAGCCGATGCCTTTAGCGGCACCGGTGATGATGGCCACTTTGTCTTTTAATCTATCGCCCATTTTTCGCTTTCTGTATTTACTGCCGTGTGTTCTATTGTTTTTTTACGAATACTTGTTACTACGCAGCAATGGCTTTTAATATTTTTTGATGTACGCCACCAAACCCACCATTGCTCATCACCAAAATGTGATCGCCCGGCCTTGCTTCCTGGGCAACAGCCTTTACCAAAGCATCAAGATCAACAAAAGCAAATGCCTTACCTTGCTCTTGTTGATTGAGAGGGGATAAAACCTCTGCCAGATCCCAACCTAAAGATTCTTTGCCTGCATTAGCACCATAGGCAAATACTTTGTCTGCAGCATGCAAACTTCCAGGAAGCTGAGCCTGCATGACGCCAAGTTTCATCGTGTTGGAGCATGGTTCCAACACCGCCAGCATGCGAGATTCACCAACACGGCGACGCAAACCATCAACAGTGGTAGTAATCGCTGTTGGGTGATGCGCAAAATCATCGTAGACCGTAATCTCGTTTGCGACACCAATAGTTTCTAGACGACGCTTTACGTTCTTAAATTCGGTCAAAGCACGTGCCAAATCTGCTGGAGAGATGCCGATATGATTTGCGGAAGCAATCGCCGCCAGTGCATTTAACTGATTATGTCGACCCAGCACGCCTGAATCAGGTTCCCACTTCACAGTTGCCACTTCCTTGCCAGACTTGCGCACAATAAAGCCGTCAGCCTCTTGAGCAATCAAAGACCACTCGTTGGTAAGCTCTTGACAAAAGCGCTCAACGGAAGCCCATGCGCCACGCGTAATCACACTAGCCAGAGCAGGCTCCTCACCATTGACCACCAATAAGCCATCGCTCGGAACGGCGCGTACCAAATGATGAAATTGCGTTTCGATTGCGGCAAGATCCGGACAAATATCCGCGTGATCAAACTCTAAATTATTTAATAAAGCGGTGCGTGGTCGATAGTGAACAAACTTGCTGCGATTATCAAAAAAAGCGATGTCGTATTCATCGGCCTCAATGACAAAATATTGACTCTCGCCTAAACGCGCGGAGACGGTGAAATTCAAAGGCACGCCGCCAATAAGATAACCAGGCTTATAGCCGTTGAATTCCAAAATCCAAGTCAACATCGCTGAAGTGGTTGTCTTGCCATTGGTACCCGCAACAGCCAGAACATGTCTGCCATACAAAACTTGTTCCCCCAGCCATTGCGGTCCAGAGATGTAAGGCAAACCTTGATTCAGAATCGCCTCCATTAGGGGATTACCGCGTGAGACCACATTACCAATCACAAATGAAATCCGGCATGGTCTCAAACTGAGATAATTGATCGGGTGAAAATCCCTCAATCAGTTCGATGCCTTGAGCCTCAAGCTGCGTGCTCATTGGTGGATACACGTTGGCATCGCAACCAGTAACGCGATGTCCAGCCTGTCTCGCGATTGCGGCAATGCCGCCCATGAAAGTACCGCAAATGCCCAAGATATATATATGCATTAGCGAATTTTAGCGAAGGAGTTGCAGTGAACCGCAGACAATGGATCATGATTGCCGCAATAGGTCTTATTGCACTCCTTGGCGGAATTCTCACTTCTCAGTGGATTTCTAAAACAGGATTGGCTAGCGATCCTGCTGTAAAAGCTCTTTTTGCCAATGCTTGGCAAACTCCAAATGGAAAAACTGCCAATACCGAAGAATGGCAAGGAAAAGTCCTTGTGGTGAACTTGTGGGCCTCCTGGTGCCCTCCTTGCGTTGAAGAAATGCCGACTTTAGATAAACTACAGAAGGAATTTCTACGGCAAAATGTCTTATTTGTCGGCATCGGCATCGATTCACCATCTAATATTCGCGAATTTCTTGAAAAAAACCCAGTTAGCTACCAGATCATGATTGGCGGCTTAGAGGGGAGCAATCTTTCTAAGCAAATGGGAAATACTCAAGGTGCGCTCCCCTACACCATCATCATTAATGCCAAAGGGAAGGCAACCTACAGTAAATTTGGAAAGATAAGCGAAGATGACATCAGAAATGCCATTAAATCTGCTTTATAAGCATTTTTAAGAGATTTTCCCTCATCGATCAATAATCAATTTTGCTCAACAATTAAGCAATAAGCTCCGTATTTTTCAACATCTGCGTTTAAAAGTTTCGAAAATTCCAATTTTTAGACAATCTTTTGAACTTTTCCAGACCTTATAAAGGTATACTTTTGCAGCATAAGAAGCCTGAAGTTATACGCGGGATCAAATCCAAATCTTCTATTAATTAACGCTTAACTGCCTATAAGGGATCTATGTCGAAAAAAGCTTCAATTCTCGTAATTCAAGGCCCAAACCTAAATCTATTAGGCACTCGTGAACCCGATGTTTACGGCAAAACAACCTTGGAAGATATTCACCAAAAGCTAGGCGAACTAGCACAAGCGCAATCTGTCGACCTCAGCACTTACCAAAGCAATCACGAAGGCGAGTTGATTGACCGCATTCAAAAAGCAAAACAAGATGGCGTTGATTTCATCATCATCAACCCAGGCGCCTTTACCCATACCAGCGTTGCCCTTCGTGACGTATTGGCCGGTGTAACCATTCCCTTTACCGAAGTCCATTTATCCAATATTCACCAGCGCGAAGAATTCCGCAAGCACTCCTACCTGTCAGACATCGCGACAGGCGTGATTTGTGGGCTTGGCGCAATTGGTTATGAATTAGCGCTACACGCAGCAATGACCCGCTTATTAAAGAAGTAAACAGAAGAAAATCTATTTAAAGAATCACAAGAGAGGAAGCACTCGTATGGATCTGAGAAAACTAAAAACCTTAATCGACCTAGTCTCTGAATCTGGTATTTCAGAATTAGAAGTAAACGAAGGGGAAGATCGTATTCGCATCGTCAATGCGGGTTTCCCAGCTCCTGCTGGTCAGGTGGTTTATGCAAATCCTGCGCCAGCGCAAATGGTTCAAGCTGCACCAGCAGCTAGCGCCCCTGCTCCAGCAGCAGTTGCTGCTGAAACACCAGCTGTTGAGACAGGCTTTACTGCCAAGTCTCCGATGGTGGGCACTTTCTACCGCGCGCCCAATCCAGAATCTCCAAACTTCGTCAATATTGGCGATACCGTCAAAGTAGGTCAAACGCTGTGCATTATCGAAGCCATGAAGTTACTCAATGAGATCGAATCTGAAAAAGCTGGTGTGATTAAAGAAATTCTTTGCGAAAACGGTCAAGGCGTTGAATTTGACCAGCCACTTTTCGTCATCGCTTAATTAATCACCATTAATCATTATTTAGATTTACTTCCATTCACCGTTACTTAACTCAGAGCCGACATGTTCGATAAGATTCTGATTTCCAATCGGGGAGAAATTGCTCTCCGCATCCAACGCGCGTGCCGCGAGTTGGGAATTAAAACTGTTGTGGTGTATTCCACCGCAGACAAAGAAGCGAAATACGTAAAGCTTGCCGATGAAGCTGTCTGTATCGGGCCAGCGCCATCTCCGCTCAGCTACCTCAATATGCCAGCGATTATTTCTGCAGCTGAAGTTACTGATGCGGAAGCGATCCATCCAGGCTACGGCTTCCTCTCCGAAAACGCCGACTTTGCGGAACGCGTTGAGAAATCAGGTTTTGCCTTTATCGGACCTACAGCGGCATCTATTCGACTAATGGGTGGCAAGGTTTCCGCTAAACGCGCCATGATTAAAGCCGGTGTGCCATGCGTTCCCGGATCTGAAGGGGCGCTTCCTGACAATCCAAAAGAAATTATTGCGGCCGCTAAAAAAGTAGGTTACCCGGTCATTATTAAAGCGGCTGGTGGTGGTGGTGGACGCGGTATGCGTGTAGTACACACCGAAGCGCACTTACTTAACGCGGTCAATATGACGCGCGAAGAAGCTGGTCGTGCTTTTGGGAACCCAGAAGTCTATATGGAGAAGTTTTTAGAAAAGCCTCGCCACGTAGAAATTCAGGTTTTAGCCGACACTCATGGCAACGCCATTTGGTTAGGCGAGCGTGATTGCTCCATGCAGCGTCTCCACCAAAAAGTGATTGAAGAGGCGCCAGCGCCCGGTATTGACCGTCGCTTAATCGCCAAAATTGGTGAGCGTTGCGCAGAAGCTTGTCGCAAGATCGGCTACCGCGGCGCGGGCACATTTGAGTTTCTTTATGAAAATGGCGAATTCTCCTTCATTGAAATGAATACACGTGTTCAGGTAGAGCACCCTGTTACTGAAATGATCACTGGGGTGGATATTGTTCAGGAACAAATTCGGATTGCCGCTGGCCTGCAACTTAGTTATCGCCAGCAAGACATAGTGTTCCGTGGACATGCAATTGAGTGCCGCTTAAACGCGGAAGATCCATTTAAATTTACCCCAAGCCCTGGTCGCATTGGTTCATTCCATATGCCTGGTGGCCCTGGCATTCGGGTAGATTCACACGCTTACAGCGGTTACATGGTTCCCTCAAACTATGACTCGATGATTGGCAAATTGATTTCTTACGGCAATACCCGTGAGCAAGCCATACGCCGCATGCAAATTGCGCTTTCTGAGATGGTGATTGATGGCATTACAACCAATGTGCCACTCCATCGTGAGTTGATGCTCGACCCTAACTTCATTGAAGGTGGCACTAACATTCACTACCTGGAGCATCGCTTAGACGACCAAGCTGCAAGTCGCGGCAAACCTTAATTGATGCGAGCACTTTATGTCTTATCGTGAACTGGTATTCACGGTAGCCGCTGAAACCGCAGAACCATTAGGTGATGCGCTCTTGGATTTGGGCGCCCTATCGGTCACCATTGAAGATGACGCCGCTGGTGGGTACGATGAAAACCCGCTTTACGGAGAGCCAGGACTATCCCCCGAAGTACAAGCCTGGGATAGATCCGCGGTAAGCGCCCTCTTCAATCCCGAGATTGATGCATCTGGCAGCGCGGAATTTATTCCCGAACTTCTTGTCTCGCTAAAAGAAGCGGGTTTCCACTTATCCCCTCCACAAGAAAAAACCGTTGAAGAGCAGGATTGGGTGAGACTGACGCAAAGTCAATTCGCACCCATGCAGATTGGCGAACGGATATGGGCTGTGCCTTCTTGGCACGATGCCCCCACCGACCCCAATGCGATTTGTCTCGCGGTTGATCCAGGACTGGCATTTGGCACAGGTAGCCACCCCACTACGCACTTATGCCTTCTTTGGCTTGAGCAACAAAACAATTTACGAAACCAAAGCTTGCTGGATTACGGTTGCGGCTCAGGCATTTTGGCAATCGCCGCGGCAAAGCTCGGTTGTAAGCCTGTTATTGGCACTGATATTGACCTGCAAGCCATGGTTGCCGCTCGCAGTAATGCGGAAATTAATCACACTATCATTCGCTTCGTACTTCCAAATGAAGATGCGCCAGAACTCGCTGCCGAAACCAAATATGACATCGTGATGGCTAATATTCTGGCAAACCCATTGCAGGTGCTCGCTCCTGCGCTCGTGAATAAGATGAAAATGGGCGGACGTATTGTTTTATCTGGAGTCCTTGTGCGCCAAGCGGAAGAAGTCATTGCCACCTACAGCCAATGGCTCACGCTTTCTGTTTGGAAAGAGAGTGAGGGATGGGTTTGTTTGCATGGAACCCTCAAACCCGCATTGCAAAGTGATGGCGAGAGCATTTTTGCTGCGCCTGCTCAAAAAAAAAGTCTTAAGTTAGCCGCCTACATCTGGTTATCATTACTCTTGCTTGTTTTTGGAGAGCATCTTTCAAGAAATTCACTTCTCCCGGCATTAGCGCCAAGAGTAGATGGAACATCCAATGCCATTGTTGTGCGCGCGTTTCAAGTTTTACAACACATCGATGCGAAACTTTGTCGCGCACTAGGATGTCTAGATCGCTCTGTGAGCGATTTTTCTGCCTGGAAAATAATTTCAGCCACACTTTCACCAGAAAACGCGAGAGAGAGCCTTAAAAGCTCCGCAAATCAATCCACATTGCAAGTTCAGATACAAAATCGTCTTGCTATTACCGTTTTACCGCCAAATTTAGAAATTACACTGACTGATGCGGAAGAATCCGAGGTGCAATCACTGCGCTTCACTCCGCAAGAATGGTTACCTCAAGTTTGGCAAGAGGCACATCCTGATTTTTTGAAAAAAGGGGTTCCTTCGGGCGAGATACTGCAAATTGAGTTGCCCATCACCTTGCCGCCGAACGCCGCAGGATATCGAGTGCAAGTGCTGTACCTCTACAACCATTATCAAAACCCCATTTACCCCACGATTTTTAGAAAGAAAGTAATTTATGGCTAGCTTGATCTGTGGCTCCATCGCCTACGACACCATCATGAACTTTGAAGGCAAATTTGCCGATCAAATTCTCCCTGAGCAGATTCATATTTTGAACGTAGCCTTCTTAGTACCAACCATGCGTCGTGAATTTGGCGGTTGCGCTGGCAATATTGCTTACAACCTGAGTCTTTTAGGCGGCGACCCCATCATCATGGCTACCGTTGGCGGTGATGCGACACCCTATCTCAATCATCTTGAACAACTCAAAATTGACGCAAGCCATATTCGTCAAATTGACAATGCATTTACCGCACAGGCCATGATCACCACCGATCAGACCAATAATCAGATCACCGCTTTTCACCCTGGCGCCATGAGCGAATCCCACCTCAATCAAGTTGCCGCAGTTGTGGCAGAACGCGATACAAACACCAAAGACCCAGTCAAATTCGGAATTGTTGCTCCTGATGGACGCCAAGGTATGTGGGAACACTGCCATCAACTAGCCGATGCCAACATTCCATTTATTTTTGATCCAGGCCAAGGCTTACCGATGTTTGATGGCCCAGAACTCCTCGAATTAGTCGATATTGCGAGCTATCTGGCAGTTAACGACTACGAAGGCGAAATGCTTTCTCAAAGAACGGGGCTGAGCTTAGCAAAAGTCGCTGAGCGCGTTAAAGCACTCATTGTTACCAAGGGCGCCGAAGGTACGGACGTTTATGTTGGTGGCAAGGTTATCGCCATCCCACCTGTGCCGGCATCAAAAGTAGTGGATCCAACTGGATGTGGAGACGCATTCCGTGGTGGCTTGCTGTTTGGATTGGAAAACGGGATGGATTGGGAGACCACTGGCCGCCTTGCCAGCCTTATGGGTTCAATCAAAATTACCCATCAAGGACCACAAAACCACCAATTAAGCAAAGATGAGATCGCAGCCCAATTTAAAGCGGCGTTTAACTTTAGCTTTTAATCCATAACGATCGCAAAACACACTGGAATCAGTCTATCTTCAATTCAGAAATAAAAAAAGGGTCTCGTGAGAGACCCCTTCTAGTAACACCCGTCTAAAGCCGAAGCTTAAGGACGTGTGCCAGTTGGGAAGGGCCAAGCAGCGGCGGATGTTGCTAGCGCAGCTTTCTTAGCCGCGGGCTTTTTTACAGCAGAGCCCGCTTTCTTCGCAGCAGGCTTACTTACTTTTTTTGCTACGCGTTTTTTTGCGGCTGGACGCTTCTTAGCAGCTACTTTTTTAGCAGCAGGCTTCTTAGCAGCTACTTTTTTAGCAGCAGGCTTCTTAGCAGCTACTTTTTTAGCAGCAGGCTTCTTAGCAGCTACTTTTTTAGCAGCAGGCTTCTTAGCAGCTACTTTTTTCTTCGCAGCTAGTTTCTTTGCAGCAGGTTTTTTCTTGGCAGTTGCCATAGCATTGCTCCTTCACGTGAGGATTAGTACAAACTACATTAAGAAGACCCGACCACTCATTTCCGCCTGGTTTTGCAACCTTTTGGATCTGACGAGCGAGCCATTCATCGGCGCGCGGCTTGATGCTAAGTGCTGCACGCTAATGAATCCTGGAAAAAAGCCGTGGCCCCGAAGGACAACGGCTGCTTAAATGTGCTGGGCAAAAATAGATAGAATAGCTCCGCCACCCTTGAGCAAGGGTTTTTGGATTTGAGTCTGGTTTTGCTGACTTCTAAAACTATCCAACCGTCTAATCTCCTATTTAGCCAGTTATGCGCTTTATTACTGCTTTACTACTCCCAACTAAGCGCACCACCGGTTTGATACTCAATAACGCGTGTCTCAAAAAAGTTTCTTTCTTTTTTCAGATCAATCATTTCTGACATCCATGGGAATGGATTCTCTTCATTTGGGAACATCGCGTCAAGTCCTATTTGCAAACATCTGCGATTACAAATGTATCTTAGGTACCCTTTGAACATCGGAGCGTTCAATCCAAGCACTCCGCGAGGCATCGTATCTTCGGCGTAACGGTACTCCAATTCAACCGCTTTTTCGAAGATCGATTTGATCTCGTCTTTGAACGCGGAAGTCCATAACTGCGGGTGCTCCAGCTTGATTTGGTTAATCAAATCGATACCAAAATTGCAGTGCATTGACTCGTCGCGAAGGATGTATTGATACTGCTCGGCAGCACCCGTCATTTTGTTTTGACGACCCATTGCAAGTATTTGCGTAAAACCAACATAGAAGAACAAACCTTCCATCACACAGGCAAAAACGATGAGCGAACGGAGCAATGTGTGATCGGCTGCTAGTGTGCCCGTCTTGAAATTTGGGTTGGTCAGTACATCGATATAAGGAATTAAGAACTCATCTTTAGCGCGAATCGAGTCAATCTCGTGATATGCGTTGAAGATTTCGGCCTGATCTAAGCCCAAAGATTCCACAATATATTGGTAAGCGTGGGTATGAATCGCCTCCTCAAAAGCCTGACGCAATAGGTATTGGCGGCATTCTGGGGCAGTAATGTGGCGATAAGTGCCCAAAACAATATTGTTTGCAGCTAAAGAATCGGCCGTTGTGAAGAAACCCAGATTGCGCTTGATGATGCGACGCTCATCTGCTGTCAAGCCATTGGGGTCTTTCCAAAGCGCGATATCGAGATTCATATTAATCTCTTGTGGCATCCAGTGGTTTGCGCAACCAGCCAAATACTTCTCCCAAGCCCACTTGTACTTAAACGGCACCAACTGATTGACGTCAGTCTTGGCATTAATAACGCGTTTATCAGCGGCATTTACACGCAAAGATGCTCCGCCAGACAAATTGGCGGTTGCTACTGGTGCAGGCGCGGCAGTTTGCGATGCCATTGCCACTTGATCTGGCTGTGGACGTTGTGTCTCCACTGCAACCGGCTGCGGTGCAAGGCCAGCCTTCGCCAGCGCTGGAGCAACTTCCTCATCCCAATGCAACATAACTTTCTCCTAATTCTTCTATTTCCATCCAAGAAGCAATTTGCTTATTGGCATGCTTCACATTCTTCAAATCCAGCATCGCCAGGGCGCATTGTGCAAACTGGGCCATCCGCCTCGACACCACCTGCAGCAGCCGCATCAGTACCATTGACGCCACCACCACTAGAAACGGCATTTAATTGACCGCTTGCAACCGTTGATTTCTCAACGTGGGTTGCGGCCATTGTGCGGAGGTAATAAGTGGTCTTGAGGCCACGCAACCAAGCCAATTTATAGGTTTCGTCCAATTTCTTGCCGGAAGCACCTGCCATGTAAATATTTAATGACTGAGCTTGATCAATCCACTTCTGACGACGGGAAGCAGCCTCAACTAACCAGCTTGGCTCCACCTCAAAGGCAGTCGCATACAAATCACGCAAATCCTGTGGAATGCGATCGATCTTAGATAAAGTGCCATCAAAGTACTTCAAATCGGCAATCATTACCTCATCCCAAAGGTCGCGATCTTTCAAATCACGCACCAAGTACTCATTTACTACTGTGAATTCACCAGAAAGGTTAGATTTCACAAACAAGTTCTGGAAAGTAGGTTCGATACAGGCTGAGACACCAATGATGTTTGAAATCGTTGCTGTAGGCGCAATTGCCACGCAATTGGAGTTACGCATACCGTGCCGCTTAATACGTGCACGCAAGCCACTCCAGTCCATAGCGGAAGAATTGTCCACTTCTACATAACCACCGCGCTCAGCTGCCAACATCGCTACTGAATCTTGCGGGAGGATGCCGCGATCCCACAATGAGCCTTTGTAGGTGCTGTAAACGCCACGCTCTTCAGCCAACTCATTGGATGCTTGGTAAGCATAGTAGCAAACCGCTTCCATAGAAGAGTCAGCGAACTTCACAGCCTCTTCACTCGCATAAGGAATGCGCTGCATATGCAAGCAATCCTGGAAGCCCATGATGCCCATACCCACTGGACGGTGTTTCAAGTTGGAATTACGCGTCTTAGCCACTGCGTAGTAGTTGATATCGATCACGTTATCCAACATGCGCATTGCGGTACGTACGGTTCTTTGGAGCTTCTCGTGATCCAAAATCATCTTGCCGTTAGCGTCAGTTGTCATGTGAGCAGTTAAGTTCACGGAACCCAAGTTACAAACCGCAATCTCAGTTTCATTGGTATTCAGAGTGATCTCAGTACACAAGTTAGACGAGTGAACTACGCCAATGTGCTGCTGTGGACTACGGATATTGCAAGGATCTTTGAAAGTGATCCATGGGTGACCAGTTTCAAACAACATGCCAAGCATCTTGCGCCACAATTGTTGTGCCGGAATACGGCGGAATGGCTTTAATTCACCGCGATCCGCTTTTTGCTCATAGGCAACATAAGCCTCTTCAAATGCTCTACCGAATTTGTCATGCAAATCAGGAGTATTGGATGGTGAGAATAAAGTCCAATCGCCACCCTCCATCACACGCTTCATGAACAAGTCAGGAATCCAGTGAGAGGTATTCATATCATGGGTGCGACGACGGTCATCACCGGTGTTCTTGCGCAACTCCAAGAACTCTTCGATATCCAAGTGCCATGTTTCCAAGTAGGCGCAAACCGCGCCCTTGCGCTTACCACCTTGGTTTACAGCTACAGCAGTGTCATTTACCACTTTCAAGAATGGCACAACACCTTGTGATTTGCCGTTCGTACCTTTGATATGACTGCCCAATGCGCGAACATTAGTCCAGTCGTTACCTAAACCACCCGCAAACTTAGACAACAAAGCGTTTTCTTTTAATGCCTCATAAATGCCGTCCAAATCATCATCCACTGTCGTCAAGTAGCAGCTAGAAAGCTGTGGACGAGTCGTTGCTGAATTGAACAATGTCGGTGTGCTGGACATGAAATCAAATGTGGAAAGGATTTCATAGAACTCGATAGCACGACGCTCGCGATCCATCTCATTCAAAGCCAAGCCCATAGCTACGCGCATGAAGAAAGCTTGTGGCATTTCAATACGGCGCTCTTCAATATGCAAGAAATAGCGGTCATACAAAGTCTGCAAGCCAAGGTAGGTGAACTTCAAGTCACGGCTCGCATTCAAGGCCGAAGCCAGACGTGGCAAGTCGAACTCACGCATACGTGGATCCAACAACGCAGAAGAAATACCTTCGTTGATGTACTGAGCAAAGTAAGTACTGTACTCAGCCTGTGTATCGCCTTGCAATACTTCCCTACCAAAAATCTCTTTACGAATCACGTGCATCAAGATACGCGCTGTTACTTGGCTGTATGCAGGATCTTTTTCAATCAAAGTACGGGAAGCCAAGATAGCGGAGTCATAAACCTGAGCCATCGGCACGCCGTCATACAAATTCTTAATGGTTTCAGGAATGATTGGGCTGGCATCAATATGGGTGCCCAAACCTTCGCAAGCTGCTTCAATCACAGTACGCAAAGCAGTCATATCCAGCCACTTCTCAACACCGTTATCGGTAACTTTGATACCAGACTCAGCGGCCTGATTGGCGGTTTGAACTTCTTGTGAGACCTCTTGCTGAGCAGCGCGCTCTTGATTGCGCTTTTCACGATAGAGAACATAAGCACGAGCTACGTTGTGTTCGCCACTACGCATCAAGGCCAATTCAACTTGGTCTTGAATATCTTCAATGTGGAAAGTGCCGCCATTTGGGCGGCTACGCAACAATGCGCGCACAACGGAATGAGTCAATTGCTCTACCTGCTCACGCACACGTGCAGATGCGGCACCTTGACCACCGTTAACTGCCAAAAATGCTTTGGTAACAGCAATTGCAATTTTGGATGGCTCAAATGCGACAACCGAACCATTGCGGCGAATAATTTTGTAATCAGACAATTGGGTTGCCTGAGTACCACCAACACCGCCGGCAACAAAACCGGCGGAAGGCGCTTGATTCATTGCCCCTGCAGGACTCATTCCTGGGTTATTAGCGCCAGTTGGCTGGCCTGATGCTTGTGGATTAGCGTATGTCATGTTACTCCTGCATCTATATATAGTTATTTGGACAAAATATCGTTAAAAAACAATGGGGTATTGCTGGATTCAAACACTACATCTAGTGTCTTGAAGTGCATTAGGCGCTAAGTATAGGGAAATATTTGATATTTGGTAAGCTATTTATGACAAATATTTATTAGTATTTTTACTAATTTTTGGAGTTATTTTGTGGTCATTTTGGTGCGAATTTTTTAGCCATTTTTAGACAAAGGCTAAAACAAGTAAGCGTACGCTCACATACAAAAAATGGCTTAGCGAAAGTCCAAGCCGAATGGCAGTTTTTGAACAGAAATTCCCGTCTCTTTTTGGAACCTTTTCCAATCAAAAGACATTCCCGGATCAGTGTTGCGCTCAGGCGCAATGTCACTATGTCCAGAGAACTGCAAGCCGGGATAAGTTTTTGCCAATTTCTCAATGAGATTTGTTAAAGCTTGATATTGAACTTCCGCAAATGGCGTATCACCATCGCCCTCCAATTCAATGCCTATAGAAAAGTCATTGCACTTTTCCCTTCCAAGAAAAGTAGAAACGCCAGCATGCCAGGCTTTCTTCTGTGTGGATACGCACTGCACCAGCTCACCTGAGCGAGCAATCAAAAAATGACTGGACACTTTGTGATTGGCAATTTCCTCAAAATAGGGATGCGCATTCGGATCGAGCTTATTTTGAAAAAAATCAACGATATGGTAGCTAGAGAATTGGTTTCTGAATTCACCAGGTGGAAGACTGATGTGATGAATCACCACTAAATCAGGTGAAATGTTTTCTGGTCTTGCATCTTGGTTTGGCGAAATTCTCCACCGCGCATCACCAATCCAACCTTGTGCATCTAAAGCATGGAAATGTTCTTGAGAGCAATAAAACCGATCGTCATACCCAATTGCTTCTGATTGCGGTAGATGTACCTTGCAATATTGGCATTGCACCATGACTTCAGGTTCGGAAGCCTTCTTAGGCTTATCTTTACTGGGTTTAAGGGGATTTTCTGAATCAAGTTTCGCCTGTTTTTTACCTTGAATCCAGAGATAAAAAAGGCCTGCACCCGCAAACAATAAAAGCCACTTAAACAAGAATTACGCTCTCTGAAGAATGACTTCAAGCACAAAACGGCTGCCAACATAAGCGAGCAATAAAGCGGTGTATGCACTCAATATCCAACGAATAGCCGCCCTGCCTCGTAGACCTACACGCCAGCGAGCCAAGAGCAATCCTGCGAATAAAACCCAGGACACTAAGGCAAAAATTGTTTTGTGATCAAACACCAGAGGCCTGCCAAATAGCGTTTGAGAAAACAACAAACCAGAGAACACCGTCAAACTCAGTAAAGCAAAGCCAACATAGAGCAAGTTGAATAAAAGACTGTCCATCGTCATTAATGGGGGAAGGTCTTCTAACCAATGCGCAAAGCGACTATTGCGAATGATGGCCAACTGACGATGCAAAGCACGATCTTGAACGCTCATCAACATCGCGTGCATTACCGCCAAACTCAATAACCCCACTGAAACCGTTGCCACAACAAAGTGGCCTTTAAACCAAGGGGCTGAAACCGCCTTGGGAGAAATCAGAACTCCCGGAAAAACACTGGGGAGAAATGCGCAAACCAGCGCGCACATTAAGGCCATCCAACGCAAGCTGGAGATTGGCAAAAACCAAAATTGGAACCAATAAAACGCAAGTCCAACCCAGGCAATCAAGGATAAAGCCTGGGCAAAACCAAAAACAAAGCCTTCAGGGGTAAAGACGGAGTCATGAAGTTGCACTCCATGAACCACCAAAATTACAAAAATGGCTGCTTGTACCAAGAGGGTTGTGAGCCCAGACTCCACACCACTCTTGGGTCTAAAGCTTAAAACGAGCAAAAGAGCCAAATAAAGCGTAGAAGGAAGCCATCCGTAACTTGAGTAACCTAAAATATCCATCCGGAAAGTCTAATCGATAAATGCTAGAAAACCTCACCGACCGTCTATCTCGCCTTGTTAAAACAATGCGGGGCCAAGCCCGCCTCACTGAAGCCAATACCGCAGAAATGCTGCGAGAAATCCGTTTAGCCTTATTGGAGGCTGACGTAGCGCTGCCAGTCGTGAAGTCCTTACTTGAGCAAATTAAATTTAAAGCGCTTGGCGAAGAAGTCGTTGGCAGCCTCAGTCCAGGACAAGCCCTGGTTGGGGTAGTTCAGCGTGAGCTTGCCCAAGTCATGCAGGGCGACGCCAACGAAAGTGGTAAACTCAATTTAGCCACCAAGCCACCTGCTGTGATCTTGATGACTGGCTTACAGGGCGCTGGTAAAACCACCTCTGTTGGCAAACTGGCCAAATGGCTGCAAGAGAAAAAGAAAAAGAAAGTACTGACCGTTTCCTGCGACGTCTATCGTCCGGCCGCTATTGAGCAATTAGAAACTGTTACTAAGCAAGTTGGCGCGGAGTTTTTTCCAAGTGATGTTAGTCAAAAACCTAATGACATTGCCCTCGCCGCTTTGGATTGGGCACGCCGCCACTACTTTGACGTAGTGCTCGTCGATACGGCAGGTCGCCTGGGCATTGATGAAGCCCTCATGCAAGAAATTAAAACCCTGTATGCCAGCCTCAATCCAATCGAAACTCTATTTGTAGTGGATGCCATGCTTGGTCAAGATGCCGTGAACACGGCCAAGGCTTTCCATGAAGCGCTGCCCTTGACCGGCGTTATCCTCACCAAACTTGATGGCGACTCACGTGGTGGCGCTGCACTATCTGTTCGCCAAGTAACTGGCGTACCACTCAAATTCATCGGTGTTGCCGAGAAGATGGATGGCCTTGAAGCGTTTGATGCTGAACGCATGGCGAACCGCATTCTGGGTATGGGCGATATTCTGGCTTTGGTTGAACAAGCCCAGCAACATGTGGATGTTGCCAAAGCGGAAAAGCTAGCTAGCAAAATTTCTACAGGTGGTTTTGATCTAGAGGATTTCCGAGAGCAACTCATGCAAATGCAAAAGATGGGTGGCATGGCCAGCTTGATGGACAAATTACCAAGCCAAGTTGCTCAAGCAGCATCAAAAGCTAATTTAAGCAATGCCGATAAGCAAACCACCCGCATGCGTGGAATTATTGACAGCATGACCCCGAAAGAACGTAGGAAACCTGAATTGCTCAAAGCCAGTCGTAAGCGTCGCATTGCCGCCGGATCTGGCGTAGCAGTGCAAGAGGTGAACCGTCTACTGACTCAGTTTGAACAAATGCAAACCATGATGAAGCAATTTAAAGGCGGAAAAATGGCACGCGCAATCGCCGGCATGGCCGCAAAAGGAGCCGCCAAAGGCATTGGCGGACTCTTTAAAAAATAAACCGCTCTAAATAAAACCGTGGAGTATTGATTTAAGCAATTGATTGCTTAGCAGTTTGTACTGCGGCAATCACTTTTGCTTTGATATCGCCAAGCGGGATATTTTGTGACTCAGCATCGGTTCGGCCTTTAAATTCCACTGTGGAATCCGCTAAACCGCGATCGCCAATCACTACGCGGAATGGGGCACCAATCAACTCCCAGTCAGCAAACATCGCCCCTGGACGCTCATCGCGATCGTCCAAAATGACGTCGATGCCAGCAGCCAACAACTCATCATGCAATTGATCGCATGCGGCTTTCACTGCCTCTGACTTTTCGTAACCCATTGGACAAATCACCACTTCAAATGGCGCCATCGAGATGGGCCAAATAATGCCCTTCTCATCATGGCCTTGCTCAATTGCAGCGCCTAGAAAACGAGTAACACCAATCCCATAACAACCCATCACCATCGGTTGGGCTTTGCCCTGCTGATCCAAATAAGTGCAACCCATGGCTTCTGAATAACGTGTACCTAACTGGAATACGTGCCCCACTTCAATACCGCGGCAAATATCCACCACCCCTTTACCATCAGGGGAGGGATCACCAACTACTGCATTGCGAATATCCAACACCAACGGTTCTGGCAAATCACGACCCCAGTTCACGCCAGTCAAGTGATGGCCCGAGTCATTAGCGCCACAAACAAAATCAGCCATATTCGCGACGGTACGATCGGCAACGACTGTCACATCAGTACTCACTCCAACAGGACCTAGATAACCAGCAGGCGCATTACAAGCTTGTCTAATTTCTGCTTCTGTAGCAAAACGGGAGTCAGTCATTCCAGGAATCTTGCTAGCTTTCACTTCATTCAACTCATGATCGCCACGCACCAACAACATAAAGAGTTTTTCGGGTCCATTTTCTTGATCAACCGCAAACAACAATGATTGAACGGTAGATTCAAGTGGAACATTTAAGAACTTGGCTACATCAGCACAGTTCGTTTTATCCGGCGTGGGAACTTTGGCCATTACGGTAGAGGCTGCAGCGCGAGAAGCGATTAAAGCCAGCGATTCAGCTGCCTCCAAGTTAGCTGCGTAATCCGAGTTTGGGCAATACACAATCGCATCTTCACCAGTATCAGCAATCACATGAAACTCTTGACTACCAGATCCGCCAATTGCGCCATTATCCGCAGTCACCGCGCGAAACTGAAGGCCCATACGCTTAAAGATGTGGGTATACGCATCAAACATAATTTGATACGACTTCTTCAGACCTGCGGTATCACGATCAAATGAATATGCATCTTTCATGCAGAACTCACGGCCACGCATGATTCCAAAGCGGGGGCGACGCTCGTCGCGAAATTTGGTTTGAATTTGATAAAAATTTACCGGTAGTTGCTTGTAGCTCTTAATTTCATTGCGAGCTAAATCGGTCACCACTTCTTCAGAGGTCGGCTGAATTAAGAAATCACGATCGTGTCGATCTTTGATGCGGAGTAATTCTGGGCCCATTTTTTCCCAACGGCCAGTCTCTTGCCACAATTCAGCGGGTTGAATCATTGGCATGAGCAACTCGATAGCACCAGCACGGTTCATTTCTTCGCGAATGATGTTTTCCACCTTGCGAATCACCTTCAATCCGAGCGGCAAATAGTTATAAATGCCCGCACTCAACTTGCGAATTAATCCTGCGCGCACCATGAGCTTGTGCGAAACCACCTCAGCGTCAGAAGGGGCTTCTTTTAGCGTGGCGAGAAATGATTGTGAGGCTTTCATGTATGGATATAATCAAATCGTTGATTTTAAAGGATTTGAGGCACGATCATGCTTGACCGTGAAGGGTATCGCCCGAATGTCGGCATTGTCCTCCTCAACAGCCGTAACGAGGTTTTCTGGGGAAAACGCGTTTGGCAGCATTCGTGGCAGTTCCCGCAAGGCGGGATTCAGCATGGTGAAAGCCCTGAACAGGCTATGTACCGCGAATTGCATGAGGAGGTTGGCTTACTGCCGGAACATGTCCAGATTATTGGACGGACCAGGGATTGGCTTCGCTACGACGTCCCTGAGGAATACCTCCGCCGCCAGAACTCTACCCGCGTACATCGAGCCGCTTATCGGGGACAAAAACAAATCTGGTTTCTTTTGCGCTTAGTAGGTCTAGATAGCGACATTCAATTACGCGCTTCCGAGCATCCTGAATTCGACGCTTGGCGCTGGGTTCCCTTCTGGATCCAATTAGACGCAGTGGTTGGTTTTAAACGTGAAGTCTATCAACTAGCCCTATCCGAGCTAGCACGCTACCTTTCACGAGGTATGCGCATGCAGCAACTCGCATGGGGAACCCCTCTAGATCTCATGCAATCCTTTTATGGTGGCTCTCACGAACAACCTAAAGACGAAAACCCAAAAGATAAAAAAGATTAGCTCAAATGACCACTAGATTAAAACGGACCTTGCTCTATTTTTACGGCCTCATTCTAAGCCTAGGATTATCCGCGTGTGGAGGTGATGCGCTAAATTAGTGGAGTAGATCCTTTTGCACCCATGGTGTTTAAAGAAGGCACAACGGCGATGCCCCTAAACCCGCCTAACCAATCCACGTTACTTCCTTTTTACGTTTCTCAGCACACCATCTTTAAGTTTGCCGTCGATACGGACTCCATCCTCATCGGCGCAGATGGGGTTACTCATTATATCGTTGTCATGACTAGTCCCAGCGGCAGCATTCAAACTCAGTACGAAGGTATTCGTTGCGATTCATTTCAGTGGCGCCTCTATGGCACCTTAGAAAACGGAGCCTGGAAAGAAAATCCACTGTCTACTTGGCAGCATTCAAAGTAACGTGCCAAATCGCTATCAAGCCGCTCTGGCACAAGGTGCTTTTTGCAACTTTAGCTCCCAGGAAAAAAATATCAAAACCTTTCTTCAATTCCTGACTCCACATGGGTTTACTGGCGGCACAAAGCCGTCCAATTCCTTTGGCCAAATTAACTAAAAACTAATTGTTGAGGGGATCTAAATAGGTTCCGATTTTCTCGCCTGCCAATAGACGAGTTAACACATTAGACTCACGCCCATACGCAATCACTGTCGCTGCGCCAGTTTTCACAGCAATTTTGGCGGCCAACACTTTGGTTAACATGCCGCCTTTACTGAGTTCACTGGCTGCGCCACCTGCCATTTTTTCTAGAGCAGGATCTCCAGCAACAACCTCTGTTAGCAGTGTGGCATTGGGATGTTGACGTGGATCGGCCGTAAAGAGACCGCCCTGGTCAGTCAAAATCACCAAGAGATCCGCATGAATTAAATTGGTCACCAAGGCAGCAAGACTGTCGTTATCACCGACCTTAATTTCATCGGTTACGACTGTGTCATTCTCATTAATGATCGGAACAACACCTAGCTTCAACAAAGTATCTAGCGTTGCTCTGGCATTGGCGTTGCGTTCGGCGTCCGCCAAATCCGCGTTCGTCAACAAAATCTGGGCACTGCGCAAATTAAAGCGGGCAAAACAACTCTCGTACACTTGCACTAAACCCATTTGACCAACAGCGGCGGCAGCCTGTAATTGATGAATTTCTTGTGGGCGCTTAGTCCAACCTAAACGCTGCATACCTTCCGCAATAGCCCCTGAACTGACCATCAATACTTCATGGCCAGCTTTCAATAGGCGAGCCATTTGCTCAGCCCACATCGCAATCGCAGCATGATCCAAGCCTTCGCCATTATTAGTAACGAGGCTGGAACCTACTTTGACAACAATCCGTTGAGTTTTTTTAGCGTTCATAGGAAGGAATTAGTAGGATATTTAATCTGGTTTTTTTATCTTCTGTTTGGTCTTGATAGCGGGGATCTTGAGCACGCTCATCAGCATCATCCCGATCACGGCGCACGGAATCTAAATAATCCTGCAGAGAATAGCAAAGCTTATCGCAACCCATGCCAGTCAAAGCCGAGACCTCAAATACTGGACCTTTCCACTTAAACTTTTTCACAAAGTCTGTAACTACCTTTTTGCGATCCTCTTCTGGAATCATGTCGACTTTATTGAGCACCAGCCAACGTGGTTTTTCAACCAAAGCCTCATCGTATTTACGCAACTCATTCACAATCGCATTCGCATCGGCAACCGGATCCACGTTTTCATCAAAAGGAGCGATGTCCACCAGATGAAGCAACACACCGGTACGTTGTAAGTGGCGCAAGAAGCGATGGCCCAAACCAGCACCCTCAGCGGCACCCTCGATCAAACCAGGAATGTCAGCGATAACAAAGCTGCGTTCATTACCAACACGCACTACACTCAAGTTTGGATGCAAGGTTGTGAATGGATAATCTGCGATCTTTGGACGCGCATTTGACACTGCGGTAATCAAAGTAGATTTACCCGAATTAGGCATACCCAATAAACCGACATCAGCCAATACTTTTAATTCAAGTTTGAGTTTGCGACGCTCACCAGGTTTGCCATTCGTCTTTTGACGTGGCGCTCTATTCGTACTGCTCTTAAAGTGAATGTTGCCCCAACCACCAACACCGCCTTGAACCAAACAAAGACGCTCACCGTGCGTAGTTAAGTCTGCGATAGGTTCACCAGTTTCATAGTCAGAAATGATAGTGCCCACAGGCATACGCAATTCAATGTCATCACCAGCGCGACCATAACAATCTGCGCCACGACCAGGCTCGCCATTTTTAGCGGTATGGGTTTTTGCGTAACGGTAATCAATCAAAGTGTTGATATTACGGTCAGCAGTTGCCCACACGCTTCCACCCTTACCGCCATCGCCGCCGTCAGGTCCGCCAAATTCAATGAACTTTTCACGGCGCATAGAGGCGCTTCCGGTACCACCTTGCCCGGCAATCACTTCAATACGTGCTTCGTCTATAAATTTCATGAATAAAAAAGGCCTCGCTTAGCGAGGCCTGTTCCTAAGAGTTAAATTCGGAATAAATCTGAATCAAACGTATCTCAGTCAGGCGCCTTATGAACGAGGCAAGACTGAAACTTGGGCCTTCTTCAAAGCACCCTTAACGCCAAATTCCACTTGTCCGTCAATTAAGGCAAACAAAGTGTGATCTTTACCAATACCAACGTTAGCACCTGGATGAACACGTGTGCCACGTTGACGAATGATGATGCTGCCAGCGTTAATATGCTCGCCGCCAAATACCTTAACGCCTAAGCGTTTCGATTCTGAGTCGCGGCCATTTCGTGTTGAGCCGCCGCCTTTTTTCTGTGCCATATCTTTCTCCTACCCTGAATTAGGCTTTAATCGTGTTGATCAAAATTTCAGTGAAATGCTGACGATGGCCTTGGTGCTTTTGATAATGCTTGCGACGGCGCATCTTAAAGATTGTCACTTTATCCTGACGTTCCTGGGAGACAACAGTGGCCATCACAGCTGCACCATTAACCAATGGATCACCTAATTTCAGTGAAGCGCCTTCGCCAACGGCGAGGACTTGGTCAAGAGTGATTTCGCTGCCGATTTTCGCTGGTATCTGTTCTATTTTCAATTTTTCGCCTGCAGCAACTTTATACTGTTTGCCACCGGTTTTTATGACCGCGTACATGGTTTGAAACCTCAATTAATATCTACATTTAAGCTAATCCACCCTGGACCAGCTAGGCTTATTATTATATCTTGCATGCCCAGCACTGTCAAAATCAATGACTTAAGCCAAATCCTCGCCTCAATTGCCTTAGATTTCAAGGCCTTAGACGAGGTTATCCGTCAGCGTTTAGTCTCAAAAGTCGCCTTAATTGACCAAATCTCGACCTATATCATCCAGGCCGGCGGCAAGCGGGTCAGACCGGCCCTATTGATGCTGGTGGCTAAAGCCCTGGCCAATGGCCAAGAAACCCCCCACACCCTGGAAATGTCGGCTGTAGTTGAATTTATTCACACGGCCACCCTCCTGCATGACGACGTTGTGGATGAATCCACCCTCAGAAGAGGTCGCGAAACCGCTAATGCCGCTTTCGGCAATGCCGCCAGTGTTTTAGTGGGTGACTTTTTGTATTCCAGAGCCTTCCAAATGATGGTGGGGCCAAATGATCTGCGGGTCATGCAAATCCTCTCCGATGCAACCAATACGATTGCCGAAGGTGAAGTACTCCAACTTCTGAATATGAATGACCCGGAAGTGGATGAAGCAAGTTACTTACAAGTCATTCGCTACAAAACAGCTAAGCTATTTGAAGCATCAACCGAGTTGGGCGCTATTTTGGCAAATGCTAGTGATGCGCAACGCGAACAAGCTGCCGCGTTTGGACGTCATATTGGTACCGCGTTTCAATTGATGGATGACTTGCTGGATTACACAGCGAATGCTGCGCAGATGGGTAAGAATGCTGGTGATGATTTACGTGAAGGCAAACCTACGCTGCCACTGTTTTACCTATTAGAAAATGGCAGCAAGGAAGAACGCCTTTTAGTTCGCGCTGCAATTGAACAAAATCAAGATTTACCAGAGGATGTATTCGCGCAGATTCTTGCTGCCGTACAAAACTCGGGCGCACTCGATTACACACAAGCTGCAGCCAAACGGGAAGCAGACTTAGCCTTATCTTGCCTAAAAGCTTTCCCCGCAAACGAAGCTAGTAAGGCCTTAGAGGCGCTATGCGCTTACTCTCTCAAAAGGCAGACTTAAGTCCGTAGGCTATTGACTCTGAGTTCACGCGCTGTAATTCGCGCCCGCTCAGCCTATTCACGCAAACGCGCAATTTCTTGCGCCGATAATCTTTCTAAATTTGAATAATCTAATTTCCAGGATGAGTCGACAGACCATACCAATGGCGCTTGAAGTGCTGTGCGAGGTCCGGGAGCAGACTCAAGTAGACGCACAGCTAACCGAAAATTTAAATCTTGTGCAGCAATATCATTTGGCTTTGCGGCTACATTTCCCACAGGAAAATCGCTCAATAAAAATCGCGACACCTCACAATACTCAACAATATCTTTTGCCGCACCAATCACCACAGTTGAAATTCCTGCGGACTCTAAATAACACGCCAATAGACTTTGACCCTGATGGCATATCGGGCAATTTGGAATTACCACCACTACATCCACGCTATCCGCTGTGAGCATCTCCAAAATTCGAGGTGCATCAACCTCCAACGTATGACGCTGACTTCGATTGGTTGGTAAGCCATAAACATTCGGGGGAAGCGCCTTTATCTCCCCGCCTGCAAGCGCTCGCTTAGCGGCGGCCAACGGAAACCAGCAATTGCTATCTTCCATATTGGCATTGCGACGATCAATCCCCACATGAGCGATTCTTAAATCGATATCTCCATCGATTGATTGTCGATATGGCTGATAAAACTTTGCCTCGGCGTTATAAGGCGCACCCTGAACTTTCGCACCCTTGGTGGAGTCATATGGAACAGCCGTAGTAATGAGCCCCAAAACAGACTGGGAAAGCGGTTTTTGAGAGGCGAAAATGGCACATCAATCTAATGTGCCCAGGTATAAGGGTTGTCATAACACAACCCCAGGTAATAGCTTCGGGTTCACTCTTATATACCGAACAGGTTGATCCTGTTCTGGTGCAAAGGTGAGCTCAGAAGTCTTAGACATCAATTCATACCTGTAAGATATCGCATATGCTGCGCTTTCAGCATCAAGAAAAAAGTGGACCAGGACAAGTGCAAGGCGATCAAATTGCCGTGTACGAAGGTGATTTATTCAACGGGCCTAAGGCTACCGGCGAAACCCTCAAATTGGCTGACATCACGATTGATATCCCTTGTACTCGATCAAAAATGGTTGCGATGGTAGATAACTTTCATGCATTGGTGATCAAGCTTGAGCATACCGTACCCGCATTGTACTTCCTCAAATGGAACAACTTCTTCCTCGCGGCAAACCAAGTGATTCGCACACCTAAGTCATACTCCGGAAAAGTGGTTTACGAAGGTGAACTTGGTACCGTGATCGGCAAACGCTGCCATGACGTCGACGAAGCAGAAGCGCCCAAAGCCATCTTTGGCTACACATGTACCAATGACGTTACCGCCATTGAAATTCTGAATCGTGATCCTGGCTATGCGCAGTGGACTCGTGCGAAGAGCTTTAATACCTTTGGTGTATTGGACCTTACATTACAACCGATGTAGACCCTAGCAAACTCAGCATTAAAACGATTCTGAATGATCAAGAGCGTCAAAACTATCCTATTTCAGACATGCTCTTTGCATCTGCCAAATTGGTAAGTCTGCTTTCGCAAGACGTTCCACTAGAAGCTGGCGACATTATTGGCTTGCGGCACCTCTGTTGGCGTTGGCTCAATGAAACCTGGCAGCAATGTCAACATCATTATTGACGACGTTGGGCGCTTGGATAATCGCTTCGAATAATTCCTAGAATACTGGCAGTCTTTAAAACAAACAACCATTGCTACTCAACGTAGCAAGGGTTTTTTGTTTGAAGCGATTTAATTACTTAGTAGCCTGATACCGATGGCAACGCTAAGCTTCCTTTAGAAGCTTACACGTTTTCATCCAGGTATTTTGTCAAAGCAAAGACTGTATTCAAACAAGGTGTTGGTGTTTGCGTAATCTTGCCAAGCTCAATCACCGACCCTAACAATGCATCAATTTCCAAACTACGGCCAGCTTCCAAGTCTTGCAACATAGAGACGTCTTGTGCTTACCCACTTTTTCGGCACCAGCGATGCGACGCTCAATATCCATCCGGAAAGTCACACCTAACTTCTCGGCAATTGTCTGGGCTTCAGCCATCATGTTGCGCGCCAACTCTTTGGTTGGCAGATACCCTCCAAAGTGCCATGAGTCAGCGAGCTGATTGGGTTGAAAGTCATGCTGCCCCATAACGTGAGCCAAATTTCGGATCGGATATCATCCAAGATGGGTGACTTAAAGCCAGTCGCACACATCATTTCTGACATCTTCTGAATACGCTCAGTAGTTTTGCCATCCAATTCACCCAACGGGAAGCGATTACCTTCAACGTGACGAATGACGCCAGGCGTCTGAGTAAAGGTTGCTGGATACACTACTATTGTTTGAATTAATAGCATTCTTAGCTACGCCACCAGCATCTACTGTTTCTACTGAATGGTCTTGGTACTTCCCACCCAACTGCTGGAAATACCACCAAGGAATTCCGTTTTGCATGGGAATCAAAATAGTTTCTGGGCCCATGATGGCAGCTAAGTCATCAATGATCGGCTCAACTTGATGCGCCTTCACAGCCAGAATGACTACATCCGGAGTTTCTGCATCACGAATTTTTTCCACCGCTTTTACTTGAGAAACCAAAGGCTCTGGCTGGTCATCCATAATCAAAGCAAGACCACCCTCTTTGATCGCGGCTCAAGTAGCGCCGCGCGCAACAACGGTTACGTCATTACCTGCTCGCGCCAACATGACAGCTCAGTAGCCGCCAATTGCGCCTCCCACACCAATCACACAGATTTTCATAGGAACTCCATAAGAACTAAAAAATTTTGTATTACGCTCATTTGAATGGGATTGTTTTGCGATGCAACAATTTATTAGGTGCTTATTTTTTAAGCAAAATTAACTTGAAACCACTTTTAACTGATCTCTAGGCACTAAGCTCCCCAAAAGCATTCCCACAATACTGGCCACCAAGCCAGCCAACTGAGGAGGCATGATTGCTTCTGGCGCTAAGGTTTCACAGCTTATCCAGACTGTCAGACCGCCAACCACGGCTAACAAGCCGCCCAAAGAATTCGCACGAGACCAATGCACCCCGAAGGCGAGCGGAACAAATGCGGCCACCAAAGTCACCTTATAGGCGCTTTCGACCATCTTAAAACTAGACAGATGAGAATTGATGGCAACGAACGTCACCACAACCGAAAAACAGAGAACGGTGATTCGCATGACCTTAAGCAAATCCCGATCCGATAAATGCTTGAAAAATCCACGAACAATGTTTTCAGCAAAAGTCACTGATGGCGCCAATAAGGTTGCACTAGCGCAACTCTTAATCGCCGATAAAAGCGCACCAAAGAACATGACCTGCGCAATTAAAGGCGCATGGTTCAGAATCAATTTAGACAAAATCATCTGCGGATCAGTTGAGAGATATTCCTTGATCAAATCCGGACTAATTAAGGTCGCCGAGTAAGACAAATACATCGGCACAAAGGCGAAAATAAAATACAGTACGCCGCCTAACAAAGCAGCTTTCACGGAATTTGGATAAGTTGGTAATAGCGACTGACCATATGCCGCCAAACAAAGTGTAAATCAATACGCTACCTGCGCCAATCAACATACCGCCTGTTTGAGAAATACTGCCCTCGGACACCACATTAAATACAAGGCCCAAAGCCTTAATTTGCGCAGCCACCCACCCCAATTAGGAAACCACGATACAAAGAGTCACTAAAACTCCTACTCTACGCCCATACTTTTCACGAAAGAAATCACCAATAGTACGCATGCGACGGTTATATACATGCCGTGCAAAAAAGAGGCCCACCAAAATGAGGCACAGAGAAGATCCAAACGGATCGGAGACAACGCCTCCAAGACCTTCTTTTAAAAATATAGCTGGAATTCCTCAAACGGTTTCAGACCAAAACCAGGTAGCCAATACTGTTGCGGTAACGATCGGCAAAGGAAGGCTATGACCAGCTGCGGCAAAATCAGCTGTATCTTTCACTCGGAGGGCTGCACACAAGCCAATTCCGACTGAGATAACCCAGTAAATGATGAGGAACCAAATTAGCACGCCTAAATGCTCCTTCTGAAATGTGAAGGAATTATATGGCCTTAGCACTTTTGACAGTTAACAAAAGTGCTGAGTTAGATCGCCCCAAGAGAGGCGCCCGTCTGACATAATTCAAGAGTGAGAGCGCCTAGACAAACCCCAACAATGAGTCCATCAGACGATTTGGCATACCAAAAAGCCATGCTGAGTTCTGTATCGCGCACTTTTGCCATCACTATCCCGCTTTTGCCTCCAGACATTGAAAAGGTGGTTGGCAATACTTACCTGCTTTGTCGCATTATTGACACCATCGAAGATGCGGCAGACTTGGACGCCAAAACCAAACAATCACTATCAGCACTCTTTTTAAATGCAGTCCTTGAAAAAGCGCCTGTTGAAACTTTTGTTGAGCCTTGTCTTGCGGCACTCAAGAACTACGGCAATCAGGATGAGCTCGATTTAATTTCTAATACGCCCACTGTTTTGCGGATACTGCATACCTGCTCAAGCAATGACCAACAGGCTGTCAGCCGCTGCGTTTCCATCATGTCCGAAGGAATGTCTTACTTTCATGGCAAGCAAAATCAGGCAGGTCTTCAGGATCTCACTGAATTTGAGAAATATTGCTATGTGGTTGCCGGCGTAGTTGGCGAGCTGCTCACCACCATCTTTAGCAATCGTTCCCGCGCCTTTGAAAGAGCGCTGATTGGACATGAAAATTTGGCAGTCGCATTTGGTCAGGCACTGCAAATGACCAATATCCTCAAAGATTCTCCCGAGGACAGGGCGCGTGGAGTCTCCTGGAAGCCGGCCAATATGAGCCAAGCAGCTCTTTTAAAAATTGCCTATCAAAAACTACAAGCCTCCTTGGAATATATTTTATTGATCCCAAAGCAAGAACAAGGCATAAGGCGTTTTTGCTTTTTGGCTTTTGGTCTAGCAGTGATGACGCTGGCAAAAATTGCTCAGTCCGCTGAATTTAACAACAAAGATGAAGTACAACTTTCTAGAAACACCGTCACGAAGTTTTATGGCTTTACCAAAATTGCCGTTAGAAGTGATGCTCTAATGAAAGTCTTTTTCTATCTCACTGGCCGATCATTGGCTAAGTAGGCATTTACAAAGCGCCTTCGTGCTTTAGAAGACAGCGCTTAATTTGGCGATACAAACCAGGGGCATTTTCTTTCATAAACCCACCGATCCCCTGAGCAGAAACCACTCTATGGCAAGGCGCAATCAAGGGATAAGGATTCGCTCCACATGCGGTACCGACAGCCCTTGGTCCACTCTTGATTTTCTTAGCCAACTCGCCGTAGGTTTTTGTTTTACCAACAGGTATTTCTTGAATGCTAGCCCATACTTTTTTCTGGTGCTCAGTACCCACGGGTTTAATGGGTAGGTCAAATTGCCAACTAGGATCTTTGAAGTACTCCTTGCACTGTCGCGCAACTTCTTTAGCCAGCTGATTCTTGGGGGTGACTAATTTTGCATCTACCGGCAAGTAATCAATTTTAGATAGCATCAAACTCCCATCCACCAACTCCGTCAAAATTCCCAGACGTCCGAAGGGCGCTGAAATAACGCAATAACTTGCACTCTCGTGGCGGATTGGGGCTGAAGAGGATGTCATCGGGTTCATTCTCACACAATTAAACAAGTCAACCTATCGCCCGTTACGCTCTAGCTCTGGCATGCCAAATGCCACTTTGCTATATTGACTCATCCTTACTTTTTTCAGGCAGACCTCATGGACACCTTTTTTGACGATTGGCCGTTTTATGGCCAAGTTGCTCTCGTCCTATTTTTGCTGGCGTTATCCGGCTTTTTCTCAATGGCGGAAACCAGCATGCTGTCGTCCAATCGCCATCGCCTCCGTGCAATGGCTAATAGCGGCAACACCGGTGCAGCGCTAGCCGAAAGACTCTTAAAACGCATTGATTCACTGCTATCAGTGCTGCTCATTTCCAACAATATCATTAATACGGTTTTACCGATTCTAGTAACGGGCATTGCCTTACATATTTTTGGCGACGGTGGGCTCGTGCTGTCGATTGCCACTTTAGTGGTTGCCCTGCTGATCATTATCTTTAGCGAAATAACCCCTAAGGTTATTGGCGCCGCATTTCCAGAAAAAATTGCTTCTAATGTCGGCTGGTTTATATTGCCGCTCACTTTTTTGCTGAAGCCTTTGCTTTGGTTTATTAACAGTTTTGTCTCTGGACTCATGAAAGTATCTGGCTTGCAAACCTCTTCCGATAGCAGAGCTATGAGCAAAGAGGAGTTACGCAGCCTTGTTTTGGAATCCAATCGCTTTGTCTCCAATCATCATCGCAACATCTTTCTCAATCTATTTAATTTAGAAAATATTACTATTGATGATGTAATGACACCCAGATCCAGAATTGAAGTGTTGGATCTTTCAAGACCCATTGATGAGGTAGTTCAGCAATTAGAAACCTGCTATCACAACAAATTACCAGTGTGCGATACAGACTCCGAGCGTATTGTCGGCATTCTCTCAGTGAAAAAGGCTTTATCCCTATTGGGGGATACCGATCTGACATATGAGGATTTTAGGGTTTTGCTCAATGAGCCCTGCTTCATTCCTAGTGGCACACCCGTACTACAGCAAATGCAATTTTTTCAAGATAGCCAACAGCGTTTAAGTCTGGTTGTGAATGAATATGGGGAAGTGCTGGGATTAGTGACTTTTGAAGATATTATTGAAGAACTCATTGGCGAATTCACCACCTCTTTTTCCAATCTGTCAACCGATCCCCGCTGGCTTGCCGATGGCACTTACCTTGCCAGTGGTAGCGCCTCCATAAGAGACCTCAATCGCCTGCTGAACCTCAATCTGCCACTGGATGGACCACGCACTCTGAATGGGCTCATCCTCGAAAAATTAGAAGCCATCCCTGGTCATGATGTCAGCATTCGCATTGCCGGGATCGTCATGGAAATCGTGCAATGTGATGAACACGGCGTGAAAACAGTCAAACTCTATTGCCCCACACTAGCTCAAGAGCAAGATTGAGCGTTTCCGCAGATGACTCATTAATTATTCGCACCTGGTATGAAATTGCAGATCATGCCATTGATGCTAGAGCGAGTGATGTTCATATTGAAGCCGGGGTTCAAGCCACGCTCATCCGATTTAGGGTTGATGGCCTCCTGCAAATTCATTCTCGACACCCTATTGATCTACATGACCGCCTGATTGCACGAATTAAAGTTTTAGCGCGCCTAGATATCGCCGAAAAACGGCTTCCACAAGAGGGGCGGCTTTCAATTGGGCATCATTTTTCTAAACCCAATATAGATTGTCGTGTCTCCATCTTGCCGACACTGCACGGGGAAAAGCGGTAGTGCGAATACTGCCAAGCAATCTTGCAGAACTTGATCTGCAGGAACTTGGTCTTCTTCCCGATCAATTGCGCATATTCCTACAAGTGCTTGCTCAGCCGAACGGCTTAATTCTTGTTACAGGACCAACGGGTAGCGGCAAGACACGCACTCTCTATAGTTGCTTAAAGCACCTCAACCAATCTCATCGCAATCTGTGCTCTATAGAGGATCCGATTGAGATTGGTCTAGCAGGCGTCAATCAAATAGCCTATCACCCGCGGGCAGGTCTAGACTTTCCCACGATTATTCGAGCCCTGCTTCGACAAGATCCCGATGTGATTATGATTGGTGAGATACGAGATGCCGCCACAGCACAATTAGCAATTCAAGCTGCGCAAACTGGGCACTTGGTGTTGAGTACATTACATACTCGCAACGCGCGTGGAGCAGTCCCAAAACTTCAAAACCTGGGTATTGATCAAGATTCGCTTGAAGCTTGTCTCTTTAGCGTGAGCTCACAACGCCTGATTCGCAAAACGTGCCCCCAATGCAGCCAACATCATGAGAATGAAAAATTGGCTTGCACTAGCTGCCAAGGCATTGGCTACTTTGGACGCATGGGAGTTCATGAGGTGCCGGATAAATTCAACCTCTTTGATCCATCTCTTCAGCATGTCGATATGCGACACGCTGGGCTTGTCCACGTACAAGAAGGTCTCATTACTCAAATAGCCCTAGAAACAGAAGTGGGCTAATGAGACTAAGCAAACAAGACCAACTGCATTTCGCTGGGCAACTTTTAACTCTCCTGGAATTCGGTCTGCCGCTGCTTAATGCAATTGATCGCATTTATTCCACTGCCCCGAAATACTGGCTTCTTTGGATATCGAGCGTCTATGGACAACTCAAACAGGGAGAAAGTTTTTCTCAATGCTTGCGCGCACAGAAACACTTATTCTCCATGGAGTTCATGAACCTCATTCGAGTGAGTGAACGTACCGGTGACTGTAATCTAGCACTGACAACTATTTGCCAACAATTAGAAGCGCAAATTGAATTGCGTCGGAAAATTCAACAAGCAATGAGTTACCCCATCATTACCATAGGCAGTTCCTGTCTTTTGGTCATTGTCATGATGATTTGGGTTGTACCAGGCTTCAAAGATGTTTTTGCTCATTTTCAGGCGGACTTACCAACCCCCACAAAAGTATTGATTGAAATGTCTACCTGGTTCGAAGAATTTTATTTTCAGATAATTGCGGTGATTACCGGTTTTGCAGGGCTATCTAGCCTTGCATGGATCAAACTTCCTGGACTACAAAAGCTTTGTGATCGACTAAGCTTCTCAATACTCTTAAGCGGACAGCTCCTTAGGCTAGCAAAACTCACCTATTGGTGTCTTGAGCCACCTTCTGAAGTCTGGATTACCTCTGCCAGATGCTCTCCGAGTTACGGCGCAATCATCTAATCACTGGCTTAGTCATGATTTTAGCGCCGAAATATTCAAGCACGTAACCCGCGGTTGGTCGTTTGGTGATGCAATCAGCAAAGCCGATGCCAAAGGCCTGCTGTTTGATCTAGAAACTCTGCAGCTCTTGAGGCTTGCCTCTGAAAGTGGCGCACTTTCAGAAATACTACAGAGGCGCGCAAAAATTCTTAGCGCTCAGTTAAGCAATCGACTAAATACCCTCAGCCACAGCCTAGAACCTTTGCTGATTATTGTTGTTGGACTCATCATTGGCAGTCTGGTCATAATCTTGTATCTTCCAATCTTCAACCTATGGCAAATCTTCAACCTATGGCAAATTGTTTAATGAATAGCGCTGTTTTGCTTGAGTGGATTCAAATATCTCTGATATTGGCCATAGTCTATTTGGCATACATTGATTTGCGCACCTTCAGATTGCCAGATGTCATCACTTTCCAACTCATCTTGGTGGGTTTAATTTTTAACGATCTCACAAGCCAGAGTTTTACCCCAATTCAGGATGCAATCATTGGAGCTCTTCTGGGTTATTGTGGGCTTTGGCTTCTTAACTTTCTTTATCGAATGCTTAACAAAAACAGGACGGCATTGGTATGGGCGATGCCAAATTATTGGCAGCCCTCGGGGCCTGGCTAGGTTGGCATGCTTTACCCCATATCCTACTAGTAGCCTCATTGACTGGACTGGTTGGCGGATTTGCTTGGCTATTGTGGAGCAAGCAAAATCATCGCTCCACTTTTCCATTTGGCCATTTTCTTGCTATTGCTGGCATCATTGAATTGTTATGGCCGCAGACCCCACAAAACTTCCTACTGAGCAATCTAGCTTAGGCTTATTAAAAGGGCGCGCCCTTTTTGTAGGTCTTACTGGTGGTATTGGCTCAGGCAAAACTGCCGTTAGCGATGCACTTGCTAAGTTAGGCGCCGGCATAGTGGATACCGACCTAATTGCTCACCAGCTTACCGCCCCAAAGGGCCTAGCAATCCCCCCGATTCAAAAAGAGTTCGGTCCGAACTTCATTGATTCCAATGGGGCGCTGGACAGAAGTAAGATGCGAGCCCTGGTCTTTGCTAACCCCGCCGCCAGAAAGTCCTTGGAGGCCATCACTCACCCGTTAATTCGGGAGGAAACTGTGCGGCAGACTAGGCAACTACTTCAGGAAAATGCTCCCTACATTGTTTTTGTGGTTCCCTTGCTGATTGAATCTGGCGATTGGAGATCAGTTTTGGATTACCTGGTGGTGGTGGACTGCCCAGAAGAAACCGAAATCGAACGCGTGATGCACCGCAGCAAATTATCTCGAAATGAGGTTGAAAGAATCCTTCAGGCGCAGTCCAGCAGACAAGACCGTATCGCCAATGCAGACGTAGTCATTGAAAACCAGGGTGACCTCAATCATCTAGAGACAGAAGTCTTTGCACTGCACCAAAAAGTCTTACAGATTCAGAAAAAGCACTCCAGTTCGTCATAGAATATGGGTTTGTGATTGTCTACGAATACCCTTTCAATGAATTAGTTCGAAGCATGCTTCGACTGGAGTATTTATTCTCCCGATTTAATCACTTTGTCCGATCAGACGATCCAGAGTTACATCACAACGCTATCTCTATTTTGTTTGATCTTGGTGATATTGGCGCTCGTGGCGATATCAAGTCATTACTCCTTCAAGAATTTGAGCGTCAAAAATATGCGCTCAATGGTTTGAAGTCATCGCAAAAAGTAGATCAAGAGGCGTTATCCCAAACACTCTCTGAAATTGATGCGGTAGCAAGTGGCATTAATCAAGCAGCTGGTAGGTCTAATTCAATCATTACTGAAAGTGAATGGTTGAATGCAATTCGTACACGCTTAAATATTCCGGGTGGCACAAGTCCAATGGATTTACCCAGCTATCACGCATGGAAAAATAGTCCCACATCCGAGCGTCGCGAGTTACTCGAAAAGTATATTAGTCCGCTGTTACCTTGGCATGAAGCGTGTCAATTATTTTTACGCTTACTTCGTCAATCGGGTGAGGCTAAAGATGTGACTGCGCATAATGGGTCTTTCCAGCAAGCCCCTTCTGGCAAGGTATACCAATTAATGCGCATCGCTGTTGAAGATAATTCTTTATTCTCGGAAATTAGCGCGAATAAATATTTACTCTCTGTGCGCTTCTTAAAGTCAGAGCGAGATAAGAAAACACAGTTGGTTAATGCCGATGTGCCATTCAAACTCACCCTCTGCCAGCTTTAAGCTAAAAGGCTTCTAAGCCTTTCCAGCATTGGCCAGGCGGCTGGTAATAAGGGCTCTACACTAGTCTTTTCTGCGGCGAGCAATTCCGATGATAAAGATTGATTTTCACAACCCTTGGGTATGCCATACCAATCACGAATAATGCTGACATGTAAGCGAACATAAGCGTGTGGGTAATCTGCTCTAAAACAGTCAGCTCTTCGCTCGATTGAATCTCAATACCAAGCTCTTCTTGCAATTCGCGTTTCAGCGCTTCGAAAACGGTTTCTCCTTTTTCGATTTTTCCACCAGGAATTTCCCAATAACCAGCATATGGCTTTCCCTCTGGTCTTTGTCCTAAAAGATAGCGGCCTTCAGCATCAAGCAATATTCCCGCCGCCACTTCAGTGATGGGTCGATTGATTTCACTCATTCAGAAAAATCATCTTAAGACTTTGAGCCAGCCCAGTGCTTCGCGAATTGCCAAGCAACCCGGCCTGAACGTGAGCCACGCTCTAAAGCCAAAACCAAAGCCTCGGCACGAGCAGCCTCGATTTGCGGAGCACTCAAACCAAAATGCTGCAACCAATGCGACACGATCGCCAAATACTCATCTTGTTTTGGTGGATAAGAAGACAGCCAAAGCCCAAAGCACTCCGACAAGGAACTCTTCTCCTCAACCACTTCACCAGGATGAATTTCACCATCATCGCTATTCATATACCCTTCGTTATCTTTCATATACTCAGGCAATAAATGGCGACGATTCGATATGGCGTAAATCAAGATGTTATCGACTTGAGCAGAAACCGAGCCGTCTAGGGCTGATTTCATGGCCTCATAGCCAGATTCGCCGTCCTCAAACGACAGGTCATCGCAAAAAATAATGAAGCACTCAGGACGCGCCGCCAAACGTTCGGTAATGTCGGCGAAATCGGCTAGATGCTCTTTTTCAACCTCGACTAGGCGCAAACCTTGGCTAGCAAACTCATGCAAGCTCGCCTTAATCAGAGAGGACTTTCCTGTTCCTCGTGCACCCGTCAACAAAATATTGTTCGCAGGCTTTTTTGGATAAAGTTTTTGGTGTTATCACGTATCGCGTCACGTTGGCGATCAATATTTTGCAGATCCTCGAAAGTAATATCCGCTACATACTTGACTGGCTGTAAACATCCAATACTTCCAAAGATACTGTCACGACGATGCCATCTAAAGGCAGTAGAAGACTTCCACTGCTCTTCAGTCAATGGCTTTGGCAAAAAAATATCGAGATGATCTAAAAGGCGATCTAATTTTTCATGCATTTTTCAAACAATCATTTTCTTTTATGAGCGATAGTCTGCATTAATAGATACATAATCATGCGATAAGTCGCATGTCCACATGGTTTGTGTCGCCTCGCCACGACCCAGATCAATCTTGACGGTGATTTCTGAAGCTTGCATCACTCGCTGACCATCCGATTCTTGATAGTCAGGATTACGGCCACCATCTTTAGCAACCAAAACATCCCCTAACCACATTTGCACGCGATTGACATCCAAGTCTGCAATGCCCGCATAGCCAACGGCCGCAAGGATACGACCCAAATTCGGATCGCTAGCAAAGAATGCTGTTTTAACCAAAGGAGAATGCGCGACCGCTTTCGCAACAAGGCGACATTCTTCGGCAGTTTTGCCACCAACAACCTCAATTGTCATAAACTTGGTCGCGCCCTCACCATCACGCACAATCATTTGAGCCAGCTTTCTAGTCAAGGCAATTAATGCGTCACGCAAAATGGCATAACTAGGAGCCGTAACGGATTTAATCTGCACCGCAGACTGTCCTGTTGCCATGATGATGAAAGAATCATTGGTGGATGTATCGCCATCAATCGTGATGGCATTAAATGAAAGGTCGGCAATCTCGCGAGTGAGACTACTCAAGAGACCTGGCGCGAATCCTACATCAGTTGCGATAAATCCGAGCATTGTTGCCATATTGGGATGAATCATGCCAGCACCCTTACAGATACCAGTGATGGTTACTGCACCATCAGGCGTTTGCACAGTCACTGAAGTAGCCTTGGGCTGAGTGTCTGTTGTCATGATGGCTTCAGCAGCATCAAACCAATTGTCCTCACCCAAGTCGGCTACCGCCCTTGGGAGAGCGGAAATAATTTTTTCTATTGGCAGTGGCTCTAAAATCACGCCCGTTGAAAATGGCAGAATTTGCTCTGGATTAATCTGAAGATCCTTGGCCAAGGCCGAGCAAGTTTCCAAAGCATGTTTCATGCCTGACTCGCCCGTTCCAGCATTGGCATTGCCGGTATTTACCACCAAAGCCCTGATCTCGCCATGACGACCCTCTTGCGCCAAATGTTCACGACAAACCTGGACAGGGGCGGCGCAAAAGCGATTCAAGGTAAAAACGCCAGCTACTTGCGAACCGGGAGCCAAGGTCATTACAAGTAAATCTTTGCGATTTGCCTTTTTAATGCCAGCTGCGGCAATGCCCATCTGGAAACCTGTGACAGGTTTGAGTTCGGCTTTTTGGGGTAGAGGTAAATTAACGGTCATATAAAAACTCAATAAATAGATTTAAAGTGGGTCTTCAATTTAGCCACCACCTCTACGAGTATAAAGATCAAATCGATTGAGGGCATTCTCGCAATCGCTCTGCGTCCAATTTTCAGAGAACTGGAGTCTCACCAGCAAAACCGGTATCTCCAGAAGCGCAATTTTTCTGACCTGCTGACTAAACCCAAAAATTCTTAACTCAGGTTCATCGCTCTCTATTCAAGTCTTACCGTCTATCACTAAACTCGTATTGGAATAAAGGCTGCCAAGAGCTTGAGGCAACCAGCGCAGTAAATCCACGGGGGTGCAGCCCATCTTTCGCTCAAATTGCGGCATTCAGCAAAACAGAATGGAATTAGCGACCAGCTACCGGAGGGCAAATGGCCAGAGCGTCATTCGACTTGAGGGCATATTGATCACGTTCCTCAGGCTGAATATAAACCCCATTTACCATGACTAAGTGCGCTGATTTACTGGGAATTTTATAAAGAATGATCACGTCACCAATAGTGCTACCATCGGCCAAGTCAATGTCCGTCGCGACATTGCTTTTTTTATTGGATGGTAAATAGCTTGCCAAGCTGGCAAACAACTTCAAGGTAATCTGCATCCTTAGAGCTGCATTCATCCACGCAGATTGTGCTTGTCTTGACGCCAAATACGCGTCCATCGCTTTAGTAGGATCACCCATTAAAGTCTCTTCCCGCTCTCCGAGCGCAATCTTGCCTTGGATCAAACCCCTGAGCACTCCAATATGGGCGGTACTTCCAACACAAGTAGCCCCCACCAAAACATCTCCTAAGAATTCAAGTCGCATGTATTTGAACAGCTGCGGCTCAACGATTTCCACATGGTCTCCTCCTGCGGCACCGGACCAAAAACCAAATGAGCAAGAGATAAGTCCCAATGTATCCAAAACATTTATCTGTAGCGCCACCAGGTTGTTGGCATTCCCACCAGTCATGGCAATAGCGGCGATACGAGCCTGCTCAGCAGCATTGGGCTGAATTGCATTGACGATGCGCTGACCCGTTGAAAAATCAATGCTCTCGGTCACATCTCCAGCGGCATAAATATCAGAATGAGAAGTTCGCATCCGCTCATTCACCAAAATCCCCGTCTTTATCTCCAGACCGGAATCTTGAAGGTAGGCAATGTTGGGACGCACGCCTGTGGCTGAAATTACTCAAGCGACCTCCAGTGATTTTCCCTTCGAAAGTTTGACGCTCAATCCATTAGCGGATTGGGAAATTCCTTCAACCTTTGTGTCGGTATAGACCTGAACACCTTTTCCCTCAACCCATTTTTTTATCATGCCGCCAGCAACCGCAGTCATCATACGGGGCACCATTCGATCACCCATCTCGACTACAGTGAGCTCCAGCTTTCTGCTAGCAAGTGCCTCCAAAATAATGCAGCCAATAAAGCCTGCGCCCATTTGTAAAACACGTGAACCGGGCTTAGCCAACTTGGCAATTGCGCGCGCATCCTCCAAAGTCCAGCAAGGATGAACTCCTGGCAAATCAATCCCAGGAATCGGCGGCCGGACAGGAACAGAACCTGTGGCAATTAACAACTTGTCAAATTGAATAGATTGACCATCCGTGAGCTCTAGCCTCTTTGTCTTATGATCAACAGCAACAGCTTGCCCGCTTATCTGCTCAATTTGCAGTTTTTGGTAATGATCGGGATCCTTACGCAAATAAGTGCCCGATTCTTGAATATTACCCATCAGCAAATAGAATTACCATTCGAAAATACGGCGACGCGTCCTCAGATCCAATCATGACGATCTGATCATGAGGAGAGCGCTTACGAATGATTTCCGCGGCGATGACGCCAGCTGGGCCATTGCCCAAAATGACATGCTTCATTGATGCTGACTCAAAGACCTAAGCGCTTCAATGTTTCGGCGCTTGGACGACCCTCAGCATCCCAACAACGAACCTGGTAGTACTCAGGAAGCATCTTATCCAAACCACTCACCACGCCTTTGCCTGGGCCAGTTTTAGCAGCCTCTTCCATCAAACGCTTAGGCAACTTATCGTCTTTATTTGTAAAGCCAGAACGATTATTAAAGTCTCGCTCCATATTCCAGATGCGTTCACCAATAGTCGTTAAATTTTCTACTGTGAATTCATCTCCACACGCTGCTTGCAGTTGTGGCGCCACATCCGCCAAGGTCCATGCAAAACTCGTAAAGATACAAATGCCCGCCGAATAAAAGGCAGCAGTAGCATCTTGAAATGCTTTAACCAATTCTGGCTTTCCTTGAGTTTCAGTTGACTCAGTCTTTACAGGAATGCCCAGCACTTCTGATGCAATGGTGTAGCCGCGAAGATGGCAAGCACCCCGATTTGAGGTGGCATAAGCTAAACCAATACCCTGAATCACGCGCCCATTGTAAGCAGGAAACTCTTGCCCTTTCACACTCATAGAAAGATCTGGATATCCATATTTTTTCGTCAAGCGCGCAGAGCCAAGACCAATCTCTTTGCCAAAACCGGTGCCCTCAGTTGGAATGTCAGCCAAATAGCAAAGCGCTTTCGCGGATCCAAATGGAGACTCAATACCAATTTGCTCTTTGGTTAAAACACCCATTTCATAACGCTCCATCACAGCGCCAATGGTGGCTCCAAAAGAAATGGGATCTAAACCTTGTTCATTACACAGCTGATTGGCGTATTGCAAAGCTTCCAAATCATTGACACCATTCGCCGCACCAAGTGCCCAAGCCGCTTCATATTCAAGCCCACCAGAAGCGTGCATATGTTGAGGCTTATTCTCGATTGAAAAATGGGTGTCGTCGATTTTTGAGATACGACCGCACGCGATGGTACAAGCAAAGAAATCTTGATTGGTTACCGAGTGCGCTTTGCCATCACTTTCACGAGGGGTCGCCATGGCTTCGGCGGAAATATCTTTGGCACCCTCAACCTGAACATCTTGGTGGTTGCGAGTTGGAGGTGCGCCTACTTCATTAATGACATTCATTAATACTTGCGTGCCATACGTAGGTAGACCTTGCCCAGTAACAGCATAACCAGCCAACACCGCCTTACCTGCCGCCACTGCTTCCATAAATGCTTTTGGATTTTTTAGATTGCCAACCCCTTTGGTATCGCGAACTGCGACAGCCTTTAAATGCTTACTGCCCACCACCGCGCCAACCCCTGAACGCCCTGCCGCACGGTGCAAGTCATTCACAATCGCCGCATATAGCACTTGGCTTTCACCGGCACGCCCAATACAAGAAACTCGTATCTGCGGGTCCTGATATTTGATTTTGATTGTGGGCTCCGTTTCCCAAACAGATCGGCCCCATAAGTCAGAAGCATCAATGAGTTCTGCCTTATCGTTTTCGATATAAAGATATACGGGCTTAGCCGACTTGCCCTGCAATATCACCATATCCCAGCCAGCCATCTTTAATTCCGCACCCCAATAACCACCAGAGTTAGAGCAAGCAATGGCTCATGTTAGAGGGCCCTTAGTAACAACAGTGTAGCGACCAGCTGTAGATGCTGTGGTTCCAGTTAAAGGGCCAGTAGCCCAAATAATTTTATTTTCTGGAGAAAGAGGGTCTACCTTAGGATCCACCTCTTCAATAAAATACTTTGAAGCCAAGCCACGTGAACCCAAATATTCCTTGGCCCACTTCATATTCAAAGGTTCAGATTGGCAAGTGCCCTTGCGTCAGTTAACGCGGAGTAATTTTCCAGCCCATGACATGATATTTTTCCTATACTTTTTTAGTTAGCGTTATCTTGGTTGCCAAGCTTATCGGCCCACTCACGCATTCTGTCTAAGCCAGTCCAATCCGCATCCACATAGGTAATCGCCTCGGTTGGACATGCTGTGGCGCATGCTGGATCGCCACCACACAAGTCGCACTTTTGTACTTGACCGGTATTCTGAACATAATTAATAGTTCCAAAAGGGCAAGAAATCGTACAGACCTTGCACCCAACACAAGTATCTTCAGAAACCACTTTAGCGCCTGTAACCAAGTCCACTCGAATTGCGTCAACAGGGCAAGCTTGCAAGCACCATGCTTCATCACATTGGGTGCAGGTGTATGGCACCTTTTTGCCGGTTTTATGAAATTCAAATACCTTAATGCGCGATTTAGAGGTATTAAAACCCCGTAGTTCTCATAACTACAGGCCATCTCACATTGAAGACACCCAGTACATTTGTCTGCGTTGATGAGCAGTGACTTTTGCATGTCGATTCCTTTTGCCAATAAATGCAATGTTTTGCATATAAGGACTCATAATCTTCGAAATTGATATACCTAGATAGCTAGGGAAAGCCCTGAAATCGATTGTTTACTGCCATAAGAAAAATGGGGGTACAAGACCCCCAGTGATGAATGCGACAAACAATCTAATTTAGGCTAGTGCGCCGCAGCAGTTCTTATACTTCTTCCAACTACCGCAGGTGCAAGGATCGTTTCGACCTACCTTGGGTCCGGTGCGAAGCGGGACTGGCTGAATATCAATTGGAGCGCCGCGATCCCCCGTTGAACCCGCTACCTCTCTCTCTGGATCAGCGTGTTGATACTGAATATCAGAAAGCTTAGCTAAATCATCATTCATAGATTCAGAAGCCTGGTCTAGCTCACTGGCACTACGAATCTGAACAGTCATGATGCTTTTGACAACATCATTCTTAATAACGTTGAGCAATTCGCCATATAGCTCAAATGCTTCGCGACGATATTCTTGTTTTGGATCTTTTTGGGCGTAACCACGCAAATGAATGCCTTGGCGCAAATGATCTAAGGCAGCCAAATGCTCGCGCCAATGGCTATCTAGGCTATATAGAAGAACTGAGCGCTCAAAGCTAGCAAAGGATTCGCGACCAGAGAGATCTACTTTTGCATCGTAAGCTTCTTTGGCAGCCCGCAAGACTCGATTAACTATCTCAGCATCATCTACAGTATCTGCGCCCTCAACCCAAGCTTTCAGATCAACTGAGAGACCCCACTCGCTAGCTAAAACATTCTCGAGCCCAGTAAGATCCCACTGCTCTTCCATAGACTCAAGCGGAACATACACTGAGCAAACGGAACGTAATACATCTTCACGTAAGTTAGCGATTAATTCACCAATATCGCCACTTTCAAGAACTTCGTTGCGGAGACGATAAGTTTCTTTACGCTGATCATTCGCGACGTTGTCATACTCTAGCAATTGCTTGCGAATATCAAAGTTACGTCCCTCTACTTTGCGCTGCGCAGACTCAATCGAACGAGTCACCATGCCTGCCTCAATCAGCTCTCCATCTGGCATCTTGAGGCGCTCCATAACGGCGCGCAGACGATCACCAGCAAAAATACGTAAGAGCGGATCATCCAATGAAAGATAGAAACGAGAAGATCCAGGATCACCTTGACGACCCGAACGACCTCTCAACTGATTGTCAATACGACGGCTTTCATGGCGCTCGGTACCAATAATATGCAAGCCACCTGATGCCAGAACTTGATCATGAATACCCTGCCACTCATCTTGCAATTGCTTAATCTTGGCCGCTTTTTCAGGATCGGACAGTGCGTCATCAAGCTCAATCAATGCAGACTGCTTGCCCACATTACCGCCCAAAATAATGTCAGTACCACGACCCGCCATATTAGTAGCGATGGTGATCATCTTTGGACGGCCTGCTTGAGCAATAATTTCTGCTTCACGCGCATGCTGCTTAGCGTTCAAGACTTGATGCGGTAATTTACGCTGATCCAATAAATTCGCAATCAACTCTGAGTTCTCAATTGAAGTGGTACCCACCAATACTGGCTGACCACGTTCATAGCAATCTTGAATATCTTTAATGACCGCGTCATAACGCTCACGAGAAGACTTGTAGATTTGATCTTGTTTGTCTTTTCTTTGGCTCATACGGTTTGGAGGAATCACAACAGTTTCTAAGTTGTAAATTTCCTTAAATTCATACGCCTCAGTATCGGCAGTACCCGTCATGCCGGCCAACTTGCCGTATATGCGGAAATAATTTTGGAATGTGATCGTAGCTAAGGTTTGATTCTCATTCTGAATCTGCACACCTTCCTTAGCTTCCACGGCCTGATGCAATCCATCAGACCAACGACGACCTTGCATCAAACGGCCAGTGAATTCATCTACGATGATCACTTCGCCATTCTGAACAACGTAATGTTGATCACGGTGATACAAAGAATGTGCGCGCAGAGCGGCGTACACGTGGTGCATCAAAGTAATATTTTGTGGCGCGTATAAAGAATCGCCATCATTGAGCGCGCCTAGCTGCACCAATACAGCCTCGGCTTTATCGTGACCTTGCTCTGTTAAGTAAACCTGCTGAGACTTCTCATCTACCCAATAGTCACCCGGCTTCTCAACACCAGTGCCATCCACTTTTTCTTCACCAATCTGGCGTTCCAAATGGGATGGCAGCGCATTAATTTTGATATAGAGATCAGTGTGGTCTTCGGCCTGTCCAGAGATGATTAATGGAGTGCGAGCCTCATCAATCAAAATAGAGTCGACTTCGTCAACAATCGCGTAAGCTAATCCGCGCTGAACTCGCTGATTCAAATCCTGAACCATGTTGTCGCGCAAATAATCAAAACCAAATTCGTTATTCGTGCCGTAGGTAATATCCGCCGTGTAGGCTTCTTGCTTGGTGGTGTGATCCATTTGGGATAAATTCACACCCACCTTCATACCTAAGAAGTTGTACAACTTAGACATCCACTCTGCATCGCGTTGCGCCAAATAGTCATTGACCGTTACAACATGGACACCTTTACCAGTCAACGCATTTAAATAGACTGGGAGAGTAGCGGTAAGGGTCTTTCCTTCGCCAGTACCCATCTCAGCAATCTTGCCTTGATGTAAAGCCAAGCCACCCAGAATTTGGGCATCAAAATGACGCATCTTCATGACGCGCACACTTGCCTCACGCACGACCGCAAAAGCTTCGGCTGCGATATCGTCTAACGACTCTCCAGCAGCCAGACGGGACTTAAATTCCGCAGTTTTAGCCGTAAGCGCAGCATCATCCAAAGATTGCAGGGACGCCTCAAAAGCGCCGACCTTGGCAACGACTGTGCGATACTGTTTTAAGAGGCGGTCGTTACGGCTGCCGACCAGGGTTTTAAGAAGACCGATTACCATGGGATATCGAAGAAAATTAAGTCATTCAGTTTATCACCCGCAACCCCATGTTTTATGAACCTTACCCCAAAATCATCCCGCAAGCACACAGCACACGACTGGATGGATTACCTACGAGAGTCCCATGGTCTAGGGGGTATTTTGGCCAAAACCGAGGATCTAGCCAAACTCAAGACAAGCATTAACTTGGCACTCGCAAATCTTGATTTAGAGCATCTGAGTTCGAAAATTGAGACTGGATGGCGCTCTGGCTCGCAAAATGAGCTTGTTTTACTAGTCAGTAGCGCTAGTATTGCCAGCCGCCTACAGCAAATTTTACCCAGCCTAATCAATGAGTTATGGAAATATGGCCTGCAGTGTAGCGCAGTGAAAGTGCGGGTAAAACCCGCCCCACCCGCGTGGGAAGTGAAGCCGCGCCTAGATCAACGCGAAAAGCCCACGGGACTAAATGATGTGGCGAAAAAGTCCTGGGAGTCTCTTTTAGAAAAATTAGGGCCAGACTCGGGCTTACGCTCCTCTATTGAGAAGCTACTCAAAAACAAGCCAAAGTAACCAACAGTAGTCCGTATCTCTTTAGAAAAAGAGGGGCTGACTTTCGTGAGAGTAAGCTCCCGGAGCTTTATTTTCAGCAAAAGTGCTGATTTCATAAGAACTCTGGTCTTCCAATAATTTACGCAAAAGCGCGTTATTCAGAGCATGACCCGACTTCTCGGCAACGTAAGCACCCACAATAGGATGCCCGATGAGATAGAGATCACCAATCGCATCCAAGATCTTGTGACGCACAAATTCATCTTCATAACGAAGTTCTTCGTTATTCAAAATGCGGTGTTCATCCAAAACAATTACGTTATCTAAACTGCCGCCGCGCGCTAAACCCATTTCGCGCAACGCTTCAACTTCATGAGCGAATCCAAAAGTACGTGCGCGCCCAATCGCACTGCGATAAGCATGTTCTGCAAAATCGACTACAAAACGCTGGCCTGTTTTATCTACCGCCGGATGCTTAAAGTCAATCGTGAAATCCAATTTAAATCCAAATAATGGCTCTAAACGCGCAAGCTTATCGCCCTCACGAACCTCTACTGGTTTTTTAATTACCAGAAATTGTCGTGGCGCTTCTTGTTCGGCGATGCCTGCTGATTCAATTAGAAATAAAAATGAAGCAGCACTGCCATCCATGATGGGCACTTCTTCCCCATCCAATTCAATCAATAAATTATCGAGACCTAGACCAGCACAAGCCGATAACAAATGCTCTACCGTGGAAACACGTACGCCGTCTTTCTGAATCACGGAAGCCAGTCTGGTGTCGCATACCGCTAGAGCAGTTGCGGGAACAATAGCCTGCTCAGGCGTATCCACCCTAACAAACTGAACCCCTGAATTGATTGGCGCAGGCTTAATTGCAATCGTGACCTTGCGCCCAGAATGCAAGCCAATCCCCACGGTCTTGACCGGAGTAGCGATAGTGCGTTGCTTCATCATATTGAGATATCTAAATTCAGGGGATATGGGTTATTAAATACATTCGAATTACAGCTTTTTCAAAATAGAGGCCGCATCACTCACTTCGAACTTGCCAGGAGCTTCGCGATCCAGTGACTTCACAATGCCATCTTCGATAATCATTGCGTAACGATCAGAACGAACACCGAAACCACGAGCGGTTAAATCCAACCCAAAACCGAGCTTTTTGGTGAACTCGGCGCTACCATCACCTAGCATGCGAATCTTTTTACCAGCCTTCTGATCGCGGCCCCATGCGCCCATCACAAATGGATCATTTACAGAAACGCACCAAATTTCATCAACGCCTTTAGCCTTAATCGCATCGTAGTGCTCAACATAGCCAGGCACATGCTTAGCAGAACAAGTGGGTGTAAATGCACCAGGCAATGCGAAAAGCACAATCTTTTTTCCTGCCGCTAGCTTCTCAACTTCAAAGGCATTTGGCCCTAAAGAGCAGCCTTCACTCTCTTCATCAAACAATTCGTAAAGGGTAGCGTTCGGTAATTTTTGTCCAACAGCAATCATGACGTCTCCAATAAATAATTGTTAGTAAGCATACCAACGAAAGCGCGGGATTCGTCGTCCGGAGGGGCGCGGCGCTGGCATTCTGCAATTACCTATTGTATTAAGCAGTTAATTAATCTGCTTGCTTACGCAAAAAGGCCGGGATTTCATAGTAATCAGCCCCTTTATCCAACATGGATTTAGCTTGCGGAGAACTATCCGAACCTAATGTAGGCGCAGGAGTCGCTTCACGAGAGCTACGAAAAACCCGCGGCAAATCATATTGACTGTAGTCAACACCAGAGCTTGCTGGCTGAGCTGCCATTGCTGGAGCGCTACCAGTGCCAGTTAAAGTCATGCCTGCACTAGTACTTAAAGCAGCATCTAAGCTCACCTTACTGATAGCTGCTGATGGGCTATCAGGAGCAAAGCTATTGAGATCGGCCATTGTTGGCATTGCATCATGCGTACCAGTAGCTTGTCTCCAAACTACTTCAGGCTGGTTGTTTTTACGAGCTTGGGGATTATTCAAACCAGTAGCAACAACAGTCACACGCAAGGCATCGCCTAAGCTCTCGTCATATACAGTACCGAAAATCACGGTTGCATCATCCGCAGCATAGCCACGAATCGCAGCCATTACTTCACGAGTCTCAGATAACTTCAGTGAACGGCTAGCAGTAATATTTACCAACACTCCACGTGCACCAGAGAGATCAACACCTTCGAGCAATGGAGATGCAACTGCAGCTTCGGCAGCCAAGCGTGCGCGATCCATGCCGGAAACTGTTGCTGTTCCCATCATCGCTTTACCTTGCTCCCCCATGACTGTCTTCACGTCTTCAAAATCGACGTTAATCAAACCTTGAACGTTAATGATTTCTGCAATACCAGAAACAGCGTTGTGCAATACGTCATCAGCACAAGCAAATGCCTTATCGAACTCAGCGTCTTCACCCATTACCTCAAAGAGTTTTTCATTGAGAACCACAATCAATGAATCCACATAAGACTCGAGCTCTGCCGCACCATTTTCAGCAACCTTCAAGCGCTTCACACCCTCGAAGTCAAATGGCTTGCTGATTACGCCAACAGTCAAAATGCCCATTTCCTTAGCCACTTGAGCCACGATGGGAGCCGCACCAGTTCCAGTGCCGCCACCCATACCCGCAGTGATGAATACCATATGCGCACCTTGCAATGTATCCGCAATACGTGCACGCGCTTCTTCAGCAGAAGCTGCGCCGATTTCTGGTTTAGCGCCCGCACCTAATCCGCTAGAGCCCAGTTGCAAATTCACAGATGCCTCAGAACGCTGTAACGCGCCAGCATCGGTGTTCATGCAAATAAACTCTACGCCGTTAACACCACGACGGATCATGTGCTGGACAGCATTACCACCGGCGCCACCGACTCCAACCACTTTAATAATGGTTTTGCCAGCTGTTTCTTGATCTAACATTTCAAATGCCATATACCCTCCTAGGTAAAAAACGTACTACATTGACGACGACGAAAAAACTTAAAATTTCCTGCGAACCATTCTTTCATGCGCGAGATAACAGCTTGTAACGCGCCTGACTGAGAAACTCGACGACCACGCAATAACTGCGCCTGGCCTTCCATTAACAAACCAATGCTGGTGGCATATCTGGGGCTACGTAACACTTCATGCAAATGGCCACGGTATTCAGGTGTACCAATACGGGCCGGCCTTAAGAAGACTTGTTCGGCCAACTCCACCATGCCAGGCATAAGCGCAGTGCCACCCGTCAAAACAATTCCCGAAGAAACCATATCCTCATAACCAGAATCACGCACCACGCCTCGCACGAGCGTAAATAACTCTTCAACACGAGGTTCGATTACTGCGGCCAATGCTTGCTTAGACATTGGGCGAGGCTCACGATCACCTACACCAGGCACATCAATCATTGCAGTAGGATCAGCCATTTCTTGACGCGCAATACCATGTGCAATCTTTAAATCTTCAGCATCGATTGTTGGCGTGCGTAATGCCATCGCAATGTCATTTGTAATTTGATCGCCTGCGATTGGAATTACTACGGTGTGACGAATAGAACCTTGGCAATAAATTGCTATATCAGTAGTGCCGCCACCAATATCCACCAATACGACACCAAGCTCTTTCTCATCTTCGGTTAGCACTGCCAAACCTGAGGCCAAAGGTTGCAAAATAAGATCGTTTACTTCCAGCCCGCAACGGCGTACGCACTTCACAATATTTTGCGCGGCACTGACAGCGCCAGTAACAATATGCACCTTCACTTCTAGGCGCAAGCCACTCATACCGATTGGCTCGCGCACATCTTCCTGTCCATCAATAATGAATTCTTGAACTAGGATGTGCAAAATCTGCTGATCTGTTGGAATATTGATTGCCTTAGTGGTTTCTAAAACACGCTCCACATCTCCGGCACTAACCTCTTTATCGCGTATAGCAACCATGCCGCTTGAGTTAAAACTCACAATATGATTACCAGCAATCCCAGTAAACACTTGGACAATCTGGCGATCGGCCATTACCTCAGCCTCTTCAAGCGCCTTTTGAATCGATTGAACGGTAGCCTCAATATTGACTACAACGCCCTTCTTCAAACCCTTGGACGCAGTTTGACCAACGCCAACAACGTTAAATTGACCATCGGGAGCTAATTCAGCAACCAAGGCAACCACCTTGGAAGTTCCAATATCCAAACCAACCAAAATATCGCGATTGTCTTTACTCATTACCATTCCTCATTGCTTCAGCACGCTTTTTTTACTATCTACTTCATTCTTTTTCACACTTGCAGAGGCAAGATGAACCGCAAACCCATTTGCATATCGCAAATCAACCGCATCAATTCGATTTGCCCATTTCTCTTGCACTTGCGGCCAATATTTCAATAAACGAGCAACGCGCTCTTCAATCAAATTTTTATTGGAGCTTTCTTCATCACGCCCAAATTCCACCTTCATACCGTTGGAAAGTCTGACGTGCCATGCATAGCGCTCCGTCAAGACAAGGCTAGTTACTTCAGCACCCCACGGCTTAAACCAATTGTTGGCTTTTTCATAAAGACTCATCACCTCTTTGCCAGCATCCGCAGGACCGGAGAAATCCACTAAATGAATATCGTCACCTACCTCAGAAACGCATCCTGCGAAAAGCTCCCCATGGGTATTCATCAGAGTGTGACTATCCACCCCACCCCAAGTGCCAAAAGGCTTCTGCTCTTCAATACTCACTACCAACCCATTTGGCCAAACGCGGCGAACATTTACATGTCTTACCCAGGGCATGCTCTCAAAGCCACGTTTCACATCCTCTAAACGCACGCTAAAAAAATTGCCCTGCACCGTTTCAAGGACCTGCTGTTTCACAATGGGTTTATTAATATGCTTCAGCGTTTGTCCGGCAACTGGCTCAATTTGAATTTGCTTTAAAGCAAATACTGGGCGCTGACTCAACCAGACCAAAATACCAATTACTAATATCACCACGAAACAACGCATCAAGAACCGACTCAACTTCTCCATACGGCCAGAATGATTCCGAAGTGGAGTCATTAACATAGAGAAAATTTCACCGAAGCGGTCTATGAAGTTACTCATGCAGGAAGACCTTCTTTTTGCTCTAGCGCTTGGCTCAACAACCAAAGCACCAAGTCCGCATACTCAATACCAGCCGCTTTTGCAGCCATTGGCACTAAAGAATGGGAAGTCATGCCAGGAGAAGTATTCATTTCCAGCAAATAAGGTTTCCCAGTCTTCTGATCAAGCATCACATCGGCACGACCCCATGTACGGCAACCCAAGGCTGTATACGCTGCCAAGGCTAATTCTTGAACGGCAGCATTTACCTCGGGAGCAAGTCCTGTTGGACATAAATACTGAGTCTCATCAGAGAAATACTTGTTGTGAAAATCGTAATTTGCTTGCGGCGGAATAATTTTAATTACCGGCAAAGCCTCGGCAGTTTTCCCTTGTCCAACCAATGGACAAGTTAATTCATCCCCAATGATGCAAATCTCTGCGATGACCTTTTTATCTAATCCAGCAGCAAGTTTGTATGCCGCAGGCAATTCTTCAACCGACTGAACTTTAGTCAGACCCAAAGAAGAACCTTCGTTCGCAGGCTTCACAATGAGAGGCAAGCCTAGATGATTTACAACCGCATTCCAGTCGCTATCGGCTGTCAACTCCTCATGTTCAGGAGTAGCGAGTCCATTACTAATCCAAACTTGCTTAGTGACAATTTTGTCGATTGCCAAAGCTGAGGCCAATACGCCACTACCGGTGTAAGGTAGACCTAGCAACTCCAGAAGACCTTGAATAGTTCCATCCTCACCAAAGCGACCATGCAGAGAGATAAAGATACGGTCAAAATTTTCGTTAGCTAACTCAGTCGGACAACGCAAGCCTGTATCAAAGGCATGAGCATCGATACCTTTGGAGCGGAGAGCCTCTAAAACGCCATTACCCGACATCAGAGAAATTTCTCTCTCGCCCGATTTACCGCCTAGTAATACCCCAACACGTCCCAAAGACTTCATGTCTAATTCGGCCAAGCTAGACTTAACGCGATCACCAAAAGAGCTCAAATTAGCACCTACCTTAGACATGCTTTGCCTCCGATAAGGTATGCGGCAACGCGGAAATTGATCCTGAGCCCATGGTGATTAATACATCTCCATCTTTTAAAACCTGACTTAGTTTTTCTGACATCTCTGCAATACTTGCGGCATAGGCAACCGCGCTTGAATCCAATAAAGCTTTCGAATTTTTCTCTTCAGCAATAGCAGCCTTCATCAGACTCTTACCATCTGCCCCCGGAATTTTGGCCTCGCCTGCCGGATATACATCCGTGAGCACCAAAGCATCAAAATTTCTGAGCACCTGCACAAATTCACCAAAGCAATCACGAGTTCTAGTGAAGCGATGTGGTTGAAATGCCAGGACCAAGCGACGGCCTGGATATGCACCCCTAGCCGCAGCTAAAGTTGCCGCCATTTCTACTGGATGATGCCCATAGTCATCGATCAAAGTAAAGCTACCGCCCGATGCCAATGGAATCTCTCCATAGCGCTGGAAGCGACGACCCACTCCACCAAACTCTGAGAGCGCTTTGATAATCGCTTCATCACCCACACCCAACTCGGTTGCAATACCAATTGCAGCTAAGGCATTACGTACGTTGTGTAATCCAGGCAAGTTCAGTGTGACATGAAGTGGGCCAGGCTTATTGCCGTGCCTGCGCACTGTCCGGCGATCAACAGTGAAATCCATCTGTGTGCCATCTGCACGCACATTGCTTGCGCGAATATCCGCATCATCCGACAGGCCATAGCGCAATACTGGCTGTGAAACAAAAGGAATGATGTCGCGCACATTAGCATCATCAATACAGAGCACCGCCACACCATAGAACGGCATACGCTGGATGAACTGCACAAAAGCCTGCTTTAAGCTGGCCATATCATGCTGATAGGTATCCATATGATCAGCATCAATATTGGTTACCACTTCCATTGCGGGAAATAATTGCAAGAAAGATGCATCGGATTCATCTGCCTCAACCACAATGAAATCGCCACGCCCCAAACGCGCGTTAGCGCCAGCTGAATTGAGTTTGCCGCCGATCACAAATGTTGGATCCAGGCCACCCTCAGCCAAAACCGATGCAACTAGACTGGTAGTAGTAGTTTTGCCATGGGTACCGGCGATGGCAATGCCTTGTTTTAAGCGCATTAACTCACCCAACATCACGGCACGTTGGATGACTGGAATCTTTGCGGCGCGCGCCGCCAATACTTCTGGGTTGTTGCCTGCAACCGCTGTGGAGATCACGACAGCTTCGGCGGTATCAATATTTTTAGGATCATGCCCAATATGAATGACTGCACCCAATTCTTTGAGGCGCTTAGTCACTGCGCCTTCGGCAAGATCTGAGCCCGATACTTGATAACCTAAGTGCAAAAGCACTTCGGCAATGCCGCTCATGCCAGCACCACCGATACCGATGAAGTGAATTTGCTGAACGATATGCTTCATATACCCACTCCCGCACAACCCGCACAAACTTCAGCCACCCGCTGAGTTGCATGTGGCTTCGCTAAGGCATGAGCACGTAGCGCCATCTCTTTTAAATCTCTCCGATTGAGGTTTTGCAACATCATTGCTAAATCTTGTGGATTCAGTAATGGCTGCGGCAGTAAAACCGCTGCATCTGCATTTGATAAAAACTGCGCATTCGCGGTTTGATGGTCATCAATTGCAAATGGGAATGGAATTAAGTAAGAAGCAACACCACAGGCCGCGATTTCAGAGACAGTCATAGCGCCGGCGCGACAAATCACTAAGTCCGCCTGCGAATAGGCAGCTGGCATATCGTCGATAAAAGGACGAATGTCTGCAGCGACGCCTAGATCCGCATAACGTTTTTGTAGATCTGCCAAATGCTTGTCGCCAGCTTGATGAATTACTTTTGGACGTGATTCCGCTGGAATCAATGCCAAAGCAGCGGGAATATTGTCATTTAAAGCGGCGGCTCCCAAGCTGCCACCCACTACCAAGATCGACAGGACTCCTTGGCGCTGTTCATAACGAGCTGCTGGTGCCAGCATATGGTCACACTCTTCACGAATCGGATTGCCAACCCACTCCGCCTTTTCCATCGTGCCAGGAAATCCAGTGAGAGTGCGCATGGCGATTTTGCTCAAGACACGATTGGCGCTTCCAGCTACAGAATTTGACTCATGGAGGACTAAGGGGCGCTTCAAAAATTTCGAGACCAAACCACCAGGGAAGGTGATGTATCCACCCATACCTAAAACGACATTAGGCTTTACGCGACGCACAATCTTCCAGCTTTGAATACAAGCGCGCATCAAATTAATGGGAAGCATTAATTTGGCTTTTAAGCCCTTGCCACGCAGGCCGCCAAACTCCACAGATTCAAATGGAAAATCGCAAGACTTCACGAGGCGATATTCCATGCCAGCTTGATTTCCCAACCAAGAAACATTCCAGCCGCAAATCCGTAAATATTCAGCGACAGCAAGGCCTGGGAAAATATGCCCGCCAGTACCGCCAGCCATCACTAAGATTGAGGGTTTCGTCAAAGCTTCCCTCCGCGCATGAGAATGCGATTTTCGTAATCAATCCGTAGCAACATTGCTATGGCAACGGCATTCATCAAGATTCCAGAGCCGCCATAACTCACCAATGGCAAGGTTAAGCCTTTGGTTGGTAACAAACCAAGATTCACGCCCATATTGATGAAGGCCTGCCAACCAATCCAAATGGCCACACCCTTAGCAGCAAGCCCGGCAAAACTACGATCCAATTGCAAAGCGGTACGGCCAATCAAGAAAGCGCGCCGCACGATCCAGTAGAACAAGAAGATCATGACCGCCACACCAACAAACCCAAGCTCTTCACCAATCACCGCCATAATGAAATCGGTATGCGCTTCAGGCAAATAATGTAATTTTTCTACGCTACCGCCGAGTCCCAAACCAAACCATTCGCCACGTCCGAATGCCATGAGCGAATGCGTTAGCTGGTAACCCTTGTTGGCTGCGTTATCGACCTGCCAAGGATCCATAAAAGCTAACATGCGTCCACGACGGAATGGTGAGAGCGCAATCATTGTTGCGCCACTCATCAAACCAACTGCAATCAAACCACCAAATAATTTAGCGTTAATACCGCCTAAAAAGAGAATGCCAAATGCAATTAAGGCGACCACTACGAATGCGCCCATATCAGGTTCAGCCATGAGCAAGCAGCCAACCAAGGCAACCGCAATACCAATGGGGAGCATGCCCTTAACAAATGAATGAAGATATTCTTGACGTTGAACAGTATAACTGGCGGCAAAGATCACGGCAGCGAACTTCATCAATTCGGAAGGCTGGAAATTCATCAGACCCAAGGGAGTCCAGCGCTTAGCCCCGTTAACACCCTTACCTATGCCAGGAATTAAAACGGCAATCAGCAATAAAACAGTAAATCCAAAAATGACTGGCGAATACCGGTCCCATATCTTTGTCGGAATCTTAAATGCCCAAATTCCAACACCAATTGCGATTGCTAAAGAAATCAAATGGCGAATAAGGAAAAAATTGCTGCTGTAGTTTGCGTACTTAGGGCCATCAGCCAAAGTAATAGATGCGGAGTACACCATCACTAGACCAATGAGCATCAGAGATAAAACTGCCCAGACAAGCAACTGGTCATACTCCATCATGCGTGAACGCGTCTGCTTTACGCCTGATACCGCATCACGTAAACCCGTACGGAAATTATCAATTCCGCCTCGAGAAAAATTCCAGAAGCGAGTTAGCCCAAGACGATTTTCAGGAAAAAATTTCTCTTTTAAGTTCATGCCTGAACTCCTTCAAATTGCATTCCCAGCTCTTCCACTTCCGCGACGAACATCTGGGCTCGCTCAATGTAGTCTCGGAACTGATCCAAGCTTGCGCAAGCTGGTGAGAGCAATACCAAATCCCCCGATACTGCTTGCGCAGCGGCAGCCTGAACGGCAGATTTCAAGTCACCACAATTGGTACTTTGAATTCCAGCACCAAGAGCCTCACCTATCGCAACTCCATCTTTGCCGATCAAGAAAGCGCCCTTCACAAAGCGCAATGCTGGTTCACGTAGCGGACTGAAATCCTGCCCCTTACCCTCGCCACCAGCAATTAACCAAATGCGCTTTCCGGACTCATTGCTGCCTAAACTATTTAATGCGGCAACAGTCGCGCCCACATTGGTGCCTTTGCTGTCATTCACATACTCGACATCTTTAACAATTGCGATGCTTTGCACGCGATGCGGCTCGCCATGGTAATCACGTAAGCCATGCAACAGAACATTCATTGGTAAATTAGCAGCGCGGGCCAAAGCAAGCGCAGCCAAGGCATTTAATGCATTGTGTCTGCCGCGAATTCTTAAGGCATCCGCCGGAATCAAACGCTTGAGCCTTAATGGTTCATCATCTTCGACCACTGCGGACTTGCGACGGCGTTTTGGCTTAGGATCAACATCCTCATCTACTTCAGCCAATACCAACCAATCAATTCCACCAGCGCGCAAATCATGCTCAATACCAAAAGCACCCTGCTCATCCGGGCGATTAGAGCCAAAAGTCACAATTGATTTCTCTGACTTTTGTTCCTCGGAAAGCAATCCCATTACAAGAGCATCATCACGATTAAGAACGCAGACCGTATCAACCCCAAATATTCTCGCTTTAGCCTCTGCATAAGCGTGCATATCGCCATGCCAATCCAAGTGATTCTGGGTAATGTTTAGGACGGTTGCCGCAGTAGCATTCAGCGTGTGGGTATAAACCAATTGGAAGCTCGAGAGCTCTAATACCCAAACATCTGGCATGTCAGTAATTTGATCCGCCAACTCCAAGCAGTTCATTAACTTATCCAGAGCGGCAGGGCTAATATTTCCTGCGACAGCAACCTTTTTACCGGCGCGCTCACAGAGTTGGCCAGTTAATGCTGTGGTGGTTGTTTTGCCATTAGTACCAGTAATAGCCAATACTGCAGTCTCATAAGCTGACTCTTGCGCTTGCGCCATACGGCTCAATGCTGCAATTGCACGAGCAAAAAATTCAATCTCGCTCCACACATGGATTTCAGCTTCCTCAGCCTTTACCAAGAAAGAGTATGGTGGGTCTTGCACTGGCGATAAGCCCGGGCTGATGCCAATCACATCAATCTCTTTGAGCAAGTCATCTTCCAGAGGACCAAAACAAACATCTTTTAAACCAGCAATACGAAGCTCTTCCAGCCAAGCATGTTGACGCTCTGTAAAAGTGGATTGATCACGTGTATCTGCTAATCGCACCTCTGCACCATTACGTAAACACCACTTCGCCATTGCTACGCCGGTCTCACCTACACCCAAGATTAGGAATCGGCTAGGCGCTTGATAGCCTTCATCACTCATGAAGGCTGAATTCGCAAAGGTGTTTGCTAAAATCAACATTACTTTTGGATCACCGTAATTTCAAGCTAGATAAGCCAATTAAGACCAGGAGAATAGTGATGATCCAGAAACGCGCAACTACCTGCGTCTCTTTCCAACCACCCAATTCAAAATGATGGTGCAGCGGCGCCATACGAAAAATACGACGACCCTCGCCAAAATGTTTTTTGGTTAACTTGAACCAAAATACTTGCAGCATCACTGATGCTGTCTCAGCAACAAAGATGCCGCCCATCACAAACAACACAATTTCTTGACGAACAATCACGGCGATGGTGCCGAGTGCGCCACCCAAGGCCAGCGCGCCCACATCACCCATAAAGACTTGCGCTGGATGAGTGTTGTACCAAAGAAATGCCAGCCCAGCACCGCCCATAGCACCACAGAAAATCATAAGCTCACCAGCACCCGGAATGTAAGGAAAGAGAAGGTACTTTGCGTAGATAGAGTTACCCATCACATAAGCAAAAGCACCCAAAGCGGCGCCTACCAAAATTACTGGCATGATGACTAAGCCATCAAGTCCATCCGTTAGATTGACGGCATTACTGCTGCCCACGATGACTAGGTAGCTCAAAATAATGAAACCCATGATGCCCAGCGGATAACTGATCTCTTTCATAAAAGGAATCAGCAAATGGGTTTTTGCCGGTAGATCTAAAGCAAAGCCACTTCTGAGCCACTCATAAAACAATTGCAACACTTTGAGGTTGTTGACCTCAGAAACAGAGAACGCAAGATAGATAGCGGCAAACAAGCCAATTAAAGTTTGCCAAAAGAATTTCGCTCTCGAGGCCATGCCCTTTGGATCTTTGTAGACCACTTTGCGGTAGTCATCTACCCAACCCACCAAACCAAAACCGAAAGTCACAATCATCACAATCCAAATAAATCGATTGCTCAGATCAGCCCACAATATGGATGAGATAAAGATGCCGATCAAAATCAAAACCCCACCCATGGTTGGGGTGTCTGATTTCACTAAATGGGTTTTCGGTCCATCAGTGCGAACCGCTTGACCCATCTTCAAAGTGGCCAACTTACGAATAACCCATGGTCCCGCAGATAAGCCAATTAACAAGGCAGTCACTGTCGCCATCACCGCCCTAAACGTGATGTAGTTAAATACCCGGAAGAAGCCAAAGTCGTCCTGCAACCATTGCGCCAACATTAAGAGCATGTTTTAGTCTCCTCTAACAAGGCCTGCACTACACGCTCCATACGCATAAATCGTGAACCCTTGACCAAAATATTTAAATGTTCATTACTACCACCGGACTGCGCATGTAATGCATTTCTCAAGTGCGCAATCAAACTATCTATGTCCACAAAATGTTGCGCCTTAGAGAGAGTGACATCTTTTTTTGCGGCCTCATTAAAGCCCTGAAGAGCAAATTGACATTGCGCACCCAAAGCAAATAACTTTGAGACACCTTGCTCAGCCGCATAAGCGCCGACTTCTCGATGAAATTCTGGCCCCTGATTACCAACTTCGCCCATATCACCCAAAATCACCCAAGATAAATTACCTGATTGCTTTAAAGCATCAATCGCAGCTCTTACTGAATCTGGGTTAGCGTTATAACTATCATCAATTAAGGTGTGCTTTGCATCCATCACTTTGGATTGCATGCGACCATTAACTGGCGAGAAAGATTCGAGACCCTGCTGAATTTTTTCAAGACTTACACCAGCAGCAATGCCTACAGCGCTTGCCGCTAGAGCATTGCGAACATTGTGGCTACCTAAAGTATTCAACTGAACTTCAATGACGCCCTGCTCAGTTTCAATTCGCACATGACCATTACTTAATACACTTCCTGTCGCTGCGGCCGATACTTGAGTTTGCCCTGATGACAATACAAAATCGATGACCTTGCGTCCACTAGCAGCCTTGCGCCACACATCCCCAAATTGGGAGTCCGCCGGGAATACAGCAATACCATCGCTTGGCAAAGCCCGAATCGCATCAGAATGCTCTTCCGCCACTGCTGCGACGGTAGCCATAAATTCTTGATGCTCGCGCTGAGCATTATTGATTAATGTGATATTGGCTTGCGCTATTGCAGCTAACTGGGCTGTCTCACCAGGGTGATTCATACCAAGCTCAACAACGGCAAGGCGATCGCTTGATCGCAATTTCAACAAAGTTAATGGCAATCCGATATCGTTATTGAGGTTGCCTTTAGTTACCAAGGTATGTTGCTCGCCAACTGCGGCCTTAAAAATCGAAGCAATCATTTCCTTAACCGTGGTCTTGCCATTGCTACCTGTAACCAACGCTAAAGGAATGGGGTGATTAGCACGCCATGCTTTTGCCAAATTTCCTAAGCCAACGCGGGTATTGGACACGCAAATGGCTGGCAAATCTGCCAGGCATTTATTTTGTTCGCTAATAAGAGCAGCGCCTGCGCCAGCTTTAGCAACATCAACCAAGAAATCATGCGCATCAAAGCGTTCGCCAACCAACGCCACAAATAATTCATTGCGCTCAATCTGACGACTATCGCTTCCCACCCGAGAAATAGATACTTCCCGCGCGGCTTCTGTAGAAGTGTTGAGCAATGTGCTTCCAGGCAACATAGCCTGTGCTTGCGCAAGGGTTGTCATAACAGACATTAGACCCCGCCTACAGCAGCCAAGCGAATATGTTCTTGGTCAGAGAAATCAAATTTCTTGCCATTGATTTCTTGTGTGGTTTCATGCCCCTTGCCCGCAACCAAAACAATATCCCGCGTGCTCGCATGGCGAACGGCGGCCATAATTGCGGCCGCACGATCAGCGATCACTTGAATACTTTTCCCATCGCTCTTAATGCCGTCGCGAATCATTTGCATAATGACCTGCGGATCTTCGGAGCGAGGATTGTCACTGGTAATCAAGATGTGATCGGCATTGCGTTCAGCAACAGCCCCCATAAGCGGTCGCTTACCCGCGTCGCGATCACCACCACAACCAAATACACACCAAATTTTCCCGCCACGCTGCTCCGCAATTGGACGCAATGCCTGCAGTGTCTTTTCTAACGCATCTGGAGTATGCGCATAATCCACAACCGCCAACAAACCATCCATTTTTTGCGATTTGCCGCAGCGAATCAACTCCATGCGACCGACAACTGGATTTAATTGACTCACCTTTTGGGCAGCTAGGTCGCCACTCATTCCTTGAGAAAGCAATACCGTCCATACCGCAAGCGCATTACTTAAATTAAATTCGCCTAATAATGGAATATGCAAATCAACACTGTCTGCGCCATTGCAAATAAATTTTGCGTTATAGTCTGCGCCACTCAGAACAGCATCTTTTGCATAGCTACGCTGCAGGCGATCACCAAATTTTTCAAAGCCATCAAACGCTGATTGTGATAATGCGTACGCCCAAACCTTTAAGCCTTCTTTAGCCAAGAGATTCATAGCTAATTCACGGCCAAAAGCATCGTCTAAATTAATCACCGCATGCTTGAGGCCAGCCTGTTGAAACAACTTAGCCTTAGCTTCGGCGTAATCGGCCATATTACCGTGGTAATCCAAATGATCTTGTGTCAAATTGGTAAACACTGCACAAGCAATTTCCGTTCCAGTAATTCGCTCTTGATGCAATGCGTGTGAAGATACCTCCATGGCTACTTGCTTTGCACCAACGCTTCGCAATTCTGCTAGTTGAGTTTGCAACTTGGGGGCGTCTGGCGTGGTATAGCCAGTCTGAACCAATGCCCCAGGGAACCCAGTGCCTAAAGTACCCAACACCGCAGTGGGATGATTACTAGCATCCAAAGCTTGAGCCAACCACTGCGTGATGCTTGTTTTTCCATTAGTACCTGTCACACCAATGATATTTAATGCTTTACTAGGATGCCCATACCATTCCGAACATAATTGACCAGCTTTGCCTGCAAGATTTTCAATCGCAAAGCATTGTGGATGTTCAGTAAATTGATTACCCATACCCGCCGGATCAAATACCACAGCAGCAGCCCCATTGTTAAGAGCGGCTTCAATAAATTGGCGACCGTCACGCAACACATTGCCATGACCTACTGGGTATGCAAAAAAGATATCGCCAGACTGAATCTGGCGACTATCCCCACATACTTTAGCGGAAGCATTCGCCAAAGTATGTAGGTGGTCAATCAAATGATTGGTGTCTATTTTCAATGCCACCCTCATCTTTTCAAAACCACATGTTGCGCTTGCGCATTGGCAGCCTGAATCTCCGCCGGGCTCTTGTCCTGCAATACCATTTGCTTGACTTTGCTATCAGGTAATACATTCAAGGTATGCAGCGTTTCACTCACAATGGTTGAAAACACTGGCGCAGCCACATCTCCACCGTAGTGACTTCCGCCAGTAGGCTCATCAATCATTACCGCAACAACAATCCGTGGCGCACTAATTGGGGCTAACCCAGCAAAGTAGGCGCGGTATTTATTGCCATACCCTTTGCCAACCAACTTATGCGCTGTTCCAGTCTTTCCACCCACGCGGAATCCTTCAGCCTGCGCTTTAATCGCGGTGCCACCAGGCTCAGTAACCGCCTCCATCATGTTGCGTATTTCAATCGCGGTTTTTGGAGAGAGAACTTTTGTGCCTGGCTTGAACTCTGGACTACGCTCAATCGTCAAAGGCACTAATTCGCCATCACGGGCAAAAACGGTATAAGCACGCGCTACTTGAAACAACGATGCAGAAATACCGTAACCAAATGCGATACGCGCTTGATCGGTAGGCATCCACTTTTTATAAGGATGCACGGTTCCGGCTACAGCGCCAGGAAATCCGATCTTCGGCGTCTGGCCTAAGCCAACTGCCGTATAGAAATCCCACATCTCTTCAGCAGAGAGATTATTCATTGCGATCTTGGCGATACCAATATTGCTGGACTTTTGAATAATTTGGGCAACCGTTAAATTTCCATAGGGATGCGTATCCGTAATTGGCTTTGGTCCAACTAAGTATTTCGCGCCAATCACCATATTGGTATCTGGCTTAACCGCGCCCTTTTCCAATGCAATCGCAATTGTTAAAGGCTTCATGGTTGAGCCAGGCTCAAAAGTATCAGTCAATACGCGATTACGTAATTGTTCGCCAGTTAAAAATCGTCGATCATTTGGGTTGTAGCCTGGGTAATTGGCTAAAGCCAAGATTTCGCCGGTTTGCGTATCCAATACGACAGCGCCACCCGCTTTAGCGTGATGTTTTGCAACCGCGTCCTTAACCGCGTTATACGCTAAGAACTGAATCTTGCTATCAATAGACAGATTTAAGTCTTTTCCATTTTGTGGCAACTGCAAGATCGCGACATCCTCAACAACACGACCCAAACGATCCACCACTACACGTCTTTGTCCAGGATGACCGGCAAGCTCATTCTCACGAGAAAGCTCCATACCTTCCTGCCCTTTGTCGTTCACATTAGTGAAACCAACCACATGGGCCATCGCCTCGCCCTCTGGGTAGAAGCGGCGATACTCATTGTTCAGGCCAATACCCGGAATTTCTAGCTGTTTAATTTGCTGCGCAACAGCTGGATCGACTTGGCGTTTTAAGAAGATTTGCTTACGTTCTTCTTTTAATTTTTTACGCAACTCTGCTTCACTAATTTGCAGCAGGCTTGCTAGCTTTTGTACTTTGTCAGCAGCCAAATCATCAGGCACCGTATCGTTATAAGCGATAACCGATTTCGCCTCTAAGCTAGTTGCGATAACTTGACCATTGCGATCCAAAATTTTTCCACGACTAGCAGGCAACTCCAATTCACGTTGCGTACCGCGCACACCCTTTGCTTCGTAGAACGCGTTTCCTGGACCCTGAATCCAAAACGCGCGCAGCAATAGCATCATGAAAACAAAGAATAAGAGAAATAGCATTAAGCGCGACCGCCACATGGGCAGACGCAGCACTAAATTTGGCGTAGTGGAAAAACCGACCGGCCTCATTTAGTCGCCTTCAGGTACAAAGTACGCTCTGGGCTAATAGGAGACATGTGCAATTGATTGCGCGCAACATCACGAATGCGCGCGGACTGCGAAAGATTGCGTTGCTCATACTCAAGACGCAACCATTCTTGATTCAACTTGCGCTCTTCAATCTGCGCGCGCTCTTGCAAAATAAATAACTTACGCGCACGTTGCTGCGCTGCCACCAGCGATAAAGCGCAGATCAATAGCAAAGCGAGCAAGGTTAATGTCGCACGATTCATGCAAACGATCCCATGCGTTTTTCGGCGACACGCATAATGGCTGAACGTGCCCGAGGATTCTCAGAGACCTCAGCATCACTTGGTTTAACGCGAGCAATAATTTCTAATGCGCTTTGCCGCAAATCTTTCGCACGCACAGGCAAACCACGTGGCACCTCTACTTTTGCGTGAGCCTGTAAAAACTGTTTGACAATACGATCTTCAAGCGAATGAAAACTAATCACCGCAAGTCTTGCGCCAGGTTTTAATAATTTCAAAGCCGCTTTTAAGCCAAGCTCTAAATCTTCCAACTCGCGATTAATAAAAATACGCAAGGCTTGAAAAGTTCTGGTTGCGGGATCTTGACCTGCTGCACGTGTACGCACAACGCTTGCCACCAAACTAGCTAACTCTGTTGTGGTTTTGGGAGACAGTCCCTCTTCGCGCTTGGCCACAATAGCCTTCGCGATCTGATATGCAAAACGTTCCTCTCCGTAAGTCTTAATCACGTGTGTGATTTCCTCCGGCGACGCTTGCTCCAACCACTCTGCAGCAGTTAGACCATAATTGGTATTCATGCGCATGTCGAGCGGACCCGCGCGACGAAAAGAAAATCCCCGATGCGCCTCGTCCACTTGAGGCGAGCTGATGCCCAAGTCCAACAAAATTCCATCGACTGATTCCGCCTCTGCGTACTGATCCATCTGCGCAAAACTGTCGTGCACAATCTTCAAGCGTGGATCGTTGATTTTCTGCGCTACCGCAATCGCATCTAAGTCCTTGTCGAACGAGATCATGCGAGCGGATGGATTCAACTCGTTGAGTAGCGCTTGTGTGTGACCGCCGCGACCAAAGGTTCCATCGATTACCAAAATAGGCTTTGCTGCATTTTGATTTTGAATCAGCGGACCGCCAACTAGCGCCGTCACCGCCTCGGCCAGTAACACTGGGCGATGAGTTATGTTCATGGCACCCTGTCATCAAAAATTAAATTGCTTGAGTACTTCAAGCATGCCCTGCGCAATTGCAGTCTGTTCTTTTGCGGCGTATGTTGCCGCATCCCACAATTCCAAATGGCTTCCCATACCAAGCAAAATCACTTCTTTTTCAAGTCCCGCCGCTGCGCGTAATTCTGGACTCACCAGTACACGACCAGCACTATCCAAATCCATTTCCGCAGCATTACCCAAAAAGATGCGACGCCACCAATGGGCATCCATTGGAAGCTTTGCAACTCTCGCCATAAAGGTTTCCCATTCAGGCCTAGGGAAGAGAAGGAGGCAGCCATCGGGGTGTTTTGTGAGTGTGATTGGGCCCTCACCTTGTACCAACAAGGCGTCACGATGCTTAGCCGGCACAGACATGCGGCCTTTTGAATCTAAATTGAGAGCTGACGCACCTTGAAACACCATTGACCCCACTTTTTCACACTTCCTCCCACTTTAGAGGGTCACCCTAAGAGGGTCAAGTGTTTTTAGGAGTTTTTTTAGGAATTTCTCTAGTGTTTACAAACACTTAGCGTCGTGTGTTCAGAAAATGGTGTTAATAAAATAGCTAATGGAAACAATGGCTTGGAAAATATACTTAAGAACAGATCTTAGCTGTTTGGCTAGATTACCCCTAAATATGCTGTATTTAAAAACAGTAATATGCTACAAAAATATCTACATTAATCAGAAATAGATTTAACGAATTAAATCCCATTTCAATTCTAAATGTTGTAAGCAGTAGTCGTCATTACTTTAGAAATCGCCTGCATCATTTTTTGAACAGGCTCCGGCAAATTCATACCACCTAAATTTTTCGCCGCTTGCCCATGGGCAATTTCATCGATGCGCATTTGATGAACAATTGCGCGAGACCGTTGGTCCTCTTTTGGCAATTTTTCTAGATGACTTTCCAGATGATTCTCAACTTGTTTTTCTGTTTCAGCAACAAAACCTAGACTCCACTTATCACCCGCCAAGCCTGCTGCCAAGCCGATTGCAAAGGATCCGGCGTACCAAAGTGGATTGAGATAACTCGTGTGTGAACCAAGCTCTTGCAATCGAATTTCACACCATGCAAGATGATCCATTTCTTCTTGACCGGAGTGATCCAACATCTCTTGAATTTCTGGATTACGCGCGACTAACTTTTGTGATTGATAAAGCGCTTGCGCACAAACCTCACCAACATGATTGACTCGCATAAGACCTGCCGCATATTTTCGTTCAGCGGCATCTAGGCCAGAATGATTCGCAAACTCAGATCCCGGAGTAGGTCTTTGAGCATTAGCGCCCCCGACTACCGATCGAAGGGCGGTATCAAACTCCAGAATAAAACGATCTATCGGAGACATTGCAGGACACACTAAACCAGAACCTCTGCTTTACAGCTTTGCTTGGTCTTTAAACCCAACTCCGCCAAGAGTGCGCGGTCTTGTGCTGCCTCTGGATTACCGGTAGTGAGTAGTTGCTCACCATAGAAGATGGAGTTGGCACCAGCCAAGAAACACATGGCCTGAACAGCTCTCCCCAGCTCTTGGCGACCAGCTGATAAGCGCACGCGAGCCTTGGGCATGGTGATCCTAGCAACCGCGATGGTTCTGACAAACTCCAATGGATCCAAAGGTTTTTGCTCGGCTAATGGTGTACCTGAAACTGGCACCAAATGATTAATGGGCACAGACTCTGGATAAGGACTCAAATTGGCCAAACGCGCCAAGAATGCGGCCCGCTGCTCTCTGGACTCACCCATACCGACAATTCCACCGCAACAAACCGACATGCCTGCGGCGCGGACATTAGAAATCGTATCCAAGCGGTCTTGGTAACCTCGGGTGGAAATCACAGAGCGGTAAAAATCTTCACTGGTATCTAAATTATCGTTATAACAGTCTAAGCCGGCTTCCTGTAAAGCCTGGGCTTGATCAGCCTCCAGCATGCCTAAGGTCGCGCAAGTTTCCAGACCCAAAGCCTTAACGCCTTTGATCATGGCGGTGACTTTTTCAATATCGCGGTCTTTAGGTTCGCGCCAAGCAGCACCCATACAGAAACGATTCGAACCGGCTGCTTTAGCTGCGTTAGCAGCCTCTAAAACCTCTTCCAGGCCCATTAACTTCTCAGCCTTAACATCCGTGTCATAACGTGCCGATTGAGGACAATAACCGCAATCTTCGGGACAGCCACCCGTCTTAATGGATAGCAAGGTAGCCAATTCCACATCCCCTTCTGGGAAATATGCCTTATGGGTTTCTTGGGCCCTGAGCATTAACTCATTGAAAGGCAGCGCAAATAAAGCTTCAATCTGGGCTACCGACCACTCTCCAGCAGCTCCTGTCTCCGCATTTGCGCCCTAATGCAAATCAGCCTTCGATTTGAATTGGGTTAAGGGTTTTTCAACGGTTTGAGCATCCTGCATGGGTAAATTCCAGAAATTAGGTGGATTCAGGGCATAAACATAACAGATACAGGTCTGAAATTGGAAAAACTAGTGGTCAAATATCAAACATGAAGGTTATTTCTGATTTAAATCAAGCCCCCTCGTTGATCGCAGCCTCGCCGCTGTTTGGCATCCCTGCACTCAGATGAAGCACCATGAGTCTTTTCCGCTAGTTGCTATTACCAAAGGTAAAGTGGCTTGGTTATATGACGAAAACGGCAATGCCTTGTTGGACGCGATTAGCTCCTGGTGGACCAATTTCTTTGGTCACTCCAACCCACGCATCAATCACGCAATTACAGAACAACTAGAAAAAATTGAGCATGTCATGATCGCGGGATTTACTCATCCACCAGTAGTGGAGTTGTCTGAAAAATTCTCCGCATTAACCGATCATCATTTAGGGCATGTTTTCTATGCATCTGATGGCGTATCCGCTGTAGAGATTGCGCTAAAAATGAGTCATCACTATTGGCAACTCCATGGACAGCCACAAAAGAAAAAATTTTTCTGCTTAGAAAATGGCTACCACGGCGAAACACTTGGCGTCTTATCGGTAACTGACGTAGCAATCTTTCGGGAAGCTTATGGGTCACTCTTACAAGATGTATTCACGATTACCTCGCCAGACGCAGGCACAGCAAAAACCGGAGAGAATGCGGAAGATGTAGCAAAGTATGCCGCTAAAAAACTAGAAGAATTATTGGCAAGAGAACATCACAATATTTCTGCTGTGATTATGGAGCCCTTGGTGCAATGCGCTGGACAAATGGCCATGTACTCTCCCGAATACCTGCGTCTAGTAAGAGAGCTATGCAATCGCTATGAAGTACATCTGATAGCCGATGAAATCGCAGTTGGTTGCGGGCGGCGGTAAGTTCTTTGCCTGCGAATATGCGGGCATCCAGACTTCTTAACGCTATCAAAAGGCATCAGTGGCGGCTATCTACCGCTATCGCTTTGCCTTACCACTGATAACATTTATCAAGCCTTTTATGGCGATCAAACTCAGCAAGGGTTTTTACACTCTCATTCATATACTGGCAACCCACTTGCTTGCGCGGCAGCTTTAGCTTGTCTTGAAAGTTTCGAGACTGAACAGGTGCTAGAAAAAAAATATTGCGCGCTCAAAAGATTTAGCCAAGGCATTTGCTTTGGCGAAAACTGATGCTCGCATTGAGCACTGGCGACAACAAGGCATGATCTTGGCTTTCGACGTTAAAGATGACTGCCTGAAAGACTCCAAAACATTTGCGCGTACGATGTTTGCTAATAGTTTAGAAAAGAGAGTATTGATTAGACCTTGATTAGACCTATCGGTAATACGATTTATGTCATGCCCCCTATATTTTGTCGTCAGAAGAAACCGTACAGTTAGGTTCCGCTGTACAGCTCGCCCTTGAGAAGACCTTGGCATCATGAGCTCTGCAAACCCATTTAAGGCACTGCATTTAGCGCAAGAACAAATTGCGGATCTTGATGCGCAGTTACTGAAACGCAAACTCAAGGCCATTGAATCTCCCTGCGATACCAAAGCATTTCTTGAGGGGCGAGAGCTAAAAGCATTTTGCAGAAACGCCTATCTGGGATTAGCAAACTATCCCGATTTAGTCGCAGCACTGGCGTCAGGCGGCCAAAAGTATGGGGTTGGTAGCGGAGCTTCCCATCTGATTAGCGGTCACAGTGTGGCTCATGAGCTGCTTGAAAAAAAATTAACCGCTTTTCAAGAGCAACACATACCAAATGCGCGCATCCTGTTTTTTTAGTACGGGTTATCTCGCCAATATGACAGCCATTACAGCACTAGCAAGACTTGCGCCACAAAACTCCACGAGCATTTATTCTGCAAAACTCAATCACACATCTCTCATTGATGGCATGCGTTTAGCGGCCGCGCAAACTCAAGCAAGCGTTACCTTGTTCGATCACACACAAGTCAATTCTTTAAACGAATCACTTCAGATTGATAAAAATCCCCTAAAGAGCATCGTGACCGATGGCGTATTTAGCATGGATGGCGATCAAGCTCCTATTAAAGAATTATTAAATCTTTCGGAGAAATACGATGCATTTCTCTTGGTGGATGATGCGCATGGCTGCGGAGTTTTAGGTAAACATGGGCATGGCATTTTGTAGCAAGAAAATATCTGTTCCAATCGTATCGTGTATATCGGCACCCTTGGTAAGGCTGCCGGTGTCAGCGGCGCTTTTGTTTGTGCAGATCAAACCTTGATTGAATGGCTGATTCAAAAGGGTCGTCCTTTTATTTACAGCACAGCAACGCCACCAGCGATAGCCAATGCTCTTTGTAAAAGCTTAGAAATCATCGAGGGAGCCGAGGGAAGCAGTCGTCGCACTCAACTTAATCGACTCATTCGCATCTGACAAGATGAAATGCATTTTTCCCGATGGGAAAAAGTGCCTTCTTGCACCGCTATTCAGCCTGTTATTTTTTGTAGCAACGCTAATGCCTTGCTGGCAGCCAAATTACTAGATGAGGCTGGTTATTGGATCCCAGCCATGCGTCCGCCCACCGTACCCAATGGAAGTGCGAGATTACGCATCACTTGTTCTGCTAATCACCGTGAGTCAGATTTACGTCGGCTCATCACGACTTTACAAAAAATTGAGCAGACTGTCATTGAGGCTACTCATGAGTAAGGCTAATGGTTTCTTTATCACTGGCACCGACACCGAAGTTGGCAAAACTTTAGTGAGTGGCGCACTGATTTTGAAATTGCGCGAACAAGGAATTAAAACGATTGGTTTTAAGCCTGTAGTCGCAGGAACTTATCAAAATGCGCATGGCGAAACCCAGAATGAAGATCTAGAAACTTTGCGCATTGCCTCACACTTCAGCTCCAACGAAGTGAGTTTGTGCCCTTATGTACTTAATCAAGCAGCAGCCCTCCATCTTGTGGCACAGGCTCAAGAAGTTGGGCTTCAATTTGTGATGACGGAGGCTTTTCAAACTATTCAAACGTGCGCAGATTGCGTTGTGGCTAAAGGGGCGGGCGGTTTGCTCGTTCCCCTAAATGAAACGGAAGACTTGGGTGAATTCACAAAAGCAATTGATTTACCGATTATCCTGGTTGTAGGCATGAAATTAGGCTGCATCAATCACGCCCTTTTAACGCTCGAAGCAATCAAAACGCGTAATCTTCAAATTGCAGGATGGGTAGCCAATACTCTTTCAGAAGAAATGCCACGTCTTCAAGAAAATTTGCAGACTCTGAAACTCAGAATGGATATTCCTTTTCTAGGGCTTATTCCTACGCTTCCAAAAGCGCTTGCAAAAGCCATTAATAGCCCCTATTCCATTGAGGCACTTACTTTTGCTGCAAAGCACATTCAATTACCGCAGAAATAATCCACACTCATTTGAATTGGAGGGCATTTCAAAAGACTGTCGGATAAGATGAAGGAATGCATTTAATCCCAGAAATTACCGAATCAGCAGAAGCCATTCAAGAAATTCGCCGCAATATTCATGCGCACCCTGAGTTACGCTTCGAAGAAAATCGCACAGCCGACCTGGTAGCGGAAGCGCTTTCCAGCTGGGGAATTACGGTTTACCGCGGTATGGGAAAAACAGGGGTTGTTGGTCGCTTAGATGGCGACTTGGGGGCCAGGCAAGATGATTGGCCTGCGTGCCGATATGGATGCATTGCCACTGCAAGAACACAACAACTTCGCGCATGCTTCGAAAAATCCAGGAAAAATGCATGCTTGCGGCCATGATGGTCACACTGTCATGCTGCTCGGTGCCGCGCAGTATTGATCCAATCATCCCGACTTTAAAGGCACGGTGATTGTTATTTTCCAACCGGCAGAAGAATGTGGCGCTGGCGCTAACGAAATGATTAAAGCTGGACTCTTCAAAGAGTTTCCATGTGACGCGATATTTGGCTTACACAATTGGCCCGGTTTGACAGAATGTCATTTTGGCGTTAACCCTGGCCCAATGATAGCTTCAAGCAATATCTTTGAAATCACCCTCACAGGGAAAGGTGGGCAGCAGCCCTACCTCACAACAGCGCTGACCCCGTGTTTGCTGGCGCCCAAGTGGTACTTGCTTTACAAAGCATCATCACGCGCAATAAACGCCCAGTAGACGCCGCCGTTTTATCTATCACCCAATTTCATGCGGGTGAAACCAGTAACTACCACCCTTCATTAAGCACGCCAATGAAGTGGAATGCGCCACTGAGGTTATGAGCGAATTAGTTGGCAAGCAGAATGTCAATAGCACCATAGACCCAACGATGGGAGCAGAAGACTTTGCGTTTATGTTGCTGGAAAAACCAGGCTGCTACGTATTCCTGAGTAATGGCGATGGCGATCATCGCTCAGTAGGTCATGGCATTAGGCCATGCCATCTCCACAATCCCTCGTATGGCTTTAATGATTCTTTGATTCCAGTAGGCGCGAGCTATTGGGTCAAACTAGCTCAACGCTTGCTGGAAAAAAACTAAATTCTTTTAAATAGCCGTTTTTAAGAATTCGTAAATTTGGCTGGACGTTTTTCCATAAACGCAGCCATACCCTCTTTCTGATCATGCATACCAAATAAGCATAAAAGAGGCGGCGCTCAAAATGAATGCCTTCAGATAAAGTAGTTTCATACGCCGTATTGATGCTTTCCTTCACCATCATCGCGGTCAATAAAGGCATATCAGCAATCCCTTTTGCAATTGCTTTTACCTCTTTCAATAAATCCGCTTGAGGAAAGATTCTCGCAACCAAACCAGAGCGCTCAGCTTCAGCCGCATCCATCATCCGACCCGTCAAAGCTAAATCCATTGCCTTTGCTTTAGAAACTGCGCGCGGTAAACGTTGTGTACCGCCAGCACCAGAAATGATGCCAAGCTTTACTTCAGGTTGAGCAAACTTCGCATTGTCTGCCGCCATGATGGTGTCGCACATCATGGCCAACTCGCAACCACCGCCAAGAGCGTATCCAGAAACAGCAGCAATCACTGGCTTACGTACTTTTTTTAATTTCTTCCCAATTGCGGGTAATCAAGTCACCTCGATAGCCATCCTTTAGGCCATATTTCGCCATGGAAGCGATATCCGCGCCCGCAGCAAATGCTTTTTCACTACCAGTGTAATCATGCAGCCAATATTGTCATCCGCATCAAAAGCCAATAGCGCTGCGCCCAGCTCTTCCATTAGTTGATCGTTCAGCGCATTCAATACTTCAGGGCGATTCAAAGTAATGGTGGCAACCTTGCCATCGACTTCAGTCAAAATTGTTTTGTAGCTCATGACTCTCTTTGTAGCTCATGACTCTCTTTCGGTTAGATATTGAATTAACGTGGCAGCAACAACCACATCCTGCCATTTTGTTTCATGCGACCTGCCATCTCTCCAGCAGCATCCCCTGACCCCCAATAATAGTCGGCTCTAACGCCTCCCACAATCGCTTTGCCGGTATCCTGCGCCATCACCAGTTTCTGCAATGGTTGCGTACTTAAGGGCTTGGTCGTCGCCAAAAATACCGGAGCCCCTAGAGGTAAAGCTTGCAAATCTACTGCGATACTGCGCTCGCTAGTAAGCGGAACTCCTAAAGCCCCATTCGGCCCCAAATCTGCAGCCACATTACCAGGTAACTCTTTGAAGAAAACAAAGCGGGGATTGGCATTCAACATTTCATTCACGCGATCGGGATTGCGTTTGGCCCATTGCGAGATACCTTGCATCGTCGCTTCACTACGCGTAATTTCTTTTCGATCTAACAACCATTGGGCAAATGACTTAAATGGTTGATCATTTGTTCCCGAAAAACCAAGACGCAAAATACGCCCGTCATCAAGGCGAATTTTTCCAGAGCCTTGAATTTGCATAAATGCCGCAGCCACAGGGTGTTCCACCCAGGCAATTTCAGAGCCCTGCAAAATACCAGAACTCATCAAGTCAGCGCGGCTTGGGCCTGGATTGGGTTGCGATTTACGCCAAGCATTCGGATAGCCATAGAGCGGCACGTTATAAATACTGGTGCGGGTGAGTGAGCCATTCATTACTGGCTCGTAATAGCCAGTCATGAAGCCCATATCACTTCCAGAGCTAGTGCGAATTTCATACACTTGAAAGTTGCTCTCAAAATATTTACGAATAGATTGGGTGTCGGAGCCTGAAACATTACTCACTTGTGCGCACACCTGACGCCAATTAAGCTCACCACTTTTCTTACGCAAACCATCACAACTTTTCAACCACGCAGGCCAAGCCTGAGTTAAATCATCCTCTTGCCAGCCAGGCAACGCTTGCCAAGAGACGGCGCTAAAACTGGCAATCGAAGAACTGTAGCCTGATGGTGAGGCACCGGAGCCACTTGAGCGATATCCAGTGCCACGAGTAGGCGGTGTAGAGCATCCAATAATTAAACTAGCTAGCACGAATGCGAATACACTTAATGAAACAAATTTAAATTTAGAAATCATGATCGCCAATTTACTCGATGAATACCCAATGCTACTGTTTGCCTTCGAAGGCATTGTTGCCTTGGGACTTTTGTTGTTTATTGTTCTCTGGACAGGCAAAGGCAAAAAATAGCATTGTTACCGCCCTGCGTTAATGCAAAGTGCGCGGCATTACTAAAGCAAATTCTGGAATGGGAACTTGAAAGAATTTCGCATCTTCAGTGACACAGAAGTATTCCCCGCGCATAGTTCCAGCAGGGGTGGGCAGAGTAGCCAAACTGGTGTACTCAAAATGCTCTCCAGAACGTAGCAGCGGCTGCTGCCCCACAACCCCTAAACCCCGAACCCCTTGGACATCGTTGTCCCCGTCGGTGATGAACCAACGGCGGCCAATCAGCTGAATACTGGCCATCCCGGTATTGCGGATGGTGACGGTATACGCAAAGGCAAATTGGCGATTATCGGGGTCAGATTGCTCAGGAAGGTACTGGGCTTTGACCGTAATGCTCATTTCATGGGGATTCATGGTCCAATTCTGCTCCATCCTAAGGCCAACTGCAAGCTAGAATCTAGGGATGGAAAGCCAAAAATCATCCTCAAACAGTCAATTTGTGATCGCCCCATCGATTTTGTCCGCTGACTTTGCCTGTCTAGGCAAGGAAGTGCAGGACGTTTTAGTGGCGGGCGCCGACTGGATTCACTTTGATGTAATGGACAACCACTATGTACCCAATTTCACTATTGGCCCTTTAGTGTGTGAGGCCATTCGCCCTTATGCCCATAAAGATGGCAAACCGGCAGTAATTGATGTGCATCTCATGATAGAACCAGTTGATCGCATCGTTCCTGATTTTGCCAAAGCTGGCGCCAATTTAATTAGCTTTCATCCTGAGGCGAGTCCTCATGTCAATCGCACATTGAATTTAATTCGCGATCAAGGATGCCAAACAGGACTGGTATTCAATCCAGCAACTCCACTGGATCATCTGGATCGCACCTTGGAATTAATTGATCTCGTCTTACTCATGTCAGTGAATCCAGGGTTTGGCGGTCAATCATTTATCCCAAGCACCCTGAATAAGATCGCTCAAGTGCGTGCGCGCCTGGATCGCTATCACGCTGAGACCGGTAGATACGTTCGCCTTGAAGTGGATGGTGGAATCAAAGTCGACAATATTGCAGAAGTAGCCCAGGCCGGCGCCGATACTTTTGTTGCGGGCTCCGCCATTTACGGAAACGATAATTACAAGCAAGTGATTGACGCGATGCGCACTGAATTAGGAAAGCCAGGAAAATCCTAATGCAACCCGAAGAATTCAATACCATAGCTAAAGAGGGTTTCAATCGCATTCCCCTTGTAAAAGAGGTATTAGCAGATCTTGACACTCCGCTTTCGCTTTACGTCAAACTCAGTCAAGCCTTTGGAAAGAAAAATACCTACCTACTCGAGTCTGTATTGGGTGGTGAACGTTTTGGCCGCTTCTCCTTTATTGGCCTGCCTGCCAAGACGATCGTCAGAACCGTAGGCACACCCAGCTCACCCATCAACGAAGTCGTCACCGATGGAAACGTAGTTGAAAGTAACACCGACAATCCATTAGATTTTGTAGACGCTTATTTCAAACGCTTTAAAGTTGCTTTGCAACCAGATATGCCGCGTTTTTGTGGTGGTCTCGCCGGTTACTTTGGTTATGACACTGTTCGTTATATCGAATCCCGTTTAGAGAAACATCAACTACCCGATGAATTGGGCGTCCCAGATATTCAATTGATGTTAACTGAAGAGTTGGCGGTGCTTGATAACGTGGCTAGAAAAATTTACTTCATTGTTTACGCAGATCCTAGCGTTAGTGACAGCTTTGAAAAAGCGCAAGCACGCTTAAAAGAATTAATGACTTGCCTTGGTAATCCAGCGAATATGCCCGCATCTTTACCAAGCGTTAAAACAGATCTGATTCGCAAATTTAAAGCTGCCGATTTTGAAACCGCCGTTCTGAAAACCAAAGAATATATTTTGGCGGGTGATTGCATGCAGGTGGTGATTGGTCAACGTATTAGCAAACCGTTTACTGATTCTCCGCTGTCGCTCTACAGAGCCCTGCGCTCTCTCAATCCATCGCCATACATGTACTTCTATGACTTTGGCGATATGCAAATCGTGGGCTCATCCCCTGAAATTCTGGTGCGCCAGGAAAAACGCGCTGCTGAGAAAATTGTCACGATACGCCCGCTGGCGGGCACTCGCCCGCGTGGAGCGAACCCTGAGGAAGATGAGCGCCTGGCTAAAGAACTCTTAGCGGATCCCAAGGAAATCGCTGAACACGTCATGCTGATTGATTTAGCGCGCAATGATGTGGGTCGCATTGCTAAAACAGGATCAGTGAAAGTAACTGATTCAATGTCTATTGAAAAGTATTCCCACGTTCAACACATTGTCAGCTCAGTAGAAGGCGATCTTTTAGACAATATGAGCAATATGGACGTATTGCGAGCCACTTTCCCTGCGGGCACTTTATCTGGCGCTCCAAAAATTCGCGCGATGGAAATCATTGATGAGATGGAAATTGTGAAACGGGGTGTTTATGGTGGTGCGGTTGGCTACCTCTCCTTCTCTGGCGATATGGACGTGGCTATCGCTATTCGTACCGGCGTTATCCGTGATGGCATATTGCATTCACAATCTGGGGCTGGCGTGGTCGCCGACTCTGACCCGACTGCCGAATGGAAAGAAACTGAAGCTAAAGCACGCGCGGCACTTACTGCGGCAGATCTAGTACAAGGAGGACTTGATGCTCCTAATGATTGATAACTACGATTCATTTACTTACAACCTCGTTCAGTATTTTGCAGAACTGGGTGAAGAGGTAAAAGTATTGCGTAATGATGCAATTACCGTTGACGATATTGCCAAGCTCAACCCTGCGCGCATCTGCATCTCACCAGGACCATGCAGCCCAGCTGAGGCAGGCATCTCCGTTGAAACCATTCAACGCTATGCAGGCCAAGTTCCCATTCTGGGGGTTTGCCTGGGACACCAGGCGATTGGCGAAGCATTTGGCGGCAAAATCATTCGTGCTCAAAAGGTCATGCACGGCAAAACCGATAGCATCCATCACACGGGTGTTGGCGTATTTAAAAATTTACCCGATCCATTTAAAGTAACCCGCTATCACTCCCTAGCCATCGAGAAAAGCTCTTTGCCTGCAGCATTAGAAGTGACGGCAACCTCCTCCGACGGAGAAATTATGGGTGTGCGCCATAAAGAACTCGCTGTCGAAGGCGTGCAATTTCATCCTGAGTCCATTCTTTCCGAGCGTGGCCATGCTTTGCTCAAGAATTTCCTACTAAATAAGTAATTCACCTTAATTACAGCGCTATGCCAATCACTCCGCAAGAAGCCTTACAACGCTGCATTGAACATCGCGAACTCTTTCATGATGAAATGACAGATATGATGCGGCTCATCATGAGTGGTGAAATGCCGCCCGAGCTGGTTGCCGGATTATTGGTCGCCCTGCGCACCAAAAAAGAGACTGTTGGTGAAATCGCTGCGGCTGCACAAGTGATGCGTGAGTTTGCTACCGCGGTTCAAGTCGATGACCGCAGCCATTTAGTAGACGTAGTCGGAACCGGCGGCGATGGAGCGCACACCTTTAATATCTCTACCGCGGCAATGTTTGTCGCAGCAGCTGCGGGGGCAAAAATTGCCAAACACGGCAATCGCAGCGTCAGTAGCAAATCTGGCAGCGCTGATGTGCTGGAAGCGCTTGGCGTCAATCTAGCGCTATCCGCCGATCAAGTCGCCAAATGCATTTCAACGGTAGGCGCAGGATTTATGTTTGCCCCAAATCATAATCCCGCGATGAAAAACGTAGTGCCTATTCGCAAGCAACTGGGCGTACGGACCATCTTTAATATTTTAGGGCCGCTCACCAACCCCGCTGACGCCAAACGTATTTTGATGGGCGTCTTTCATCCCGACCTTGTAGGCATTCAGGCTCGCGTATTGCAGGCCATCGGCATGGAACATGCCCTAGTGGTTTATGGGCGTGATGGACTTGATGAGATTTCCCTAGAAGGACCTACCTTAGTTGGTGAATTCAAAGATGGCATTGTGCGCGAATATGAAATTCACCCAAAAGACTTTGGTTTAAGTGCAGCGCCCACCAATAGTTTTAAGGTAGCCAAGGCTGAAGAGTCTAAAAAAATTGTCCTAGATGTGATTGATGGCAACCCAAGCCCTGCAAGTGATATTGTTTGTCTTAATGCAGGCGCTACGCTCCATGTCGCCGGAGTAGCTAAAGATATTGCCGACGGTATTTCATTAGCAAAAGCAGCCATTGCTTCAGGCGCTGCTCGTCAAAAACTAGATGCATTTGTTGCAGCAACCCAGTCAAAGTAAATTACATCCATGAGCGATATTCTCGACAAAATTGTTGCCACCAAAAAGATTGAAGTTGCGCATTGCCTGCAGAAAATATCGCTTGCCAATCAGCGTGAGCAAGCGGATGCAAACAATAAGGATGTTCTTCTAAAGCCAAGAGGCTTTATCCAAGCCATTCAAAACAAGATTTCCACTGGCAAGGCAGGAGTCATTACCGAAATCAAGAAAGCAAGTCCAAGCAAAGGGATGTTGCGTGAGAACTTCATACCCGCAGAGATTGCTCGATCTTACGAACATCACGGCGCCGCCTGTTTATCCGTCCTAACGGATGTTGAATACTTTCAAGGCAGCAATGACTTTCTTCAGCAGGCTCGATCTGCCTGCAATATTCCAGTGCTACGCAAAGATTTCACCATAGACCCGTACCAAGTTTATGAAGCCCGTGCGATTGGAGCAGACGCAATCCTATTGATCGTAGCTTGTTTAGAGCTCAATCAAATGAAAGAGCTAGAGGCTTGCGCGCATGAGCTTGGTTTGGACGTCTTAGTCGAAGTTCATAACGCACCAGGATTAGAACAAGCGCTCGAACTAAAGACGCCATTGCTTGGAATCAATAATCGCAATCTCAAGACATTTGAAGTAACACTGCAAATCACCCTCTCGCTCCTATCAATGGTCCCAAAGGATAAGACTTTGGTAACTGAATCGGGAATACTCGGTCGGGCTGATGTTCAGTTGATGCGTGACAACCAGGTAAACGCCTTCTTGGTGGGTGAAGCCTTTATGCGCGCGGCCGATCCAGGCGTAGCCCTTAGTGAGCTGTTCTTCTAACTTTCCTCAAAAGATCTAAGCAGTATTTGATCAAAGAGATCAAAAGCAAGGAACCCAGCACATCCCCCGCAAACATCACCAGGAAATGATTGACGCTGCCGGCATCCTCTAGAGACATAGCAGAAAACCACCATTGATGTAGCCCAGCAGAAAGCAAGGAATAAATCAAAATACAAGCAATCAGTTTTGGGAAATGCAGATTACTTAAATCGGACTCAAGACGAAGATTGCTAAAGACAAAAAATCGAGCTAAATAAGGTGTAAATCCGGAAATCAACCCAACACCGATACAGGTAGTGAATTCATGCGGAAAGTCGCCGTAATAGCTAATCAAGCATGAAGCAAAGACAATTCCAAGAGCTCCCGGCAAACCGAAAATCGATGTCAGAAATAAGCGCAATCCAGCAGGAAGATAAATCCCACTAAAACCCAGACCAAAAACTAGACTGCTTGTTATCCAGCCATTGAAATAAAACAGAAAAGCATACGCCACCGCACTGATAGCACACTCAATAAGCCATTCTGTAGACATTGCGAATAATTGAGACATTACTATCAGTATGGATTAATTGTTTTAATTGATATGGGTCAATTGCTAAAATCGTGCCTAGGGAATACAGTTATATTAACCCTGTAGCTAGCACTCAACAAACGTCAGAGATATATCCACTGTAAAAACTGCGTCTTACATCAAGTTTCTGAACCTGATTGATGCCATAGATCGCATCAACCCGGGGAAGAAGCTAGACTCCATAGAAGAAAGTTTGCTCGATAAGATTGTTGTGTGTGCCCATGCAAAACAAGCTATTTTGGTTGGTGACATTATTTCTATCGCCGGCTTAGGATCACAAGCCACCTTACATGGTCGCTTAAAAAATCTCAGCGCGATGGGCTACATCAAAATGGCAGCTAATGGAGGTGGCCGCAAAAAAGAGGTGCTTCCTACCAAGATGGCTGTAAAACGCTATGAAGAAATGTCTAAGCGCCTAGAAAAGGCCGCCAAAGCCATTTAAAAAAACAATTGCCTTCAAGCGCATAAGCAAAAAGCCCTGTTCAGGGCTTTTTTATTTGCTTCAGACGGAATTCTTAGACGTTGAACAAGAAGTTCAGCACATCCCCGTCTTTAACAACGTACTCTTTACCTTCAGCGCGCATCTTGCCCGCTTCTTTGGCACCCGATTCACCCTTAAACTGAACAAAGTCATCATAAGCAATTGTCTGCGCGCGAATAAAGCCACGCTCAAAGTCAGTATGAATTACACCAGCGGCTTGAGGAGCTGTATCACCTTGATGAATGGTCCACGCACGCACCTCTTTAACACCGGCAGTGAAATAAGTTTGCAGGCCGAGCAATGCATACCCTGCACGAATCACGCGATCTAAACCGGGCTCTTCCATACCAAAGTCGGCTAGGAACTCGCTCTTATCGGCCTCATCCAAGGCGGCGATTTCCGCCTCAATCGCAGCACATACGGCCACAACCGGAGCATTTTCTTTTGCGGCATGCTGCTTCACCGCCTCGAGATGCGGATTGCTTGAGAAGCCATCTTCCTTCACATTCGCAACATACGTCGCCGGTTTAGCGGTAATCAAACACAAAGGCTTAATCAATAATTTTTCATCGTCACTTAAATCTAGGCTACGCACTGGCTGCGCAGAATCCAAATGCGCTTGCACCTTAGTCAGAACTGCGACCAGAGCAGCAGCCTCTTTGTCATTGCCAGACTTTGCAGCCTTGCTTGAGCGCTTTAAGGTTTTTTCAACCGTTGCCAAATCAGATAACGCCAATTCGGTATCGATCACGCCGATATCAGCAATAGGATCGATTTTTCCCGCGACGTGAATCACGTTTGGATCCTCAAAACACCGCACCACATGGGTAATGGCGTCCGTTTCACGAATATTGGCCAAGAACTGATTGCCAAGACCTTCACCTTTAGAGGCGCCAGCCACCAAGCCAGCGATATCGACAAATTCGACGGCTGCTGGCAGGATACGCTCCGGCTTGACGATCTCAGCCAAGGCGGCTAGACGGGGATCAGGAACCTCAACTACGCCTACATTGGGCTCAATCGTGCAGAAAGGATAGTTTTCCGCTGCGATCCCAGCCTTGGTAAGCGCATTAAAGAGGGTAGATTTGCCGACGTTAGGCAGGCCGACGATGCCACATTTCAAAGACATAGCGTTATTGTAAAGGGGCTGGTTTCGATATCATCGAGTTATGTCAGAAGTTCACGCAAATCACTTGCCCAAATCTACAGGCCATACCGCCCAAATGCGCACAGCAGACGTTGTGGTGGTTGGCGGAGGCATTACTGGTAAGGCTTGCGCCCTAGGTCTAGCCCAACTTGGTCTGCAAACCGTAGAAATCGCCCCCGATTTAGGCCAAAACATCCCCAGCCCACAGGGCAGTCAATGGGGTCAACGAATTTACGCTTTTTCCCCAAGCACCCAAAAATTACTAGCCCATTTACAAATTTGGGACGCTCTTGATCACAGCCGCCTACAACCGGTCCGGGATATGCGGATTTATGGTGATCGTGGTGAAAAAAATGATCAACTCCACCTTTCCGCATTTGAGGCGGGAACGCCACAACTTGCTTGGATAGGAGAATCGAATTTAATTGAGCACACGATTGACCAAGCCTCTCGCTTTCAAAATAAATTAGAGTGCATTAGCGATGTCGTAGAAAAGATCAATGTAGATGCCGAAGGAAGCACACTGCATTTAAAGAATGGCGACAGTATTCGGGCACAACTAGTCATCGCTGCTGATGGCGCAAACTCACCCATTCGCAATGCGCTTGGTATTCGTGCCAGCAAAGAAAGCTATTCACAAAGCGCAGTCGTCGCCAATTGGCTTTGCACCTACCCGCATTTAGAAACTGCATTCCAGTGGTTCTTGCCAGGCGGTGATATTGTCGCCATGCTGCCATTGCCAGGAAAACAAGTCTCCATGGTTTGGTCTACATCCCCTGAGCGTGCAGCGGATTTATTAAAGCTCGACCAAACGCAATGGCTCGACCAATTCTCATCCATTGCTAACGGTACGGTTGCAAAACAATTGGGTGAGCTGACTCTCAACTCAACACCGGCTGCCTTCCCATTGTGCAAAATTCAGGCCAAACGATTTATAGGTCCAGATACCCATCCAAAGGCGGCTCTCATTGGCGACGCAGCCCATGTCATGCACCCGCTGGCTGGCCAAGGGCTTAATTTAGGGCTACGCGATGTTGCAGTCTTACTGAATATTTTTGGCAAACGAGAATCCTTCCGCTCACCAAGCGATCTCGTCTTACTGCGTCGCTATGAACGACAACGGCAGGGTGACACTAGCGCGCTTTTATGGGTCACCGATAAACTCAAGAAATTATTTTCCGCGAGCAGCAACACTGAACGACAACTTCGTAACTGGGGATTAGGCCTCGTGAATAGAAGCCACTTTATTAAACAGCGCTTAATTGAACGCGCTTTAGGAGAAATTGATTTTGAATAAATTTTTATCCACGATGGCTTTTATTGGTGCCGCACTGCTTTGCGTCAAACCAGCTCACGCCCAACCAGAGCAACAAATAAAAACTGAAATCCAAAAAAAGCTAGGCTCCAATGCCAAAGTAAAAAGTGTTTCTCCAGCACCGGTTTCTGGCCTATATGAAGTATTAGTCGGTAACGATATTTTTTATACCGATGCTTCTGGAAAATACCTCATTCAAGGTGAAATTATTGAACTCACGAGCGGTAAAAATATTACCGAACAAAGGCAAGCAGACTTAAACCGCCTCAAATGGAGCGACTTAAGCCCTGCCAATCCGATTAAAAATGTCCGTGGCAATGGCAGCCGTCAATTAGCCGTGTTCTCAGACCCCAATTGCGGTTACTGCAAGCGCCTAGAAAAATCCCTGCAGCAATTAGACAATGTCACCATCTATACATACCTAATTCCGATTCTGTCTCCAGATTCCGCGCAAAAATCAAAGCAAATTTGGTGCTCATCTGATCAATACAAAGCGTATATTGACTGGATGATTAATGGAATTGCACCGAGCGGCAAAGGTGAATGCAGCACACCCCTCGCTAAAAATATGGCTTTCGCCAAAACCCATGGCATTACAGGTACACCAACTTTATTTTTTACTGACGGTAGTCGCTTCCCTGGCGCGGTACAAATCACTGATATCGAAAAGAAATTCAGCTCACTGAAATAATCATCATGAACTCTGCCGCCTTACCTGTAATTCAATATACGGTCTGGCCGGTCGACCTTCATGGTCATCACTTTCGCGTCAAACTGCATATTGCCAACCCCGACCCTTAGGGTCGGGGTTTACAAATGCCAGCCTGGATACCAGGCAGTTATCTCATTCAGGACTTTAGCAAGCATATAGAGTCAATTGAGGCTTTTTCAGCGGACAGCACTAGGAAAAAAGTTCCGCGCGAACGGATTGATAACGATCATTGGCGCTTGCCACCAGTCAATGGCCCTATAGAAGTACTCTCTACCGTTTATACATTCGACTCATCAGTACGTGCAGCCTATCTAGATACTGAGCGCGCCTTCTTTAACGCAAGCAGCCTCTGTCTTGCGGTCAAAGGACAAGAGCATTTACCTTGTTCTCTTGCCATTGCCGAGCCTAAAGTTGCCTTTGCCGACCATTGGATGATTCAAACCACCTTAAGAGCAGTCAAAACTGATGATCGTGGCTTTGGTTTTTATTTGGCACAAAATTATGATGACCTACTTGATCACCCTGTCGCGATGGGTGAGCTTCAAATGGTTCACTGGAAATCAAATGGGGTTGCTCATCGCATGGCTATTCAGGGATGTAATCACATCGTTTATGCTAAACGCCGCGCGGACGATCTTGAGGCTATTTGCACCTCCACTATTAATCTCTTCGAACCCAAATCTAAGCGCGCCCCATTTGGAGAGTATCTCTTCTTAGTCAATGCAGTACTAAATGGCTATGGCGGCCTTGAACATCGTAATAGCACCGCGTTACTCTGTCGACGAGATTAAATCCCGCAGGAAAATATCCTCTTTGAAGAGTCTGCCTACAGGGAGTTTTTGGGTTTATGCAGTCACGAGTACTTTCATGCATGGTTGGTTAAGCGCATTCAACCAAAAGCTTTTCAGCCCTATGCTCTAGCAAAGCGCAATCACACACGCTTACTCTGGCTGTTTGAGGGCTTTACTAGCTACTACGATGATCTGCAACTATTGCGCAGTAAACGAATTGATATCAAGACTTCTTTAAAGCTTATTGCAGGCAATTGGAATGGCATCTTGCGCGGTCATGACCGTCAGAAACAAAGCCTTGGACAGCTCATTTGACGCATGGACTAAGTATTACCAGAGCGATGAAAACACCCCCAATGCAGTCGTGAGTTATTACGGCCAGGGGGCTTTACTAGCGCTCGGCCTTGCTTTGCAAATTCGCGCGTTCACTCAAAATAAACAATCACTTGATGATCTCATGCGGCTCATTTGGCGCAAGCACGGCATCACTTTAGATGGCATTTCGGAAGGTGGCCTAGATGAAGCCATTCTTGAATTGCTAGGAGCCGGCTTTAGCAAACTTTGGAATGGGATACAAACCCGTTATGTATTTGGCGTTGAAGATATTCCGCTACAAAAATGGATTGGCTCAAACCGGGTTGTGGTAAAATCAAAAACCCTATAAACCCTCGAAAAATTGAAGTTGCAATTTGGTATGCGCCATACAGATGCAAATGGCTGGCTGAAGATCGCCCATGTACTGGATGATGGGATTGCTCAAGCCCCAGGCCTAGCAGCATGGGACTTGCTCTCGAGCGTTGACGGACAGCGAGTTACCAGCCCGCGCTCGGACAAAGTATTGGGTAGCCTCTCTGAAAATGCCCATGCTCGCATCACTTTTTATCGAGACGATATTGAGCATGAGCGCATGGTTTCCTTGCAAGCCTATCAAGCACCCACACAATATGAATTAACGCTAAAGAAAGATGCTTGATTGAAATTGAAAGCCTTATTTTCAAAAGACGATAGCCCAAGTGATTGGCAAGAATTGCTCGGAAACTATTTCGAATCATCGGATTGGCAATCTCTCGAAAAGAATTTGCACACCGCTCTGAATCTTGATCCGAGTATGGTGAGACCTGAGCCCCAACACTTTTTTAAAGCACTCAAACTTACTCCCGTAGATTCTGTAAAAGTAGTTATTTTGGGACAAGACCCTTATCATTCAGCAGGCTTGGCGCAAGGATTGGCTTTTTCTATTCCTGCCGAGATTGCAGTGCACTCTCGAGAATTTCCCAGTTCGCTACGCAATATCAGCAAAGCGCTTGCGTTGGAGGGTTTTGGTCATTTGCCCAATGGTGATCTGCACGAATGGGCTAAACAAGGAGTACTCCTTCTAAATACTGCCCTGAGCGTCAAACTTGGTGAAGCTGGTAGCCACACCAACCTTGGCTGGAAAAGCCTCATTGATCATTTAATCAGCGGGCTATCTAAAGCTAGACCACATTTAGTGTGGATGCTATGGGGTGGTCATGCCCAATCCAAACTACCTCTCATTGAAAATGGCCAAGACCAATTTGTATTGCAATCCTCCCACCCTTCAGGCTTGGGCGTATACAAAACAGATAAGCCTTTTTTAGAACCCGGTGCCAAAGCAAGCTGCAATCACTTCACAATAGCCAATCAATGGCTTACGGAACACAAAAGCCGCCCTATAGACTGGTAAAGGGCGCTCAGACGGACTTCTTTATCTAGGGCTGTAAATACACGGGCCAGTGCACAAGAAGCAAAAATAGCAGTGCCCCACTCCAGAATTTGCGCAGACTGGAAAAAGCCACAGTATTGCCCCAAATACGAGCTTGCGGTAGCTGAAATAAATCCAATTCAGAAGGCAATCAAGATTTTTAGAGGTTTAAACCCGAAGGAAGGTCTGGGATAAACAATCCAGGCTGACACCCCAGAAATACCCCCAATCACCAGAAAAGCCAAAAACCCCATTGATACCCCAATTAATGCTGCCATCAAATCTATAATCGCCATTATGAAGTTGTTGACACTCGGCATCAATCATCACACAGCGCCGGTCGCCATTCGGGAAAAAGTCGCCTTTGACCCTGAATTTCTTCAAGAAGCATTGCACGATCTTCGCCAACATTTAGTTGGCGCGAATCATGCTGGGCTGCCCGAAGCCACTATTTTGTCGACCTGCAACCGCACCGAGGTCTATTGCGCCGCCAACGATGACAATGCAGCTGGAATCTTGCATGAAGCGACTTTTGATTGGCTCGCTAAAACTCAGCAACTCGCTCCTAGTAGTCTGGAGCCCCACCTTTATTCTTTCCCGCAATCCGATACGGTACGACACGCTTTCAGAGTCGCCTGCGGATTAGATTCCATGGTGATTGGCGAAACTCAAATTTTGGGTCAAATGAAAGATGCGGTTCGCACCGCGAATGATGCTGGTGTTTTGGGAACTTACCTCAACCAACTCTTTCAGAAAACTTTTGCGGTAGCCAAAGAGGTGCGCGTCTCAACAGAAATCGGCGCTCACTCCATTTCAATGGCAGCAGCATCGGTTCGCCTCTCTGAGCGTATCTTTGAAAAAATTTCAGATCAAAAGATTTTGTTTATTGGCGCTGGTGACATGATCACTCTATGCGCGACGCATTTTGTCGCGCGAAAACCTAAAAATGTCGCGATCGCGAATCGCACCATTGAACGTGGTCAAGAATTAGCAGACTCCATTGCCGCGCAAGATGTCAAAGCCGAATCCCTCAAGCTCTCAGAGCTACCGGGGCGACTGCATGAATTCGACATCATTGTTTCTAGTACCGCATCCTCTCTACCCATTATTGGCCTTGGCATGGTGGAAAGCGCTCTCAAACAACGGCGCCATAAGCCGATGGTCATGATTGACTTAGCGGTGCCTCGCGACTTTGAACCAGAAATTTCCGGTCTCGATGACATCTATCGTTATACAGTGGATGACTTGGGAGTCATGATTCAGACGGGCGCCAACTTGCGTCAAGCAGCCGTTAGTCAAGCAGAGGCGATTATCGAAGATCGCGTTGGCAACTTCATGCATTGGATGCAAGGCCGCAACGCTGTGCCACTGATTCAGGATATTCAGCAACAAGGTGAGCGACTGCGCCAACTGGAACTCGAACGCGCGATGAAGCGTTTAATGCGCGGCGATGATCCACAAGAAGTCCTCAATGCCATGGCGCAAGGTCTTACCAACAAATTCTTACATGGTTCACTCCATGCGCTGCAACACTCGAATGGCGCTGAGCGTGACGCCTTGATTAAGTTGTTACCTAAATTATTCGCCTCGCATTCCAAGTCAGAAGACCATTAGATGAAGCCCAGCATACGGGCTAAGCTAGACCACCTAGACACGCGCTTAGCCGAACTCAACTCCCTTTTAACTTCTGAAGAAGCAACCAAAGATATGGATGCTTATCGAAAGCTCACGCGCGAACATTCCGATATTGCTACTGTGGTTGAGCAATTTTGCCTGTACAAGCAAGCCGAGGCTGATGCTCAAGCGGCAGAAGAAATGCGCAAAGACCCGGAAATGAAGGACTTTGCGGACGAAGAGCAAAAGCAGGCTCTTGCTACGATGGAGGTGCTTGAGGGTGCCTTACAAAAGCTCTTGCTCCCCAAAGACGAGAATGACGAACGCAACGTCTTCCTAGAAATCCGGGCGGGTACTGGCGGAGATGAGAGCGCGTTATTTGCTGGCGATCTGCTGCGCATGTATACCCGCTTTGCCGAACGCCAAGGTTGGAAAGTGGAAGTAGTAAGCGCCGCCGAATCGGATTTAGGTGGATATCAAGAGGTGGTCTTGCGCATAGTGGGTCAATCCGTCTACTCGCGCCTCAAATTTGAATCTGGTGGTCATCGCGTGCAACGCGTTCCCCAAACCGAAACTCAGGGACGCATTCATACCTCCGCCTGTACTGTAGCTGTTATGCCTGAAGCAGATGAGCTTGAAGCGGTCAAAATTAATCCTGCTGAATTGCGTATTGATACCTTCCGCGCCTCCGGCGCTGGCGGTCAGCACATTAATAAAACCGATTCCGCGGTTCGCATTACTCATTTGCCCACTCGCACAGTAGTAGAGTGCCAGGATGATCGAAGCCAGCACCGCAATCGCGAGCAAGCGATGAAAGTTTTAGTTTCTCGCATCATGGATGCGCGTGAACGCGAACAACATCAGCTCGAGGCGCAGACCCGTAAATCCCTTATCGGCTCAGGCGATCGTAGCGATCGTATTCGTACCTATAACTTCCCGCAAGGTCGCATTACCGACCACCGCATCAACCTCACCCTCTACAGGATTGATGCCATGATGGATGGTGATATTGATGATCTTTGCAATGCGCTCGCCTCTGAACATCAAGCGGCATTGCTTGCCGCTTTTGGCGATAACTAAGTCATATCTAAACGATCACTAAATCTGTGAATGCCGATTTAAGCCTACGCTCACTATTGAGCTCCTCGGCAATTGCTCCTGCTGAAGCAAAAATTCTGATGGCTTACATTCTGGAAAAGCATTACCAACTACCGCGCTCTGCACTACTCTCGCGCGATGATATGCAACTTCATGCGGAAGCCTTAGCGCACTGGAAGGATCTTGAAACCAGAAGAGCAAATGGAGAGCCTATCGCTTACCTAGTAGGTAAAAGAGGTTTTTATAATATTGAGCTCCGTGTTGCTCCCGGCGTTCTTATTCCACGTCCTGAAACTGAACTTCTGGTTGAAATTGGCTTACAAGAAATAAAATGCTTGGGCAAACCCGCAAGTATTCTGGATCTTGGCACAGGTTCAGGGGCAATTGCCTTGGCGATTGCGCATGAGGCCTCCCAATCCCTGTTCACCGCAACGGATCAATCGATTGCAGCTCTAGAGATTGCTAAACACAATGCGCAACTATTAAATGTAGGCGCAAGAGTAATATTTCTTCAGGGTAGTTGGTACCAAGCCCTAGAACCGCATTACTTTTTCGACATCATCCTCAGCAATCCGCCATACATAGACTCCCAAGACATGCATCTGAGTCAAGGCGACCTACGCTTTGAGCCACTCTCAGCGCTTACCGACCACCAACATGGATTGAGCTGCCTGGAAACGATTATTTCTGGAGCCAAGCCGCACCTCTCTCCCAATGGCTTGATTGCAGTGGAGCATGGTTTTGATCAATCCGAAGCCGTTGTTAATCTAATGAAGCAGACAGGCCTTCATGACATTCAAACCCATTTGGATTTAGGCGGCCATTACCGTGTTGCCTCAGGCAGAAAATAAGGCGAAATAACCTTTTTTCGCATTAAGTCTTAAAATCAAATAAGCCCGAATTGCAAACCATCTTAGCAATAAGATCGCCTTACCGAATATAGATAGAGAGAATTTATGGACACACAAGCTCAAATTAAAGAAATCGTTACTAGCCATCCCGTTGTTCTATTTATGAAGGGAACTGCGCAGTTTCCTCAGTGCGGCTTTTCTGGCAATGCCGTGAATATCTTGCGTGCTAGTGGTGTTGAGAACCTTCACACCGTAAACGTATTAGAAGACGCCGAAATTCGTCAAGGCATTAAAGAATATACCAATTGGCCAACCATTCCTCAGCTCTATATCAATGGTGAATTTATTGGCGGCTCTGACATCATGACTGAAATGTTTCAGTCTGGTGAACTGCAAAAACTCGTTAAAGCGTAATTGATCTTTTCACTGAGACTGTTGATGCTGTGACGTTTGACCTAAGCTCCCTTCTGTTGTTTGGCCTGTCTTTTGGAGTCTGCGCAGGCCTTTTAGTTTATGCCTTGAATCTACGCTCCGCCCTCAATCGCGCGGAGTTACAAGTCCAAACAGAGCAAGCTCTAGCTCTTAGCTTGCGCACCGAGCGCGATCAGGCACTGCAAAACGCAATCCGCCTAGAGACTGAATTGGATTCAGAACGCAAACAAGGATTGGGGAGAATTGAGTCGCTCAATGAAGCGAAAGAAGCCTTAACAAATCAGTTTAAAAATTTAGCCAATGAAATCTTGGAGGATAAGTCCAAGCGTTTTACAGAACAAAACGCAGCTAGCTTAGATGCCCTACTAAAGCCTTTACAAACTAAGCTTACTGAATTTAAAGAGCAAGTCAGCACCTCGTATGGCAATGAAGCTCGCGAACGCCACGCCCTCAAAAGTGAAATTGAGCGCTTAGCCAATCTCAATCTGAGAATGTCAGATGAGACACGCTCTCTAACGCAGGCCTTAAAAGGCGACTCCAAAGTTCAGGGTAATTGGGGTGAGCTAGTACTGGAGTCTATTTTGGAGTCCTCTGGCTTGCGTAAAGGTGAAGAGTATGTGGTCCAGGACAGCCATACGCAAAGCGATGGTTCACGCCTCCAGCCTGACGTTGTGATTAAGTTGCCCGAAGGTAGAAGCTTGGTGGTAGATAGCAAAGTCTCGATCACCGCTTACGCCCGGCATACCGAAACTACCGATCCCGCCACCGCTGAACAAGAGCTGGCGGCACATATTCAATCGCTACGCCAGCACATCCAAGGGCTTTCTGGAAAAAACTATAGCTCACTCTATGGCGTGGGCTCAGTTGATTTTGTGTTGATGTTTGTGCCAATTGAGCCTGCATTCTTGCTTGCACTGAAGACTGCGCCGAATCTATACCAAGAAGCGCTTGCGAAAAACATTGTTTTAGTTTGCCCAAGCACTTTAATGGCCACGCTTAGAACGGTTGCTCATCTGTGGCGACAGGATCATCAAAATCGCAATGCTCTAGAGATCGCAAAACAGTGTGGCAATCTCTACGATAAGTTTGTTGGTTTTGTTGATGATCTAGAGACACTCGGTCAACGCCTAGATCAAGCGCAAACCAGTTATCACGACGCGTTTAATAAACTCAAAACGGGTAAAGGCAATCTCATCCGCTCTGCTGAAAGAGTCAGAGACCTCGGTGTCAAGCCCAGTAAAAATCTAGCTGCGCCGTTACTTGAATCCTCATCGAACTTTGAGTAGCTAACATCTAAAACGTAAGAATATTACAAAAATAAGCAAACAAAAATCCCGCCTAGTTCACAATAAGCGGGGTTTTTATTTAAAACTGACTGCTGAATTTACTCTTAATCAACGATCAATTAAGCAGCTTTACGGCTACATGATGCAGGTGTAGCGGCTTTCTGCACTTGAGCGATTTGACCTTGTACAGACTCAATGGCTTGCTCAGCAGTTTTCTCTGCAGCTGCTAATGCTTCTGTACTAGCGGCACGGAACTGCTCGAAACCTTGCAATGCGCTACCGTATACAGTCTTGAATGAAGACAAGAAAGCATCAGAGCCTGCAGGCGCGTTAGCGGCTACAGTGTTGATCCAATCTTGGAAACCGTCTTGCAATTGGTCGATGCTGGCATCAACTACGTTTACAAATTCTTTATTGCTATCACGCAATACTTTGTTTCTTTTGATAAGCAACAGCTTGGTTACCAGAGGCTTGAAAAGAATCGACAGTAACAATCTCAGTAACTTGCTTTGGATCTTTAGCAGTCAACACTTGTTGAATACCAGCTTGAGCATTTATCAATACATCTTTAGAAGCTGCGTAGTGCAACTCAGCCAATTTTTGAGCATTTTCCAAAGCAGCTTCGCTCAAAGAAAATGTAGCCTCTAGGCCTTTGTTGCTAATTTGGGACAATTTAGCGGTAATTTGGTCTTGGTTCATGTATTTCTCCAGCAATTAAGTGGTACAAATATCTATTAAGCGCACGATTTGTGGAAAATTTCAGACGCCTTAAATATTGCACTGCACCATGAAACTGTAACCGATGAAATGTGACAAATCAAGAAATTTTTGCTGCTTTGCAACAAATTTATGCTAAATAATCAATAGCTAATGATAAAAAAAGGATTCTCATTCCTATCGAAAAGTGGCTATTGCAGCCTGCTTTGGCACCTTTTTAGAGTGGTATGACTTTCTGACCTTTGCCAGTCTGGCGGTGGTTTTTGCGCCCCTCTTCTTTCCAGTCAGCGACCCGAATACAGCCATTTTGGCAAGCCTGGCAACCTTTGGGGTTGGTATGGTGGTCAGACACATTGGAGCAGCTCTATTTGGCTCCATGGGCGATCATATCGGCCGAAAGCCTGTATTTATGATCACCATTGCCTTAATGGGGATTACGGCGGTAAGCGTAGGATTTTTACTCACCTATTCACAAGTTGGAATATGGGCACCCATCTTGCTTGTCAGCCTACGCCTTCTCCAATGGCTTTATGCAGGCGGCGCAATCGGTGGAAGCGCAAGTCACCTCACCTAGCATACCGGCAATGAATACAGAGGATTTAAACCAGCTTCCTCCAGCTCATGAGGCCACTAGGAATCCTAGTCTCCACCTTGCAAATTGCCTTGCTTAGACACTACCTATCACAAGAAGAATTTCAGGCCTGGGGCTGGCGTGTGCCATTTTGGATTTCGATCTTGTTACTGATGATTGCATTTAAAGTCCGAATGGCATTAGAGGAGACGCATGTATTTTTAGAACTAACAGAGCAAGGTCAAAAAAAAACTGAATCGCAACTGCTCAATAACTTTAGGGATGCTGAAATCAGAAAAAGAATGTTCTTACTTTTTCTTTGCGTTTCGTCAAGCGGCGTCATTTTATTTTTCTGCGTTCAAGTTTATGCATCCATATTTTTAAAAACAACAGTGCAGATTTCAACAGCACTTGCAGATCAACTCAGCATCTACGCTACGCTTGCCCTCCTACCGCTCACTATTTCGGCGGGCTGGCTATCTGACAAGCTTGGCAGGAAACCAGTTGTAATTAGTGGATTGATATTCGGTGCGCTACTTACTCTTCCAGCCTTTGATTTGCTGGAGAAGATTGGAGTAAATGCAAAAGATGGAAACAACTTATCCGTAATCTTGCTTGGAATCATTCTAATTGGCTTATCGGCAATACTGGCCTTAGTGGTAGACCCACAAACTGCCTTACTTGCCGAGTTATTGCCAGCTAGATCCAGAAATAGTGCGGCAACACTTCCGCATAACCTAGCCGCGGGCTGGATTGGTGGACTACTTCCATTGATTGTGACGTGGATAAATCAACATTGGGACAGTAGTGTTGCGGGTCTGTGGTATCCAACTATTTTTCTAGCAATTAGCGCGACAATCGCCATTAAGTATCTACCAGAAACACAAATAGAGAAAACTTAACAAGTTGAATTAATTTATTGGCGAAAGAGAAATTTTTTAAGACCACAGAACATTATTGAATAAAAATATTTTCTGCGGGCAATCCATTTATATACAGTCTATAAGCCTACTCAAAGGCATCTTCCAAGCTTCTGTTACATGACTCTATATCAAACAAAGGCGCTCTCAACCGATTGGCAGCCAACTTCTCTTTAAGGGCAACAATTCGAGGCAAATCCAATCCAAGCGCAAGTGCCAACTCTTCATACTCATCTTGAGAACTGCAAACCAGTTCAGGCAAACCAACGGCCTTTAGTAGGCTTCCACCCATCCTAGACGAAAATGGTTTTCCCAGGAATGTGAGAACCGGCAATCCAGCCCAGATCGCATCACTAGCTGTAGTGCCTGCATTGTATGGCGAAGTATCTAAAAATAAATCTGCTATACGGTAACGAGATAAATATTCCGCCCTCGGCAAACGTTCTGCAAAAAATATTCTGGATGCATCAATTCCACGATCACCAAATTCCAGTAGCAAATTGCTCTTTACCGTATCATCTTCCGCATGAAGAAGCATTATGCTTTTATCAACCCACAACAATATTTTTACCAAACTATCCAAAATACTTGGAGTGAATTTGTAATTATTGTTAAAGCAACAATAGACAAATAAATCCTTGAGTATACCAAACTCCTCACGAGTAAAAATTCTTTCTGAAATTTTGCGCTTAGGATCGTTAGCCTGATAACTAGGTAAATAGATAATTTTCTCTGAATACGCATCCCTACAGTCAGGCGGAATAATTATCTCATCAGCAATGATGTAATCGAAATAGAAAGCAGCCATCGTCCCCAAATAACCGATATAACCAATCTGAATTGGAGCCGCGCGATAAGCAAAAATACTCGGGCGAGAATTCTGAGTAATTCCACCAAGATCAATGGCAATATCTATCTTCATCTCCATTGCTAACTTGGCAACTTCAAGATCACTTTTAGATGACACATCTATAAATTGGTCAAAACTGGCTTTTAGACGCTCATGCATTTCATCAGACCTATCTGAGCCCATAAAAAAGGTGATTACTTCAAAGCGATCTTTGTCATGCGCTTCAATTAATCCAGCAATTAAAAATGAAACAGCCTGATTTCTAAAGTCTGGAGCAAAATAACCCAGACGAATTTTTTCATTTCTAATGGTTTTACCAAGTCCACCTAAATCACTTTTCGCGGGGTACTCTGCACTCATATAGCTTTGAGTCACATCCCTAATTATTTCAGGTGAATTGCAAATAGAAAGGATGTGAAAAGGATAAAACAAGTCTTTGCGGGCAATATCACCCCGCTCTATCTTCTGAAGTCGCCCCTTACTTCCACCCCAGTCACACAACTGCATCTTGCAGCTTAGATAGGCGGCTAAAGCAAACTCATTGTCCCAACCCAATGCCATAGCCTTTTCATATGCCGCCAGGGCAAGCTCAAGTAAATTGAATTTCTTAAGCGCATTACCCGCATTGCCATAAGCCTCTGCATAATTTGGCTGCAATGCAATGGCGCGATCATAGCTTTTTACCGCATCCTCATAACGATTTAAATCCTGATGTAGATTGCCTATGTTGTTATCAGCCTCTGCATAATTTGGTTGCAAGGCTATTGTCTTTTGATAAGCCTTTAACGCCGCATCGAATTGCTTGAAGTCTTTAAGCACATTGCCGATATTACTATGGGCCAGCCAATTATTCGCATCAACTTTAATTGCTTTATCTAGCGCCTTTCATGACGCCTGCAAATCCTTTTTAAAGGCATATGTAACGCACAATAAACGCAACACCTCTGAATTCTTTTTGGCCAAAGTCAATGACTGCTTGAGTAATCGCTCTGCACTTTCCAAATCTCCATTTTGGAGATTGCCTACTGCCAGTGTTATTAGATTATTAATAAGTACGTGCATATGAAAATTCTAATTTATTAATTAGCAAGGCCCGCTGAAAATGAAAAAGCTTCTAAGTGATTACCTAGAAGCTTTTAGAATTTGGTGCCCCTTGTCCGACTCGAACAGACCACCTACTGATTACAAATCAGTTGCTCTACCAGATGAGCTAAAGGGGCAACGGTTGATATTTTAGCCTATTTCACAATCTTCAAGGACGGTCTTGCAGTTTTAGGCTTTTCTGGGGCATTGTCCTCAGAATCGGCCATGTGAATATCTCGAGCCTGGGCCGGATCGAATGGAAAGGACATGCCTTGACCATTCTCCCGGGCGTAAATAGCCAGAACATGAGTGACGGGCACCATAATTTTTCGTGGAATTCCACCAAATCTGGCCTGAAAGCTAATCCAGTAATTTTCCATCTGCAGCTGATGGCACGCTTCCAGAGAGAGATTGAGCACGATCTCATCGTTTGTAACAAACTCCATGGGCACTTCCACCCTGGCGTCTACAAATACAGCAATGAAGGGCGTAAAACCAAAATCCGTGCACCACTGATGAAGAGCACGGATTAGGTAGGGTTTGTTGCTTTGGATGCCAGACATACTGACTCGTCGTGAGCCGCTAGGAAAACTTAGCGGCGCATTACCTTCTCAGAAGGTGTCAAAGCTTCAATATAGGCAGGTCTGCTAAAAATACGCTCAGCGTATTTGAGGAGAGCAGCCGCATTACGTGAAAGATCAATGCCGTAGTGCTCAAGACGCCATAACAACGGCGCAATCGCAACGTCTAACATAGAGAACTCATCACCCAACATGTACTTATTTTTTACAAAAATAGGCGCCAGTTGAGTCAAGCGATCACGAATCGCTAAACGCGCTTTTTCATGAACCTGTTCAGCAGCCTGACCCTTTTCATTTTCTAAAGCGGCAACGTGTACAAATAACTCTTTTTCAAAATTGAAGAGGAAGAGACGCGCACGTGCACGAGCAACCGGATCAGGCGACATCAATTGCGGATGAGGAAAACGCTCATCAATATATTCATTGATGATGTTTGATTCATACAAAATGAGGTCACGCTCAACCAAGATAGGAACTTGGCCGTACGGATTCATTACAGAGATGTCTTCTGGCTTATTAAACAAGTCAACATCGCGGATTTCAAAATCCATGCCTTTTTCAAAAAGCACCAAACGGCAGCGTTGCGAGAATGGACAGTTAGTACCCGAGTACAACACCATCATAAATTTATTTCCTTAAATTTCTACTTCAATACAACAAACGCACAGCAGCGTTAAATCTTCTTACCAATGGGCCCCAGACACAGGGCTCACCAAACTCAATTAATGAATGTCTTTCCAATAGGCTTTGTTCAAGCGCCAAGCCAAGATGGTGAAAATTGCCAAGAACAAGAGCACTATTACACCAAGACGCTTGCGCTCTAACTGAACTGGCTCAGCCATCCATGACATAAAAGCAACCAAGTCAGCAATGTTGTCGTCGTACTCTTGTGGCTTCATAGTGCCAGGGGTCAACTGCTCAAAGCCAACAAATACTTTCTCTGTCCTGCTTTCGTCATGCGGGTCTTTGTGCTCTTCAAACTTCGCGGCACGCTCACCCTGCATCTGCCAAAGCATATGTGGCATACCAACGCTTGGGTAAACCAAGTTATTCCAACCCGTTTGAGTGGTGTCGTCTTTGTAGAAAGTGCGGAAGTAGGTGTAGAGCCAATCCGTCCCACGAGCACGAGCCTCAACTGATAAATCTGGAGGGTTCTTACCAAAGAGAGCCTTGCCTTCTTCTGGCGTCATGGCGATGGTCATCAAATCACCCACTTTGGCGTCAGTCAAAATGAGGTTGTCCTTAATTTGCTGATCAGTCAAACCAATGTCGCGTAAACGGTTGTAGCGCATGCTTGAAGCCGCGTGGCAGTTCAAGCAATAGTTCACAAACAACTTTGCGCCATTTTGCAATGATGCGTTACTACTTACGCGATCAGGCGCTTTATCCAGTGGAAAGCCACCTTCGTTTGCATTGGCGCTAACACCAACACCAAGGGCCGCGACCAATACTGTTGCTTGGCAGACGCCCATCAAGGTTTGCAAAATTCGTTTCATACTAGTTCCTAGTTTCTCTTTTGGTGTCTAAATTAATGGGGCTTAAAAGTAACGCGTGTAGGAACTGACTTGAATTTACCAAGCGTGCTCCAGAACGGCATTGCCAAGAAGAAGCCCAGATAATAAATAGTGCATACCTGAGAAATCTTTTCAAATACTGGTGATGGTGGTTGAATACCTAAGTAACCCAAAATCACGAAACTCACTACGAACACGCCATAAATATATTTATGGAACTGAGGACGATAGCGAATTGATTTCACTGGTGATCTATCGAGCCAAGGCAAGAAGAACATGATCACAACTGAACCGCCCATGATCACGACACCCCAGAACTTCGCATCAAATAAATAGAAGCCGCCAGCCAAAATTACCGCGATTGCTACGCAAACAACCTTGACTCGTCTGTCTTCAGAAGATGTAGCAAAAATTCCCAGAATAACTGCCAAGAAGATCCACAAAGGCAACAAGAAGTTTGTTGTAGTCGCACGCAGCATGGAGTAGAACGGCGTGAAATACCAAACTGGCGCAATGTGCGGAGGCGTTTGCAATGGGTTTGCGGGAATGAAGTTATTTGCTTCAAGGAAATAACCGCCCATCTCTGGAGCGAAGAACACGATGCAAGCAAATACCATCAAGAATACGCCAAGACCAAATACATCATGCACGGTGTAATAAGGATGGAAAAGAATGCCGTCAACCGGGTGGCCATTCGCATCCAAGTTCTCTTTGATTTCCACGCCATCTGGATTGTTAGAGCCAACTTCATGCAAAGCAATGATGTGAGCTGCAACCAAGCCAATCAAGACCAATGGAATAGCAATAACGTGGAATGCAAAGAAGCGGTTGAGGGTTGCATCACCCACAACGTAGTCGCCACGCAACCACAATGAAAGGTCTGGACCAATAAATGGAATCGCGGAGAACAAGTTCACGATAACCTGGGCGCCCCAATAGGACATTTGACCCCATGGGAGCAAGTAACCGAAGAATGCCTCACCCATTAAGCACAAGAAAATTGCGCAGCCAAAAATCCAGATCAATTCACGTGGCTTGTGATATGAGCCGTAGATCAAACCACGGAATATGTGCAGATACACCACCACGAAGAACATAGATGCGCCAGTGGAGTGCAGATAACGAATCATCCAGCCCCATGGAACTTCACGCATGATGTATTCGACGGATTCAAACGCCTTGGCTGCATCAGGCTTGTAGTTCATCACCAAGAAAATGCCGGTGATGATTTGCAAAGCCAATACAACGATCGCTAAAGAACCAAAAAAGTACCAAAAATTGAGGTTTTTAGGTGCGTAATACTCGGTTAAGTGAGCCTTAATCGAGGAGGTCAAAGGAAAACGGGAATCAACCCAAGCTAAGACCTTCTGTGCAACTGGAGCGTCCGCTGGGACTTCTTTTTCGTGGAATGCCATTTATCTCTCCTTAGGCCTTCTTATCGTCGCCAATCAGAATCTTGGTGTCGCTCAAATACATATGTGGCGGCACTTCAAGGTTATCTGGGGCTGGTTTGTTTTTAAATACACGGCCTGCCATATCAAATATGGAGCCATGACATGGGCAAAGGAAGCCACCTGGCCAAGTATTTGGCAAGGATGGTTGAGCGCCCGCCTCGAATTTTGGCGTTGGGGAGCAGCCTAAATGGGTGCAAATACCAACAACTACAAGGTATTCTGGCTTGATAGAGCGCCACTGATTCTGGGCATATGGAGGCGTAAATTGAGCTGGATCACGCAATGAATCTGGGTCAGCCAATTCGCTATCGATCTTGGATAACTCAGCAACTTGCTCAGGAGTACGACGAACCACCCAAACAGGCTTGCCGCGCCATTCAACCATTCTCATCTCATCTGGCTGCATACCAGCGATATCGATTTCAACAGCGACTCCAGCGGCTTTCGCGCGCTCAGAAGGCTCAAAACTCTCCACAAAAGGGTAGAGGGCAGCGGCTGCGCCTACGCCTCCAACCGCCGCAGTGGCGATCAACCAGTTGCGGCGATCCTTGTCCATACAGGGCTTGTCACTCATTTTTACAAAATTCCTAGAAAAGGGTATTTATGGGTGGAAATTGCTTAAAGGTAGGATTTTAAAGTAAAAAGTGGGGTAAGCAAGAAAGTTATGGGGTTAATCTGGATCTAAATTCAAAGGAAGGCATTTATGGAGCGTTTTAAAGGAGTTTCGGGACTTTGCCGTCAAGGGTAATGTGATTGCTTTGGCAGTCGGCGTCATTATTGGCGGCGCCTTCGGAAAAATCGTCGATTCTCTAGTAAATGACATCGTTATGCCGGTAATGTCCACCTTTTTAGGGGGCCATATCGACTTTACGAACCTTTTTATCGTCCTCGGACATGTCCCAGAAGGGGTGCCGAGAACATTTGACGCTCTCAAAAAGACAGGAGTGCCGATTTTTGACTATGGCAATTTCATTACCATCTCGATTAATTTCATCCTGTTGGCTTTCGTTATTTTCCAAATGGTCAAGGTGGTCAACAAAGTTCGACCAATGGATGCACCCCCTCCCCCACCAGTTCCGGAGGATGTGGTCTTACTTCGTGAGATGCGTGACAGCTTAAAAAAATAATTTGTCCTCAAATATTGCCCAAGCAACACAGACGCAATCTCAACTCATTTTTCAAAATGGCTTGAGATTGCTTCAACAAGGCAAGCTCGAAGAAACGGATAAACTTTTTTTAGATGCCTACGCACTAGATTCAAAAAATGTGGATGCGCTTAATCTTTTGGGCATTCGCTCATATCAAAAACAAGATTACAAAAGTGCATTGGATTTTTTAAACCAAGCAAATCTGATTCACCGCAATTCTCCACACACATTAAGTAATTTAGGATTGACGCATAACGCACTCTGCGAATTTTCAGAAGCACTTCATTTTTTTGATCTGGCCATTGAGTACGATCCCAATATTTCCAGAGGCTCACAATAATCGGTGGAACGCCTTAAAAAGCCTCGAGAGAAATATTGAGGCTAACGAGGCCTATGAAACTGCCATTACCCTGCGACCAAACTATGCCGAGACTCTCAGCAATCAAGACGCCTTATTTTTGGAATCGGGTAAGCCAGAAAAAGCCATTGCCTTATTTGCAAAAGCCATTCAAGCCAATCCTAACCTTGCAGTTGCTTATCACAATCTAGGCAATGCTTTTACTCATATGCAGCGCTATGAAGATGCGTTTCAGTGCTTTGAGCGCGCTCTGCAAATTAATCCTGGATCTCTTGATGCCTGCCTTAATTTTGGTAATAGCTTAAAGAAATGCAAGCAAATTGAAACGGCAATTGATTGCTATCAGCACGCCTTAAAAATACACTCCAATAGCGCGAAGGCATTTTATTTATTAGGTGAATCCTATGACGACACTGGCGATAGCGCGTTAGCAAAAACATATTTAGCCAAATCTTTAGAGCTTGACCCAATAAATGTTGAAGCGCACTTTGCATTAGCCATCTCACAAATTCCCAAGGTATATAAACATGCAGATGAAATACGTGATTCAAGGTCAGCATTTACAAAGCAGCTTGACGCATTGGAAAGCCTAGCACTCCATAAAATCTCAATGGGGAAAAATGACCACGATATTGGGCAAGCACCCCTTTTATCTGGCCTATCAAGATGAAAATAATAAGTCCCTGCTGGCCAAGTACGGCACCCTGTCAGTAGGGCGCGCGCCCTGCAGCAAAAGATAAAAGTCTCACCTCAATCTATCGGAAGATCACCCAAAATTCAGATGGGAATTGTGGGGTGCTATTTCTGCGACCATCCAGTCTGGCATGCCATCACCAAAGGTTGGGTACACCACCTCAATAATGAGCAATTTGAGCTTCACATCTTCAACACCAATGGCCTAGAGGATGAGCAAACTCAGCTAGCCAAATCCAGGGTCTCCAGTTATAACAATTGCGGAACTGATGTTGTAAGCGCAGCGCCAGCAACCGCAGATCAACATCTTGATGTGATTCTTTATCCCGAGATTGGCATGGATGCTGTAAGCAAAACCCTTGCCTGTTTACGCTTAGCGCCCATTCAAGCGGTAAGTTAGGGGCACCCAGAAACAACAGGGCTCTCAACTATCGATTTCTATTTATCCGCCCAACTCATGGAGCCAGATAATTCACATGACTATTACAGTGAAGAGCTCGTTGCCCTCCCCAATTGAGGGACCTACTTTGAATATGAGCCTGTAAATACAGTCGATCCAAATTTAGAAAAACTGGGAATAGATTCACAATCACCCATCTTATTGTGTTCGGGCTCTCCCTCAAAATATTCTCCACTACATGATCAGATCCCGGTCCAGATCGCCAAAAGACTTGGTAATTGCCAATTTGTCTTTTTTAACTTCAATGAGAATCTCACCGCCATTCTAAAAGAACGTCTCTATACGGCTTTCGAAATGGCGAATTTAAACGCCTCTCAATTTGTTCACTTCATTCCCTTTTTGAAAAGGACAGAGGTTCATGGCTTGATTCAAACATCCGATCTGTACCTCGACACCATTGGCTTTGCTAGATTGAATACAGCAATTCAAGTGCTTGCTTGTAACTTACCCGTGATGACGACAGAGGGAACCAAGATGCGCGGCCGCTTAGCCGGCGCCCTTCTCAATAAATTAGATTTAAAAGAATTGGTATGCAAATCCGATTGGGAATATATTGATAAAACGGTTGAGTTAATTCAGAATCGAGAACGACTTAATGTAATTAAAGAAAAAATTTCTCAAACTCAAAACATCTTGTTTAATGATTTAGAGCCCATTAGGGCATTGGAAAATTTTCTACTCAAACAGATGCAAAAATCAACTCACTAAAGTGCGCCTCTAATGAACTCCTCACTCAATAAATATTGGCTCCTATTTGCGCAAACTGTCACCATCATGCTGGCAGCCCTATTTATTGTGGCAACTCTAAAACCAGAGTGGCTTTCGGAGTCTAGAATTGGTTCTTTTGTAGAGACTGTCTCATTAAAAGAAAGTGGTTATGACGGCCAACTAAGCCCAGGCTCTTATCACGAAGCTGTAAAACGTTCGATGCCGGCCGTTGTCAATATTTTTACCAGTAAAGCCTCTAATAAGCCTAGAGCTCGTAAGGGCGCCAACCCCAATTCCGCAGATCCTTTGTTTAAGTTCTTCTTTGGAGATCAACCACCAGAGGAAGAGCCTAGCTCTAGCTTAGGGTCTGGAGTTTTGGTAAGTCCAGAAGGCTATATTTTGACCAACCATCATGTCATTAGCGATGCAGATGATATTGACGTTACTCTATCAGATGGCCGCAAGGTAAAAGCACAGGTCATTGGTAGCGATCCTGAAACTGATATCGCTGTATTGAAGATTGATGCCAAACAGCTACCCACTCCAATCACACTAGGAAAAGTTGAATCGGTGCACGTTGGGGATGTGGTTCTCGCGATCGGCAATCCTTTTGGGGTCGGCACAACCGTTACTTCAGGGGTTGTTTCCGCATTGGGTAGAGATCACGTCGGCATTAACACTTTTGAAAATTTCATTCAAACAGATGCGGCAATCAACCCCGGAAACTCCGGTGGCGCCTTAATTGATACTCGCGGCAATCTGATTGGCATCAATACCGCCATTTACTCCAATAATGGCGGCTCTATGGGCATTGGATTCGCCATCCCAATCAACCTTGCCAAACAGGTCATGGAGTCAATTCTGTCGAATGGCAGCGTCACCCGAGGATGGATTGGAGTTGAGCCGCAAAACCTTTCTAAAGAGCTTTCGGAGTCTCTGGGATTGCCCGCCAACACCCAGGGAGTATTACTTGCAGGGGTGCTTGAAGGAGGTCCAGCATCACGGGGTGGAATCAAGCCAGGTGATGTTCTGATTGCCGTCAATGGCAACCCAACAAAGGACGTCAGACAGCTTCTTAATCAAATTGCACAGATCGCACCTGGCAACGAAGCTAAGTTAAAAATCCTTCGTAAGGACAAAGAAGTGGAATGGACCGTTCAAACTGGCAAGAGACCTAAGCCAAAAAAATTATCCTGAAAATGGTGTCTTTAAAAGACGTCCAGTTACATCTTTAAATTTTGTTAATTATTTCTACCAAAACTATCTTGAAAAATTTTGAAACTGCAAAAGCATTATTTTTGGATGGAATCGATTTACTTCAACAGAAACAATAGTTAGAGGCTGAAATAAAATTTCAGGAATCCTTGAAATTGATTCCTGATAGGATATCAACCCTGCTCAACCTATCAGCAGCACAAATCGCATTAAATAAATTTAGCGATGCCATAGCTAATTTATCGACCGCTATCAAAATCGATATGAATTGCGCTGAAGCCTATTTAAACTTGGGGCTAATTCAAGTAAAACTCAAGAACTTTGAATCTGCTTGTCAACATTTTATTGAAGCCATCAAGTTTAATCCGAACTATCCAGAGGCTTGGTCCAATAAAGGCAATGCCCTAAACGAACTTAAACGGCATGAAGAGGTCATCGCTTCTTATGAGCAAGCAATTAAATTAAATCCTAAAGAGACACCATTTTTAGGAAACCTATTACACTTCAAAATGGTAATTGCGCAATGGGATCGTTTTTCCTATGACTTAGAGACAATCACCAGCAAAGTAGCATTAGGTCAAGACGTGAGCGAGCCATTTCCACTGCCCTCTCTCCTTGATGACCCTAGCCTGCACTTGATGGCTGCAGAGACTGTGGTTAATAATAAATTTCCCAGCAAAAATACACTTCCCCCAATATCAAGAAATTCGCATTCAAAAATTCGTATTGGGTATTTCTCACCCGATTTTAAAAGCCACCCATTGCTAATGGCAGAGCTTTTTGAACTTCATAATCGTAACCGCTTTGAAACGTATGCTTTCTCACTGCAGCCCGCTAATCAAAATGATCCGTTGCGCCAAAGACTTCTCAATGCATTTGATCATTTCTTAAATGTTGAAAATAAACTTGACTTAGAAATCGCACAACTCTCAAGAGATCTCAAAATTGACATTGCGATCAATTTAGGCGGCCATACTCAAAACTCAAGAATGGGCATTTTTTCATATAGGGCTACCCCAATCCAAGTGAATTACCTTGGCTACCCTGGGACGTCGGGAGCCAACTATATTGACTATATTATTGGCGACAAAATACTAATCCCAACCCACTCCCAAAAATTTTATACAGAAAAAGTGGTGTGCTTGCCAAACAGTTATATGGTGGATAACTCAATAAGACTACCGTCAACCAAACAATTAACTAAAAACGATTTTGGTTTGCCAGATAATAAATTTATTTTTTGCTGCTTCAATAATAGCTATAAATTTAACCCACAGACCCTACAAAGCTAGGAAAAAATTTTACTCAAAACCCCCGAAAGTATTTTGTGGATCTCCGAAAATAATGGCTCATTTAAGAAAAACTTTCTTAAAGAGTTTTCAATGCTTGGAATTCCATCTGAACGTATCATTTTTACTAAATACTTAAACTCTATGGGAGGAGAACATTTAAAGAGATATGGCCTGGCAGATTTATTTTTAGATACGCTACCATTTAACGCTCACACCACTGCGGTAGATACATTAAAAGCTGGCGTACCTACTCTTACATTACCGGGCAAATCTTTTGCTAGCAGAGTGGGCTCAAGTCTTTTGACTGCGGTTAATCTTCCCGAGCTAATTTCGCCCAATCAAGAAAGTTATGAAGCACTTGCGATTGAACTTGCGCATCACCCAGATAAATTAGCAGAGATCAAACAAAAGCTAATACGCAAGCTTTTGAATGCGCCCTTATTTGATACCCCATTATTTACTACACATCGTGAATTAGCTTGCGAACAGATGTATCAAAGATATCAAAACGATTTATTGCCAGACTATATTGCAATTAATTAGCCAGACATTCATTTGCTTGATATAAAAAGTTAAAGGCTTCGAATATCTATGGCAGCATTATTTTTGACAAGAACTCCTTAGCCCTGGATGAATGCGCTTCACGGCTATAAAAAACTCATCTTTACTGCAATCTTCTACGATGCGGCCTTGATCCATAAAGATCACTCGATCACTGACTTTTCTAGCAAAGCCCATTTCATGGGTGACGCAACACATAGTGATACCTTCATTCGCCAGCTTGACCATCACATCCAAAACCTCACCAACCATCCCAGGATCTAAGGCCGATGTGGGCTCATCGAATAACATAACGATAGGATCCATACTCAGCGCCATCACAATCGCAACGCGTTGCTGCTGCACCCCAGATAGCTGACCAGGAAACTTGTCCTTCTGCGCCAATAAACCTACACGCTCCAGATATTGCAGGCCGTGACTCTTTGCCTCTTCACTACTCCGCCCAAGGACCTTCATTTGCGCCAGAGTTAAGTTCTCAGCAACACTCAAATGTGGGAATAGTTCAAAGTGCTGAAATACCATTCCCACCCTAGCGTGCAATTGCGGCAAGTTTATTTTAGGGTCATTCATGCAATTGCACGCCATCCACAATAATTTCACCTTCCTGGAAAGACTCTAAAGCATTAATGGTTTTAATCAATGTCGACTTACCCGATCCAGAAGGCCAGCAGATAACCACAACTTCACCTTTCTGCATCGATGCAGTGCAGTGATTTAAGACCTGAAATGATCCAAACCACTTAGAGACATTGCGAAGTTCAATCATGTTGTTTGAATCACTCAGAATTAGTTAGCGAATAATGGCGACTTTGGCATGAATCTTGCGAACCATTTTTGAAAGCGAGAAACAGATAATGAAATAGGTAAAAGCGGCCAGAATATAAGTCTCGATCGGGCGACCATAATTTTTACCCGCGATCTCAAAGCCTTTAAGCAAATCATATGCTCCGATTGCATAAACCAATGAAGTGTCTTGAAACAAGATGATTGTCTGTGTCATAAACACTCGAATCATATTGTTGAAAGCCTGCGGCAGAACAATAAAGCGCATATTTTGACCATAGGTCATACCCAACGCCTCAGCGGCATAGCCCTGCCCACTTGGAACCGACTGAATACCGGCACGGACCATTTCAGAAAAAATGCGGCCTCAAAAGCGATGAAGGTAATGGTTGCGGAGAGATCCGCTCCAATGGGACGCCCAATCAGCATGGGAATTAATAAAAAGAACCAGAGAATCACCATCACCAGAGGAATCGAGCGCATGGTATTTACATAAAACGTAGCGGGATAAGCAAGAGCAGGCTTACCGGATAGGCGCATTAATGCCAGAATAGTGCCGACCACAATTCCACCAATAGTTGCAATCACTGTTAACTGAATACTAAAGAGCCAGCCCTTCAAAATGTAATTTGTGAAGAGTTCCCAGTTATAAAAATTTAGATCGAGCTCAAACATTTAGTGTGATACCCCCTGCATCATTAGATTTGGCGATAAATCCTGGGATGCGCGATTTTTTCTCAATTAGCGCCATGAAACGATTCACCGCAAATGCCGATGAAGCGTGCAACAACGTCACTGCCAAGTAAATTTCAACTCCATGCGATGTTTCTTCTTGAGTCTGCATTGCAAACAAGGTTAACTCCGGCACCGAGACTGCGAATGCGACAGAAGAATGTTTCATCAAATTCATGCTCTCTGAGGTAAGCGGCGGAATAACAATTCGCAAGGCCTCAGGCAGAATTACATAGCGGTAACTTTGTGAGGCGGTCAAACCCAATGCCGTGGCAGCCATGCGCTGCCCACCAGGCAATGACTCAATACCAGCCCTAACCTGCTCCGCAATTCGGGCGGAGGTAAAAAATCCTAAAGCAATGCTGACCAACCAATATGATGGCAGAGCCTTTAGAGGTAGAAAAAATGCGGGAACAACGTGCTACCAAAGAAATACTTGAGCTAGAACGGGGGATATGTCTAAATAATTCAACCCAAGCCGTAGAAAAACGTATAAGCCATTTATTCGCATTACTTGTATCAGGCAGGGTGCGCAAAGTGCCGAAGACTGCACCCAAGACCAGGGCGATGATCAAACTTAAGCCAGCAACCGCCAAGGTCCAGCCCCAAGCCTTTATCAACCAATCTAGATAACTAGGATCAACATTCTGACTAAGACCGAAAATCGATGAAAAGCAGTGTTCTACTAACTCACCATCTAAGGTGCTTTTACAAAAAACCCCTAAATCTAGCGCCATTATTTCTTTTGATACTCTTCGGCGGGTTTATCGTTGAGATTGGCCCACGCATTTTTAGTTGCAAGCGATAACTCGAGACCAACCACAATATTTTTCGGTGGAATGGGCGATAAGAACAACTTATTCCAAAGCTTAGGCATATTTCCATGCTTCACAATCTTATCAATTGCTTCATTCACTGCGGCCTTGAACTCAGGATCATCCTTGCGAACCATAATTGCGATAGGCTCCGTACTCAATACTTCACCAACAATCTTGTAATCTTTTGGATTTTTTGAATTCGCAATATTGCCAGCCAAAATAGAGCCATCCATTACGAATGCATCTGCGCGGCCAGACTCCAATAACAAGAAGCTATCAACATGATCCTTGCCAAAAACCTCATCACAATTAACCCCATTGGCTCTTTCATGTTGACGCAATAACTGAACCGATGTTGTGCCTGTTGTAGTTGCTACTTTTTTCCCAGCCAGCTGAGAAATCGAATTCATTCCTAAATTTGCTTTCACGGCAATACGCGCCTCTTCAACATAGAGCGTATTCGCAAAGGAAACATCCTTTGAACGAGCCAGATTATTAGTAGTTGTGCCGCACTCGATATCCGCGGTACCGTTTTGCACTAAAGGAACCCGATTCTGCGAAGTCACAGGTTGGTAATTAATTCGCAGGGTTCCCAGCGTTCAACGATCCTTAATAGCAGCAAAAATCATGCGGCAAATTTCAATATGATATGCATCAAAACGACTATCGCCAGTGGTATAGGACATCGGAATGGAAGATTCACGCACACCCATAGTGACTGGGACAGAAGTTTTTATCTTCTCAATGGCAAGCGTTGAGGCCGCATGCGCCCCAAGAGCAACAGAAGCAGTGGTTATGGCCAAAACCCAACGTTTCAAATAGAGATTCATACGCTCATCCAAAGTTTTATATTCATACGGAGATCTCATGAAATATTCTAAGGTTAACCCAGGTCAAAATGAAAAAACCCACCGTGTTTCCACAGTGGGTTAATTGAATACCAAACTAATTCAGAGCTAGCTCAGGCTAGCATTAAATTAGAAAGTGTGACGTACACCAACTGCATAGTTAGATGCACTTGAGCTACCAGTAGTTGTACCAGCTGCACCTGATGCATTGATCTGCTGACCATAGATCGCATACAAGTTAGTACGCTTGCTGAGGTAGTAGTTAGAACCCAACTGCCATGCATTCATGTTCACTGTAGGTGAGCCAACGCCGTAAGCTGTGTAGCGACCCAAGCTACCAGAAGCCCAAGCTTCGATTGTTGGAGTGATGTAACTACGTACACCAATCTGCTCAGCAGAACGCTTCATGTAGTAGTTAGTGCTTGCTGTTGAAGTAGCTTTGCGGCTAATGTACTGGGCGTATGCCTTCAAGATACCGAAGTCATAAGTTGTACCTGCCAAGAATTGATTATCTTGAATGTTCAATGCATTGTCAGTAGCTGCCAAACCAGAGCTAGGTTGTGCGCTAGTCCAAATTGTTAAATTAGGAGCACCAGCACCAACTGTGTAGTTAGATGCTGAAGTTAACTGATTCAATGCTTGGTAAGCAGCAGTTACATAGAACTTATTGTAAGTAAAGTCTGCACCGAGGCCCCAACCAGAAGCATTTGTATTGCCACCAGAAGTGATCTGTCCAGCGCTAGCACCTGAAGCTGCAACAACTGAAGATTGGTTTTGGTTAGCCAACGCCCACATTGCACTTGCTGAGAAACCGCCAAATGTTGCCGTCTTTGCTGTTAATGTGTTTGCAGTACGGTTAGTTTGGGAAGCAGAAACGCTGCCACCATTATCGTAACCGGCCGTGGAAACAGCAGGCGCACCAGCGTACACCAAGTCACCGATCATATTGTTTTGACCGTTAGGGTTAGTTGCTGTACCAGCATTAAATACTGGTGTGTACTGTGTACCGAAAGCTGCTTGACCGATACCATTCTTATTCAAGCCAACAAAAGTTTGGCGATTACGCAAACCACCACGTGTGTTACCAGACAAGTCTTGCTCTTGTGGATAGAGTTCAAATTCAGCCGTAAAGAAAGCTGAAGTGCCGCCGCCCAAATCTTCAGTACCCTTGAAGCCTAAACGTGACGTTGATTCAGCAGATTGACCGAATTGGTTCATTGTAGTTTTTTTCTGACCACCGTTGTTTGTAATAGCACTTGAGCTAACACGTGAATTAGCACCAATGTAACCAACGTCCAAGATACCGTAAACGGTTACGCTGGACTGAGCTTGAGCAGCAGATGCAAATGCACCGATAGCTGCAACTGCTAATAGCGATTTTTTCATTCTTTAAATCTCCAAAAATTAAAAGTAATGCCCAAATAAAACTGGGACTTATGAATTTTGCTTCTTTTGCCCCACTAGACTGGGGATCAAGGTATTTAGGAGCTCTTTTTGCTTGTCAAAAGGCAGTTTTTTGGTTTTCTTCGTTGTATCTCGACAACAAGACCCCTGTTTTGTGTCTTTTATCGGCCTCAGATGTCAAAATTGTCATATGGCAAGCCGCGAATTCTTAAAAATCCTCAGTGCAGCCCGATTAGGTGATGTGTATGCGCAACAAAATCTGGCTCAAGCCTACCTAACTGGCGCATTTAAAACCCCTATTCAACCTGCTAATGCCTTGATTTGGTTAGAAAAATCCTATTTTTCCATTACAAATCAATTACTTGAAGACCAAAGCTCAAGTAGCCCTGAGATTTTTAAAGTGTTGACTCAAGTAGCCGGCATTCCCCTGGTCGAAACCGTTAATTCCCCCGCATTTGGGTTTGGTTGGGACTCTTTTTGGCGGCTTGCTGAATCCAATGCGGATTTGGAGCATTCATCTGCAGCCAAATGGCAACTGGTTAACTTGCTCATCAATCCACAATATCAAGACACTCAATCCAAACTGTCGGATTGGCTTACAAAGGCTAATGGGGTTACGTCAGTAGAAAAGGTTTCTGGATTAGATCTCGGCAGTCTTCAGAAAATCGCAAAGAAATATTTAAACGATCTGGCCGAAAGTAATTCTGCTTTTGTATCTAATGCAAAAGAATTACTGATTAAGCTCCAGCCAAAAAATGAAGCCCTTGCTTCTTTGTGGCAAGTTTGGCTTGATGAACAAAATGAAGATGCACTGACTCAGGCTGCGGAGCTGGGATTAACTGTTGCGAAACTGACTTTAGGTTTGCGGCTCGCGCAACTAGACGGCAGAGCTGAGGCAATCGAAACAAAATCCAACGCTTCTCTTAAAAAAGCAGCACATTGGTTAGAGCTTGCCGCAAAAGACGGCGATCGAGATGCCTGGTATGCACTCGGTGACATTTATCGACGACCACAATTTTCTGGATATAACGCTGCGGAAAGTGATCGCTGCTTTGATCGTGCCGCGGACCTAGGTCACCCAGAAGCGCAATTGCGCAAGGGCGCCAATCTTTGGCGTAAGCGTGCAAAGTCTGAAGAAAAAGTGCGTGGATTACAAGCGTCTTACTGGGTTTGGCAGGCACATCAGCAAGGCATATCTGAAGCAAAAGAATTGCTCGGCAAAATTTTAGAAAGCTGTCCTGATCCTAAAAAGAATGAATGGTTTGAGCTGGCGCAGTTTGCCGAGAAGGCATTAAATCATCATGCCGAGCACACACTAGATGAAGACTGGCTGCTACCCTGTCATCGCCTGATCATTGCGAATCAATTTAATTTCAGCAAAGCCGAATTATTGTTATGCGAAGTTGGTCAACTTCAGCATGAGCACTGCGTAGTAGTGGATATTCGCTGGGAATTGCCAAAGATATTGCCTAGATTGATTCAGATTGAAACCATTCAGCAACGTCGCGCCCTTTTGGCTGCTGGCAAAGCTTTTGCTGGCTCCGAAATCGATCTAGAGGGAAATCTACGTCAAAGACGCTATCGTTTTGATCGAGTGACCGAGTGGTTAAAGACAACTTTCGCCGGGCATGTAGTCGACACAGAGACTACTTAAGCAGGAGAATCTGCCTTGCTTTCGTCCTCTGAAGCCTTAGGCACATAAAAGCGCGAGATCACGAGTCCTAATTCGTAGAGCAAAGTCATCGGCACTGCCAGCAGCAATTGCGAGAGCACATCGGGTGGCGTCACAATCGCTGCAATCACAAATGCGCCAACAATGACATAAGGCCTAATTTCCTTAAGCCTAGCCAAAGGCACCATACCCATGCGAACTAGGACAACAACAACAACAGGCACTTCAAAGGTGATGCCAAATGCCAAGAAGGTGGTCATCGCAAAACTCAAATAGTTATCGATGTCGGTAGACATCTCCGCACCTAATGGTGCGTTATAGCTAGCCATGAATTTGAATACCGCTGGAAATACCAAGAAGTAAGCAAAAGCCATACCGATGATGAATAAGGTGTAGCTACTCACCACCAAAGGCAGAATGAGCTTTCTTTCATGCAGATATAGACCGGGTGCAATGAAAGCCCAAAGCTGATACATCACCACTGGCAATGCAATCAGAAAGGCCACCAACATGGTGACTTTCATGGGCACAAAAAATGAACCCGTGACGTCAGTCACAATCATCTTGCCGCCAGCAGGCAAAGCCTCTAATAAAGGCTGCGCAAACAAATGAAAAATGTCGGGCGCCCAATAGACAAGACAGACAAAGACAATAATAATAGCGAGCGCTGATTTAATGACGCGATCACGTAATTCAAATAAATGGGATAGGAATGTCTCTTGCAATCCAGAGTCTTCAGTTGAATGATTTTCAGTCATGCGTCATTGTTTTTATTCTTTTGCTTTGTACTGTTATTTGCCAGCGCTGTGATGAAAGCGCTTCATTCTGGCAGCACCGGATTGCACACGAGTACGAATACCCGCGGAACGCTTAAACCACACTGGTCTTGCCGCACGGCGTACACCCCAGCTATTGCGCCCTTGACGCTTGGTTTTACGAAGCACTTCTTTTTCATCAAGGGGTGGCTTATCAAAGCTAGTCTCGAAGAGATCAGCCTGATCACTTAAGTTGGCACCAGCCTCCTGAACTGTTGAACCAATACTATTTTCAACCTCCTTGAGAGTGGCAAGAGTTTCTTCTCGAAACTTTTTGAACTCTTCTACTTCCATTTGGCGATTGACTTCAGATTTCACGTCAGCCATGTAGCGCTGGGCACGTCCAAATAAGTTACCCGCCATGCGCGCTACTTTTGGCAGGCGTTCCGGCCCAACCACCACCAAAGCAACTACAGCAATCAGCGCAAGTTTTGAAACTCCGAGATCAATCATTTAACTCAGTCATTAAAAGTTGCATGAGTTTCTATTGCGCTTCAATTATTTATTATTGATTGCTGCTTATTTGTTTACGTCTTTAGCCTGCACATCAACAGTCTTCTCTGCTGCTGCAGAACTTTGTTGAATTTGTTCTTTAGGCTCTTCAGATGTCTTCATGCCATCCTTAAAACCTTTAACAGCGCCACCCAAATCTTGGCCAATGTTACGCAATTTTTTGGTACCGAATACCAACATTACGATCACTAAAACAATTAACCAATGCCAAATGCTAAATGAACCCATCTTTAATCTCCTTGGATTATTTTTTCCAGGGGCGGGGACCGCCCATCACATGCAAATGCAAGTGATAAACCTCCTGCCCACCATCCGCACCATTGTTCACCATTAATCTAAAGCCACCATCCTTACCTGGACGGCAACCCTGTTCTTTGGCAAGACGGGGTGCTAATTCGATCATTCTACCCAGCAAAGGCGCATCTGCGCTTTCTGCAGACTCCAACATGGGTATATGTTTTTTAGGAATCATCAAAAAGTGAATCAATGCCGCTGGGTTGATATCTTTAAAAGCGTAGATTTCCTCGTCCTCATAGACCTTCTGAGAAGGGATCAATCCCTGAGAAATTTTGCAAAACAGGCAATTGGGGTCGTGTGACATGCTTATTCCGTAACGCTTCTGCAGTTATTTGGTAAGTACTCTTTGCCAGCAGCTTTTCTGTCTGCCTTTTCTTCGATACCCGAAGTTCCCAGGCGACGATCAAGCTCAGCGCTCACATCTTCTGGGCGAAGGTTGAATTGAGAGAGGGCAATCAAACAGTGAAACCATAAGTCAGCCATTTCACCCACTAGCAGCTTTTGCTGGTCGGCGGCTAGATGAGAGTTACGCGCATCCTTGGCAGCCATCACCGCTTCAGTAGCCTCTTCGCCAATCTTCTTTAAGATCCCATCATCACCCTTGGAGAAGAGCAAAGCAGTATAAGAAGTTTTAGGATCTGCTTGGCCCGCCTTAAATGCATCACGACGTTGATCCACCACATCAGCTAAATGAGCTAATGCGGAATCTAAATTAGAAGGTGTATTTTCAGAACTAGTCATCTGGTCATTTTATGTCGTTTAAGAGCAAACTGACGTTCTCTATTTTTTCGAAACTGACTCATCAACCCAAACGGCCTTTGCTGAGTCCAAACGCAAAAAGAAGCAACCGTGCTCCCCTGTATGACAAGCAATGCCATCTTTTTGTTCAACCAATAGCAAAATCGTGTCGCCATCACAGTCTAGGCGAATTTCTTTTACTTTCTGAGTGTGGCCAGATTCTTCACCTTTGTGCCACAACTTCTGCCTAGAGCGAGTCCAATAGACTGCTTCGCCCAAACGCAAAGTTTCTAGAAGGGCATCGCGATTCATCCAGGCCATCATTAATACGTCTTTGCTACCCACTTCTTGGGCAACTACCGGAACCAAGCCTTGTTCATTCCAAGTTACAGCCTCCAGTAAAGCCTGCGCTTGTGAGTTTCTATTGGTATCTGCCATTTGCTCAATTTTGACAGAATTGTTTTGCCCCTAGGAAATAAGCGGCTGCCTAAGGTCTATTGCAATAACCCGTCCCAGCTTATGGACATGTTTTTTATTTGTGTGTATGATGTGTATAAATAGTAGATGAATAGCAAAGAACTCATCAAAGCATTGATAAAAGATGGTTGGGTGTTGCGGAGCTCAAAAGGCTCTCATCATGTGTTTAATCATCTCTGCAAAGGAGGTCATATAACCATTCCACACCCCAAAAAGGATGTGGGCATTGGAGTAGTTCAAAAACTACTCAAACAAGCTGACATTAAATCAGGAATCTTATGAAATATCCAATTGCTATCGAACCTGGCAGTGATAAGACTGCATGGGGCGTTATTGTTCCTGATTTGCCAGGATGCTTTTCTGCTGCCGACAGTGGAATTGATGAAGCCATTGAAAATGCCAAGGAAGCAATCGAACTTTGGATTGAAACGGCACTAGATGCAAGTCAAGACATCCCAAAACCCAGCTCAATTACTAGCTTACAAAAGAAAAAAGAATTTAGAGGATATGTCTGGGCTATTGCAGAGATTGATCCTGCTTTATTGTCAGACGACATTGAAAGAGTAAATATCTCATTACCCAAAAGGGTATTAGCTAGATTAGATGCGAAGGCTAAGTCCGCTGGTGAAAATCGCTCAGCCTTTATCGCTCATATGGCGATTAGCACTTAATCACCCTCGTTAAATCCGAACCGGGATTCCTTGGGCAGCCATATATTCTTTTGCCTGTCCCACGGTGTATTCACCATAGTGAAAGATACTGGCCGCTAATACCGCATCAGCATGACCCTTGGTAATGCCATCAACCAAATGCTGCAAATTACCAACGCCGCCAGAAGCAATTACTGGTACAGAGACTGCATCGCTCACAGCGGCAGTTAAAGGCAAATCAAAACCATCTTTGCTGCCATCGCGATTCATACTGGTTAAAAGGATCTCCCCGGCGCCACGCATGGCCACTTCTTTAGCCCACGTAACTACATCCATACCAGCAGCAGTTCGACCACCGTGAGTAAAAACCTCCCAGTTACCCGCTTCTGTTTGTTTGGCATCGATGGCCAACACGATACATTGAGAGCCGTAATAGGCTGCCGCATCAGACACCAAATCAGGGTTGGCTACTGCAGAGGAATTCATACTCACTTTATCTGCGCCTGCGTTGAGTAAACGACGTACATCAGAAACAGCACGCACACCACCACCCACTGTTAGCGGGATAAATACTTGTGATGCCACATCTTCAATGATGTGCAACATGAGATCGCGCGCATCCGATGTTGCAGTAATGTCGAGAAAAGTTAACTCATCTGCGCCTTGCGTGTCATACCGTTTTGCGATTTCAACAGGATCTCCTGCATCGCGAAGACCAACAAAGTGCACACCCTTAACTACGCGCCCTGCAGTGACATCGAGGCAAGGCATAATTCGCTTAGTTAACACTAGACAATTTTCTTTTGATATTTAAGCATCAACTCATCGGCGTATTTTTGAGCCGCAGCAAGATCAAGATCACCAGCATAAATAGAGCGGCCAGCAATCACGCCCATTACACCCTCTTCCTCAGCCTTACAGAGCGCATCAATATCTTGATTATTTGATAAGCCGCCACTCGCAATAACGGGGATGCGAATAGCTTGAGCCAACTTAATAGTGGCATCAATATTCACACCTTTGAGCATGCCATCTCGCCCAATATCGGTATAGATGATGGCTTCAACACCCCAGTCTTCAAACTTTTTAGCAAGATCAATCACTTCATGACCAGTAATCTTGCTCCAGCCATCGGTTGCCACCTTCCCATCACGCGCATCTAAGCCAACCATGACGTGTCCGGGGAATGCGGTGCAAGCATCTTGCACAAAACCAGGATTTTTAACCGCAGCGGTACCAATGATGACCGTGCTGATACCGTCATCTAATAAACGTTCAATCGTTTCTAGATCACGAATGCCGCCGCCCAATTGCACGGGAATCTCATCCCCCACCGCCTTGAGAATCGATTTAATGGCGGATTCATTTTTGAGCTTGCCCGCAAATGCGCCGTTGAGATCCACCAAATGCAAACGTCGCGCGCCCTTACTAATCCAATGCGCCGCCATCGCACCAGGGTCTTCTGACAAAACCGTGGATTTATCCATATCACCTTGTTCAAGTCGAACACAGTGGCCGTCTTTTAGATCAATCGCGGGAATCAGCAGCATAGCTAAGAGTAATAAATATTAAGGTTGCCAAGAAACAAAATTTTGATAAAGCTTTAATCCGTATTCTGCACTTTTTTCTGGATGCCATTGTGTAGCAAAAATGTTATCTCGCGCCACTGCGGAAGTAAACCAAGCGCCATATTCAGTTGAGCCAGCAGCATCTTCATTGCCCTGCGGCACAACATAGTAGCTATGTACAAAGTAAAAACTCGTCAAATCAGGGATGCCATACCAAATAGGATGTTTTTTATCTTGGCGCACCTGATTCCAGCCCATATGCGGCACCTTATAAGCAGATCCATCTGGCTGTTTCTTACCAGCTAGGTCAAAGCGACGCACCTCTCCGGGAATCAATCCCAAACAAGGTGTCCATGGCTCAATCGAACGAACCTCTGCGCTTCTATCAAACAACATTTGTTCGCCCACACAAACACCCAGAAGCGGTTTGGTTTTAGATGCCTCTAGTAAAGCCTCCAATAAACCCGATTCCTCAAGATGCTTCATGCAATCGGGCATTGCGCCTTGGCCAGGCAAAACTACGCGATCAGCCGAACGAATCTCTTCTGGCTGATGCGCGATCAATACATTGTGATTAGGTGCGACATGATGAAATGCTTGATACACGGAACGGAGATTACCCATTCCATAATCAACAATCGCAATGGTTTGCGCCAAAATTGAGCCTATCTTTGCTGTTATCTAACGGGCACCTAGAAGTTCTAGATTAGAGGCTGCCTTTGGTTGACGGAATAGAGCCGGCAGCACGAGGATCCACTGCCAAGGCCATACGCAATGCACGCCCAAAGGCCTTGAATACCGTTTCAATCTGATGATGCGCGTTAATGCCACGCAAGTTATCGATATGCAAAGTCACTCCGGCATGGTTCACAAAACCACGGAAGAATTCAATACTGAGGTCCACATCAAAGTCACCTACACGAGCGCGGGTAAATGGAACATTAAATTCCAAACCTGGGCGACCAGAGAAGTCGATCACAACACGAGAAAGGGTTTCATCCAGCGGTACATAAGAGTGGCCGTAACGAGTAATACCCGCCTTATCGCCCACCGCTTTAGAAAAAGCTTGACCCAAGGTAATACCCACATCTTCAACCGTGTGATGATCGTCAATATGGGTATCGCCATTGGAAACCACTGTGAGGTCAATCATCCCGTAACGGGCAATCTGATCCAACATATGATCAAGAAAGGGGACGCCGGAGGCTAGCTCAGCCTTACCGGTACCATCTAAATTGATGGAAATCTGAATTTTGGTTTCCGAAGTGTTTCGGGTAACGTCGGATTGCCGCATACTTCATTGCGCCGCGAGGCGAAGTGTTGATTGAAGCCTCATAATATCATTCCTAGAAAAGATTTAAATATCGCTATTGCCGTACTTTCGACCTGATTTTTGACCTGAGCACCCCCATGAGCCGTTTTTGGAGCCCTGTTGTTAAAACCTTAACTCCTTACGTTCCAGGGGATCAACCGCAAATGCAGCGACTGGTCAAGCTCAATACCAATGAGAGTCCTTATGGCCCATCACCAAAAGCACTAGCTGCAATCGAGAGTCAAAACACCGCCGATCTACGCCTCTATCCAGATCCAAAAGGTGTATCCCTAAAACAAGCGATTGCCCAATTACATGGCTTAGAGTCAAAACAGGTCTTTTTAGGCAACGGCTCAGATGAGGTCTTAGCCCATGTCTTTGCTGGACTGCTCAAACAAAGCAAGCCTGTGCATTTTCCAGATATTACTTACAGCTTCTATCCCGTCTACTGCAACTTATTTGGAATTGATTACCAAACAATCGCATTAAATGAAAAGTTTGAGATCAACACCACTGACTACCAATCTTCAAACGGTGGAATTATTTTCCCCAACCCAAATGCACCAACCGGTAGATCTCTACCTCGTTCGGAAATCGAATCCTTGCTGACGCACAACAAAGACTCGGTAGTAGTGATTGATGAGGCCTACGTCGATTATGGAACCGAGTCTTGCATTCCACTATTGCGTGGCAGTGACTACCCTGAAAATCTTCTTGTTGTTCACACGCTCTCTAAATCACGCGCCCTAGCTGGTCTGCGTGTTGGTTTTGCTGTCGGTCACCCTGACTTGATCGAGGGTTTAGAACGCGTAAAAAATAGTTTTAACTCTTACCCATTAGGCCGTCTTGCTCAAGCTGGCGCCATTGCAGCCATTGAAGATCAAGCACATCTTAAAGAAACTTCCGCCAAGGTAATGCAAACTCGCAGCAAGTTAATTGAAGAGCTCAATGCTTTGGGTTTTGAAACATTACCTTCAACGGCGAACTTTATTTTCACTCGTCACCCCAAACATGCTGGCGTGAAGCTCTACCAAGCCTTGCGGGATCGAGGCATCATCGTGCGTCACTTTAAATCTGCGCGCATTGAGGAGTTTTTGCGTATTACGATTGGTACCGATGAACAAAGCGATGAACTTGTCGCCGCTGTAAAAGAAATTCTGAGTTAAATTTTTTGGAATTACTTTTTTAAGCGCATCTCAGCTGCGCGAGCGTGAGCTTGCAAGCCTTCGCCACGGGCTAACGTACTAGCCACTGCACCCAAAATTTGAGCACCAGCCTCACTCACCTCAATCATACTCGAGCGCTTAATAAAATCGTAGACGCCCAATGGCGAAGAGAAGCGCGCCGTACGTGCCGTCGGCAACACATGATTAGGGCCAGCGCAATAATCTCCCAGGGATTCACTGGTATAGTTCCCCATGAAGATGGCGCCTGCATGACAAATTTGCTCAGCCCACTTCCGCGATTCAGCCGCACAAATTTCTAAGTGCTCAGCGGCTATCGCATTAGCAATCTCACACGCCTCTGGCATGTCTTTCACCTGAATCAATAATGCGCGATTAGTAAGTGAAGCTTCAATTACTTTGGCTCTTGGCATTTCGGGGAGAAGCTTATTAATACTTGCTTGAACTTGTTCTATGTATGCAGCATCTGGACAAAGCAAAATAGACTGCGCTTGCTCGTCGTGCTCAGCCTGTGCGAACAAATCCATAGCAACCCAATCAGGGCTAATAGATCCGTCACAAAGAACCACAATCTCTGAAGGACCAGCAATCATGTCGATACCCACACTACCAAATACTCTACGCTTAGCTGCAGCTACATAGGCATTACCAGGCCCAACAATCTTGTCGACTGAAGGAATGGTTTTAGTGCCATAGGCTAAAGCACCAACTGCCTGAGCGCCACCAATCGTAAAGACGCGATCAACACCAGCTAGATAAGCGGCCGCTAATACCAAAGGATTGCGAGCACCATCAGGCATAGGCACCACCATAATGACCTCGGTAACACCTGCGACCTTGGCAGGAATCGCATTCATTAATACCGATGATGGGTATGCCGCCTTACCACCAGGCACATAGATGCCAACACGATCTAGTGGAGTAACTTTTTGACCTAAGCGCGTTCCATCTTTCTCTTCATACTCCCAAGAATGGCAACCCGCTTCTATTTTTTGCTTCTCGTGATAAGCGCGCACTCTTTGCGCAGCAATATCCAAAGCATTTTTTTGCTCGACTGATAGAGAGTTGTAAGCAAGTTCTAAATCTTTACGAGGAATTTCTAAGTCAGAAATGCTTCCAATATTTAGACGATCGAACTGTTTTGTAAAACTCAAAACCGCTTCATCGCCTTTGTCTTTAACCGCAGCCAAGATTTTGACTACAGCGGAATCTATCGCCTCATCATCAGCAGAAGGCAGCGAAAGGCTTGAGCGCAGAGCATCCCTAAAACCCGTATCCTTGCTATTCAGGCGCTTAACGTTGCTTGATGAAGACATATAGACGGCGGATTGGCTGCTAATTACTTCAGCAACTCAAAAATAGGCTGCAACTGTGCGCGCTTACGCTTATATGAAGCTTGGTTCACTACCAGGCGAGCACTGATATCGGCGATAGGATCAACCTCAATCAAGCCATTTGCTTTTAGCGTATTGCCTGTCGCAACCAAATCAACAATGGCATCCGCCAAACCTACCAATGGAGCCAATTCCATTGAACCGTATAGTTGAATCATATCGATATGTACACCTTTATTGGCAAAGTGTTCGCGTGCGCAATTGACGTACTTCGTAGCTACTTTTAGGCGTGATCCCTGCTTAACTGCGGCGGCGTAATCAAATCCTTCACGCACGGCAACAGACATGCGGCACTTGGCAATATCTAAGTCGTATGGCACGTAAAGTCCGTCAGCACCTTTTTCCATCAAAATGTCTAGGCCCGCAACACCAAAATCAGCGCCACCAAATTGCACATACGTTGGCACATCTGAGGCTCTAACAATAATTAAACGGACATCCGGATTGGTGGTCTCAATAATGAGTTTTCGAGACTTTTCTGGATCTTCCAGCGGCACGATACCGACCCTGGATAAGATCTCTGCGGTTTCTTCGAAGATGCGCCCTTTGGAAATGGCTAAAGTCAATTTCATGGACTACTTATCCATCAGCCTTACTTCACGCGCTCAATATTGGCACCCAAAAGGGTTAACTTCTGCTCCATGCGGTCGTAACCACGATCTAAGTGGTAAATCCGGTCCACCTGGGTTTCGCCTTGGGCAGCCAATCCAGCAATGACCAAGCTAGCGGAGGCGCGTAGATCGGTCGCCATCACAATTGCGCCTGAGAGCTTTTCGACCCCTTGGGCAATAGCAGTATTTCCTTCAATGGCAATGTCCGCACCCAAACGATTGAGCTCTTGCACATGCATGAAACGATTTTCAAAAATCGTTTCCGTAATTGTTGAGCTGCCGGATGCGATTGCATTGACCGTCATCAGTTGCGCCTGCATATCTGTCGGAAAGGCAGGGTACTCAGAGGTGCGGAAATTCACCGCTTTAGGACGATTGTGCATCGAGGCTTTAATCCAATTAGGACCAATCTCCATCTGCAGGCCGGCTTCTTTTAATTTCACGATTACCGCATCTAAGGTATCAGGGCGACAGTGCTTCACTGTGATTTCTCCGCCAGTAGCCGCCACCGCGCATAAGAAGGTGCCTACCTCAATACGATCTGGGATGACAGAGTGTTCTGCGCCGTGAAGTTTTTCAACCCCCTCAATTACCAGCCGGTCACTACCAATCCCAGAAATCTTGACGCCCATCTTCACCAGTAACTCCGCCAAGTCGCCAACCTCTGGCTCACGTGCCGCATTCTCTAAAATCGTAGTGCCAGATGCCAAAGTGGCAGCCATCAATAAATTCTCGGTACCAGTCACGGTAATCATGTCGGTCAAAATCGAGGCGCCCTTCAATCGATCCGATTGAGGCTTTGTTTCAGCTTGGATATAGCCACTCTTGATGTTGATGCTTGCGCCCATCGCCTTCAAACCTTTGATGTGCTGATCGACTGGACGCGCGCCAATCGCGCACCCTCCAGGCAAAGAGACCTTAGCGCTATGCATTCTGGCCAAAAGTGGCCCAAGCACCAGAATAGAAGCGCGCAAGGTTTTCACCATCTCATAAGTTGCTTCAGAACTCTTAATAACGGCCGCATTTAACACTACATGACCGCGATCGCCAGCACCGGGAAAGTCAACCGTAACGCCAATTTCTTGCAAAAGTTTGAGCATCGTACGCACGTCCTGTAAATCAGGAACATTGCGCAAAACCACTGGTTGATCGGTCAATAGACAAGCGCACAGAATCGGCAATGCGGCATTTTTAGCGCCAGAAATGATGACCTCTCCTTTGAGAGGAGCTCCGCCAACCATTCGTAATTTATCCATGAAACGATTCCAATAAAAACTTAGTGATTAATTAATGTGTATGGGCAATGATGTAATTTTTATGCTGCTGAATTTTGCGCAAATTCTTCAGGTGTAAACGCCTTAATTGATAACGCATGAACTTCCGCCTTCATGCGATCACCCATAGCGCCATAAACCAATTGATGACGTTGCACTAAACGCTTTCCTTCAAACTCAGGGCTCACAATGGTTGCGAAAAAATGTTGGCCATCGCCCTCTACCCGTATATGCGTGCACTGAATACCTTGCTTGATATAAGCTTCAATTTGTGCCGGAGTGGGTAACATTTATTTTCCTAAAGAATCGGGATATGAATCATTAGTAACGGAGCTTGTAGCCTTTTTGCAGCAGGCGCAATGCAATAGCCGACACCACCACAAAGAAGCAAAACACAATTGCCACACTACTCCATGGCGAGTGATCAGATGCCCCGAAAAATCCGTAGCGGAAGCCATCAATCATGTAAAAGAAAGGATTGAAGTTGGAAACCACTTACCATGCCGGAGGCAAAGAATGGATGGAATAAAAAACGTCTGACAACATCGTGGCAGGCATGATGATGAAGTTCTGAAAAGCCGCTAACTGGTCATATTTATCCGACCCAATACCAGCGATTAAGCCAATGCTGCCCAATATTGCCGCACCTAAGAAGGCAAATACTAAAATCCAAAGCGGATACTCAAGCGCGGAAAATGCAAACCAAGAAGTAATCAGCAGAACACCGAGGCCAACCACAATCCCACGAAAAACCGCAGCCAGGATGTATGCAGCGTAGAACTCAAAGTGGCTTAAAGGTGCTAAGAGAACAAATACCAAGTTCCCTGTGACTTTTGACTGAATCAAAGAAGGGGAAGTGTTTGCAAACGCATTTTGCAAAACACTCATCATGACAAGTCCGGGAATCAGAAAGGCTGTATAGCTTAAGCGACCATAAACCTCGCGCCCCTCAAGCACATGACCAAAAATCATGAGATATAGGACAGCAGTCAGAACTGGGGCTGCAATCGCCTGAAATGCCACCTTATAAAAACGTTTGACCTCTTTAAACAATAAAGTCGGAAAGCCACTGCCATACACCAACAGGGGTCTATTCAGCCCATGCTTCATAGCGCGCCTCCGGACATAATATTGACAAAGACTTCTTCTAAACCGGTTTTGCCTTCGCCATCTTTTTTAACTGAACTATAACGACTGAGTAAATTCGCAGTGGTATCTAAAGCCACGATCCTCCCCTGCTTGAGCATCGCAATGCGCTGACATAAAGCTTCAGCCTCTTCCAAATAATGCGTAGTTAAAACAATCGTATGACCATCTTGATTAAGTCGACTAATAAATTGCCATAAGGACTGACGCAACTCGATATCAACACCAGCAGTTGGCTCATCCAAAATAATGACTGGTGGCCTATGTACCAAGGCCTGGGCAACCAACACCCGACGTTTCATTCCGCCTGATAAAGAACGCATATTGCTGTCAGCTTTAGAGGTGAGATCAAGATTTGCCATGATCTCGTCAATCCATGCATCGTTATTGCGTACACCAAAGTAACCCGACTGAAATCGCAAGGTTTCACGAACGGTAAAGATGGGATCAAAAACGAGTTCTTGAGGAACTACGCCGAGCATTCTGCGGGCTTCACGAAAACCCTTCTGAACATCCGCACCCATCATGGCTGCATGACGGCGACTTGGCCTTACCAAGTCAGCCAATATCGAAATCAAAGTCGTCTTACCGGCGCCATTCGGCCCTAATAAACCAAAAAATTCTCCAGGCTCAATAGACAAAGAAACATCATCCAAAGCCTGAAGTGCGCCGTACTGCTTAGATATATTCTGAATCGATATCGCGGAGTGCATCGTCATTACAAACCCAGCAATGTGGCAACACCATACACACCAGCCAAGACTTTCAACTTTTCTGGCGCATGCTCAACTGAAATAGACTTACCCTCTGACATGAGCTTTTTTTTCCACGCCAATAAAACAGTTAATACAGTCGAGTCAAAATCTTTTAAAGCTGAGCAATTAATCAATTGCAAGCTATGGGGATTTAACAAGCCCTCCTTCTGCAACTGCGAGGCAGTTTTTTGCGTGACTATTTTTGGCAAAATAAAAGGCATGATGTCTTTATTCGTGAATTAATTGCTTGGCTTTGCTGCAGCCAATTGTTTATTGCGATCTTGTAAAAACTTAACCAAACCCTCAATCCCGTTTTGGCTGATTTGATTAGCAAATTGATTGCGGTAAGCCTCAACCAACCATACGCCCATGATGTTCATGTCATAGACCTTCCAACCATTGGCTGTTTTCTCTAAGCGATAGTCCAAAGGCACTGGATCGCCACGACCGAGTACGACAGTTTTAACGACCACTTCTTTATCATCTGGTGCCGCACGCAAAGATTTAAATTGCACAGTCTGATCACGCAACTGACTCAAGGCACCAGAGTAGGTGCGAATCAATAAATTCTTAAATTCCAAGGACAGCTGCGCCTGCTGCTCGGGCGTAGCCTTTTTCCAATTGGGTCCCATTGCCATTTCTGTTGTGCGGCGCATATTGGTATAGGAAACAATTTTCTTTTCCACCAAATCCACAATCCTCGGAATATTGCCCTTCTGGATATCGGGATCAGCTTTGACCGTTGTCATCACATCTGTAACAACCATCTTAATTAATGCATCTGGGGGTGTTGATTGATCAGGGGTGTGAGCAACAATAGCGGTGGAAACCAATAGCAGGCTCGTCAAAACAAGGCTGTAGATTCTTTTCAAACTCTTCATATTCTCTGTCCGCCATCTTTATCTATATTGAGACACATTTTAGTCGTTGAAAACCGCCTTGGCGAATTGCTTATTGATATGGATTCTCGTAAACCGGCATGAGAGGCTCGTCATCATCACGCCCCTCATTAATTTGATACGCCCGTCTTTGAATATAAGCATCACGCATAAAGCTGTATTTATCAATTGCGGCACCATCCAATAAATCACCGGCTTCGTAATACGTATTTCGCGCATTGACTACGCGTAACCAAGTCAAACTATTACGCAAGGCAACGTCTGGCAGCAATCTCAATAAGTAATCAGATTCCAAGTCGGCCACGATACCAACAGTATCACGCACATTGCTTGGCCCAAAGAAGGGTAAGACCACATAAGGCCCCGAAGGCACACCAAAAACACCCAGAGTTTGACCCCAGTCTTCTTTATGTTTTTCAAGACCTCCTGGGGTTGCTATATCCAAGAGTCCACCTAGACCCATAGTCGTATTCACCACCACGCGCATGAGATCATTGAAAGCGTAATCTGGCTTGCCTTGTAATAAGTTATAGAGCGCGGTATAGATATCGTTGTAGTTGCTAAAGAAGTTGTAAATTCCCTCGAGAACAAATTCAGGCAATACAAAGCGATAACCTGCAACTACTGGCTTTAGAAGATAAGCATCCAAGCCTTCATTGAATTCAAAGACTGAGCGATTAAACGACTCCCATGGATCCTGCGGAGAAGGCTCAACCCCAGGAGGAATGGAGGCGCAACCGACGCAAACAATAGTAGCCCCAAGCAAAGCCAAGTGTTTTAGCTTGCTCAAGAAAAACATCATTTCGCGGCACCCTTATCTTGGCCGCTATCTGCAGCCTTGTTATAGAGGAATTGACTAATAAGACTTTCTAAAACAATCGCCGACTGAGTTTGGGAAATCTTCTCGCCATTGGTCAACATATCATCGGATCCACCAGCCTCAAGGCCAATGTACTGTTCACCCAATAAACCGGATGTCAAAATCTTGGCTGAAGAATCTTTTGGAAACTTATACGAGTCTTCAATCGTCATCACCACCGTCGCTTGATAGGTCTTATCGTCAAAAGAGATATTCGCGATTCTGCCGACCACTACACCAGCGCTCTTTACTGGCGCGCGTGGCTTTAAACCGCCGATATTGTCAAAGCGCGCGGAAATTTTGTAAGTTTGAGCAAATGAAACTGCATTCATATTGCCAACTTTCAGCGCGAGGAAAAGCGCCCCCAATAAACCAATGGCAACAAAGATTCCCACCCAAATATCAATTGCACTTTTTTTCATAAGAGCCCCAGTTTATTCTTTCTAATTTGAGAACATCATCGCGGTTAGCAAGAAATCCAACGCTAAAACCGATACAGAAGAAATCACGACCGTGCGAGTAGTCGCTTGCGAAACACCTGCTGGCGTAGGCTTAGATTCATAGCCCTGGTAGAGAGCAATAAAAGTTACCGCAAGACCAAACACCATGCTTTTAATTAAGCCATTGCCGATGTCGGAAAACAAATCTACTCCCCCCTGCATCTGAGACCAAAAAGCACCTGAATCCACACCAATGAGCGGAACGCCGACCAGATAGCCGCCCAGAACACCCACTGCTGTACAAATAGTCGCCAAAATTGGCATAGAAATAATGCCGGCCCAGAGTCGCGGCGCAATCACCCGCCCCAAGGGATCAACCGCCATCATCTCCATGGCGGTTAATTGCTCCCCTGCTTTCATCAAGCCTATTTCCGCAGTCAATGCAGTCCCAGCCCTGCCGGCAAACAATAAGGCGGTAATCACTGGACCCAACTCACGAGTCAAAGAGATGGCAACCAATAGGCCAAGCGCTTGCTCAGAGCCATAACGATTCAAGGTGTAGTAGCCCTGTAAACCCAAAACAAAACCCACGAATAATCCTGAAACTGCAATGATGACAAATGAATGATTGCCAACAAATAGAATTTGGTCGATTACTAGGCGCGGTCTCTTTAGCAGGAATCCTGAACGTACAATAACCGCTACCAACATACGAGCAGCCAAGCCAAGACTACTTAAATTGCGACGAACAAAAAATCCCAGATCACCAAATAAATTGAGCAGCATATTCATCGCGCGGTCATCCCAAAATCTTCTTCCAGGCTATTGCCGAGATAGTGAAAAGGTACAGGGCCATCTGGAGCTGCATCTAAAAACTGTCTAACAAAAGGATCTGTTGAGCGACTCAACTCCTCAGGAGTGCCTTCTGCGCCAATGCGGCCATTCGCAATAAAGTACACATAATCTGCAATAGCAAAAGTTTCTTCAACATCGTGGGTCACCAATAAACTCGTGGCTCCCAGAGCATTATTGAGATCGCGAATCAAGCGCGCGGTAATACCAAGTGAAATAGGATCGAGACCAGCAAATGGCTCGTCATACATGATGAGCGGTGGATCCAAGGCAATCGCTCTAGCTAGCGCAACACGCCTTGCCATACCACCAGAAATTTGTGAAGGCATTAAATCCCGCGCGCCACGCAAACCAACCGCATTGAGTTTCATCAACACTAACGAGCGCAAGAGCTCTTCACTCAGGTCGGTATGCTCACGCAAAGGGAAGGCCACATTTTCAAAAACACTGAGGTCGGTGAATAAAGCGCCAAACTGAAACAACATGCCCATGCGTCGACGGGCCACCATCAACTCAGCGCCACTCATCTTGCCAATGTCTTGAACTTCGAATAAAACTTGCCCTGATTGAGCAGTGAATTGACCGCCAATTAATCGAAGGATGGTGGTCTTGCCACAGCCAGAACCGCCCATCACAGCAACTACTTGACCACGTCGAAACTCCATATTGAGTCCAGACAAAATTTGCCGATCTCCTGGGGCATAGGCAAAGTTGACGTCTTTAATGGAGACGACAACCTCACCTGTAGCTTGCTTATTTACATCCAAGGAGTTTGGCTGGCCACTATTCATATCCTCGATATTATCGGGGTAAAACAGATGACCCGATTAAATACTGGTCTACTGCCTGGGCACATTGACGGCCCTCTCGAATCGCCCAAACCACCCAAGATTGTCCACGGCGCATATCGCCAGCCGCAAATACTGTAGGAACGTTCGTGTGATAGGCGGTTTGACCATCTACCGTCGCCTTAGCATTGCCTCGCGCATCCTTCTCAACACCAAAAGCATTGAGCACCTGCTGTACTGGAGAGGCAAAGCCCGTTGCCAAAAGCACTAAATCTGCTTTGATCTCAAATTCAAAATTGGGCACTTCTGAAATCTTGCCGTCTTTCCACTCCAAACGAACGCCAATCAGCTTCTCAACTTTGCCGTTTTTACCTTCAAAACGCTTAGTCCCAACTGACCAATCGCGATCACAACCCTCTTCATGAGAAGAGGAGGTGCGCAACTTCGTTGGCCAATATGGCCATATCAAAGGCTTGTTTTCGACTGCTGGAGGCTGAGGGAGTAACTCAAACTGAGTGATCTTAGTTGCGCCATGACGGTTAGAAGTGCCTACGCAATCAGAACCGGTATCACCACCACCAATAACAACAACATGTTTATCTGTCGCACGAATTTCATTTTTGAAGTCGCCAGCATTTTCTTTGTTCTGTGGAATCAAGAATTCCAATGCATAGTGAACACCAGCCAACTCACGACCTAGTACTGGAAAGTCACGCGGTTGTTCCGCACCACCGGTAATCACTACCGCGTCAAAATCCTTCATCAACTGTTCTGGTGAAACTGTTTGAGTAGAGTAGTTTTTCACTTCAGCGCCAATTGCTTCTTTGCCAACAAATACGCCTGTTTCAAACTTAACGCCTTCAGCTTGCATCTGCTCAACACGACGATCAATTAACCACTTTTCCATTGTGCAATCAGGAATGCCGTAACGCAATAAGCCACCTATACGATCATTCTTCTCGAATACCGTTACATCATGGCCAACGCGAGCCAATTGCTGAGCAGCCGCCATACCAGCAGGACCACCGCCAACAATCGCTACTTTTTTACCCGTCTTCACCCTAGATGGCTCTGGTTTAACCCAACCACTTTCCCAACCTTTATCAATAATGGCGTGCTCAATAGATTTGATACCCACTGAAGTGCTATTGATTCCCAGAGTACAAGCAGCCTCGCAAGAAGCCGGGGAAATACGGCCAGTGAATTCTGGGAAGTTATTAGTTGATTTCAAAACATCCAATGCATTCTTCCAATCGCTATGGAAAACGAGATCATTGAAATCAGGAATGATGTTGTTCACTGGGCAACCGTTATTGCAAAACGAAATGCCGCAATCCATACAACGCGCACCTTGCATCTTCGCCTCTTCATCATTTAAAGCGGCGACACACTCTTTGTAATGATCGAGCCGTTTAACCGGCGCTTCGTATGACTCCTCGACGCCCTCAAACTCCATAAATCCAGTGACATTACCCATCTCGAATCCTTAGTATCTTTTCTTAATGTTTTTATTGATTAAGCAGAAACAGTTTTGTTTTGAGCTTTTTCCCACAATTCACCTAGAGCACGCTTGTACTCTGTCGGAAGCACTTTCACAAAACGACCGCGGGCATTTTCCCAATCAGCCAAGAGCGCTTTTGCGCGCTCAGAACGGGTGCGACGGAAATGACGCTCAATCAAGCCTTTCAAAATTGGCTCTTCAGTTAAACGCTCGCCACAGTCTTTCACGTCAACAGGGGCATGCCATTCAGACTTCGGCATCTTGGCGATCGGCCCAGCTGAAGGTAGCACTTTTTCTAAGGTCGCCATGCTGGTATTGCAGCGCTTATCAAACAAACCATCTTCGTCATAAACATAAGCGATGCCGCCACTCATACCTGCGGCAACGTTACATCCTGTCGCACCAAATACAACTACGGTTCCACCGGTCATGTATTCACAACCGTGATCACCGGCACCTTCCACAACGGTAGTAGCGCCAGAGTTACGGACCGTGAAACGCTCACCAGCTACGCCATTAAAGACAGCCTCACCAGCAATCGCACCATAGAGAACGGTATTGCCAACAATGATGTTTTGCACTGTATCGCCACGGAACTCATGAGGTGCGCGAACGATCACGCGACCGCCAGACAAGCCTTTGCCAACATAGTCATTGCCATCGCCAACCAAATCCAAGGTGATGCCGCGCGCCAAGAAGGCTGCGAAACTTTGACCGGCTGTGCCATTCAACTGAATATGAATCGTGTCATCAGGCAAGCCTGCGTGACCATAGCGTTGTGCCACTTCGCCTGAAAGCATTACGCCTACAGTACGGTTTACGTCTTTGACTGGAACAATGAAAGATACTTTTTCACAACGCTCTAATGCAGGCTCGCTCTTCTCGATCAAAATGTTATCGAGAGCGCTGGCCAAGCCGTGATCTTTGGTCAACACTTGATAACGCGGAACTTCAGCGGCAACCTGTGGCTCAGCGAAGATCTTGCTGAAATCTAAGCCATGAACTTTCCAGTTCTCGATACCTTTACGGGTATCCAATAAATCAACGCGACCAATTAAGTCATCAAACTTACGAATGCCTAATTGCGCCATGATCTCGCGCGCCTCTTCAGCAATAAAGAAGAAGTTCACTACATGCTCTGGCTTGCCCGAGCACTGCTTACGCAACCCTGGATCTTGAGTAGCTACGCCTACTTGGCAGGTCTTCAAATGACACTTACGCATCATGATGCAACCCTCAACGACCAATGGCGCTGTGGCGAAGCCGAATTCATCCGCACCCAATAAAGCACCAATCACTATGTCGCGACCTGTCTTCATGGGACCGTCAGCTTGAACGCGGATACGGCTACGCAAACCATTCAGAACCAAGGTTTGCTGTGTTTCAGCCAAGCCCAATTCCCATGGGGAACCAGCATACTTGATTGAAGACAATGGGGATGCGCCTGTACTGCCATCATGACCAGAGATCACAACGTGATCCGCTTTAGCTTTAGCAACGCCAGCAGCAACAGTACCAACACCCACTTCAGATACCAGTTGTACAGAAACGTCTGCTTTTGGATTGACGTTCTTCAAGTCATGAATCAACTGGGCGATATCTTCAATCGAATAAATATCATGGTGCGGAGGGGGAGAAATCAAACCTACGCCCGGTACCGAGACACGCAACTTACCGATGTAGTCGAAAACTTTGCGACCAGGCAATTGACCACCTGCGCCAGGCTTGGCACCCTGCGCCATCTTGATCTGAATCTGATCAGCGGAACGCAAATATTCGGTGGTTACACCAAAGCGGCCAGAAGCAACCTGTTTAATCTTGGAGCGAAATGAATCACCATCTTGCAATGGAATGTTCGCTTCAACTACATCGCTACCCAAGATGCTCGCCAAGGACTCGCCCTTCTTAATTGGAATACCTGTGAGCTCATTCACATAACGGTTTGGATCTTCGCCACCATCACCAGTATTGGACTTGCCGCCAATACGGTTCATTGCGATTGCCAACGTAACGTGCGCCTCGGTAGAGATTGAACCCAAAGACATCGCGCCCGTTGCAAAACGTTTGACGATTTCTTTTGCAGATTCTACTTCGTCCAATGGGATAGCCTTCACTGGATCGATCTTGAATTCAAACAGGCCACGCAACATCATTTGACGCTTGGTTTGATCATTGATGATATTGGCGTACTCTTTTATAAGTCTGATAGCCTTTTTCAGCGCCAACACGTGTTGAATGTTGTAACTTCGCAATCGTATCTCGAGTCCACATATGGTTCTCACAACGAATACGGAATGCATATTCACCACCAGCGTCAAGCGTATTGGTTAATACCGGGTCATTACCAAACGCGGCTGTATGCATGCGCAATGCTTCTTCAGCCACTTCAAATACGCCGATACCCCCTACATTCGATGGAGTGCCTTTGAAGTATTGATCAATGATGTCGCGATTTAAGCCAATAGCTTCAAAAATCTGTGAGCCCGTGTATGACATATAAGAAGTAAAGATGCCCATTTTGGACATCACTTTTTGCAAGCCCTTACCGATTGCCTTCACAAAGTTCTTTACTGCTTTTTCCGCAGACAAATCACCAGACAAACCTTTAGCCATTTCCGCCAAAGTTTCCATTGCGAGATATCGATGCACCGCTTCTGCACCATAACCAGCCAAGAGTGCAAAGTGATGTGTCTCACGCGCACTACCAGTTTCAACCACCAAACCAACACTAGTGCGCAAACCTTTTTGCACTAAATGCTGATGGATTGCAGCAGTCGCCAACAAAGCAGGAATTGCCACGTGCTTCTCGTCAACCTGCCGATCGCTCACGATCAAAATGTTGTAACCCGAGCGCACAGCATCGGCCGCTTCAGCACACAAAGAGGCTAAGCGGGCTTCGATACCAGCCTTACCCCATGAAGCTGGATAGCAAATATCCAACTCATAAGAACGGAACTTACCGTTGGTGTAGCGACCAATATGACGACTCTTGGTGATGTCATCAAAATCCAAAATTGGCTGACTCACTTCCAAGCGCATTGGAAGATTAATGTTGTTGGTATCCAATAAAGTTGGCTTAGGCCCAATGAATGACACCAAGGACATCACCATATTCTCGCGAATCGGATCGATCGGAGGATTGGTTACTTGCGCGAATAATTGCTTGAAGTAGTTATAAAGTAGCTTGTTCTTATTAGACAGAACAGCTAACGGGCTGTCATTGCCCATAGAGCCGATTGCCTCTTCACCATTCATGGCCATTGGAGCCATGAGGAACTTAATATCTTCCTGGGTATAGCCAAACGCTTGCTGGCGATCTAATAATTTAGCCGCGGGACGAATGGTAGTTTTTTCATCAATCAAGTCCGCTTTGCTAGCGTCCACTTCGTCCAACCGCACGCGAACCGCATCGATCCAGCTCTTATATGGTTTCGCTTTAGAAACGGCATTCTTCAACTCAACGTCATCAATAATGCGATCTTGTTCCATATCGATCATGAACATCTTGCCTGGTTGCAAGCGCCATTTTTGAACGAGCTTGCTCTCCGGCATTGGCAATACGCCCGCTTCAGAGCCCATGATGACCAGATCATCATCAGTCACGTAATAACGTGCTGGACGCAAACCATTGCGGTCCAAAGTGGCGCCAATTTGACGACCATCGGTAAATGCCATGGCCGATGAACCATCCCATGGCTCCATCATGGCTGCATGGTATTCATAGAAAGCGCAACGATTGTCATCCATCAACGCATGCTGTTCCCATGCCTCAGGAATCATCAGCATGGCTTGAGTCAATGGATAACCAGACATCACTAGTAACTCTAAACAGTTATCAAAACAAGCTGTATCTGATTGAAAACAAGCTGTATCTGATTGACCTGGATAAATTAATGGCCAGAGTTTTTGCAAATCATCGCCGAGCACCGGGGAGCTAATCGCGCCTTCGCGTGCATTCACCCAATTGACGTTACCTTTAACAGTATTGATCTCGCCGTTGTGCGTAATCATGCGGTATGGATGCGCCAATTCCCATGCAGGGAATGTATTGGTGGAGAAACGCTGATGCACTAAAGCGAGTGCAGATACAGTGCGTTTATCTTGCAAATCTTGGTAATAAGCACCCACTTGGTTTGCTAACAGCAAACCCTTATAAACAATGGTTCTAGCGAACATAGAGGCAACAAAATATTCTTTGCCATGCTTCAAATGCAAATCTTGAATTGCGTGACGTGCTGTTTTGCGAATCACATATAACTTACGCTCAAGTGCATCCGTTGTCATGATGTCACGACCACGGACAAGAAAAATCTGACGAATGAATGGCTCTGTCATTTACACTGTTGGCGACGTTGGTAATTTCACATCTACCGGAACATCTCTCCAACCCAAAACAACCTGACCTTCTAAACGTACAGTACGCTCCAATTCTTGTTCACGTGCCAAACGAGAGGCGTGTTCCTTAGGCAAGAAAATCATACCGACGCCATATTCACCCAAAGGTGGCAATGTCACGCCTTGTTGAGCTATCTCTTCGCGATACAAAGTATCGTGAATTTGAATCAAGATACCGGCACCGTCACCCATCAAAGGATCGGCACCAACCGCTCCCCGGTGATCCAAATTCTCAAGAATCTTGAAACCCTGAGAAACGATTTCATGGGATTTTTTACCCTTGATGTGCGCTACGAATCCCACGCCGCAAGCGTCGTGCTCATTACTGGGATCATATACACCTTGAGCGATAGGGCGAAGATCTGAATTTAATTTTGTAGTCATAGTATTGCCGAGGGGCGACAAAGGCCTGATTACTTTTGGAGGATCAAATATAGGTGAATACCCACACTGATGCAATAGAAATAAAATGAGCCTGTCCCATTTATTTTGATGTCGCACCAAAATGTATTATGTATATGGGGACGGAGTCAAAATATTCAATACCCAAATCCCAATTCGGGCGTATTAGAAATTCTCTAAGCTATTGAATTGACTGAATTTATTTTGCTATGGCGGCCACGGTGTCGTATTGCCGCAATTTCTGAGGCATCTTTCAAAATCTTTTTAGCATAAATATCACTTACCCAAGGCTTTGAGCGAATCAGGGATTCTGTAATTTGACGGTCTTCCCAGTGCGGAGAGCCCTCTTTGACAAAATTAGACCAGCCCATCTGCCGCTCAAATGGCGTATGACCTCACTTCCACCAGGATTGATTGTCTACAAGCCAGGGTTCAGTCTTACCCCCAATATGGGTTGCGAAACTAGTCCAGGTAGAGCTTTGAGGGTTTGATTCATACCCAGCCCTAACGGGGTTAAGCTCGATATAGCGCTGACAACGCAAAAAATAGCCTGGTTCAATCAAAGAAGAGCGGTATCTTCCCTCCCAAATTGTTTCGGAGCGACGATGCTGCCGATTGAAATACTGCGCATATCGACGACCCAATGACTGCATCGTTTTCGCAAGAGAGTCTTCGTTTTGCGGAGTCATCAATCAATGCACATGATTTGGCATTAATGCAAAGGCATGTACCGCGCAGCCAAACTGTCTAGCAGCCTCACGCAACCACTCTAAATAAGTTCGGCGATCTTCATCGACAAAAAAAGTGTCTCGCGATTGTTTCCAAGAACCATCACATGCATGGCTTTGCCAGGTATTACGGTGCGCGCTTGCCGTGCCATGCTGGAAACGAACTATTGCAGTTCGCGCACACCGCCATTGTGAGAGAAGTCTGGAATAAACCAGTCACCATCAACTTGAGTCACCCCACTCGGCACCTCACGCGCTTCTTGTGGAATTTCTTTTAAGGCAGTTCCGATATAAGAGATCCACATCGGCAACGCAAGACCTCCACCAGTTTCCCGATCACCTAAGCTCGCAGGCTTATCGAAACCGATCCACGCAATCGCAACGACTTTCGGGTTATAACCAGCAAACCAGGCATCGTGATAATCGTTAGTGGTGCCTGTTTTGCCAGCGATATCATTGCGACCTAATTGTCCTCGTGCCGAGGCGGCGGTACCAGTCTTAGTTACTTCCTGCAACATGCTATCCATCACAAATGCAGTGCGCGCATCGAGTACACGCGGAGCATCTTCACGCACACGAGTAGGCTTAGCTTCAAACATCACTGTGCCTTTTGAATCCACCATCTTGTCAATTAAGAATGGGTCGACACGATAACCGCCATTAGCAAACACACTATAAGCAGAGGCCATCTGTAGCGGGGTTACTGAACCCGCGCCCAAGGCCATTGTTAAATAAGGTGGATGCTTTTCAGGCTCAAAACCAAAGCGCTGAATATATTCCTGTGCATAAGAAGGGCCAATGGCGCGAATAATGCGAACTGAAACTAAGTTTTTCGATTTCGCCAAGGCATTGCGCAAGCGCATCATCCCATCATATTTGCCATCGTAGTTTTTTGGCTCCCAGTCTTGACTTCCTGTTTCCATGCTGCCGATAGATAAAGGCGCATCATTCACCATCGTGCTAGGTGTGAAGCCTTTTTCAATCGCGGCTGCATAGATAAACGGTTTAAACGAAGAGCCTGGTTGACGTAAGGCTTGTGTCACGTGGTTGAATTGATTGCGACGGAAATCAAAACCGCCTACCAAGGAGAGAATAGCGCCAGTCTCCGCATTCATCGAGACAAAAGCCGCCTCAACTTGTGGCAACTGAGCCAACTTCCAAACCCCGCCGTCAGACAGTAAGCGCACTACACCCCCAGGGCGCAAGCGTTTCTTGGGTTGAGTGCTATCGGTAATGGAAGCCGCCGCCAACTTCATACCATCACCTTTAATAGTGATGGTATCGCCAGTAGCAATCATGACCTGCATTTCTTTTGGCTTTACATCAAGCACAACGCCAGACTGCAAATCATCCAACTGTGGATATGCCAGCAATGCCTCATCTATCGCACGTTGGCGTTTTACTAAATCTTCCGGTAGATCAATAAGTCCTTCTGGACCGCGATAATCATGACGCAAATCGTATTCAAAAATCCCCTTCCGGACTGCTTTATAGGCGGCGTCTTGATCGGCCTTCCGGATGGTTGTGTAAACATCGATTCCTTGAGAGTAGATAGCTTCACCATATTGCGTGAATAGCAATTGCCGAACCATTTCGGCCGGGAAATCAGCACGCACAGCAAACTCATTCCCAAGACCGCGAATATGCAATTCCTCAATCATCGCCTTTTGGTATTCCTCGGGCGTGACGTAGCCAAGATCGCGCATACGCTGAAGAATGTACTCTTGACGAATCTTGGCGCGACGGAAATTGCTCACGGGGTTATAGGCGGACGGGGCTTTTGGCAAACCAGCCAACATGGCCGACTCAGCAACAGTGATGTCTTTTAACTCTTTGCCAAAATAAATCTGCGCTGCGCTAGAGAAACCATAAGCCCGCTGCCCTAAGAAAATCTGGTTCATATAGATTTCCAGAATTTTGTCTTTAGTTAATTGAGACTCGATTTCCCAGGCCAACAGCACTTCATAAATTTTTCGGCTAAAGGTTTTCTCATTGCTGAGGAAGAAGTTCCGTGCAACCTGCATGGTGATCGTAGAGGCGCCTTGCGAAAGATGCCCGCGCAAATTAGTTACCGTTGCGCGCAAAATGCCCGCATAGTCGACACCACCATGAGAATAGAAGCGATCGTCCTCAATTGCCAAAACAGCATTACGCATACTTTGAGGAATTTCATTTAGCGGGATTACCTTGCGACGCTCCTCACCAAACTCGCCAATGAGCACTTTATCTGCCGTGTAAATGCGGAGAGGGGTTTTAGGGTTGTAGTCGGTTAAGGCGGAGATCTTTGGAAGATTAGGTTTGGCTACCAAGAAGGCATACCCCATCAGCAAGGTAATCACCAAAGCAAAAACCACCCCAATGATCAACAAACCCTTAACTAGTGGATTGCTGGAATTTTTGCGTGGCAAGCCAGGTTCAGTACGTGTCTGCCGAGGACGTCTATCGGAAGGACGAATTGGACGCCGATTTAGCGGCGGCTTGTCTTTTGGAGGTAAGGCCATTCCCAAATTATAGGGTGCTTGGACGATTTCCTTAAAAGAGCGCCAAAACCCTTGTTTTGCAAATAGTGATGGCCGGATTTCTGACACGGGAATCAAATTGGGCCGATAGTTTTTCAACCCTCAAAATCGAAGAATAGGGGCATGTCTGCACGCCATATTTCCAACCAATCTTTTGATGAGATTTTGAGTGATCTTGGCGATGCCCCTGCCATCCCAGATCCCCACGGAATTCATCAATCCACTCCCTCACAAAACCCACCATCAAGACCCTCAAACCAAAGCAATAACCAGCCCTTTAAGACCCCTCTTGCCCAGCTACAAATTCCTGGCCACTTTCAAAAATTGGGCGGCTTACTTACCCTTCTGATTGGGATCCTAATGGCTTCGGCAGTTACTTATTTTGTGATCTACAACGCCTTAAACAATCACTCCCAAAGCGCCCTTGAAGAATCCCATCAGCAGATCTCCGACTTAAGCAAGGAGTTGGACATGATGCGCGATGAAATTCAACAGGATAAATCAAGATGACTTATATATGGTAATAGACGAAATAGAAGTGAGCATTCACTCATTAAAAGAGAAAAGGCCTGAAACTAGGATTTTGAGCAAAGCCCAGACACCCCCTCATGAAGCTGAATTGCGACGTTGGCGCCATCTAGGAGCGGCCCATATGGGCACAACTCATCAAGCATTTTTCAATACTGCGAAAGGGAATATCGCCTTTGAAATAGGTGCTCAGGTTTTAGGGGAATGGCGTCTTAACAAACTCGAAAATGGGCTAGCAATCTTTACTCATCCCCAGGGTAGATCTCTCACTCTGAAGACTGCATCAGGGGAATGAAGCTGAGCATCTACAACCTCAAAAAAATATCTACAAGACATTGGAATTGCATTTGTTTTATTCATGCTTTTTTTTGGCCAATCCGGCAGGTGGAAACACGCCTTCAAAAAGTCATTTGCTAGCACCCATTAGCCTGGAATTCACCGACATTGAAACAACAGCGCTTTTACAAGTTTTGGCTAAATTAGGTAATACCAACTTTTTATTAAGCGAGTCAATTCAGGGCAAGAGTTCAGTGAATCTCAAAAACACCCAATGGCAAACCGCGCTCCATTCCATCCTGGCTAGCCGTGGTTTGCGTCTAGTTCGCAATAGCGATATTTATTGGATTGGGCCTCATGCCGAAATCCAGGCCTTTCAAAAATTCCGTCGCGAGGATGTTGCCCTCCCCTTTGGGGGAGATCACATTAATAGCCCAAGGCAAATTCTGATTGAAGCACGCATTGTGGAGGCGGATGAGCGTTTTGCTAGGGAATTGGGTGTCAAACTGGGATATCAGGTCAATGGGCTTGGTGGCAATGCCGATCAAACATTGACGGGTAATTTCGATCTAGCTGGCACTGGATTAAATGGCTTTAATCCGGCAGCGGTGGCTGCGACCCTGGTTTCTCGAAATGCCAGTCGCATTCTTCAAGCTGAGCTTTCCGCTTTGGAGTCAGAGGGTCAAGGAAAAATTCTGCCTAACCCTCGCATCATGACGGGCGACCAAGTCAAAGCCACGATCGAGCAAGGCACTGAACTCCCCTACCAAACCTCCAATCAAAACGGCAGCAAATTGCAATTTAGCAAGGCTAATCTACGCCTTGAGGTTCTCCCCAAAATCCATCCCGATGGAAAGATTTCAATGCTAGTTGGCATTAATAAGGAGACGGTAGGTATGAAAACAGAGCAGGGATACACGATTGACACTAAAAGCCTAAGCTCTGAGGTCACCGTTGAAAATGGGGGAACAGCGATTATTGGCGGAATCTTTCAAACTACCGAACTAGAGGATGAAGTCACAATCCCCCTACTAGGGGATATTCTCCTCATTGGCCACTTTGTTCGCCATAAATCTAAGTTGCAAGACAAAACTGAGCTGCTTGTCTTTTTAACTCCGACCGTTCTCGACAAACCCTAATAAAATCGAAGAGTGAACTCTTCGACAAACAATATCTTTCTGATCGGCCTCATGGGCGTCGGAAAGTCGACCGTCGGCAAAGTACTGGCAAAGAAATTAGGGCGTCGATTTTTGGATGCCGATCATGTTATCGAAGAGCGTTGCGGCGTAAAAATCCCGGTCATTTTTGAAATGGAAGGTGAAGAGGGTTTTCGTAAAAGAGAGGCTCAAGCCATTCGCAAAATCACCGCTGAGCAGGGCATTATTTTGGCGACTGGTGGTGGCGCCATTTTGTTGCCAGAAAATCGTCAAGCACTTAGCGAACACGGTACCGTAATTTATTTGCATACGAACCCCATTGAACTTTGGCTTCGCACTAAAGGCAGTGAAGGACGTCCCTTACTGAAGAATGGCGACGCTAAAAAAATTCTAGAACATTTGTATGCCATTCGCGATCCTCTTTATCGAGAAATAGCCGATCACGTTATTGAAACTGGCAAACCCAGCGTCAATCAACTGGTTAACACCTTAATCATGCAACTTGAACTCTCCGCTTAAATAGATTGGCACTATGATGAAAACACTTGAAGTTGATCTGGGTAATCGCAGTTATCCAATTTACATTGGCACCGACCTGATTGATCAACCGAGTTTATTTAGCGCCTGTAAAAAAGCCACATCTATTATTTACATTGTTAGCAACACCACAGTAGCTCCGCTCTATGCGGAGCGCCTCACTAACACACTAAAAACCTTTAGCAAGCCTGTCAGAACAATCATTTTGCCTGACGGCGAGTCTTACAAGGACTGGAAAAATCTCCAGCTTATTTTTGATGATCTTTTAAAGTTTGGCGCCGATCGTCAGACCATGCTGGTCGCTTTGGGCGGCGGTGTTATAGGTGATATGACTGGATTTGCCGCAGCCAGCTTCATGCGTGGCATTCGCTTTATTCAAGTGCCAACCACTTTACTTGCTCAAGTCGACTCTTCTGTAGGCGGCAAGACTGGCATCAACCATCCGCTTGGTAAAAATATGATTGGCGCGTTTCATCAGCCAGCTGCCGTGATTGCGGACCTTAATACCCCGAAGACTCTGCCACCAAGAGAGCTGTCCGCAGGTCTTGCTGAAGTGATCAAACATGGCGCCATTGCTGACTCTCACTTTTTGGATTGGATTGAGGCCAATTCGACAGCATTACTAGCTTGCGACACTGAGGCAATGGGTCACGCTGTGCTGCGCTCATGCGAAATTAAATCCGCAGTCGTTTCCGCGGATGAAAGAGAAGGCGGCATTCGCGCGACCTTGAATTTTGGTCATACCTTTGGTCACGCCATTGAAGCGGGCATGGGATATGGCGAATGGTTGCATGGAGAAGCAGTTGGTTGTGGCATGGTGCTAGGGGCGGATTTATCACGCCGCCTTAATTACATTAGCGAAGCCGATGCACAGCGCCTCACTAAGATCATCCACTCAATGAATCTACCGATTACTCCGCCAAAATTTGGCGCGAAACGCTATATGGAACTCATGCAGGTTGACAAAAAGACTGAGGGCGGACAAATTCGTTACGTCGTTTTAGAAAAAATTGGTAAGGCTCAGATTAAAAGCGTCGCTGATGCTCAAGTCCTTGAAACTCTAAACGCTACAGGCGCTGCTTAACTCTAATCAGATTAGATGAATCTTTACGGCCTGACCTGCCTGAGCGCTAGCAAAGTCGGATAAATCACTCAACAGCTCTTTACCTGTTTTGGTATCCAGCCATAAAGGTTTTGCGGTCGTGCCAGCCCAGCGATAGTGATAACCCCCTGATTTAGTTGCGACCCAAATTTCATGTAAGTATGGCTGAGTATTGACCACAATCAGACTCCTATCCTTAAAGCGAATATTGATGACATTACCGCCTTGGCGCTCGACATCCAAATCGAGATCTAATTCATCATCCGCCTTCTCTAGTGCTACCTCTATAGAGTGCAATAAATGACTTCCCAGTTGATAAAACTGCTTGTCATCAATGGTTTCCACGTTTGAATTATTTGGATTCATACTAGAGCCCTGCATGCTATATTCAATCATTCGTTTTAGAGACATTCATGATAGCGATTCTTAATAGAGCCCTCCGCCTTAGCCTACTAATATCCCTTGTTGGGTGTGGGGTAAGAGGGCCGCTATATATGCCAAATGTGCCACCCGTTCCGCCCGCTCCTACAGAGCCAGAACCTAAAGGCAAGCTCTACCCGCCCCAAACCCCCGCCAGCCCAAGCAATTCTTCATCAGCCAAATAATGACAAGTAAAGCGCTTCCACTCCATAAGTTATCTGGATTTACCGAAAGCAATGGCAATTGGTATGCCGAAGAAATTGCACTCGCAGATCTAGCGAAAGAATTTGGGACGCCACTCTACATCTATAGCAAAAAGGCGTTGACTGACGCCTACCAGGCCTACGATAAGGCTTGTGTTGATGCCAATGGCAAGCGTCGTGCACGTGTGCACTATGCCATGAAAGCCAATAGCAATTTAGCGGTAATCGATTGCTTTAAAAAACTAGGCGCTGGATTTGATTTAGTTAGCGGCGGTGAGTTAGCGCGCGCACTGGCGATTAGCGCAGATCCCAAAAGTTTAGTGTTTGCTGGTGTTGGTAAATCTGCTGCAGAAATCGCGACCGCCTTAAAAGTTGGCGTCAAATGCATCAACGTTGAGTCCATTGCGGAGCTGCATAAGATTAATAAAGTTGCCGCCGAGCTCAATCTACGCGCTCCAATTTCCTTGCGAGTGAATCCCGACGTGGATGCGCAAACCCACCCCTACATTTCCACAGGCTTAAAAGGAAATAAATTTGGCATCGCTGATCACGAAGTTTTAAAAACTTATCGCGAAGCCTCGCAACTTTCTCAAATTGATGTTGTTGGCATCGATTGTCACATTGGCTCACAAATCACTACAACCGCACCTTACTTAGATGCACTCGATAAAGTGCTGGATTTAGTAGAGCATCTCAAACGGGAAGGCATTGTGATTCATCACCTAGACCTAGGTGGTGGCCTAGGAATCTCTTACAGCGATGAAACACCGCCTGATATCACCGAGTTTACAAACACCTTATTGAATTGTGTCGCCGAACGTGGCTTTGGCCATTTAGATGTTGTGCTTGAGCCTGGCAGATCGCTGGTTGGTAATGCTGGCGTGCTCTTAACGACTGTTGAGTATTTAAAAATCGGTGTTGAAAAGAACTTTTGCATTGTCGATGCCGCAATGACCGAGCTCATGCGCCCAGCCTTATATGAGGCACATCACGGCATTGTTCCTGCGCAGAATAAAGCTGAAAAAGCTTTAACCTATGACGTTGTTGGCCCCGTGTGCGAATCTGGCGACTGGTTAGGACGTGATCGTCAACTAGCGGTTGAAGAAGGCGATCTTCTGACCATTCTGTCTGCCGGCGCTTATGGTTTTGTAATGGCCTCCAACTACAACACACGCCCTAAACCTGCCGAGATCATGGTTGACGGAAAAAATGTTTACGTTATTCGCGCGCGTGAAAAAATCGCTGATTTATTTTCCTCTGAAGCGGTTTTGCCAAATTAAACACTGGCGACGTATTTAAAAACTTCATTAAGTTTAGGCAATAAAAACCTCGCTGCATGAGCGGGGTTTTTTTATTGTGCTGGTGACTAATTAACGTAAGCGAGCGATGTAATCAGAAACGGCTTTCATTGCTAAGTCAGACATCTTGCTAGCAATGGTAGTCATCATTGGACCAATCTTGCGTGTGCCATTACCAAACGCAACCAATTGCGCAGATGAATATTCGGCCCACTGACCACCTAAACGTGGGTACTGTGCAGGGATGCCGGCGCCAGTTGGGCTATGGAAAGCAGCGCACGCTGGCACGCCTTTTACCGCGATGTTTTGCATATCTTGCTCTGTCAAAGTCGCAGCCATACCCATCATGACTGGATTGGCGCGAGTGCCTTCTTTAAAGTTTTTCAATTGCTTAGCTGTATAAGCTGCATGCTGAGCAGACAACTTAGGCCAAGTAGCAACAGCGCTTTGCTATTTAGGTCCATGGCAAGCCAAGCAAACAGTAACGCCACGCGTTGCATCGCCATTCGAATAGAGAGTTTCACCAACAGCTGCATCAACCTTTGGCTTACCTGGAACAGAAGCCTTAGCTTCTGCGGCAGGAGCTGCATCAGCAGCAAAAACTGTGCCAGAAATGCCAATCAAGGCGACAATAGAGAAAGCCGCCAAACCAGCACGTAAGCTAGTTAATTTGGAGATTTGAGAGGTTTGACGCACTATGTTTACCTTGGCAAAAATTCCTAAAAGTGTTTGGGCCCTGCATTTACAACCTCTTTTACCCAACACCATGAGATATTTCATGATTTTGCGTGATTTTACAATAGCTTCTGGATATGTCTAAACTCTTTCAAGCCCGATTCGCCACCACAGTCAATGACACCCATTGCCTGCCTGCCACCCCCCTGCGTGAGGTGGCCTTTGCTGGACGCTCAAATGCGGGCAAATCTAGCGCTATAAACGTCCTTTGCAACCAAAAAAGGCTGGCTTTTGCCAGTAAAACGCCTGGGCGCACCCAACACATCAACTATTTCGGCCTTTTCGCGAAGGACGATCTCTTAGCCTATTTGGTGGACCTGCCTGGTTATGGCTATGCGGCCGTTAACCATGAGACCAAATGCCACTGGAACACCCTCCTAAGCGACTATTTGCAGGAGCGGGAGCAATTAGTAGGCATGGTTCTAATCGTGGATTCTCGGCATGGCATTACAGACCTAGATGAACAAATGATTCAGTGGTTTGTGCCCACCGGCAAACCCATCCATGTTTTGCTCAGTAAATGCGACAAACTCAACAAAAGTGAGTGCAAACATGCCCTAGAAGCTGTTCGCAAACAATTACAGCAATATGACCCCGCTTTGCCTGATGGCCATGGTGAGTCCAAGCAACTTACGGCACAATTATTCTCAAGCACCAAACGCATTGGCTTAGAAGAGGCCGACAACATTGTTATTAAGCGGTTATTTGAAGCAGAGACTAAAGAAGATGAAATCACCAGCTAATTCATTGCTTAATTTTCCAGGACATCGTCCACGCCGCATGCGTCGTGCCGATTGGTCACGTCGTCTCATGCAGGAGAACAGCGTTTCTGCCAGCGACCTGATCTACCCAGTTTTTTTACTCGAAGGACAAGGCAAATCTGAAGCAGTTGCCTCAATGCCATGGGTTAATCGCGTTTCTTTAGATTTACTTTTTCCAGTCGCGCAAGAGTGTGTCGACTTGGGTATTCCAGTACTAGCACTCTTTCCAGTGATTGATGCGACATTAAAAACGTCCGACGGCAAGGAAGCTTTTAATCCCAATGGCTTGATTCCGAAGGCTGTGCGTGAACTCAAGAAACGCTTTCCTAATTTAGGCATCATGACCGATGTAGCGCTAGATCCGTACACCCGCCATGGTCAAGATGGCGTACTCGATGCACAAGGTCGTATTCTGAATGATGAGACCACCGCAATTTTGGTACAGCAGGCGATTGCGCAAGCAGAGGCTGGCGTCGATATTGTCGCGCCATCGGACATGATGGATGGTCGCATCGGAAAAATTCGTGAAGCATTAGAGCAAAAGAAGCTCATTCATACGCGCATCATGGCTTACTCAGCTAAGTATGCCTCCGCTTTTTATGGCCCATTTAGAGATGCAGTAGGCTCTGCCAAGAACCTAGGCAATGCCGATAAAAAGACATACCAAATGGATTGCGCCAATAGCGACGAGGCTTTTCGGGAGGTCGCTCTTGATATCAGCGAAGGCGCCGATATGGTCATGGTCAAACCTGGCATGCCTTATTTGGATATCGTACGCCGCGTAAGAGATGAATTTAATTACCCAACCTATGCATACCAAGTAAGCGGTGAATACGCCATGCTCAAAGCAGCTGCACAAAATGGCTGGTTAGATCATGATCCCGTCATGATGGAATCGCTGCTCGCATTTAAGCGCGCAGGTGCAGATGGTGTATTGACTTACTTTGCGCTTGAGGCTGCGCGCCTAATTAAAGCAAGCAAGTAACTATTTGGTTATTTGCTTGCTTCTTATTAATGAATGGCTGCTTTAGTTTTTCAACGCATTCCTGAGGCGTTCAATAAAACGCTGCGGTGGCATATAGCCAATCACGCGTTGATCTTTTTGCTCTTGTGAATTTTGATTAAAAATCAAAATACCCGGAGGGCCAAATAAACCAAAACGCTTAAGCAATGCCTGGTTCTCAGGGCTATTTGCAGTGACGTCCGCTTGTATCAGCACAAACTGCTTTAGCTCTTTGCTCACCTCTGGATTGGCAAAAGTATTGACTTCCATCTCCTTGCAACTAATACACCACTCAGCATAAAAATCCAAGAGAACGAATTTATTTTCTGATTTCGCTTTGCTCAATTGCGCATCTAGCTGCGCTGGAGACTGAATTACCGTAAAAGATAAATCACCCACTTGATGAACACTCTGTCCATTGATAGTTTTTGTACTGCCAACGCCATCATTTTTTTGTAGCAACGGTGAGGCAATCCAAGCAGCCGTAGCTACCAACAAAACGCCTAGCATGCGTTGCAAATACACCATCCAAATGCCAGTAGATGGGATCAAAATACGCGCTTCAATGGCAATGAAAAGCAGTGGCAGACCCATTCCTATAGCCATCACAAAGAGCAGTCCTGCACCTAGGCTCATGGAGCCAGTTTGCGCAATAAAGGCCAGAACGCCTGCTAAAGGAGCGGTAATGCATGGGCTGGCTACTAAGGTAGAAATGGCCCCCAAAGCAAAAGCACCCAACACACTTCCGCCTTTTTGACGCCCTGCGAGTTTATCCACATGGTGATGCCATGATTGCGGCAAACGGAGGTCATATAAGCCAAATAAGCTGCCAGAAAGAGTTAGAAGCAGCAATGCAAAGGCACCTAGGGTAAACGGGCTTTGCAAAGCACGCTGAACGCTACCTCCTAGAGCAGCCATCAGCACGCCAGCCAAGGCATACACCAGAGCCATACCCAAGACATAGGCTAGCGCCAGAATGCTGGCACGGCCCTTAGACATTGCTTTGCCACCCTGAGTTCCAAAGATCACGCTCGAGAGAATGGGCAGCATGGGAAGTACGCAAGGCGTAAACGCTAAAGCGAGGCCTAAAACAAAAAATGCTAGAAATAAATATGTAGTTGAGGTGCTTTCTAAAAAACGGCCAATTGCATTAATGTCATCGCGCTCACGCCATAAATCAGTGAGGCCAAATTCTCCATTGGCCTGAACATTGGCTGCTGCGGTGGAATTTAAAGCTTCTGGAATTGGGGCCGCTTTTACGTCCGGCGCAGCAAGTAAAAACTGAAGGGTCATTGGCTGATAACAAATACCCGCTTCTGCGCAACCTTGGAGCGTCACCTCAGCATGAAGTGGTTTTCCAGTGGCCGGTTTTGCATCCAAAATAACTAAGAATGGCTCTTTGTATACCTGCAGTTTTTTCTGAAAGGTTTCATCAAACTTTTCCACGCCCACTGGCAGCGAAGGCCTTATGTTACTTAGCTTTCCAGCCTGCACACCCGCCTGAAACTTAAGCGATTCTTGATAGATGTAATAGCCTTTAGCCGGCAAGAATTCCAGCTCAATTTGATTGCTGTTTTCTAACCAAGTAGCCTCAACGCGAAATGCTTTTTCGAGAGGTAAAACATCGGGCGCAGCAAAAACTTGCGCAGACAAGAGTACAAACAGGGCAACGATTTTTGCTACGAATGAATGCATTCTCATGACTTCAAATTTACCTCAGACTCTACCCATTTGCCGTATTGCTTTTCATATTGCTCAGGAGAAAAAGCCAATATCTCAGGAAGATCATAAGGATGTGCATTTTTAATAAAGGTGCTTATCTCAAGCCACTTAGCTTCAGTAGTTTTAGCGGATAGCAACACCTCTTTCTCTTCGAAAATCTTACCTTCCCAACGATAAATTGATTGAATGCCCTCGGTCAACTGAACGCAAGCGGCTAAATAGTTTTCCACCATGGCACGAGCCATAGTTTTGGCAAGCTCCACGCTTGGTAGGCTTGTTGCCACTACTAAAAGCGTGCTGGAAGAGGCCGGGGAATTTTTAGACATTCTGTATCTATAAAAACCAATAAATGAAAAAAGCCAGACCGGAGCCTGGCTTTTCAATGCAGCTAAAGGACTTACACCTCTTCAGCTACTGATGCTGTTTCTTCAACTTCTAGGCGATCCACCAACTCAACCAAAGCCATTGGTGCATTATCGCCATGACGGAAGCCAAACTTCAAAATACGAAGGTAGCCACCTGGACGTGTTGCGTAACGTGGGCCGAGTTCTTTGAAGAGCTTTGTCACGATATCGCGATCACGTGTACGATTAAATGCTAAGCGACGGTTTGCTAAGTTATCTTTTTTACCCAATGTAATCAAAGGCTCAACAACCATGCGCAATTCTTTAGCTTTTGGCAAAGTCGTTTTAATGACTTCGTGCTCCAAAAGAGAATTGGACATATTGCGCAGCATCGCCAAGCGATGTGATGATGTTCTGTTTAGTTTGCGTAAGCCGTTTCCGTGACGCATGATGCTTCCTTTCTAATTATTTCTCGAGATTAGCTGGAGGCCAGCTTTCGAGTTTTATGCCAAGACTTAAGCCACGAGCCGCCAATACATCTTTGATTTCATTCAAAGATTTGCGACCTAAATTAGGCGTCTTCAACAATTCATTCTCTGTACGTTGAATCAAGTCACCGATGTAGTAAATGTTCTCAGCCTTCAAGCAGTTTGCAGAGCGAACTGTGAGCTCGAGATCATCAACCGGACGCATCAACATTGGGTCAACCATTGAAGAGCGGCTTGGTGTCAAATCACCAGAAACTTCGCTGCTCTCAAGAGCCGCGAATACAGCTAACTGATCAACCAACATGCTAGCCGCTTGACGAATCGCCTCTTCAGGAGACAACACGCCGTTTGTTTCGATAGTCATTACGAGACGATCGAGGTCAGTACGTTGCTCAACACGAGCAGACTCAACAGCATAGCTAACACGGCTTACTGGGCTGAATGACGCATCCAACACAATACGGCCAATGATCTTAGTGGCTTCATCGTTGTACTGACGAACGTTACCTGGAACATAGCCACGGCCTTTTTCAACCTTGATCTGCATATCCAACTTGCCGCCAGCGGACAAGTGAGCGATAACGTGATCAGGATTCATGATTTCTACATCATGTGGCAAATCAATATCTTTTGCGGTTACAACGCCTGGGCCTTCTTTACGCAAATTGATAGTAACTTCGTCACGTGACTGCAACTTAAATACGATACCCTTGAGGTTCAATAAGAGGTTTACTACATCCTCTTGCACTCCATCCAATGTGGAGTACTCATGAACAACACCAGCAATAGCTACTTCAGTTGGCGCATAACCAACCATCGAGGACAACAGTACACGACGTAATGCATTTCCGAGTGTGTGGCCATAGCCACGCTCGAACGACTCCATAACAACCTTAGCTTGGTTGGCGGTAAGCGCTTCAACAGAAATAATCTTTGGCTTGAGCAAATTTGTTTGCATATTTTTTCCTTGAGAGTGCCTAAATTAACGTGAATACAATTCGACAATAAAACTTTCATTAATTTCACCTCTAATCTCTTCGCGGTCAGGCACTTGCTTAAATGTTCCCTCGAGCTTGGCTGCGTCAACTGAAACCCAAGTAACAGCTGCCATTTGTCCGACCAAATTGAGTGATTCTGTAATACGCGCTTGCTTCTTCGCTTTTTCGCGAATAGCAACTACATCACCAGGTTTAACCTGAATGGATGGAATATTCACGGGTTGGCCATTGAGCAAAATTGCACAGTGAGCAACCAGCTGACGTGCTTCAGCGCGTGTTGAACCAAAGCCCATGCGATAAACCACGTTGTCTAAACGTGACTCAAGCAATTGGAGCAATGTTTCACCAGTATTGCCCTTACGACGCTCGGCTTCAGCGAAGTAACGACGGAATTGACGCTCTAATACGCCATAGATACGTTTAACCTTTTGCTTTTCACGCAATTGATGGCCGTAATCGGATGTTCTTGAGCCAGATGTACGACCATGTTGACCAGGCTTAGTATCTAACTTGCACTTGTCTGACATGGCGCGACGTGCGCTCTTTAAAAATAAGTCGATACCTTCCCGACGTGCTAATTTGGCCTTAGGCCCTAAGTAACGTGCCACGTTAATTTCCTTTCTTTGCCGCAGTCTTACGACCGGCGGTGAGTTCACCCTTTAAATCAGGCGAACAGTGGGCTTTAATAAAAAAACTACTGAAACTATTTGTACTGCCAACTTCCAAGCTTAGATACGACGACGCTTAGGAGGACGACAACCATTGTGTGGAACTGGAGTTACGTCTTGAATCTCGGTGATCTTGATGCCCAAAGAGTTCAATGCGCGAACTGCTGATTCACGACCTGGGCCTGGGCCTTTGATCTGAACTTCCAGGTGCTTGATACCACATTCAATGGCTGTCTTACCAGCAACTTCTGCAGCTACCTGCGCCGCAAAAGGTGTTGATTTACGTGAGCCTTTGAAGCCCTGGCCGCCAGAAGTTGCCCATGAAAGCACATTTCCTTGACGATCAGTGATCGTAATAATGGTGTTATTAAACGAAGCATGAACGTGTGCAATACCGTCAGAAACGTTCTTTTTAACTTTCTTACGAGCGCGCTGTGAAGCAGCTGCAGCAGATTTTTGTTGTGCCATGTCAATAAACTTTCTTGATTATTTCTTCAGTTGCACGCCAGACTTACGTGGGCCCTTACGGGTACGCGCGTTTGTCTTAGTACGTTGACCACGTACAGGCAAGCCCTTACGATGACGAACGCCACGGTAGCAACCTAAGTCCATCAATCGCTTGATGCTCATAGTTACTGCACGACGAAGATCGCCTTCCGTGACGAACTTACCTACTTCATCACGCAACTTTTCCAAGTCACCGTCAGTAAGATCTTTAACTTTTTTGTCTATTGCAACACCTGTGATATTGCAGATTTGGTGTGCACGAGTTGTGCCGATGCCAAAAATTGCTGTCAAACCGATGACAGTATGTTGATGATTTGGGATGTTTACCCCAGCGATACGTGCCATAAGATTTCCTCTTAATTAACCAGATCAGCCTTGACGCTGCTTATGACGTGCGTCTGAAGAACAGATCACGCGCACAACGCGTTTGCGCTTAATGATCTTACAATTTCTGCAAATACACTTAACGGATGCTAAAACTTTCATAACTCACCTCTTAAAAAATAGGTACTACTTAATCTTTACTTCGCACGGAAAATAATTCTGGCACGCGTCAGGTCGTAAGGAGTCATCTCCACTGTCACCTTATCTCCCGGCAAAATACGGATGTAGTGCATCCGCATCTTGCCAGAAATGTGCCCTAACACCACATGTCCGTTTTCCAGCTTCACGCGAAACATCGCGTTCGGCAAATTCTCTACAACTTCTCCCGCCATCTGAATTACATCGTCTTTAGACATTCAGTTAAGCGCCCATCTTAAAGTTAGCTTTTTTCATCAAAGAGCCGTACTGCTGTTGCATAACAAATGACTGAACTTGAGCCATGAAATCCATTGCAACAACCACAATAATCAACAATGAAGTACCACCGAAATAGAACGGCACGTTGTACTTCAACACCAAGAATTCTGGCAACAAGCAAACCAGAACCATATAAATAGAGCCTGCTAGAGTCAAACGCACCAAGATCTTATCGATATAACGCGCTGTCTGGTCACCTGGACGAATACCTGGAACAAATGCACCGCTCTTCTTCAAGTTCTCAGCAGTTTCACGGCTGTTAAATACCAAAGCGGTATAGAAGAAGCAGAAGAAAATAATCGCAGCTGCATACAAAATTGTGTAAACAGGCTGACCTGGGGCTAAAGTCGCTGCTAAATCTTTAATAATTCTGCTAAACATATTGGTTGGCTCGCCTGATGTAAACCAGCCAGCAATTGTTGCAGGGAACAAAATGATTGAAGAAGCAAAAATTGGAGGAATAACACTCGCCATATTTAACTTCAATGGGAAATAAGAGGATTGGCCACCGTAAATCTTGTTGCCAACTTGACGCTTAGCATAGTTCACCAAGAGACGGCGCTGACCGCGCTCTACAAACACCACAAAATAAGTCACCGCCACGCAAATCACTACGATGAGCAATGCGGAAATAATATTCATTGAGCCAGTGCGAACCAGCTCTAACAAGCTAGCTAATGCATTTGGCAGACCAGAAATAATACCGCCAAAAATAATGATGGAGATACCGTTACCAAGACCACGCTCAGTAATTTGCTCGCCAAGCCACATGAGGAACATCGTGCCAGTTACTAGGGTCACCACGGTGTTCAATTCAAACATTAAGCCTGGGTTAATCACCAAACCTGGTTGAGCTTGCAATGCAACAGAAATACCTAAAGCCTGGAATGTAGCCAAGAACACAGTGCCATAGCGGGTGTACTGAGTAATCTTACGTTGACCTGCTTGACCTTCTTTTTTCAAAGACTCTAAAGAAGGAACAACAATCGTCATTAACTGCATGATGATCGATGCGGAAATGTAAGGCATGATTCCCAAAGCAAATATGGTAAAGCGAGATAAAGCGCCACCTGAGAACAGATTGAACATTCCCAAGATACCGTCTTTTTGACCAGAGAACAGCTGCGCCAATTGGTCTGTATCAATACCAGGAACTGGAATATGAGCACCCAAACGGAACACGAGCAAAGCCAACACCAGGAAGACTAAGCGTTGGCGTAATTCGCCAAACTTGCCACCTGATGCTGCGGTGCTTGCGTTATTGGTAGGTGCTAATGCCATATCTACTAAAAGCCTATTAAGCCAATTCAACCAATTTGCCGCCAGCTGCTTCAATAGCTGCTTTTGCGCCGGCAGTTGCTGTGATGCCATTGAGGGTTACAGCAATCTTGAGTTCGCCAGTTTTGATAACCTTAACTGCATTGATTTGATCACCAGCGAAGCCATGAGCTTTCAATACCAATAAGTCCACTTCTGGCAAATTGATTCTTGCTAAGTCATTCAAAGTAATTTGACCAGCATGACGACGCGTCAAAGACACGAAACCACGCTTTGGCAAACGACGGTACATAGGCATCTGACCGCCTTCAAATCCTACCTTGTGGAAACCACCAGAACGGGATTTTTGACCTTTGTGACCACGGCCAGCAGTTTTACCAAGACCAGAACCAATGCCGCGACCAACGCGACGACGGTTTTTCTTAGAGCCTTCTGCGGGTTTAATTGTGTTGAGTTGCATATTCTTCGCCTATTTACTTGCTAGTTATTAGCCAATGACTTTAACTAGATAAGAAACTTTATTAATCATGCCGCGAACAGCTGGAGTGTCTTCCAATTCAGAAACTGAATTGATGCGACCAAGGCCTAAGCCACGTACAGTTGCACGATGGCTTTCGCGTGTACCGATCAAGCTGCGTACTAATTGCAGTTTGACTTTGGAGGTAGATGTTGTCATTTATAGATTCCTAATCTTTTGGTCTTAACCGAGAATCTCTTCAACTGACTTACCGCGCTTAGCAGCAATCTCAGCAGGAGTACTCATCTTGCTCAAACCATCAATGGTTGCACGAACCAAGTTGTATGGGTTTGTTGAGCCGAGTGACTTAGCAACCACGTTAGTTACGCCCATTACGTCGAAAATCGCGCGCATTGGGCCGCCAGCAATAATTCCAGTACCGTCTTTAGCTGGAGCAATCAAAACGCGTGACGCGCCATGTTGACCAGTAACCGTGTGCTGCAAAGTACCTTTACGTAGAGTGACTTTAATCATTTTGCGACGTGCTTCGTCCATTGCTTTTTGAACGGCAACTGGAACTTCTTTTGATTTGCCTTTACCCATGCCGATGCGGCCATCGCCATCGCCAACTACAGTGAGTGCAGCGAATCCGAGGATACGACCACCCTTAACCACTTTAGTTACACGATTAACAGCGATCATCTTCTCGCGAAGACCATCATCACGGTCTTCGTTTTGCATCTTAGTTTGCATTTTTGCCATGTTTTTTCCTAAACCCTATTAGAACTTCAGGCCGGCTTCACGCGCAGCTTCAGCTAAGGCCTTAATACGGCCGTGGTAACGATGACCGGAACGATCAAAAGCAACATCAACAACGCCTGCCTTAACAGCACGCTCAGCAACTAACTTGCCGATTTGTTTTGCAGCTTCAGCGTTGCCGCCGTTTTTAATCGCTTGGCGCAAATCTTTTTCCATTGTTGAAGCAGCTGCTACAACCTTGGTTCCGCATGGGCTATAAACCTGAGCAGAAATATGAGAGTTGCTACGGATAACTGTTAAGCGATTTGCCAATGCTTCGGCAATGCGAATACGAGTCTGCCTAGCACGTCTTTGTCTGGATGCGTCTTTATTCATTTTCTAATCTCGCTTACTTCTTCTTAGTTTCTTTCAGATGCACAACCTCATCCACGTAGCGAACACCCTTGCCTTTGTATGGCTCTGGTGAACGGTATGCGCGAACTTCAGCTGCGACCTGGCCAACTTGCTGCTTGTTGGAACCTTTGATAATGATTTCAGTTTGAGTAGGAGTCTCAGCCTTTACACCCTTTGGCAGGTTGTAAATAATGTCGTTCGAGAAACCCAACTGCAATTTCAATGTCTCACCTTGAGCAGCAGCACGGTAACCAACGCCTACCAAGCTGAGCTTGCGCTCAAAGCCAGTAGTTACGCCAACAACCATGTTGTTAACCAAAGCACGAGCGATACCAGACTGAGCACCAGCTTCTGGTGTGTCGTTATTCAAAACAACAGTCAATACGCCATCTTCTTGTTTCAACCCAACAGAAGGATGCAAGTTGTGTGTCAACGTGCCTAAAGGGCCATTAACAGTAATGTTTTCACCGTTGATGCTGATTTCAGCGCCCTTAGGAACTGTAATTGGTGATTTACCTACGCGGGACATATTTCGCTCCTTAAGATACGTAGCAAATAACTTCGCCGCCCACGCCTGTTGCACGTGCTTTACGGTCAGTCATTACGCCTTGAGGGGTTGAAATAATTGCAATGCCTAAGCCATTCATTACTTCTGGAATGTCATGACGGCCTTTATAGATGCGTAGACTTGGTGTTGATACACGGTCAATACGCTCAATAACAGGACGGCCTGCATAGTATTTGAGATCAATTTGCAACACTGGCTTCGCTGCTTCACCTTTGATTTCGAAATTTTCAATATAGCCTTCATCTTGCAAAACTTTTGCGATGGCTACTTTAACTTTTGACGACGGCATCAAGACTACGGGTTTCTGCACTGCTTGCGCATTGCGGATCCTTGTCAACATGTCGGCGATTGGATCGCTGATACTCATGAGTTCTCCTACTTCTTTCGCCGCTTACCAGCTGGCCTTGGTTAAACCGGGGATTTCGCCACGGCAGGCGATTTCACGAATCTTGCTACGAGCCAAACCGAACTTACGGAATGTGCCGCGTGGGCGACCGGTTAATGAACAACGATTTCTTTGACGAATCGGGCTTGCGTTACGTGGAAGTGCCTGTAGCTTCAAGCGAGCCTCATAGCGCTCTTCATCGCTGCGTGATTGATCAGCAATGATCTCTTTGAGTTCAGCACGCTTAACAGCGTACTTTTCTACAGTTTGTGCGCGTTTATTCTCGCGCTCAATTAGGGATAGTTTTGCCACGTTAGCCTCTTAATTGCGGAAAGGGAATTTGAATGCTGCCAACAAAGCTTTTGCTTCTTCGTCGGTTTTAGCAGTCGTCGTAATACTGATATTGAGACCACGGAGGGCATCAATTTTGTCGTATTCGATTTCAGGGAAAATGATCTGCTCTTTAACGCCGATGTTGTAGTTACCACGACCGTCAAATGCTTTACCAGAGATACCGCGGAAGTCGCGTACGCGTGGCAATGCAATAGTAACGAAACGATCCAAGAATTCGTACATGCGTGCACCACGCAATGTCACCATGGCGCCGATTGGGTAACCTTGACGAATTTTGAAACCTGCAATCGCTTTTTTGGCCTTAGTTACCACTGGCTTTTGACCAGAAACTTTAGTTAAATCGCCAACTGCATTTTCGATAATTTTTTTATCATTCACTGCATCGCCTAAGCCCATGCTCAGGGTTACCTTAGTGATGCGTGGAACTTCCATTACAGACTTGTAACCAAATTTGGCGATCAAATCTGCAACAACTTTAGATTGATAGTGCTCTTGAAAACGTGTGCTCATAATTTCTCCGTGCCCCTTATGCGCTTAAAGTCGCGCCAGTGGTTTTGAGGAAACGCTGCTTTTTACCGTCAACGAGTTTGATACCAACACGTGATGGTTTGCCGTTACCGTCAACCAAAGCCACATTAGAAATGTGAACAGGCATCGTCTTGTCAATCATGCCGCCAGTAACACCGGCTGCTGGGTTTGGCTTAACGCTCTTTTTGTAAATATTGACGCCTTCGATTACTAATTTGTTCTCGAGAACGGCTGTAACAGTTCCTTGCTTGCCCTTATCGCGGCCAGTCAATAGAACTACGGAATCACCTTTACGAATCTTTTTCATATCAGCCTCTTAAATAACTTCGGGGGCGAGAGAAACGATCTTCATGAACTTTTCAGTACGCAATTCGCGCGTCACTGGTCCAAAGATACGTGTGCCAATTGGCTCTAACTTAGCGTTGAGCAATACCGCAGCGTTGCCATCAAACTTAATCAATGAACCGTCTGGACGGCGAACACCCTTAGCAGTTCTCACTACTACGGCGTTATAAATGTCGCCTTTTTTTACACGGCCACGTGGAGAAGCAGACTTAACGCTGACTTTGATGACATCACCGATACTGGCGTAACGACGCTTAGATCCGCCCAATACCTTGATGCACAACACTTCACTGGCGCCTGTGTTATCGGCAACCTGTAATCTACTTTCGGTTTGTATCATTTCTAATCCCCAACTTATTTGCCAAAGGCAAACAGTCTTGGTTCCGTCTATGGGTTTTAACGAAAACTAAAACCCGGAATTAATGAAAAACACCGCTTCTCCAATAAAACTAGAGAAGCTTTTTATTTTACTACGTAAAACAGGGATTTGGGAAGAAACTTCGCTAAAATCCCTAATATTTCTTTAAAGACCCTCTGAAGCCTCAACTAAACGGGTCACAACCCAAGATTTAGTACGTGACATTGGCTTAGATTCAGCAATTTCAACGGTATCACCGATCTTATATGTGCCAGCTTCGTCATGAGCATGGTACTTTTTGGACTGGCCAACGTACTTACCAATCACAGGATGCTTAACTTGACGCTCAACCAACACCGTCACAGTTTTTTGCATTTTGTCGCTAACAACGCGGCCCACAATGGTGCGGCGCAAGGGTTTAGATAATTCTGTCATATCCCTTTTTCCTTATTTCTGTGCAGTCTTTTGGGCAATAAAAGTCTTCACACGAGCGATGTCGCGCTTATTTTTACCCAATTGACTGGTATTTGTGAGTTGCTGAGTGCCTTTTTGCATACGGAGCTTGAAACCGGTCTTCAGCAACTCGGTCAACTCTGCATTTAAAGCGTTCAGATCTTTTGAAGCTAATTCTGTATTTTTCATAATCTCTATCCCCCGATCAACCTAAGTGGCGCATCACGAAAGTGGTCTGTAAAGGCAACTTAGCAGCAGCAAGCTTGAAAGCTTCGCGCGCCAATTGCTCATCAACACCGTCCATCTCGTAAAGCACTTTGCCTGGCTGAATTTCAGCTACGTAGTACTCTGGGTTACCTTTACCGTTACCCATACGTACTGCAGCAGGTTTTTGTGAAATTGGCTTATCTGGGAAAATGCGAATCCAAATACGGCCACCACGTTTAATGTGACGAGTCATTGCACGACGTGCTGACTCGATTTGACGAGCAGTCAAACGACCACGGCCAACGGCCTTCAATCCAAAGTCACCAAAGGCTACAGAACTTCCGCGTGTTGCCACGCCAGTGTTACGGCCTTTTTGTTCCTTACGATACTTGCGACGCTTTGGTTGTAGCATGCTTACTCTCCTGACTTCTGCGTATCTGCGGCTGGTGTTTCAACCTTATGCACACGCTTTACTGCTGGTTTAGCAGCAACTAATGGCTTGTCTGTGCCAGCAGCTGGTTTACGAGCAGCCGTCTTGCTTTGTACACGACGAGTTTTCTTTTCTTCGGCAGCTGGTTCAGCAGCTTGTGCAGCAACTTGCGCTTCTGTACCACGACCCAATGTGTCGCCTTTGTATACCCAAACTTTTACACCGATGATGCCGTATGTTGTTTCAGCTTCTGATGTTGCGTAGTCAATGTCCGCCTTCAATGTATGAAGTGGAACGCGACCTTCACGGTACCATTCGCGACGAGCAATTTCCGCACCATTTAAACGACCAGAAGACATGATCTTGATGCCTTGCGCGCCAAGACGCATCGCATTTTGCATGGCGCGCTTCATAGCGCGACGGAACATAATGCGCTTCTCTAACTGTTGAATAATAGAGTCAGCGATCAATTGTGCATCGACTTCAGGCTTACGAATCTCTTCAATGTTCACGTGAACTGGAACACCCATACGCTTTTGTAATTCACGACGGAGCACTTCAATATCCTCGCCTTTTTTACCGATTACAACGCCTGGACGTGAGCTGTAAATGGTGATGCGTGCGTTCTTAGCAGGACGCTCAATCACTACTTTACTTACGGATGCATTCTTCAACTTCTTCTTGAGATAGCTACGGACATCTACGTCCTCTTTCAGCATCTTCGCAAAGTCAGTGTTGCTCGCATACCAACGTGATGTCCAATTCTTCGTTACCGCGAGTCGGAATCCAGTTGGGTGTATCTTTTGGCCCATATTTTTCCTTAGTTACTCAAGGTCACGCTAATGTGACAAGTTTGTTTTTCAATTTGATTACCGCGACCCTTAGCGCGTGCGGTAAAGCGCTTCAATGAAGTGCCTTTATCAACAATAATTGCTGCAACCTTGAGCTCGTCAATGTCAGCACCTTTATTGTGTTCAGCATTGGCCACTGCGGACTCAACAACTTTCTTCACGATGAAGGCAGCTTTCTTGGGGCTGAAGTTCAAAATGTTTAATGCGCGAGCAATCGGCAAACCACGAATTTGGTCGGCGACCAAACGTGTCTTTTGCGCAGAAATGCGGGCACCCTTGTGAATAGCTTTAACTTCCATCATCATCCCCTTACTTCTTTGTTACTTTCTTGTCAGCAGCGTGACCTTTGAAAGTACGGGTCAAGGCAAATTCGCCTAACTTATGACCAACCATATTTTCTGATACATATACCGGAACGTGTTGACGACCGTTATGTACAGCAATCGTCAGACCAATAAAGTCTGGAAGGATTGTTGAACGGCGTGACCAAGTTTTGATCGGCTTTTTGTCTGTGTTGGCTTGTGCAACTTCAACTTTTTTTACTAAGCTGGCGTCGCAAAATGGGCCTTTTTTAGCTGAACGTGTCATATCTATTTATCCTTATCGCTTAACGTTTTTGACGACGTTGAACGATCATCGAAGTTGTACGCTTATTGCGACGTGTGCGATAACCTTTGGTTGGAGTGCCCCATGGAGATACAGGTACACGGCCTTCGCCAGTTCTACCTTCACCACCACCGTGTGGGTGATCTACTGGGTTCATTGCTACACCGCGAACGGTTGGGCGAATACCACGCCAGCGATTTGCACCTGCTTTACCAATTTGACGCAAGCTATGCTCTTCATTGCCAACTTCACCAATAGTGGCGCGGCACTCAATCAGAACACGGCGAACTTCACCGGAGCGCAAACGCACTTGAGCGTATACGCCTTCACGCGCTAACAATACTGCGGACCCACCAGCAGAACGCGCTACTTGAGCACCTTTACCAGGCATGATTTCTACACAGTGAATCGTGCTACCAACTGGAATGTTGCGAATAGGCAAATTGTTACCAGACTTGATTGGCGCTTCAGCGCCATTCATGATTGCCTGACCAAAAGTCATGCCTTTAGCAGCAGGAATGTAGCGACGCTCACCATCCGCAAACACGATCAATGCAATATTTGCACTGCGGTTTGGATCGTATTCCAAGCGCTCAACTTTTGCTGGAATACCATCTTTGTCGTTGCGTTTGAAGTCAACAACACGGTAGTGATGCTTATGGCCACCGCCCTTATGGCGAGTAGTGATATGACCGTTGTTATTACGGCCTGCTTTTTGAAACTGTGGCTCTAACAATGGTGCAAAAGACTTACCTTTATGGAGGTCAGGATTGACCACCTTGACCATTGAGCGACGACCTGGTGAGGTCGGTTTAGTTTTCATCAAAGGCATGATTAATTCGCCTCCGCTTCAAAGTTAATTTCTTGACCTGGCTTCAAATTCACATAGGCCCTCTTGGTGTGGTCACGACGACCTTCAAAACGGCCATAGCGCTTAGGCTTACCCTTGTGATTCACGATTTGAACTGAGTCAACTTGCACCTTGAAGAGCAATTCAACTGCTTGTTTTACATCGCTCTTGTTTGCGTCGCGAGCTACTTGGAAAACTACTTGTTCGTTTTTCTCTGCAACCATAGTGGCTTTTTCAGAGATCACCGGTCCAAGCAGAACCTTCATCAGGTTGTGATCGTTTTTACGGACTTGGCTCATTTCAGCAACTCCTCAATTTTTGCGATCGCTGCTTTGCTTACCAATACTTTTTTGTATTGAACCAAAGCCAATGGATCAGCGTGCTGTGGCTCAACCACGACAACTTTATGCAAGTTACGTGATGCCAAGTACAAATTCTCACTAACCTGATCAACTATGATCAAGACTGAATCCAAGCCCATTGCTTTCACTTTTTCGGCCAAAACTTTGGTCTTTGGAACGTCAAGATTAAATTGATCAACCACATTCAAACGACCTTCGCGAGCTAACTGAGACAAAATCGATCTCATGCCAGCGCGGTACATTTTCTTGTTTACTTTTTGACTGAAATTCTCTTCTGGAGAATTTGGGAATATACGACCACCTCCACGCCACAGCGGGGAAGAGCTCATACCAGCACGTGCACGACCAGTACCTTTTTGACGCCAAGGTTTTTTGGTTGTGTGCTTAACTTGCTCACGGTCTTTTTGTGCACGGTTACCACTACGTGCATTTGCTTGGTAAGCGACTACAACCTGGTGTACCAATGCTTCGTTATATTCACGCTCGAATACTTCTGGTGAAGCTTGTACGCCCGCACCTAAAGTACCGTTGTCCTGGAGAAGCTTAAGTTCCATATTCGCTCTCCTTATTGCTTCTTCAACGGTGTCTTCACCACTGGAGTAACAATAACTTTACCGCCTGGGGCACCTGGAATAGCGCCTTTAACCATGATGAGATTGCGTTCTGCATCAATGCGTGCGATGACTAAATTTTGCACTGTACGTGTAACGTTACCCAAGTGACCGGTCATACGCTTACCAGGGAAAACACGGCCTGGATCTTGCGCCATACCGATAGAGCCTGGTACGTTATGTGAACGTGAGTTACCGTGTGATGCGCGACCAGAAGCGAAGTGATAACGCTTGATGGTGCCTGCGTAACCCTTACCGATTGTTACGCCTTGCACGTCCACTTTTTGACCAGCAGTAAATGCAGCTTCGGCAGGAACAACTTGTCCTGGTGTCATTTCTGCGATTTTTGCTGCGTCTAATTGGAATTCGTTGAGTGCATTACCAGCCATCACACCCGCTTTAGCGAAGTGACCAGCCATTGCTTTGGTAACGCGAGTAGCTCTACGTGTGCCATGTGCCAACTGGATAGCGTCATAGCCATCAGTTGCCTGGGTCTTGATTTGAGCGATTCTGTTGTCGCTCACGTCGATTACGGTGACAGGAATCGCTTCCCCTTCGTCCGTAAATAGACGGGTCATGCCGACCTTGCGGCCGATTAAGCCTAAGCTCATATTCATGCTCCACGCCGACTTCGATTGGTCGGCAAAATTAATTTAAGTGATTTACAAGTAAAAGTACTTCTAACTCAATAACTTCCAACGTTTTGGATGCTGATAAAACTAAGATTTTCGCCAAAATAATTGAGCGAAGCCTTAAATTCTATCCCGAAAACCCAGTCTTGACAAGCAAAAAGATTAGAAACAACAAATTACTGCAATTTAATTTCGACGTCCACGCCTGCTGGCAGGTCTAATTTCATTAAGGCATCAACAGTTTTCTCTGTAGGATCAACGATATCCATCAAACGAAGGTGGGTACGGATCTCTAACTGGTCGCGGGATGTCTTGTTCACGTGTGGTGAACGCAAGATATCAAAACGCTCGATACGGGTTGGCAAAGGTACTGGACCCTTAACAACTGCACCGGTACGCTTAGCTGTATCAACGATTTCAGCTGCTGACTGGTCGATCAAACGGTAATCAAATGCTTTAAGACGAATACGAATTTTTTGGTTTTGCATATTAATTCCAAAGAGCGTTGTGGTGCTGCCACGTTATACATCTAAAGAGCACGGTGACATCAGCAGCACTGATGTCACCGGTTAGCAAACCGCTAAATATTAATTACTAGTAAAACTTAAGCCAAAATCTTTGCAACCACTCCGGCGCCAACAGTACGGCCACCTTCACGGATCGCAAAACGTAAACCTTCTTCCATCGCGATTGGAGCGATGAGTTTTACGGTAATGGTTACGTTATCCCCAGGCATTACCATTTCTTTGTCTTTTGGCAACTCGATTGAACCAGTTACGTCCGTAGTACGGAAGTAGAACTGTGGACGATAGTTGTTAAAGAATGGAGTATGGCGGCCACCTTCGTCTTT